>PMUP01000055.1 GCA_003166865.1 Bryobacterales bacterium
TCTCGCTTCAGCCGTTGCAGGTCGGTCCGCACGTCCGCCGCGCTCTGGTAGCGCAGATCGCGATCCTTCTCCAGCGCCTTGTCGATAATGCGCTCTAGCTCCGCCGGCAGATCTGGATTCAGCCGCACTGCCGGCGTCGGCGTCCCATCCAGAATCGCCTTGAAGATCACCGCGGAGCTTTCACCGCGAAACGGCAACACGCCCGTCGCCATCTCGTACAACACCGCGCCGAATGAAAACAAATCGCTGCGAGCGTCCAATTCCTTGCCGCGCGCTTGCTCCGGCGACATGTACGCCACCGTGCCCATGGTGGAACCTGGACTGGTCAGATGAGTCTGCGTGCTGTCCTCGCTGGACAGCGTCGCTGCTTTTACCTTCGCCAGACCGAAATCCAGAATCTTGGCGTGCCCGCGCTCGGTGATGAAAATATTCGCAGGCTTGATATCGCGGTGAACTATCCCCTTCGAGTGCGCCGCATCCAGCGCATCGGCAAGTTCTATCCCAATGGCCAGCAGAAGTTCCGTTTCAAGTGGCTTGCCACCGATGCGATCCTTCAGCGTCATGCCCTCCAGGCATTCCATGACGATGAAGGACTGCTCGCCCGTGTTGCCGATCTCGTAAATCGTGCAGATGTTCGGATGATTCAGCGCGGACGCTGCCCGCGCCTCGCGCCGAAAGCGTTCCAGCGATTGCGGGTCTTGCGCCATCTCGTCTGGCAGGAACTTCAGCGCGACAAAGCGCCCCAGTTCGGGGTCCTCGGCTTTATAGACGACGCCCATACCTCCGCCGCCCAGCTTTTCGACTATGCGGTACCGCGAGACGGTTTGACCAATCATGGGGACCGTTTGTGACGGATGGTACCATGAAAGAGAATGGCTGCCACCACCGACGCAGGGGTGTTTGACGAGTCAGGGTTGCTGGCCAAGGCGCGCGAGGGCGACTCCGCGGCCTTCAGCGAGCTAGTGAACCAGTACTCCCGCAAGATCTACCGTCTCGCCAAGCACATTACACAGAACGACTCCGAAGCCGAAGACGTGCTCCAGGAGACTTTTCTGAAGGCCTTCGAGCACTTAGGGGATTTCCAGGGGCAATCTAAGTTTTACACCTGGATTGTCCGGATCGCCGTCAACGAATCCCTCATGAAGCTCCGCAAGCGGAAGTCCGATCGGACGGTCCCGCTCGACGAGCCGCTCGACACCGGCGAAGATACCGTAGTCCGGGAAATCGCCGTCTGGGACGAAAACCCGGAGCAACAGTACTCCCGGGAGGAGATCGGGCAAATCCTCGATGAAGCCGTCCAGAGCCTGAAACCGGCTTTTCGCACCGTTTTTGTCCTTCGGGACATCGAAGAACTAAGCACGGAAGAGACCGCCCGGGCGCTGGAGATCTCAATTCCAGCTGTGAAGAGTCGCCTGCTGCGCGCGCGGTTGCAATTGCGCGAGAAGTTGACGCGTTTCTTCAAACGGAAAGGGGATGACGTCTTTGCTTACCTGTAAAGAGTTCATGCAGGAGCTCAGCGATTACCTGGACGCCACGGTGGATGCCGAGCTCCGCCGCAAGTTGGAGGTCCACATCAGCGAGTGCCCGAACTGCTTCGTGATTCTCGACACCACCAAGAAGACCATTGAGGTGTACAAAGGCGTGCAGCCGCAGCCCATCCCCCCGGAAGTGTACTCGCGGTTGATGAAGGCGGTGGAGAAGAAGCTGGCTGCGACCCATAAACCGGGCTAATCTTTCCGGGCGAATGCCCCGGAGATAGCCAGATTGTCGGAGTCGAAACCCTCGCGGCGCAGCGCGTCGCGCACCTGTTCGATCTGCAGTGAATAAGCCGGAAACTCAACCCGCACTTCCGCCGCGCGGTGATAGAGTTGCGGATTTACGGGAAAATCGAGTGAGGCTAACGCCTCCAGAAGGTCTTCGAGCAGCCTCGGTTCGGTCGCGATACTCAGAGAAATCAGCTCACCCTCTCGTCCAAATAGAGCGGGTTCTGATGGAAGAGACGCCGTCATGCAAAGTATTCCTCTCCGGCGACTCGGCTCCAAATAAAAATCCCCTGGGCAGGTGCCACAGGGGGTTTAGGTTTCGTGAAGACCGACTCACCTTTAGCACTTTTTAGCGTGGTTGCAATTAGCAAGCCCTACCTTGCGGTAGAACCTAAATCAATCCACGGTTCAATTACAGGTTACCACTACCTCGGATGATATGCAATAGTCTCCTATACTGGAAAATCATGACCCACCTGTCCCGTAGGAACTTCCTTGCTGCTGGAATAACATGCGGAGCCGCCTTCGCCCAGAATTCGCCCCCAGCGCCTCGCTCCATTGACGATTTCTTCAGCGACTTCACGGCGGACTGGGTTCGTCACGATCCCAACCTGGCCACTGGCGCCCGCTATTTCTCCGGCGATGAGCAGGATCGCATCGAGCGCCAGTTGACGCCCCAAACCCTGCAATGGAAACGCGACCGTATCCAGCGCGCCCGCCAGGGACTCGCCGAGCTCCGCAAGTTCAACCGCGCATCGCTCACCGAGACCCAACGAATTTCGGCGGACCTCATGGACTGGCAACTCAACGAAGTGATTCGCGAGGAGCCTTTCTTCGATTACACATTTCCGCTGGAACAAATGAACGGCGCCAACGTCCGGCTGGTGGAAACCATGACGGTCCGGCATCCGCTGCTCACCGAACGCGACGCTGAAAACTATGTGGCCGCATTGGGCGAGGTACGCGCGCAAATGGAGGAAGCCATCGCCCAAGCGCGCCGCCTGGAAGCAAAGAACACCATTCCTCCGAAATTTATCCTGCAAGCGACGGTGAAACAGATGCAGGGTTTCGCCGACCCTTCACCGAGCCAGAATCCGTTCGTCACCGTATTCGATGGCAAGATGGCAACCATCCAATCGCTCCCCGAAGCCAAGCGCCGCGAGCTCCGCGAAGCGGCCGAGAAAGTGGTCGGAGAGGACATTTATCCCGCTTGGAAGAAGGCCATCGCGTTGCTCGAGGCGCAGACCGCGAAGGCGTCAGACGACGCCGGCATTTGGCGGTTGAAGGGCGGCGCAGAGGCTTACACGTATTTCCTGCATCGCTTCACCACCACCAACCTTACTGCGGCCGAGATTCACGAGATCGGGCTCAAGCACGTCGAGCAACTCGAGAGCCAGATGGAAACTCTGCTGCGCCGCCTGGGCCGGATCGAAGGTTCTGTTAAGGACCGCATCGAGAAGCTCAAGCTGGACATGCAATACCCGAATCCCACTTCGGAGGAGAGCCGCGCTCAGATCATGCGCGACATCGATGGCATTCTTGCCGACGCGTTGAAGCGGTCCGCGTTGCTGTTCGATCTGCGCCCCAAGTCGCCCATCGTCGCGCAGCCGTTTCCCCGCTTTCGCGAAGCCAACGCGGCGGCTAATTACAACTCGCCGGCGCCGGACGGTTCACGCCCCGGCACGTTCCAGTTCCCGCGCCGCATCGAGTACATGACCAAGTTCGGACTGCGCAGCATCGTCTATCACGAAACCGTGCCCGGACACCACTTTCAGATCGCGCTTCAGGTGGAGAACAAGAATCTTCCCAGGTTCCGTCAAATCGGGGCCTTTGGTGGAATTTCCGCGTTGTCGGAAGGATGGGGACTCTACGCGGAGCGGCTAGCGGCCGAATCGGGCTGGTATGGAGACGACATCGAAGGATTGCTGGGGCAGCGCAATGACGAACTTTTCCGCGCGCGGCGTCTGGTGGTGGACACCGGCCTCCACGCGATGAAGTGGACCCGCCAGCAGGGTATCGACTACGGAATCGAAGCCAGCGAGGTAGAGCGCTATACGGTCTACCCCGGCCAGGCTTGCTCGTACATGATCGGAGAGCTGAAGATCATCGAGCTGCGCGAAAAGGCCAAGAAAGCTTTGGGCGATAAGTTTTCGCTGCGCGAATATCACAACGTCGTGCTGCGGACGGGAACCGTGCCGCTCGATCTTCTGGAGCGACAGGTGGACGCGTTCATCCACGCCGCCGGCTGAACCGCGCGCGTGAGCAAGCGGGCTTAATGCAGCGGTATCCGAAACAGATTCGCGTGCACCGACGCTTTGATGTACGCGTAAGTGGAAGGATCCGGCCCGGGCGCGATGTTGTCGTGCTCCACTATCTTGACGCCGGGAATCTTCGCCCATTCTTCCGCGTGGTAGACCTCCACTGGAGGAATAGACGGGAAGGACTCGCCAGGAGGTACTGGAATCGCCGCTGTCCTCCCAAGCGGGTTTTCCCGGGAAGCGGGGACGATCTCGATGTAAACGTACCGCCCGTCCGGGGACCAGGCCACTGGACAAGGAAAATCGCAGATCTGTCGCACGGAGTGGCCCACGAGCGAGTAAACGACGCCTACCGGGACGGCGGATGTGTGCCCGACGGCGAGACTGATCAGACGGCGATCCGGCGACATGCCGTTTATGTCAATCGTCGGATCCGGAAACACTTTCCGGCGCCCGGATCCATCGCGTGACATCGCGGCGAGATAGTAAGCTTTGCCATCGGTTAGTTGGAAGAGCACCTCGTTGTTCGGACCGAAATGCGGAACACTTTCGCCGTTCTCCGCAATCCTGCGCGGGGGAGCGCTCCGGTCCAAAGGCGCGATCCAGATTTGGGAAGATTGTCCAGGAGGAACGGTAGAATAGACCACATCTTTTTCATCCGGAGAGATATCATATTCGTGCATCGAGACGCCTGGTATGACGACTTCAGTCTTGCCGGAAGCGAGATCGGCGCGCACCAGCTCGGCGGGCGACTCGGGCGAGTCGCGATGCAGCAAATAGTAGAGACGTTTCCCGTCCGAAGAGAACACGGGAGGCGCTCCATCCGCGTATCCTTCGGCGGAAAGGGCGCGGTCACCGCCGGCATCGTGAATCCAGACCACATTCTGCCGCGTGAATATCGAAGTGATCAAAGAGCGGCCGTCCGGAGCCATGGCGATGCCGCCTTCTTCGGTGGAACCGAACGTGATTTGCTCCGGTTGTCCATCTGGGAAACGCTGACGCCACAAGTGGTTTCGGCCATTGACCTGGACTGTCAGGTACATCCATTTGCCGTCCGGAGACCAAGCCCCTGAGGTGCAAATGCCGTCGGGTCCCACCTGCCGTCCGGGCGAGCCGCCGGAAATCGGCACCACGCGGCAGGGACGGAATTCGGAAATCATTTCCGCTAACAGGACCCATTTCTGGTCCGGCGAAAGATAGGAGTAATGTGCCATGCCGCGCGCGTGCGCCGGGAAATAGATCTCACGAAGATCGGACCGGTCTGGTTTCGAGGTCACGATCCCCATGTGGATTCCGGTCTTAATTTCTGAGAACAGCACGTGGCCGTCGTCCAGCCAGCTCAGTCCCGCTGAATTCGGGAGGAACAGTTTGGAATCGCCACCCAGCGTGGGTACGGTATAGGTCTCAAATCCAAATACGGTGTACGCGATCTGGGAGCCGTCCGGAGAAAACGCGATATTGTATTTCGTACGCGGATCGTGCGTCACTTGAACCGGCTCGCCGTTAGGTAGCAGCTTGATCCAAATCTGATCCGACGTGCCGAATGGATGATCGCTGCGATAGAAGGCGAGCATCCGGCCGTCAGGGGAAAGCGTGGGCGAAACCGCCGAATCAGTAAAGCTGGTGAGCTGGGTGTAGGAGGCTGGGTTGTTGGGGATTGGGGGTTTGGTTTCAGGCACTTTGGATCGCAGGTAGAGCCATGCCGCGAGCGAGAGAAGCACTACGACAGCGGGGATAACGTAGACGGGACGCCATCGAGATCCCAGAGGCGCAGCGGCCAGTCGATCGGCAATTGCCGACAACTCCCGCGCCACGTCGGATGCGGATTGCGGGCGCTTGGCCGGATCTTTTTCGAGAAGCTTGGCGACCAATCCATCCAGGCTGGCCGGAACCCCCACGCGCTCGCGCGAAGGTGCGGGCACGGCGGGATGGGCCCCGCTCGAAAGCATTTGTCCCAACGACGCGCCCGGAAAGGGTAGCTTCCCGACGGCCATTTCATACAGCACCAGGCCGAGCGAAAACAGGTCCGTGGCGCTCGACGGCTCGCGGCCCTCCACCTGTTCCGGAGCCATATACGCTGGCGTGCCCATGATGGCGTTGGTGTCGGTTATGCCAGCTTCAGTCAGCACCTTAGCCAACCCGAAATCGAGTACTTTCACGCCATGGCGAGTGAGCATCACGTTGGAAGGCTTCAAGTCGCGATGTACGATTCCGAGCGAGTGCGCCTCCGCCAATGCGCCAGCGATTTGCGCGCCGTAGCTGGCCGCCGCTTCAGGAGCCAGCGGACCTTTCTTGATCTCCGCCGCCAGCGTGGAGCCTTCAATGAACTCCATCACCAGATAATTCGGGCCGACGTCGTAGAGCGTGCAAACGTGCGGATGGTTCAGGGTGGAAATTGCCCGCGCTTCGAGTTGAAATCTTTCGCTATAGCGCTCGGCCGCGATCTTGATGGCAACCACCCGTCCCAATCGCGTATCCACGGCGCGGTACACGGTTCCCATGCCGCCGGCGCCAATTTGAGCTTCAATCTGGTAGGGACCGAGTTGGGTTCCGGCGGTGATCGCGGTTTTTGTCTGGTCGGCCAATAAGTCGCTAGCCGATCGATCAAGAATCTGTCCATTCGATTCCAGCGCGAGCATCCGTTCGACGCGCGCGCGGATCTCCGGATCGGTGCATTCCAGCAAAGCCGCGCGCTCGGCGGGACCACCCTTCCGAGCCGCGTGATAGAGATCTTCGATCTGGCGCCAATGCTCTGGTGTCATCCCCGCAAAATCCCAATTGTTTCTACATATTCTATACTTCCCAAGACGGGGCCATGGCAAACTCATCCACCTCCGACACCACCCAGCTTCTGCGCGCCTGGGCGGAAGGCGATTCTCAAGCCCTGAAAAAATTAACTCCGCGCGTCTACCGTGAACTGCGCCGCGTGGCTGGGCACCTGTTGCAAAATGAGCGCGCAGGATACAGCCTGCAAAGCTCGGATTTGGTTCACGAGGTGTACCTGCGCCTGGTGAACGCGCAGCAAGTGGACTGGCAGCACCGCGCGCATTTCTTCGCCGTGGCAGCCACGCTGATGCGCCGAATCCTGCTTGATCGGGCCCGCCGCAAGGCAGCCGCCAAGCGCGGCGGCAAAGCGCAGCCTTTGGACCTCACCAAGACCCTGGATGTGGCTCAGACTCCGGCGCGCCAACTGCTGGCTCTCGATGACGCACTGGACGCGTTGGCCGAAGTTGACCCGCGCAAAGCCCGGATCGTGGAGCTGCGATTTTTCGGCGGTCTAAGCGTCAAAGAGACTGCCGAGGTGGTGAAGGTCTCTTCCGACACCGTGATGCGCGATTGGAAGGTGGCTCGGGCGTGGCTGCTGACCGAGCTGAGCGCCTAAAATTTTCCCTAGGCCGGTGCCAGTTCTTGCTGCCGGATTGCGCCCTTGAGATTGTACGCGGGATTTACCCGCGGCAGAAAGAGGAACTTTATGAAAACAATCTCTCGAGCAATTACCATGAGCTTGAGTGCGGGGATCTTCGTGACGCTGTTCGTCTCCAATGCCTTCGCAAGTTGCGGGGATCTGAATTTGCGAGGCCCCTTTGAGTTTCCCGAGCACGCGGTCGGTGGGCGCGTACTTGCGGCAGCAGCGGCGGAAAAGGCGTCTGATGACAGCCCGACCACCGCGTCGATCGTCGGGCTCTGGAAAATTCAGTTGATATCCAAGGGCAACACGAGCCACAATCCCTCCATCCCGGACGGCGCACTGCTCGACTTCGGGTTTACCCAATGGCACAGCGACGGAACCGAAATACAAAATTCTGCCGGCGTCCCAGGCGGCGGCTTCTGTCTGGGCACCTGGATGCAGACTGGGTTCTTGGGATTCGAACTCAACCATTTTCCGATCGCGTTCGACCCGACTACCGGAAAAGTTGCCAACTATATCAACCTTCGTGAACAGGTCACCCTGTCTCCCGATGGCACCTTCTACGCTGGCAGTTTTACCGAGAACATCTATGACCCCACGGGAAAACAGGTCGACCACCTCGCGGGAACCATAGAGGGGGAGCGAATCACGGTGGATTCTTCATATCCAAGCGCCCTCCCCACCAATTGAAATAGTCGAATCGCGGGCGCGCAATGCGACCTAGGGAGGGTTGCGCGCCAGTCCCACACCACAATGCCAAGCTGGTCTACCGCGCGGGAAGTTTGTCGGAAAGCTCTTCGAAGCGTTTGCGCTGCTCGGGCGTGAGTATTTGCACGATCTTTGTGCGCCCCGTAGCGCGCACGTCCTCAATCTGCGCTTCCAGATCCTCGTGATACTTCACGTAATCATCCAGAATGGTTTTCAGACGCTCGGATTGCTCCGGCGTCAGATTCAGCTCGGTCTTCAGCCGCAGGTAGGAAAACTCCGCCTTGTCACCGCGCCAGTAAGCGGCGCCGCGATGCAACTGCTCGTGCAAACCTTCGCGCATGCCGATGGCGCCCGCCAGCGCGCCGGTTAAAAACACCAGCACCAGCGTCGTCAGAATGCGCGGATTCTGCCAGCTTGGCCGATCCGATGCAAGCATAGCCGCTACTGGTGGTAGCTGGCCAGATCCACCAGCACCGCGTCACGCTGCAGCTGGTCGCCTGTATCGGAGGCCGCTCCGGCTGTCGCAACCGTACTCGCAACTCCGGTCTCGGATCCGCCCGGTTCCGAAGTCACCAGATATCCGGCGAGCAGCGCTGCAAGCATGCCCGAAGCTACGGCCAGCCGAAATCCGAATTTGCGATCCAGGAACACAGACCAGATCGAAAACGGTTGTTGCGCTTCGATCCGTTCCATCACGCGCGCGTAGAATCCAGCGCGCGGTCCGGCGTCCTTTTTGCTCTGCAGCGATCGCAGCAGTTGCGACTGTTCTTCCAGCCGCCGCAGCTCGCTCGCGCAGTCCCGGCACTCTCCCAAGTGCCGGTGAAACTCCGCCGGAATCTCTGAAACGGAGCCTTTTAGATACTCCTCAAGATTCTTCCTGATTGATTGATGCATTGACTTCTTCCCTCATAAAAGACTGCTTTGACTTGTACGGATCGATTCGTCCGTTTCGTTCCAACTGTTCTATCACATCACGCGAGCGACTGCCCGCCCCGCATCAGACGTTGCGCGACCTTCAATAGTTTCTGGCGCGCGCGAAACAATTTCACCTTTATTGTATTTTCGTTCATGCCCGTCATCTGCGACAACTCTTCCACCGAATGGCCTTCCACCTCTTTGAGAAGCAGCAGGCTCCGGTCTTCATTCGACAGTTTTGCCAGGAGCTTGGTAACCAGATCCTTGCGCGCCAGTTGCGTATCCACGGCCGGCTCCTGGCCGACAGCCGACTCGCTGTTCTGCATCCGCTGCGCGTCTTCTTCGGAAAAATCGCTCTCGTAAACCAGTTTTCGCACGCGCTTCTTGCGCAGATAGTCGTAACACTCGTTGACCGTGATCTTGTAAATCCAGGTCAGCAGCGAGCTGCGAAAGTCGAAGCTTTGGATCGAGAAATAGATCTTTGCGAAAACCTGCTGGGCGATGTCCTCGGCGTCGTTGTGATTCCGGAGAATTCCAAAGATGATGGAGAATACCTTGGCCTGGTAGCGCCCCACGATTTCGCTAAACGCGATCTCGTCCCGGGCCTGAACCCGCCGCACCAGCGAAGCTTCTTCAGAATTCCGGTGATCCACTCTGGTCTTGGCCTGAACCCGGGTGCCGGACGCCGGAAAAGGCAGAGTTCCCGAAACAGCGCTCATACACCCTGCCAGACGTATGCCAAGGGGCTGCGGTTGCAGTCAGTTGGGCCTCCTGAGCGAAATTTAGCCGGACTTGCATCCTACCAGCGATCTTAACATCCAAAGGGTTGAGTACTAGCGTCTTGCGATGCGCGAGCGTTCGGGTGATAATAGCTTCTAGAGAGTTCAGCCAATAGGAGATCTTAGAAATGGTTCAACTGACCGAGACAGCCGTGACCAAGGTGAGGGAGATTTTGGGAAGCCAGGATCCCAAGCCAGCCGGGCTCCGCATTGCAGTGGTGGGCGGCGGATGCTCCGGATTCAGCTATTCGATGGCTTTCGAAAACACCCCGAACATGTTGGACAAAACCTACAAATTCGACGATCTGAAGGTGTTCATCGATCAGGCCAGCCTGTTGTATCTGGACGGCGCCGAGGTGGACTACGTGGAAACCATGGAAGGATCGGGGTTTAAGTTCAACAATCCCAATGTCAAGAGCACCTGCGGGTGCGGTAGCTCCTTCAGCGCTTAAGTGAATCTCCTGAAGTGAACCTGGAAGCTCTCCTGACCGAGCAGCCGAATCCGGCTTCCGCTCATATCGACACTCTCCGAACGGCCGATGTCCTCGCCATCATTAATCAGGAAGATCAGAAGGTGGCGGGCGCGGTAGCGGCCGAGATTCCCCAAATTGCTGAAGCCGTCGATCGGATCGTGGATCGAATGCGAGCCGGCGGGCGCCTTTTCTATATCGGGGCAGGGTCCAGCGGCCGTTTGGGCGTCCTGGATGCCGCTGAATGTCCGCCGACGTTCCACGTGGAGCCGGACTTGGTCCAGGGCATCATCGCCGGCGGCGAGGCGGCGTTGGCGCACGCTACGGAGGCCTCTGAAGACCATCCCGAAGAAGGCCGCCGCGACCTGATCGCCCGCGGGTTCATAGCGAAAGACGCTCTGGCCGGAATAGCCGCCAGCGGCCGGACCCCGTATGTTTTGGGCGCGGTGGAGGAGGCGAATCGGTTGGGCGCGCTGACCGTCGGGATCAGTTGCACGCCCGATTCACCGCTTTCGCGCGCGGTGCGCATCGCAATTACGCCTCTGGCGGGCCCGGAAGTGATCGCCGGATCGACGCGCATGAAAGCCGGCAGCGCGACGAAATTGGTGCTGAACATGATCAGCACGGCGGTTATGATCCGCCTGGGTTATGTCTACGGCAACCTCATGGTCAACGTGCAGCCGCGCAATGCCAAGCTGCGGGACCGCGCCGCGCGCATCATTGCCGCGAGCGCGGCGGTTACTTACGAGCGGGCGGGTGAACTGCTCGCCGAGGCCGGCGATGTGCGGGTGGCAATTTTGATGGCCAGGCTAGCGCTCGATCGCGGCGCGGCCGAGGCGCGCCTGGCTGCGGCAGGCGGCCGGCTCTCCGAGGCACTCAAGAACTAACAACCAACAACTAACAACTATGGACAAATTCCGCATCCAAGGTGGCGTGCCGCTGGAAGGCGAGATCGCGGTGGGCGGAGCCAAGAATTCCGCGCTGCCAGCACTGGCGGCCTGTTTGCTCACCAGCGATCCGGTAACGCTCCGGCGCATTCCGCCGGTGCGCGACATCGGCACGATGCAGCAGTTGTTGCAGCATGCGGGGGCGGATCTGGAAGTCGCGGACGGGAGCGTCACGGTGCGCGCCGCCCGGCTGGATCATCCCGAGGCGCCCTACGATCTGGTGAAGACCATGCGTGCCTCGAGCCTGGTGTTGGGGCCGCTGGTGGCTCGCACGGGCCGAGCGCGAGTGTCGATGCCGGGCGGCTGCGCGATCGGCGCTCGTCCGATCAATTTGCACGTGGCGGCACTCGAGCAGCTCGGCGCCGAGATCCAGCATTCGCATGGCTACGTGGAAGCGCGAGCGCCGCACGGTTTGAAGGGAGCGCTGGTGCACTTCGACCGCATCACAGTCACCGGGACTGAGGACGTGCTAATGGCCGCCGTTTTGGCTGAAGGTGAAACTGTCATTCACAACGCCGCGCGCGAACCCGAGGTGCAGGATTTGGCGCTGCTGCTGAACAAGATGGGTGCGTGCGTGGAAGGCGCCGGCACGTCGACCATCCGCGTGCAAGGGGTCGCCGCTTTGCACGGAACCGAGCACACAATTATTGCGGACCGCATTGAAGCCGGCACATTTCTGATCGCGGGTGCCATCACGCGCGGCGACCTGGTGGTTTCAGGTTTCGTTCCCGAACACGTGTATGCGTTGACCGCGAAATTGCGGCAAGCTGGCGTGGATATCACCGCGGCGGGCGAGGGCGCGCTGCGCGTGCGGGCAGCCTCCCGCCTACGCGCCACTGACATCACGACTGAAGAATTTCCCGGGTTCGCGACCGACTTGCAGGCGCAGTACATGGCGCTCATCACGCTCGCGGAGGGAATCTCCTTCATTAGCGAGACCATTTTTGAAAACCGCTTCATGCACACGCAGGAACTGGCGCGGATGGGAGCAACTATCCGCGTGGAAGGCCGGCAGGCCATTGTGGCGGGGGTAACAGAACTGACCGGCGCGCAGGTGATCGCTTCCGATCTCCGCGCCAGCGCGTCGCTGGTGCTGGCGGGCCTGGTGGCGCACGGCGAAACCCTGGTGGATCGCGTGTACCACATCGACCGCGGCTATGAGAAAATCGAGGAGAAATTGGCGCGCGCTGGCGCGCGAATCGAGCGCATAATATGACCGCACCAAAGGTTCACAATCCTGGTTTCCTGGCGTTGGTGAACAGCGCCAAAGGCCGAATTCAAGAAATCGATATCGGCGAGTACCAGCGGCTGCGCGCCGCTGGCGAAGAGCACGTATTGATCGATACACGCGAAGACAGTGAGTGGGCGGCCGGGCACGCGGCGGGCGCCATACACCTGGGGAAGGGAATCATCGAGCGCGACATTGAAGCGCGCGTTCCGCGCAAGGATGCCAAGCTGGTGCTGTATTGCGGCGGTGGATACCGCTCGGCGCTGGCAGCGGATGCGCTGCGGCAGATGGGCTACAGCAACGCCATCTCATTGGATGGCGGGTGGCGTTTGTATCAGGAATCTGGTTTGCCGTTGGAGAAGTAGAGCCAAGTAGCGGCAAGTAGAAAGAGTAGCTACTGCAGCAGCATGCCCGCCGAGAGGTAGAGCATTACGCCCAGCGCGGTCACTTCCAGGACTTTCACCACGCGCGTAAAGCCGTTGTTCATGAATTCAAAGCGCAGCATGAGCGCCAGCGCGAACCCTGTAAAAATCAGCCAAAACGGAACCGAGCCCTCGGTGGACTGCATGTAGGCGATCAAAACGATATAGAAGATGATCGGGACATTGCTCTGCAGCCAGTTCTTGAACCGCGTATAAATCACGAACAGTCCGAACAGAATCAAAAGCCCCAGCGTTACTTGGGAGGCGCCAGAAACATGCATTGGTCAAAACCGCCTATTCTTTGGAAGGCAGCCGCTAGCGACCCGGCGGGAAACCCGCCGGGCGCCGGAAGATTGAGATCAGAAAGCGTAGCCGATTCCGACCTCAGCCACGAAGTCGTTCAGCCAGCCGCCCACGCTGGATCCCGGCATGGGCGCGATCAGCTGGTTGGGAAACGGAGTCAGGTAGTCATGCACCTCGAGACGCAGCAGGACTGACTTGGCGATATTGAATTTCAAGCCCGCTCCCACCGAAACCAGGGCTCTCAGGTCCTTGACGTCGCTGAACACCGCGATATTCGACAGCGGCTGATATACTTGCTCGGTGCCGGTGCCGGTATACCATTTCACTCCGGCGCCGCCCTCGATAAAGGGCCGCACGGCCGATTCAGAAGAGGCAAAGTTAACAACGACGTCATAGTGAACGGCGTTGCTTTGGCTGGCGAACTTGACTGTGGTGCCACCCGAGGACAGCTTTAGATCGCCGGCCTCGTGGTCGTAGCGGAGCTCCCCGCCGAATACTCCGCTGCCAATGTTGTTGTCGAGCCAGGCGCTCACGGCCAGGCCCGGATCGCGGCCGGCGTCGGCATTACCCGCCGGGTTGGTGATGGTTTCGGAGGTTAGAAAACTGCCGCCTGCTCCGATGCCAACTTCCCACTTCTGGGCAAATGCCGCCGGTGTAGCCGCCGCGGCAAGAGCCAAAAACATTAACGACAGGAAATGTTTCATAGTGTCTCTCATTCTAATCTAGAATCTGCGGTTAATCCACCACCCGCTCGGGGATGGAGGTTGAAACGTCGCCCTCCGTGATCACCAGGGGGACAGAGAATCCCGTGGGGACATTGGAGGGCACACTGACGTTGATCTGATCGACGCCCACTAAGCCGGGAGCCAAGCCGGAATAAAGCACCGGCAAGTTCACGCCTCCCAGGGTGACGGTGGGCTGCACCAGCGAGACTGACAGCGGATTGGAAGGCGCCGGCTGTCCGGTTGGAACCGCTGGATAAGTCTGGCCCAGGCCAGTCAGGTAAATCACCAGCGCCGAGCCCGAATCGCGATGAATCGGATGGGAAGGCGTGATGAGTTCGTTATCGTCGAAACGGACCACGGTGGGGATGTTGTCTTCCGGTCCCGCCGTGCCGTAGAACACGCTGGGAGCGTTGGGTTCAATCACCACATTAAAGTTGTTGCTGATGCCGCCGGGCGTGCGCAGAATCAGTGTCACATCGCCCACGGCCTGGAACGGCATCTGAGCGTTCACCTGGGTGGGGGAGACGAACAGAATCGGAACTGGCAAGCCGTCCACGCTCAGGCAGCTATTGGCGAGAGCGGTGGGCAATGGAATCTCGGACGAAGCCATGTTGACCGGGCTCAAATTGGTCCCGAAGACGGAGATCAAACCACCGGGTGCGATGTCGCCTCCGAAATTGCCCGCGTTCACCACCGAGGTGATGTTGGGCGGCGGGACCGAGGCGGCGAAGTTCCAGGGCAGAACGGTGACACCGGAAACCGTCAGGTTCATGATGGCAACCTGGCTGGCGAGCGGCGCGATGGTGCGGGTGAAGGGGGAAGCCGTGGTTCCGAGCAGCGGCGCTTCCACCATTTGGGTGGCATTGCTCACCGAAGCAGTCGGATTGGTCATGTCAATGCGCTCCATGACGCCCGGAGAACTGCTCTGAGCG
This sequence comes from Bryobacterales bacterium, assembly GCA_003166865.1. Classification (GTDB taxonomy): domain Bacteria; phylum Acidobacteriota; class Terriglobia; order Bryobacterales; family Bryobacteraceae; genus Palsa-89. Next base: position 14,860 of record PMUP01000055.1, read on the forward strand.
CCGGGTGTGACGGGTGCGGGCACGGTGGTGGTCGTTGTGGTGCAGGTAGTGGTGGGCGCGGTGCCTGTGCACGTTGTGACGGTCGTGGTAGTGCCGGTGGGGCTCGTTGTGGTGCAGGTAGTGCCTGTCGCGGTGTCTACGCACGTTGTGTTGGTCGTGGTAGTGCTGGTGGTAGTCGCCGGCGCGGGAGCATTGGAACGGAAACCGGTCTGGTCCACAAAGGAGAACCCGGATGGAGTTCCCGTGGCCGTCTCAAACGTCAGCACCGGATTCAGCGAAGAGTTCAGAAGACTGCTGTCGACCACATATTGATTGAAGGCCGACGCGGCGTAAGGTCCGGACAGCGACGTGCCGACCTGCTGTGAAACCGCGAACGTGTTGGAATTGGCGTCGTAGAGATACACCGTGCCGTCGGCTTGCGCGATGAAGATGGAAGAGCCGTTCTGCGAAGTGGTCATTACGGTATTGGCGTTGGTGAGGTTATTGAAGATGCCCAGCGTGGGCAGTTCAGCTCCCATGCCCTGCGCGATATCCAGTTGCAGGATGTGGAAGGTGCCGTCGTAATAGCCGCCCTGCGCCAGCGTGGCGTTAGCCGAGGAGGCGATCGAAAGGGCGATGAAGCCCGACGGAAGGACAATCGGCGACACCGGTTGCAGAGTGTCGAGATCGAATACGTTGACGATTTGCGATCCCGAATTTCCCACCAACAGATATTGCTGGTCGAAGGAGATCGCCATGGTGTTCGGCTGGTTGCCGGTCTGCAGCGTGGCGATCTTGGAATAGTTGGTTCCGTTGAAGGCCAGCACTTCATTCTGGTCGCTGCGCACCACGAAGAACTGGTTGCGGACCGGGTCGGCCATAATATCGGTAAGCGTTCCCGGCACACTGATCAAGCTCCCAACCTGGTTGGGCGCCGCGTTGTTCACCAGCACCTGAACGCTGGGTATGACATTGATGGCCGTGGGAGATGTGATCGCGAGCGTAGCGGCCACGGTTCCAGACTGGCTCCCGAACGCGGAGGGGTCCACCGAGACCGTCAGCGTGGCTGGCGTCACGCCGTTGGAGGGAGAAACCGAAACGCCGGCCGTATTGGAGCTGATGCTAAAGGGCGTGTGATTGCCGCCCGGATCCAAGATGTTGAGGTGTTGCGTGGACACTCCTGGATTGCAGAAATTGCCGCGAAACACCAGATCTTCCTGCTGCGCCACTACCCGCGGCAGCTTGGCGAGGCTGCCGACCGGCAGAATGGTGATGCCGCTGGCCGAAACAGAGTAGAGGGTATTGGAATCGCTCGATAGCACGCTTTTGCCGGTGAGATTCTCCGGCAATTGCAAGGTCTGCTGCAGGGCTAGGTTGCTGGATTTGACCACCATCAGCGTGGGCGGCGCGCCAATAACCGCCGGGATCTGGGCGTACAGCAAGCCGCGGCTATCGTCGAACGCGGTGCTTCCAACGCTGAACTGATTGGTGTGTTGCGGGAAAAAGTTAACGAACGTACCTTGCTGGTTGACCATCACCCATCCGGCCATCGCCAGAGAGCCATTACTGTTCAGACTGACCACGCGCGGTCCGAGGACTCCCGTGCTGGTCACGATGCCGCCCGGGTAAAGAGCACTCGCGTTGACATCGTAGCGGAATGTGATCGTGCTGGTAGTGCCGCCCAGGCCGTAGATCTGAGTGCCGTCCGCGGATGCCGCAACCGAGGCTGCGGTGATTTCGGCCGGGAAGTTGCTGGTGGGCGCCACCGGTATCGAATTGGCCACCACGTTCGCGAGCGTGCTCACTTCCTGGGTCGCGCCGGTACTGGGATCGAACAACAGGAAGTCGGTGGTGGTGACGACCAGGGCGAGCCCATTGGCTCCGAAGGCGACACCCAGCGGCGGGTTGCCGAGGGCGAAGGTCTGGATTCCCTGGGTGGTCAGATTGATCACCGTCAACGCATTGGAAGCAGTGGCGGGCGCCACCGCGTTCCCGAAGTTGGTGGCCACCAGATACTGACCGTCCCTCGACATCGAGATCGAACTGGGTTGGGCGGCCACATTGATCGAGGTCACGATGCTGTTGGTCGCGAGCGACATGACGTCGATGGTGTTGCCGGTGAAGTCGGCAATGTAGAGCAAGCCGCGCGTGTTATCCAGCGCCAGGTCCGCGGCCTCGCCGCCTATGGACACCACCGTCCCGAAGGTCTGGCCCCACGCCGCCGCCGCCGCGAACGAAGCGGCGATAAGTATCTTCCACCAATAAGACTTCATTAGCATAACGGTTCACTCCCAAGAAACAATCAAATTTCCAACTCTTACAGGCCGGCTGTTTTCAAGCACGGCTTGGTTCTTCGCGGCCCGCCCCACACCACGTCCACGCCGGAGGGCAAAGCCGGTGCTCCACAAAATTTCACGGGTCCCCGGCAACCGGGCCTCCGGCAACCGGGTCTTCGGCGCGAGGCGCGCCAGGGGAACTCGTCCCTGACGCCCCGCCAGATCCACCGCCCGAATTACACCCCCGAGTTACTCAGCGCCCTTTTTGCGCCGCAAGACAATCAGTCCTACAAACAGGATTGCGAGCACCGCGCAAACAATGCGAATCATCGAGCTATCCATCGTTGTTCTCCTTTCCCGCGAAAATGGCTTCCGCTACGCTACATGTTGTTCGTCACATATTGTTCGTCACATATTGTTCGTCACATATTGTTCATCATCGGGATCAGCTCCCGCATGATTTTCATGACGACTGGTCCGACGCTCACGACAAACAAAGACGGCAAAATACAAAAGAAGATCGGGAACACCAGCTTGACGCCCAGTTTGGCGGCCTTCTCCTCGGCCACCTGCCGGGCCTGAACCCGCATATAGTCGGCATGCGCGCGCAAGCTCTGCGCCACGCCCGTGCCGAACCGGTCGGCCTGGATCAGCACCGCGACCAGCTTCTTGAGATCTTCGACCGCAGTCCGGTCCGCCAGGTTGCGCAGCGCTTCGGCGCGGCGTTTTCCCGCCTTCAGTTCCAAGTTCACGATGGCGAGTTCTTCGCTGATCTCCGGATGCGCGTGCTCCAGTTCCTTGGCTACCTGCATGACCGCCTGATCCAATCCCAGTCCCGACTCGACGCACACCACCATCAGGTCGAGCGCGTTGGCCAAGCCGCGCTGGATCTGTTTCTGGCGTCGCTTGGCCACCATCCGGATATACTCGTTGGGTCCGAAGAAACCGGCCGCCAGAGCCACCAGAATCGCCGCGAACTTGTTGCTTTGCGAAAACGAGGAGTTCACCACCAGCGCGGCCGCCAGCGCTGGCAACAGCACCGCGCAGATGGCCTTGGCGCCATACAGGACCTTCAGCGCATTGGGATTCCGGTAGCCCGCCCGAATCAGCCGCCGTTGCATCACCGTCACGTCTTTGGGCGACGCGGGTACCAGCGTGCCCAGCCGCTTCACCAGATCGTGAAAGAGCAGGCTGGGATGGACGGGGGCCGCATCTTGGGCGCTCATCCCGGTGCCAGCCACGCGCTCGATGGCCTCCTTGGGCTTGACGTACAGCTTCACCAGGCCAAAGAAGATTAATCCCGCGAACAGCAAGAAGACCACGAAACTGAAGAGAATGAGCATGCCATTACACCTCGATGTTCGTGATGTGCTTCATCACCAGAAAGCCGATAATCTGAAGGAACACCGCGCAACCCAGCATGATGTTGCCGACGTCGTCCAAGAAGAAGAACTTCACATAATCCGGATTGGTGTAGAACATGAGAACCGCCACGCCAATCGGAATGCAGGTTAAGGCGATCCCGGTCATGCGCCCATGCGCGCTGATGGCCCGGATGCGGCCGCGCAGCTTGAAGCGCTCCCGGATGACGTAGGCGAGTTTGTCCAGGATCTCCGCCAAGTTGCCGCCGGTGCGCTTTTGCAGCAGCACCGCGGACACAAAGAAGTGCACGTCCAGCGACGGGATACGCTTGGCCAATTTCTGCAGGGCGACATCCAGCGGCAGCCCCAGATTGTGCTCCTCGAAGGTGCGGCGAAATTCGCCCGACAGAGGTTCCTGGAATTCGCGGTGGATCATTTCAAGCGACACCGAGAAGGCGTGGCCGGCCCGCATCGACCGCGACACAAACTCCAGACTGTCCGGAAACAGCTCCTCGAACCGCCGCAGGCGCGCTTTGCGCTTGCGCAACACGTACAGCAGCGGCAACGCACCCGCCCCGATCGCCGGAACATAGGAAAAACGCCGGAATTGGTCGGGAAGCAGGAGCCAGCCCAGCGCCCAGGAGGCCACCACCGCGACCAGGCAGGTGTTGACCAGCCGATGCGTGCTCCACTTCATGCCGGCCTGTTCGAGCAACTCCTGCAGCTTGCTCTGCAGCTGGAAGCGGCGCAGGAACTTGGTGGCCAGCAGGACGTTTTTTTCGTCGGTCTGGATCAGCGAGCCGCCGGTCGCGGCCGCCTTGGCCGCCTTGGGTTTGCTGCCGCCTATCAAGCGGCTTTTCAGTTTGTCGAGATCCGAGTGGCGGAATGCATTGGAACAGATCCACCAGATGACCAGGGCGCAAGCCCACACCGCGATGGCGATTAGAAGAAACATAAATTCAAACCTCCACCACCTCGTCGAACAGATCGGCGCGCAGGCGGATGCCCGCCGCCAGCAGCTTTTCGTAAAATTTCGGCCGGATTCCGGTGGCCGCGAAGCGGCCCACCACACGCCCGTCCGGATTCAAGCCACGCTTTTCGAACACGAAGATATCCTGCAACGTCACCACGTCGCCTTCCATGCCGGTGACTTCGGTGAGATTGACCACGCGGCGCGAGCCGTCGCTCATGCGCGAGGCTTGCACCAGCAGGTGCACGGCGCTAGCGATCTGCTGCCGGATGGAAACCAGCTGCATGTTCGCGTTGGCGAGCGAAACCATGACTTCCAGGCGCGAAATCGCGTCGCGCGGGCTGTTGGCGTGGACCGTGGTCAGCGATCCGTCGTGGCCGGTATTCATGGCCTGCAACATATCCAGCGCTTCCTCGCCGCGGACTTCGCCCACCACGATGCGGTCCGGACGCATACGCAGACTGTTCACCAGCAACTCGCGCTGTCTGACCGCGCCATGGCCTTCCAGGTTCGGCGGACGGGTTTCCAGGCGCACCACGTGCGGCTGCTTCAGCTGCAATTCGGCTGCGTCTTCAATGGTGACAATGCGTTCCTTGGGCGAGATGAAGGCCGAAAGAGCGTTCAACAGCGTGGTCTTACCGGAGCCGGTGCCGCCCGCGATGATGATGTTCATACGGGCCTTGACGGCGGCTTCGAGCAATTCCATCATGCCGGGCGTCATGGCGCGGCGTTCCACCAGGTCGGCCGGCATCAGTTTGTCGGTGGAGAAACGGCGGATCGAGAGTATTGCGCCGTCCACCGCGAGCGGTGGAATGATGGCGTTGACGCGCGAGCCGTCGCTCAGGCGGGCGTCCACCATGGGCGTGGACTCGTCCACGCGCCGGCCAACCTGGGACACAATCTTGTCGATGATGCGCAGCAAGTGCTGGCCGTCGCGGAAACTGACCGAGGTCAGTTCGAGCAAGCCCTTGCGCTCGACATACACCTGCTTGTAGGTGTTGACCAGAATGTCGGAAATGGTGGGATCCTGCAGCAACGGCTCGAGCGGCCCGAGGCCGAAGACTTCATCCAGCACTTCGTCGCAAATCTGCTGCTTTTCGAGCGAACTGAGCAGCGTCGGCTCGGTATCGATCAACGAGATCAGCGCCTGGCGCACTTCACTGCGCACGCGCTGGTTGTCGATGGTGGCCAGCGCCTCCAGGTTGATCTTGTCCACCAGCTTGCGGTGCAGCGTGAACTTCAGCTCCTGATATTCCGGCTTCAACGCTCCTTTGGACTTGCCGCCGTTCTTGAGCAGGCGTTGCTCCCAGCTGACTTGGGGGGTGGTCGATTTGGTTTCAAGATTCGGAAACATAGATAATTCTCGCTACACGGCCGAAGTGGCAACCTTCAAATCGGAAATTGAGGCTCGCTTGCGATCCTGGCTGCCCCGGCCGGATAACCGCCCGGCCAAGCTCTCCATGGCTTTGCCCAGCTCGCAGTGGGCGTCGACGGGCTGACCGAGCGTTACCGCGCGGTGCAGCGAGAAGTAGTCGTTCGGTATCCGGGCATCGATGGCACAATTAAACAGCCGCTCGATGTCGGACCCGCCGATTTCGTCCCGCCGGTTGATACGGTTCATCAGGATCTGAAATCGTTCCTTGGGAAAGCCCAGCTGATCGAGTAAATTGACCGCCTTGCGCGCCAAGTGCAGACTCGGCAGCTCGGGTGTGGCTACCAGGAACGCCCGGTCCGATTCGGAGATCGTCATCAGGCTGAGGCGTTGAAATACAACCGGCAGGTCGATAACCACCCAGTCATAGTTCATGCGCGCGTATTCCATCACGGCGTGCAGACGCGCCGCGTCGACCGGTCCGGCGTAGGGGGTCTCCGGGGCCGCCAGGATGTCCACGCCATCGGCTACCGCCACCGCGGACGCCCAGGCTCCGTCGTCCAGCCGCTCAGCCAGGGGCAGCAGGTCCAGCAGCGACTTGGTATTGGTAAGCTTCAGATAGAAGCCGATCATTCCGCCCATCAAATCAAAATCCGCGAGCAGCACCCGCTTGGAGGTTGTCCGCCGCAGCGCGAAGGCCGTTTGCGCGGCCAGCGTCGATGCTCCGGAACCGGGTTTGGCGCTGGAAAACGCGATGATGTTGCCGGGCTCGCTCTCAGCGGCCGGTCCGGGCTGCAGCAGCCGGCGCAGACGGGCCACTGCGTCGTTCTGGGTCTGTACGTCGAAGGGCGCATATAGGAATTCGCTCGCGCCGCTCCGGAGCGAGCGCAGAATCGCGTCTGAGTCGTTGCACACGTGCAACCCGACCACGTGGGTCTGCAGATTGAACGAGGACACGCAGCGGATCAGTTCACAGGCCTGATCGAGGTCCGAGGCCAGGTCCAGCAAGATGACGTCGGGCTTGATCTGGCGCACCCGGATTTCCAGCGCCTGATGCGACGGATAGGAGTTGAACTCCGACACGATCTGGAACGAACGGGTGCGCTCCAGCGTGGCCGCGAGCTGGCTGGCGAGCGCGCGGTCGGGAATGATGGATAAGGCTGTGAGAACCGGACCCCGGCCCATCATCGCGCGCTCCTATGGCTGTCGATCCGAAGCACTGCTACTTGGACCCCCCTTTGGAAGTCCCCGGGAATGCGTTCGTGGACCCCGGCGCGATCGGCACCAGGTAGGGGTGCGGCGCCGGGACACTGGGTTTGGCGTCGCCGGGCTGCAGCGGCATGGTGATTTCCGGAGTCACCAGGACCACCAGTTCGTCGTCACTCTTGGTGATTGATTTCGACTTGAACAGATTCCCTAGGATCGGCAGACTCGACAGACCGGGAATCCTGGAGAGCGTTTCCGTCACCTGGTTGTCGATGAGACCGGCAATGACAAAGCTCTGGCCTTCGCCCAGCTCGACATTGGTCTCTATTTTGCGCGACGACAGCGCCGGGATGGTGAACCCATTGAACGACAGCGCGTTGCTGTAGTCCAGCGAGGAAACCTCCGGCTGGACGTGCAAGCGAATGTTGTTGTTCCCGGTGATGGTCGGTGTGAATTTCAGCCGGACGCCAAACTCTCGAAACTGAATGGTCACAGCGCCGGAATTCGCCCCTCCCTGCAGGACCGGGATCGGAAATTCGCCGCCCACCAGGAAGCTGGCTTCTTTGCCATCGCTGGTCATCAGGGTCGGCTCGTCCAAGGTCTGCAGCAGGTTGTGTTGTTCCAGGGCTTGGATGAATGCCCCCAGGTTCAGGTCCGGCCGGAAGGCGAAAATGTTCAGTGCGTTGGAAATGGTGAAGGTAGATTGGCCCGATCCAATACTCGAAGGAGTGGTGGAGGATGCCTGGCCCGTGCTGACTTGGCCGATGGTGTTGGTGGCGCCGGTGGAAACCAAGTTGACCGCGAACGTGTTGGCCGCGGAACGGCTTAGTTCGGCGAACTTGATGCGCAACAGGATCTGCCTCTCCGCCTTGGCTTCGGCAACCTGCAGGTTATTCACAATGGTCTTGCCGAACGGCGCAGCCAGAGCGGCGGCCTGATCGGACACAGCCTTGCTCGTTACCCGGCCGGTCAGGGAAAGCGAGTCCCGCGAGGACTGAACGTGAATATCTTCGTTCGGGAAGGTATCTTTCATCAGCTTCCGCAGCGGCTCCAGGTTTTGCTCCACGGTGATGTTGTAGAAGTTGCGCTGGCCGGCTTTGCTCCAAACCACCAGCGTGACGGTTCCAAACGCTTTTCCATGCACCAGCACTTCGCGGCCGGTGACCGGAGATGCGTCCACGATGTCCGCGTTGCTCGTGGAAATGCGCGCGATATCGGCTGGATAGTCGATAACAATGCTCTTTCCAATCGTCAACCGGATCTCTTCCGGGCCGCCCTGCGCGAAGACGGAACTCGCCGCCGCGGCCACCAGCACAGACACCAGGCACAACTGTTTGATCTCTCGCATGGTCTACTTACTCCCATTCCCGCCAACGCCGACTATTTCCACACTCTTCTGCGTGCCCCGAATCACTATGATCTGATCGGGAGGCGGCGGAGGAGGTGGCGGCGCCGCGGTGACAACCGGGACCGGCCGGGATCTGGGCCTCGGTGGAGCGGCATTCTCCGGGGCCTTCTTGTGCACCGCCCGCTCTCCATACAACTCGGCGATCTCGCGCCCCGGCGTTTTCTCGATGGTCTGATCGCTCCCGTTCCTCAAAACCAATTGAATGCGCGTGTCGGCATTCGCCAAAGTGAGCGTCTCGGCCTGCTCGGGCGTCGCCAGCAACGTGACGTTGGCCGAAGGCATGGCCTGCCCGCGCGCGTCCGGCTGCATCACCGTTCCGGCCGAAAGCACCAGCATGTTTTGCAACGGGGTGGTGGTGACCGATCCCTCCGAGTTGGGTGGATGTCCGGTGACCAGCACGTCCACGCGCATCCCGGGCAGCACAAAACCTGCAATACCGGTGACGTCGTTCACGCGCACAGTCACCCCGCGCATTCCGACTGGAATGGTGGGCGCCAGGCCTAGCCCGCTGCCGCGAGCCGCCAGGCGGCCTTCAAGAATCGGCTCGTCCATGAGGATGTTGCTCACCAGCGGCCGATCGATCACTTCCTCCGGCTTGGTGAAAGCGCCTTTGGGGAAGGCGGACGAAGGCATTTTGCCGAGCTTGATATCGGCCGGCTTCACCGTGGTGCCCACCGACAGTGGCCGGGCGGCCACAACGATGTCACGCAGGTCGGTGACCTCGGCCTTCTTGGGACTCCCAGCGCGAGCCGTCATCTGGTAAAACACGCTCGATATCACGAGCGCGAACAGCAGGCTCACGCCCAATACGGTCAGAAATCTACGATCCATATCCTTCTCTCCCGCGTTCCGAAGCTGAAGTGCAATGCAAAGCAACCACCGTCATGTCGCCACCACCGGACTTCGCCGTCATGTCGCCGCCACCAGGCTTAGCCAAACACCCGCCGCGATCGCGGGGGCGTAAGGGATGGAATCCGCTTGCCTGGCCTCCTGGACAGTCAACGGTCCGGCGGCCGGCTTTCCGGCGCGCGCGCGATTGCTGCTCGCCCACAAATCCCCAATCGCTCGGGCGGCGATCACCGCCAAAGCCATCAAACCGCCACAACCCGCCGTCCACAGCGCGGCTTGGAATAGCTGCTGAACACCCAGCAGCGCCCCGAATCCCGCCATCAACTTCACGTCTCCGCCGCCCATGCCGCCCAGCAGATAAAAAACCAGGAACACGCTCGCGCCCGCTAAGGCTCCCGCCAGCGCCGATCCGGCGCCACGCCAGCCGTGCTGGACGCTGTGAAGAATCAAACCGCCCGCAAAGGCCGAGCAGGGAATCCAGTTGGAGATTTGACGCCGCGACAAATCGTCGATCGACGCCGCCACTCCGATCACTCCCGCCATAATTGCCAGCGCCGTCAATGGCTGTCCCCTTTGCCGAAATGTTTGCTCCGCGCATCCAAGGCCCCGTCTAAGGTCCGTGGCGCGTTGGCTGGATTCTTTCCAAAACTCTTCGCTCGAAAAAGCAACGGCGCCAGAAATCCCGCTTGCAGCGCAAATTCCGCCAGGGCCTTACCGGACGGCAATCGCCAACTCCCCGAGTCCAGCCACTCCATTGGCATCCCGGACAACGGCATCCGCGGCATGCCTAACTTGCTCCCGGCACTGCGGTTAGCAGAAACAGACGGGTTCTGGTTGCTTCTCATGCCGGTCGTTCTCCTGCTTATCAGTTCGGCAAACTGGGAGGTTTTCATTAGCCCGACATCGGGCTTTCTTTAGTACGGCGGATCGGTGGGTGGGTGCGATTTTACCTAATTCGCGGGGGCTGGCCGACTTAGCCGCCGGAACAGCACGGAACTGTGATCGTCCGCCACCACCCGCCAGGAAGCGTCTTGTTTTAATAGCGATGACAATGGCCATTGGGCCGGCAACAGCGCCACGTCAAACCCATTCCGGTCCATGATCGCCCGCCAGTCATAAGCGCCCTGGAGTAGATGCAGGTACTGGTTGGCTAAGGTCTCTCCGTAGAAGTCGCTCCGTCCGTCGACGTACACCTTTTGCCGCGGATAATAACTATAGATAATGTAGTCGCCCCATTGATCGGTGGTCAGCAGCCGGCCGGTGGCCACCAAATCGGCGTGCTGATGAATCATGGCGGTGGGAAACATCTCGCTTGGAAAATCACGCGGCCACTTGAGCGGCGCGTCCATCAATACCAAAGCGAGAATGAATAGCGCCGGCCACACGCTGGTCCGCCGGAAGCCGGGCGACAAATCCGTCCCCAACTGGTGAAGAATGCGCCAGGCCTGGGACTTCTTCATCCGCGCCGCGCTCGCGCTCCACCACTCGCTGAGTTCGCAAGCGATGAAGGGAGCCGCCACCGCGGCGTAGATGGGCGCGTGCCGCACGCTGATGAGCGAAGCATGCGCCAGAAACAAAATCCACAACGCTTCAGTGCAGCGCCGCTTCCGCACCAGGAAGCCGATTGCGATTAAACCGCCCACTAGCAAGGCCTCATACTGTAACTGCCCCTCGTTGCGAAACGTGGGCGCTTGAAACTCCTGCACGATGTTCTTGATCCAATCGGCGCGCAGATACTCGAAGATGTGGATGTGCAACTGGACGCCATAAGGGTTGATCACCGACGCGAGCGAACATCCCAGCAACAGCAGCCCGTAGCGGCGAACAGCGGGCCAGTGCGGGGCCCCCAGCCAAGCCTCCAGCGCGGTTCCGGCCACCAGCAGTGCAATCAACGCCAGGAAAATGACGAAGCCGCCATGCAAATTCGCCCACACAGCGGTTATTGGAATCAGTGCCCAGAGCCAGCGTGTTTTCGTTCTGCGATCCGCCTCCAGCACCCAAAAACAGACCGGCACCAGCAGCAGCGTAAACAAATGCGGCCGCGCCAGAAAGTGCATCGATGCGGCGCCGGCGGCGAGCAGCGTGGTGAATAGGGCCACCAGCATGTGGGCGCCCCGCCACAGCGTGTAACGCAGCACGATGGTCGCAAAAAGCCCAATCATCAATCCGGAGGCCAGCACGATTGCCTTCAGCCCGCCCATTTGAAACAACGCCGCATACATCACGTCGGTAAGCCATTCCCAAGCGAACCACGGCGCTCCGGCGCGGGAGAATGAAAACAGGTCCACGGTCGGCACGGCGTGGTGCGCCAGAATGTACTGGCCGGCGCGGATGTGCCAGCCGGTATCGCCATCGCCCAGCAACGATTTCCAGCCGCTCGCCGCGAAGATGAACAACCAGCTAACCAGCGCTATGAAAAAAAGGTCGGACATCGAAGGCGCCAGGGCTCCCAATATTCGTCCCGCCGCGCCGGGGGCGAATTGTGCGGCGTGCGGCGAAACTGCCTCAGATGCGGTTGCCGGTGACTGAGTTATAGTTGCCACAGTAATCGCTTGAATCGGTCGTGCCGGGGGATGGCGCCTTCCTGAACGCTGATCGACTCCGGAACCGCCGGGCTTTAGCGGCCGTTGCTTTCGAGCGGGGCTACCATGCCAGATAGAGGCTCGACACCGGCCAACTCGCGGCCATGGACGGCCAAGGCCAGCCGGTCTTTCAGCCCAGTCTTCTCAAAGATATGCATCAAGTGAACCTTGACTGTTCCCGGTGTAATATGCAGATTCTCCGCAATTTGCTTATTCCTAAGACCCCTGCAGATCAGCCGCACAACTTCTTTCTCCCGAGGCGTCAGCCGCGACGCTTCCTTGCGCTGCAGGAACTCGGTGACTTGCTCGGATTGCTGCATCCAGATCTGACCCGATGCCACTTCCCGGATGCATTCGAGCAGCGTGGGTATTGGCAAGGTCTTCTTCAGGATGCCTCGCGCGCCGATCTGCAAGGCTCGAAAGGCGTCCATCTCGGGAAGGTCCACCACCCACAGCACGCTGTGAACCGGCGCGCCGGCTTTGAGATTCCCAACCAACCGAAGCGCTGCTGTCAGTCCGGCGCTCCCATCAATGAGCACGACATCGGGGCGAACGCGCTGAATGGCCTCGAGCGCGTCACTCGCCTTGGGCGCCCAACCGGAGAAAACGAGATCGTCGCAATCGGCCAGCACCTTCTGCAGGCCTTCGACGACGATAGGTTGTGATTCGCAGGCAAATACAGAAATACTACTCAACAATCCCTCGCAAGTTCTCTGATCGGCGGCAGAGCATCGCCCAGATAGGCACTAAGGCAATTACGAGAGATCGCGGCTGTGAGCACTTGAGGAGGTAGTGTCTCCACGGTAGGCACCCATAGGGACATGGTTTCGCGTAAGAGATTTCCCCGGCGGAATGTGAGATTTGTAAGTACTGGTACCGCTTTTGGCCCGCGCTGCCAAACACTTGGTCGCAACCGGAACGATTGCTGTATACTGAACGAACCTGGGAAGCCAAAATGGAAATCCCGGAAAGAAATCCAAAATGAAAAGTACGGTTGGAGGATTTATGCAATTTCGACACGCGATGGGCGCCATCCCCATCTTATTGACCATTGGCGCGATCTCAGCCATGGCCTCGACTGTTTCCTACACTCTCGATTTCACGGCTTACTCCTCGGGACTAACGCCATCTTCGGGCTCCTTCGTATACAACACCACGACGGACGAGTTCACGAGCTTCGTGGTGGATTGGGATGGTGCCGTGTACAATATGACAACGGAAGCTAACGCCCCAGCTTCAGCCGGCCTCGCCCCGGGGGACCCATGTATTACTGCCTCGGGTGCGGCGGCCACCTTCCAGGCTTTCACCACTTGCGACTCGGCAGGCGGCGGGCTGGAATGGAACGCCCTGGGGAACAGCGGCGTGGAGGGCTTGTTTGAATTTTTCTACAAGAATGCAGGTGGCTTTGGAGTCCCGATATTTTCCCTCGATACCGGCGATTATGTTGATCCGACCGCTGCTGTGGGTTTGGTGTCTTCAACGCTAAGCTCAGGGCCGCCGCCGCCCACAGTGCCCGAGCCTAGCACTATGGGAGTTTCTGCTCTAGGCTGTGCATTTCTATTCTTCCTTAGATCCCGCCGGTCTACCCGTAAACCGATAGCGTGATCACAGATCGAGCCGTGACCTGGCTTCCCCCGGTGCGGCTCGACTTTGCCCTTGTCCTCGGTGTACGGTTTGCGGGCTTCCCCGCTTCCACACGATCCGCCTGGAGGCGCAATTCGAGATTGCCATTTCCAGTAGCCGCGTGTGGCCGGCTTGCTACAATGAGGCAGTAATGCATGGCGCGCTTCCTGCCATTGCCGCTCCCGGACTTGCCGCCGCTCACCCTCACCGCGGCGATTGACATCGTCATTGTCGCGGCCCTCATCTATCAATTTCTGCTGATTATCCGCGGCCGCCGCGCGGTCCACGTCCTTATGGGACTGGGCGTTCTGGCCCTGATTTACGCCGTCGCGGTCTGGGCCAAGCTCGACCTGCTGCGTACCATTTTGGCGACGCTGGCGCCCTACACACCCATCGCGTTGATCGTAATGTTTCAAGCCGAACTGCGGCGGGCATTGGCGCGGCTCGGCCGCCGTCCCTTTCTGGGTGTCAGCCAGATCGAGCGCCGCGAGCTGAGCCAGGAAGTGGTGCTGGCCGTCGGCCGGATGTCGCTGAATAAGACCGGCGCTCTGATTGTCCTGGAGCGCAAAATCGGCCTGAGAACATTTGTCGAGAGCGGCGTGAACCTGGACGCGTCAGTTTCGCGTGACCTGCTGTGCTCCATTTTTCATCCGGGTGGGGCGCTGCACGATGGCGCCGTCATCATCCAGGGCGACCGCATCACCGCCGCCGCTTGCTTCTTGCCGTTGTCCACCAATCCTCTGCGGGTCTCTGAACTCGGCACACGCCACCGCGCCGCGCTCGGCATCAGCGAGGAGTCGGATTGCATCGCTGTCGTGGTGTCGGAAGAAACCGGCAAGGTATCGCTCGCGGCGTTTGGCGAAATCGAAATCGATGTTTCACTCGAACGCGTGGAGCAGCTGCTGTCCGACCGCGTGGATCATCGCGACAAGCGCAGCGTGGCTGCCCCACTGAGGCATCCCGCGCCAGCGCACCAACCGACCTCAGTCCAACACTCCAGCCCAGTGCAACACTCCGGTTTGGACCAGCCATGAGACAACTGCTCACCCAAAACCTGGGCTGGAAATTGTTGTCGTTATTGTTAGCCGTGATGCTGTGGCTGGCCATTGCGCGCGAACCCGAAGTGGCCGCCTCGCTCTCGGTCCCGGTCGAGTTCAAAAACATGCGGGACGACCTGGATATCAGCGGTAACTTGCCCGACCGGGTAATTCTCGAGGTGCGGGGCCCATCCGGACGGCTCTCGCGCGATAACCTCTCCACGGTGGCCGCGGTGCTGGACCTTTCTGACGCCCAGCCAGGCGAGCGCACCTACAACATCCGCGGCCGCAATCTCAACCTGCCTTCCGGAGTGGTCTTTTATCGCGCCGTTCCTTCTCAACTCACGCTGCGTTTCGACCAGCTCGCCTTCAAGAACGAACCCGTGCAGCCCGTCTTCGTGAACCGGCCCGCCAGCTATCGCATCGCGAGCCAGCAGTTCAGTCCGACGCAAGTACGAATTCGGGGCTCCGAGGATCGTGTGCAAGCCATTAATCAGATCAAAACGGATCCAATGGACTTGAGTGGCGTAGCCGGAGAGCAAGTCTTTCACACGCATCTCAATGTCGGTGATGCCCAAGTAAGGTTAGTCGACACTTCGTCCGATATAACGGTACGAGTGAAACTTGAAAAGATCTTGACCGGCGGCGCCCGCTAGTGGCGCGTGCGCTATTTGGAACCGACGGAATTCGCGGCGTGGCGGGCGTGGCTCCATTGGACCCGAAGACCGCGCAGGCCGTGGGCGCCGCGCTGGGTCATTGGGTCGTTGATTCCGAGCGACAGCATCGAGAGGTCGTCATTGGAATGGACACGCGCGAATCGGGCCCGTGGCTCGCCGCCGAGGTTGCGAGCGGCATCGCGTCGCGTGGCGTGAAGGTTGAATTCGCGGGCGTCACCACCACTCCCGGCGTCGCGTACCTCGCTAAGAACGGACCCTTCGCCGCCGGAGTGATGATCTCGGCCTCGCACAATCCATTCCGGGACAACGGCATCAAACTGATCGGTCACGCCGGATACAAGCTCCCTGACGAACAGGAAGAGCGGCTGGAGAGGGAAATCTTTCGGCTGCTCGAAGAGGGTTTGGATCTGCCGCCGGTCCGGCTTCGAGTGAACGCGGGCCTGGATTGCAGCTATATCGATCACCTGGCGGCAACGCTGCCCGACGGTCTGGATGGATTGAGCCTGGTGGTGGATTGCGCCAACGGCTCAGCGTCGTCGCTAGCTCATGAGCTTTTTCGGGGGCTGGGCGCGCGCGTGCATACGGTCCATTGCGCCCCCGACGGCCGCAACATCAATCTGAACTGCGGATCGCTGCACCTGGAAGCTCTGCAGGCGGCGGTGCTCGAACAGAATGCGGACGCCGGTGTCGCCTTCGATGGCGATGCCGATCGTGCGTTGTTCGTCGCGCGCTCCGGGAAAATCATCGACGGCGACGCGGTGTTGTTTGTGACGGCGCTCCACTTGAAGGTGCCCACCGTGATCGCCACTGTAATGTCCAACCTGGGCCTGGAACTGGCGTTGCGTGCGCATGGAATCGGCCTGGTGCGGACGCCGGTCGGCGACAAGTACGTGCTAGAGGAAATGCTGCGCCGGGGCGCGGTTCTGGGAGGCGAGCAGTCCGGCCACATCATCTTTCATCAGTACGCAACCGCGGGCGACGGAATGCTCACCGCCCTGCGAGTTTTCGAAGTCATGCGGGAGACCGGCGCCGGTCTGGATGAGTTAACGGCCGAGCTGCAGGTCTATCCCCAGCGCCTGGTGAACGTCCGCGTGCGGCAGCGCAAGCCTCTCGAAGACCTGCCGGGGGTGGTGGCCGAGATTCGCGCCGCCGAAAAATCCTTTGGCGATGCCGGCCGCGTATTAGTCCGATTCTCGGGTACCGAGCCGCTGGCCCGGGTGATGGTGGAGGGTCCGGAATTGGACCAGGTGGAGCACTTCGCCCAGCGGATCGCGGAGCGGATTCGAGCCGAACTCGGCGGCGGCGATCCAGATCAAGTCACTCATTAGATCGTCAACCTTAAATTGCTGAAAGCAAGACCCTAGCGAGATGGGCCATCCAAAAAAGTCTCGCTTATCCTGACGACCTCTGTTATGATGGCCACGGGAGCGTAACTGCTCAGTTCGGGAATCGGTTTTCTTAAATTGATCCGACAGTCAATTGTCTAGGGGTCCGACTCGGTTTACGCGTTGGTGTGCAAGCTCCGGCGGCCTAAAAACTGTCATTGGAGAAGCCTAAAGACGCTCGGGGGGCTCCGCCCTGCAGAGATTCGGGGTCAAGGACGGAAGCCGGTTCCGCTGGTGCGTTGCGCTCCTTTTCTTTTTCCACCCCTTCAGATCTCATGAACATCTTATTCATCGGCGATATCTTTGCGTCGCCCGGCCGCGTTCTGGTAGCTCGTTACCTGCAGGAAATCATTTCGGCCGAGAAAATCCAACTCGCGATCGCCAACGCGGAGAACTCGGCTGGCGGATTTGGCGTCACGCCGTCCATCGCCGAGGAGCTGTTTTCGCTGGGTGTCGATGTCCTGACTTCGGGCAATCATATTTGGGACAAGAAAGAGATCTTCGATTATCTTCCGCACACGCCGCGGCTGCTGCGTCCCGCCAACTATCCGGCCGATCTTCCCGGAAGCGGCTTGCTGGTGACCAAGGCGCGGAATGGTGTGCCGGTGGCTGTGATCGATTTGCAGGGCCGCGTGCACCTGCCCGCCATTGACGATCCGTTCCGAACGGCCGATTGCATTCTCAAATCTCTCGACCCTGGGGTGAAGGTCCGCTTCGTCGATTTCCATGCCGAGCTTACCAGCGAGAAGATGGCCATGGGCTGGTATCTCGACGGCCGGGTTTCAGCCATGGTGGGCACGCACACGCACATCCCGACCGCCGATGAGCGCATCTTGCCGGGCGGGACTGCGTATCAGACCGATGTCGGTATGACCGGTCCGTACGATTCGGTGATTGGTTCCGAGAAGAGCCTGGCGATCCGCCGGTTTCTCACCGGTATGCCGATCCGGCTCGATAACGCCAAAGGCGGCGCGGAACTGCACGCGACCATCGTTACCGTGGACCCGGAGACCGGACACGCCACCGCGATCCGCCGCTACACCCGCGAGTGACTGCGACCGCGCAGATTATGGGCGTTTTGTGTCTGAACTCAATCCGCAGCCGTTCTGGTTGAAGCGGATTTCATTCTGCGGCGGACTATCGCAACACCCACAAACCCTATTCCCAGGAGCCAAAACATAGAAGGCTCGGGAATTGTGGGAGGGGGAGGACCACTTGAGATTGCCGTCCCGTCGATTTCAAATGCGCTTTCAGCCTCGTTAGTGAACCAAGGCCCACTGTTGCCAGCATTTATAGGATCGTATAGCGCTCCAGGCCCGATTGAGGCCGCCCAACCTAAGTCCCACTCCACCGCAGAAGTAGTCGACGCGGCGGTCACAACCAGCCAGTATTCATCTCCGCTGGTCAGGGTCACTGCTGGCCCGGACGCGTCCAGAGTGATGGTAGTCTGGGCAATCGGATAAACCTGTTGCGTTGTGCCCACCACGTTCAGCCAACTTTCAAGTACCGACCCTGGAGCAGCGCCACTGCTACTCATCAGGTAGACGTCGGCATCCCCGTCGCCAACAGTAATCAACGGCAAGCTGACGTCGTTAAACGTGAAATTGCCCGTCGGTACAAACGCTCCAGCGAGCGACTCAGTGTCCAAAGAATCAGTTGGCTGATATGTTTGCGCCGTGCCTCCCACCACCTCTGCGCCGTTGATACCGTTAGCGCCCAAACAGAGGGAACTGCCCCCGCAAACACTCGGGCCGTAATCGGTAAAGACAACAGTAGCTCGCGCCGGGGTTGTGAGCACAACACCCAGCAAAATGGCTGACAAAGACGCAAAAACGAGCCGCGTCTGGTTCGCCGGTACAGAAATCCGTGGCTTCTTCAATCGTTTTTCCTCCTTGGTACCCGAACCAGGGTTCTAGTCCTGGACTCGGCAAGCCGGGATCTCCATTCTGGATTCTCGACGTTTTTAGAGTATACAGCGTTTTCCTCGATTGAGACCGCGTTTTGGGCCGCGCGCACTGCAAAATGAGTACTGGGGAGTACTGGTGGATCTACGGGAAGTGGGACGGCTTCGTCACGGCCGGATTCCGGCGACGTTCGTCCTGATCCGATAAAGCCCGGTGCGCGCCGTTACGTAAAGAGTTTTGCCGTCCGCGTCTCCCCATGCGCAGTTGGCCGGAACCTCGGGAAATCCAATCACGCCTAGCAGTTTCCCCTGCGCCGAAATCACCAGGATGCCGCCGGGGCCGGTGGCCCAGACATTACCCGCCGTATCTACCTTCATGCCATCCGGCACGCCCGGCCCAGTCTCTTTCTCCGCATCGTAGAAGATGCGCCCGTTCCCGAGCGTGCCATCCTTCTTGACGTCATACACGCTCCAGGTCTTGCCGGCGGAATTGGCTATATAAAGCTCTTTCTCGTTTGGCGAAAAGGCCAGCCCGTTCGGCAGCGCGATGTCTTTTGTCATCACGTCGAACTTGCCTGGCGCGGTGATCCGAAACACTCCGTTGAAATCCAGTTCTCGCAATGGATTCTTCGCCGCGTCCGCCAACCCCTGCCCGGGGCGCAACAATCCGAACGGAGGATCGGTGAAGTAGATCTCCCCGGTCTTCTTCACCACCAGGTCGTTCGGGCTGTTCAATCGCTTGCCTTGGTAACGCTCGGCGAGAACCGTCATCGCTCCGTCCTGCTCGATGCGCGATACTCGGCGGTTGCCATGTTCGGCGGCGACGATGTGGCCCTGCTTGTCGAGCGTGAGGCCGTTGGTTCCAACCTGCGCGCCATCCGGATATTCGCCTTCGAAAATCCGCGCGCGGAAGACGCTTGCGCCGCCGGAGGGCGACCACGTCATGATCGCGTTGCCGGGAATGTCGCTGAATACCAAATAGCCGCTGCGATTCCAAACCGGTCCTTCCACGAACCGAAATCCTCCGGCTACTTTCTCGACCTTGGCTCCCGGCGAAAGCAGCTTATCGAGAGCGGGATCGACGCGGCGAATGGTTGGCTCGACCGCGGGCTGAGCGAATAGCACGGAGGCCGACAAGACAACGGTGACGAATGACTTCATGCAGCCAATTCTACATGCCCGCGCCAGGCCGCGCCCTCGAGCGCCGGCTCGAACGCCTCCGGGTGCAGGATCTCGGCCAGGATTTGCAATGACTCGACGATCCGCGGGCCCGGGCGGTTGAAGTATTGATTGCCGTCGGCCAAGTAAACCTGGCCCGTTTGCACGGCGCGCAGCTTGGGCCACTCCGGTCTACGGTCAAGCCAATACATTTCCGCGCAAGTGCGGGCGAGGTCAAAACCGCAGGGCATGCTCACAATAACGTCAGGGTCGGCTTCCACCAGTTGCTGCCAGGTCATCCAGGGCGAATGGGCGCCAGCCTGGCCGAACAGGTTCACCGCGCCGGCCATCTCCACCAGCTCGGGAACCCAGTTGCCCGCGGCCATCAACGGCTCATGCCATTCGATGCAGGCGACGCGCGGCCGGCGAGGCGAGTGGCAGGCGCGCGCCGAAATCTCACCCATCGTACCTTGCAGCGCTTCGAGCGCTTGCTCGCCACGTTCCGGGACTCCGCATGAAACGGCCACGCGCTGGATGTCCGACCAGATGTCAGCCAGGGCATTCGGCTCAAGCGCGACCAGCTTCGGCCGGCTGGTCACCCATCCGGTGAGCGCGCGCTCCACATCCTCCAGGCTAACCGCGCAAACCCGGCACTGCGTTTGTGTGATGACGTGCGTCGGCTGCAATTCGTCCAGCACTTCGCGCGAGACTTCGTAGACCGAGAGCGCGTCGGCCACTCGCTGCTTGACGCGCTGGTCGATTTCGGCGCTGGAGCCATCGGTGGGGAAAGCTGGCGATGTACAGATCGGCAGCGCCAGGATCTCCGCCGGGAAATCGCATTCGTGCGAGCGGCCCACTTGATGGCGAGTCAGGCCCAGGGTGGAAAGGATTTCGCTGGCACTGGCAATGAGCGAGACGATCCGGAGCATGCTTCTACTTTAAAGCCGGAGACCCCGATCGTGGCAAGATCGTGCCGAATGACCGGATTTCGTCACAAGTGGCGAACGGCCGTCTATTGTCTCTGGGATTTCTAAAACTCAAGGAGCCGGTCGGGAGGGAGTTCAGTAGGGAAAGTTACGCAGTTTCTTAGTTTGGAGAGTACGAAGGGGGAGTTAACTGGGGAACGACCTTTGCTCCTTGAGCTTCAAATGATTTCACGTGGTCGGTATTAGCAAGCCGGTCGCCAAAAGCGGAACACGCTTATTTCAGAGCTGTATGCCTCAAACTGCCTAGAAAAAATTACCGTATTGGAACGCCGCGCAGTGCAAATACGGTACTGGTTATCTAAAGGCCGTCACTTGAGACCATCTGTCGGCTCCGGGGCAGCCGAGACGCGCTGGACTCTGCCGGCTCGTGCGTCTTCGAGGGCGACATGATTCACTTCGAGTGTAGTCCCAAGCGTCTGGTCCAGCGCCAAGCGAGCGTTGCTGAAATCAACCAACGCGGCAATCTCAGTCGACTGCGCGGCGGACAGGTCGCGTTGCTGCTGCACCACATTGAACGGCGTGGATGCTCCTCCCGCCAGTTTCTTTTGTTCCGCATCCAACAACTGCTGCTGCAGAATCCGGGTTTGGACGGCGGCGCGGTAACGGCCTCGAGCCTGCCGCAGGGCCACGCCGTAATTGGAAATATCGACTGCCACCTGATTCAGATCCTTGCTCAACTGGATCTGCGACTGGCGCAGTTGCAACTGGTCGATGGCAAAGTCGGCTTGCGCTTGATCGTTCCGCAGCGGGGCCTGGAAAACACCGGCAACACGGTTGGTCGGGAAATTACGCCGTAACACCTGGCTGACGGCAGTGCCGATTCCTCCATCGAAGTAAGGGTTGGCGGTTTCAACGCCGAAGCTGCTCACCGCAGTTCGCGGCGTACCCGACAAGCCGGCGGCGCTCTCGGCGGCGATGCCCAGCAACAAAGGCAGGATTCCGTTGCGGGTCCCCAGCGCTGAGATCTCGCTGCTGGTAATCCCCAAGCGTTCAGACGCCAGATCGCTGCGGTTGGCCAAGGCCGTTTGCAGCAGGTCTTTGAGAGGCGGGAGATCGTCGGCCTCCGGCACGGCAATCCGATCGAGCGGAACAATTTGTACGGAAGCGAGCATCGGGTCCGCAATGCCCGTCCGGCTCAGGAGGTTCTTCAGTTGAACCTCTTGTAGCTGCAGATTGGTTTGGGAATTCACCAGGTCGTATTGGGCGCTCGCAAGTTGGGCCTCAGCGGTTGTGACATCCAGCCGAGCCATCGTTCCCGCCCGTTCCTGGATCGCGCTGTTTTCAGAGAACTGTTCCGCGACTTCGACGGCGTTGGATTTCGCTTTGATATCTTCGTACCCGGCTGACAGCGCGTAGTAAAGATTGAGGACTTGGTTGACCGTGCTGCTCACCTGAGTCTTGAAATTCTGCTCGGAAGCCTTGGCATTTAATTGACTTACTCGAATCGTGCGGGCGTTGACTCCGACTCCGAAGCCACGCAGGAGGTTCTGCTGGAACGTGATGGAGAGACTGGGCGCCGAGGAAGGATTCAGGACGTCGGTGGGCGCATCCTCGTTCAGATAGCTATCCCGATAACTCACGGTGACATTGCCGCCGATCAGGAACCCTTGCGCATAGGAGAAGGTGGAGTTCCGGGTGTTGGAAATGAGCACCGGAAGGACAGTCTGCGTCTCATTGGCTTGCGGCGCTGTCTGATGGCTGAGCACGGTGTTTTCCTGGATGGTGGGATCCAGCGTCTGGCTGATCGGGCCGATTTGAGCAATGGTCGCATTGGTGGCGGAGGTGCCGGCGTTTGTGTTGCCTCCAGTGCTCACACCCGCGGCTGCCTGGCTTCCGGCGACCCCCTGGCCGTTGGCGACATTGCCGGCCTGGGCGGCGCTGCTCGGCACGCCAGGCAAAGCTCCGCCGGCGCGGGAACGCTCCAGCTGCCACTCGGCCAGGATCGGGTTATAGCGCGCAACTTCGATGTCCATATTGTTTTCGAGCGCGAGTGCGATGGCGTCCTGCACGGTCAAGTACAGCATGCCGGCTCGAACCAAATTGCCCAAGCGGCCGGAATTTACGAGGCGGATGGGCGGGATGTACGGAGGTAGGTAGGGACGCACCGCGACCAGCGCGGAAGGGCGCACCGGGTCGATCGTAGGTTCTTGCGCCGCGAGCAGGCCGAGCGAGCACGTAACGCACAATGCTGTCCGCAGCGCCGTCATGGCTGGACGTCCTTCGGAAGAGTGGCCGGCAGCTCCGACGGCCGGGCAATGGTCCCAGCCAAGGCTTCGTCGAACGAAATGTTATTGGCTTCGAGCGTCCTACCCAAAGCCTGGTCGAGCCCGATGTGGGCGTGGCTGTAGCTCGCTAGGGCTTGCACCTCCGAGCTTTCGGCGCTGGCGAGATTTTGCTGATCCAGCACGATCTGGTAAGCGGTGGATGCTCCGAGGGCGAACCGTTTCTGGTCCGCTTCGAGAGTCTGCTGTTGAAGATCGCGCGCCTTGACGGCGGCGGCATATCGCGCGCGCGCCTGTTGCAGTGCGATCACCGCGTTCTGCACGTCCACCCGAACCTGGTTGATGTTCTGCTGAAGGCCGAGTTCGTTCTGCCGCAGATCGAGTTCGCTGGTCACATAGTCGGATTGCGCCGCGCGGTTGCGCAAGGGAATGTTCAGCGCGACACCCACCGAATAGTTGGGAAAATTTCGGCGGAACTCCTGCGCCAGGAGGTTGTCATAACCGCCTGCCAGGTATTCCACACCGGGGGTTTGCTGGCCGAGCGGAGTGATCGTTCCGGTCAGCCCGTTGTTGGTCAGCTCCGCAAAGGCTTGCAATGTTGGTTTCAAGGCGTTCTTGATTCCCACAAGATTCAATTTGTTGCTATCGATATTCAGACGGCTCTGCGCGATCTCCGACCGGTTGGCGAGGGCCTGTTCCACCAATTGCTGGACGGGCGGCGTATCATCTTTGGCCGGAATGGTGATGCTATCCAGCGGAATGATATGCGCGTCCGCCAGACCGAGATTGGCAATCCCGTTGCGGCTGAGCGCGTTCTTCAGGACCGTCTCCTGCTGGAGCAGGTTGGTCTGCGATACCAGCAAATCCTGCTGGCTGACGTACACCTGAGCTTCGGCGCGAGTGACTTCGATGGCCGCGAGCGAGCCTGCCTCCACCTGCTTCCGGTTGTTGTCCAGAAGCTGTTCGGCGGCCGCCAGTTCGCGCTGCCGGGCGCGCTGGTCCTGCCAGAATTCAACCAAGTCCCAATACAGGTTGAGAACCGCGGACACAGTGGTGGCCACTTGTTGTTTGAATTGCAGATTGGTCACCTTGATATTGTTTTTCTGCACGCGGATGTTGCGCCCGTTCACCGCGGATCCGAAACCGTACAACAGGTTCTGCGTCACCTGCAGATCCAAATAACCCGAGGTGTACGGATTGACGTCGAAAAACGCGCTGTTGACGTTGATGTGCTGATCGTACACGGTGAACTGGGCAGTCATTCCGAAGTCCCAGGCCTGCAGATACTGCGCCTGATAGGAGCGGCTGTTCTGGATCAACGCGGTGGTCCCGGTCAGGATGGTGTTGCTTTGCGGGCTGGTGGCATGCGCGAAATTCCCATATAAAGTAACGGTGGGATCGAACGACGAGATGGGCGGCCCCAATTGCGTCACGATGCCGCCACCGGAGCTGATACCCGCGCCGGCCGTACCGGCCGTGCCGATGTTGGTGACGGTGACTCCCGTCAGGCTGACGCTGGCCGGGCCCGCAGCCACGCCGACCCCGACGCTCCGTAGCGCACCACCGGCTCGCGCGCGCCGCAACACCTCCTGAGCTAATAGAGGGCCGTAGCGCTGAACTTCGATGTCCAGATTGTTTTCAACCGCCAGGGCCACCGCGTCTTGAGCCGAGAGATATAGGTTTCCCGCGCGCAGCAGGGATTCCAGCCGCGGCGAATTGGCCAGGTTGACGGGGGGAACCGAGCGCGCTCGAAAGGGCCGCGTGAGGCGAGTGAAGGACCCCTGCGCCGGGTCGATCCTGACCGCGTTCTCGGCTGCGGCGGACCCGGCCAGCAGCAGCAACATGGACCATCGTAAACGACAAAAGTGCATCCTGAGCATACCTCCAAGTTTGGCTAGAAGATCACTTGGCGAGCACCAAGCGGCCGTAGTTACACAGTAATGTTACACAGTACGTTAAACTTGCCGTTGGGTGCTTCCGTGCGCCGAATCAAGATCATGGTGTGTTATGACGGAACCGACTATCACGGCTGGCAGGTGCAGCCGGGGTTGCCGACCATCCAAGGCGTGCTGGAAGCCGTGATCTCCGGAATTGAGGGATGCGCGGTGCAGGTGGCCGGTTCAGGCCGCACCGATGCCGGCGTTCATGCACTCGGGCAGGTGGCGTCGTTTTCGATCGAGAATCCGATACCGTTGGACAATTTACGGCGCGCCGTGAACCGTCTGCTTCCGCGCGATATTCGCGTACTGCACGTCGAGGAAGCCGCGCCCGATTTTCACCCGCGCTTCCAGGCCAAGCGGAAGACGTACGAATACCGCATCTTTCGCGGCGAGATCTGTTCGCCATTCGAGCGGCGCTACGTTTGCCATCATCCGTATCCGTTGGCTGTGGAGGAGATGATCGGCCTCGCACCGTTGCTGGAAGGCGAGCATGACTTCACGGCGTTCGCGGCGTCGGATGATCGCGATGAGTTGGAAGCGTCAAAGGTGCGGACTATTTATTGCTCGCGGCTAGCGCTCGAAGGCGATCGGTTGATCTATCGTGTCACCGGAAGCGGATTTTTGAAGCACATGGTGCGCAATATCGTGGGTGTGCTGCTCGAGGCAGGGAAGGGAAACGTGGATCGCGCGGGGTTGCTGGCGCGCCTGGAACACGGTTGCGTGATTCCACCCGGGCCGACGGCACCGGCGCGAGGGTTGTTTCTGGTGTCGGTGGAGTATTGAGTGGGCCGTCCGGGGGGCTACACGTGGGAACCAGGTGACGGTTGCTACGAGCATGGGTGTGCGATGCTGACTTGTCGGTTTAATCAGGGAAGTTCCTTTAACGCCATTTAGCGTGAGCGTAACGTCGACGGGTGCCCTCCGGACGAATTTGTTCCGAGGCCGGGCCTGCCTGACGAAATCGGGAGCGGCGTGGCCGGACTCGCCTTCGATGCGCTGGCGTCGCCTTCCAGGCTAATGCTGAAAATGCAGCAGCCAAGGAACGAGCGGGCCGTCTTACCTCGCCACGATCAGATACGCGACCGTAATACGCAGGAATGTTCACCCTGCCGCGTTGGGAAACTCAGTCGGCAAGACAAGAAGGGCAGTTCATACACTCTTGCCCTCGGCTCTTGAACAGACTACGCTTTCTGATAGCGATGAATCTGAGCAATGAATCGTTTAGCACGTTGCGAGCAGCGCACCTTCTGAGCATCGCGGTGTCCGCAGCCAGTCTTATTCTGCTCTTCGCCCCGTTCGAAACCGATTTTCGCGAGGCGCTAAATGAGGCTCGGGTTCTTAAGGAGCTGAGCACTTCCGGGTTTCAAAAGTACGCGCATGATGCACTTGGTTTAGCGATGGCGAGCCCAGAGTTCTTGCCTCGCTCGTCAAGGGGAAGCGTGTATGTCGGCGCGCAGTTAGTGTTCTTCATGAAAAACAAGATGTGCTGCCTTAGCCCCGAGCCGGCTAACGACTGGTCGGTTACACCTGCGCTCGCTTACGATCCGCCTCCGCTCGGTAGGCCTCTCCAAGATTGGCTGACGTGGATTAATCTTAAGACACCCGCCCGTTACTGGAGCCCGGACTGGGAAGACGCGCTCATTTCTCTGGACACACTTCACAAAGCAAACAGCATTCCGGGGGCTGCTCCGGTATGCGACGACGATACTGACTGTACGCCAGCCGATCTGAGGGCGCTGAGCTTCTTCAGCGTGCGTCCTGACAATCCCCGCATGTCTGGCGAACGATGGTATAGGTTTCGAGCGTTTTTTGACCGAGCATTGCAGCGAAAGCCTCCTGCTCCTTGGTGGCAAGGTCTTGAGGATGCTCCTTCGAGCAAATTCGAAGAAAAAGCCCTGCTAGAGTCACTCAACAGAGAGAAACGTTCGGTGATTGAAGGTTTTGTACGGGCATCCTCCGACATGGGCGAGCGTGTTCTGCCTCCCATCAGTGCTTGGATCACACATGCGCCTTCCACGCGAGCACTCTTCGGCTCCCCCTCCCGACCTGACGAACTCGGGATGCCGAATCTGAGAGAGCACTGGTCTGTACTTGCTACGAAACCGCTCGACGAGGCAATCGCATTCATGGAGCAGGAGCAGAGGCGTGTTAGAGATGTAAGTCTTTTTGGCGTCTCAGTTCCGGGTTCCCTCTGCCTGGTCGCGATACCGCTAGCCTTCGCGGTGAGCCACCTCTATCTTCTCCTTAACTTATCCTCCTGTATTGACGCGGTAACAACAATGAAGGAAGCGCCAAACGACCATTTCCCGTGGATAGGACTGTACGGTGAGCCTCTTGCACGAGTGGTGACTTCTTGGAGCATTACCTTAATTCCCGCCCTCTTGACCGCGCTTCTAATACTCCGATATCACGGTCGGCTCGGCTTGTCTTCAAGCCTCCCGGCAGGCCTGCTTGCAGTGACAGCCCTCGGTCTCGGGTGGCAGGCATCCCGGTCGACCGCGAAATTCCGAGCGTGTTTGTCGGCATTGCGCGTCCGACAGGGGGACGGCCGCGATTCAGCAAACAACCTGACGATCGATTGAATGCTGTCTGCCGCCCGCGCAGGCGTTATTCGGAGCGATGCGATTTCGCTTGTGCCCATGGCTCCAAAGCGTCTCGATTGAGCACAGAACATTGTCGTTGATGGTGGTCGCGACATAGGGCGAATGTACCTCCAGCAACGGATCTGACCGGCGCCGTCGTGACATCGAGCAGGACGCCTTACTCAGCGGTCGTGTTCTTGAAGTGCGTCCTCCGCGCCCGCTTCGAGGGTCACCGCCTTCGCCCAGAACAAAAGGGCGGATCGAAGATAGATGAACACCTGGCCGTTTCACGCCGCTTGGCGCCGAGTGGACCCGCTTCACCTCGCTCGCAAACGGTCCCCAACGTGGGCGTGGTTGTGGACAGCCCGAAGTCTGATTCTGGGAAGCTTGCGGATCACAACAAGAAACGCACTCACCGCCGTCTATGCCATTCCGATCACGATACAATCAGACTTGGCGTGAAAATCACGGTCTCCAAGGAGAATTACCTCAAAGCGATTGCGGAAGCCGAAAGCGAAGGTGAGCGTGTCATTCCGGCCACTTTGGCCAACCGGCTGAACGTTTCGGCGCCGCGTTCACCATGGCCATCAAGCGCTTGAAGCGGGACGCATTGATCCGCACCGGCCGCGATGGGACCCTTTCACTCACTGCGGCCGGGCCTGGAACCCGGCTGCGCGATTCCCCCCGGGCCGACGGCGGCAGCGCGGGGGTTGCTTCTGATATCGGTCGAGTATTGAGGGTGCGCGACGCTATCGCGATGGTAGAATCGTTCGTCACTCATGCCCTTGACTGCCGGAGCTCGATTAGGTCCGTATGACATCCTCGCGCCGCTCGGCGCGGGCGGGATGGGCGAGGTGTACCGGGCCCGAGACTCGCGCCTGGGCCGCGACGTTGCGATAAAAGTTTTACCCGCATCGTTTGCCGCTGATCCGGACCGCTTGCGGCGCTTTGAGTTGGAAGCGCGCGCCACGGGAATGTTGAACCATCCCAACATTCTCGCGGTCTACGACATCGGTACCCACGAAGGCGCGCCGTATCTGGTAACAGAATTGTTGGAAGGCGACACGCTGCGCGAGCACATTCCCTTGCCGCGCCGCAAGACCATCGAGTATGCACAGCAGGTCGCCAACGGCCTCGCGGCCGCGCACGCCAAAGGCGTCACGCATCGCGACCTGAAGCCGGAGAATATTTTCATCACCAACGATGGCCACGTCAAGATTCTAGACTTCGGGCTTGCTAAGGTGACCAGCGCCGACGCCGCCCAAACGGCCACTTTGAACGCAACTACACCGGGAATGGCCATGGGCACCGCCGGCTACATGTCGCCGGAACAGGTTCGCGGACAACCCATCGATCAGCGTTCCGACATCTTTAGCCTGGGCGTGATTCTCTACGAGATGCTCTCCGGGCAGCGAGCGTTCCAGGGTGACTCAGCCATAGAAGCGATGAACGCAATCCTCAAACAGGATCCGCCGCCGCTGGCGGACGCCAGCTTCGATCGCTTGATCCGGCACTGCCTGGAGAAGAATCCCGAGGAACGGCTGCAATCCGCGCGCGACCTCAGGTTCAACCTGGATACGCTTTCCAGTCCCAGTCAAGCTCCGGCTGCACCCGCGATCCAACCTGTTTCTCCCAATCGCTCGCGCCTGATGGCCGGCCTGGCCGCGGTGGTTGGAGCCATCGCTTGCGTGGCTGCGGGCCATTACCTTTGGAAGATTCCACCTCCTCCGCCGCCGGCCTTCCACATCCTGACCTTCGACCAGGGTTACGTTTGGTCGGCCCGATTTACGCCGGATGGCCAGTCCGTGGTTTATGGCGCGGCTTGGAAAGGAAATCCGCTCCAACTGTTCTCAGTTCGCATGGGAAGCGTGGAGTCCCGCTCGTTGGGACTTCCCAGCGCTGACGTGCTTTCGATTTCTTCTTCGGGCGAAGTGGCCGTCTCCTCCGGCCGTCATTACACGGTCGGGTGGATCAACGGCGGAAAACTGGCGCGCGTGGCCCTGGACGGTCAAATTCCTCGCGAGGTGCTGGACGACGTACTGTGCGCGGACTGGGCGCCGGACGGTCGCTCGCTTGCATTGGTCCGTTCGGTCGCCGGACGCTATCGCTTGGAGTACCCCGAAGGCACAGTGCTGTATGAAACCAGCGGATGGATCAGCGATGCCCGAGTCTCCCCGGACGGGCAAAGCGTCGCCTTTCTGGACCACCCGCTTCTGGGAGACGATCGGGGAACGGTAGCCGTGGTGGACCGGCAGCGAAAAAAGACCACGCTCTCCACAGAATATGCTGGTGAGCTAGGTTTGGCTTGGGCTCCCGGAGGCAAGGAGATTTGGTATACCGCGTCTGCCGAGGATTTCTATACGATCCGCGCGGTCTCGCTTTCCGGAAAACAACGCGTGGTCATGCGCTCGCCCGGCGATTTGGAACTTCAGGATATCTCCAAAGACGGGCGCGTTCTGATCACCAGCTTTCAAAACCGGATGGGGCTGATGGGAAGCGCTCCCGGGGAGGGCCAGGAGCACGATTGGTCCTGGTTCGATTATTCGATGGTCACTAACATTTCGTCCGACGGAAGCAAGCTGCTGTTCACGGAATCCTCCGCCGCTGGCGGTCCACTCTATTCTGTTTTCCTGCGCCGAACGGATGGATCTCCGGCGGTACGTTTGGGTGACGGCCGCGGAGAGGGCATATCCCCCGACGGTAAGTGGGTCTTGGCTCTGGTGCCGACTTCGCCTCCGCAGCTTAGCCTGCTGCCGACGGGAGCGGGTGAACCCAGAATGCTCTCGCGCGATTCCATTGATTATCAGCGAGCCTGGTGGTTTCCGGACGGCAAACGCATCCTGGTGGCAGGCAGTGAACCCGGCCATAGCACCCGCCTTTACGTTCGAGATCTGGAGGGAGGTAAGCTCCGGCCCGTCACGCCAGAAAACATCGAAGTGTCGGTCGGAGAGGATATTCTTTCTCCGGACGGCAAGTGGATTGCCGTCTCCGAGGCTGGACAAAATGCCCGGCTCTACCCTGTGGATGGAGGTGAACCGCGCCCCATATCCGGCATCGCCGAAGGTGAAGTGCCCGTTCAATGGACCCCCGATGGAGGCGCGTTATACGTGCGGCGCTGGGATGAAATGCCGGCTCGCGTCTTTCGCCTGGACCTCGGCACAGGACGCCGCGAACTTTGGAAGCAGATCATGCCGGCCGATCACACCGGCGTGGTCAAGATTAGCACGATCCTGCCAACCCCCGACGGACGGGCCTATGGTTACAGCTATATGCGCATTCTCTCGGAATTGTACGTAGTGGAAGGGCTGAAATAGCCACCAAGACACGGAGAACCATTCCGATCACGATACAATCGGACTTGGCGTGAAAATCACGGTCTCCAAGGAGAATTACCTCAAAGCGATCGCGGAAGCCGAAAGCGAAGGTGAGCCTGTTATTCCGGCCACATTAGCCCGCTGGCTGAACGTTTCGGCGCCCGCCGTCACCATGGCCATCAAGCGCCTGAAGCGGGACGCATTGATCCGCACCGGCCGGGATGGAACGCTGTCACTGACATCGGCCGGGCGCGACATCGCCAATCGGCTGCTCAACCGGCATCATTTGATCGAACGGATGCTCACCGAGATTTTCGGCATGGAGTGGTACAAGGTCCATGACGAGGCCGAGCAGTTGGAGCACGCCGTATCGGCCGACTTCGAGCGGCGCTTGCTGGATAAACTGGGCCGAGGCGAAGCCTGCCCGCACGGGAATCGCGTGGAAGGCGACACGCCGCAGGATCGCCGGGATCGCGGACTGCGGCCGCTGGATGAAGCTCCAGCCGAATCGGATTCCATCGTGGTCAGCGTGTTCGAGCGCGACCGCCGTTTGCTCGAGTACCTGCACGGTCTGGGCATTCATCCCGGCGCCGTAGTTCGGATGATGGCGTCCAACTATGACGACACGCTGACGCTGCGCATCGCGGGGCATCCGGTGCAGCTCGGGAAAGCCGCGGCCGCAAAGGTCTGGATCGCGGTGTCGCCAGTTAGGACGGAGCGAGAGCCGGCGAAGGCAGGCGCTGGAAGTAGTCGATAGTTTCCTTCAGCCCATCTTCCAGGCTGACCTTCGGTTCCCAGCCGAGTATCTTTCTTGCCTTGCCGATGTTGGGCTGCCGCCGCTTGGGATCGTCCTGCGGGAGCGGCTTGAATTCGAGTTGAGCAGTGGTTCCGGTCAGCCGGCGGATGCGCTTGGCAAACTCCAGAATGGTCAGCTCCAGCGGATTGCCGAGATTCACCGGATAACGCTCGTCGGACAGCGTCAGACGATAGAGCCCATCGACAAGATCCTGCACGTAGCAGAAACTGCGCGTCTGCGTGCCGTCGCCGAATACCGTCATCGGTTCGCCGTGCAGCGCCTGATCGATGAACGCAGGCACCACGCGGCCGTCCTTCAGTTGCATGCGCGGCCCATAGGTGTTAAAAATGCGCGCGATGTTGGTCCGCACGCCGTGGACGCGATGGTAAGCCATCGTGAGCGCTTCGGCGTAGCGCTTGCTTTCGTCGTAGCAGGATCGAACGCCCACCGGGTTCACGTTGCCCCAATAAGTTTCCACTTGCGGATGCTCGAGCGGATCGCCGTAGCATTCTGACGTGGAGGTCAGCATGAAACGGGCGTCGTGCTGGCGCGCGATTTCGAGCATATTGCGCGTTCCGGCCGAGCCGACGTCCAGCGTCTCAATGGGGTGCTCGAAGTAGTCCTTCGGGCTCGCGAGCGAAGCCAGGTGCAGCACGCCATCCACGGGACCATCCACCTTGAACGAACGGCAAACATCCCACTCGCGAAATTCAAACGCCGGATTTCCTTCCAGATGCTGGAGATTGCGGGCATCTCCGGTCATGTAATTGTCGTAGCCCAAAACTGCATGGCCTTCGGCAATCAAGCGGTCGCACAAGTGCGATCCGATGAATCCCGCGGCTCCAGACATGATGAATCGCAAATGTTCGGCTCCCACTTTATCTATCGTATCGAAGGATCAAGCCCTTTATAGGACGCCGAAGACAACTCCCTGCGCTACACTCGCAGTTGGTGCCTCAACTGTCCTGGCCGGAATCCGGCTTGTTCCTGGTATTGCTGGCAGCGTCGTTGTACGGATTTTGGCTGCGATTCGGCAAGGTTTGGCGAACGGTTCGCAGCTCCAAGAAAGATCCCGAATTCCGGCTCCGGCCATTCTGGCGCCGCCTCGCCGATTTCACCTGGGAAGTGTTGCTGCAAGGGAAAGTGATCTGGCAGCGGCCTCTGCCGGGTCTCGCGCACGCGCTGGTCTTCTGGGGATTCTGCGTGTTCGCGCTCATCACTCTCAACCATTTCGCTGAAGGTCTGCGCATCGGCTTTCTCGATCGGAGCGGCTTCTTTGGGTCCTTCTACTTTGACTTCGCTGCGGTTTTTGCCATCGCGGTGGCAGTCTCCATCAGCGGTCTGACGTTCCGGCGATTTGTCATACGGCCAAAATGGCTGGGGCCGATATCCAAGGAATCTGGTGTCATCGCCCTGCTGATTTTCCTGCTGATGATCACCTACTTGGGAACGTTCGTGCCGGGCTGGGAGTCGAGCCGTCTGCTCTGGTGGGCGCACACGCTGACGCTTCTCGCCTTTCTACCGCTGATCCCGCACACCAAACATTTGCA
This sequence comes from Bryobacterales bacterium, assembly GCA_003166865.1. GTDB lineage: Bacteria > Acidobacteriota > Terriglobia > Bryobacterales > Bryobacteraceae > Palsa-89. The sequence continues at coordinate 48,036 of PMUP01000055.1, forward strand.
TCTGGTGCTGAGCCCCGTGACGGTCTTCTTGAAGCGCGACGCGTTCAGCAAGATTCCGCCGCTGGTGGGCGATGACGACTTCGGATTGGACACCGGTAAGGACGTCACCGAACTGATCGCGCTGCAAGCGTTCACGTGCGTGGAGTGCGGCCGGTGCAGCCAATATTGTCCGGCGACGAATACGGGAAAGCTTCTCAACCCGAAAGAGATCGCCTTGGGAGTGCGCGGCTATTTGAATGAGTTTGGCCCCGCGAGCGAGCAGCCGCTGATCGGCGCTCACCTCTCGCAAGAGGCCGTGTTCCAGTGCACCACCTGCGGGTCGTGCGAGTTTCAATGTCCGGTGGGAATTCAGCATCTGCCCATGATCATCGGCCTGCGGCGCGGCGCGGTGAACACCGGCAAATGGGAAGACGATTACGGAACCAAACTGTTTTTGAATTTGGAGCGCAATGGGAACGCGCTGGGGTTTTCCTCCACCGAGCGCGACAAGTTTGTCGAGAAGCAGGCACTGCCCATCTTCGACGGCACGCAGGAGTACTGTTTGTGGCTGGGCTGCATGGGCGGCTATGATCCGCAGGGCAGGGAAATCATCGCGTCGCTGGCGCGGATTCTGCGCGGATTGAATATCAGCTTTGGAGTGCTCCGCAAGGAGAAGTGCACGGGCGATCCGGCGCGGCGCTTAGGCAACGATCTTGCGTTCGGGCAGCTTGCCGAGAGCAATCTCGAAACCCTGCGGCAGAGCCAAGTGAAGAAGATCATTTCCATCTGTCCGCATTGCGTGCGCACCATGAGTACCGACTGGGCAGAATACGGAGAGGCCCCGCCCATCGAGCATCACAGCGAGTTTCTTGCGCGGCACCTAGATAAGCTACCCGAGCGAACGGGCGAAGGTGAAAAAATCGTTTACCACGATCCCTGCTATCTCGGCCGCTATCGCAACGTGTACGACGAGCCGCGCGATGTGATTGGCAAGTTCGGGACACTCATCGATCCACCGCGCTCGCGCGAGCGTTCGTTCTGTTGCGGCGCGGGCGGAGGGCTGGCGTTCCTCGGCGAGGAGAAAGGCAAGCGCATCAGCGTGGAACGCGCCGAGGAATTGGTGGCTACCGGTGCAAGTGTAGTGGCGGCGGCCTGCCCGTTCTGCAATACGATGTTCCGCGATGCCTTGGCTGGAGTCACGGGGACGGGAGTTTCCGGCACCCCGCCCAAGCTTCTGGATATCGCGCAGATCGCGGCGGCATCGTTTGCGCCGAAAGAGGCTGGCGATAGTGGATAGGGAAGTCGTACGGCGCGCGTGGAGCGCTGGATACTGGGGCGCCCCGTTGCTCCTGGCGCTCGTGCTCTACTGGCCGGCCCTGGCGTCCTGGTTTCAAAAAGACGACTTCGTCTGGCTCCGCCTCCGCAGTTTGGTGCACAGTTGGCACGACCTTTGGTGGGTACTCTTCACTCCGTTCGCGCAAGGCACCATTCGGATCTTGAGCGAGCGTCTGTTTTTCCTTTCCTTCTTCTCCCTCTTCGGATTGCATGCGGCTCCCTACCACTTCTGGAGCTTTCTCATCTTCGCGGCCATCATCCCGCTGTTAGCATCGGTGTGCGGAAGAGTGACCGGCTCACGCGCCGCCGGTTTTTGGGCCGCCATTCTTTGGACCGTAAGCTGTGGCGTTGCGGTGACTATTTCTTGGATCGCCATCAGCAACGAACTACTATGCGCCTTCTTCCTCCTCATGAGTCTTTGGCTGTTGATCCGGTACATCGATACTGGGCAAAAGCGCTTTTATATCGCGCAATGCGCCGTATTCGTGCTGGGCTTCGGCGTGCTAGAGCTGAACGTTGTCTATCCTGCTTTGGCGGCTGCTTATGCGCTCTGTTGCGCCCGGCATGTCCTTCTCAAGATGGCACCGCTATTCGCCGTTTCCGCCACGTACTCGGTGGCGCATTTGGTCGCGGCGCCCTTGCCCACAAGTGGCCCGTACAAGATGTATTGGGACGCCGGAGCAGCCTCGACCCTCTGGACGTACTGGAAATGGGCCATGGGGCCGAGGCAATTGATATTTCTCGGAATCCAACCATCTCTATTCCGTTCGTCCCTGACGGTGCTGCTGACTTTAGGATTGGCGGCCTTTTTGATATGGAAGCTTCGCCGCGGGCAATGGGCGGCGGTTTTTTTCCCCGCATGGTTCCTGATCGTTCTGGCGCCGCTGCTGCCGTTGCATGATCACATGGATCTCGCTTATCTGACCGTTCCCGCAGTCGGGCTAGCCATGTGGGGAGGCTGGGCCCTGGTTTCCAGCTGGTCCGCGAACCGGCTTGCAAGATACGTGGGGATCTTACTGCTCGTGATCTACCTTTGTGTCGCGATCCCGGTGGCGCGAGTAATTACGTTTTCGTTCTACGATCGTAGTCAGAAGATTCGCAGGCTGGTCCTCGGCGTAGTCGATTTGAGCCGGACTCAGCCCGAGAAGCTGGTTTTTTTGCGTGGTGTCGGACCAGATCTGTTTTGGTCGGCAGTGTACGATCGCCCGTTCCGCCTGTTCGGCATTCGCGACCCATACCTGGTGCCAGAGGACGCGCCAAACATTCCACCGGATGCTCAAATGGAAAACATACATGAGTTTTTCGCCGAGCCCCTTGAGGAAAAGAATGCCTTGGCTCAGGGACGCGCCATGGTGTTGGACGTGAGCGGCGAGGTTCGCGACATCACGGCCGAATATCGCATGCCAGCGCAAATCCAGTAAGGCGGAGTGCGTGGCGCGGTGGTACAATCGAAAAGTTGGCGCGAGTGAATCTCACAAAGCGCTGGACTTCTTCAAGCGATTCTCGATCGGGCGCGTAGCTCAACTGGCAGAGCAACTGACTCTTAATCAGTAGGTTGTAGGTTCGATTCCTACCGCGCTCACCAACCCAATCAATTAGTTAGAGGCTACTGGATTGTAGCGGCCTGCTCTACTACAGGGACGTTCACAGGGACTGCCTCCGAATTCTCGCTCTCTTTGGCCTTAGGTCTCAAGACCACGCCCGCCACGGCGTCACGTTTCGCTGCAATCCGAATGTGGTATTCTCTTCGCCGAAGGCCGGTTGGAGCTCGTTCACGTTGCGAATCCTCGCCGCCTTCTGTTGCGTGGGCAAGCCTGCCGCCCTGATACACGAACTCGCAGATGTAATATTTCGATGTCTCGCCTTTGCGATTTGGCTTGTAGACCGCCATCACTTACCGCCTTTCTTCGTATCTTTCGTCTTTTTCGTACTGCCCTTTGGCCGCCCGCCTAGCTTGCCCCATTCCTGCATCCGCTTAACGAACTCCCGCTTGCCCCATTTCTTGACGCGGGCTTCGGCGCTGCGTCGGCCCATCAAACTGGCTGCCTTGTTCACAGGGTCCATAGCGCCGTTATCACACGCCTGATCACATCCGTTGCCTTACCTCGGCTAACGGAGTAGAATGTCCGGCACAGGAGATCCTCTACCAATGAGCACACGTCTTCCAGGGTTCAAAGGAGAATACCTTTGGGAATTTGACATCGCTGAACAAAATCTGCTCGCATTGGCCGAGGCTTTCCCGGAGGAACGCTATAGCTGGCGTCCGGCGGAGACGGCGCGCTCGGTAAGCGAAGTTCTGGTGCACCTTGGAGCCAGTGGCCGTATGTTCCTGGCCCTTCTGGGCGTGGAAGCAGCGGAGGATCTGTACGGCAAGCTGGAAGGCGATGGGGTGGCCAAGGCCATGGCGATGTTCGCTAGAAACGAGAGTCTAGAAACAAGCATGACGGACAAGGCTGACGTTCTTGCTTTGCAGAGGAAATCCCTAAACGCTGTGCGCACAGCGTTTAGGGAAACCTCGGATGCCGAGTTAGACAGGCCGGAAGTGTTCTTTGGGGAGAACACGACGGTTCGCCGCTTCTACATGCGAGCCCTATGCCACCTGCACGAGCACATGGGACAGCTCACCGCCTACACTCGCGCTATGGGCATGCCCGCGCCATGGCAGGCAGCGCGCGAAGCTCGCCGGAAGGAAATCGAACGCCAGCTGGCGACCGCAAAGAAATAAAGGGCCACTCAGATATTGGCGCAAAACCTCGACTAGCCCCGGGAAATGGCGCGCGCGACCTTCTGAAGATGCCGCTCTGCAACTAGGCTCGCCACGATTTGGCAGCATAGCCTTCTGTAAAATCCGGATTCAACGTAGATAGCGTTTTGATAGGCATCCCCTAAACAAGCGTCTAGCAGGATTTCACCTTCGGCTCCAGTTCGCCCCCACGTAGCTTTCCGTGGCCCGCCATGAACCTGCATCGACTACCAACGGCATAACAGGGTCCCGCTTCTTGCTTGACCTACGCGCGAGTACGCCGAGTCTGTGACGGTCAGGAGGAACCATCCGTAAAGCTAGTATTCGGATTATCTCATTCTATTTTGTACCCCAGTAGCCACTCCTGCTTTTTGCTTTCGAGAGGGACGAAAACGCGGGTCATCTGTTGTTGAACCCAGTAAGCCAAAGCTGACATGTTTTCTTTTTGCCTGGCATAGCGACGGCCGAGGGCGATCACCTTGTCAGTGCGCGGGCGGCGTTGCTGCTCGAAAATGGCAAAGACTTTCTCAAAGGATGTGCCGTTCGATTCGCGGAGTAGTTTGGCGAGGAACATGGCATCTTCGAGGGCCATAGACGCTCCCTGCCCGGAGTGCGGGGCGACGGCATGAGCTGCGTCGCCGATGAGGACTGTGCGGTTGACGCTCCAATGGGGTAGGTCCGGGACATCGTGGATGGGAACGTTGAGGATGACCTCGGCCGATTGGAGCAGTTGCGGGATGGGATGCGCCCAGTCGCCGTGCAGGGCAAGGAGGCGTTGCTGCAATTCGGCTTTGGTGGTTATTCTTTCCTTGCTGTCTAGCGGTGCGGAGGCTGTGCTCCACCAACATGTGCGTGGACCTTCGGAGGTGACTACGTTGAAGTAACCGAAGAAGCCCTTCTGTCCGAAGATGAAGTGGGTTTGTTGGTTGGAGCGCGCACCATAGGAGACATCGCCGATGCAGGGGCTGAAGCCGCCGGGGGACATCATGCCGGTGTAGACAGGCTTTGGAGCTTCGGGCATGACGGACTGCCGCACGAGCGAACGGATGCCGTCGGCCCCGACGATGAAGTCGCCTTCCGCCGTTGAGCCGTCTTCAAAGTGAGCGACAATGGGTCGGCTCGGTCGATCATCAATTCTAACGAGGCGTTTGCTGTAGTGGACCGGGATGCCCTGTTCTTCGGCACGGTCGACGACGACGCGATGGAGCGCGGCGCGGGTAATCATGACGGAAGGCTGGCCGTACCGGGCTGGGTCTCTGGCGGGCCAACAAGCGAGAAGTTTGCCGTGCTGGTTCTCGAAGGCCCAGTCGTCGGCTGTGACGCTGACATCGCGCACCTGTTCAACGACACCGGCGGCGGCGAGGACATTCATGCCATTGGAGGCGAGGCCGATGCCTCCGCCGGTGCCGCTGGGGCCGCTCAATGCTTCAAAGACCTGCACGTCGAAGCCGTACCGTTTGAGGAAGAGGGCAAGGACGGGGCCTGCGATTCCGCCGCCGATGATGAGTGCGCGTTTTGGACTGACTGTCATCCCTATTACCTCAGTAGAAAAGTATCTTAATTACTAAGATAGTTATATCATAAGCGGTATGGGGTCCTCGCACAAGAGAAAAGAGCTGGAAAAAGCTGTGGGCATGCAGATCGGCCGCGAGGTGAGTGCGCGGACGATCATCTTTCATCAGGCGATTGCGAATGCGGCTGGGGTATCGGCGACTGACCTGAAGTGTCTGGATTACATTCACCGCGGCGGCGATGTGACCGCAGGCGATTTGGCGCGGCTGACCGGACTGACGACGGGGGCGATAACAATGGCTATCGATCGGCTGGAGAAGGCGCGGCTCGCGAGACGGGAGCGCAGCGAAACTGACCGGAGAAAAGTATTCATAAGATTGTGCCAGTCGTCCGAGATGGCGCGGATCAGGCCTATCTATGAAGCGCTTGGGCGGGAGATGGCGCAATTGGCCGCACGATATTCAACGCGAGAACTTGAGACGATCCTGGATTTCTGCGCGCGTTGCGTTGAGATTCTGCGGCAACAGACCGAGGCGATTCAGGTTTCTGTGAAGCTTACTGAACAGGACGGCAGCCCGGCCCATGATCGCGCATTAGAACGAGGACATGATTATCCCGGCGCAGTTTGAGGTTGTAGCGGCCCGGTTAAGATCAAGGGAAGGGGTCCGCTCAAGGGCGCTTTCACTGCATTTTCTTCGGCGCAGTCTTCTTTCACAGCGAGTTTCCAGCGAAACTTTCTATTTTTTTCGAGGTGGGTCAGTCCGTCTCGTGGGCTCGCGGCGTAGCGCCTTTCGTTTCTTCGCGGCTGCCAGTGAAGCCTTCTGAAGCCAGAGCCTCTACGAAAGGAGAGGCCGACCACCACAGGGACTGCTACAGGGACTTTCACAGGGACTCCAGTTCAAAATGGCGATATTCCGTGAGTAAGGTTGAGCAAGCGCGGAAGCCTTGAAGGCCAATAAATACAGACATTTCGCGCAATCGTGAGCAGCTACGCGAAACCCTGAGTAGGCCGGTTTCGGCGACTCTTAATCGGTAGGTTGTAGGTTCCATTCCTACCGCGCTCACCACCTTCCCAGTGTCCGACCCGTCATGCCTTCCAAAGAGCTTGAACGACCCGAAGTCCTTGTACCATGGGCCTTCTGGAACCTGGCGAAGTTCAGGCGGCAGATCTCGCCATTCTATTTTCGGCATCAGCCGCCGAAGGTCATCCGCGCGAGCTCCTCGCGAAGTCGTTTTGTCTCGGCCGGTTTAGTGGATTTCTGAAAACGATCTGCCAGCTCTAAAAACGCGATTCGCCGCTGTTCATGTGCCACGATCGCCTCCGCCAACAGATCGACAATCGCACGGTTCACGCTAACGTGCCGACTGGCCGCGATGCTGTCGATCTTCTCGGCCATCTCAGCGGGGAGCGAAACGCTCCGTCTGATTATTTCCGCTGCTGCGACAGTCACATCCATCACCACCAGAATACACCAAATTACACCAAACACAACCCCTGCCCGCGCTCGCCTGCTTCCGCCAGTGAGAGTCAAAGCCGGACCGGATCAAGTATTGACGCCCGAATTCGGCTATCCTACTTAAAGGAGGATTTTCCTTGAAGAAAACTGCTCTGGTCTTGCTCGCCTTCGCACTGGGTGCGTTCGCCGCCGATACCACCCCGACGTTCTCCTTGGACGTAGCGCCGATTCTGTATAAAAACTGCGCGACCTGCCATCGGCCGGGCGAGATCGCGCCGATGTCGCTGCTCACTTATGAACAGGCCAGGCCGTGGGCGAAATCCATCAAGGAGAAAGTCGCGCTCGGCCAGATGCCGCCGTGGCATGCGACCGAGCCGCGCGGAGTTTTCTCGAATGACCGCCGGCTGACCGACGCTGAAAGGGACACTCTGATCCGCTGGGCGTCCAACGGCGCGCCGCAAGGCGACCCCAAGGATCTGCCGCCCGTGCCGAAGTTCATCGACGGCTGGGAAATCGGCCAACCCGATCAGGTCTTCACCATGGAGAAAGCCTACGAAGTGCCCGCCTCCGGCACTATCGACTATCAGTACATAACCATTCCCACAAATCTGTCCGAGGACAAATGGATACAGGCCATCGAGGTGCGGCCCGGGGTGCACCGGGCGGTTCACCATGTGCTGGTGTTCTCGAAGGAACCAAAGGAAGCGGGAGTCGCGGCACGTCCTGCGGCTTTTGGCGTGTTGATTCCGAAAGCGGTGAACCCGCCGCCCGGCGATGATCCCGATCATCTGAAGCCCGCGCCGAACCTGTCGCCCGGCATCCTGATCGCCACCACCGCGCCCGGCACCAACGCCATGACTTTCGCGCCCGGCCGCGCCATCCGGATTCGCGCCGGCACGACTCTGGTGCTGCAGATCCACTACACCGCCTATGGAACCGCCGCGAGCGACCTGACCAGGGTGGGAATCATCTACGCGAAGGAGCCCCCGCGACAGGAGATCCGCACCAGCGCGTTTATGAACGGGACGTTGAAGCTGCCGCCCAGCTCATCGGACACCGAGGTCGAATCGGCCATTCAGTTCCTGGAGGATTCACACATCACCGCGATTTTTCCGCACACCCATCTGCGCGGAAAGAGCTGGGAATATCACATCGTGTATCCGGACGGCCGCTCGGAAGTGGTGCTCACCGTGCCGAGATACGATTTCAACTGGCAGACCTATTACGTGTTCACGAAACCGCTGGCGGCTCCCAAGGGATCGCGCCTGGAGGCGTTCGCTCACTACGACAATTCGACCGAAAACAAATGGAATCCGGACCCGACCGTGGAAGTCCATTGGGGCGAGCAGACCTGGAACGAAATGCAGTATTCGGGAATCACGTATTTCGTCGACGAGCAACCCCAGCCGGCCAGCGTGGCCGCGCGCTAATCCGTCAGCGCCGCGCGCTCAGCAATTCGTCGATTTTGGACAACAACGATTCCGGCAAGAACGGCTTTTGCAGAAATGCCGGGCCTTGCTCAATCGCGCTGCCGCGGCCAAAACCCCATGGCCCGCTTCAGACAGCACATCCTCCAGAAGCATCCGGATCGCGGCATGTTCTTCCACCAGCAGAATGGTTCCGGTCCTCCTGGCGGCAGCCTCTAGTCAGGAGGTCCGCGGGTAGAACTACTGGTACAAAATCTGGCGAAGGGCGGGGCGAGAAAGTCCTTTTTTTACACATCGCTGCAAGCTTTCCGGTATACTACTCCCTGGCTCAGGTTCGGGCAGTCAGACGTCACCATCGGATTGGAGGTACGCGAATGAAGCTGATCAGCGCAGTATTCGCTGGTTTTCTGGGTATGGCTGTCATGGCCTATGGCAGCAGTTTCGATATCGACAACTTCAGTTGCTCTGACTCCGTTAGCGCAACTGGGCCGACTACCCTTACCCTTAGCACCATCTCGTGCCCAGGTTCCATTGGCGGAAATCGCCTCGACTACTTGTTCGGCCTCAGTGGTCCGAGCACTTCGGTAAGTACAATCAGTTCCACTGGCAATGGAGTGATCACCGGAACATTCGGACCCGGGATCACCGGATATGAAAGCATGGAATGGACCGGCTCCTCGACAGTCGGGGACTTTGATTTGAACGCGGATGTGGTTGGGGATGACATACTGGTCCAAATCAAGTCCGCTTCGGCGGGGGAACTATACCTATATTTGGGTCCACCCTCAACTGACCCGCCCACAACTAACCAGGACGTTTTCATCGTGCCATTCTCGGGAAGCACAGGCTATCAGGACATACTCATTCCTCTCACAACCCCCACCTTTGTGGGTGGAACCGGGGAAAACCTGGCCGATGTGCCTAGCATCGGATTGCAGGTCGGGCTTGACACTGCCGGAGCGACTTGGAGTATTGATGAAGTTGCGGCCGTACCCGAGCCGTCAACTCTCCTGCTGACGGGTATCTGCTTCTTAGGCGTGCTGACCAGATCGCTTTGGCGAGGATCTCCTAGCCGGTAGGTCCTCAGCGCCGCGCGCTCAGCAATTCGTCGATCTTGGACAACAGCGATTCCGGCAGGAACGGCTTTTGCAGAAATGCCGCGCCTTGCTCAATTGCGCCTCTATGCAGCAACGCATGGTCGGTGTAGCCGGACATGTAGAGCACGATCACGCTGGGCCGCAAGGGCGTGATCCGAGAGGCCAGATCGGGTCCGCTCATTTCCGGCATCACGACGTCGGTAATCAACAGATCCACGGCGCCGGTGTATTCGGTGGCGAGTTCGAGCGCGGCACGGCCATCGGCCGCGGCCAAGATCCGATGGCCCGCTTCGGACAGCACATCCTCCAGAAGCATCCGAATCGCGGCTTGGTCTTCCACCAGCAGAATGGTTCCGGTTCTCCTGGCGGCAGGCTCCGCAATCGCGGGTGCAAAGCCGGCTGGAGCGCCGCTAGCCGCCGGAAAGTAGATTTGAAACGAAGCGCCCTGACCCAGTTCGCTAACCACGTCAATCCATCCGCCATGCTGCTGGACAATGCCGTACACGGTGGCAAGGCCGAGGCCGGTTCCTTTGCTGGGGTCTTTCGTGGTGAAGAACGGTTCAAAGATATGGCTTAGCGTTTCCGCGCTCATGCCCGAGCCTGTGTCGGTGACTGCCAGCATGGCGTAGCGGCCCGCGGGACGATCACGCTCAACGGCGCAAGTTTCAATACTTAGCCGGCCGCCGTTTGGCATGGCGTCGTGCGCATTCACCGCCAGGTTCATCAGCACCTGGTTGAATTGGCCGGCATCGGCCGTGACCGGCAACAGCGCATCGTCCAGCGCGACGCTGAGATCGATGTCGTCGCCGAGCAGGCGCTGCAGCATATCGGTGATACCGCGCACGGCCTCGTTGATATCCAGCACCTCCATCTGCGTCACTTGCTTGCGGCTGAAGGCGAGTAGCTGGCCGGTCAACAAAGCCGCTTGTTCACCGGCGCGGCGTACCGCGGCAACCATTCTGCGCAGCGGATCGCCGCTTTCCAGCTTCGCGTGGACGACCGTGGTATAGCCGAGGATGACTGTAAGCAGGTTGTTGAAGTCGTGCGCTATTCCAGACGCGAGGCACCCAACCGCTTCCATCTTTTGAGAGTGCCGGAACTGCTCCTCCAGGCGCCGCTGGCCGGTGATGTCGTGGCTGACGCCGACCACGCGAGCTAGCCTCCCGGTATCATCGAAAAAAACTTGGCCGCGAGAGAACAGGTAATGCACCGTCGTGTCGGGCCACACCACCCGAAACTCGATCGCCACTTCGGATCTGTTCGGATCGGCGCCCAGGATGGACTGCGACACCAGCTCGCGATCCGAGGGATGTACGGCGTCCAGCAAATCATCGAAGCGAGCGGCCGAGCCCTCGCCTGGGAATCCAAAAATTTCACGAGCGTATGCGTCCCAGACCAACGCTCCTGAAACCGCATCCAAGCTCCAGACGCCTGTCCTGGACGTCCGCAACGCCAGGTCCAGCCGCTCGGCTGATTCGGTAACGTCGTAAACCAGCACGAATTCGCAAGCCGGCGGGCCGGGCACGTGGTGCGAAACGATGTCCACATGGATCATCGTGCCGTTCTTCCGAAGGTGCCGGCGTCTCGGAAGGGATGACACGGGCGGTCCAGCATCCGACGGTAGCTCGATGTCGCCCGTGGTGAGAGCGCGAAACTCCTCGCGGCTGTATCCATAATGGCGGGTCGCGGCTTCGTTAACGGCCAAGAATTTATGCGATTTGCTGTCGACGACCCACCCGGGAAGCGGATTGTTCTCGAAAAACACGAGAGCTTCCTCGGCGCGCTTACGATCCGCGATTTCTCGTGCCTGCTTTGCCGCGTGATGCATGAATACTCCAGCACAATGGCACACGGGCCGGGACGGCGAGACTGCTCGAGACGGGCGGGCTGGGACTCGCCGGGCGGGTCGTGCCAGGGAGGCGCGCGCGGGCGCGGTAGGCGATTCACCCATTCCAGAGGGAATGGATGCCTAAGCGAGGAAATTAACTTTAATCATACCTCACTCGGCGGCGATAGGTATGGCTGCAGGCGAGCCGGCGGCGGTTCCGGGATCGCCTTGAGCTATGCCCGCCACAAGGGTGCACTGGGCGAGTTAACCTAGGAAAGAGAACTATGAATCTGGCGGTCGAAATTCCCGACGACGTTGCCCAGCGCCTAAGTGCCGTTGGTGGCGATTTATCCCGCCGGGCTTTAGAGGCCTTGGTAGCGTCGGAATACAGGCAGGGCCATCTTACGAAACCCGATCTTCGGCGGTTGCTTGGCCTTGAAACCAGCGACCAAGTAGATGGATTCCTCAAAGCCCACGATGTCTGGATCGACTACACGCTTCGAGACCTGGAACGTGAGCGCGCCGGTCTGCAACGCCTCGGCTTTTGATGCTTCTGCCGCTGCGAGAACCGCGGCGGGGGCGGTGCGTGGCGCAAAGCACACCCCGGCGGGCTCGCTGAACCAAAGTACCAAACGACCGGCGGTACAAAAGTGGTACACAGGCTCCATGGACGGCCCCGGCCTTTCGGACTTTAATTGGACATGACCCGATGCAACGCCTGCAACGGCGTGATTAAAAGAATCGATCTGGAGTGCTACACGTGCGGCCAAGCCGTCCCTGGAGCGATCAAGTCATTCTGGCGCCGCAAGCAGGAATCCGAAGCCAAACCGCCCGCACCGGTGACGATGGCAAGCAACATGCTATTCATGGCTTCGCTGGTACTGACGGGAGTCTCGTTCTTTTCGAGTCAAAAAATGCCGTTTCCGGTGAGTGCGGCGTTATCGGGTATTTTGCTGACGGCCAGGATAGTGATGGATCGGAGAGCGGCTCCCAAGCAGAAGCGCGTCCGCGCCTCATCCCGATCCAATGAAATTTCCCCCGCCTTACTTAGGCGAATCACCTTAGGGTAGCCTTCTACCGTTGCGCCCAGTATTTGTCGCGCGCTTCCACTACCAGATCCTTGCGGCTGGCGGCCAGTTGCAGCTTCCGGAATTCAGAAACGCGAACCGGCTGGTCCGAAACAAATCCCAAGTTATATTGGCTGCGCAGTTCCTGCTCGATCACCCCGTAGATCTGGTCGATCGTCAACTTCTTCGACACCGCGAAAAAGCCACCGCCGGTCTCCTTCGCCAGCCGCTCCATGGCGTTCCTGCCCTCGCCACCACCTCCGCCGTAGGCCGGATCGGCGAAATAGATGGAATAAATCAGCGTGTCAGCGCGCTGCGCGGCTTCAATCGCGGACGTCAGTGTCTCATCGCTGCCGTTGTCTCCGCCGTCCGACAGGATAATCATCGCCTTGCGATTGCGCTGGCCGCTCATGATCTCCCGCGATGCCCTCACCACGGCATCGAACAGCAGCGTTCCGCCACCGCGTTGCGACCGCAACTCGTTCCGGCTGGGGGTGTCGACGAAGGGCAGCGATTGTTCCAGATCGCGGCGGGACGAGGTCAGCTCCTGGCGTGTCAGAACCGCCATGTCGAATTGCGTGACGAAGACTTTGTCTTTGCCTTCGCGCAACACCTGATCCACAAATTGGAAGCTGGCACTGCGCTCGCTCTCCAACACCCGCGCCTGGCTCATGCTGGTATCCACCATCAGTCCGATGGTCAAGGGCAGGTCCGATTCGCGGGCAAAATACTTGATGGCCTCGGGATGGCCGTTCTCCAAAAGAGAAAAGTCGTCCTTGGTCAGATCATTGACGATTTGACCTGACTTGGTCCGCACGGTGGCCAGAATATTCACCACCTTGACGTCGGTGGAAAAGGTCGGTTCGTCCTGGCCCGGCGTGCGAGTTGAGACCAATAGCAGTACAGCCGACAAAAAAGCGAACTGGCGCCAGCGAGAGTGCATTCGTTTCAATTATGCCATCCGAGCCAGTGGGCCAGACGCTACTCATCATACAGCCACAGGGGATAGCGGTTCTTCGGGATCGCTGCTTTTCTGCCGACGACAAAGATACAGTCGTCGCGAAGCAGCGTGGATTGTTTCCCATGCTCCAGAAGATCCTTCACCCGGCCCGCTTCCGCAAAGGGGGTCTCCGAGTAAGGGGCAGTTTCGATCCGTAGGACGACAAAACCGGAATCAGAGAGCAACTGCGCGATCTCCGTTGGACTGTATTCCCGGAAATGTCCCGGATCGGGGGCCAATTCACCGCTTCGAAAGGGACGCGGATATCGATTGTAGTATGCGGGATGATGGCCGCCCAAAACGCGATGGACGACCCGCAGCGAAGCTACATTCGGCGTGGTTAGAATCAGCACCCCGTCCGGTTTGAGCACCCTGTGGATCTCCCTCATCATTTGCATTGGGTCGCAGTGGAGATGTTCCAATATCTCGCAGCAAAGCACCGTATGAAAATGATGGCTTGGATAAGGAAACGTGTCCATTTCAGCGTCGAACAAATCGATGGTGCACTCGAACGTCTTCCCGTCCTGGTTCTGGACGACCTTGGTCTTACATCCGCCCGCTCCCAGATAGCAGCCTCGAATCTCGCCGTATCCCCGCAACTCCCGCAATGCCGGAGTGATCTGCAAGTAGCATCCCATCTCGAGAATCCGCTGGTCATTCGCTCCGCGAGGAGTCATTTGAAGCGTCTTGATCAGCCGGCTCGTGTGCGCTTCCAGATACCGCCAGCCGTCCGTCTGAGGTTCCGACCATCCGCGGACGTAATCTCGCAAAAACCTGGGATCCAGGCGCCTGTCGGACGCATCGGCCAGAACGGAAGCTTGGCGAGACGGAAATAGAAAATCGCCGTACGATCGCGCCACCGCTTCCCACAAAGACGTCGTGGCCACCCATTGCTGGGCCGCGCAGCCAATTTCCATCGTCATCTTCCGGTCGGAAAGGAGCCAGAGCAGGCACTCCACCAGGACGCGATTTTGGAGTTTGTCCACCGGTATTTTCGCGCAGATTTCGTCCGGCAACTCCTGATTGGCGCCGTTGTCGGAGAGCACCACAGTCTTGCCCAGGCCGAAGGCTCGCGTCTGGATGCCGGAGGTTTCCCCGTACGTCGTTGATCTCAAGTTGAGAACCACGTCGCAGGCTGCGATATAACGGTCCAGATCCTCCAGCGTCTGAAACCCGAGCTGACGCACGCTGTCTTGAAGTCCCAGCTCTTTCACGCGCTCATCCAGCGGCACCTCTGGATGTGACAGCCCCGCAACCAGCAGCTTCGCGGCCGGAAGCTTGTCGAGGATGGTCTGGAATACCAGCAGGCAGTCGCAAGCCTGCTTGTCCGGCCGCTGGTATCCGAATATTCCGACAAGCGGGTCCTCGGGACGGATGCCGAGTCGCTCTCGGTACGCCCCGCCGTCCAGATCCCGGACCCGCGCGCCATGCGGGATGTGTGCGATCCTGCCCTGAAAATCCCGCAGCCGCACTTGCTCCTCGGCGAACCGGCTGTGGACGATGCACGCCCTGCTCCGGTCGAGCAAACGCCTGATCATCGTGAAGCCGCGAGCCTGGGGGCCTGGCTCGATCAATCCATCTTCTGGCAGCGATTCCAGCTCTTGCCCGTAAATCTCGTAGACCACCTCGCGGAAATAGCCTCGTTCCCCGCCTTTCCCCATGTCCCGAATCAGGTCATGGACATTAACTTCATGCAGCACTACCACGCCCGGATGTCGTAGCGCCAGATCGTAGATCTGAGCGTGAAACGGATTGTTTCCGATCTGATAGAGGACCGCGTCAAATTTCTCCGGCTTGAAGTTCCGCGGGACCCGCTCGAAGACCTGTAGCTGGACCAGCTTTTCCAGCTCAGGAATCAAGTCCGCGGCGTAATCGGCGGTGCCCGTTTGCGAAGGCGGAAGCGGAGTGAAGAGCGCCACTCTCCCGGACCTAGCGCCGCCCGATGAGTCCATAGTCCTGCGGCCCGTAGAGTGATTCGTTCAAGCGATGAACCACGCTGATCTCATCGTAGGGGAGCCTGTCATCCTGCGGAGAGCGGTTGAGGTCCAGGCGTTTCACCACCCGCAGGCCGAAATATTCGTAAACGAATTCCAGCAGTGCCGGAGGAATGGGCTGTCGATGCGTCGGATCTTTCCAGAAATTAAACGACCCCATCAGCAGGTTGGCGGGATTCGGGGTTTCCATAATCATCAATCCGTCTGGCTTGAGCGCACGGACCGCCTCTTGCATCAACGCGAGAAAGTAATCCATCGGCCAGTGTTCCACGGCGTGGAATGCCGTCACCACGGCCAGCGATTCGCTCTGCAAGGAGCGCAGATAGTCAAGCGCGTCCGCTTCTTCCGCGTTGAGCCCCTTAGCGCGGCAGTGCGCCACCGCAACCGGATTCGAGTCGATTCCAGCCACGCCGTATCCGCTCTTGCCCGCCGCCTCGAGCCATTCGCCCCGGCCGCATCCGATATCGAGCCATGGCGCCCGCGGCAGCGAGCCCACCCAGTTCTCGATCGCGGACAAGTAGGGTTGGAGCTTCTCGAGCGTTTCGCGTTCCGTTCCGCGGAAGCGGTCCTGCAGCGCGAACTGGAAAGCGTTCGGCAGCGGGCGGGCATCCTCTTGGCCGGGCTCATGATCGGGCGCATGATCAAGAGTGTGTTCCGCTGCCGCGAGCGTTCTCCTCACCAGCGGCGGCTGCGGTCTGAACGTCGATAATTTCCCGCTGAGCTCCGACAGTTCCCCGCTGAGCTGCTGCGCATCCTTTTCGAGCAGCGCTGTTCGTTCGAGCTGCCAGGCAATCAAATTGCAGACACAGTCCAACGCGTTGCTGGCCTCGTTTTGAAACCGGACGATTTGCGGTGTGTACCAGAACAAGCTACGCTGCACCGCACGAATCAAGTGCCTGCCGATCTTGGCTCGAACCGTATTGGGTCCGGGCGGCATCCGCCCCACCGCGTTGCGCGCCTGAAACAGACGCTCGAACGCGTTGCGCAACGCCATCAACTCCTCCGACTCCCGCACGGACAAAGCCTCGACGTCGTCTTCCTTTTCTACGCGGGCATGGATCTCGCGAACAACTTTTTGAACGTTCACGCTATTCGGCTCCACGTTTCTTGGAAAGACGCCAGCCGCTCCTAACGGCACCAGCCGCTCCGGCTTCGAGGCCTCCAAATCGAAGTATCTACAAATGGGGCGTCCGAAGAGATAGACAGGCACACCCCAAATGTCCGCGGCCGGCATGCGCTCCACCGCCGGAAACGCCCGCGAGAATTTTTCGTTCAGATCGTGCCGGGCGGGCAGCTTTTGGAACAGTACCTTGTTGTATCCGATCGCCAGCGGCCGCAACACGCCCTCGTGCTGGCGTCTGAAATCGAGCGCACCCTCGCAAACCCCCGAATGCTGGGGATTGAAGTAGTCGTCCAACGCAAGGAGCCCACCAGGCAGCAGGATGTCGCTGGCGAACTTCAAATCGGCGAATGTCTCCTGCGGAGAATGCCCTCCGTCCACGTGACAGAAGGAGAAAGTCGGGGTGAACTCAGAAGATTTCAATTTCCCCGAAGCGCTTGTGATGGGACTCAGGAAGTCGAGTTCGCCGAAGAAGCTCCGCATGTATTCTTCAAACTTCTCGCGATAGCTTTTTCCCACTCCGTAGGCTTCATTCGGGCCGAGTTCTTCGAACAAATCGACGGCGTACATCCGGCGCCCAGGGCCTCGCAAGGCGGCGACGGCGATGGCCGAGAGCCCGTAGTAAACGCCGATCTCAAGGGTATCGCCCGAAATGCCGTCCTCGGCGATCAACTGATTGTACGCCATGAACATCAGTGCGGCGTCGAAGGCGAACCAGCCGGGGATCCGGTGAAACGCATCGGAATAAAGCTGGAGGAAGGTCTTTTGCAATGCCAATCAGTATAGCCTACACCGCCTGAACGCCACCCAGGCGCCTAACATCCCGGCGATGGCCACGGCGATGCTCAGGGCCCGGCAAATCTTCCGCTCCAACCCTCCATCGAAAACAAAGTCTACCGTGCATGCGCCGTCGCAGCCCGCATGAATCACGCTGAGTCCGATGGCGTCGCGCGATACCTCGGCCGGCTTTCCGTTCGCGACGGCGATCCAGCCCCGGTCGTACGTGGTTTGTACCGAAAGCGCCTGCCCGGCGTGAAGCGCGGTCCGGATGCGTGCGTGGCCGGGATCCTGCCACGTCATTTCGGCGGAAGGCAGCGACACATCCTCGAGCGCGGCCACGTAGCGTGCCACTTCGTCCGTATCAAGGCCGTTAATCGGCTCCCGTTTGACGATGGCGCTCATGGGCACGACGTGAGCCAGGGAACCCGTTCGCTGCGGAATTGCGTAGATGGTATCGTCCTGTTCGTGCCACAGCACCGGAAGCACCCCTTCGAACTTGTAGGGATGGACGAATCGATCCATGTATAAGCGGCTGGACGCTCCCGGAACGTAAATCGCGTGGCATCCAAACGCTTTGAGCCACAAAATACTGATCTCTGCGTCCCGGCCGCCGGCATTCTCACCCGAATAAATCGCATACGTCGCAGCTTCCTCCACCGCGTAGTTCGGATTAAAAGGATCGTGCCCGGAGTGCATCTGTGGAGTGTCGTTAAATACGTTCAACCAGAGTCCCGCCTCGCCGCCGACGAAGGCCCGCTGGCCGCCCAACTTTGCTTCCACCTGACGCGCCACCTTGTAATCGCTGGTTTGGGTTACGTCCAGTTCCTGAGTCAAAGTCTCCGCGGATCGGCGATAATAGGCCGTCTGATGTAACACGGCGCCCGCCACCAACACGATGCATGCGCCTTTCAGGACAACCGGCCATCGGGCCGCCCAGCCGCGCAGGGAAAAAGCTACAACCAGCGAGAGGCCCATTTCCATTTCAAACCCATACCGGTGGGGCTGCGGAAGCACGGCCACGTTCGCGATCGCAAACAGCGCGACGATCTCAAAATACACATAGGTGAAGAGCAGGCTGAAGCGAGTGATGTAATCCTTCAACCGTCGCGTGGCAAACCAGAGACAAACAAAACCGGGCAGGATCAGTGCCTGGTTCGCCAATAGATTGCGAGTGCCGTAATGTCCGCCCACCGACTGGGAGTCCTTCAAGACCGTGCCGACCAGGGTGGGATTCAGGAAAGGGCTCGCTAGGAGCCAAGCCGCCAACCCGATACCGGCAACCAGCACGGCAGCCTTCATTGCTTCCTTCCGGGTTCCTTGCATCGCGAGAAGAAGACACCCGCATCCCACGGCGAGATCGACGATACCGAAAAAATTCGTGAGAGCGACAAACGCGATTGAGAGTCCAGCGGCCACGCACCACACATAGGTGCGTTTCGTAATCGCAAGATACGTAAGCAGCAGTGCCACAGGCAAAACGCTCACCGCCGCAGTCTGCGGGCCGGCGCCATAGTACAGTAAGCCCCTCAGTCTCCAGGGATTCCACCATCCGCCAAGGTCGTCTCGAAAGGCGCTAAAAAGAACGCAGGGCGAAAACAACGAAAAGATAAGAGCGGCAAAGAAACTGCTTTCCAGGTATCGCGACACGCGCCAGGCGAACAGGAACAGGCACACCGGCCCCGCCACGTAAAACAAAGCCGTGACAAAGTTGAAGGCGTGAGGGACGGAGCTGCCTGTGGTCCACGCGATGGCCGCGTCCAGCAGTGGCAGCATCGGCGAGTAAGTGTTCTCGAACGGCTCCCCTCCGAACCACCACGGAAACCAACCCAGGTGCGGCCAATGCTGGAGGATGAACCGGCTGATCGCCATGAACGATCCCGCGTTGGTCTGCATGTTGTTCGTGAAGTCCACGAAGAAGAGCTTCTCCACGAAATAAACGTTGATCGCCAGTAACGCCGCGATGTACGCCGCAGCGCGGACTCGCGTCCCGAGTCTGATTCCCGGCCACGATGCCGACAATTTCTCGAAACTGAGCCCGTGAGTCAAGGGCCTTGCTCTCCCACCATCGTTTGAGTTTAGTACTTCGCCCCGCGCTGGTACTTTGAGCCGCTCAGTACCACGGTGGTACCCACCCCTCCAAGTACAGGTGTTCTATCGACGGTAATTAGGTTGAGGGCCTTAAATGTGGGTATGGGCCGATGCACATATTGTCATAGCGTGGTGACCAAGGAAGAAGACTATTGCTACATTTGCGGCGATAGCGTGCCGAAACAATCCAAAGCCGTAGTTAGGCGCCGGCCGGTCTCTGGCTTGACCAACCTGGTGTTCCTGGCCTCGCTCGCCTTCACGTTTTACTGCTTCTTCGCTGAACACAAGCTCTCGTTGACGGTGACTCTGGTGATCTCGTCCTCGCTCCTGCTGATCAGAATCCTCGCCGAACGGCTCGCCAACAAAAACTGAGTAACAAGACCGCGTTACAATGCGAGGCAATGATCACTCGTTTCCGCGCCGAACACTTAGGCAGCCTCTTGCGGCCGCCCGAGCTGCTGGCAGCCCGGTCCGCACGGGCCGCGGGACAAATTACGGTCGAGGATCTACGCGCGCAGGAAGACCGGGCCATCCTGGCCGCCATCGAGAAGCAGCGGGCCATCGGCCTCGACATCTTTTCGGACGGCGAGATGCGGCGGGGCTCCTGGCTTACCGACATGGCGGATGCGGTGGACGGGTTCGTCAGCGATAAGGTCACGCTCGATTGGAAAGGACCCGGCGGCGGTGCGGAGGGCAGCACGGCGCAGGTTGCCGGCGCCAGGCTTCGCAAGGTTCGCAAGCTTACCGCTCACGAGCTGCCGCTGTTGAAGCGAGCGGCCGGCGGGCCGTTCAAGATCACGCTGCCCGCGCCATCCAATTTTGTCCTGGCCAGCTACAAACCAGGCGTAACCGATAAGTTTTACCCCACCCACGCCGATCTGCTGCGCGACCTGGTGGACATCGTCCGCGACGAAGTGCGCTGGTTGGTGTCGGAAGGGGTGCGCTACATCCAGCTCGACGCGCCCTACTACTCGCATTATCTGGATCCGAAACAGCGCGATCGCATGCGCGCGGCAGGCGTCAACCCGAGCAAGGAACTTGCGAGCGCCATCGCGGGAGACAACGCCACATTGAAGGAAGTCCCTCGCGGCAAGGTAACTGTGGCGCTACACATCTGCCGAGGAAATAGCCGCAGCCGCTGGTATTCGGAAGGCGGCTACGAAGCGATCGCAGAAGAGCTGTTTCCCCGATTGGATGTGGATGCGTTCCTACTGGAATTTGACAGCGACCGCGCCGGCGGATTCGAGCCGCTGCGACTGATCCCACGCGGAAAGACGGTGGTGCTGGGCCTGGTTACCACAAAAGAGGCCAAGCTCGAATCGCAAGATGATTTGCGCCGGCGCATCGATGAAGCGGCGCGTTTCGTTCCGCTCGAAAACCTGGCGCTGAGTCCGCAGTGCGGCTTCGCGTCGGTGGCGGCCGGTAATCTGTTATCGATTGACGATCAATGGCGCAAGCTGGAGCTGGTGGTGGAAACGGCGCGCAAAGTTTGGGGCCAGCCTTGAGCTACGCGCCAGCCTTCAGGCACTCACCGATTTCCTTTTCTGAAATCGCTCCTTCGCGGATCACCTTCCAGTATGGTTCGGTAATGTCGACGGTAGTTGCACCCGGTCCAGCCATCGGCCCGGCGTCCAGGATCAGATCCAAGCGGCCATCCATCACGCCGAATACATCGATGCCGCTGCGGCACGTGGGCTGGCCGGAAATATTGGCGCTGGTGGCGATCAGCGGCTGATCCAGCCAGTCGAGCAACGCGTGCGCTACCCGAGATCGCGATTGGCGAACCGCCAGGCGGCCGGTGTTGCCGGTCACCTTCAATGGCACCTTGGCGGACGACGGAACGATCATCGTCAGCGGCCCAGGCCAGAAATGCCGTGCCAAAACGTAGAAGCGGGTGGAAAGATCCTTGGCCAGTTGCTCGGCCATGAAAGTACCGCTGACCAGCAACGGCAGCGACCGCTGGATCTCGCGGCCCTTGGCGGCGAACACGCGGCCCACCGCGTGCAAATTCAGCGGATCCGCCACCAGCACGTACAACGCTTCGGTGGGTATGGCGACGATGCCGCCGCCCCGCAAGTAGGCCGCCGCGCGCTCGATCGCTTCGGGCAGCGGGTGGTCTTGATCGATCTGGATCAGGTCGGTCGCCAAGGGTTAGTCTCGTGAACTGACAGGCGATGGAAGACGGCGTTACATGGCTAGTGTACCTCAGGCGGCGGACCCAATCACCTACACGATGACTGGAACCCTCTCCGTCGGGTCCAACGCACATCTCTAGTACCGGGCCTCAATACGCGTACATTCGTCTCACTGACGCCGTGGCTTAATGTAAACTGTGTTAGACCTAAGAAACGGTCAAGGAGCTATCTTGGTTTCTATGAAGGTTTTTATCTGTTGGTCTTTCATGGTCTTGTGTCTGACGTTGCCGCTGGCGGCGGGATCGATCACCTACACGATGACTGGAGACATCTCCGGCAGCCTGAACGGGGTCGATTTCTCGAATGCCGCGTTCACCTTTGTTCTGGACGGCACCACGGCCGGCGTCGCGTCTGACGGGGCGGGCGATCTGATTAACGAAGCAACGTCGAACTCCATCTCTATCGTCGGCTTTGCAAGCGATGAGTTCACCGGGGGAATTGACGCCTACGCGACTCCGCTCTTGGGCGATGCCGGCATTGTGAATTCCACCGAAAGCGCCGGCATAGTCATTGCTAATCCCGGTTTTGTCGGTTGGAATCTGGCGACTTCGCTGGGGCCGTTAGACGCCTCCGGCGGCGCATCGATTGAAGGAACTTTGGACACTACCTTGGGCGTGCTGGCCATCACTGACGCCACAAATGTTAGCTTCGGCGCCAGCACCGCGGCGGTCCCAGAGCCAGCCAGCGTCGAATTGGTCGCGCTCTCGCTGCTTGGAATTGCCCTCTGCCGCCGATGGGTACGCGGGTAACGTTCACGAACCCTTCCGTGGCAGCTTCTCGGTACTAGAACTGACAATTGCGGCACACGTGTTTCCAGAAGAGACAGCTGGTGTATATTGGTACACCGAAGGAGCTATTGTGAGGAATTCTATGAAGGTTTTTGTATCTGGGTCGTTCATGGCCTTCTGTCTGACGTTGCCGCTGGCGGCGGGACCGATCACTTACACGATGACTGGAGACCTCTCCGGCACCCTGGACGGTACTCCGTTCTTGGATAAAGCGTTCACGTTTGTTCTCGACGGCAACACGGCCGACATCACGACGTTTGCTTCGGTCGTTCTGGTCGACGAAGCTTCTTCGACCTCCATCTCTATCGCTGGCTTTACGACCGCTGATTTCACGGAACCGGTTGAGGCCGCAGTGGACCCACTCGTCGGTGTTGCCGGTATTATAAATCTCCCCGACACGGCAGGCATAACTATTGGGAACACCGGTTTTGAACCTTGGAATCTGGCGACTTCCTTGGGGCCGTTGGAAGAGACGGGAGCGCCATTTGCCGCGGTCGGAACCTTTACCACCAGCTTGGGCACGCTCGTAATCTCTGGAGCCGAAAATGTTAGCTTCAGCGCCAGCACCGCGGCGGTCCCAGAGCCAGCCAGCGTCGGATTGGTCGCGCTTTCGCTCTTGGGAATCGCCCTCCGCCGCCGATGGGCACGCGGGTAATCTCGCTGCCGCTATAATCGATATGTGATTCGTCCGAGCCTGATCGCGGCTGCCGCTCTCGGCATCGTTCTGCTTTGCGGCTGCGAGAAAAACAGCCAGGACGCTGTACGCCAAGGCGTCATGACCTACTTGTCGAAGCGATCTGATCTGCTGGCCATGGACGTGAGCGTGACGTCGGTCAGCTCTCATCAGGACGAAGCTACGGCCGAAGTGCATTTCCAGGCCAAGGGTAACAGCTCCCCGGCAGCGGGCATGACCATGCAATATGTGCTGGAGCGCAAGGGCGGCCAGTGGGTGGTGAAGGGCCGCACGGGATCCGGCGCATCGCACGGTGCGAGCGGGCCTGCAGTGAATAGCGTGCCCGGCCAGGGAACTTTGCCGGGATCGCTGGACGGAATGCCGGCTCTGCCGCCTGGCCATCCCTCCGTTAGTTCTGATTCGACCACTCAGCAAAGGTGAGATTATCCGTATGAAACGAGTTGCCGTCCTGGGTGGCGGTCCCGCTGGCGCCTTCGCGGCGGAACGCCTGGCGCGAGCCGGCATGGATACGGTGGTCTTGGATGAGAAACTGGCGTGGGAAAAACCATGCGGCGGCGGGCTGACGTACAAAGCATATTCCCGCTATCCGTTCTTGCTGGAGAATAGCGTTCCGAAAAAGATTATCAATGAGACTTGTCTCGCGGCTCCGCGAGCCGGCGCCGTTAGATTGGATCTCGGCCGGCCGTTGCTGATCTATTCGCGGATGGACCTCAACCGCATGCTGCTGGATCGCGCCGAACAAGCCGGAGCGCAATTGGAAAAGACGCGCGTACTCGGAATCGATCGCGGCGGCCGTGGATGGCGTCTCAAAACGCAGCACGGGATACTTGAGGCGGACTTCTGCATTGTGGCGACGGGCGCGCGCAATTCGCTGCGCAACGTGGGAACCGAGTGGACCGCGGCCGACACCATGTACGCGCTGGGGTACTTTGTGCCCTCGGCGCAGGATCACATTGATATCCAATTCCTGCCTAATCTGGAGGGCTACATTTGGGTGTTCCCGCGCTGCGGCCATCTGTCGGTGGGCATCTGCGGCAAGGGCGAACCGGCACATTCGCTGCGGACGCGCTTGGAACGCTACATGAACGAGAAGGGCATCTCCTACAAGGACGCTTCCTTCTACGGCCACATGCTGCCTTCCCTCGAGCATTCCGGCTGGAAGAATAATCGTCTGGCGGGAGACGGCTGGCTGGCGGTGGGCGACGCCGGAGGGTTGGTTGATCCAATCACTGGCGAAGGCCTCTACTACGCGATGCGGTCGGGCGATTTGGCGAGCCAAGTGGTCATGAGCGATTCGCACTCGCTGGCCGAGCGAGCCCAGGCCTATCGCAATTTGCTGCGCCGCGATTTTACCGCGGACTTGGAGTTTGGCGCGACGCTCGCGAAACGCGTTTTCCTCGGCCGGTTCTTGTTCAGCACCGTTCCAGCGCGCATGATCGATTTTATTCGCCGCAGTCCCCGCTTCCAGTCCTTGATTGAAGACCTCTTCGCGGGCACCCAGCCGTACCTTGACTTGAAGGGCCGATTGTTCAAGAATCTGAACGGCACCATGCAGGAAGTGATCATGAATCTTTTCTTGCAAAAGGTGATTCCCGAGAAAACCCAAGCGTAGCAGCGCCGCCATGAACCGCTCCCGATCCGAAGAACTGTTTGCCTGCGCTCAAAACCTGATTCCGGGCGGCGTAAATTCACCCGTTCGCGCATTTCGAGGCGTGGGCGGGACGCCCCCATTCATCGCCCGCGGCCAGGGCTCGCGCATGTGGGACGTCGATGGCAACGAATACATCGATTACGTCCTATCCTGGGGACCGCTGATCCTGGGCCACTGCTTTCCGCCTGTGATGGACGCGCTACGCGAAGCGCTCGCGATCGGAACCAGTTTCGGTGCGCCAACCGAGCGGGAAGTCGAATTCGCCGAACTGATTCACGAATGCGTGCCTTCCGTCGAGATGCTGCGCCTGGTCAATTCCGGGACCGAAGCGACCATGAGCGCCCTGCGCGTGGCGCGCGGATTCACCGGCCGCGACCTTACCATCAAGTTCGAAGGCTGCTATCACGGCCACGTGGATTCTCTGCTGGTGAAGGCCGGCTCGGGAATGGCGACGCTCGGCATTGCAGACACCGTGGGTGTGCCGGAAGCATTCGCGGCCACGACCATCGCTTTGCCGTTCAATTCCATCGCGGCAGTGGAATCCGCGTTTCAAGCGCATGGCGACAAGATCGCGGCTGTTATCGTCGAGCCCGTGGTTGGCAACATGGGTTGCGTGCCGCCGGTCGACGGGTTCTTAGAGGCTCTGCGAGACATCACGGCCAGGCACGGCGCGCTGCTGATCTTCGACGAAGTCATGACGGGGTTTCGATTAGCGCTCGGCGGAGCACAGCAACGCTTCGGAATCCAGCCCGATCTGACGACGCTGGGCAAAATCGCCGGCGGCGGACTGCCGCTTGCGGCCTACGGTGGCCGGGCCGACATCATGAGCAAAATCGCACCGACCGGGCCGATTTATCAGGCTGGCACGCTGTCCGGCAATCCGATGGCGGTCAGCGCCGGAATCGCCATGTTGCGATATTTGAAGTCACATCCCGAGGTTTATGAAATTGTCGAGGACAGGGCGGCCCAATTGACCGCAGACGTGCCCGATGGGATCACCGTAAACCGCGTGGGTTCGATGTTCACCTTCTTCTTCACACCCGGACCGGTGACCGATTGGGAATCCGCCAAACGCGCCGATACCGGCCGGTTTCGCCAATTCTTCCACTGGATGCTGGATCGCGGGATTTACCTGGCGCCGTCGCAGTTCGAAGCCGGATTCGTCTCGGCCGCCCACAGCGAGCAGGACATCGCTCGCACGGTGGAAACCGCCCGCCAGTTCTTCGCGGCCACGAAGGCAGAGTAAAATGGAGTATCTATGTCCGACACCACAGCGAACCCAGCCCACCTAGGCCTGGATCTCGTTAGCGTTGATTTGCCAGCCTGGAAAAAGGCCATTGGCGGCGTTTGCGCCGTGCTTCTGGCGATCCTCTTCTTCGCCTCAGGAGCTTGGAAGCTCACCGATCCGTTCCGCTGGTCCCAGATGCTGGAAGAATTTCGCGTATCCGGCGCTCTTGCCTTACCGGGCGCGCTTGCACTGGGCATCGGGGAAATGGTTGGAGCAGTTCTGATCCTGGTCCCGCGATTTCGCCGCTGGGGCGCTTTGCTGCTCGGCCTCCTGTTAGTCGTCTTCATGGTTTACATTGGAGCCAACTACGGCACGTTGGTCGGCAAGGATTGCACTTGTTTCCCACTGGTAAAGCGTGCGATCAACCCGGCTTTCTTTTTCGAGGATGGCGCAATGCTGCTGATGGCGGCCCTGGCCGGGATCTGGGCCCGCAGCTCGGAGAATCTCCGTGGCGCACTGGTCATATTGGGCGCGGTGGTGGTCTTTGCCGGCGTCTCTTTCGGCGTGAACAATGCGCGAGAGTCGGGCCTGAAGGCTCCAGCGTCCATCACCGTCGACGGCAAGCCCGTGTCTCTGCAGGAGGGGAACACGTTCCTGTTTTTCTACGATCCCACCTGCCCGCATTGCGAGGCGGCCGCGCGGAAAATGGCGAAGCTGAATTGGAAGGACACCAAGGTCGTATCGATTCCAATCGATACGCCGCAATACGCCGCCTCATTTCTGCATGACACAGGTTTCAAGGCCGGAACCTCGAGCGATGTCGATTTGTTGCGCGGGATCTTCAAGTTTGCCACCGCTCCCTACGGCGTGGCGCTGGTCCGGGGCCATCAAAAGGCGACCGTCGATGTCGGTCTCTTTGAAAAAGACGGCGAGCCCGCGGCTACGCTGCGGAGCTTGGGTTTTGTGGAATAGTCTCATCCGGACCAGTCGCCCGCTCAAATCGTCGAGCAAGCTTTAGCCGAACGGGTCGAACGGGAAGAAGCAATCGGATTATCAGTCGCGCCATCCCAGGCTAAGAAGCTTGCGCCGGAGGAATTCGACAACTGGCTCCAGGCCTTTACACAGTTTTCCGACAAGATCCCTCTAATGCCGGGCGAGACCTTCTCTCGCGAGACGATCTACCAGGACCACGATTAGCGTGGCGACCGGGTATCTGTTCGATACCAATATCCTGTTGCGTCTCACGCGCCGTGATTCCTCATCTATGAACTCTCACGCCTGCTCACATTGAATCGCTCCGATTTCGTTCGGTATGATGGCCCCGGCTCCCTTACGGTCGCGGCTCGGTAACTGCGAAATCTGAGCCGCGCGCGTGAGCAAGCGGTTCTTGCGGCTCTGAAAGCGCCTGGGTAGCAGCATCCAAGAGTTCAGAAGCAAGCCACGTGAAGTCCGTTCCCGGATACATCCGGCGAAGCTGAAATCGCCACTTCTTTTGGAATGACGCCACCCGCCGCGCTTGCTGTTTCTCCGGGAGGCTTCCCAATCCAGCCAGATCGATCAGCGTGTTCACCAGGACCCCTTCAGCGCGGATCAGTACGTAGAGGCACTTGCGGCTCTTGCTCCACTTTTGCACGGACTGCAGGATCGCGTTGGCGCGGCCACCGTCGTACATGACGGCCAGTTCGTTCACGCCTTCTGATAGCAACCTGATCCTGGCCGCCTCCAGCACGCCGCCGAATACCGGCCGAACGGTTCGGAAGAACGCGGCTAACGTGGTTGGATTCAAAACATCGTAGCTGAGTTCGCTCCGCATCTTTCCGCGGAAAGGTCGGCTGGCTTGATACACAAGCATTGGATAGGCCGTCTTTACGTTAGCGAAGCTCCGCGGGTTTTCGAAATAGTGCGCCGGAATCCGCTCTCGCAAAATGGTTTGAATGGCGGCTGAGACCCGGGCGAACGTTGGGAAAAACTCTGGGCTGCGTTCGGCGGGCGCAGCCAGCCATCCGAGACCGGGCCTGGGAAAGTCGATTTCAGAGTGGAGTTCCTGCATTCCGGCAGTTGGAGTGTACAACGTGCTCCAATAATTCTGGGCAGCGATGCTCTAAATCGGCGTGGCGTTATTCGCGAACCGCTAGGAATAACTGGAGAAAGCCTCTGAAAGGTTTTTTCTCAGAGGCTGTGACTTCCAGGTGTGGCGAGGGTCCACACGCCGGCCCGCTCACCTGCCGTTGCGGTCTGCTCGGCGGGCGCAAGACCAAAGCGCGCCGAGAAGTGAAAAGTGCTGCCCTTCCCGGCTTCGCTCGTAACCCACAGACTTCCGTGCATCAACTCCACCAGGCGCAGCGAGATGCTAAGACCCAAGCCCGTGCCTCCGTACTTACGGGTCATCGATCCATCGGCTTGTGCGAAGGGCTGGAAGATGACGCGCTGCTTATCCTTCGGAATGCCGATGCCGGTGTCACTCACGGCAAAATGAATCTGGACCTCGTGTGTGCTTCTCGACTCCACCTCCGCGCGTACCGATACGCTGCCGTCCGGCGTGAATTTGAGAGCATTCCCCAGCAGGTTGACCAGGATCTGGCGCAGGCGCGCCGAATCGCCGATCACGTGAGTGGGAACGTCGGAGGCGATCTCGCAGGTGAGCGCCAAGCCCTTTTGCCCGGCCTGGATTTCAAAAACGCGAGCCGTTTCCGAGATCACCCTGTGGACGTCGAACGAGACATCGGCCAGTTCCACTCCCTTGGCGTCCATCTTCGAAAAGTCCAGGACGTCGTTGAGCAGGCCGAGCAGGGAACCGGCGGAGTTGCGTGAGGTCTCCAGCAGATCGCGCTGCTCGGCGGAGAGCTCGGTCTCCAGCGCCAGTTCTGTCATGGCGATGATCCCGTTCATCGGCGTCCGCAACTCATGGCTCATGTTCGCCAGGAAATTACTTTTGGCCTCGTTGGCTGCCTCTGCCAACTTCTTGGCGGATTCCAGCAGCCGGCGGTCTTCGATCGCTTTGCGATATTGGGCGCTGATCTGCCTGCCTTGCGCCAGCAAGAACGTCAGGCAAACGAGATTGATGAGCGCCATTCCATAGCCTTGTCCTCCTCCAGCGCCTTGTCCGCCTCCGGAGCCTTGACCGCCTAGGTAAAGATCCACCACGATGGGCGGAACCAACAAGGGCAGGACATGGCAGTAGAGATACAGTGGGCGTGGTGTAAGAGAGACAATCGCCCCGAAGCTGATTGCCAGAACGCAGAAGGTCAGCAGCAGCGAGTTCCAATTTGCAAACCCATAGGAGATGTAGCTGTAACTGCTCAACAGGCCCCAGGCGCTGGAAAAGCAAAGTAAGCATGCGCAGAACGCAACTCGCCAGCCGCGCGGGTTGCGGGGATAAGTCTGATTCTTGCGGAGGATGAGAAACAGGCGTGCCAGGCAGGCGGCCAGCGTGGAGACCGCGAACAGTGTCACAGCGAGCACGTGGCCTTCCGAATAGCGCCCCGCCAAAAGAGCAAACTCCACCAGACCCAGACCGGCCCATATGCCGGCCAACGAACGACGCGCAATATCGGCGTCTTGCTGAAGGCTCAGGGCGGCGCGCTGAGCCAATTGCTCGTTTCGGTCTGACACTCCACACGTCTATCGGCCCCTGAGACGAAAAGCATAAGTGCCCCTAAACCGCTAATTCGCCGTCACTTGGGCGCTTCGTTCTTCGCCTTCCGCGATCGTGAGGCTGGCTCCCTGAGCCTGACAAGCCACGAAATCGTCGGGATTGTAGATGTCGCACGGAGCCTGATCCAACCAACCCACCAGCAGGTACTTGCCGGGCGGGAGCCCTTGCAGGGAGAAATTGCCATATTCGTCCGCTTGCGTGGTCTGGTAGGCTTGGACGCGGCCAATCGGAGGATCGGGAATCAACGCGATGGTGGCGCCGCTGGCAACCACCTTGGGATCGGCGGTCACGGCCCGGCCCAATACTTGGCCTCCGCGCGCTCCAAGAATCACCTCCAACGCGGTCGGAACCCCGCCGGAGGAAGCCGCCAGACCCTGGTCGAGCTGCTCAGCATTGGCCACACGCACCGATTTCACGTAGGAATCGCTGGGGCCGTTGGTGACGTACAGATCATAAGTCTCACCCGACACAAACGGAATGCTGAACTCGCCGTTTTCGGAAACTTGCGCGCGGGTGGGCGATGTGATGGGCCGGCGTGGCTGCAACGAAACCACAAGTCCCGGAGGCAGCCCCGTTGGCGTATTGGTGTCGTCTCCATCCATCCGGATCTTGCCGCTCCACATGCTTTCGGCGTCGACGACAACATCGACATCGGCCACGTCCGCGTCGCCGACATTGAGCGGTTGCCGGCCCGTCAGCGTGACGCCCGCCTCCACGCCCGAGGCCATCAGCAAATATGGTCCAGTGGTCACGCCCTGAATCTCGAAGTTCTGATCCTTGTCGAGAGTGACATTGATGGGCGCGTTCACCGACGCGGTGTTGTCCGGATCATTCCATCGCAGCGTGACGTTCGGGCTCGCGATGACGCCCCCTTTGAGTCCGCCGATCACGCGCCCGCGAACGCGCACGGTGTGTACCAAGGTCAGGAAAATATCGATGCCGGCCACTTCCTGGCCAGGTGCGATCTTCACCGGAACCGCGTCGGACATCTTTTGAGCTTCCGGGAAGAACGTGACCGCGTAGCTGAGCTCGGGCAGGGGATTGCCATTCGCGTCGGTGCGCTCCAACGGTTCAGCGCCGGACGGCTTGGGCGGTGCCTGATACAAAGCGGCGACGTAATACGAGCCCGGTTCCAGACCATGCAGGCGGTACTCGCCGCGATCATCGGTGCGTGCGCTGGCGGCTGCGGCGTAGCCGTGACGTCCGCGATCGTAATAGGAGCGAAAGAGCTGAATGGTTGTGCTGACGGCCGGCTCGGCGTCGTCGAATTTCACCTTGCCGCTGACCACTCCCGACGGCGTCATGGTAAACACAAACGAGCTGATGGTCTGGCCCGATTGAACGGTGAAGATCGGTGGCATCTTGTAGGAGCCGATGCGGCCGGCCGAAAGCGGGAGATAGCCATCGCGCTGGACCGTGATGGTGTAACGCCCGGTCGCTACCTTGGGAAACGAGAATCCGCCGCTATCATCGGTGGTTTGAAAGATTGAGCTGGCTTTCGGGTCAGCCGGCTTCAGCACCACTTGCGCGCGACGCAGCGGTTGTCCCGTCCCGCCGCTCAGGACGGTTCCTTGGATCACGCCTGGCGCCTGCGCCTCCGGGGGTTCCGTGGTCGGCGGTGGAGATATTGCCGGCGGGGCTGGCGGAGGGTCCTGGCCCAGAACGGGAACCAGGCAGCACAGCACGAGCAGGTAAAACTTCA
The DNA here is from genome assembly GCA_003166865.1 of Bryobacterales bacterium. GTDB lineage: Bacteria > Acidobacteriota > Terriglobia > Bryobacterales > Bryobacteraceae > Palsa-89. Next base: position 79,376 of record PMUP01000055.1, read on the forward strand.
GTAAGCGCGGCCAGAGGTCCACTTACTTATGATGACGCAGTCAACGGCGGGCGCGTTGGGTTGAGGTAAGGCAGACGGGTGATAATGAAGCAGGAGGCAACTTCCATGACGATTCAGATCACCAGACCCGAAGTTGAGGCGCTCATCAATCAGCGTCTTCGGAGCGGCGCGTTTTAAGGATGCCGAAGATGTGATCTTCGAAGCCCTCAATCTAGCCCGCCGCCTCCACTCCAGGCGGAGCCCGGCAGAAGCCTCCGGGAGGTATTCGAAGCTGTAAGCGGCAAGGCGGATGACCTTGATTTCAGCCGCAACCCATCTGCCGCTCGGAGTTGATGTCCTCAACCCTTGGACCGGCGGGTGAGCGGTACAGCGGAGAGCTAGCGCTTCGCGGCGAGTGCTTCGGAAATGGCCGCGATGGCCGTGGCGCATTGCTCGCGCGAGACATCGAAATGCGTCACGGCGCGCATCTGGCGTGGATTGATGCCGTTCATCAGCAACCCGCGGGTTTTGAGCGCGAGAGTTAGCGCAGTGGTGGCGAGACCGGTGCCGGTAACGTCGAAGATCACGATGTTGGTCTGCACGCGCGCCGGATCGATCTGGATTCCCGCGAGCTTCGCCAGCTCGCCCGCAAGAAATCGCGCGTTGGCGTGATCCTCTCCCAACCGATGCGGCATTTCTTCCAGCGCGATGAGCCCCGCCGCCGCCAGCACTCCAGCCTGTCGCATGCCGCCGCCCAACCGTTTGCGGTAGCCGCGCGCGCGATCGATCGCTTCGGCCCTTCCCACCAGCATGGATCCGACCGGCGCGCCGAGCCCTTTCGATAAACAGAACATCACCGAATCGGCTGGAGCCGCGAGATCGCGCACCGGGCGGTTCAAATGGCAAGCGGCGTTGAAAATTCGAGCGCCGTCCAGGTGCACCTTCAGGCCGCGATCGTGCGCGTTGGCACAGATGTCTTCGAAGACATCCATGGGATAGACCGCGCCGCCCGCCATGTTGTGCGTGTTCTCGATCTCGACCAGCGTCGTGGGTGCGGAATGCGCGCTCTTGGGACGGATGGCGGCCTCAATATCCCTCCAGTGTAAGATTCCATCGCTCGCTGCAACCGGCCGGAGCAGGCAGCCGGAGAACCAGGCCAGCATCGCGAGCTCCCAATCGAGCACATGCGCGCGTGATTCGCAGATCACTTCCTGGCCGTGATCGGTATGAATCTTCACCGCGATGGTGTTGCCCATGGTGCCGGTGGGCACGAAGAGGCCAGCCTCCTTACCCATAATCGCGGCTGCTCGTTCTTCCAGACGATTGACCGTTGGGTCTTCGCGATAGACGTCGTCGCCGACTTCGGCCTCCGCCATGGCGCGCCGCATGGCGGGCGTGGGACGTGTAACGGTGTCGCTTCTCAGATCGATCATGTGATAAATTCCGCGAAAACTTCGTTCGAAAAGAGCACGCCGCGATCGGTCAGCCGCAATCGCTCGCGGTCGCGCGACAGCAAGCCGTCCGCGAGGAAGCGCTGGATCGGCCGCTCGAACTTTTGCCACTCCTCTGGTTGAAGGAGAACGCCTTGCGTCAGGCGCAGTCCAATAAAAAAGCGCTCCTCCGCCGGATTGGCGGGCGTCTCGCCGATGCAAGGCGATGCGCCGCTCTGCGTCTTAGAAACGTATTCGCTGGGCGATTCGATATTCTGGCCGCGCACCGCGCCGTCAAACCAGTGCGCATCCGCGCCGAACCCGGCGTACGGTTCCAAGCGCCAGTATTTCAAGTTGTGCAGCGACTCGAAACCAGGCCGCGCAAAATTCGAAATCTCGTAGCGCTCGATTCCCATGCGCGCCAGTTCCGCGACCGCGGTCTCATAAAGCTCCGCAGTCAGCTCGTCGCTTGGCACATCCGGCGCGCCGTAGCGCTTGCCATTGAGCAGCACTTCGCTTCCGAGACGGCTGTCCGCATCGATCTCGAGCATGTAGACCGAGACGTGCGGCGGCGCCAGTCGTTCGATCCACGCGAGCGACTCTTGCCAGGAAGCTCGCGATTGGCCGGGAAGGCCGGCGATCAAATCGATATTGATGTTCGTAACGCCAGCAGTTCGGAGCACGGCCACTTCGCGCTCCACGATTTCCGCGCTGTGCTTGCGGCCAGTCCGCGCCAATTCGCGCTGCACGAAGGACTGCACGCCCAGGCTGACTCGATTGATTCCGGCGCTTACCCACCGGGCCGCGCGCTCGCCCGTGATGGTGCCGGGCGCGACTTCGATCGTGGCTTCTTGCCAGCGTCCTCGCCCAGGAACCGCGGCTAGAATTCGATCCAGACCGCCGGTCGCCATTCCGCTGGGTGTTCCGCCTCCCAAATAGACCGTCTCGGGTTGCCAGGCCCAACGATGCGCGGCGATCTCCGCCACAAGCTCATTCACGTACTGAGGTTCCAACTCACGCGGAAAAACTCCCGACGCGAAGTTGCAATACGTGCACTTTTGCGCGCAAAACGGATAGGAGATATAGACGCCTGGCATTTACAGCGAGACTTCGGCTCCCAGTTGTTTTGTAATCGCGTCCTGGATCAACTCAGTCAGCGTCTGGCCACTGGATGGCAATACGAAATCGCCCGCCACGTTGTCCCAATCCAGTTTGTAGCTCTTGGAATGCGCCGAGACCCAAATCTGATGAACCGGCGCGTTGGGGCTGATCACAAACTTGCCGGGCGGATCTTCGAATTCGATGGCCAGCGCGCCCGAGTTGAAATCAGCTTCGAACTCAGCGCCGTCGGAAGCGGCCGTGAGCCGGCGATATAGCGCCTGCAGCGACTGCTCGGCCCGGTTCTTGAATTCTTGGTCGTCCATGAAGATGTCCGAACCTTGATTCTAACCGAAGTGACTCTAACTGAAATGCCTCGGCTCCCCGAAGTCAGAAACTTTGGGCCACCCCGGCGCATCTGCTACGCTTGGAACGTTGCTCATGATGGAGTCGGCCTGTCTTCGACACACTGAAATCCCGCATAACTCAGCGCTTTTTGCCGATTTTCAGTACCACTTCGACAAGGTCGCACCGTTCTATGCACACAATCCGCACGATAGCCGGAGCTACGCCGCCGCTGCGAAGCAGATCGCCTATTCCGACGACCGCCGTGGGGCGCTGGTAGCCGCGTTGCGCGCGAGCAACGGCGAAAGCGCTTCGCTCAACCTGCTGGCTCGGCCCGGAACTTTGGCGGTGGTGACCGGGCAGCAGGTGGGGCTATTTTCAGGACCGGCCTACACCATTTACAAAGCTCTGACCGCTGTTCGACTGGCCGCGCAATTGAGCGAGCAGGGCATCCCCGCGGTCCCGATGTTTTGGCTTGCAACCGAGGACCACGACGTCGCCGAAGTGAGCCATGCGTTCGTATTCGGTCCGGATCATCGTCCGATTCAGCTGAGCGTCAGCGCGGATGGCGCGCCGGAACGGCCCGTAGGTGCAATTCCGATCGCGGCGCCTCCGGTGGATCGGCTGCGTGAAGCTCTGGCGGGTTTTCCGCATGGCGAAGAAGTCGCTGAAATGGCCGGCGCGGCATATCCGGCTGGCGCGACTTTCGGCCGGGCTTTCCGCGCGTTGCTGGAGCGCTTGCTCGCTGGCCGTGGCTTGCTCTTCGTCGATCCTTTGGATGAATCGGTGCGCCGGTTGGCCGCGCCCTTGTTGCAAGAAGCCGTGCGGCAGGACGAAAGCCTGCACGCCAAGTTGATCGAACGCGGAAAGGCGTTGGAAGCGGCGGGGTATCACGCGCAGGTGCACGTGGAAGCGAAAACATCGCTGGTGTTCTTATTGGACGGCGAGCGTCGAGCGACTCTACGCCGGCAGAACGGCGAGTACGCGGCCAAGGAGAAGAAGTATTCGGCGGCGGAGCTGATCGATCGCGCGGAACAATTATCGCCGAATGCGTTGTTACGGCCGGTGGTGCAGGACTACGTGCTGCCCACTGTCGCGTACGTCGGCGGACCCGCGGAATTGGCATACATGGCGCAGTCGCAGGTGCTCTATCGGGAACTGCTGAGCCGGATGCCGGTGATGGTCTCGCGCAGTGGATTCACATTGTTGGATGCGCGCACCGCCAAATTGATGGAGCGCTATGGACTCACCGTTCCGGGCTTCTTCCGTGGCGAAGACGGCGTGCGCGATGCGGTCGCCCAGAAGCTGGTCCCGCCCGCGTTGACTCAGGAGTTCAGCGAGGTTCGCCGCACGGTTTCGCATTCGGTGGAACGCTTGCGCGATGATCTGGCTGCATTCGACGCGACGCTGGCCGCGGCCGCCAACAAGAGCCTGGCAAAGATCACCTACCAGCTCTCGAAGATGGAGCGCAAGGCCGCGCGCGAAACACTGAACCGCAACCAGCGCGCCGACGCCGATACGAGCTACATGTCGGGGCTGATTTTCCCGGACAAGCACTTGCAGGAGCGCTATTACTCGATCCTGCCGTTTCTTGCTCAGCACGGCGTGTCCGATTTGATCGACACGCTGTACCAGCACGTGCGGCTGGAGTGTCCGGATCACCAGGTGCTGGTAATCTGAAGACCAACCGGGAGCTGAGGAGAGCCTTTAGGAACGCATCAAATGTCGAGTCTCAGGAGTCTTGCATTCATCTTATACTCAGCGATACGCCTATCCCGCGCGGCTCTTCTTCGCTTTCCGTCCAGATCAAAGGCACTGATTAACGCAAGGAAAATGGCTACAAATACGGCTACAAATATGGCTACAAATATGGCCGCTTCCATGTGCAGTCTCCTACGAGCAGTATACACCTCCCAAGGAGCACGGCTCGGGCACGCCTGAGGCTGCTTACGGGGCACGATTTTCAAAGTAGCCCACCACCAACCGGGAAGTTAGCAGCGAAGAAGCGGTAGAATAAACAGGCCCACACGCGCGCTTGCCGTGTGGATAGACTCACCAACCAGGCCGTCGCGCCTCGTCGAACCATCACACCGAGGGTTTGAACCTATGAAAGAGCACAACGACAGCGCGGAGTTCAACGCCACATTAGCGAAGATAACGGGAGAGTACGAAGCAGTAGCGCCCTTGCTGAAAAGGGAGATGGACATTCAGGAATGGCAGCAGTTCCAGCGCCAAACGGAGCGCTACCTGTGCGCCCCGAAACTCGCGCGTACGACGAAGGCCCTGCTTCGGACTTGGGCCGAGCTGGTGGGCGACGGAAAGCGCGATTTTAGCGAGGCGTGCGACTCATTGGCGGACTTCTTTGTCGGGACGCACATCGGACATTGGGCTCTGCTCTACGAGGCCGCCCTGATTCACAACCATCTTATGCGGGGCGCGGCGTATAGCATGACTTCGGAGCAAATCTGGGACGCCATGTGCGATGGAATCAAGAAAGCCATGGTGGCCCACGCGGATGTCCTCCGTAAATTGAACGAGCGGCGAATACGGCCCCGCCGTCCGCAACGGAAGAAAGGGGTCAAGAAACGAGTTGCCAATCGAAGGTTTCGCTGAGAATTTACGGGGGTGGAAAACAGATCACGCCTTCACTATCACCGCTATGCACATAGACCGGCGCATTCCTGGTCAACCAAAGACCGACCTCAGTAGTGGTGTTCCGGACCGTTTCGGGCACCATGGCAGGTCCGTCATCCGGATAAGTATCTTCATAATTGTCTACCGCCCATTCGGAGGGAACCGTATGTTCTTTTGCCAGACGGCTCACAAACTCTTGGGTATCTCGACTAAACGTATTGCCGGTGAATTGACTGAAGGTCTCAAGCTGGCCAGCCGAATTCACAGGCCACGGGTATGGGGAAAGCAACATTGTGGTTCGCAGGCCATTTGCATTCCCCCACTGAATCGCTTGCATGATGAACTTCTGATAGCCGGGGCCACTGCCGCCGGTCAGAAAAAAATGTGGCGGAACGTCGAACGCGATTGCCTTGCCGTACAGCGCCTCGGCCCGCTCCAGCGCATAGTACGGATTAGTCGCAAAGACGTTCTCCCCGAGCTTTGGTTCGTCCGCGGCATTTGGAGCTACTACCGGGGCCACTGAATTGATACCCACCGTTCTGGCGGCATCCACGTATTCTTTCCACTGCTCGATATCTTCTTCCAATTGTCCAGGAGCAACTGCATCAGAGGGCGTATTCACATTGGCTTCGGAGGGTCGAAGGCCATTTTGTATATACTGCTCCTGATAGTAGTCGTAGCTTGGGGGAAGCGTGAAATAATTCCATCCCACCTGCCCCAGTTCGGCTTCGCCTGGTCCGGTCCCGCTAAACACTTCTTCGATGGATTGAATAAGGCCTGGTGTTTGCTCGGCTGCGTTTATCGCATTGGCATGCTGGTAGAGCCCCACGTGACCGGATTTGAGAAGCGCTTTGATCAGATCGCCATTACGGAGTGCATTGAAACCGCCGGTCCCACCGACAAAGATATATACGCCCAAATCTGGGCAGAAACGGTATTCTTGTGGCGCAGCATGCGCTGCAGATATCATGCCTATTGCCGCTAGGAATGCTAAGAAACGGAAGACCATCAGCTATGGACTTAGTTTATACCCTGCTGGAAGTCGTTCGGGCAAACCATTCGCGGGTGAGCACTAACCCGGTGCTGGTGGTCTGAATCGTAATCACGGCTCGAATGCCGCAGCCATGAGGTCTTGCTCTGCTCTTGGAATGCGAAGCTCCGTCGCTTCAGCCCTCCACGACGCTACCGCTGTGGTGACTTCCGCAAGCACACGCTCGCCTTCGATTTTCGACAGACCGTAATCAGCGCGCGCCTCCAAGGCAATTGAAACATCACAGGCAGTATCGACTTCGTTTATCGCTAGCGAGAGTTCGCTGCGGTCGTTCGAAGGATTAATATCGTATGCGGGCGACAGCGAGAGACCCTGCTCACCGATAAAGAATCCGTGATTTCGAAGGTGATCGTCCGTGTTGTGGATGAGGATACTAAATACGACTCGCCGAAAGAGTTCGATGCAATCGTGGTGAGTATTCGAACCCTGGGATTGCAGCAGATCGACGAGTTCCAAATAGCTTGCGCCAGCCTCGCCGTCGGTCCGCTGGGTGAGCGTCATCGCCGACACGAACGCTAATCGCCGGCCTTGCGGGGTGCGATCGAATCGCCTTGCGAGGAAGGTCGTGTAAGCATCCTCGGACACGCGCAGTGCTCGAGTCTGGGGAACTTTGATTCCGGCTTTAGCCGCCAGCCTGTGCGCGACGAGTTCCCATGCGCCGATGTCACGCCTGTCCTGCCGGCTGGGAAACTTGGCTAAACAAAGCGCGCCCTCTTCATCTCTCACAGACGCCTTCGGCCGTGCACCGCCTAGGGACGATCCCGGAGCGAAGAGTTGCGTCAGCCACCGTTCATAGTCGGGGTGCTCTTCTTCGTCGGCATGCAGTTCGAATTGAAGGCTTGCCGCCTGAAGCTCTCGGAGCGAAGTGATCGGCGGTGCTGCATAGTGGTCATCGCTGTCGAGGAATCGCTCAGTGTCGGAATCTTTAAAACGCAGAGCGCCCAATCTGGTTTCGTCATGGACTCCGAGCAGGAAGTCCCATTCCGTGAGAGACCTTGCCCTGCGTCCATCCAGGCGCGCGCGCATGTTCTCACGCCTCTGCATCAGTACGCGTCCCCATCGATCGGGCGATGAATCGAGAAAGATGCCGAAGTTCGCGCGTCCGGGCACGGGATATTGAGGTCCCTTGACTAATGCGAGATCCGGGTCAAACGCGAACGCCTCAGTCTTCTGCAACCAAGTAGGCTCGTATTCGAATGAGAAGACATCTCCAGTCCGACTCGTCTGGCAACGTAGCGATCCCATCAACACCGGCTCATCGAAATGCTTCAAGTCGGCGTACACGGCTACAGTGTCCAGTCGCCGTGTCACGGCAATTCCTCCGATTCCGTTGACCGCGCGCCAGCCCTTGTTGACCGTTTGGGCGCGCGCGATTTCGGCTCCAGCTTGGCGTCCTGGAGTTTACGGCCAAGCGCGTCGTCCGCGGCAACCGACCCAAGATCATTCTCGAGCCGCAATGTCTGCAAGACCCTCGCGTAGATCCCTAAAGCTACTGCGGGATCCCCGTGCTCAACCCGGTACAGTGTCTTTCGCGTGATACCCGCGCGTTGCGCTAGCGTTTCGGATGAGGACGCTCTACGAAGCCGGGCTTTTTTAATGTTCTCGCCAAGGCCGGCCATCAAGCGGGCCAGCCGAGGAAGAATGGCGGGAGTTTTGCGAGGCATACTGAGTCATATCATACACCAAAATGGCCAAACATGGGTAATATATAACCCACTGAGGTCGGGCCTGGCATAGGGATGGCTGGTGGCCGAGGTGGGGGTCGAACCCACACGAAGAGTGAACTTCGCCAGATTTTGAGTCCCCTAGGTATACCTGCATCCTACTGTCAATACGGCAGTTATATTTGTTAGATGTGAAACTGTGTAATAAACTGTGTAAATTAGGAGGGTAGAGCTGACGGGAGTCGATGCGAGTGGTAGCGGGCGAGGGAATTGAACCCCCATGACCTTGCGGTCGGACGATTTTGAGTCGTCTGCGTCTGCCAGTTCCGCCAGCCCGCCACAGCGCAGCTATGCGCACCTTTCACTCTAGCATTCCGGCTCAGGTCGCGGGACGGCGATGCCCTCCATCCCCGGAAGGATGTCACGGACGTGCGTGAGTCCCCTCTCTTTGGCCATTCCCTCCCTTGCTTTCAAATGAAGTTATGAAGCCATGAACTTTGCTTCATGGCTTCATTTACTCAGGAAACCGTTGTTGCAGAAGTTCAGTGACAACGTCCTTGATTTCCCTGCCCTCCATCGCGCAGCGAGCTTTCACGCGGGCGCGAAGCGCCTTTGGGATTTCGACATTCAGGCGGGCCGTTTCTTCCTGCCCGCCGTTTACGAACTTATCGAGGGTGGCGACAGTCGCTGGTGCCGCTGCCGTGTTTTTCTTGCTAGGGCGCGAGCCCCAACTGGTGTTAGCGGTTTGCTGCGACATGCAGTGACTCCCTGCTGATGTGATGGCTCTCGTTGAGAGCGACGATGATCTCCTCCATCCATGCGCGGATTTCGTCTGCGGCAGGGCCGTGCGGCTCGGTTTCGAGCGCGGACATGCCGCGCCGTGCCGCCTTTGCGTATTCTTGCCGGTTACGGATCGCCGTCTGGAAGGTCGCAAACGGGCGTTTGCTCAGCTCCTCCTGGACTTCGTTGCCAAGGGTGGTGTTCAGGAACAGCCGATTGACCAGAAACCGGGTCAAGAGGTTTGGCTTGATGGACGCGCATTCGTCGATGGTCTCCTCCACGTCCTCGGCTGCCCAGATGTCGAACGGCGACGGCTGCACGGGGATGATGACGAAGTCGCTGGCGACGATGGCCGAACGCGCGATCTTGTTGACGCCTGGCGGGCCGTCAATGATGACCCATTCGTAATCGAGACTGATGGGCGCAAGCTCCCGATGCAGAGTTTCCTTGGGCAGGCCTATGACGGGAAAGAGGCCGATCGCGCTTTCGTTTTTGCGTTGGGCCGACCAATCGAGCGCGGAGCCCTGCGGGTCCCCGTCGACAAGAAGCACTTTGTGGCCTTGGGCAAGGGCGGTGGCCAGGTTGACGCTGAGCGTCGTTTTGCCGACGCCGCCTTTCTGGTTTAAGAGCGCAATGACGGGCATGAGACTCCTTTCGAGGGTGGCTTCATAGCTTCATCGGTTCATTTGTTCATTACTTCATTAGTTCAACCTATCCTATGAAGTTTTGAAAAAATGGCAAGGTGGCCAAAAGGCGGGAGGTCAAAAAGGATTACCGCTGTGGTCCGCGCTGGCGCTGCTGTTGCTGGGTGAGATCCTGTTCGTTTTTGCGGTTGGTTTCGGCCTGATTTGCGCGTTCGGTGTAGTTCTGCCGGTCGATCACGGCGTAGCGGTTTGGTTCGCGCGTGGGCCTCATGGGGGCTACGGGTCCGCGCTCAGGCGCTGCTGGCTTGAGGGCCAAGGGAGCGCGCCCGGCCTGATTCTCGCGGTGCGCATCGAGCCGATTGTCGATTTGGACGTTGTACCCCTTGGCAACGTCTTTCAGGTGCTGCTGGTCTAGTGTCTTGATTTGGGCTTTTGCCTCGTTGGTTGCCCTTGCATGGCCGGTGTCGCCCAGATACGGCGCGCGCTGCATTCCTGAAGGCGTGAGCTGCGGAGCATTGGCGGAGCGGATCTTCTGGTCTCGCAGATCCGCTACCCGATTATCGAAATATTGGTTCTGCTTTTCGATCTCCTGCGCAAGCTTGGTGTCGCGGGCATTGGCGATGCCGACAAGCTCCTGCCGCACCTTCGGATCGCCGATGGCGGCGATCCGCTCGGCTCGAATCTCTTCGGGCGTCTTGCCCGTTTTGGCTTGATCCGGCGGCGGTGGAGAGCCCATACTGTGCCCTCTTCATTATGAAACAGGGGAACAGGCATGGGTGCAGAAGGAGAATTGGCCCCAGAGGATTTTTTCACCGAGTCGCAACAATCTGTTGTGAAGGCCGAGGCGCTGGAGATGAGCCTTCGGCTACTCTCGATCACCCGGTGGCTGAAAGAATCCGGCAGCAGCCTGGAAGCTCTGATGCTGGGCTATTTCAACGAGTGCATGAATGTGGCAACCAAAAGCCGTGGCATCACTGGGGCCTACATCATGGCCAACCAGCTTCACTGGCACGTCGTTCAGCTTATCCGAAAGCTCCACGCCGCATCTCAATCCATGAAATGTGTGGAGCGGCCTGCCAGAGATTTCAGGCCGTCGGAGGATTTTTTCAGTGAATCGCAAAAATCGCTCGTACGAAGCGACTGCTACGATCTCGTCTTGCGCTTTTTCTCGATCACAGATTGGCTGAAAGAAGCCGGCAGCAGCCCGGAAGCCCTGATGCTAGGTTATTTCAACGAGTGCATGCGGCTGGCCACGGCAAGCCGGGGGCTGATGGGGTCGTACATCTTGGTCAACCAGCTCCACTGGCACGTCGCTCAACTTATCGGAAAGCTCCATGCGGCATCTGGTGCCGTGAATCTTGCGGAGTTGCCCGCAGATCCAACCGTCAAAACATCAGATCCTGAGCAGCACTAGTAGGATTGTAGACAATGCTACTTTCCTAGAATTAGGTTTCCACGCCGGGATGGCGCAGGGGCAGGGAGCGATTATCGATGGCCGCGCGGGTTGCGCTCGCTGTCCGCGCTCTGCTTACCGTGCCGGAATCCGCGGTGATAGCCGCTGGTGCGGGCCTTGGCGAGTTCGTGGCGCATGGCGGACTCGGTGGGCAGAAGGCCCTTTATGGCCCAGAGGACCTTCCCGGCGGCGGACTTTTGGCGTTCGCCTCTGGTGCGATCGACGGCGGCTTCGGCCTTCCTTACGGCTTCGGTAATCGCTTCGAGCCTGCCCTCCTGGCGGGCCTGGGCCACACGGCTTTCGGCGTAAGCTATGATGCGCTGCTCGAGAAGATCGGCTGCCGCTCGGTCGATCAGCCCGGAGTCGCAGAGGTTCGAGACGATCTCCTGGGGGGAGAGGATAGGTCCGGTCATGGGTCACCTCCGGTTCGGGTTAAAACGGACGCGGACTTTTCGCCTTACGCGGCCGCTTGGAATGGTGGAACAGCGGCGCGGTCACTTCGCGCGCGATCAAACGCCACAGCGTTTTGAGCCGTGACGGAAGGTTGCAGGCCGTCAAGAGCCAGGCAACCTGCCTGAAGATGGCGCGCAGTTGTTTTCCCGGCCGGAAGATGTCCAGTAGGCTCCCTGCGAGGACGGGGAAGGGGCGGAGGAATTTGTTTGGCCGCTCCGGCTGGTCCGCGACGCCGGAGCGCATCATCGGTCCCGGTCCGGCTTTCGTTCGCGCTCCTGCTCTTCTTTTTCCCGCGCGCGATCGGAGTCCTGCTTCTGCTGCTCTTCCTCGGCACGCTCGGCGTACTTCTGCCTGTCAATCGCGGCGTAGTGGGACGGACGGCGGCCGCCCGGCGTTGGGGCGGGAAGTTCCGGCGGTTTGGCCGGCGCCGGGGGCGCGGGTTCTGGAGCGCGTTCCGGGGTGGGGGCCGGCGCGGGTGGCTCCGGTTCGGGAGGACGGTCCGGCGAGGGGGCTTGGGGCTGTCCGGGTTTCGCGTAGGCAGCATCCACGGCACGAACGATCTTCTGGATCTTCTCCATCTGCTCGGCCGCGTACAGCCGCCTCAGTGCGGCCAGGCGTTTTTCGGAGTCGGCGAGGTCTTGTTTCGCAAGAGCGAGATTGTCGTTGTTGGATTTGATGCGGCGATTTTGATCGCCCCGGTCGGTGCGGAATCCCCGGTCCTCCAGCGTCTGCGCAGTGGGACCGAGGTGCGTGGTGGGCTCCCGGTCGATGCCTTGGTCTTCGAGGCTGCGATGGTCGACGCGCGCCTCAAAGCCGTATTTGTCGAGGGCGCGGTTCTGGTAATCGGCCCAGCGTTCCCGCCACTGTTCGAGAAGCTCGTCCTCGTTCCAGGCCCGGTTCTTGTTGCCGAATACGCCTTCGTCAATGTCGCGCATGGTCAGGAGGATATGGGCATGGTGGTTGGTGCCGTCGCCACGGTACGGCGGAGCGTGAATGGCGATGTCGGCGACCATGCCGCGATCGACGAATTCGGCCTTAACGAATTCGCAGACCAGCTCGACATGCTGCTCGTGGGTCAGTTCGTGGGGCAGGGACAGCTCGATGTTGCGGGCGAGCTGGGCCGTGCCGCGCCTGGTGCTCCGGTCCTCGCGGTGCTCGACCCCGTTCCAAAGGCGCTGACGGTCCCGCATCCATGCCGGAGCGTTTTCGGGGGTGAGTATCTGCGTATACAGCACGGACCAGGCGCGGCGCGCAAAGTCCTTGATCTCGCCGGTGCGCTCGTCGTGCAATTTCTCGCCCGCCCGGTAAGCCGCGGCGGCGACCACGGACTGACCGAGTGAGCGGCAGACGACGGCGGCGTGGAAGCGGTATTGCGCCATGGGTCATTCACCCTGGCCGCCTGGCGGACGCGGCGAAACGCCGTCCTGGTCCAGCGGGGAAGCGCTGGCCGTGGTGTCGGGCGCGGAAGCCCTGACGCGGGAGGTCTCGGAGGGGAAAGGCCCTTCTGAGTCCAGGTCCAGGGCGGGAAGGCCCTGGCGCGCATCCAACCGGCGCACGGTTGGGCAGGGTCGAGGGGCAGGCACGCCCATCGTCGTGGGTGCAGGGGCGCGACAGCCCATGCCCGAGTGCAGAGGCGGAGCTTCTGCCGCACACATTGCGTAGCAATGTATAAGTGCGCACTTCGCCTAGCTCGTGATCGCAGCTTCGCGGCATCGTGCTTTGCCTCCGGCTGATCTGGCAGCGGCCTTTTCAATTATCATACCCCCGCAGGGTTGCCATTAAGCGAACGGCAAACATATTCCCGTAGGATATCTGGAAGACAGGGAGGGGAGATGAGTATGAGATGCAAAACTCAACTTCGGCGGATCGGCTGGAAAGGTAAACGGCTGGGTCGATCAAGGGTTATCGCCCGCATGTGGATCGGCAATAGCTGGGAGCCAGACGAGTTACAGATATTCAAGAATATGCTCCTGGCGATGCTCTTTGAGGCCCATGCCAAAGCGAATAACTTGTTTTCCGAAGATCTGCGAAAGGCCATCCTGGCAACGGTCACAGATCCGCACTACAGGGCCGTTCTGTTAGAGTTTTTTCCGCCGACATACGGGGGTATTCAGTGAATCGCGCTGCGTCCGCAGGTTGGAGTGAGATTTGTGATCCTGGGTCCGGCTCGTGGGTTTCGACATTTACGGCCCCGCATATCTTCGGATTTGCACAATAAAGGCGTACCGGGATGCGGGTTTCGGGATGATAATACCGAGAGAGGGGGGCAGCTATGGCGCATGTCCGCAAAACAATCGAGGAGCTGATCGCCAACGAGGAAAAGAAGAGCGAGCAGGTCAAGGCGAGGATGGCCGAACTCAAGGGCCGGCAGAAGATCGAGGAACGCAAACGGGACAGCCACCGTAAGATCGTGGTCGGAGCCGGGATTATGGCTCACATCAAAATCGATCCGCGCTTCCGCAAGGCAGTTCAGGAGGCTTTGAACAAAGCCGTAACCGATTCCAAGCACAGAGCCGCGATCCCGGATCTCCTCGACGAGAAAGCCTTCATCGAGGCGATGCAGGCGGCGGCGAAGAAAGCTGCGGCGGAAGCGAAGGAAGCGGCGGTCGCCGCAGGGGCCAACGAAGAGGCGGCGGAGCAACAGCCCGCCTCGCCGACGCGGCCGTCAGGGAATGCCGGCCCGGACATAAAGGGAGCGGCGCCGTCCTGACGTTTTCGCTGGCGCTTGCGACGGACCTGGCGCGGCCAAAAAAGCAAAGAATTGTGCGCGAAAGGCCAGCGATTCGCAACCATCGGTTGTGCAGGAGCGTCATTTCTGATTTAATTCTGGGAAGAGTTTATGGGGGGATCAGCCATTGCGCCGGTGCCGGGACGCGGCGGCCCGATAGGTCCGCAGCGATTCGTGCCGGAGCTTCCCGCAGGCATTCCAATCCTGCCGGGGCGGGCTCCCAAGGCCGCGAGGCGATTGCCGGTGGGCCTCATCATAGTTCTCGTTATTGTGGGGCTGGGCGCGCTGGAATGGTTCAACATCTACTATTCCGACTATGACAGCAAGCGGATCGACTTCGTCGTGACGCGCGCGGTCCTGGCGCACTCCGTCAAGGGCACACAGATTCCGGTGATGCTTTGGAGCGGGCAGCGCATCCTTCAGATCGAGTCCGCGTTCCCCAACCGTCAACCCGGTCAGGCTCCGAACACTATCGTCGTCTGCGACGTTATCGATCCAAAAACGGGAGCGAAAGACCCGAAATATGCGCACGGAGCCGACACCTTGATTGAGGGAGTGGCGGTCACGATCCGCTGAACAGTCCGCGCGATTGCGTTAAGGAGGCGCTCTTTATGTCCGGTGTACTTGGCACGGCGGCATGGAGCGAAGACACGGGCCACTGGCGCTACGACCAGCTCGGGGAGGATGGCAGTTCGCTGCAAGGGCGATTTCTGCTGCTCGGAGAGGCCCTGAACGTCCGGGGAAATCTGCATGTGCGCGCTCCACGGCAGCACATGCTCTCGGTCGCGCCGACGCGATCGGGGAAGGGCGTCTCGCTCATCGTCCCGAACCTGCTGGCGTACCGGGGAGCCGTTCTCGTGGTCGATCCCAAGGGCGAGAACGCCTGGCTCACGGCGGCGTTCCGGCGCCAGGCGCACGGTCAAAAAACGGTCATCCTCGATCCCTGGGGCGAGGTCAATCGCCGCTATGGCTCGATGGCTGGAGTCTCCGAAACGATCGCGCGATTCAATCCGCTGTCGATCCTCGATCCTGAATCCGAGGAGTATGTCGACGATCTCGCTTATCTCGCCGACGCGCTCATCATCAGCCAAAGCAGCAGAGATCCGCATTGGGACGACAGCGCGCGCGAGCTGGTGGCCGGCCTCATCGCGTTCGTGGTCGAGAGTCCGGAGTACCGGGCGCAGGCTTCGCTTGGCCTGGTGCGCGGCCTGCTCTCGCTTCCCGGACCCGAATTGCGCGTCGCGATCAAAGACGCGCAGGCGCTCGGGCGGGGAAGCATCGCCAGAACCAAGCTCGCGCGCTTCGATGCCGTGACCGACGAGATCAATTCGGTCATGTCGACGGCGCGCACGCAGACGGCTTTTCTCGACAGCGAGGTTTTGGCGCGCAACATGGATTCATCGGATTTCAGTTTCGAGGAATTGTGCGGAGGGAATATCTCGATCTATCTGGTGCTGCCGCCCGATAAGCTCGAAACCTATGCGCGCTGGCTCCGGCTCATGGTCTCGATTGCGATCCGCGCGGTTGCGCGCGGGTCCGGCGGATCGCGATCGCCGGATATTTACAGGCCAACAAGCGGAGCCGGGGGCGGGGCCGGGCTTCCCGCGCTTTTCATGCTCGACGAGTTCGGGACGATCGGGAAGCTGAACGCGGTCGCGCAGGCTTACGGTCTCATGGCGGGGCTGGGGATGATCGTGTGGGCCTTCG
This sequence comes from Bryobacterales bacterium, assembly GCA_003166865.1. Taxonomy (GTDB): domain Bacteria; phylum Acidobacteriota; class Terriglobia; order Bryobacterales; family Bryobacteraceae; genus Palsa-89. The sequence goes on from PMUP01000055.1 coordinate 95,342, forward strand.
TGCAGGATCTCAATCAACTGAAGCGGGACTACCCGGAGCATTGGGAGACCTTCATCGGCAATTCGCAGGCGGTGACGTGCTTTGGGGTCATGGATAATTTCACGGCGGAGTATATCAGCAAGTTTCTCGGGACATCGACGATCGAGCACACAAACATCTCAACCTCCGTCGGCACGTCGAAAGCGCCCGCCCAAATGGGCGCGCCGATATGGGCGTCAAGAACATCGCACACGAGTTCGACCAGTTACTCGACTCAGGTGATGAGCCGTCCGCTCCTGCATCCGGACGAGATCCGGGGCCTCGACGGCCAGCTTTGCATCATCATGGGACGCTTCCCGCCGATTCTCGGCCGGCGGATCGTATATCACGAGGATTGGGATCTCCTGCACTGCGTGCGGCCCGATCCGAGTTTTCCCCGCACCGAGCAGGTGCGCTGGCGGTCGCTGCAGAGACGGCTCGCCGAGATGGGTTCGGTCGCGCGGCTGCTCAAGGAGTATCGGTATGAGGTCAAGGCGCTCCGGGGTGGACGGTGGGAAGTGAACGGCGCTGCCGGGACGGGAAAACCAGCGCACATATTCGCCAACGATAACGATCTCTGGCGGTGGACTTATATTCTGGCCATGGACGAGGTGGACTCGGCGTAGACGGGAGTCTCATGGGAAAACTTCTCGACACAAAATTTTGGGCTGATACCCTAAATGAGCTTACAAGTCTCAACCCGCCGCTTGGTCAGCCCATCAAGAAAGCTGACGCTTCTCGGATAAAATCGATCGCTTGCAAGGCTTTCTCCGCCGTCGTCGACGATCCGATGTTTCATGCCGATATAACCCACGCGATTAATCTCGCAAAGAGTGCTCATGTGATCAGCGCTCCGAAGACGAAGGACTTCGAAAAGTTCTTGGACGATTTTATGCGGCTGGAGAACAAACTCTTGGCCGATGCCGGTGTCAATAGCGTTGCGTCACGCGCCCTCGACCAGGAGATTCGGCGGATAGCCGTAAGTCCAGACTCGACACGGTTCGATCGACTGGAAGAAAAAATAGTTTTCTGCAGGGAACTGGCCTGCGACCCGAAGGCGGCATATGATTCTAAGAAGCCGCCTTGGGAGGTAGCTTTGAGGGCGGTCGAGGGACTTGGTGTGATCGGTGTAGATGCTGCAGCCGCTGGCGGAGCAGCCGTAACCCTAGGGCCGTTTGGTGTTGCGGCTGCCGGAAGCGTGGCTGCAATTTCGGGTAGCTATGGCGCTGCCATAATCGCTGACGCAATCAAGGGACGCTGGTAGTCACTCCCGGCGAGGAACATGACGGATCAAGGGTTGGATGATCCAGTGCGTTGCATAATCCGTTGTGCAACTGCATAAAAAACTGCTAATACTCCTCGGCCTATATTGAAACTGGCCTCGGAGAGAGCAATGAAGTCACGCAAGGATTATAAAGAACTGGCAGTTGTAGGGGTTGGATTCGCTGTTCTCGGCGGCGCTATGCTGATGGTCGGGGTCCCCCTTGTGGCGGTAAGTCCCTTCACAGCTGGTTCCGTAGCTGGTTTCGTGCTGCTTCAGCGTCGGAGAAATGGCCGCCCACGGCCCTGAAGACAACAAGACTGATCGTCAGGCGTAAGCGCCGCAAAGCGGCGCATGGTTCTTCCTTCACAAAAGCCTATGGGCCATCTCTGACGCGGCCTGTGGCCTATTCTGGCCCTCTTAAGCTGCCGGAATCGCCCCGCATGCCCTGCCGAGACCGATCAGGGCGCTGTCCAGCGAGCTTGCGGGATCTAAAACCACAATTTTCATAGAGCCTTTAGTGTAAGAATCTTCTTGATTCAGAGTTCCAGGGGGATTTTCCGACTTATATGGATCGAATCCCGTTGCGCATGGCAGAGGATCGCGAAAGCAGTAGGCGTTGCTGGTTCTGATGACCTGCCAGCGCGTGAACACGCGGCCGAGGAAATCGCGGCACTCCGTGCGGATTTTGTCGAAGCGGTTCACCCAGGTGAGGATGTCCGCCGCTTCCAGCGCCTTGATGGCCTCATAGACGGTGTCGCGGCAGCATCTGGCGGCGGCGGCGATGGTCTCGTAGCTCGGAAAGCAATAGCCGGTCCTGCTGTTGTGGAATTTCCAGAGCATGGCGATCAGCACCCGCTGGAAGGCGGGGGTGATCGGGCCGTGGTGTTCGCCCGGCTTGCGGTTCTTCGCGTTGTACAGCTCGACGCTGCGCATGATGGCCTTCTTTGTCTTCTGGCCCATGGGCGATCCGGGAACGAGGCGGAAGACTTTTTCGCGGGCAGGGCAGGGGGTGGGGTTGAAAACAGGCATGAGCTCTCCATTTCGGTTGAAGGAACAACCGCCCGGAGAGGGCTGAATTTGGCGCAAGTTCACCCGTTGCAAGAATCCTCTTGCAAACTTCTGGGATTCGGGGGATTCTCGTGATTGCAAATGCCACGAGATCTCCGGCCCTCCGCCGATATGCAGCCCGCCCCCAAGGCGGGTTTGCTATTTCTGGGTCTCTGATTTTCTCCAGAAGAGTTGAACGACGCGCAGGCAGGGTACCCGCACAATCACACAGCCTGCCTGAGATTCTTGATCCAGTCGAGCCGGATTGGGTAATTAATGCAGTGACATACCTGGGGATGCAGAGCAGGCGGGAGCAGGGGGCATGGCTAGGTTCCGAAGAGGCGCGGGAATGGTCTGGACGCTGCGGCAGCAGTGGCGGTGGCTGCGGCATTTCTGGCTGCGCGCGTGGGCGGAGAAGTAGAGAATTCTACTTTCCTACGTAGAGGAGCAGCGGCCCCGGCTCGCGCCGGGGCCGCC
>PMUP01000013.1 GCA_003166865.1 Bryobacterales bacterium
GCTGCCGGGCTTTCGCTAATCACACTGCCGATCGGCACCGTGCTGCTAGATGCGTTGCTCGTCGTACCCACTACCAAACCCGCGGAAGTGATGGCGGTTGTGGCCGCCGCTTGCGTTAGTCCCACCACGTTCGGCACGCTGAGCGTGCCAGTGCCAGCGAGCATGATGGTTTGTGGCGGGGCCGAAGGGCTCCAGTTGAGCGCGTTGTCGGTGAAGACGGCGGTGCTCGTGAGCGGACCGGTACTCTGCGGCTCGAAGCTGAGGCTCAGATTGCAACCGGCTCCCGGCGCCAGGGCGAAGCTGCTGGTGCAGTCCACCGGAGTGCCTGGGCCCGCGACCTGCATAAAATTCGGTCCCGTGACGGCCAGTCCGGGAGCAACGGCACCGAGCGGCTGGTTGCCGATGTTTTGCGCGATAACCGATTGCGGGCTGTCGCTGGAGGTGCTGCCTACAGCGGTCGATGCGAAAGTCAACGATGGCGCCAGCGAGCGCAGCAGCTCAATCACCCGGTTGTTGCCGGTATCCGCGATGAAGATATCGCCCGCTCCATCCACCGCCACGTCAGTCGGACTGCTCAGCCCGCTCGCCACTGTGATCTGGGGACTTCCATCGGCGGGAAGTTCCACCACATTGTTGTTGCCGCTATCCACGATGAAGACATCTCCCGCGGCATCCACTGCTACCCCGACCGGTGCGGACAGGCCGGTGGCCTCTAGCGTGGTCACTGTGCCACCGGGCGCGATCTTCACCACGTTTTTGGCGACGGAATCCACGATGAACAAATCGCCCGCGCCATCCACTGCCATACCTTGCGGACTAGACAAGGAGGGCACAACGGCCAATACAGGCGATTGCGTCGACTGAGAGTTTTCGACCGCCCCTAACTGCAATCCAGCGGGCGAGACCAAGACCACTTGAGAAACAGCGGGTTCCGCGATGAGCACATCGCCCGCGCCATCCACCGCCACACCGGCGGGACCGGACAGCCCGCTGCCCACCGTTGTCTGGGCGCCGCCGCCGGCGGGAACCTCCAGTACCTGGTTGTTCCCGGAATCGGCGATGAAGACGTTGCCCGCACCATCCACCGCGACACCGCCCGGAGAGGACAGCCCGCTGGCCACCGTTTTCTGGGCGCCGCCGCCGGCGGGAACCTCTACGATCTGGCCGTTCGTGTCATCGACGATGAAGACGTCGCCTGCCGCATCCACTGCCACGCCCGTCGGCGCGAATCCGCTGGCCACCGTGACCTGCGCGCCAGGCATAAACGCCATGGCCGGTCCATTGCCGATGCCGGCGACCAGAGTGCCGGCCACAGCGTTTCCGGAGGAGTCCGTCAGACTGACCGAGCCCAGGCGCACACCGGGAGCCGTTGGGGCAAAGGTGACATTAGCCGCGCAGTTGCCCGAACTCCCGCTGCAAGTGGTACTGGCGAGAGTGAAATCCAGGTTGAGCGCGCCTTGTGTTACCACTTGTACCGGGTTGGCGCCGAGCGTAGTTCCAGCCGGCACGTTGAATTGCAGCGTCATTGTGGCGCTGCAAGGGGCGGGAGTGGTCTGTCCGTTAGGGCAGACGTTGGCGCCAGGCATGCCGGACATGACCACGTTGGCAGAGGAGCCGCTGAGGACGGAAGTCCCGGGTGCCGGGCTCTGTCCGATCACAAAGCTGAGACCGAAAGGGAAACTGCCGGCAGGAACGCCGTTGAACGCGTATGTCACACTCCCGAGGAGCTGACCCAAATTAGAGAGTATACTTTCGGCTGCTGCCAGCGTCTGCCCCACCAAGTTTTGCACCACTTCTAGGACCGGCGGGGGAGAACCGGGGGAACCGGGGAGGGCGGGGGGAAGTACTAGGAAGGGCCCACCATAACTACTGTTGGCACAATTGTGATACAAATCGCCGCGAAACTGGGTATATGCGTCTTTTTCAATCAATGAACAATACACCCGACCTTTAAGATTACCCGATGCATCATACCCTGAAATGGAATACCTACCGAGTTGGCAATTTGGGGTAGAACTTGTAGCACATTGACTTGGGGGATAGCAGTCACTAGCAGGGCTAGCGCCGCTGTAACAACTGCTATATTTAGTAACCCCATTAACCGAGAAAGGGTAACCGAAATAAGTCAGGGGGTCGTCGATGTTCGAAGGTTGACATTCACTATTTATATCTACAGTACTATAATAAACCCCATTCATCCCGTTGAAACAGTGGGAGTACGTTATTCCGCCGACTGTGCAGGAAGTCGCCGTTCGGGGACATAGCGAACAATCCGCGAACGCCGGAAGGGTCGAAAAGCTGATCAACGCAAAAACCAATAGCACCGTCGCTCGGAAACTCTTCATTTGCTACCTCCTAGCCCGGACGTATCGGGCCTTCGGTGGAATTCATCCCGCGGCCGGGATCGCTTCCGGCCTGCCTTTAATGGCCTCAAGGTCGCTCGAAACCCTGATCGCAATTCTGGGTTCAGGACCGACCTGGTGCAGAATACTTCACTGGCCTCGCATTGCCTCATTGGCGTCTTTGACCTGTTTGAATCTGGATCTCCCTTTGATCGCCTTCAACCTAACTAAGCGGAAGCGGAGGACAAGAAACCGCAGGGAGTGCAAACTTTTTTTGGTTAGGAGATTCGGAAGCAGTCGATACTGAGACGTTGAACAATATCGGCCGGCGGTTTCCTGGACCAGCACCGGATGGTCGCCCGGCTCACTGACCAAACCCCGCGCCCAATGTAGCTGCCCAGGCCTACGAAGCTCTGGCTGAAAGATTGTATTGCAACTACGCGAGATCAGCATTACAGTCTGTAATGGCGCCCGGTAGCTTCACTGGGTCGGCAGGGAGTTATCTCTATGTTCGAGCGGAAGGACATAAACGGTTATGAATCAAGTCTGTCTAAGAGTACTGGGCCATGTGGGCCATGTGGCCTTCGTATCTGCAAGTCTTCTATTGATCCCTACGGCTTTCGGCTCATCAGACGATGAGCTGCGGCAATTACGGAAGGAAGTCGATGCACTCCGATCGAGTCAGAAGGAGATCCAGAAAAACGTTCAGATCATAAAAGACATCCTCATGGGCAAGCAGGCGCCCCTCGAGGACGTCTTCATCGGCATCGCCGGCGCTCCGGATATGGGGGAAAAAACGGCCAAAGTGACGATCGTCGAGTTTTCCGACTATCAATGCCCATTCTGCGGCAGGTATGCGACCCAAACGATGTCTCAGGTGCTCGATGATTACGTGAAAACCGGGAAAGTACACTATGTGTTCCGCAATTTCCCGTTGGAGCAGATTCATCCGTTTGCGGAAAAGGCCGCTGAGGCTGCCGCTTGCGCCGGCGATCAAGGCAAATATTGGGAAGCGCATGATCGGTTCTTCAAGAACCAGAGCGCTTTGGATGCCAAGGGGATGGCGGGGCACGCCGCCGTACTTGGCTTAGATTCCGCGAAATTTCAGGATTGTCTTACCAGCGGCAAGTACGCCGCCCAGGTAAAGTCCGATGTTGCTGAAGGCCAGAAATCCAACGTGCGCGGAACGCCGGCTTTCTTCTTCGGAACAGACGTGAAAGATTCGAAGCTGCATGCGGTGAAGTTCTTGAGCGGTGCGGTGCCGTACGACAAATTCAAAGAAGTCATTGACGGTTTACTGAACCCTCTCAAAGAGGATGACAATAAGGAAAAGGGGGGCGGCGGGGGCCAGTGACGGTCCGCCCGACGAGGTTGGGACCGCCACGCCTGGGCTGGCGGTCATCAGCAGAGATCCTGGCCCGTCTCGGGAGTGCGCAAGAGCGCGCCCGCACCGGTCCAGGATGCGATCGATCTTATGGATCTTCACCAGCCGGGCGGCAGGTTTCTTCCTAGTGCAACCAAGGCACGAAAAACAGCGTTTCCTAAAGTTTGGTGCTGAAATCCGCAGTCTGGCGGGACGGACAGCTGCGCACCGAGTTCGAAGATCCGTTTGAGAATTTGAGGCGCTCGAACCGTCTAAGTAGAACGAAACAAAAGGAGAACGGGGCCGCCGTTTCCGAAAGTCAAGATTGGCTCCCCCGGCTTGGATTCGAACTTTGGTTAACGCCTCCAGAACTCCTGGTAGCCCTCCTTGGAAAAGTTCTCGGCCAGGATCGCCAAAACGCGCGGTCCCGTTCACCGTATCAGAACCGTATCATAACCAATCGATTTCTGGCTGTTTGGGTTGTTAGCTGAGCGAAAGCAAACTCCCCATATTGTTGAAAACCAAAGAACAGGATATAAGCGTTGGAGCCAAAAGAAACAAGCTGCTTCCTTCACACGCAAACGGTTACGACACATCGCGCAACATCGAAAGCAGTTCAACATCCGTTAGGATTTGGATACCGTGTTCGCTACAACTCTTGAGGACCGTTCGGTGATGAAAGTGCCGGTCTAGCGTGAATAGGACATCCGCTCGTCCAGACAACGCAGTCTCCAACACGGGATCATCTTCTTGGTCGTTGGGAACTAGCCTTGAGCCAGTCTGCGGATTAGCCAACTCCGCGAAATCCTGGAGAGCCTGCGTGTATTGCTCGATGTCGAGCCGCGTGAGCGGCCAGATGGCTTGCAACCGCGAATGATTCAAAACTCGCTCAGTTTCACGCAATAGAAACGGCGACAAAACTAGCACATGATCTGCCGATTCCAAGATCGTAAGCAGCAGCCTCCGTGCCACGCCTTTTGAGTGTGGATTGGCTCGCGCGAGAATGTTCGTGTCGAGAACGATCCTCATGTCCGCCGGGGGCGGATAGAATTCATCGCTTCATCGACCGCGTTATCGACCTCTCCTTCAGCGACGTCCTGCGCCTTAAGAGCGAGTTGGTCTAGAGCGCCCCTCAAACGTTCAGCACTTGCGCGGCGCGCCTCACCTGAGGGAGCAGGATGGGGATCGAGAGCCATGATGCTCACTTGTTCGTCATCACGCAAACTACGCCCGAGTAAGTTTTCTACTGCGCTCCTTGCTGAAGCCGGGAGATCTCGCGCCAAGTTGATCGAGACGTTTTCCATCGCGGACTCTCAGTATTAATTCTAACCGCAGCGCTCGCCCCGAGTCGGCGGGGTCGTGCGAAATTCCCGATCGTAGGGTCTTACTGTATCAAAACTGTATCAAAACCCCATCTCATCTGCCTGTTGGAGATCCTGAATCGGCGAAAGCAGATTCCCCAAGTTGTTAATAAGACAAAGAATCGAAATGAAGGAATGTAATCCTTGGAACGCCGGAGTGCGCTTAGGAGGCGACCGCTCTATCCATCTGAGCTACGTCCCCACGGGCACTTAAATGGACACTTCGATTCTATCAATCGATTCCGGTGGCGATTCCGGTGGCGATCCCGCCCGCCTACCGCGCCCCCGTCAGCGCCTTCAAATACCGGTAGTAAAATTCCACGCCGTCATAGAACGACTTCTCCGGCACGCGCTCATCCTTGCCATGCGCCCGCACATCGTCCTGGTCCAGCGCGACGCCTGAAATTCCGTAGCTCGGTATCCCCGCCGCGATCGTGTACACGCTGTCCGACGCGCCCGTCTCCATTTCCGGAATCACCGGCGCGCTCGGCCACATCGAATCCGCCACCCGCTCCAGCGGCTGCATTACTTCCGCCGGCGGCAATAGGGCTGCGAAGGCCTTCGTCGCGGGCGCGCGATCCAAAACATGACCCGAATTGTCCACATACTTCACGATAATTTTCGGATCGGCGAAGATCCGAATCAACTCCTGCCGAACCTCTTCCGTCGCGTGACCCGGTATTATGCGGCAGTTCACGTTCGCTTGCGCCTGCTGCGGCAGCGCGTTGTTCGCATGCCCGGCGCTCAGGCGCGTGGCCACACAAGTGGTGCGCATCAGCGAATTGAATCGAGCATCGTTGGAAAGCCGCGCGATCGCTTCCGTATCCGGTGGAGTTCCCAGGATCGCTTTCATATCGGCGGCCGTCTGCCCCGATTCCAGCGCCGCGCGCCGCTCGAAATACATGCGCGTGATCGGATTCAGTTCGAACGGAAACGGTGCATGCTCCAGGCGCGAGAGAGCATCCGCGATATGGTAGATCGCATTGTCGGGAACCGGCAGCGAACTGTGACCGCCCGGGTTGGTGGCATCAAGTTCGAAATCGGCGTACAGTTTCTCGTTCGCCTCCACGTCCACGTTCAGCGGCTTGCCTTTCACCGTGGTGACGCCGCCCGCATCCGGATTCAAAGCGTACGCGGCATCCACCAGCTCCCGATGATTCTTCAGCAGCCAGTCGACCCCGTTCGACTTCCCGCCCTCTTCATCGGCCGTCAGCGCCAGGATGATGTCTCGATCCGGCTGGTATCCCTCGCGTTTGAAGCGAATGAAGGTGGTCACCAGGATGGCGTCGCTAACCTTCATATCCTGAGTGCCGCGTCCGTAGAAATAGCCGGCCTTTTCGACGAACTGAAACGGATCGGTGGTCCAATCCTCGCGCCGCGCTTCCACCACATCCAAATGACCGATGATCAGGATCGGCTTCAGGCCCGCGGTCCCGGTTCCGCGATATCGCGCCACCATATTGCCCTTGCGGTCGTTGGGTCCCAGCACTTTGACGTCTTCGGCGGCGAACCCGGCGGTGAGCAGCCGCTTGGCCATCGCTTCAGCTGCGACAGTGGTGCTGCCAACCGAATCGGTGGTATTGATTTCGATGAGCTGCTGAAAGATGTCGCGCGCCAGCTTGCGGGTTACTTCATCCAGCGGCGCGGCTCCGAGCGAGCCCAGAAGAAGAAGTAAGGCCGCAAAACGCAGTTTGTTCATGCCCGATCTTACCAGCGCTTGAGGCCCTTCTGCCCGATGTCCTTGCGATAGTGCATGCCATCGAAGTGGATCTTGCGAACTTCCCCATACGTGTTGCTCATCGCCAGCTCGAGAGTGGCTCCGCTCGCGGTTACGCCCAAAACGCGGCCGCCGGATGTGACCAGGACATTCTTATCTAGTTTTGTTCCGGCGTGAAACACTGTCGCTTCCTGAACCTGATCCAGCCCCGTGATCCGATCGCCCGTTCGCACCGATCCCGGATATCCGGCCCCCGCCAGCACCACGCACACCGAAGGATCTGTCTTCCAATCCAAAGGTGTTTCGTCCAGCGAGCCGTGCGCCGCCGCGAAGAGCGGCTCCACAAAATCCGACGCCATGCGGTGCATCAGCGCTTGCGTCTCCGGATCCCCCAGGCGCGCGTTGAACTCCACCACCTTCGGGCCCTGCGCGGTCATCATCAGGCCGGCGTAAAGAAAGCCGGTGAAGGGCATGCCTTCGGAACGCATCTGCGCGATCGCCGGCCGGATCACTTGCGCCATGACCAGCGCCTGCCGAAATTCGCTGAGAATGCGCCCATCGCAGTACGCCCCCATGCCTCCTGTGTTCGGACCCTGGTCGCCATCATTCACCGTCTTGTGATCCTGCGCCGGCTCGAGCGCCAGCACGTTGACGCCATCGCTCAGCACGATAAAGCTGACCTCTTCGCCAACCAGGAATTCTTCGAGCACCAAACTGGCGGCCCCAAGGTGTTCGATGGCCCGGCGCGCCTCTTCGTGCGTGTGCGCGATGATCACGCCTTTGCCCGCCGCCAGCCCATCGGCTTTGATCACCACCGGCAGATCAAACTCGAGCAGCGCGTCGCGAGCCTCGTCGGCGCTGGTCACGGCGGCAAATCGCGCCGTTGGAATCCCCGCGCGCAACATCAGCTCTTTAGCGAATGCTTTGCTGGATTCCAGCCGTGCCGCGGCCGCTGTTGGACCCACGATCCGGCGCCCTTTCGCGCGAAATTGATCCACGATCCCAGCCGCCAGCGGGGTCTCCGGCCCAACCACCGTTAGATCGGCATCCATCGATTCGGCCGCTGCCAGATAGTCCGTCGTCGCGAGGCACGTCGCTACCTGTGCGATCCCCGGATTCCCCGGCGCCGCGTACAGCGCGGATATCTTCGGACTCTGCGCCAGCTTCCAGCACAGCGCGTGTTCGCGGCCGCCCGAGCCCACTACCAAGATTTTCATTGTGGTAAATCGAAGTATGCCACACTGAAAATGCCATGAAGTCGCGATATGACGTCGTTGTCGTAGGCGCCGGCCACGCTGGTTGCGAAGCCGCGCGTGCGTGCGCCCGCCTGGGTCTGCGCACTGCCATAATCACGATGAACAGCGACTTGATCGCGCAGATGTCTTGCAATCCAGCGATCGGCGGCATCGCCAAGGGCCACTTGGTTCGCGAGATCGATGCCCTCGGCGGCGTGATGGGCGAAGTGACCGACGCGGTGGGTATCCAATTCCGCCTGTTGAATACCAGCCGCGGGCCCGCCGTCTGGTCGCCGCGCGCGCAATGCGACAAGAAGCAATATCGCATCAAGATGCGCGAAGTGCTGGAGCGCGAGCCGAATCTGCGCATCCTGCAAGCCGAAGTCGCGCAACTCGCGCTGGAAAATGGGCGTGCCACCGGCGTCCTCCTTCGGGACGGTAGAACAATTTCGAGCGATTGTGTTGTGGTCACAACCGGCACCTTCCTGAACGGCTTGGCACACGTTGGCGAGATGAAGTACAGTTGCGGCCGCAATGGTGAGGCGCCATCGAACCTCCTCGGCGACCAGTTGCGCACCCTCGGGCTCGCTTGGACACGTCTGAAAACCGGCACTCCACCCCGTCTCGACGGCCGTACCATCGATTGGTCGCGCTTTGAAGCGCAAAGTGGTGACGCCAACCCGACGCCGTTCTCGTTCCTGACCGAAAAAATCGAACGAGAGCAGATCAAATGTTATATATCGTATACTTCTGAGCAAACGCTTCGGATTCTTCGGGATAGCATAGCTCGCTCACCGCTTTACAGCGGTCAGATTGAGGGCGTCGGCCCGCGCTATTGCCCCTCCATCGAAGACAAGGTAGTCAAGTTTCCGGACAAGGACCGGCACCAGCTCTTCCTGGAGCCCGAGGGCGTCGACACCAACGAAGTTTACGTCAACGGTATGTCCACCAGCATGCCCATCGATGTGCAATTGGCAATGGTGGCCTCGATTCCAGGCCTCGAGAACGCGGAGATGATCCGGCCTGGCTATGCGATCGAATACGATGCCATCGATCCGCGCGAATTGAAGCACAATCTGGAAGTGAAGTCGATCGAAGGTCTGTTTCTGGCCGGCCAAATCAACGGCACATCAGGCTACGAAGAAGCCGCCTGCCAAGGCTTGATGGCTGGCATTAATGCTGCCCGTAAGATTGCTGAGCAAGAACCGATTATTATCGGACGAACACAAGGCTACACCGGGATCCTGATCGACGACTTGATCAATAAGGGCGCCGACGAGCCGTATCGGATGTTCACCTCGCGCGCCGAGTTCCGCCTGCATCTGCGAATCGACAACGCCGACGAGCGCCTCACGCCCATTGGTCGCGAAGTAGGCCTGGTTCGCGACGATCGTTGGAATCTCTATCTGCGGAAGCAAAATCAGAAGGCGCGGCTCACTGCATATCTCGAAGAGAAGCGGCTGCTTCAATGGCTTCGCCGGCCGGAGGCTAAGATTGTGTCACTGTCAGACCCCATCAGGGAGGCTCTGGGCGAGGAGCCAGTCCACGGGCTTCTGGCGACCGTCGAGACCGAATTGAAGTACGCCGGCTACATCGCTCAACAGGAGCGGCAGATCGATCGCCTGCGCGAGTCGGAGCTTCGCCGAATTCCAGCGGCGTTCGAGTTCACCAATATCCCCGGCCTTTCTACCGAAGCCAAGCAGAAGCTGGAACGAGTCCGTCCACAGACGCTCGGCCAGGCGGGCCGTATCCCCGGCATCACTCCCGCTGCAGTCGCGGTTCTCGATGTGTACCTCAGCCTCAGTGCCCACGCCTGACTGGTTCGCTCAGCTCCTTGGCCCAGAGCTGAGTCAAATGCAGATCGCTCAGCTCTACGGGCACTACGAATTGCTGATCCGTTGGAACCAGCGAATGAACCTGACCACGGTGAAGCCAGGCCCGGAAACCGTAATTCGACACTACTGCGAGTCTCTCTTTTTCAGCGCCCATCTCCCTGCGGCCCACAAAACGATTTCGGTTTTCGATGTAGGCTCGGGTGCGGGATTTCCTGGGATTCCCATGGCTATCCTCAAACCCGACTGGCGCGTGACGCTTATTGAATCTGGTCAAAGGAAAGCCGTTTTCCTCCGGGAGTCGAGCCGGCATCTGTTGAACGTCTCGGTATTGAGCCAGCGCGCCGGGGATGTGGTCTTGGAGACGGATTGGCTGGTCGCCCGGGCGGTCGATCCCGCCGAGGTCCTGTTGAACGTACCCCGGCTTGCTCCCAGAGTTGGCCTGATGTTGGGCGAAGACGATTTTTCTTCGATTCAGGGCGACAACCGCATTGCATGGTCCGAGCCAGTTCGGTTACCTTGGGGAGACCGAAAAGTCTGCGTTTACGGGATATGTTCCACGTGAAACAATCGTGGCCCATGTTCCACGTGAAACATGGGAAAAGTCATAGCGATTGCGAATCAGAAGGGCGGCGTTGGCAAAACCACCACCGCCATCAATTTGGCTGCATCTCTTGCCGCCAACGATCTTCGTGTCCTGCTGATTGACTCCGATCCACAAGGTAATGCCACCACTGGCTTAGGCATCGCAAAGGGCGGGGACCGGCTGACGCTATATCAAGTCCTCCTTGGCGCGGCCGACATTACATCCGCTATCGTCCCCTCGGAATTCGAAGGCCTTGATATCCTTCCTTCCGACAGGAACTTGGTCGCCGCCAACATAGAGCTTGTTGAACTCGAGAACCGAGAGTTCAGGCTCCGCGAGAAATTGGAGGCGGTCCGGGCACGATATCACTTCATTCTCATCGATTGCCCGCCGGCGCTCGATCTACTGACCCTGAATGCCATGGTGGCCGCGGATTCCGTTCTGATCCCAATTCAATGCGAGTTCTTTGCTCTAGAAGGCATTTCTCAGCTCCTAGATACCATTGAGCGAGTCCGAGGTTCCTTCGGCTGCACACTTCAGATCGAAGGTGTCTTGCTCACCATGTATGACGATAGGACCAACCTGACGCGCCAAGTGGAGCTGGACTTGCGCGGCTTCTTTGAAAAATCGGTATTTGAAACTGTTATTCCGCGCAGCATTCGTCTGGCGGAAGCGCCCAGCTATGGCAAACCGATCATCGTATACGACGTGAGATCACGAGGCGCAGAGTGCTACATACAATTGGCGAAGGAGGTCCTGGCTCGTGAGCACAGTGCCGGACAAGCAACGCAAAGCCTTGGGTAGAGGTCTCGCGGCTCTATTGCCACAAAGACCGGCTGCCGGAGTACCGGCGCCGCTACCGGCGGAAACCGGTCTGCGCGTCGCATCCATACCGATCACAGACATTCATCCGAACCCTCTCCAGCCGCGCACCGTTTTCGATGCAGCACATCTCGAAGAGCTTGCTAACTCTATAGAAACACACGGGATAATACAACCGCTGTTAGTGCGCCGGAAGGGCGTCAGCTACGAACTGATCGCCGGCGAGCGCCGTCTGCGGGCAGCGAAGCTTGCGGGACTGGTAGAAGTTCCGGCCATTGTTCAGGATTATGCCGACGACCGGATCTTGGAAATCGCGCTCATCGAGAATATCCAACGTGAAGATCTGAACCCGATGGAGACGGCCCAGGCGCTGGACCGGCTGCACACGGAAATGAATTTGAGTCACGAGGAAATCGCTGCTCGAACTGGCAAGGACCGCACCACGATCACCAACTTGATCCGCCTTCTGAGGCTTCCCCAAGCGGTGCAGCTCCTGGTTGCGGAACGGCGCCTCTCCATGGGCCACGCACGCGCCATTCTCGGACTCACTAATCCAGAACTGCAACTGCAAGTGGCTGAGAAAGCTGCGGCGCAAGGCTTCTCGGTGCGGCAGGTCGAGCGGTTGGTCAAGAAAGTCAATGAGCCCAGGGAGCCCTCTGATGCGCCGCTGCAAGACCCGAATATCAAAGCTGCAATTGGCGAACTCGAAGCCACGCTAGGCACGCGGGTGCGGATCGTCGAAAAATCGGATCAACGCGGGCAGATCGAAATCGAATATTACTCGCAGGGGGAGCTGGAGCGCATTTACGAGTGGATCATTTCAACCGGCTCGGCTGGGGCTAAACTTTGATGGTGCCGGCGGCAGGACTCGAACCTGCTACCTACGGATTATGAGACCGTCGCTCTAACCAAGTGAGCTACGCCGGCAGTAGCTTCTTCAAGGTTAGGAGGGGCCACGCGACTCTGTCAACCAACTTTGGTAGATTCGATTTAGTGCCGCAACCCATCGTCGAGTTTCGAGGTGTCTCGAAGACCTACCCCATCTATTCGTCGCCGAGCGCGCGCCTCAAGGAGCTGGCCTGCCTCAATCGGATTTCGTTCCATCGTGACTTCTCGGCTCTCGACGATGTCAGCTTCGAGATTCAGCGCGGCGAGACGTTCTGTATTGTCGGCGAGAACGGCTCCGGCAAGAGCACGCTGCTGCAAATTATCGCGGGCATCCTTTATCCATCGAAGGGCGATGTGTTCGTCGGCGGCCGCGTGGCAGCGTTGCTCGAACTCGGCACAGGGTTCAATCCGGAATTCACTGGGCGCCAGAACGTCTATCTGAACGCCGCGATCTTCGGCCTCTCCAAGAAGGAGATCGACGCCAAGTTTTCACGGATTGAGGAATTCGCCGAAATTGGCGAGTTCATCGATCAACCTGTGAAGACATATTCGAGCGGCATGGCGGTGCGCCTGGCATTCGCAGTGGCCATTCACGTGGATCCCGAGATTCTGCTGGTGGATGAAGCGCTCTCGGTCGGCGACATCTATTTCCGCCAGCGCTGCATGCGTAAAGTACATGAGATGCGCGCGGCGGGTGTAACCATCCTCTTCGTGTCGCACGCGATTGCGGAAGTGAAAGCGATTGGCGACCGCGCCATGTGGCTGAACGCCGGCCAGATCAGAGAAATCGGCGACACCGACGTTGTCGTCACACGCTACATGGCGGCCATGGTCGAAAAGGACAATGTCTATCTCACGGCCACGCACCGTAAGGCCCAGAGGGTAGCGCACGAGCAGGTGCGGGCGCCTGAAATCGTGGACACGCTGCCCAACATCGATCATCGTTTTGGCGACGGACGTGCAGAAGTGCTAGGCATCGCGCTCCTGGACGCAGCCGGCCAGCCAGTCTACGTTCTCGAACCCTCCACGACCGTCGTCGTGCGCGTTAGTGTGCTGGCGCACGAGGATCTTACGCTGCCGATCGTGGGATTCATGATGCGCAATCACATCGGACTGGATTTCGCCGCAACCAATACCACTCGCGAGGGATTCGATCTCCCGCCGATGACGGCCGGTGATGTATATACGGTCGATTTTCATCTCCAGCTTCCCGAACTCTATGCGTCGGCATTTTCATTTTCACCCGCGATCGCGGATGGAACGCTGCACTCCTATCGGACCTGCGACTGGGTGGACAACGCCATCGTGCTGCAAATGAGTCCGGGTGAAGGCCAAGTGTACGGGTACATTCACCTGCCCTGCCGGGTGGAACTCAATTGCAGCTTGAGGGCCAGCCCGGCACTCCCGCACGCGGAGCCGGCCGTTGGTTGAATTCACCGGAGAGCGGGTAGTTCCGGGCCAAGTGAACGACGACTTGTGGAGCGAGCACATCGCCCGCTACGCCTTCGCGCGAAGGTATGCGCACGGCCAGCGCGTGCTCGACGCGGGCTGCGGCACGGGCTATGGATCGGCCGATCTGGCGCAATCCGCCGCGGCGGTGACCGGCGTGGATATTTCCGCGGATGCGATCGAATACGCGAGCGCCAGTTACCGGATTCCTGGCCTGCGCTTTCTGGAATCGTCTTGCACCGCTATTCCATTGCCGCCGGAGTCGTTCGATCTGGTGGTGGCGTTCGAAGTGATTGAGCACCTGGCTGACTATCGTGCGTTTCTCCATGAATGCGCGCGGGTGCTGACGCGCGAAGGCCTGTTCATCGTCTCGTCTCCGAACAAGCGTTATTACGGCGCGACTCGCGCGGCCACCGGACCGAATCCATTTCACGAGCACGAGTTTGAAGCCGGGGAATTCGTGCGCGAGCTGGAGCAGGTATTTTCGAATGTCCGGCTCCTTTTGCAAAATCGCGTGGAGTCGTTCGCGTTTCATCCGGCCCTGAGTTTCTGGCCGGCGGAAGCGCGCATCAATGGCGGAGGCGGAACCGCGGAGGAAGCGCACTTCTTCATCGGCATGTGTTCGGCGGGCCCCTTGCCCGAACCAAAGGCATTTGTCTATGTTCCAAAAGCCGCGAATATCCTGCGAGAGCGTGAGCTGCACATAGAAGCGCTCCAACTGCAGCTTGCGCAGATCACAGCGGATCGCGAGGCGCTGCTCGAAGTCAACGGCCGGTTAAACCACGAACTGGTGGAGCGCGCTGTCTGGGGGGAGGGCTTGAATGCGGAGCTGAAGGCGGCCGGCGAGCGTATTGGCGCTTTACAAAACGAAGTGGTGGAGTTGGCCACGGGTTACCAAGCTCAAGTCGCTCGGATGGAACAAGAGGATCGGGTCAAGACGGAATGGGCGCGCAAGGCTTCAGCGGAGCTGGAAGCCAAGTGCCGGGAACTCGCCGAATGTGTCAGGCTCCTTGACACGGCTGAAGCGACAGTGTGCGAACGGACGGAGTGGGCGCAGACCGCCGAGGCACAAAGGGCCGGGCTAGCGGCGCAGCTTGAAATGGTACGGGCGTCGCGCTGGGTGAAGATGGGGCGGACGGTTGGACTTGGGCCTGAAGTTTGAAAACGCTGCTGATCATTTTATGGCGCTTCCTTAAGGCGCTTCCGCTGGTTCTAGTCTTTCCGATCCTGCTCGCGATCGCGATGGCCGCGCTTGCGCTCGTGGATTTTGCATCTCTGTTTCGTACCAAGAAGCTTGCGCCGAACCAGCGGCCGAACAACGTTTCCGCCAGCGTCGTTATTCCCAACTGGAACGGACGCAATCTTTTGGAAAAATACATACCGTCGATTATCGAAGCTCTGGGCGGCCATCCGGACAACGAAATCATTGTGGTGGACAATGGCTCCGAAGACGGCAGCGCGGAGTTCGTGCGTGAGCGCTTCCCTTCGGTGCGAGTGCTCGCGCTCAATCGCAACCTGGGCTTTGGCGGCGGCTCGAACGCCGGGTTTCGCGCGGCCAAGAACGACATCGTGGTGTTGCTGAACAGCGACATGCGCGTGGAGCGCGACTTTCTCGCGCCGCTGCTGGAAGCCTTCACCGGCGAAACCATTTTCTCCGTGGCGTGCCAGATTTTTTTCACCGATCCAAACAAACTGCGCGAGGAAACCGGGCTCACGCAATGCTGGTGGGAAAACGGATCGCTCCGGGTGCGGCATCGCGACGATCCGGCGATCCAGGTTCCCTATCCGTGCGCCTATGGCGGCGGGGGATCCTGCGCGTTCGACCGGCGAAAGTTTTTGGAGCTGGGCGGATTCGACGAGCTGTTGGCGCCCTTCTATATGGAAGACACCGACCTTGGATTTCTGGCGTGGAAGCGGGGCTTGAAAGTGCTCTATCAGCCGAGGAGCGTGGTGTATCACGAGCATCGCGGGACGATCGGAAAGCGGTTCTCTGCTGGGGAAATCGATCTGGTGCTGAAGAAGAATTTCGCGCTGTTCTGCTGGAAGAACATCCACGAGTGGCGCCGGCTTGGATCGCACTTCTTCTTCGCCTACGCGGGCGCGGTGGTGACGGTGCTGTTCGGCGATTCACTGGAGCGCGCGAATTTCGCGGGATTGTGGAAGGCGCTCCGCCAATTGCCGGGGGCGATGCGATCACGCGCACGCGCTCGTGAAATGGCTGTCATCAACGACACGGAGGCATTTCGCCGGCCATTGGGCGGTTACTTCCGCGATCGGTTTACGCCGCTTGCTAACGCGCCACCCGTCCGGTCTTCTTCGAGTGGATGTTCTCCAGTGCACGACCTCCGGCCGTCTCCGGGTGTGCTGCTGGCGCGCGGCTCGGAAAGACTGAGCGTGCTGTTCGTTTCACCGTATCCGATTTGTCCACCGGTGCATGGCGGTGGCGTCTTCATGTACCAGACCGCCCTTGAATTGACGCGCCTGTGCGATCTGCATCTGCTCATCCTGCTCGATAATGCCTGGGAGCGGGAGCCGCACCAGGAGTTGGAACAGAAGGCTTCGTCGGTTGAGTATCTGGTGCGAACCGAAGGCCTGGAAAAGCAATTCGGTTCGATCCTACCGCATGCGGTGCGCGAGTTCGCGAACCAGGAGTTCGAATGGCGATTGCACCGGGAGATGTATCTGCGCGAGATCGACGTCGTGCAGCTCGAATACACGACGCTGAGCCAATATGGAGGCGATTACCGGCAGCTCGCTTGCGTGGTGTTCGAGCACGACATTTATTTCCAATCGATCGCGCGGGGGTCGGCGAATGTGCGCGGGCTTCTGGACACAGCCAAGGCGTCCTACGAGTATTTGCGCGCACTGCGGTATGAATTGCGCGTGTTGCCGAGGTTCGATCGCGTGCAGGTGTGCAGTCCCGACAACGGCGACTACTTGCTATCGTTCTTGCCGCAACTGCGCGGCCGGATTGACGACAATCGCGCGGGAATCGCGACGTCGCGGTACGAATTTCGCGCCGAAGGACGCGAGCCGGAGACAATGCTGTTTTTGGGCGGGGTTCGCCATCCTCCGAATCAGCAAGGGCTGAATTGGTTTACGCAGAAGGTGCTTCCGGCCGTGCTGGACCGCAAACCGAAAGCGAGGCTGATCATTGTAGGCGCGGAGCCGCCGCCGGCGCATTCGCTCCCGCATCTGCCCGAGAACATCGAGCTGCGCGGATTTGTGGAGGATGTGCGCGAGCCGCTGGGGCGCTACGCGGTGTTCGTGTGCCCGATTCTGAGCGGTTCGGGGATGCGAGTGAAGTTGCTGGAGGCGTTTGCCGCGGGCATTCCGGTGGTTTCGACGCCGCTGGGCGCGGAGGGATTGGCGGCGACCGATGGCGAGATTTGCTCGCTGGCGGCGGATCCGTTGGAATTCGCGCAAAAGATCGTGGAGCTCTTTGAAGATGGCGAGAAAGCCAGGGGGTTGGCGTGTCGCGCGCGGGAGCGGGTGGTAGCGACACGCGACATGCGCGTGCTGACGGAGCGTTTGGTGGAGAGTTATCGGCAGGTGTTGCGGGAGAAGCGGAGGTGATGACGTTTTCTCAAAGTAGAGCGTTGAGATGGATCTCGACGCCGTAGCCGGAGAGGTCGTTCATCACACTTTCGGGTGGCTCTGGAAGAACTCGCTGACAGCGGCCACAAGTTACTCCGCGGGTCGCTTGTTCGGTTGGAGTTTTCCTGCCCAGCCCCGGCCCGGATGGAGGACATCCCATGGTGGCCTTTGGCCCTGGTGGCGGCCCTTGCCCGGGTCGTGATTTCCGAAGCCCTCAATTAAGCGGTTCCATATGGGTGAAAAGTTCTGGATCAGTAAAGATTCACCTAGCGGAATCCAGATGTCATCAACCACAAGATAGCGGCAGAGGAAATCAGCAAGCTCCAGATTTTTCACTTGGCGGATCGAATCGGCGTGTTCGGCCAAGCGATTATAGGGGACCGTCGTGGCTAGGCGCGGAACTACCCTGGACGTTGCTCCTTCTCCAGAGGCACCCAAACCCACGCTTCCACGTAGGCCCCTCCGACCGCAACGGAGACGCGCGCATCGGCGTCCACTTCGATTTGGCCCTCTTCGTGATACAGTTCCCGGGCCCGGGTTCGAAAATTCTCGCCGCTCTTCATTAGTTTCCTCCTGTTGTACGGGCGGGAGTTGCGAATGGCGCTGTCGCCCTCAATAAATAAGGTACACCTGCTCGCAGGAAACTGCGAAGTGTTCCCTCAACTGATTGTTGGGCGTCTCGCCGTGGCAAACTCCGAGGACATACCTCATACCGCCAAATGGAACTGTTCGTCGAGCACAACGTTGGAGAGCCTGAACCCGTCGATAAGGCAAATCGGATTCTTTCCCTCTTCGCTGGCTTCATTAATGGCTGCTTTTGAGAAATGGCCGGTCGTGATGACAGCTCCCCTGGCAAATTGCTGCAGGCTGCCGCGCAACTCGGCAACTTCCTTGCGCCCGATGGAGTGCAGCCAACGCTTCGCCTGCACCTGAACCAGCGTGTTTTCGAAGATCCAAGTGCGGCCACCAGCTCTGGCGTTCACGTCAATCCCCCCATCGGCGCTGAACTTCGTGACACAAACATCCAAAAAGCCGCAGTGTACGAGCAAATCCTTAATAAAACGCTCGAAGGTCTTCGGCTCCATCGCCAACAGCTTGCCACGGACGTGTTCAATCCGTTCGATGTTCTCAGGCTTCTGGTAATCGCGCCCGTCAACGATTTCGTCGTCGCCAACGCTACTAGCGGCCCGGCGTCTCGACGCAGTTAGTATTTCGCTCGAGAGCGCCGCGTCGCGTGCTAGCGGCAGAACGTGCGGTTCACGATGGATCTTGAATTCGAAAAGCCAGGCCTTGCGAACTTTGCCACTGGCGTCAAGCTGGGTATCCGGATAGTGACGAAGGTATTCAAGCAACCCCAGATACTTCCAGCGCCTTGGTCCTACAGTTCTGTCTCTTCTGCTTGCTATCAGTGCAAATCCGTGGATGGGAAAATTGAATAGTTTTTGCTCGATCAACCGGCTGTTTGCCCCGGACAGCGTCTGCTGACCAAGTTTTCCCGCCGCCGTGTACGTTAGGATGCCTTCCTCTAAACGGTCATGGTACGGATTCTCGCCGACACTGTGGAAACTTTGCACGGAGGTGAAAATGACCGCCCTGAGGACTGCCTTGCTCTGCAACCCGAGACGGATACCGCCGGCATTCGATACGTTGAGAGACCTGAAGATCTCGTCGTTCGAGTAGAGCTCTCCAACTTGTAACGCTTCAATCGTTGGGGCGGACACGTTGTCTCGATCCATTATGCATCTGAATTCCGGACAATCCTCTATTCTAGCCTGCAGGTAATTCACCGCTCGCTCGCCGTTTTGATCAGTTCGTGGGAGGCTCTTGGGGAGCTCGTAGATCGATCAAGTCACGGGAGCGGTTGGTGAAGGGCTGCCGCCTTGTGCTGCGGGGGAAGCAAACTAGATAGGAGGTGTCCCGGGTTCTGCGATGATAAGGTATTCTCGCAAGGGACAAGACGAGCCGTGTGCTTTTCAGCAACAGCGAACTTCGTTGGTAGCGCAGCTCTGGGCGCCATCGGCGTCGTCACCTTGACCAAGGTGAAGCACAGGCGCGAGCTGCTTTTCGCGGCGCTGCCCGCGCTATTCGCCGTTCATCAGTTCATCGAGGGATTCGTCTGGCTGGGATTGGATGGGATTCTTTCGCCCGCGGTGGCGCACGACATGGGCGCGGCGTTCATGCTCTATGCGCAGGGGCTGCTCCCTTTCCTGCTGCCGCTCAGCGTGCTGCTGTTCGAGGCTGACGTGAAGAGCCGCAGGCGCATGCTGCCGTTCCTGGTGCTGGGTGGAGCAACGACGCTCTACACATTGTGGGCGTTGACGGCGTACCCGTTGCAGCTCTACATCAAGGGAAACAGTATCGTGTACATCAACCAAGCGACAAACAATACAGCGGTTGCGGTGCTGTATGTGATTGCAACCTGCGGTTCGCTGTTCTTCTCGAAGGTCAGGCCGATGATAATCTTCGGCGCGGCAAACCTGACGATTGTCCTGGTTGTAATGGAGGTCAAGCGATACGCGTTCACCTCGCTGTGGTGTGCCTACGCGGCGATCGCGAGTCTGATCATCCTGGTCTACTTCTGGAGAAGCAGCGGAGATCGGCCGTTCCTCTACGCAAGGTCGATTTGAAGCTCTATTCGGCGGCGGGTTTCTTTTCGGTCAAGTCTTCCTGCAGGTGCTTCACTACTCGCTCGGCGGTTTTGGTCAGCTCCCGGGAGGTGTTGTTCTTGGGAGGCTCGTAGATCGACCAAAGCACGGACCGGCTGCCGCGGCTGACGATGAAGATATTGCCCTTGCCGTGACCCATGGTGGTGGGCCGGGCGCCGCCACTCAAATCCACTCCCGCCAGCGCGTCACCTCTGACGGCGATCTTGCCGGTGTCGCTCTTGCCGGTGTCGCTCTTGGCGGTGTCAGTCTTGGCGGCATCGGTCTTGGCGGCATCGGGGGCGGGCTTGGGCGGGGTGGGCGGAGGATACAGATCGTCGAGCTTATTCTCAAAAGACTCGCCCACGCGATCGGTGATGATGGCGTCGGCCTTCTTCGGGTCCGTTACCACTTCGAAGATCCCGGCCTTGACAAGCTGGCTGGCCAGGAATTGATCCATGCTGGCGCTCATGGCCAGGATGTAAACGCGCTTCACCTCGCGGAGCTGAGGATTCACGCCGGCAAAGGCAACGCTGGCGGCAAGCATAATCCAAGCACAAAACAGCTTCATGAGAATATGGTACCAGCGCCGGCCGAGCGGTTCTCAGGCACTACCCGGCTGTCATCATAAGTTTACAAGCCAAACGTGTATAAGTCGCAACGGATCACGGTTATCACTCCCTGTCTGAACGAGGAGCAAGGGATCGCGGGGGTATTGCGCCGCATGCCGGAATTCGTGGACCAGGTGATTGTAGTGGACAACGGATCGACGGACCGGACGTCGGACGTGGCGCGATCCTTCGGCGCGGAGGTGATCCGCGAGCCGGTGCGCGGGTACGGAAGGAGCTACAAGCGGGGCTTTGCGTCGGCGACAGGCGACATCATCATTACGTTGGACGGCGATCACAGTTATCCCCCGGATGCTATCTCTTATCTGTTGGAAGCGCTGCTGCACCTGGATGTGGATTTCTTGAACGCCTCGCGGTTTCCGGTGCGCGACTCGAACGCGATGAGCATGAAACACCGGCTGGGCAACTGGATTTTGTCGCTGGCGATGTCGGTGCTGTATTTCCGTTGGGTGCGCGATTCGCAATCGGGCATGTGGGTTTTCCGGCGTTCGATCCTGAAGGACATTTGTCTGGAATCCGACGGCATGGCGTTTTCCGAGGAGATCAAGATCGAGGCGCTGAAAAGCCCGCGCGTACGCTTCGCGGAGATCTCGATTCTCTATTCGTCGCGGATGGGCGAGATCAAGCTGAATCCGTGGCGTGACGGCTTTTACAACCTGTACTTCCTGGTGAAGAAACGGTTCTCGGCAGGCCGCGCCCGGTGACTCGCGTGGCGGTCATCATCCCCACCTGGAACCGGTCGTCGCTATTGGCGCGGGTGCTCGCTGATCTTGGACGGCAAACCTATCCGATCGAGCGCGTGATTGTGGTGGACAACGGCTCGACCGACGATTCGGCGGCGGTGGCTCGGCGAGCCGGGGCCGAAGTGATAGCGCTCGGAACGAACGCGGGCTTCGCGGCGGCGGTGAACCGGGGGATCGGGCACGCAGGTTCGGAGGCCGGCACCGAGTGGATCGCGGTGTTGAATAACGATGTCACGCTGGAGCCCGATTGGCTTGCACAGGTAATGGCGAAGGTGGGCGATGCATGGTTTGCGACGGGTAAGTTGCTGGATGCTTCGGCGCACGATCGGATCGAGGGATGCTTTGACGCGTTGTGCCGCGGCGGGTGCGCGTGGCGGTGTGGGCATGGGCGGCTCGACTCCGAGCTTTGGAACCAGCCAAGGAGCATCCAGTTAGCGCCCTTCACGGCGGCGGTTTTTCGTGCTGACTTATTCCGCCGCGTGGGTTTACTGGACGAACAGTTTGAGAGTTACTTGGAAGACGTGGATTTCGGCCTGCGCTGCGCGGAACTGGGGCTGAGCGGCTTATATGTGCCGGAGGCAATCGCGTATCACGCGGGCAGCGCGACGCTGGGGCGGTGGCATCGGGACACGGTGCGGAAGATAGCGCGCAATCAATTGCTGTTGGTGGCGAAACACTATCCGCAGGATTGGATCAAACGCTATGGCTGGTGCGTCTTAATCGCTCAAACCTTATGGGGATTCGTCGCTCTGCGCCACGGAGCTTTTCGAGGCTACCTGGCGGGCAAGATCGAAGGGGCGCGCGGCTTCCAGGCAGCGCGGGGGCGCGCGGCGCGGGGGGAACACTCGGCCAACTTTCCTGCCATCGTCCAATTTTCTGCGATCATCGAGCGGGGCGAACAGGAAATCCGCGAGCTGCAGACCTTGACGGGCTTCGATCTGTTCTGGCGGTTGTATTTTGCTTTGACATGAAACTCACCGGCGTTGTGGTGGTCACTTACAATTCGGCGGAAGTGATCGAGCGATGCCTGGATTCGTGCGGCGACTTACCGGTGGTGGTGATCGACAATGCGTCACGCGACGAGACGTGCGCGTTGGTGCGACGGCGGCCGGGCGTCACTCTGATTGCAAATGCGGATAACCATGGATTCGCAGGCGCGGTGAATCAGGGCGTGGCGGCGCTCGCGACCGAGTTAATCCTGCTTCTGAATCCGGACGCGGAATTGACATCGCGGGTTGACGAACTGGAGCAGGCTTGCGGCGAGGCTGGAACCGGCTTAGCGGCGGGGAAACTGGTGAACGAAGCTGGCCAAGTCCAGAAGGGCTTCACGCTGCGGCGATTTCCAACGCCCGGGACGCTGGTGTGCGAGGTGTTGGGGATCAATCGCGTGCTGGCGTCTAATCCAGTGAATCGGCGATATCGCTGTCTGGACCTGGATCTGGATAGGGCGGGCGAGGCCGAGCAACCGCCGGGAGCCTTCCTGATGTTTCGCCGCGAAGTGTGGCAGCGGTTGGGCGGTTTTGACACACAGTTCCATCCACTGTGGTTTGAAGACGTGGACTTTTGTAAGCGGGCGCGTGACTTGGGCCTTAAAATACGCTATGTGCCGCGAGTTACGGCGCGCCATCGGGGTGGCCACAGTATTGCTAGGCTGGAGTGGTCCTGCCGCGAGGTGTATTGGTATGTTAGCCTTCTAAGGTACGCCTCGAAGCACTTTCGCCCTCCCGGATACCGCCGGGTGACTGCGGCAGTGATGCTCGGTTGCATGTTTCGAACGGCCGTTGAGATAGTGCGGCGGCGAAGTTTCAGGCCAATTGGGGTATATGGAAAGATAAGTCGGCTCGCGGGACGTAGTCTAATCTCTGGCCGTGTCGGTGAACTAAGCTTTTTGAGCAATTGCAGCAAGGCAACAGAGCAGCGACAGTTGTAAAAATACAAAAGAATAGAGACACGACCCATTCATGCCCTGTAACGATCGGGTTTCAGTCACAATCGTCACATTTAACAGCGGTCGGTTTATCAAGCGGTGCCTGGAGTCGGTTTTAGCGCAGCGTTATCCCAACACGGAGTTTATCGTCGTCGATAACGCCTCGACGGACGGAACGGTGGACATCCTGGAGCAGTTCGCGGATCGCTGCCGCGTTGTTTATAACGATGAGAACATCGGATTTGCGGCGGCGCAGAATCAGGCGATCTCGATCAGCACCGGCGAGTGGGTGCTTACGTTGAATCCGGACGTTCTGCTGTTGCCGAACTTCGTCCAAGCACTGGCGGATGCGGGACAGATCGATCCAAAGATCGGTACGGTGTGCGGGAAGTTACTGACCATCCGGGCGAGTTTCGATTTGCCGGATAAGCCGCTAGTGGACTCCACGGGGATCTACTTCACTCCGATGCTGCGTCATCTGGACCGGGGCAGCCAGGAGATAGACAACGGGCATTATCTGAACCACGAATTTGTTTTCGGCGCCACTGCCGCGGCTGCCTTGTTCCGGCGCGAGATGATTGAGGACATTTCGCTGGACGAGGAGTTTTTCGATCCCGATTTTTTCGTGTACCGCGAGGATGCCGACGTGGCCTGGCGGGCGCAACTGCTGGGCTGGCGCTGCATCTACACGCCGCACGCGCGCGGCTACCATGTGCGCAACGTTTTGCCGGGCAACCGGCGGGCGCTGCCTTCGGTGATCAACATGCACTCGGTGAAGAACCGCTTCCTGATGCGCATGAAAAACATCACCTGGGATGTGTACCGCAGGAACTGGGTCTCCATCACGGTGCGCGACCTGGTGGTGATTTCCTGTTGTCTGGTGCGCGAGCAAAGTTCGTTGAAGGCATTCTGGTACATCGCCAAGAACTGGAAGCGGGTGATGGCCAAGCGGCGCGAGATCATGAGCCGCAAGCGGGTGGATGACGAGTACATCGCGCATTGGTTCAGCTATCGTCCGGTGAGCGCGCCGGCCAGCAAAACCAAGCTATCGGGGCGTGCTTTGGCGCGTTCCAAGGCAGCGCGAGGCTGACCCGGGAGGCAGGCCGCGGCGCGCATCGCGATTCTCGGCACCCGCGGGATTCCGGCACGCTATGGCGGGTTTGAGACGTTTGCCGAAGAGCTTTCCACTCGTCTGGCCGCGCGAGGGCACCAGGTCACGGTGTACTGCCGGGAGCGGTACTCCGAGCCGGCATCACATTCCGGGTCAATCTATCGGGGTGTTTTCCTGGTATACTTGCCAACCTGGCGCCACAAGTATTTCGACACCATCGTCCACACTTTTTTCTCCACGCTGCATCTGATCACTCACAGGACCGACATCGCGTTGTATTGCAATGGCGCGAATGCGATCTTCACCGTGCTGCCGCGCCTGGCGGGCGTTCCAACCGCGCTGAATGTGGACGGCCTGGAGCGCAAGCGTAAGAAGTGGAATCGCGTGGCGAAGGCCTGGTATGCGATTTCGGAGTGGCTGGCGACATTTTGCGCGAGCGTGGTGGTCACCGACGCGCGAAGTATCGCCCGCTATTATCTGGAGCGCTACGGGAAGCACACCGAATTTATTCCCTACGGGGCCGAGACCGGCAAGGTGCCTGCGGATGGTGTCTTGAGCAAGCTCGGTCTCGAAGCCAGCCGCTATTTTCTGTACGTCAGCCGGCTGGAGCCGGAGAACAATGCGCTGGCGGTGCGCGAGGCGTTCGAGCAGGTGGTGGCGCCAGTGAAACTGGCGTTGATCGGTGACGCGCCGTACGCCGAAGAGTACATCCAGAAGATACGCGCCACGCAAGATCCGCGCGTGGTCATGCCGGGTGCGATTTATGGCGCGGGATATCACGAGTTGCTGTCCAACTGCCTGGCGTACATCCATGCGACCGAGGTGGGCGGCACGCATCCGGCGCTGATCGAGGCGATGGGGCGCGGGGCGCTAGTGCTGTACTTGAATACGCCGGAGAACACCGAGGTGGCTGGGGGCGCGGGGATGGCGTTTGAGCTCGCCAATCTAGAGGAAAAGCTCGGTGAAGTGCTGCGAATGAGTTCCGAAGAGCGCTCGGAATGGGGCCGGAGGGCGGCCGAGCGCGTGGCCGAGCGCTACGGATGGGAAGCGGTGACTCACCAATATGAAACGCTGCTGACGGGTCTAGTGAGGAACTCGCGCAAAACGGATTCTCGGCGGCGGGTGAAGTGAGAGTTCCTCCTCGGTTTGGAGGCTTGCCGCCGGGCCCTTTGCGCTTCTGAGCGTAAACAAGCGTTAGGGCTCAGGCTTTGCGGCTGGCATCCGATGAGGGCATCATGAGCCTTCGTCTGGCTTGCGTATTCGCGCTCGTGTTCACGGCCGCGGGCGGCGGGGTAGCCGTTGCCGGGGAGCCTCCGGACGATAAAGATCAGGGCTCTCAAGATCAAACCATCCAAAAGCTGCTGGAGCGTGTGCAAGCTCTGGAGCGGCAGGTGGCGGCGCTCGAACAGGCGCGCGCTCCGCAGCCTGGGCAAGCGCTGCCGGCCGAGCCACAGCCGACGCAATCAGCCATCGCCATCGCACCGGAGCCGGCGCCACAGCAAACTCCGAGTGATGACGCCACGCCACCGGACGCTGGCAGCCGGTTCAACTTCCATGGCTACGCCGATGCGGGCTTCCTGAGAAACGTGGACGGCACCCAGACCAAAAAGTTCGATCTGGGAGAAATCGATCTGTTCGGCACCGAGCGGCTGTCGCCTCGTTTGACGGCGCTGATGGAACTGGTCTTTGAAACCGACGACCAGCAACAGGTAGCCCGCGTCCCGGTCAATGTCGAACGGCTGCTGCTGCAGTATCGGGGAAACGATTTCTTCAACGTGGATATCGGATCATACCGGACCGCGGTTGGATATTACAGCACCGCCTACCTGCGCGGCGCCTGGTTGCAAACCGCTATCAGCCGTCCGAAGATGTTCACCTTCGAGGATCAGGGAGGGTTCCTCCCGCTGCACGCGGTGGGTGTGAGCATCAACGGAAGAATCCCGTCGGGAGATCTGAATCTTCACTACGTGGTGGAAGGGGGCAGTTCACGGAACTATGGCGACACAGAGGGGTTTCTTGAGGACTTTTCGTTCAACCGCGCCACCAATTTGGCGGTCTATTCTCAGCCGCGCGGCGCTCCAGGGCTGGAGATCGGATTTTCTACCTATCATGACCTATTCTCGCCCGCGGCCGGAATCGGGCTAGACCGTTCGGTGTGGATGGTTCACGTCGTATATGTGCAAGGCCGCGTGGAATTCCTGAACGAAGGAATGAGGATTGGATTGAGCGACGGATCCTTGGGATCAGGAACGGGTCTGGGATTCTATAGCCAGATTGCGTACCGCATCGCGTCGTCCTGGAAGCCATACGCCCGCGTGGAATATCTCAACGCTTATGGAACAGGGGCGATAAACACAGCGACAGCCCGCCAATACGTGCCCTGGAAAACCGTATATACCGGAGGCGTCCGGTACGATCTGACGGACAGCGTGGCGCTGAAATTCGAACTGGGCCAGGAAAGCGACTATCTGCGGCCGAGCTACATCTCCGCGGCGGTGCAGTTGGCATTCACCTTTTGATGCATGTCAACTTTGGATGCGTCTCAAACTTCGGAGGTGTTAGACGATGAGGGATTTGTGGGTGTTCGGTTGCGTGTCCAATCCGCGCTCTTCCTGGGGGTGTTTGCGACAGCTGCACCGCTGTTGGCTCAAGCAGCCAGCCAGGACGAAATCATTCAAGAGCTGCTCGACCGGATAAATGCGCTGGAGCGACAAGTAGCAGCGCTCGAGCAGGCGCAGGCGCCGCCGGGGCCGCAAGTAGCGCCACTGGCGCCACCCCCCATCGCCGCCGCGCCGGAGCCGCCACCGAGTGATGACGCCACTCAGCCCGATAATGCCAGCCGGTTCAACTTCCATGGCTACGCCGATGCGGGATTCTTGAGGAACGTGGATGGAACCTCCACCAAGAAGTTCGATCTGGGGGAAATCGATCTGTTCGGCACCGAGCGGTTGTCGCCCCGTTTGACGGCGCTGATGGAACTGGTTTTCGAGACGGATGACCAGCAACTGGTGGCTTCGGTTCCGGTGAATGTGGAACGGCTGCTGCTGCAGTATCGGGGAAACGATTTCTTCAACGTGGATATCGGATCGTACCGGACCGCCATTGGATATTACAGCACCGCCTACCTGCGCGGCGCCTGGTTGCAGACCGCCATTAGCCGTCCGAGGATGTTCACCTTCGAGGACGAAGGAGGCTTCCTCCCACTGCACGCGGTGGGTGCGAGCATCAACGGGAGAATACCGTCGGGAGACCTGAATCTCCACTACGTGCTGGAAGGGGGAAGTTCCAGGAATTATGGCGATACGGCCGGGGTACCTCTGGTGGACATCTCGTTCAACCGCGCAACCAATTTAGCCATCTATTCCCAGCCGCGTGCCGTTCCGGCGCTGGAGATCGGATTTTCTACCTATCACGACCTGTTCTCGCCCCTGGCCGGAATCGCGCTGGACCGTTCGGTGTGGATGGTTCACTTCGTGTATGTGGAAGGCCGGGTGGAATTCCTGAACGAGGGCCTGCTGATTGGACTGCGGGATCCATCCTTAGGGTCAGCCATGGGTCTGGGATTCTATAACCAGTTTGCGTACCGGATCGCTTCATCCTGGAAGCCCTACGCCCGCGTGGAATATCTCAACCTGTACGGAACGGGGCTTATAGACATGCAGGCCCGCCTATATATGCCGTGGAAAACCGTATATACCGGCGGGGTCCGGTATGATCTGACGGACAGCGTGGCGCTGAAGTTCGAACTGGGCCGCGACACCGAGCATCCGCGCACCAGCTGGATCTCCTCGGCGGTGCAGGTGGCGTTTACATTTTGACTTATGGGGCGCATACTTCCATTGATCGCGGTACTGCTGGCGGCGCCCACGCTCGATTACGCGGCTGAGCCGGCGCGAACCTTCGCGGCAGTGGTGCATCCGTCCAATCCGACGCACAATCTCCGGCTCCGCGATCTGCTCTCGCTGTTTGAAGGCGACAGCCGGCAATGGCCGAACGGCTCGGGAGTGGTGTTGGTGGAGCGGGACACCGGGTCGGCGCCATTCCAATACTTAATGGGGCGCCTCCTGAACACGACGCCCGGGGAGTACAAGCGGCGCTTGCAAAACATCGAGTACCGCGGTGACGCGCCCGTCTCCATCAAGATCCTGAACAGCGATTCGGCGGCTTGCCAGTTTGTGTTCAACGTGCCATCGGCCATCGCAATCGTCGAGACCGAGTCGCTGGCGTCGCAGGCTTGCGGCGCAGTCCAGGCGCTGCGTATCGATGGCAAGTTACCGGGCGAAGAGGGATACAGGCTCAAATGATACCGGCTGAAATGAGCGTCTGGTTCCGAAGAGTCTTCGTGGCCGTGATCGTTCTGAGCGCGTTGCTGGGCTCCGTTCTCGGAATTCACGGGTTGAACCAGGCGGTGATCAGCACGCGGGACTTGTATCGAGTGGATACGACCGGCTCGCAGATGGAAAGCGACCTGGAGTATGAGACGCAGGAAAGCCGGCGGGCCTTTCTTTACGCACTGGTGGTGACGGATCCCAACGACCAACTGCCGTACGTCTTGGAGGCGCGCAAAGCGAGCCAGCGCGTGGACCAGGCCGTGAACCGGCTGCGAGCGCTGGGCGTCCCGGAGATCTCCGCGGACGTGGAAACCTTCGAGCGGACGTGGAACAAATACGACCAGGTGCGCGACCAGATCATGGCGCGAATTCTGGAGGGAAACTCGGCGGCGGCTATGCGGGTGGAGTTCGAGCGCGGACAGCCCGCGTTCGCCCGGGCGCTCGAGAGTTTGCATGCGCTGAAGGCTGGGTTGGAAGTTCGCGGGCGGGCGGACTCTGTGCGAGTGAACTCGACGCTGTGGCGGAGCATCGGCGGCCTGGCTGCCTTTGTTCTTTCCACGCTGCTGATTCTCGGGCTGCTGATCAAAGCAAACCGGTCGCGGCGGCAGGCGCTGGAATCGCTGCATGCGACCAATGCGGCTTTGGACGCGGCCCGGGAGATGGAGCGGGAACGCGCGTCCATTCTCGAGATGGTGAGCACGCGCGCGGCGCTGTCGCGCACACTGGAAAAAATCGTTGCGCTGGCATCGCGCTGCCACCTGGAGGCTGGAGCGGCGGTATGGACGGGGAACGCGGGCGAAGCGCATTTTCACGTGGCGGCCAATTTACCCCAGGAACTGTCGGAAGCATTGAAGCTGCACCCGCCTCCCAGCTCCGGTCCCGACGGCTGGGAGGAATTCAGAGGCTATAGCGGCAAACTGGCGGCGGCGTTTGGATTTGAGGCCAGCCCAGCGAAAGAGCTGCGGGAGGCTTCGGGCGAGCGGATCGGGATGCTGCAAATGTTCGCGCCGGCTGGGCGCGCGGTCGATTGGCAAGCCACGCTGGATCAAATGGCGCAATTGGCCGCGGTGGCGATCGAGAATTCTCTGCTCTATGAGCGGCTGGCGTTTCAGGCGCAGCACGACACCCTCACCGGATTGCCCAACCGGCTGCTGTTCCAAGATCGGGTGCAGCAGGCCACCCGGGTGGCCCAGCGCCACGGCAAGAAGGCGGCGGTGATCTGGCTCGATCTGGACAAATACAAACAGATCAACGATACGCTGGGGCATCGAGTGGGCGACGAGGTGCTTTGCGAAGTGGCGCGGCGCCTGCAAACCTGTTTGCGGCAAAGCGATTCGGTGGCGCGCGTGGGCGGCGATGAATTCGCCATCCTGGCGCCGGAGCTGGCGCAGCCCGAGGACGCCGAGCGCGTGGCGGCGGCCATCCTCTCCGCGTTTACGCCTCCCTTCCAGCTGGCCTCGCACCAAACTAACCTCACCGCGAGCCTGGGCATTAGTATGTTTCCCGAGCATGGCGAAGATCCGATCACGCTGCTGCGCAATGCCGATCTGGCCATGTACAGCTCCAAGCGAGCGGGTGGCGGCACGTTTCGGATGTTCCGCTCGGCTCTGAGCGACTCGATGCAACGCCGGGTGTTGCTCGAGCGAGAGCTCAAGACCGCGCTCGAACGCAACGAGCTGAGTCTCGAATATCAGCCGCTGCTGGACCGGAACGGGCGTTTGGATGGCGTGGAAGCGTTGTTGCGCTGGAACAATCCCGAGGCCGGCCAGGTATCGCCGGTGGAGTTTATCCCGATCTCGGAAGAAACCGGAATGATTCCGTCGATCGGGGAGTGGGTAACTCAAACCGCCTGCCGCAACGCGGCACGCTGGCTGCAGGAAGGATACGACGTCCCCCGCATCGCCGTGAATGTTTCCGCCTTGCAATTCGCGGACGGAAAATTCACCGCGCTGGTGGAACGCATATTGCGGGAGTGCGGGCTGCCTCCCTCGCGGCTGGAGCTGGAGATCACCGAAACGGCGCTCATGGACAATCTGGATGGGGTGATCGAGCAGATTGAGCCGCTGCGGCGGCTGG
Organism: Bryobacterales bacterium; assembly: GCA_003166865.1. Lineage (GTDB taxonomy): Bacteria > Acidobacteriota > Terriglobia > Bryobacterales > Bryobacteraceae > Palsa-89. The sequence continues at coordinate 30,652 of PMUP01000013.1, forward strand.
GCGTGCGCTTTGCGATCGATGATTTTGGCACCGGCTACTCGTCGCTCAGCCATCTCCAGAATCTTCCGGTGGACATCGTCAAGATCGATCGTTCCTTCATCAGGGACCTCCAGCCGGGAGCCGTCGGATGCACCACGCTGGTGCGTGGAATTATCGCGCTGGCTCACAATCTGGGCCTCCAGGTGGTAGCCGAAGGCGTGGAAACCGCGGAGCAACTGGCGTTGCTGAACACACTGGGCTGTGACTTGAATCAGGGCTTCTTCCTGCACCGGCCCATGTCGGTCGAGGCGCTCGAAGAACTGTTGCGAGCAAGACGTCCGCACGCGGTGCCCGCCAAGCATGTTCCGGAGGGCGAACTAACGCATACCGGGGCATGACGCCTGTGGGCCTTACTATGGACATATGGGTCCGTTCGCCTACCGAAGCTGGGTGGAGATTTCCCTCAAACAAATCGCCGAAAACTTTCGCGCGGTCCGTAACGTGGTGGGCCCGGACGTGGAAGTGATGCCGGTGGTGAAAGCCGATGCGTACCGGCACGGAGCGGTGGAAGTCTCGCGCGCGTTAGCGGCCGCCGGTGCGCGCTGGCTGGCGGTGAGCAACGTGGAGGAAGGCGCCATTCTGCGGGACCGGGGCATCCAGACGCGCATTCTGGTGATGGCCGATTTCCTGTCCGCCGAACGCGCGGGCCTGCTGGAATATAACCTGACGCCGGTACTGCATTCGCTCCCTGACATCGCCGAGTGGGACCGGCTGTCGGCTGCATCTGGTGGGGACCGGCGCGACTATCACCTGAAAATCGACAGCGGCATGGGCCGGCTGGGGACGCGCGCCTCCGCCCCGGAGATCCTGGAGGCCATCGGGGCAGCCAAGCACGCGCACCTGGAAGGCCTGATGACACATTTCGCCTCGGCCGCCAATTACGCCAGCACGCAGACGGACGAACAGTTGCGCGCGTTTGAGATTATCTGCTCGGAACTGGCGCGCGCGGGCGTGCAGGTACCCATCCTGCACTTATCGGGCAGCACACCGGTTGCGTATGGCCGGCGCGGGACGTGGAAACGCATGGTCCGGCCAGGCCACGCCGTATACGGTTACGTTTCACAGATCGCCAAGGGCACGGCGCCGCCGCGTCTGCTGGAAGTTCGCCCGGCGCTGGCATGGAAAGCCGCCGTGCTGGCGGTGAAGGATCTGCCGGCCGGCGCCTTGGTTGGTTATGGCGGCATGCATCGGACCGCGCAGCCGGCTCGCATCGCGGTGCTGGCGGCAGGCTACGCCGACGGCATTCCGCACCGGCTATCCAACAAAGGCCGCGTGATCGCGAAGGGCCACTGGGCGCCCATCATCGGCGCCGTGTCGATGGACCTGACCACCATCGACATCACGCACTGCCCGCCGCTCGCGCCGGGCGACGCGGTAACATTGCTCGGTTCAGAAGGCGACGTCTCGATGGACGCGCAACAGATGGCTCGCGTGGCGGGGACCATCTCCTACAGCGTGTTGTGCGGGATTCACGCGCGCGTGAAAAGGATCTATGTTGATGAGTAGGCGCTCAGGCCGCACTATCTAGGCAACTCTGCGAATGACGCGTGCCGGAAGCGTGATGATGGACCAAACTAATTCCAGCACTCCGCCGACGGCGATCCCGATGATGCGGAAGGGAAGCAGAATCAGCCAGACGATAGGATAGAGGAACAGGGCCACCAATGCCAAGGGCCAGCACAAAACGAACAGGATGCACCACAGAATAAAGCCCAGCATGAGTCTCCTCAACGATGGTATACGGAAAACAGCAGGAAGATGTTCCAAAGAGGGAATGGAGCGGGAGACCGGATTCGAACCGGCGACATCGACCTTGGCAAGGTCGCACTCTACCAGCTGAGTTACTCCCGCGAACGACCTTCATTGTCGCGCGCTGCATGCGAGTGTGTCAAACTCTGGATGCGTCCGCGCTGGCTTCGACAAAAACCCCCAGTAACCTAGAGTTTACCCGATCTTCATACTTGCCTCCAGTGGGTATCGCCAACATTTGGAAGACATATGTTTCGGCTAACTGATTGAAACGACAGCTCGAAAAAATAGTCACAGGCTGAGTTCGGGTATGCTAGACTGACTTGTCCTTAAGCGGAAGAAGAAGACGGTTTCCGAGAGGACCGCTTGGCAGGATGGCAGTCAAACGGTTCTCAAACAGAATCGAACAACTTGAACTTTAGCTTTTCCACAATCTGTGGAAAAGTTGTGCAAAAACTGCGCGGATTGCGACGGAAGAATGAACACCTGGGACGGCATTAAGAATCAGATTTCGAGCAAGATCAGCACGGATGCCTTCAACAACTGGCTTTCGAGAACGGTTTTCCTCGCGAGCGAGGGCGATCGATTGCGGGTAGCGGTTCCGGACACAGCCACTCGCGATTGGATTCAGCAGGAATACTCGGCCGAGATCTGGTCGGCGGTTCGTGACCTGAATTTGTCGCTGCGCGAGATCGTGTATGAGATTCAGGGATCGGTGCAAACAACCGGCGGCAGAGGCTTCGACGACAAGAGTGAAATTGTGTTCTCACCCTCCATCATTCTGAACCCGAGGTTCACGTTCGACAGCTTCGTGGTGGGCTCGTGTAACCAGTTTGCGCACGCGGCCGCGAGGGCGGTGGTGACGAATCCATCGCGCTCCTACAATCCGCTGTTCATTTACGGCGGGGTGGGGATGGGAAAGACGCACTTGATGCATGCCATCGGAAGATCGCTAGCGGATCAACACACCAGCATGCGGATTATCTACACGTCCAGCGAACGCTTCATGAACGAGATGATCACCTGCATCAAGAACGACCGGATGCAGCTCTTCCAGAGGCACTACCGCTCGGCGGATGCATTGCTGGTGGACGACATCCAGATTCTGGCCGGCAAGGAGCGGACCATGGAAGAATTCTTTCACACCTTCAATGAGCTGTTCGAGCACGAGAAGCAGATCGTGATTTCGAGCGACATGCCGCCGAAGAACACGCCTGGACTGGTAGAGCGGCTCCGCTCGCGCTTCGAATGGGGTTTGATGGTGGACGTGCAACCGCCCGATCTGGAAACCAAGATGGCCATTCTCGACAAGAAGGCGGAAGCCGAAGGCATTACGCTGCCGGAGGAAGTGCGCATTTTCATTGCAACAAAAACGAAGTCGAATGTTCGCGAGTTGGAGGGCGCGCTGATAAAACTAGTGGCGTACTCGTCCGTCACCGGGTCGCCAATATCGCTACCCATGGCCCAGCAGGTATTGAAACACCTGACCGCGGGGCAAGAGCGCAGGATCACCATCGAATCCATCGTGAAAGCGGTAGGGGAAAAATTTTCGCTACAACCGTCCCAACTAAAGCAAAAGACGAATGAGCAAAAGATCGTACACCCGCGGCAAATCGCGATGTATCTTGCCAAGGAGTTGACGTCTGCTTCGTTGCCCGAGATTGGGCGGGCGTTTGGCGGCAAACATCACACTACCGTGCTGCACTCCATCAATAAGATTGACAAGCTGCGCCAGCGGGATCAAGATTTGAACAGTCTCATTCACACCCTAGTGGATTCAATCCACTAGGGTTACTATTTTTTTCCACAGACCATGGCCGGTTGTACCTGTGAAGCTTGTGGAACAACGCCAGAGCCGCAAAATCTTGCGTCGTTTCCGACCTCGGAATCCACAACTTCCAGTGGCGGGAAGTTTCTGAATTTTGTATAATTTAGAGAGAAATCAACATTTCAACAGACCCTACGAATACGGTTCTAAAATGATGACTCTCTGGATAGAGTCATAGAGCTACTCAAAGCTCGCATTTGACACGAGGACTGAGCGAGGAAGACCAGCGAGGAAAGCATGGAGTTCACAGTCAGCAAGACGGATCTGGTACGGGAATTGAACTTTTCGCAGGGTGTGGTGGAGAAGAAGACAACCATACCGATCCTGTCGAATGTGCTGGTGGAAGCGGCGGGGGACCGGATCAATTTGACGGCGACGGATCTGGAGTTGGGGATCCGGTCATCCTGTCCTGCTCGAGTGAAAAAGCAAGGTGCGGGCACCATTCCAGCCAAGCGGCTGCTGGACTATGTGCGGTTGCTGCCGGACGCCGACCTTGAAGTGAAACTCCAGGACAATCAATGGGCGAGTCTGGTGTGCGGGCGTTCGCGGACGCGCATCGCTGGAATGTCGCGCGAGAGTTTTCCCGAACTGCCGCAGATGCCGGATGTACTAGCGCAAATTCCCGTGGGTGTGCTGGCGTCGATGATCGCGCGAACGATTTTCGCCATTTCGATGGAAGAGTCGAGATTCACGTTGAACGGATCCTTGCTGATGTTGAAGAGCAGTGGACTCTCGATGGTGGCTACCGATGGGCATCGTCTGGCGATGGTGGAGCATCCCGTGGAATTGCCGGGCGTCACCAGTCCGTTTCGAGCGCTGCTTCCGCGTAAGGCGATGGGCGAGATTCTAAAGCTGGGCCAGGATTCTAGCCCGGATGCAATGCTCTCGTTTTCGGGTGACGAGAATCATCTGTTCTTTCAATTTGGCCAGCGGCTGTTGCTGAGCCGGAAGCTGACCGGGAACTTTCCGGATTTTGAACGCGTGCTTCCCAAGGATCATCCGCATTTTGTGGCCCTGGATCGCGAGGAGTTGCGCAAGTCCATTGAGCGCGTGTCGCAGTTTTCCGATGAGCGCTCGCGGGCGGTCCGGATGCGGGTTCAGGAAGGCGAACTGCACATTCATTCGTCACTCTCGGAAACTGGCGAGAGCGAAGACAGCCTCCCAGCCGACTATGACGGAAGTCCGGTGGAGATTGGTTTCAACGCAAGCTACCTGCTGGATTTCCTGCGCGCATCGAGCGAGGAAAAAGTCACGTTTCACTTCAAGGATCCCAACAGCGCGGGCGAATTGCGTCCGGCGGCGAATGGCGAACCGGGCTACAAATATCGCTACGTGGTGATGCCCATGCGGATTTGAAGGTCAGCATAGGTGACGTAGCAAGAGGACTGAATTTTACACATGGCAACAAAAGAAATTACTCCGGCGGAAGTTTACGATTCCAGTAGCATCAAAGTTCTGGAGGGTCTGGAAGCCGTACGGTTGCGTCCGGCGATGTATATCGGGTCCACCGGCGAGAGCGGTTTGCATCACTTGGTTTATGAAGTGGTGGACAATTCGGTGGACGAGGCGCTGGCCGGCGTATGCGACCGAATTGAAGTAACCATCCACTTTGGAAACTCGGTGACCGTGGTAGACAACGGGCGCGGGATCCCAACCGGCATCATGGCTGAGGAGGGAGTGTCGGCGGCGGAGGTTGTCATGACCAGGCTGCACGCCGGCGGGAAGTTCGACTCCAAGAGCTACAAAGTATCGGGCGGTTTGCATGGCGTCGGTGTAAGCTGCGTGAACGCGTTGTCGGAATCCCTGCAGCTCGAAATCTGGAACAAAGGCACTTGGGAACAGGAGTACCAGAAGGGCGTTCCTAAGGCGCCGCTCGCGCAGACTGGAAAGGCCGGCAAGAAAACCGGCACCAAGATTACGTTTAAGCCGGACGCCACCATCATGGACGTGGTGGAGTTCAACTACGACACATTGGCGCAGCGGTTGCGCGAGTTGGCGTTTCTGAACAAAGGTCTCACCATCACCCTGACCGACGAACGGGGCGAGCCCGCCAAACAACATGAATTTCACTACAGCGGTGGAATCGCCGAGTTCATCAGGCACCTGAATAAGGGCAAAGCAGTACTGCACGAAAAACCGATCTACATCGAAGGCGAGCGCGAGCTGCCGAATGGCGGCATGCTGACCATGGAAGTGGCGCTGCAGTACAACGACGGGTACTCGGAGAGTATTTTCAGCTTCGCGAACAACATCAACACCGTGGATGGCGGCTCGCACTTGAGCGGTTTTCGCAGCGCTCTGACGCGAACCATCAACTTCTACGGGCAGCAGGCCGGGCTGTTCAAGGACGTGAAGGAGAACCTGAGCGGCGATGACGTGCGTGAAGGTCTGACCGCGGTGGTGAGTGTAAAGCTTCCGCAGCCGCAGTTTGAAGGGCAGACCAAGGGCAAGCTGAACAGCGACATTCAGGGTTTCGTGGTTCAGCTTATCAACGAAAAACTGGGTGAGCATTTCGACAAGAACCCGGCGGTGATGCGCAAGATCGTGTCCAAGGCGATTGACGCGGCGCGCGCGCGAGAGGCGGCCAGGAAAGCGCGGGATTTGACGCGGCGCAAGGGTGCGCTCGATTCCGGCGGCCTGCCCGGCAAGCTCTCGGATTGTCAGGAAAAGGATCCGGAGCGTTGCGAGCTGTTCCTGGTGGAGGGCGAATCGGCCGGCGGTACCGCGAAGTCGGGCCGCGACCGTCGTTATCAAGCGATCCTGCCGCTCAAGGGCAAAATTCTGAACGTGGAGAAGGCGCGCTACGACAAGATGCTGGGGCACGAGGAAATCCGCTCCATGATTACGGCCATCGGCACCGGGATCGGGCTGGCGGATTTTGATGCCGCGAAACTTCGCTACCACAAAGTCATCATCATGACCGACGCGGACGTGGACGGCTCGCACATTCGAACGCTGCTGCTGACGTTCTTCTTCCGGCATATGCAGGAGCTGATCAAACGCGGGCACGTGTTCATCGCGCAGCCGCCGCTGTACTTGATCAAGAAGGGCAAGACGCAGAAGTACATCAAGGACGACAAGGAATTCACGCGCGAGATCCTGCGCCGCGCCACGGAAAACCTGACGGTGGAGACCGCGGGCGACCCGTCCGCTCCAAACGTGGCCGGCACTAAGCTGGAAGGCGCGGAGCTGCGCGCGTTTCTGATTTCGCTCGACGAATTGCAGCAAATGTTCCGCCGCATTGAGCGGCGCATGCGCGATGCGCGCGTGGTGGAGGTGCTGGCAAACATCGATTACAAGCTGGACACCAAGGCGGATTTTCAAGACAAGGCCAATCTGGAGCCGGTCGCGACAGCGCTCAAGGCGGTGAAAATTGAAGCGCGGGTGGAGCGCGAAGAAGAGCACGAAGCGTGGAAGGTGGAGTATCGCGATCCGACCGGCGGCGAGCGGAGCATCAGCGTCGATCTGGTCCTGCAGCCGGAATATCGGCGCATGCGGGCGATCGCGCGCCAAGTGGCCAAGCACAATCGGCCTCCGTTCAAGGTGCTGAAGGAAGGCAGAGCCGACGCCGAGACGCGGCCGGGCTGGCGCGAGCTGCTCGAGTACGTGAAGAGCGAGGGCATGCGCGAGGTTTCGATTCAGCGCTACAAAGGTCTCGGCGAAATGAACGCCGAGCAATTGTGGGCGACCACGATGAACGCCGAAACACGCACGCTGCTGAAAGTGGACTTGCACGATCTGGCGGAGACCGAAACCATCTTTTCCACGCTGATGGGCGAGGACGTGGAGAGCCGGCGGAAGTTTATCGAAGAGAACGCGCTGGACGTGCGGAATTTGGACGTCTAGAGGTCTCGAGCAGCTTCCGATTAATCACCGGCGCCCCGCGTTGATGGCGTCCCTGATTTCCTTATCGGTGAGCGGCTTGAAGCCCTTGCGTTGTGCCATCCGCCTGCGGTTTTCACGCATGCTCTGAATCGCGCGTCGCACCTCCTCCAATGAGTCGCGGCCTTCTGGGACGATTCGAGCCACCGGTTTGTCGTGCCTGTTGATCATAATCTCTTCGCCGCGCGCAACTCTATCCAGAAGTTGTCCAAACCGTGCCCTTGCTTCGGAGGCAGAGAAAGTGCGCATAACTACAAACTAGTTTAGCTGTGATCCCAGGATGGCTGATCTGGTTGCTTACAATAGGGCCATGGCTCGTTTCTCCGGCGTCGACTACCTCCTGATCGATTCGCTGTTCTCCGAACAAGAACTGCTGGTGCGCCAGACCGCGCGGAAGTTTGTCGAGGATCGCGTGATTCCAATCATCCGCGATTGCTTCCGCGACGGCCGTTTTCCCAAAGAGCTGATCCCGGAATTCGCCCAGCTTGGATTCCTGGGCGCGAATCTGGAAGGCTACGGCTGCGCCGGTCTGAGCAATGTCGAATACGGGCTGATCATGCAAGAGATCGAGCGCGGCGATTCGGGACTTCGCAGCTTCGTGTCGGTGCAGGGCGCGCTGGTGATGTACCCGATTCTGACCTACGGGTCGGCCGAGCAGAAGGATCGCTGGCTGCCCAAGATGCAGTCGGGCCAAGCCATCGGATGCTTCGGACTCACTGAGCCGGGCTTCGGATCGAATCCCGCGGGCATGCAGACGCGCGCGAAGCAGGACGGCGATCATTGGATTCTGAACGGCGAGAAAACTTGGATTACGAACGGCTCAGTGGCCGATGTCGCGATTGTCTGGGCGCGCACCGACGACGGCATTCGCGGATTCCTGGTGGAGAAGGGCACGCCCGGGTTCACCACGTCGGATATTCACGGCAAGCTTTCGATGCGCGCATCGGTGACATCCAGCCTGGCGCTATCGGATTGCCGCGTGCCCGCGTCCGCGATGCTGCCGGGCGCGAAAGGCCTGAAGGGCCCGCTGAGCTGTCTTTCCCAAGCGCGCTACGGCATCGGTTGGGGTGTGCTGGGCGCGGCGATGGACTGCTACGAGACCGCACGGCACTATTCGATTGATCGCAAGCAGTTCGACAACCGCCCCATAGCCAGCCACCAACTGGTGCAGGAGAAGCTGGCATGGATGATCACGGAAATCACCAAGGCGCAGCTGCTCGCGATCCAGGCCGGGCGCGTGAAGGATCAAGGCAAGATTGACCCGGCGCACATTTCGATGCTGAAGCGGAACAATGTCGCGATGGCGCTGGAATGCGCGCGCTTGAGCCGCGATCTGCTGGGCGCCAACGGCATCATGGACGAGTATCCGATCATGCGGCACATGTGCAACCTGGAAACTGTGAAGACGTACGAAGGGACCGACCACATTCACGCCCTGGTGATTGGGGAGCGGGTTACCGGGGTAGCGGCGTATAAATAGAAAGACAAGGAATACGAGGAATACAAGGAATACTGGGAATAAGAGCGACTTGTGTTTCCGTCCGGCGAATCAGGCGCGGCCAAACCGAATCCGGATCGGAGTGAAAAACGGTGGCCGCATCGGCTGGCATGATGTGCCAAGCGCCGAGATCCACTTCGTGCTCCAGTTGCCCGGCGCCCCAGCCCGCGTAGCCAACGTAGGCGTGAAATACGCTGGATTCGGCGGCCGACGCCATCGTCGCTCTCAGCAGATCCTTGTTGCTGATCAGGTAGATATCATTGAACACGCGCGTGGAGTTCGCTGGCTTGCTCGCGGTTTTCAGCAACGCCATCACGCTATTCAATTCCACGGGACCGCCGACGTAGACCGGATCAATGCGGCTCTTGGCTTCCTTGAGATCCTGAAACACGCGCGATATGGGAACGTCGGTAGCGCGGTTGACCACTAAGCCGACCGCGCCTTGATCCTCCTTGAAATGCACCAGCAGGATCACCGTCTTGGCGAAGTTAGGATCGCCTAGGTCGCGGCTGGCGACAAGAAACTTGCCCACTGCGAGGTCGTTGGTCTGGGCGAACCCAGGCGCGCAGGCGAAAAACAGAAATGCGGCGAGAAGGCGTGCCACCATGTCTCAGTTTAGCGAAGCTACAATGTAGCTGGAGGTTTTCCGAATGATTCTGGAAGCGATTCCTTCGTCGGAAAAGGAAACCAATCCGTGGGTTTCCGCCGAGGCGCGGTTCGACGAAGCCGCTGAGTTGCTGGGCCTGGATGAAGGCCTGCGGAAAATTCTCCGGTCGGCGGCGCTGGAGTTGAAGGTCAGTATTCCCGTCCTGTTGGACGACGGCCGCTATGAAGTTTTCACCGGCTACCGCGTGCAGCACTCCATCGTGCGCGGTCCCTCCAAAGGCGGAATTCGCTTCGCGCCGGACGTCACGCTGGATGAAGTGCGCGCGCTGGCGGCTTGGATGACGTGGAAGTGCGCCGTGGTGAACATCCCGTTTGGCGGCGGCAAGGGCGGAGTGATTTGCGATCCCGATGTACTTTCGCCCGGCGAACTGGAGCGCATCACGCGCCGCTACACCTCCGAGATCATGGACATCATCGGTCCCGAGCGCGACGTGCCGGCGCCGGACATGAACACCAATCCGCAAACGATGGCGTGGGTGATGGACACCTACTCGATGCACAAACGCCAAACGGTTACCGCGGTGGTGACGGGCAAACCGTTAGCACTGGGCGGATCGAAAGGGCGCACCGAAGCCACCGGTCGCGGGTGCATGATCGTCACCCTGGAAGCGCTGCGCCATTTCGGTATCGATCCAATCAACACGCGCGTGGTAGTGCAGGGTTTTGGCAATGTCGGCGGCATGTCGGCGAAGCTGATGGCTCGCTCGGGATTCAAGATCATTTGCATCATCGAATATGACGGCGCCGTTTACAATTCGAAGGGGCTCGATATTGAAGCTCTGATGAAACACCGCAATGAAACTGGCTCGATTACCGGATTTGCGGAAGGCGAGGACATCGACAGAGAACAGGCGCTGTTGCTGGATTGCGAGGTGCTGCTGCCCGCCGCGAAAGAGAACGTCATCACCACCGCCAATGCCGACCGCATTAAAGCCAAGATCATTTGCGAAGGCGCCAACGGCCCCACCACTTCGGAAGCCGACGCGATTCTGGCCGACAAGAAGATTTTTGTGATCCCGGATATTTTGGCCAACGCCGGCGGCGTCACGGTCTCTTACTTTGAATGGGTGCAGGACCGGCAAGGGTTCTTCTGGAACGAACAGCTGGTGAACGGGCGCCTGGAAGAGATCATGGTGAACAGCTTTCGAGACGTGGTGAGCTACGCGGAGAAGCATCAGGTGCACAACCGGCTGGCTGCGTATATGCTGGCCATCGATCGCGTCGCCTCGGCTTTGCAGACCCGCGGCTTGTATGCCTGAAGCGGGTGACGCGGCGTCCACGCCGCTGATGCGCCAATATCATTCAATCAAACAACAAGTTCCCAACGCTCTGCTGATGTTCCGGCTGGGCGATTTCTACGAGCTGTTCTACGAGGACGCCGTCACCGCGGCCCGCGAGCTCGAAATCACGCTGACCGCCCGCAATAAGGAAAAAGGCCAACCCATACCGATGTGCGGCGTGCCGTACCATGCGGCCGACGGCTATTTGGCGCGGCTCATCCAGAAAGGCTATCGAGTCGCCGTCTGCGATCAGATGGAGGAGGCTGGGCCAGGCAAAAAACTGGTAAAGCGCGAAGTGACGCGGGTGGTAACGCCGGGAACGGCGATGGAACCGTCGCTGCTCCGCTCGCACGAGAACAACTATCTAGCCGCGGTGTGCCGCAATGGCCCGCGTGCGGGATTAGCCCACGTGGATATTTCCACGGGCGAGTTTCGGGCCACGGAATTGGACGCGATGGAAGTCAACGCCGCGCTCGAGAACTTGAATGTCCGTGAAGTGCTGGCGGCGGAAACGCTAACGGATTTGCGCGGATTCCGGACCACGCTGGAGGACTGGATCTTCAGCCTGGATTATTCCGACCGCGCGCTGCGCGAACATTTTCACTTGCTGACGTTGGACGGCTGCGGCTTGGGCGAAAAGCCGCTGGCGGTTTCAGCCGCGGGCGCGATCCTGCACTACTTGCGGGACACGCAGAAATCGGCGCTGGATCATCTGGATCGGCCGGCGTTCTATGACCGTTCGGAATCGATGATCCTGGACGCAGTCACCGTGCGGAACCTGGAGTTGCTGGAGCCGCTATTTGCCGGCGAAACCCGCGAGTCCACGCTGATTCATGTTCTGGATCAGACTTCGACGGGCATGGGCGGGCGAATGTTGCGTGCCCGGTTGCTGCGGCCTTGCTTGCAGCTTGAAGAGATCGAAGCGCGGCTGGATGCCGTGCAGGCGGCGCTGCAGGCGACTATCACGCGGGCGGAAACGCGCAAACTGCTCGCGAACGTATTGGACCTCGAAAGGCTGCTGGCGAAATTGACGCTGGGCACGGCCGGACCGCGCGAGCTGCTGGCGTTGGGGCGATCCCTCGCGCTGGTTCCGAAGCTGAAGGAATACGCCGCGGCATTTGATGCGGCGCGTTGGCGCGCCATCGCCAGAGACCTGGACGAAATTCCTGAAGTCCGCGATCGTATACTCCAAGCGATTGCCGAAGAACCGCCCGTCAATCTGGCCGATGGCGGAACCATCCGCGGAGGCTATCACTCAGGTCTCGACGAGCTGCGCGATCTCAGCCGCAATAGCCGTCAGTACATCGCTCAAATTGAGCTGCGCGAGCGCGCGAGGACCGGCATCCAGTCGTTGAAGGTGCGCTTCAACAACGTCTTTGGATATTACCTGGAGATCTCCAAGGCGAACATGCACCTGGCGCCCGCCGATTACGAACGCAAGCAGACGCTGGTGAATGCGGAGCGCTTCACAACGCCGGAGTTGAAGGAGCTTGAAAGCAAGATTCTGGACGCCGAAGAGAAGATGCTGGCGCTGGAGCGTGAAATCTTCCAGGAATTGCGGCTGTTCGCGGCCGAGCATGCGGCGCGCGTACGGCAGACGGCGGCGGCCATCGCGGAGCTGGACGTCACCTGCGCATTGGCGCAAGTGGCCGCGGAGAATCGCTACGTGCGGCCGGGCTTTTCCGATTCCGGCGAAATACGCATTGTCGCGGGACGCCATCCGGTGATCGAGAAACTGGCCGAACGGGAGGCGCTCCGCTTCATTCCCAACGATCTGTATTTCGATACTGAATCGCAATTCATCGCCGTCATCACGGGGCCGAACATGGGCGGCAAGTCGACTTACTTGAGGCAGGCCGCTGCGATCGTGATACTGGCGCAAATGGGATCGTTCGTGCCCGCGGATTCGGCGGCGCTCAGCATCGTGGATCGTGTGTTCACGCGGATCGGCGCGGCCGACAACCTGGCGCGCGGGCGTTCCACCTTCATGGTGGAGATGACCGAGACCGCGGTGATCTTGAACACCGCGACGCCACGCAGTCTGGTGGTGTTGGATGAAATCGGCCGCGGCACGTCGACCTATGACGGGCTCGCGCTGGCCTGGGCTGTGGTCGAACACATTCACCAGCGCATCCGCGCCCGCACGCTGTTCGCGACGCACTACCACGAGCTGACCGAGCTCGCCGATCAGTTGCCTGGCGTTGTAAACCTGCACGTGTCCGTGAAGGAAGCCGGTGATCAGGTGATCTTCCTGCGCAAAGTGGAGCCGGGGCGAGCCGACCGCAGTTATGGCATCGAGGTGGCGCGACTGGCGGGACTGCCCGTAGCGGTAGTGGAGCGCGCGCGGGAGATTCTGGCGCTGCACGAGCGGTCCGAGCTCGCGGTCACCGAAGAGCTGGCGCCGCGCGCGTTGGGTCCGACGCAGATCCAATTGTTCGAGCCGGTGAACTATCAGATCGCCGAACGCATCCGCAATCTGAAAGTGGACGAGCTGCGGCCCATCGACGCGCTCCAACTGCTGAACGAGCTGCAGCGGGAGCTGAAGCACTAGTGAGAGTGGCAGGGCTAATTAGTGGGACATCGGTGGACGGTATCGATGTCGCCGTAGTTGACATCGGCGAACGAATTGAAGTAGTGGCCACGATCACCGTCCCATATCCGCCCGAGGTTCGCGAGGCGATTCTGTCGGTCTCAAACTCGATGGCCCATACGGCCACCATTGCGCGTCTCAACTTCTTGTTGGGTGAGCTTTTCGCGGAAGCGCTCGGGAGCACGGGTGTGCCGCTCGATACCATCGAGCTGGTTGGATCGCACGGCCAAACCATTTTTCACGACGGCGATCCGGTCGAGTTTCTTGGCCGAAAGATCGCGAGCACGATGCAGATCGGCGAGGCTGCGGTGATCGCGGAGCGCACGGGCATCGAGACCATCGCCGATTTTCGTCCAAGCGACATAGCGGCCGGCGGCAAGGGCGCACCACTGGCGCCGATGCTCGATTACAAGCTCTTTCGTCATCCCGAATTGTCCCGAATCGCGCTGAACATCGGCGGCATTGCGAACATCACGGTAATACCGGCGAATGCAAAGCCGGATGCCGTGGTCGCGTTCGACACCGGTCCTGGGAACATGCTGATGGATGCCGTGGCGCCTCCCTTCGATCGCGACGGCGAGCGGGCGCGCGGGCTCCGAGTGAACGCCGCTCTGCTCGAACGATTGCTGGCCGATCCGTACTATCAGCGGGCGCCGCCGAAGACATCCGGAAGGGAACAGTATGGCGACGAGTTCGTTCGCCGCACCAACATCGATATTGCCACTGCTACTGAGCTGACCGCGCGGACCATTGCGCTCGCCATCGGACGTTATCCTGAAACGCGCGAGGTAATCGTTTCGGGCGGCGGCGCGCATAACGGTTACTTGATGCAGCGCATACGCGCTCTGGTAAATGCGAGGGTCACGACCTCGGCCGAATTCGGAGTCGGCGTCGATACAAAGGAAGCGATTCTGTTCGCTGTGCTGGCCTATGAAACGTTCCATCGGCGCGCGGGCAACCTTCCGTCCGCTACCGGGGCGCGCAAGCCAATGATCCTGGGGAAGGTTTCGCGCGGAACAAGCTCTCGTTCAGAAGCGTAGGATATATAGAGGTGGACGTTTATGTTTTGCACAAGGTGCGGTACCGAGCTCCGAGAACAAGACAAGTTTTGCTTTAATTGCGCCGCTGCGACGGCACGGGGCGCGTCCGCTCCGAGGCCGGTCCAGCCACTCAGCCGGCCGATGCACGAAGCCAAGATCGCCGGTGTTTGCGCCGGATTCGCGCGCTACCTCGGGATGGACGTGACCCTGGTGCGAGTGCTGTGGGTGGTGCTGACGGTGTTTCCAATGCCGTCGTTCGGCCTGATCGCCTACATCGTCGCGTGGATCGTGATGCCGAAAGATCCAGTAACGCTTCCCGTGATCCAGGCGTACCCAGCGAACTGAATCGCGTCCCAGCACGATTATCGCAGCTGTTTCTCGACCTCTTCCAACCAATCCGGGCGCTTCAATACTTCGCGTGGCTTGCTGCCGTCCGGGGGACCGATGATGCCCTCGTGCTGCATCATGTCGAGGATGCGCGCGGCGCGGCCGTAGCCCAGCCGCAGCCGGCGCTGCAGCGTGGACGTGGATGCTTTGCCCATCTCAAGCACTACGCGCACCGCGTTTTGATAGGCCGGATCGTCGCCCCCATCAAATTCGGCTGCTTCGGCATCGTCATCATCGGCGGGTGGCGCTTGCAAGAACGTCTGATCGTATTCGGGCCGGGCCTGGCTCTTCCAGAACTCGACCACGCGATTGATCTCGGCCTCGGTAACGAAAGCCCCGTGAACGCGCGTGAGACGCGATGACCCTGGCGGCAGAAAAAGCATGTCGCCTTTGCCGAGGAGATGCTCGGCGCCCATCACGTCCAGCACCGTGCGTGAGTCCACGCGCGTGGCGACGCGGAAGCTGATGCGCGACGGAAAATTCGCTTTGATCAACCCGGTGATGACGTCCACGCTGGGCCGCTGCGTCGCGAGCACCAGGTGCATGCCCACCGCGCGCGCCATCTGCGCCAGCCTGGCCACCGCTTCTTCCACGTTGCCGCGCTCCAGCATCATTAGATCGGCCAGCTCATCGATCACGATCAAGATGAATGGGAGCGGCGTCAAATCCTCAGACCGCACTTCGTCTTCGTCGAACAGGCTGCGCGGCTCGTTTGCCAGTTGCCGCACCTTCTTGTTNNTTGTTGTACTGATCGATGTTGCGGACGCCCTGTCCGGCCAGTAATTTTAGCCGCCGTTCCATTTCCAGCACTGCATTGCGCAGCGCGTTGGTGGCCTTCTTGGGATCGGTGATCACCGGCGTCAGCAGGTGCGGAACGCCCTCATAGAGGCCCATTTCCAGGCGCTTGGGGTCCACCAAAATCATGCGTACTTCGTCGGGAGTCGATTTGTAGAGGATCGACATGATCATGGAATTGAGCATCACGCTCTTTCCCGCGCCAGTCGAGCCGGCGATGAGCAGGTGCGGCATCGATTCCAACGCGGCCACTTTGATGCGCCCGCTGATGTCCTTGCCCAGACATATCGTCAGGCGCGAGTTGGAGTCGACGAACTCTTCGGACTCCAGGATCTGGCGCAGGCTGATCACTTCGCGGCGCGTGTTCGGAACCTCGATGCCAACCGTGGGTTTGCCGGGGATGCGCTCGATCAGAATCGATTCTGCTTGCAGGCCGAGGCACAGATCTTCGGTCAAGGTGGTGATGCGGCTGTACTTGACGCCGGCCTCGGGTTTGAATTCGAACGTGGTCACCACCGGGCCTGGGTTGATCTGCACCACGCTGCCGTGCACGTTGAACTCTTCAAACTTGGATTTAATGCGAGCGGCGATCTCCTTGAGCTCCAGCGAATCGAACGGATTCCGTGCCGGGACTTCGTTGAGCAGTTCGGTGGATGGCGCCCGGTAAGCCGGATGTTCGGTCACTTCGGGCACCTGCGGCTTGGCTTCGCGCCTCCGCATCGGCTTAGGCTCGGGCTCCGGCGCCGGAGTCACTTCTTCCCACGGCGGCCTTGACAAAAACTGCGGAGGCTCGTATTCGAGCGCGCGGATGGGAATTTCCTGCTGCACTTCAGGTTCTTCAAAAGGAGCGGCCGCTTCCACCGGCTCTGGCTCGAACGCATGAAGCTCGGGAATTTCGGCTGCCGCCTCATGCGTGGCTGCTCGCTGGGCTGCTCTGCGTGCTGCTCTCTGTTCCGCTCGATGTTGGGCGCGTTCGCGCGCGAGGGCCATTCTTTCGGCGCGCCAGTTCGCCCAACGCTCATAGACTCTGCCCAGGAAGCTCAGCGGTCCAGCCAGCCATTTGGCGGCGATCGCCATGGAGAACCTCGAGATCAAGTACAGCGAAAGGATCAGGCAAATGCCGGTCAGCAATACGGTGCCCATCAGGTTGAGCGATGACAACAGTGAATCGGCGATCAAAATGCCAACTACGCCGCCCGCCGAAAACGCGCCGTTCCAGGGCCGCCACAAGGGCCGGATGGAAAGCGCGGTCGAGATGCTGAGGAAGAACACAACTGCGCCGATCACTTTCACGGTGGCGGCTGGAATGGCGTCGGAGCGGATCCATTTCCAGGCCAGCATCCACAACAGCACCGGTATACCGAAAGCGCTGAGGCCCAGCAATTGGAAGCAGAGATCGGCCGTGTACGATCCGGCCAGGCCGATGAGGTTATGAGCGTGCGCCGCGCCCGTCACCGAATTCCAGGAGGGATCCTGCGCGTGGTACGAGATCAAACACAGAATAATGAAGAACCCGGTGAATAAAAACACCAATCCGCCGGCTTCGTTCAATCTGTGGAAGCGTGTCGGTCCTAAAATCTTCATCCCGCTGTGAAGCGGAAAAATGCAGCCAGAGCGATTACTATTATGCCAAAAACGATGCGATAGTACACGAACGGCATCAGGCTGCTGCGGCGCAGGTACCGCAGGAAGAAGGCGATGACCAGCGCGCCCAGCAGGCCGGTGACAACGATGCCCACCACGATGGGAACCTGCATGTCCCGAGGAACGCCGCCTTCTTTGTGAACATCCCAGGCCTTCTTGAGAACCGCCGCGAGGATGGCCGGCGTGGAGAGCAAGAACGAAAAGCGCGCCGCGGTTTCGCGGTTCATGTCGCGGAACAGTCCCGCGCCGATGGTGGAGCCGCTGCGCGAGACGCCAGGGATAACTGAAAATGCCTGCGCGATCCCCACCACAATGCCATCGCCCCAGCTCACTTTGCTCATGGATTTGTCGCCGATGCGGCGGCGGTCGGCAATCCAAAGCACAATGCCGACCAGCACCAGCATCGCGCCGATCAAGTAAGGCTGGCGCCAGGTGGTGTCCGCCTGTTTATCGAACAGGAAGCCCACGATGCCAATCGGCACGGAGGCTATCGCCAGCAGCCACAGCAGGCCCGGATTTTGGCGGAGCTGCGGATCGTCGCCCCAGTTGAATCCGATTCCCTGCCCGATGATCTGGATCCAGTCCTTGAAGAAGTAGATCAGGACCGCGACCAACGTGCCCGCATGGAGTGCGATGTCGAAAGTGAGTCCGGGGTCTTTCCATCCGAAAAGCCAGGGGATCAGCACCAGGTGCGCGGTGCTGCTAACGGGCAGGAATTCAGTGAACGCTTGCACGACGGCAAGAACGATGACTTGGTAAATGGGCATGAATTAGGGGATCACGACTTTGGCGAGGCCGGCATTATTGGCCGTGTCATACGCGCGAACCACCAGCAGATGTTCGCCTGCGCGCAACCGGCCAATCGCGATGTGGAACTGCTCATGCGGGCCATCTGTAACGCCGTCGGCGGCTTCCACCGGAGTCCACGGCCCGGCGTCGAGAGAATACTCGCAACGGCGCAGCGGTGAGGTTTGGTCAACCACGTCGGCATCTACCTCAACGTGATCGTTATTGCGGCGGGGGGCGCTCAAGCTGACCACCGGCGGCGTGTTATCGATCAACACGGGCGAACTCACCAGCTCGTCCGTGCGTGCCACGTTCGCGGCATTGGACGGCTGATCGGAAGCGATCACGCGGAAATAGTAGCGTCCGTCAGCCAGAACATCGCCATCCAGCAGCAACGAATTCTCGGGAATGTTGGCGCGCAGCAGCTTCCACTCTTTTTCATCCTCACCGCGGAAATACAGCGAGTAGAGCAAACGGTCGCCATCCGGGTCATCGGCTTGCCACGTGATTTGGATTTGCGATCCTGAGCCATGCGAAAGGGTCTGGGTCGGCGTGCCGGCGGGGGTGAAGCTGTCGCCGGTGTCGGTCACGGTGACGCTGTAGGCCGGGGACGTCGAGCTCGCCGCCGATTTTAGCGCTGCTCCGCTGTTGGGCTGCATGCTGACGCTGATGCTGCGGATGACCGGCGGATTGTTCTGCGGCAAGTAGGCGATGCTGACGTTCTCGATGGCAGCGCCCGGACCATCCAAGTTCGCCCGCCATTGGATGAAACGGGCGTTGGGACTGCGGATGATGGAATCTTGCGGATTGGTCAGCGGCTCCGACCAATCGCTCCAGGTTTTGTCGGCGCGCGCGGAGTTGCCGGTGCGCGTTGCGATTTGCACTTTGCCGCCGGAGCTGCCGCGCCAGGTAATCCGGCCCCAGCGCGCCACCGACCCTGAATCGTGCACGGGCGATTCATAGCTTCCGCTGGTGCCCGCGCCGTCGGCCAGTCGAAACAGCTTTCCCATGTCGCCGGTGGCGGCGACCAGTCCGCCGGGCCCATCCAGCAAGCGCGTCGCTTCACCTTCGTTGGTCTCCACCATCAACGTCGCTTTGCGATCCGCGCCAAGTTTATAAAGCCGGCCCTGCCCGTCAGTAGCAAAGTACAGCGATCCGTTGGGCTCGACGGCCATGCTGTAAACGTTCTCTTCCTTGGAGGTCCACAATGTCTCGACGGTGTCGTCCGGATTGATTTTGTAAATGGCGGATTTGTCGACGCCGGGAATTTCGGTGAGCGGGCTCGCTGGCCCAAGCTGCTGTACGGGCTGCGGGGCAGCGGCGCTGGGTGCGTTCGCCCTGGGCTTGATCTCGGTGTCGGCTTGCGAATTCCCCGAATCGGTCACCGTGATGGACGTGGTGGGCGCGGTTACCGTGACATTCAATGGAGAACTGAGCGAGGTGCTGAGCGGCGTGGTGCGATTCGCGACGGAGCCCCCCAGAGCCGATGCATAGATGGCGCCGTCCGGCATGGGGATGATGGAGCGGATCTCCGGAAGGTTCGCGTTGTAGAGCACGAAGGCCTTGTCCTTGGCGCTAATCCGGTAGAGTATGCCATTGGGCTCGGTGCCAGCGAGCACGTTCCCGCGAGAATCGAAGGCCAGCGCGGTGACGTGGGATTGGCCCGTTTCGTAATACGTCTCGGCCTTACCGGCTTTGTCGACGCGATAGATGTTGCCGGGATTGCCGGCGCCGACAAACAGCGTCCCGTCTTTCGCGAACGCGAGCGACCAAATGTACTTGGCCTGCGGCGCGAAGAACTCGGTGGCCTTTCCCTTCTCGATACGGTAAACCTTGCCGTCGGGTGACGTGGCCGCATAGACGACGCCCGCGGAATCCACCGCGACGGCGAAAATCTCCGGCTGATCGGAGGTCCATACTAAGCTGCTCGCACCGGATGCGGTGATTTGATACACGCGTCCGCGATGCCCGGTACCGGCGTAAATGGAACCATCCGGCGCGCGCGCGATACTCCAAATCGTAGGCTGGCCCGAGGAGAACACGGTTTCCAGTTTCGGCGCCACGGTCAAGCGGCCGTCGTGATCGAGAGAGAGGCCTTCAAACCGCCCCTTCAGGAAATCCTGATAGGTGTTCATCTCCCAGGTGGCCGTGGTGGCGGCGGCGAGAGATACGGCCATCGCGGCAAGTGCTAATGCCGCTTTGCAAAACTTCTTCATTCCTTCACTTCCACCTGCGCTGTTTTAGATCCAGTGACCACCACGTCGCCGGTTTCGATCTGCAATTCGTCGACTTTCGAGCCGCGCGGGAACCAGGCGCCCTGGGCCGCTTGCGTTTTGGCGAGGATCAAGCCTACCGATGGCGGCGGATTTGGCAGATCCTGGCCTTGCACTTCGAACGCCGGATCGGTGCGCCACACCCGCACGTAGGCGTTGGTGTTAGGCCGGAGATTGTTCAGGAACGAGACCAACTGCGTGGGGCTCTTCGGCACCGATGGCGCCATCTGCTGATCGAGCGCATTGGTCACGGAGCCGTCGGAGACCGTGAAGCTCAACGTGCCAGCCGGTGCGCCCACAGGCACGCGATAGTGGACGCTCTTCTGCGTTTCCAATCCATTCTCGCCGGTGAACGTCACGCTCAGCTCCACGGAATCGCCCGGATGAACTTGCTTGGGCGATGCGGTTACCTGGTCTACTTGCAGCAGCCGCTTACGCTCAGAGGCTTCGATTTCGAGCGTGATGCTCTTGATCTTCAGGGCGTCGAAACCGGCGCCCAAAATCGACGCCAACGGGGATGCGACGCCAGCGGACGCCTGGAGCGGTACGTTGAAGTCGCCGGCGTACGTGTTGTCGAGCTTCAGCGGCGGAACGCCTTCGACGAACTCCACTCCGCCGCGCAGCGAATAGCTGGCGAGGCCGAGCGTGCGCTCGGTGGCATCCATCGCTGAATAGACCGCAGTCTGCACGAGATAGGGAGACAGGACGCGGTCCTGAATCATCTGCATGTGATACGACAACGGCGCGCGCCGGCCATCTTTCACCGTGATCTCGAGAGGAATGGTGTTAGCCTTGCGGCCCAGCTCGCCATAGATGCTGGTGCTGCGATCCTGGGTGATGGAGCCCATCCATTCCAGGGGCGAAGAGATTTTGAAGGATGAAGATAAGTTTGGCAGCAGCGTCAGCACTTCCGCGCGGGCGAAGGGCAGTTCGGTATTTCCCACTGACATAAACTGATGTCCGAACGCGTAGATCGCCTTGCCATCCACGGCCGTCACCGTGCCCTCCGCGCCGATGCTCAAGTCACCCGAGAGCAACTCCACCGCGATCATGTCGCCGGGCCGAAGTGACGCGGGCGCGCCAAGTTTTGGGGGGAGTTTGCCGCCGCTCGATACGCCCTGGCGCGGCTCCAGCCCGAGTTTCTTAAGCTGCGGTGTGAACTGTTCCAAAGTGCCCGCGGTAAATCCGCTGAAGGAAACCGGTGTGGCGATGTCGATCAGTCTGGATGCGAAGGAGTCGACGTTGGACGCGGCTCGGACCTGAGCGGGCTGCGTGGCCAATTGTTTCCCTGGCGCATCGCCTACCGCCAACATTTCTTCGATGGGCCGGATTCCCGCGATCGGCTCCTTGGAGAAATTGAACGCGAGAGCCACCGCGCCCACCAGGCGCCCGTCGATATAAACCGGGCTGCCGCTCATGCCTTGCATCACGCCGGTCTGTGCGAGCGGACCGCCCGAAAGCCGAGCCAGAATGATGGACTGCCGGGGACCGACATTTTCAAGCACGCCCAGGATCTCGACCTGGAATTCCTCGATTTTGCTGCCCGAGAATACCGTCTTGCCGATGGCGTGCTGCCCCGCGCGCACATCGCGTAGCGGGTAGATCGCGATCTGCCCGGTTGCGAATTGCGGCCAAACACTCCCCGCAAGAATCAGTGAGACGAAGAAACGCCAAACGCCCACTATTCCATTCTAGCCTTGCCGGATGAATAAGAATACTGTACCGCCCAGTCTGATGCCGCTTGCTCTTCTGCAAGGCGCTCTCCTGCTGGCCTGCTACGCTCCGCTGCTGGCCGGCTTGGCGCGGCAATGGCGCACCGATCAGGACATGTCGCACGGATTTTTCGTGCTGCCGGTGGTTGCCTATGTCGTCTGGCGTCGGCGCGCGGAGCTAAAGGCGATCACGCAGCTCGGCAAGGGAGCCCCGAATTGGTGGGGATTCGCGATCGCGGTTGGGGGCGCGGCACAAATGCTGCTCGGAACGCTTGCGGCGCAAGTGTTCATCGCGCGAACGGCGTTTCTTGTGTCACTCGTCGGCGCACTGCTGTTTCTCGGAGGCACTCGGACGCTGAGGATACTGGCATTCCCGCTGTTGCTGCTGCTGTTTCTGTTCCCGATTCCGGCCATCGTGTATGCGCGCTTCACACTCCCGCTGCAGATCTTCGCGTCGGCCACCGCCGAGACGATTTTGAATTGGATCGGCATTCCGGTCCTGCGCGACGGCAACATCCTGGAGCTCGCGCACCAGCGGCTGTCTGTCGTGGAAGCGTGCAGCGGCATTCGTTCGCTGCTGTCGCTGTCGTTTCTCGCGCTGATCTACGCCTACTTTTTCGACCAGAAAGTCTGGATGCGATGGGCGTTGCTGGCTGCCACCATTCCCATCGCCATCGCCGCGAATGCGGCCCGCGTCACGCTGACCGGCGTGTTGAGCGAATATAGCGCGGGCTTGGCGCACGGGGCGTTCCATTTGTTCGAAGGCTGGGTGCTCTTCATCGTGGCGCTCGGTTTGCTGATCGCGGTTCATCAATTATGTCGAAACGTCCGACGCTTGTCCTGAGCACCCTATTCTTAGTTCAAGGCGCCGCCTTTTACGGATTGTCACGGCGCGCCGAGGTGCTCCCACCATCCAAGCCGCTGTCGGCATTGCCCACCATTGTCGGCGAATGGCGCATGCTGCGCGAGGGCGTCATCGAACAAGACGAGAAGGACGTTCTCCGCGCCGACGATTATCTGACGCGAAACTACGCTGCCCCAAGCGGCGAAATCGCGAGCCTCTTCGTCGCATATTTCCGGTCGCAACGCGCCGGGCAAACGCCGCACTCGCCCAAGAATTGCCTTCCAGGATCGGGCTGGACTTGGTCGGTGTCCGGCACGATTCGCGTGAACATCCGCGGCCGCGCGCAGCCCATCGAGATCAATCGGTACGTCGTCTCGAAGGGCGATGAGCATGCAGAGGTGCTGTACTGGTATCAATCGCGCGATCGAGTGGTGGCGAGCGAGTATCGAGCCGCGGCCTTCACGGCTTGGGACGCGTTGCGATACAACCGCACCGATACGGAGCTGGTACGCGTGGTCACGCCCGTTACGCAAGACGGCGTCGATTTCATCCAAGCCTTCTTTACGACACTACAATCAAGGTGAGTGAAGACCTTCGATGTCATCATCGCCGGTGCGGGTCCGGCGGGCTCCACCGCTGCCAAGCTTCTGGGCGAAGCCGGCGTGTCGACGCTGCTACTCGATAAGAGTGCGTTTCCGCGTGACAAGCCCTGCGGCGGCGGAATCAGCGCCCGAGTGCTGCAGCGTTTCCCGTATCTGCTGTCTGCGCTCAAGAGCATTCCCACCAGTTGGGTGAACAAGGTCCACTTCGAATCGCCCTCCGGTTTCGTGGTGGATTACCAGTCGCCCGATCCGCTGTACCTGATGATCCGGCGATGTGAGTTCGACAATCTGCTTTTCTCGCTGGCGCGGCCGCGCGTCGAAACCGTTACCGGGCTCGCGCGCAAAGTGATTGTTCATCGCGATTATGTGACCGTCAGCACCGATACGCACGAGTACCGCTCGCGAATGATCATCGGTTGCGATGGCGCGAACAGTGTCGTCGCGCGCGCGGCCGGAATCCGAACGGGCAGCGTCCAAACCAGCTACGCCATCGACATGATGGAGGAGACGCCGCGCGAGGAACTGAGCACTGCAGAGCGCGATCGCATGTACATCTACTACCGCATCCGCAGCCATTACGGGTATGGTTACGTCTTCCCGAAGACGGATCATTTGAAC
The DNA here is from genome assembly GCA_003166865.1 of Bryobacterales bacterium. Lineage (GTDB taxonomy): Bacteria > Acidobacteriota > Terriglobia > Bryobacterales > Bryobacteraceae > Palsa-89. The sequence goes on from PMUP01000013.1 coordinate 54,885, forward strand.
GTCGGCGTCGGTTTCAAACTGGACTACTATCTGGCGAACCTGCGGGGCGAACACTACTCGCATCATCGATCCTTTGTGGAAGACTTGAAGTCGAAGCGGGTGCTCGCGGGCCAATCCAATCGCGACAATTTTCGGGCCTTTCCGCTGCCGATCTCCGGGCCTCTCGCACGGACGCATGGCGATCGTGTTTTGCTCGCGGGCGATGCGGGCGGATTCGTGAACGCCTTGACCGCCGAAGGCATTTACTATGCGATGGTCAGCGGTGAGCTCGCCGCGCGAGCGGCTGTGCAAGGTCAACTCAACGGTTATGAACGGGCATGGAAGCAGGAAATCGGCGATGAGCTGGCTCACAGCGTCCGGCTGCAAAAGCTCCTGCTGGACGACCCCACGCGTATTGACCGCATCGTCCGGGCCGCCAGCCGCCACGCCCCGCTGGCCGAGATTCTCGCGCACTACGCCACGGGCGCCATCACGCACGCGCAATTCAAGCAATCGATGCTTCGCCGCGCGCTTCCATCCTATCTTCGAGAAAAAACGCGGCAGTTCGTGTTCGGATGAGCGTTATGAGTCTTCGTGACACGCGATGGCTTCTGGCCGGTGGGTCGCTGCTCCTCGGATCGCTGTTCGCCTTCCAACGCCCCTTCCGCGAATATCCCGGCATCGAGTACGACAATTTCCCGCTGCCCGCCGACGCGCAGGAGAAAACCGAATTCGCATTCGCGCGCTTAATGTATCCGCCCGCGCCCACGGCTATGTTCGATCGCGCTGGCCCCCGCTGGGCGGAAGGCATGTCCAGTTGGACGCAGGATTATCCGCGAGCCGATCGCCATTTCCTGTTGGCCCTGCGCCGCCTCACCCGCATTCACGTTCGATCCGTCGAACAATCCGTAAACTTGGACGATGGCGACGACGTATACAACTGGCCCTGGCTCTACGCCGTCCGTCCCGGCGAATGGCTGCTCACCGACGCCGAGGCGCACAAGCTTCGCGATTATCTGCTGCGCGGCGGATTCTTCATGGCGGACGATTTCTGGGGAACGCCCGAATGGGCCGTCTTCTGGGAAAGTATGGGGCGCGTTTTTCCCGATCGCCAGGCGGTGGAGCTGGAAAACAGCAGCGCGATCTTCCACACGATTTACGATCTGGACGAGCGCTATCAAGTCACGGGCGCGTGGGGCCTGTATGGCCGCGGCTACCAAAATGACGGCAGAGAGGCGCATTGGAAGGGAATTTTCGACGACAAAGGCCGGTTGATGGTGGCCATCACAATGAACTCCGACCTCGGCGATTCCTGGGAGTGGGCGGACTCTCCCGAATACCCGGAGCGCTATTCCGCGCTCGGCATTCGCATCGGCGTGAACTATGTGGTCTACGCGATGACGCACTAACTTCCTCCAAAAATCGGCGACTCGTATTTGGACCTCGAAGAGCCATCAGTCGCCGAGCACTTCGATTACATAGATCGGATCAGGCTCCGGCTCTTCACGCGGAGCGTATTGAAAATATCACGATTGTTTCTGTTTCATCCGATCCTCAAAGACTCCATCAGATTGGTCCGCGCCGCTCGCCACGCTGGCAAAACACACGCCAGCACGCCGGCCAGCACCACACCGCTCGCGACCGCGAGCCAGGTGACCCGGTCATAGAAACCCACTCCATAAAGTTGGCTGGCAATATAGCGGCGAGCAACCAACGCGCCGGCGCATCCGAGCGCGGCTCCCGCGATCAGCAGCCGGAGTCCGCTGAAGCAAATCAAGCCCGCGATTGACCGGCCCGTCGCACCGATCGCCATCCGAATTCCGATTTCGCGCCGGCGCACGGCAATCGAGTAGGAAAGGAGTCCGTAAAGTCCGAGCGCTGCGAGCATGATGCCCGCGGCCCCAAACAACGTGACCAGGAACACCACAAAGCGGCGCGTCTTGAGCGACCGGTTCACATAAGTTTCCAGGAGCGACACTTCGTGTACAGGCTGGTCCTTATCGATCTGCGTCACTATCCGTTGCACGTCGTTCGTCAGCACAGCCATCGGGAGCTTGCTCCGAAGCACGAGCGCCAAAGCGGGAGACGGCTCTTGACGCCTGCTGAAGTAGATGGTCGGTGGACCTTCGACGTCCAGGCCGGTGGTCTTCACGCTGCCAACCACGCCCACGATCAGGGCAGTTGCCCAAGGTGTTTTGAGATGCTGGCCGATCGGATTCTCGCCCGCGAAATATCGTTTCGCAAGCGTCTCGTCGATCACCGCAATGGATTGCGCGCCCACCGTCTCCTCGCCATTGAAGAAGCGGCCGCGCAGCAGCGGAATTTCCATCGTCTTCAAGTAATCGGCCGAGACGTAGTTTATGTTGGCGTACCAGTTCACACCCGGCTTCGGCCGACCCGCGATCTCGAAGGTACTAACGTTCTCGCCATAGCCGAATGGCAGCAACGAGCATCCAGAAGCTGACTCCACGCCCGGGATCTGCTTCGTTCGCTGCAACACCCGCTCGAAGAAGCCGACGCGCGATTCAGGCGTTGGATAGCGCAGCGGAGGCAAGTCGATCTCCATCGTCAGGACGCCACGCGGATTGAAGCCGAGTGGGGCCTCGATCAATCGCAGGAAGCTCCGAAGCAACAGTCCGCCCGACAGCAGCAGTGTCGTCGCCACGCCCACCTGCGCCACAGTCAGCGCTTGTTGCCAGCGCCGTTTGCCCGCGCTTGCGGTACGCGTCGCGGCCCATGCGGGATACAACCCGCACGCGATCCCGGTGGCGAGCGTCAGTCCTGCGCCGAACCAAAACACCGGCGATACCATCTCCGCTCGTCCCGCGGGTGGTCCGTATTGCGCCAGCGCACGCAGCCCCGCTTTTGCGATCAACAATCCCGCCGCGCCTCCGCCCAGCGCCAGTAGCAACACCTCCGTCAACGCCTGCCGCGCGATTCGAATGCGGCTCGCGCCCAACGCCATGCGCAGCGAAAAGTCGAATTGCCGCTCAGCGGAGCGCACCAGCAGCAGCCCGGCCACATTCGAACACGCAAGAATCAGCAGTCCGGTGACCGCCGCGAACAGCATCGTCATCCAACGCCGCACCGATCCGTCGTCGTCGCGAGCCATCGGCAGCAGGAAGAACTGCCAACCCAGGCGTTCGCGTGGCGAGCCGTCATGCTGCGCGGCCATGGCGTGGCTCATTTCTTCGAGACGCACCGCAGCCTGCTCGAAGCTGACGCCTGTCGCCAGACGCGCCACCATGCGCAGGTAATAACCCGCATCGGCTCGCGACGCCAGTTCCTTGGGCTGAAACGCCACCGGCGTCCACATTTCGGTCACGTCGTTTGGGAACCGGAATGACGCTGGCATCACGCCGGCGATCCGATATTCCTCGCCGTTGAGCTGCATGGAACGCAGCAGAATTTGACGGTCGCCCCCGAACGCGCTTCGCCAATAGGGTTCGCTCAACATAACGGCATGCGGTCCACCGGAGCGTTCTTCTTCCGGAGCAAACACGCGCCCGATCAGCGGCTTCACATCCAGAGTGCGGAACAGGCTGGATGTCATCGCCACCGCATTCACCTTCCCCGGGCGCTCCAGGCCGGTGTGATTCAGATCCAGGAAATAGTACAAGCCAACGTCGCTGAACAGGTCACGATGTTGGCGCAGATCCAGGTAATCGAAGGGCGAAGTCCCCAGCCGCGCGAGATGAAGCTGCGGAAATCGATTGTGAACCACGACGAGTTGATCGGGAGCGCGGTAAGGCAGTGGCTTCAGCACCGCCGAGTACAGTTCGGAGAACACCGCCGTGCTCGCTCCCAGGCCCAGTGCAAGCGTCAAGATGACGACCGCGGCGAACGTAGGCTTCCGCCGCATCTGCCGCAATGCATACGTCAGATCGTGTTTCATCGCTCCCGCCCATCTTTCCCAACTCGCTCCGCTGCAATACTAAAATGATCCGTTGGCCGCGTGCTGCTTCGCCGCCATCAGAACATCGAACATGCGGCCGAGCACGGCGATGGCCTGCGTTTGGGAAATGGCCTCTGGATCGTAGGCGTGTTCCAGCACCAAACCGTTGAGCACCGCCTCCAGCGCCACTCTGCGCACCTCGCGCGATTGCCGGCCAACCTTCATCAGCTCCGGAATCAGCTGGCTGATCGTCTCCAATTTGAGCGCCTCCCGGATGCGGCGGTGCGTGCGCGCTAGCCGCGCCCTCAACTTGGGATGCCGCCAGGCGAATAGCTTGAATTCCAGCGCCAGCATCGCCCACTGCCGATCCGACGCGCGCCCCACATAAAACTTGCGCAGTGCCCGCAGGCGGCCGTCGGAGCTGGGGTATTGTTCCATGATGGATCGCAAGCCTCTTAAGCGCTCGCCGGTTTCCTGCTCAAACAGCGCAAAAAAAAGATCCACCTTACTGTTGAAGTGAGCGTAAAAAGCCCCGCGTGTGTGGCCGGTGGCGCCCGCGATGTCCTCGATTCGCGCAGCCTCGAATCCGTCACGGGCAAAAATCCGCTTGGCCGCGTCCAGAAGCGCGCTCCGCGTGGCCTCGGTTCGTTGCTGGTGCTTGGTCTGTTCGCCGGTCTTCGCCCCTCTAACGCCTATGCCAACGCGCATGCCTCCTATATTATATACATGCAGGTATGTATATGATAAATTAAAAGACGTGTTTCGCTCCAATCGTGCGATATTTCTCGTCTGTCTCACTGCCTGGTTGACCATCGTGTTGGCCCCCTCCCTGACCTGGGCCCAATTCGGGGGCGGGGGAGCGCAGCGGTCCACTCCAGCGGCCCAATTGCCGGAGTCTGGACGCCTCGCGCCCGGTTCGGTCACCACCCAGCAGCAGGCCGCGCCCAACCCCGGCGCGAATGTGGTCAACAGCTCCATCCAGATCGGCGGCGATTTTCAGGGTAGCGTGCTGGCCGACAAAGTCCCGCCCGGCCCGGTCCATCTCACGCTCCAAGACGCCGTGAAGCTGGGCCTTACAGCGAATCTCGGCGTGCTCACCGCCGACGATACCGCCCGCGCCTCGCGAGCCCAGCGCTTGAGCGCTCTCAGCAATCTTCTGCCCTCCATCTCGGTCGACGCCAGCGAAACCAGCACGCAGATCAATCTCGCGGCATTCGGATTCAAGTTCAACTTGCCTCCCGGCTCCGGATTCTCGATCCCAACCGTAGTGGGCCCATTCCAATACTCGCAACTGCTCGGCAATTTGAGCCAGTCCGTCTGGGACCCGGTGCAGCGCCGCAACTGGCACGCCAGCCAGGAAAGCGAACGCGCTTCCACTTTATCCGCTCGCGATGCGCGGGAAGTGGTGGTCTTGGCCGTCGCCGGCGCGTATTTGCAAACCATCGCCACCGCTGCCCGCGCCGGATCGCAGCGCGCTCAAGTGGAGAACGCGCAAGCCGTCTATCATCAAGCCGAAGTTCGTAAGGAAGCTGGCACCAACGCTCGCATCGATGTCACGCGCACCCTGGTCGAATTGCAAGGCCAGCAGCAGCGGCTCAACGCCCTCGACTCCGATCTGCGCAAGCAAAAGCTCGCTCTGGCTCGTCTGATCGGCCTTCCGCTCGATCGCGAATTGATACTGAGCGATCAACTCGCGTTCAATCCGCCCGCCGTACCCGAAGCCTCCGGCGCCGTGCAACAAGCCTTCCAGAAACGCTGGGATCTGCAAGCGGCCGCGAGCCAGGTCCGCGCCGCCGAAATCGTGGTGTCCGCCGCCCACGCCGAACGCCTTCCCTCCGCCTCGCTGAACGCGGATTACGGATTACTCGGCAGCCCCACAAACAATCACGGCGTTTACACGGTCACCGGCGCCATCAATGTGCCGGTGTACCAAGGTGGCCGCGTCAAGGCCGACGTCGCACAGGCCGAGGCCACGCTCCACCAGCGCCAGGCGGAACTCGCCGACCAACGCGGCCGCGTGGAACAGGACGTGCGAACCGCGCTGATCGAGCTGGAAACCGCGATTGGCGAAGTTCGCCTCGCCGAAAACAATCGCGGCTTCGCGAATGAAACTCTGCGCGAGGCGCGGGATCGATTCAACGCCGGGGTCACAACCACCGTGGAAGTCGTCCAAGCGCAGGAACAAGTCGCCAGCGCCGAAAGCGATTACATCTCCGGGCTGTTTGCTTTCGACTTGGCCCGGGTCTCTTTGTCCCGCGCCATGGGAGAGGCCGAGACCGATCTTCCCACTCTATTGAGCGGAGTTCGCCCCGGAGCTCAACCATGAGTTCGCCCGCCGCGCCCGAGCCCACTCGCGGTCGCGGCCGAACGTTCACCATCTTCTTCCTGGTGCTTCTGATCGCCGCCGGTGTCGGCNNGCGTTTACGTGGACAACAATCAAATCGTCAAGGCGGGCGATCCTCTGGTGGATCTCGATCCGCGCGATTTTCAGGTCACCATCGATCAAACGCGCGCCCAGGTGACCCAAGCCCGCAGCCAGGTCTCCGCGCAGCAGCCCAATGTCCCCATCACGGAGGTCGAAAGCAGCACCAACATCACGGGCGCCGAAGCCGATGTCGCCAACGCGGCAGCGGTGGTCGGAGTTGCCGAGCGCGATCGCGAATCCGCCGCCGCGCGTCTCGCCGAAGCCCAGGCCAACGCCGCCAAGGCGCAGGCCGACTTGGCGCGCTACACGCTGCTCATCAAGAATGAAGAAGTTTCGCAGCAGGAGTTCGATCAAGTAGCCGCTACCGCGAAAGCTCAGGACGCCGCCGTGGCCGCCAACCGCGCCACCGTCGAATCTGCGGCTCGCACCGTCGAACAGCGGCAGGCCCAGCTTGCGCAAGTGAAATCCCGCTTGTCTCAATACCAGAGCAACGCGCCCGCGCAACTCGCCATCCGCCAGGCCAACGTCCAATCGCAGCAAGCCAATCAGCAGACCGCGCAAGCCATGCTGGAGCAGGCCGAACTAAAGCTCAGCTATACGAAAATCACCGCCCCGGCCCCTGGCATCGTTCTCAAGCGTTCCGCCGAAGTCGGCGAACGCATCAACGCCGGCCAGCAGTTGCTGATGATCGCCCAGATCGCCGACCTCTGGGTGACGGCGGACTTCAAAGAGACGCAGATGCACAACATTCATCCTGGTCAATCGGTCCGCATCCACGTCGATGCATTGCGGCAGGATTTCGAAGGCTACGTCGAAACTATCGGCGGCAGCACCGGCGCGATTTCGAGCGTCCTGCCTCCCGAAAACGCCACCGGCAACTACGTCAAGGTCGTGCAACGCATCCCCGTCCGCCTGCGCTTCAAACCCAATCAGAACGGGCTCGATCGCTTGCGCCCCGGCATGTCTGTGGAACCGGAAGTCCGCATCAAGAGCTAACATGGGCCCCGCTCAACCGCATCAAGATTGGAAACCGTCGCATAATCCCTGGGCGGTCGCGATGACGGTCACCATGGCCACCTTCATGGAAGTGCTCGATTCCTCCATCGCCAACGTCTCGCTTCCGCACATCGCCGGCTCCCTCGGCGCCACTTACCCCGAAGCCATCTGGGTCCTCACCAGCTATCTCGTCTCCGCCGCCATCGTGCTGCCCGCCTCCGCCTGGCTCTCCACCATCTTCGGACGCAAACGATTTTACATGACCTGCGTGGTGCTCTTCACCGTGTCGTCGTTCCTGTGCGGCATCGCGCCCAATTTGCCGTTTCTCATCATCGCGCGTATATTGCAAGGCGCGGGCGGCGGCGGCCTGCAACCTTCCGAACAAGCCATCCTGGCCGACACCTTCCCCATCGAAAAACGCGGCCAGGCTTTCGCGGTCTATGGCATGGCCGTGGTGGCCGCGCCCGCCATCGGCCCCACGCTGGGCGGCTGGATTACCGACAACATGAACTGGCACTGGATCTTCTTCATCAACCTGCCGGTCGGCCTGCTCTCGCTCTTCTTCACCAGCCGTCTGGTCGAGGATCCGCCATGGCTCAGGAAGCGCAAGGGCGCCGGCATCAAGATCGATTACATCGGTCTCGCCCTGCTGGTCACTGGCGTAGGCTGCCTCCAGTTCGTACTCGACAAAGGTGAGGAAGCGGATTGGTTCGCCAATCACGTGATTACCGCGCTCTGCATCGTCGGCATTCCGGCCCTTGCCGCGTTTTTCCTCTGGGAGTGGCACCACCCGCACCCCATCGTCGACGTGCGTCTGCTCAAGAACCGCAATTTCGGAACGGCCGTCTCGTTCTCGTTCGTCTTGGGCATGGTCTTGTTCGGTTCCACCGTCTTGATTCCCGAGTTTCTGCAAAGCAGCCTCGGTTATACGGCTGAACGCGCTGGCATGGCGCTCTCGCCAGGGGGCCTGGTGCTGATGGTCATGATGATTGTGGCCGGCCGCCTGGTAGCCACCAAAATCGATCCGCGTCTGCTCATCTGTATTGGCTTTTTGGGTACCGCATTCGCTCTGCGCCTGATGACCAACATCTATCTCCAGATCGACTTCTATACCATCGTCCTGCTGCGCATGTTCCAGGTGATCTTCATGCCGCTGATCTTTATTCCCATCAGCACGCTCAACTACGTCGGAGTGCCGCGCGAAAAGAACAATCAGGTCTCGGGCATTTCCAGCTTCATGCGCAACATCGGGGGCAGCATCGGAACTTCTGGACTCAGTGTCTTTCTGACGCGCCAGAACCAGACCCACCAAGTCGCCTTCGCATCGCACACCAGCATGGGCGACCCCAATTTCAGCCGGTATCTGAACGGCCTCACCGCGATGTTCGTTGGGCAAGGCTACGACGCCGCCACCGCCGCCAAGAAGGCGCTCGCCCTGGCCTACTTCACCGTGCAAAGCCAGGCCACCGCCCTCAGCTTCAAGAACAGCTTCTTCGTGATGTCGCTGGTCGTCGCCTGCTTGAGCCCGCTGCCGTTCATCATGCGGCGGCCCAAGGCGCGCCAAAGCCAGCCCCCCGCCGCTCATTAGCCCACAGAGGCGCGGGAGCACCTCCTTGCACAAATGTCGGCTCGCCCGCGCCTTCGTTGTGGGCGGTTAGCCCATTAGGTCATGTTGTCCCGTGCGCGCGCAAAATTGCGCGAGACATCCTGTCCCAGGCTCACCGTAATCGATTGAAACTACTACGCCTCTTCATTGGCAACCCACCTGCATTAGATGGGGCATGACATCCGAAATAAACGACCTGCTTAACCAGCTCCAGGAAGCTATCGACGAAGCAATCTCGGACTCCGGCCGCATCGCTGGCATCGTGGACGAAATGAAAAGGTCTGGTCACGACCTGTGCCTGATCGTGGAAACCAGCGCCGCCATTAGCCCTATCGAAGCCATTAGCCCCATAGAAGACACGCAGCTCACGGACTTCGTTCCCGAGACCCGCTTGTTTTCCAATGTGCCGTCCAATGTGTCCGCGTCCACCGGCGACGTCCAGTTGACCGCCGAGGATCTGGCGTTTCTCCAGGAAATGAAGATCGCGGCGTGAACACTCAGCGTCCAGTCAAAGCTTCCCTCATCATTGGCTCGGGTTTCGTCTCGAACACGGTGTACACCGCGCCCGCCAGCGCCGCACCTACGATCGGAGCCACCCAAAACAGCCAAAGCTGTTCGAGCGCCCACCCGCCCACGAAGATCGCCGGAGCCGTACTGCGCGCCGGATTCACAGAAAGGTTGGTCACTGGAATGCCGATCAAGTGGATCAGCGTCAGCCCCAGCCCAATCGCAATCGGCGCAAAGCCTTTCGGCGCCCGCCGATCCGTCGCGCCCAGAATGATCATCAGGAACATGAACGTCAGCACGATTTCGGCCGCCAGGCACGCGCCCAACGTATATCCGCCCGGCGAATGCGCGTCGTAGCCGTTAGCGGCGAAACCGTTGGCCACGCTGAACCCCTCCTTGCCGCTGGCGATCAAATACAGCACCGCCGATCCGGCTATCCCTCCCAGCACCTGCGCGATCACATACGCCGGGAGTTCCGAAACCGGAAAGCGCTTCCCCACCACCAGCCCCACCGATACCGCGGGATTCAAATGGCATCCCGAAATGTGGCCGATCGCGAACGCCATCGTCAGCACCGTCAGGCCGAACGCCAGCGCAACGCCGGCAAATCCTATTCCTAGGCCTGGAAAAGAAGCCGCGAGTACAGCGGCGCCGCAACCACCGAAGACCAGCCAGAATGTTCCAATGAACTCCGCGAAAGATCGTTTCGAAAGTGACATAGCGCCGCCAATGCTACCATACTCCGCATGAAACGGCGTGCGTTTCTCGCCACGGCAATCACCGGCGCGGCAGCCTCGCAAATAGCTTGTCAATACGTGCCCGCAACCCCGGCCTCAGCCGCTCCCGCAGCCTTCGAATTGGACGAAGTCAGCCTCGCCGATCTCGCCTCCGGACTCCAGCAAGGCAAGTGGACCTCCGAGCATCTGGTCCAGCTCTACTTAGGCCGCATCGAGGCCATCGATCGCAACGATGCCCGACGCGGCCCCCAACTCGGCGCGGTGCTCGCGCTCAATCCCGATGCCGCCGCTATCGCCGCCCAACTCGATCGCGAACGCAAAGACAACCGCGTGCGCGGCCCGCTCCACGGCATCCCGATCCTGATCAAGGGCAACATCGAAACGCGCGACCCTATCAGCACCACCGCCGGTTCGCTCGCCCTCTCCGATTGGCGCGCCCCCCAAGACGCCGTCGTCGCCGCTCGCCTGCGTGCCGCGGGCGCCATCATTCTCGGCAAAACTAATCTCAGCGAATGGGCCAACTTCCGCTCCACGCACTCCACCAGCGGATGGAGCGGACGTGGCGGTCAAACCAAAAACCCGTATGCGCTGGATCGCAATCCCTCCGGCTCCAGCTCGGGCTCGGGTGCTGCCACCAGCGCCAATCTCTGTGCCGCGGCTATCGGTAGCGAAACCGATGGATCGGTCACCAGTCCCTCATCCATCAACGGTCTCGCCGGCATCAAGCCCACCGTCGGACTCGTCAGCCGCTCCGGTATCATCCCGATCTCGGCCAGCCAGGACACCGCCGGCCCCATGGCGCGCACGGTTCGCGACGTCGCGATTTTGCTGAGCGCGATGGCCGATGCAGACAAAGCCGCGCCCGACTACACACGCTTCCTCGATCCCCAGGGCCTGCGTGGCGCGCGCCTCGGCATCGCCCGCAAATTTTTCGAGAGCAACGCGCCGCTCGATGCGTTCCTCAACGGCTGCGTCGACGCGCTCAAAAAAGCGGGCGCTGAGGTGATCGATCCCGCCGATCTCGCGACGCATGGTCAAATGGACGCGCCCGAACAAGAGGTGCTGTTCTACGAATTCAAGGACGGCATCAATCGCTATCTCACGCGCCTGCCCGCCTCCAGCCCCGCTCGCAGTCTCAAGGACCTGATCGCTTACAACGAAAAGAATCGCAGCCGCGAGATGCCCTTCTTCGCGCAGGAGCTGTTCATTCAAGCGGAAGCCAAAGGCCCGCTGACCGACGCCGCGTACCTGAAAGCCCGTGCCGATTGCGTGCGCCTCTCGCGCCAGGACGGCATCGATGCTCTGCTCGCCAAGCACAAGCTGGGTGCGATCGTGACTCTAACGTCCGGCCCCGCCTGGTTCACCGATCACATCAACGGCGATCGCGACACCGGCGGCTGCACCACGCCCGCGGCCGTCGCCGGCTACCCGCACATCACCGTCCCCGCCGGATTCTATAGCGGCCTGCCCATCGGCCTGTCGTTCTTCGGCGCCGCCTGGAGCGAGCCCACGCTGATCAAGCTCGCCTACGCCTGGGAACAGCAAATGAACGCCCGCCGCAAACCGGCCTTCCTCGCCAGTGTCGCCAGCTAAGCTTCCACCCCCGCCGCGCCTGAGCGTCTTGCTGGCATCGGACGCGCCAGTAGGAATTGTGTTCCGGCGCGAGGCCCAGCAGACTGGTGCGCACCATTCTATGGGATCGCGACACCGACAAATTCACACCAGGCCAATGGTTCAAGGGCAAGATCTATCCGGATCGCTCCGACCTTTCGCCCGACGGCCGCTATCTGATCTATTTCGCGATGGGCGGCGTCGCTTGGGCGATTCCAAAGACCGGCGGAACATGGACCGCGATCTCGCGCGTGCCTTCGCTGACCGCGCTCGCCCTTTGGCCAGAAGGCGGCGACACGCGGGATGGAGGCGGATTGTTCGCTTCGAACAACTCTTATTGGCTGGACCCCTATCACGAACAAGCACTTCGGGACGACACAAACCTGAAGCGCGTATTCATCCGCCCGGCACCTTCGCGGATGGAGCGGGACGGGTGGGTCCGAAGAGAAACAGGCCGCAAAACAAAGGCGTTCTTTTCGTACGAAAAACATCTTCCCGAAGGATGGACTCTTCGCCTGAGGCAAAACTTTCTCAACCATCAATACGAGTTGGAGCAACCCGAACACGGCGTCATCCTGGAATTCCCACCCTGGGAGTGGGCCGATTGGGATCGCAGGCGACTGGCTTGGGCCGAGCAAGGCTGTCTGCGCGCCGCCACGCTTGAAGCGCGCAATCTCGGCGTTATAAAAACACTCTACGATTTCAACGGCATAATACCCACTAAATCCGAGTGATGGAAGTAATTTGCACCCTCCCCAAAACGCCCAACCGGGTATCATAGGACGACGAATGCAGAGTAGGAATGTCGCCACAAACACATGGCTCCCGCCACACTCCCCTCGCGAAAAACGCGCAAGGATTTCCAGCGTCTAGCGGAACTCCGTGCCAAAGAGGCTGCCACCCTCTCCAAGACAGGTAACCAGCAAGGCGCCTATTATCTCGCAGGATTTGCTGTCGAGTGCGCCTTAAAGGCTTGCATCGCCAAAAAGACCCGCCGTCACGACTTCCCAGCTGACAAGGAGTACGCCGCCAAAGTCTACACCCACAACCTCGATCAACTGCTCAAGCTGGCGCACCTCGATGCTCAGCTTGAAAGCGACATGAAGGCCCGGCCGCTGCTCGCCAACAACTGGGATCTTGTGAGAGGCGGGAAAGTGGACAGCCGATACGAAACATCCAAGCTGGGCGGCAGAAACATGACTCTCGCCGTGAACTCGGCGGATGGAGTGCTGCAATGGATCAAACTACATTGGTGAATCGTGATCTGAATGTCGGAGCCAGGATCATGGAGGCGCTTAGCCGCACCAGGATTCCCATCACCCTGTGCAAGTGGATCTACTTGCCGGAGCTCGAAGAATGGCACCTGGTTGTTGCAAGTCCCTGGTATGACACGAAAGGTCCGTTCAAAACCTTCGGCGCAGTCACCGACGCACTCGAACGAGCCGGCATCTACAAAAAGGTACCAATCCGGAGAGTTCGCGTTATGAGTCCTGACGATCCGCTAGTCAAGGCCCTGCAGCAACAATTTCGGCAACAACGAGATGGCGTTGTGCACATTCTGAAGCAAGCGCGCCCGAATAATGGCGATCAATATTCCTTGATATTCGCCCCGATCGCAGGCCCCGGCGGTGCACTGCCCGCTCGGCGATTCCCCACTCTCGACGACCTAAAGTCGTTCCTGGCGCACGATCTGCATCTGAGATCGGGCTCAATCGAGGATGCCGTCGACGAAATGAAACGAACCGGCGTCAGCTCCGTCCACCCCGTAGAGTTGGGAATTCGCCACGCCAAGAAGCTCGGCCTCGCCTAAACCGGACTCCGCGTTCACCAGTCTACCCGCTCGCTCGTTTCGTTTCTCGTCAAACACTTAGTGGCCGTCGGCGTCCGCCAGCTGCGAGGGACGCCCTCATACTCGGACTGACAAACCATGCCTTCCTCTCACCGCAAAATCAAATCCGCCCGCGCCAACGCCGCCAAATCCCGAAGCCCCGCCCAACCATCCCCCGCCCTCAACGCCCTCGCTCACGGACTCACCGCCCGCACCGTCGTCCTCTTCAATGAATCCGCCGACCAATACCAGGGCCAGCTCCACGATTATCTCGACCACTTCCGTCCGCAAACCAAACCCGAAATCGATCTCGTCCATCAACTCGCCGCCGCCCATTGGCGTGTCGCGCGCTATGCGGGCGTCGAATCCGGACTCCTCGAACACCGCATGCAGGATCAGGAAGAGCGCCTCAGTCGCGATTACGATGACATGCCCGACAATCACCGCCTCGCCATCGCCTTCGACGCGCTCTCCGGCGCCAACAGCTCGCTCGCGCTGCTCAACCGCTATCAATCACGGCTAAATCACGAGTACCACCGCCTCTTGAAAACGCTCGTGCAAATGCAATCGGCTCAGGCCCGTGAAGCGAAATTACCAAACGCAGCGAATCCCATTTCTGAACACCCCGCCGATGCTCAAATCGTCCCTTCCCACCAACCACCAGCCACCAACAACCACCAACCAACAACCAGCCACATGTGATCTCATAGAGATATGCGGCAGCTCCTACTTGCTCTCACGGTCCTGGCTTCATTACGTGCCGGGACACCATTGTTCAACGCCTCCTTCGATAGCTCCAGCCCCTCCTGGACGACACTGCGCGGCACCGCCGCCGCCGATCCGGCCGTCACCCACGATGGCAAAATGTCGATGCGCCTCGAATCTGGCAACTCTGCCCGCGACGCTCGCGTCCAATCCGCGCCCATTGCGCTCGCCATTGGCAAGCCTTACGAGCTCTCCGGCTGGATCCGCACCGAAAAACTCACCGTCCGCGATCTCGACCGCTCGCCCATCGCCACCGGCGCCGCCCTCAGCATGGCTTCCATGCCCTTCGATGTGCAGTCGGAATCGCTCGCCGGTTCGCGCGATTGGACCCGCTTGCATCTCCGCTTCATCGCCACGCGCGCGCAGGATAACATTGTGCTCACCGTCGCCTATGGCGGCACATTCGACGGCAAAGCTTGGTTTTCTGGCGTCACGCTGAACGAAGCGCCGGCAAACATCGGTATCGATCCTTGGCCCGCGCCGTCCGCCGTCACAACCTATGGCCCGGCCTATCGCTATCCGGTCGGCGGATGGATCTACCTCCACATCGAAGGAAATCCGTACGAGCGCGGCTACCAGCACGGCCGCCTCATGGCCAAGGAAATTCCACAGTACATGGAGCGCTGCGCCGCCGAACTCGATCCCCGGGGCAAGAACAAAAGTTGGGATCTCGCCCGCACCACTGCCAGCGCGCTGTTCCTGCGCGGTTTCGATCAGGAAATTCTTCAAGAGATGAAGGGCATCGCCGACGGAGCTTCCGACGCCGGCGCCCGCTGGGAAGGCCGCCCGATAGATCTCACCGATATCGTCGTCGTCAACACCACTGTCGAGCTCGGCGACCTCAAGGAAGCGCTGCCCGTCACACCCAATGGGCTCGAAGGCTTGCATCTCTCGGTTCCCGATTATGGCAATCGCAAGCGCCAGGCTCTGGACCATTGCAGCTCCTTCGCCGCCACCGGGTCCGCCACTCGCGATGGCCGCATGGTCATCGGGCACACCACCTGGTGGCCGCTCACGCTCGCCGAACAGACCAACGTGATGATCGACATCCAGCCCACCACCGGCCATCGCGTGCTGATGCAAAGCTATGCCGGCGGCATCGAGAGCGGAACCGATTGGTACCAGAACGATGCCGGCATCGTGCTCACCGAAACCACCATCGATCAAAGCCCGTTCAACATCAACGGCACTCCCATCGCCTATCGCGCGCGCAAAGCCATCCAGTATGGAGGCGACATCGATCAAGTGGTACAAATTCTCAGCACCAAGAACAACGGCCTCTACACCAACGAGTGGATCTTGGGCGATGCCAAGACCAACGAGATCGCTCTGTTCGAGTTGGGCACCTACAAAACCCGGCTTTATCGCAGTTCCAAGAACGATTGGTTCGGCGGCACCGAAGGCTTCTATTGGGGCGACAACAATGCCAAGGATCTCAGCGTTCGCCTGGAAGAAACTCCCGACCCGAACGCCCCACCGGCCTACCTCCCCTACGTGCCCACCGATCGCGATCTGAAGTGGCAGGATCTCTACCGCGAGTACAAAGGCAAAATCGACGAACAGTTCGGATTCATGGCCTATCACACCGCGCCGCTGGTTAGCGCCACCGCGATGGACGCCAAAGTAGTGACAGCCGACATGGCTTCGCGCATGATGGTGTGGGCCGAGATCGGCCGTCCGAATCAGACCGAGCGCCTGCCGACCAACGCGGATCAGAACGAATACGCGGGCAACGACGGCCTGTACCCTTCCGGCTACCGGCTGATTTACACTCAGCCGGCGCCTGCCTCGAAGTCCGAATCGGCAACCAAAACCTGGGCCGCGGACCCTCCCAAGCAACAGTACAGCGATCGGTTGTGGAAAGGCTGGGTTCTGCCGGCATCCGACGCCGATAGCTGGTTCGCCTCCGGCTCGGCGGCTTACTACCAGGATCTGGATTCCAAGGATCTCTCCAAAGCCATGGCCGGGCACTGGGCTAGGTATCGTTCGCTGAGTATTTCCGCGCCGAATTCGAAGCAGCAGTTTGAGCTGGAGACGCAAAAAGGCGCGCTCTTCCTCGACCAGTTGCGGCGCGACATCGGCGACGATCGTTTCTTCAAGCTGATGTCCGATTTCTTCGCGGATCACAAGACCAAAGCCGTCACCGCACAATCGTTCCTGGACACCGCAGGCGTGAAGTTCGTTATGCCTGCGGACCATGGCGGCGCAACATATCTGGCGTCGGATATCCGCGAGCGGCTCTCGTCCGCCATGCTGGTTTACGGCACCATGGCCGAGGCTGGCGCCAACCGCTACGCCGCCGAGGAATTGCAGAAGCATTTTTACCGTTCGCTCGAAACGGCCGTACCCATCCGCAAGGATTTCGAGCTCACCGATGCCGATCTCCGCACCCACGATGTCATCTTCGTCGGACGGCCCGAAACCAATTCGGCTCTTGCCGCCTTCCATGTCGAGCTCGGCCTCGATTCCGCGGGCGGCTTGTTCCGCATCGCGGGCCAGGATCACGCCTCCGAAACCGAAGGGCTCGCGTTCACAGCCTCGAATCCGCTCGATCGCCGCCACATGGTTTTGGTCCTGGCCGGGAACAGCGCGCTTGAAACCGTGCTGCTGACCAAAAGCGAATTTGACGACGCTCAATACTCCGTCTTCGACGCGGGCAAGGAAATCGCTTCCGGCTTTCTGAAATAACAAGGCTCTGCTATACTCGCGAAAGATCTTTTACAACTCAACCCGCGAGGGATGCTCGGGAAGGCGGTGTAAATCCGCCACTGCCCCGCAACTGTAAGCGGCCGAAATTTGGCTGAGGCGATCACTGCGCAAGTGGGAAGATCGCTTCCGACGTAGCCAACCGCAAGTCAGGAGACCGGTCCTTCGCTTCGAATCTCAATCACGTTTTCGAGGGAGAAACGTACGATGCGAACCATCTTTCTTCTGTCTCTGTCGCTCGGGCTTTGCGCGGGCGAAACCTCCATTCGCGGCACCATACTCGATCCGTCCGGCCGCCCGGTCGAAGCCGCGCGAGTCACGTGCCAAAACCAATCCGCCTACAGCAACGCCGAAGGCCGATTCGCACTCAACGGTGTCGATAGATGCGCGGTCAATGTGGAAAAGACCGGTTTCGAGCCCCGCACCGCCGATCTCACCGACGCCTCCGAAGCCAAGATCACGCTCGCCATCGCAGGCCCGGTGGAGACCGTCGTGGTCTCGGCGAACCGCACCGAAACCACGCCCGAACAGGCCGTGGTCAGCGCCAGCGTCATCACCCAACAAGATCTCGAAGCGCGCCAATTTCCGATGCTCTTCGATGTGCTGCGCGAGATTCCCGGCCTGCAAATCGACGAGTATGGGCCCATTGGAACGCTAGCCGAGGTCTTCACGCGCGGCGCCGATTACACCGGCACATTGGTCCTGCTCGACGGCGTCCCCTTGAACGATCCGGGCGGTGAGCTGCACCTCGAGAATTTCTCCACGGAAGGCCTGGATCGCGTGGAAGTGGTGCTCGGGCCCGAAAGCGCGCTCTTCGGCGCCGAAGCCGCAGCCGGCGTGATCCAACTGTTCACCAAGCACGGCAATCCTGAAGACAAAGTTCCGCACGGCTCTGTTTCCTACGAGCGCGGCAGCTTTCAAACCGACCACTGGATCGCCAATCTCACCGGCGGCCTGCCATCGCGCTTCGATTATTCGCTGAGCGGGTCCGAACTGCACACCGTCGGCGAGTGGCCCAACACTTTCTACCGCAACAACAGCGGCATCGCCAATCTCGGTTACAAGTTTTCGGACTCCACTCAACTGCGCGCCGTCTACCACGTTTACGACGCAATCGTCGGCACTCCGGGCCAGATCGCTTACGGCGTGGATGATCAGATTGCGAACGAACACACCCGCGACAACACTGTGTCTGTACGCCTGGACGATAGCCGCGGTTCCAACTATCAACAGCAGTTTACGTTCGGCTTTCAACGCTTGAACGATACCTACAACGATAACGAGCCATACAGCGAACAGCCGCTCGCCGCCCTGGTGCAGAATGTCGCCGGGCCTCCACCAGCGGTGTACTTCGTTACGTTGGTGAATCCGTACGCGCCGCCCACCGTGATTCCTCCCGGCCTGACACTGGTTCAAACCGATGCGTACTTCGGGCCCAACAGTTCGCTCAATATCACCGAACGAAAAACTGCCGGCTATCAGGGCACGCTCTCGCATCGCGGCGGCGCCATCGTCTTCGGGTACGGCTATCAGGATCAGAGCGGCAACTTATCCGGGGTGGCTGCCAGGCGCACCAATAACGGCTTCTTCACGAACCTCCAGCAGAGCCTCGGAAAGCGAATCTTCCTCAGCGGCGGCGCGCGAGTGGAGCACAGCAGCGCGTTCGGAACTATCTTTTCGGGCCGCGGCGGCGCAAGCTTGCGTCTGGCGGGCGAACATGGCGCGCTGTCCTCGACGTTGCTCCGGGTGAGCGCGGGGCGTGGCGTCACCGAGCCCAGCCTGCTCGAGAATTACGCACAGGCGCTGCCCTACTACTTCGGCAATCCCGCGCTGCGTCCGGAAGTGACCACCACCTACGAAGCCGGAGTGGTGTCGGAATGGTGGGGCCGCCGCGTGCGGACCGAAGTCGATCTGTTTCGCAGCTCCTTCTACGATCTCATCGCTTTCGTTGGCGATACCTGGGAGAACATCGAAGCGAGCTGGGCGCGCGGCATCCAAACATCCGCGCAGGCGCGCGTCACGAGCAACATTCGCATCACCGGCTCGTATATGCGCTTGTACACGGACATCACGGCATCCACTACGCCCGAGTCGTCCGACACCGGCATCGGCGAGCCGCTGGTTCGCCGGCCGCGCAATTCCGGATCGCTCGCTATCGCGGTCACGCCGAAGCGTTGGTCGCTGGTTGCCGGTGGCAGCTTCGTCGGTGAGCGGCAGGACGCCGACTTTACCTTCGGAGTCACACGCAATCCCGGTTACCAAAACATATACGCCAGTGCGTCTTACGATCTCGCCAAGCACTTCACGCCGATACTCCGGATCGATAATCTTCTTAACGAACGCTACGAGGAAGTGCTCGGTTACCAGGCGCTGTCGCGGGGCATCATTGGCGGCGTGCGGATACACTGGTGATGCGGTGGGGTGAGATGATGGTCGTATGTCATCATCTCCACAACCGCAGGCCTCGTCGCCTGGTATCGTTCCTCCATCGCCTGGCATAGTATTTGACACGTTGCAAGCGTATCAGCGCAGCGTCGCTCTGCGTGGCGCCATCGACCTGGATTTGTTCACCGCCATAGCCGATGGCAACAAGTCCCTGAGCGCGATTGCCGCGCGTATTAAGGCCTCCGAAAAGGGCACGCGCGTGCTCTGCGATTTTCTGACTATGATGGGATTCCTGGTGAAGCAAAGCGGCGAGTACTCGCTGACGCCGGACTCCGCTGCTTTCCTGAATCGCCATTCGCCCGCCTACATGGGCACCATGGCAAAGTTCCTGATGAGTCCGCAAATCGCTGGAATGCTCGAAGACATCACCGGCGTCATCCGCCACGGCGGAGCGCTGCCGAGCGATCACGGAGTCTTGGAGCCGGATCATGCCATCTGGGTGGAGTTCGCGCGCTCCATGGCTCCCATGATGCAGATGCCGGCCGAATTGATCGCCCAGATGTTCGCTGGCTCGAAGCCCATCAAGGTCCTCGATATCTCGGCCGGTCACGGCTTGTACGGAATTGCTTTCGCCAAGCACAACCCCGGCGCGAAGGTTGTCGGACTGGACTGGGCCAACGTGCTCGAAGTGGCCCAAGAAAACGCAAGCAAGGCGGGCGTCTCGGATCGCTATGTCACCATCGCCGGCAGCGCGTTTGAGGTGGATCTGGGCTCCGGCTACGATATCATCCTGATCCCGAACTTTCTGCATCATTTTGATCCGGCCACCAACGAGAAGCTGCTGCGCAAAGTCCACGCCGCGCTCGTGCCGGGAGGCATCGCCGTCACGCCCGACTTCATTCCGAACGAAGATCGCATATCGCCGCCGCGCGACGCCATGTTCAGCATGCAAATGCTCGGCACACCGGCCGGCGACGCCTACACCTATTCCGAGCTCGAAAAAATGTTCCGCAACGCGGGATTCGCGCGCAACGAAATGCGCGAGCTCGCGCCCTTCCCGCAACGACTCGTGGTCTCTTACAAATAACTTGACGAACAAATTGGTTTTCGAAAACCTGAAGCACCGTCCCGTGCGGACGCTGATCGGGATCGTCGTCATCGGCATTCAGGTGACGCTGATACTGACGCTGGTGGGCTTGAAGGAAGGGACGTTGAGCGATCAAGCCGCCCGCGCGAGCGGCGTGGGTGCGGATATCATGGTCCGCCCGCCCACCAGTAACGTCGTCACCATGAGCGTCAGTATGGATGCCCGCATCGCCTCGAAGATTGACCAGCAGCCGGGCGTAAAGTTCTCCACCGGTGTGCTCCAGCAAGGAACCGACTTGTTCAATTACGTCACCGGAGTGGATCTGGCGGAGTTCAATAAGGTCAGCGGCGGATTTCGTTTCCTCTCGGGCGCAACGTTCCAGGGTCCGAACGATGTCGTGGTCGACGATTTTTACGCCAAGCAACACAGGGTTCGCGTCGGGGACACCATCATGCTGCTGAACCGGCCTTGGCACGTGTCCGGTATCTACCAGTCCGGAATGCTGACCCGTGTGGTGGTGCCGCTGGCCACGCTGCAGGAACTCACCGCCAGCACCGGTAAGGTGACCATGATCTACGTCAAGCTGGACGACCCTTCGAAAATAGAACAGGTCAAGTCCTCTTTGCAGGGCGCTTTGAAGGACTACCGCATTTACTCCATGGAAGAATTCACGTCGCTGCTCTCGGTGAGCAACATCCCGCTGTTGAATGGGTTCATTTGGGTCGTAATTGGGCTCGGCGTGGTGGTCGGGTTCCTCGCGATCCTTTTATCCATGTACACAGCGGTGCTCGAACGCACGCGCGAGATTGGCGTGCTGAAGGCGCTGGGCGCGTCACCGGCATATATTTTGAACATCCTGTTGCGCGAGGCAATCCTCATCGCAATAGCCGGGGCGATTTTCGGCATCCTGCTCTCTTACGTAACGCGGTTCCTGATTCACAACGTGGTGCCCGCATCGCTGATCCAAGCGATTGTTCCGGTGTGGTGGCCCATCGCCGCGGCCATCGCCATCGGCGGCGCTTTGTTGGGCGCGCTGGGTCCAGGACTCAAGGCGGCGCGTCAAGATGCAATCGAGGCTCTGGCCTATGAATGATGGCGAACCGATCATCTCCATTCGCGGCCTCCGAAAAACCTACCGTGTCGGCGAAGTGGATGTGCACGCGCTGCGCGGCGTGGATCTGGACGTTCAGCCGGGCGAATTCGTGGCGATCGTCGGGCCATCGGGGTCCGGCAAGTCGACCCTGTTTCACATCGTGGGCGGGCTGACGCCACCGACCTCGGGGACCATCGACATCGGCGGGCGCGATTTGCTCGGCATGTCCGAAGCCGAGCGCACCGAGCTGCGCAAGAACTCGGTCGGCTTCGTTTTCCAAAAATACAATTTGCTGCCGACCTTGACCGCTCGCGACAACATCGAAATCGCGCGCGACATTGCACATAAGATCGGCCCCCTCGACCCCGAATTTCTCGAAGTGTTGAAATTGCTCGGAATCGAAAGCCGTCTGGATCACAAGCCGCGCGCGCTTTCCGGCGGCGAGCAGCAGCGTGTCGCCATTGCCCGGGCGATCGTCAATCGTCCGGCCATTTTGCTGGCCGATGAACCCACCGGAAATCTCGACACGGAAAATTCGAACGCCGTGCTTGCATTGCTGCGCGATCTGAACGAGCGCCTCGGCCAAACGATACTAATGATCACGCACAATCCCGAAGCTGCCAGCTATGGACACCGCATCGTGCGCATGCGCGACGGCCACATTGAATAGATCGGTAGAGGCGCTCCGGCCATTCACCAGTCCGCCAAGAATCGCGAGGTTGACTTTCGTGAAGAGTCCATTCGAGTTGTTGGTGATGCAGCTATTTCCTGTGTCAACGCTACCGCCGTCATCGGCGATGGGCGTGCCATTATCAATTGGATGATCACCGTGCGAGGACAGCCGGTCAATCGATCGCGATGGTGACGCCGGCCTGGCTGGCCGCGCCGCCGATGGACAGCACCACCGGCTGAATGCCGGGGGCCAGGAAACCGCCAGGGATTTGCGCATTGATCTGCATCAATCCGGGGAAACCGGGCGCTGGTCCGGCGTACAAAAGCTGAGCCTGATAACCGCCGACGGTCAAAGTGACCGTGCCGGAGCTGGTACCTTGGCCGGTTGCGTAGAAGGACACGATGGTCCCGCGAGGCGCCGGGTTCGAGGCCGAATTCATGCTGCCTTCCGGGTAATTGATGGCGGCCGCTTGGCCGGTTCCGCTCGCGGTGGTGAAAATGCCCGGCGCTGCGCTGGCCACCGGCGTCGGGGATTCGGCCAAGGTAGTCCCGTTCACAACGACGCTCATCCTGCTGATGGAGTTTGCGGACAAAGTAGCGGGTGCCAGCGCATTGATTTGCGTTCCGCTGGTGTAGAACAGCGTGGCCGCCGTGCCATCGAACAAAAGCTGGGTCTGGGTGGCGCTGAAGCCCGAACCAAATACGGTGATGATTTCGCCAGGCGCTATGGGTCCAGCGGCGAGGCTCGCTGCGTTGACTACTGTGATGGTTACCGTGGGCGGTGTTTCGGAAGTGACGGCGAGCGGCGTGAGGGATCGGACGCGGTTGTTGCCGGAGTCGGCGATCCAGAACACGCCATTCGCGCCAATGCCGATGCCGGCCGGGCCGTTCAATTGCGCGGAGAGCGCTGGGCCTCCGTCGCCGGAAAATCCGGCCGTGCCGGTTCCGGCAATAGTCGCGAGCGAGCCGGATGTCCACTGTTGAATCAGATTCGCGCCGGGTTCCGCGATCAGGAGGCTGCCATCAGAAGCAAAGGCGATAGCAGTGGGCGAGTTCAGCCCCGTGATCATGGTGCTGGCGACGCCCGCGGGCGTGATGGTCCAGACCTGGGTGGGATCCGCAACCCAGACGTTGCCCGAGGAATCGACCGCCACGGCTTGCGGCTGAACGATCGGCGCCAAGATGCTGGTCGCTCCCGCAGCCGTCACCTTGACGATGCGGTTGTTGCCGGCATCGGCGATGTAGACGGAGCCCAGGGCGTCGGTGGCGACGGACACCGGGTTGTTCAGTGCTATGGAGCTGTTAGGTTGGGTGATGGCCGGTAGAATCAATCCGGCCGGTGTGATCTTGCGGACTTCGTTGTTGCCCGAGTCGGCGACACACAGATTTCCGAAAATGTCGAAAGCCAGCGCACGGGGAGCGTTCAGTTGGGCCGCCGACGCGGGGCCGTTGTCGCCCGTGGAACCGGCCGTGGCGGTTCCGGCGATGGTGCTGATCACGCCCGCGGGCGTCACCATGCGGATGCGATTGTTGGAGGTGTCGGCGATGTACCAATTGCCGCTGGAATCCATGACAACGCTGGATGGCGCATAGAGCTGGGCGGCGGTGGCGGGGCCATTGTCGCCGCCGAAGTTTGGCGATGCGCCGCTTCCGGCGATGGTTGTGGCAATGCCCCCGATGCCGCCGGCCGGAAGCTCCAGGACGAAAGCTCCGCTGCTGGCGAACAGATCACCAGCGAGATCCACGGCTACGTCGACGGCCGAGGAGATGGCGGGAATCTGTTGAGAAAGGGTTCCGAAGTAGCTGGAGGCGGCGACGTATAGCGTACCCGTGGAGCCGAGTGCGAGGCCGGTCGGTCCTGGGGTATTGAACACGGTAATGATGACGCCGTTGTAGACTTTCCGAACGCGGTTGTTGCCGCTGTCGGCGATGTAGAGCTGTCCGTAGAAGTCGACGGCAAGACCAGCGGGCGCGCTGAGTTGCGCCAGCAGGGCAGAAGTTCCGTCGCCCGAGAAGGCGGCCACGCCGGTCCCAGCCATGAGCGTGAGCGTGCCATCGAAACCGACGCTGTAGACCTGGTTCGCGCCGAAATCGGAAATGTACAAAGAGCCAGCGGCATCGAGCGTCACGTTGCGGGGCTGCATCAACTGCGCGCTGGTGGCTGGGCCGCCTTGTCCCTGGTTCGTGGCAGGGAAGGCGCCTCCGCCGGCGACGGTCTGAATGACGCCAGTGATGGAGACTTTGCGCACGCGTCCGTTTCCCAAATCAGCAATGTAGAGATTGCCGGCGGGGTCCAGTGCGAGCCCATAGGGTTGATTGAGCTGAGCGGCAGTGGCTGGTCCGCCGTCGCCCGCGAAGCCCGCCACGCCGGTTCCGGCGAATGTTTGAATGGTTCCATCGGGTGCGATTATGCGCACGCGATTGGCGGCGGCATCGGCCACATAGATGTTTCCCGCCTTGTCGATCGCGATTCCCTCGGGCTGGCCCAGCGCAGCCGAGAGAGCCGATCCGCCGTCGCCCGCATTGTCCGCGCCGGCCACGGTTTGGATGGTGTAGGTAGCGGCAAAACACGCTATCCCTGACAGAAAGAGGAAAATGAGTCGAAATAGTCTAACCACAGGTATTCCTACCAGGAATAGTGTGTCTTGCCGAAGGAAAACTCTCAGGAAGTGTTGCTACAACAGACCGGCCAGGCGGGAATTCTCGATGAGGATGGTCTCGTCGCGCTCGGGGCCGGTGGAGATACAGCCGATTTCGACGCCAACACGCTCGCTCAAGAAGTGAAGATAATCGCGGGCGCGTGGCGGGAGATCGCGTTCGCGCGAGAGGCCGCGCGTTTCGGATTTCCACCCCGGCAGCTTTTCATAGACCGGCTCGACGGCTTCCAGGCCGCGGAACGTGGCGGGCATGGCAGTGACGTTCTTGTAGCCGGTGCAGACCAGGATCTCATCGAATTGGTCGAGCACATCGAGCTTGGTGATCACCAGGCTGGTGAATCCGTTGATCATGGCGGTGTAGCGCAGCAGCGGCACATCGAACCAGCCGCAGCGGCGAGGGCGGCCGGTGACTGCGCCGAATTCGTTGCCGGCTTTGCGGATTCGCTCACCGTCGTCGCCGAGGAGCTCGGTGGGAAACGGTCCGCTGCCAACGCGCGTGGTATAGGCCTTTGAAACGCCGATGATCCCGTGGATCGCGGTGGGCGGCACGCCGGCGCCGGTGCAGGCTCCGCCCGCGGTAGCGCTCGAGGATGTCACGAAAGGATAGGTTCCATGATCGACATCCAGCATGGTTCCCTGCGCTCCCTCGAACAACACGCGCTGGCCCGCGCGGATGGCGTCGTTGAGCAACTGGGCGGTGTCGCAGACCAGCGGCCGGAGGCGTTCGGCGAATCCGAGATACTGATCGCGGATCAATTCGTAGTCGATGGTTTCCTGGATGTCGAACGTCTGGGCCAGCAGTTGCTTGTCTTCGGCCAGCGCGGTGTACATCGCGCAGAAGCTGTCATGTTCATAAAGGTCGGCGATGCGGATGCCGCGCCGCCCGATTTTGTCTTCATAGCAAGGCCCGATGCCACGCGAAGTGGTTCCGATGGGCACCCGATCCTGGCGGCCCTCGGACATCTTTTCGACAATGCGGTGAAACGGAAAGATGACGTGCGCGCGATCGCTGATGGCGAGCTGGGCGCGGACGTCGATGCCCGCCTGCTCCAGCTTTTCCATCTCCTCGATCAGCGCCGCGGGATCGATGACCACTCCATTGCCGATGACGGCTCGGATGCCGGGCCTCAAAATGCCGCTCGGAATCAGTTTGAGAACGAACTTCCTGGGGCCGATGAATACGGTGTGTCCAGCGTTGTGGCCGCCCTGATAGCGGGCCACGATTGAAAACTTTTCCGAGAACAGGTCGACGACTTTTCCCTTGCCCTCGTCACCCCATTGCGCACCCAGTACGACGATGTTGCCGATGTTTCCCATGTGGAGAGGACCCAAAACGTTCTCATTGTACCGTGTGCTCTAATGGCTTGGCGGGAGATCCCGCGGAGTATGAACCTGGCCCTTCCATATAGCAAGCGCGAGCAGCGCGGCTGGTACATGTACGACTGGGCGAACTCTACGTTCGCAAGCACCGTGGTGACTCTGTTTCTGGGGCCTTACCTGACAGCGCTCGCGAAGGCGGCGGCCGGCGCGGATGGACGCGTGCATCCCTTGGGCATTCCGGTGGATCCGCGGTCGTGGTGGGGCTATCTGATTTCGGTATCGGTGGTGACTCAGATTTTCACGCTGCCGATTGCCGGGGCCATCGCAGACTTCAGCCCCAACAAGAAACGGCTGATGGCGCTATTCGCCTACACGGGCGCGCTGGCAACGGCCGCCATGTTCTTTCTGCACGGCGACGAGTATCTTTTTGGAGGCGTGCTGTTTCTCGTCGCAAATCTAATGTTCGGCGCTTCCATCGTGGTGTACAACTCGTTCCTTCCGGACATCGCGCCACCGGAGCAGCGTGACGCCGTGTCGTCGGCAGGCTGGGGCATCGGGTATCTGGGCGGCGGATTACTGCTGGCGCTAAACCTGGTGCTCTTCATGAAAGCCAAGGCCCTGGGGCTGTCGGAATCCATGGCAGTGCGGATCAATCTTTCGTCGGCGGGCGTTTGGTGGGCGCTGTTCAGTCTGATTCCGTTAGCGGCGATCCGCAATCGTCCGCCGGGCCGGAGGCGCGAAGCGAACGAAGGGCTGCTGGACAGCTTTCGGGAATTCGCGGTCACGCTGCGCGACATGCGCCACTATCCGCAGACGCTGCGATTTTTGCTGGCCTACTTGTTGTACAACGATGCCGTGCAGGCCGTGATCGCGCTGGCTGCGCAGTTCGGCAGCGACGAGCTGAAGATGCCGATGGCCGATCTGACTGAGGTGATTCTGATGGTCCAGTTCGTCGCCTTCTTCGGATCGTTCCTGTTTGATTGGATCGCGAAGGCGATTGGAGCGAAGCCGGCGGTGATAGTGAGCCTGGTGATCTGGACCGGCGTGCTGGTGTCGATGTATGTGTCGGTCCGCACCGAGAAGCAGTTCTTCGTGGTGGCGGCGATCGTTGCGATTGTGCTGGGCGGCACGCAGGCGCTGAGCCGCTCGCTATTCTCGCTGATGATTCCGAAGGGTCGCGAGGCTGAGTATTTCGGAGTCTATGAGATCAGCGATAAGGGAACCAGTTGGATGTGCCCGCTGCTGTTCGGGCTGACGCTGCAATTCACGGGGAACTATCGGCTCGCGATTCTGTCGTTGATCACGTTCTTTGCCGCGGGCCTGCTGGTGCTGTTGACGGTGAACGTGCGGCATGCTGCAGCCGAAGCTACACACTAAAGACCGGCGGCTTTCTTCTGCTCGTCCAGCCTCTGAAGGAAGGCGTGTTCCTGGATGTCGAGCTCGTGTTTGTAGCCTGCGGGATCGATGAACGGGTTGGGGCCTTTGCCGAGCAGCGGATATTTCGCGGCCAGGTTGTACATCGATGGATGGGAGCCGAGAGGGACATCGCAGGGCAGGGAGCGCAGCAGCTTGAAGCTGCGCATGTATTCGCCGGCCATGCCGGGGACTTCGTCGTTGTTCACTAATTTGTAGCCAGGATTGACGCCGACGCTGCCGATGATGACGACGTCGTAGGTCTTGCCGTCTTCGGTGGCCTGGGTGGTCCAGGTGGTGCAGCCGCGCGTGTGGCCGGCGGTGAGATGAGCCACCAGGGTTGTGCCGCCAAGTTTCACCTGGTCGCCATCGTGGAGAGTTTTGTCGAGTGGATGCGGCTTGTCGGCCGGTCTGATCTTCATTAAAGCGGGCACGTCCTCGGCCATGGCCATGACTTGCGCGCCGGTGAGCTTTTTCACCAGGGCATCGCCTTCCATGTGGTCCGCGTGCGCGTGGCTGCCGAGCAGGATCTTGACGTCGGTGAACTTGAAGCCCAGCTTTTCCACCGAGGCTCGGATCACCGGAACCGTAGCTTCGAAACAACTATTGATCAGAATGTTTCCTTGCGGAGTAACGACAAGAAAGGAAGAAAGTGATTCGGAGCCGACGTAGTAGATGTTGCCGATCACTTTGTGTGGGGGAAACTGTTTGTTGAATTGATCGGGCGTGCCGATGTTGCGCCGGAACAGCTCGTCGGCAGTTTGAGCGGCGAGGGGCATGGCTGCCAGGCCTGCTAATTTCATCAAATGGGTGCGCCGGGTTTCCATACTCAACAAGTATATAGCCAGGCATGGAGGGCGGCGTTGACTTCGGCGGGACGTTCCATCATCGACGTGTGACCGCAGCCGGGCACGATCACGAGCGTGCTGCTGCCAGGCGGTTGGATCGCAGACCAAGCCCGGAAGCAGGAGGAGCGGTTCGCGGTGATTTCGACAGCGCCCCCGAGGCCCGCCAAGCATCGACACGAGTGTCGATGCGGCAAGCACGACTGCTCCACGGGGAGGCTAAGCCAGGTCCTCGGGACGAATGGGGAGCTTGCGCAGGCGCTTGCCGGTCGCGGCGAAGATGGCGTTGGCGACGGCCGGAATAATGGTCGGCGTGCTGGCTTCGCCGATGCCGCCGGGCGCGGCCTGGCTGGGCACGATGTGCACTTCCACCACCGGCATTTCGTCGATGCGCAGCACGTCGTAGTGGTTGAAGTTCCCTTGCACCACGCGGCCATGGTCGATGGTGATGGCGCCTTTCAGCGCGGCGCTCAATCCATAAACGATGCCGCTTTGGATCTGCTGCTCGACGCCGGCCGGATTGATGACGTGCCCGCAATCGACGGCGCAGACCACGTGATGCACGCGCAGCTTGCCTTGCTCCACCGATACTTCGGCCACCTGGGCGTTGTAACTGCCGATGTTGTTGACCACCGCGATGCCGCGTCCATGGCCGGCCGGAAGCGGCTTGCCCCAACCGGCTTTCTCGGCCGCCAATTCGAGCACGGCAAGCAGGCGCGGAGATTTAGCGAGCAAGTGACGGCGAAACTCGAATGGATCTTTGCCGGCGGCGACGGCCAGTTCGTCCAGGAAGCTTTCGGAGAAGAACGTGTTCTGCGAGAATCCTACGGAACGCCAATAGGTTGTGGGAATGTCGACGTCGGGCGGATGATAATCGACATGGAAATTCGGGATGGCGTATTCGAGATCGATGATGCCTTCCACGCTGGTGCGATCCACGCCGTTGCGCAATCCGCCAAAGGACGGGCANNGGGCGATACAGATCGTGCTGCATATCGTCCTCGCGCGACCAGGTGAGCTTTACTGGATTGCCAATAGCCTTGGAAATCTCAACCGCTTCGCCGACGAAATCGTCTCCGCCGCGACGGCCAAATCCGCCGCCGAGGTACATGGTGTGGATCTGGATCTTATCGGGAGGAAGACCGGTGATTTTGGCCGTGGTCCCCATGGCCGCGGTCTGGATTTGCGTGGAAACCCAAACTTCGCAGCTGGCGGCGCGCACATCGGCGGTGCAATTCATCGGCTCCATGGGAGCGTGCGACAAGTACGGCACTTCATAAACGGCCTCGAGTTTCTTTGCGCCGCTGGCGAGCGCGGCGTTAACGTCGCCATCATTGCGGGCCACCGCGCCGGGCTTTTCGGCGAGATTCACGAACAGCTCGCGAATGCTGGCGCTGCTGAGATTGGCGTTCTTGCCCTCGTCAAACTGAACCTGCAGCGCGCGCCGGCCTTCCATGGCGGACCAGGTGTTGTCGGCGATGACAGCCACGCCGCGCGAGATCTGGACAACTTGCTTGACGCCGGGGACGGCCTTGGTTTTCGTATCGTCGAAGCTGGCTACTTTTCCGCCGAAGACGGGGCAGCGCGCGACCACGGCGTAAAGCATGCCGGGA
The DNA here is from genome assembly GCA_003166865.1 of Bryobacterales bacterium. Lineage (GTDB taxonomy): Bacteria > Acidobacteriota > Terriglobia > Bryobacterales > Bryobacteraceae > Palsa-89. The sequence goes on from PMUP01000013.1 coordinate 85,025, forward strand.
CGGCGTGCATCGAGACCAAAGGCAGCAGTGCCGTTCACCTTGCCTGGAGTGTCCAGGCGCTTGGGCGATGTCCCGATCAGGTGGAATTGGCTCGGATCCTTCACCGCGACTTTGGCAGGCGCCGGCAGCTTTCCCGCGGCGTCCGCGAGACTGCCATAGCTCAAGCGCGCGTTGGTGGCGGTGTTGATGATCTGTCCATTCTCAGTGCGAAGCTGCGATTTTGCGACGCCCCACTTTTGCGCGGCGGCATCGAGCAACATGTCGCGGGCGGACGCGCCGGCTTTGCGCAGAGGATCCCAGCAAGTGCGGATGCTCATGCTGCCGAAGGTGCCTTGCAGCGGACCGTAGGCGGGGTCGACTGGTGCAAATTCGGTGCGGACCTGTTTCCAATCGCAGTCCAGCTCTTCGGCCAGCAACTGCGAGAGCGAAGTCATCGGGCCCTGGCCCATTTCCGATTTGTGGATCGAGAAGCTGACGATGTCGTCGCCACCGACATGGATGAACGCGTTCAGTTTCGTCGAGGTAGTGGCGGCTTCGAGCTTGCTGCTTTCGGGCAAATGGAATCCGATAAAGAGGCCGCCCGCGGTGGCTACGCCGGCTTTCAGGAAACCTCGGCGATTTAGGTGGGCGCGTTTTACATGGGAAAGAGTGGCGCTCATGCTGCGTCTCCTTCCGCTACGTTCTGCGCAACCGTCGCATTGCGATTGGCAGCGGCCTGATACTGCGCGGCGAGGTGAACGGCATGGCGGATGGCCTGGTAGGTTCCGCAGCGGCAGATGTTGCCGTGCATGGCCTCGTCGATGTCGGCGTCGGTGGGGTGCGCGGTCTTCTTGAGCAGGCCCACGGCGGTCATGATCTGGCCGGATTGGCAGTAGCCGCACTGCGGCACGTCGACTTCGATCCACGCGCGCTGTACGGGATGGCTGTTGTCTGACGAAAGGCCTTCGATGGTGGTGACGCTCTTGCCGGCGACCGTTGAAATCGGCGTAACGCAGGAGCGGATGGGCTGCCCGTTGATGTGTACGGTGCAGCAGCCGCACAACGCCATGCCGCAGCCGAACTTGGTGCCGGTCATTCCGAGCGAGTCGCGCAAAACCCATAGCAGCGGCATTTGCGGCGAGACGTCGACGGTTTGTGGCTTTCCATTGAGAGTGAACGTGACTGGCATCGGGGCCTCCTGGGAGCTGACGGTGTGTATCTCTACTATATAACCAAATGAAACAGGAAGCTCTGATCATAGGCACAGTGTTTTGCTCCAAAAGGCAGCGCCCTGGCTTGGTACATCTGGAGGCGTTCTCGCAAAGCGGGTTGCACGCACTGTAGACTCGCTCGCGCCGTTATAAAGAGGAGCGGGGTCAGTCTGAAATATACTCGTTGTGGCCCGGGAGCTTAGAGGCAAAAACCGGGAGAAGGGGGAGCGCGCAATGCCAGGCAGTTTGCCCCAAGACGGTGATCAGGAGCCCAAATGGGCTTGGTATACGGAGTGGATTGGCAATATCATTACCTTCACTCCCCTCATCTGGATACTCAGCCCGCTGAATGGCTGGATGGATAGCTCTTCTCATCCGACACTGGCTGCCCTCTGTGTGTTAGCAGTATTGGGCGCTTACGCTATCTCGCTTCAGATTGGCTGGGCTATAGGACGATTTGTAGGGCTGTTCGCGGCCATTGCCGGATGGGCCATCCTTCGGCTCTTGCTGCCGCCTTTGTGGCCGCAGTTGGTGCGCTTGTCAGCGCTGGTTGTGAAGATAATCCCGCTGTGTGCGGCGGCCGGAGTGGTCTTGATTTTGCTCTACGGCATCCGTCCAGGAGGATGGATTCGAGCAGTGCTTGACAGCGGTGACTCAAGCGACTCGACCACTGCGCTTCGAGTTTTCACCCAGATCGGTGCGGGTTTATTCGGGGTGATCTTCGTTCTGATGCTCGCCTTTGGCAGTCGCACAGCGTACACGTGCTTCAGGGCGGCAGCATCCTGGTTCATAGTCCTGTTGCTTGCCAAGATCGCCAGCCGGAGCGCCGGAACAGCGAAGACCTTCGGGGGCTTTCTGATCAAGAACAGCTTCGAGCTGATCCTGGTTTTCATGTGCGTGTCTCTGGGCATGGTTATGGCATCCTTTGCGGTCGACCACATCCCGCCTGATACCCTTCATAAGGTACTCCTTCAGTGGAAAGACAGGAATTTGTGGCTGGTGAATCATCTGGCAAGGCTCTCTCCAGGTCCTAGACTAGGCTTCTTAATCGTCGGCCTTGTTTACTGGCTCGAGGCTCACATTCAGAAGAAGTTTGGCGAACGCGCTGGGAGGCGAACCGAAAGCGCCTGGAAGTGGTACAAGGCGGGACAGAAGTGGGTTCAACGAGCCAATCTGGTCATGTTCTTCGTAGTCTCTTTTACTTTCCTGGACGCACGGGCCGACGGGCCAGCGGCGAAGCTGGAAGCGCGCTTGGACTCGGATGCGCGCGAATATCGAGACCTCCGGGTCCAAATCCAGAATCGCATCGAAGAGCGAGTCCGGTATCAACTCTACAGCAGTCCACCGCCGGAAATCGTCCGCGCCATCAAGAATGAGTCCAGCGATAGATCTTTGAAATTTGAACAACGCATAAGCGAACCGAGGGAGCGCGTTCGGGCAGAGTCGGCGCTCGATATGCCGGCCCGGAAGGAGGCGCTCGAACGCGCCGATACGATAAGCCTCTCGCGTTTGAGAAAATGCCGGGAGGCTGTTAACAAACTAGTAGCCAAGGTTCCACCAGAATGGCTAGCGTCTGAATTTGGCCACGAGACTGCAAATAAAATCCTCGAAATGCCGACGAAGGCGTTCCTGGAGATTCTAGCGGGGGATCGTCCGGTGCTGCGGAAGTTCGTCGAGGCGGTCAGCAAGAGCATCACCGGTGACATCTTGGAGCGTCTTGAGCAGTCGTCGCGCGAACTCCGTGATGAAATGTTGCGTACGGAAAATCCCATCGAGATAGATGGCAAGACCGAAGAGGCAGCGTCGCTGATCGCGGCGAAGCCGCTTGAATTGGCCTCGACGGACATCCAGGGGATCCTTAAGGCCCAAGAACGGACCTGGGTATCGCCTCCGATCATTGGGCCAAACCCTCCAATGGATAATCCTGTGCAGAAGACTCTCGCGATCGATAAGCTGCGCAAGAAGCGCGAAGAGCTTCGAAGGCTCCGCGAATTCGGGGACGATGAATCGATTGCCTCTGCAGGGCTCACGGACGCTTTAGTTGAGATCGCACTTCGGAAACCAGATCAAACGCGTTTGGCACTCATAAGCGAACTCCTCGACAGCTGCCGCGCGCAGGTCGACTCCTTGGTCAGGAATTCCTCGCCACAGTCCGCCCAGAGCGTCATCGCCATCGTTGGTGAGAGGGAATACGATCAGGTCAAAAACAAGCCCCTTATGAGTTTAGTCCCGCCGGTGCCAAAGGATACAATCGAGCCAAAATCTAAGCCTTCGGAGATCCCAGTAAGGCCGGAGAGAATTCACTAAATGCGAATCATGCTAATTGTCCATTCGGCGATCCGGATGGCTATCACCGGGACGAATTGGCGGAAGGACTGGATGAAAAGAGCCCGGCTCACCATTTGGTAAAGCCGGACCCCGGCCGCTAGCTCACAGTGCTACGCTGGCTGTTTATGCAGTTGTCCGACATTTTTCTCGGCCAGGGCGAGCCGAAGTTCACGGATTTGTTGCGCGGCATCTCGATCGGCAAGCTGAAGACGTATCAGCTCTACGACCGCATGAAAGTCCGTCTGCACCTGGCGAAGCTAAACTCCGAGAACCTTCGCAAGGCGGCGCCGAAGTTTTGGGCAAGACTCAGCGAGAGGGACGAGGAATTTGCCAGCGAACTGGCGCAGGCCATCCTGGTCTCGCATCTGGACATGATCAAGGCGGTGATCGACGATCTCGGGATTCCCAACCAAGACGGCTTTTTCGACAAAGACATCGACGGCTCGAAATATTTTACCGACGGTTGGCAGACGCGGTCCTATGAAAAATTCAAAGACGTCTATCCGCCGCAAGTGCTGCTGTTTTACATCAACCATCTGGCGTGGGAGTTGGCGAAGAGCGAACAGGTGTTTCAGGTTCCCGCATGAGCCAACAATTCTTCGAGGCGATCCGCGCGGGCGATCGCGGCAAGGTGGAGGAGCTGCTTAACGCGAACGCGGGGCTGCTGGGCGCGAAGGACGAGAAAGATCTGGGTCCGTACACTGCGGCGAAATATTCCGGGCGCAACGAGATTGCGGCGCTGTTGCTCGAAAGGGGCGTGGAGCTGGACGTGTTCGCCGCTTGCATGGCGGGAGCGCGGGAACGCGCGGTTGAATTGATTGGCCAGGAGCCCGAGCTGGTCAAAACATACAGCCATGACGGCTGGACGCCGCTGCATTTGGCGTGCTTCTTTGGGCATGCAACGCTTGCGGAAATGCTCATCGCGCAGGGGGCGGAGGTGAACGCGCGATCGCGCAACGGAATGCAGAACACTCCGCTTCACGCCGCAGCCGCGGGACGGAATCGGGACGCCGTGCGCGTGCTTCTGGAACACGGCGCCGATGTCAACGCGCGGCAGGAGGGCGGATGGAGGGCGCTGCACGCCGCGTCGCAAAATGGGGACGTGGAGATGGTTCGGCTGCTCATCGCGGGCGGCGCGGATGTGCAGGCTCGAGCTGAAAACCAGCAGAACGCGCTGGATATGGCCTTGACTAAGGGCCATCCGGCCGTAGTGGAAGTGTTGGAAGCGTACGCCCAATAATCAGACAACAGTGGTCGAAGATCAAATCCAACAATTACAGGCGGCCGCGCTGGCGCGGATCGAAGAAGCGAGGGATCGGGACGCGCTCGAGCAAGTGCGCGTGGACGTGCTGGGGCGCAAGGGATCGCTGGCGCAGTTCGACCTGGGCAAGCTACCCTCCGAAGAGCGGAAAATTGCGGGCAAGGCGCTAAACGCTGCAAAACAAGTACTGGCAAGCGCGTTTGAAACAAAAGATCAGACCTTTGCGGCGGAGGCGCTCAACTCCCGGCTGAAGCAGGAATGGCTGGATTTGACGCTGCCCGCGCCGGGCCCCCGGCCGGGAAGCCTGCACCCAGTAACCATCATCCAGAACGAGATTGAAGATCTGTTCACTTCGCTCGGGTTCGCGGTGCTGGATGGTCCGGAAGTGGAAACCGAATATCACAACTTCGACGCGCTCAACATTCCGCCCGAGCATCCGGCGCGCGATATGCAGGACACGTTCTGGCTCTCTAACGGCCATTTGCTGCGCACGCATACGTCGCCGGTGCAAGTGCGCGGCATGGAAAGGCTGGGGCCGCCGCTGCGCATGATCGCGCCCGGCCGCGTGTTCCGCAACGAGGAAGTGGACGCGTCGCACGAGCACACGTTTTATCAACTGGAAGGCATGATGGTGGACCGCAAGGTCTCGGTGGCGCACCTGATCTATTTCATGAAGACGCTGCTGAGCGCGATCTTTCATCGCGAGGCGGTGGTGCGGTTGCGTCCGGGCTATTTTCCGTTCGTGGAGCCTGGCTTCGAGCTGGACATCGGCTGCCTGATTTGCGCCGGAGTTGGTTGTCCGGTGTGCAAGCAGAGCGGATGGGTGGAGTTGCTGCCGTGCGGCTTGGTGCATCCTAACGTGCTGCGCATGAGCGGGATCGATCCAGATGAGTGGGGCGGTTTTGCGTTCGGCCTGGGACTGACGCGGCTGGCGATGATGCGCTACGGCATCGACGACATTCGCCTGTTTGCGAGCGGCGATTTGAGGTTCTTGCGGCAGTTTTGAGCGCCGATAGACAGCGATGAGATTTTCCTACAACTGGATTCGTGAGCTGGTTCCGGGCCTGGACGCGGAGCCCGCGGAGTTGATGCGGCTGATCACGATGAAGACGGCCGAATGCGAGGGGTTGGAACGGGTGGGCGCGGACACCGTGATCGAGGTGGACAACAAGTCGCTGACGCATCGGCCGGATTTGTGGGGGCATTATGGAATGGCGCGCGAAGCGGCCGCGATCATGCATGGGAAACTGCGCGATCCGGTGAAACTGGATTTGTTGCCAAAGGGCAAAGCGCCGGTGGAGATCGCGATTGAGGATTTTGCTCTGTGTCCGCGGTATAGCGCGCTGGTTTTCGAGAACGTCACGGTGCGGCCGTCGCCGATGTGGCTGCAGGATCGCTTGAAATCAATCGGGCTAAACGCGATCAACAACATCGTCGATGTGACCAACTACGTTATGTCGGAACTGGCGCAGCCGATGCATGCGTTCGATGCCGCGAAGCTCCATGGCCCCACGATTTTCGTGCGCGGCGCGCGCGCAGGCGAGCAGATTGTTGCGTTGAACGAGGAGAGCTACAATCTGAGCCCGGCGAATCTGGTGATCGCCGATGCGGAAGCGCCCATCGCGCTGGCGGGAGTGATCGGCGGATTGCATAGCGCGATTGGGTCGGACACCAAACGCATTGTGTTGGAGAGCGCGAATTTCCAAGCGGCGAGCGTGCGGAAAACCTCGGTTGCATTGAAGCTGCGCACGGATGCATCCATGCGATTCGAAAAGTCCCAAGACCCGTTGAGTACGGTGCGAGGCTTGGCGCGAGCGGTGGAATTGCTGGCGGAGGTCTCGCCGGGGATTCGGCTGGTTGGTGGCCTGGCCGACTCGCATGGCGAGCTGAAAACGCCCGCTCCCATCGAATTGAGTGTCGATTGGTTGAAGGCCAAGCTGGGGCGCGAGCTGGATGCGCGCGAGGTACGATCGATTCTCGAGTCGCTCGAATTTGGCGTGCGGGAAAGCGCGCCCGGCCGTTTCCTAGTCACAGTGCCGAGCTGGCGGGCGACCAAAGACATTTCGATCAAGGATGATCTGTTGGAGGAAGTCGGACGCATGGTGGGGTACGAGTCCATCACACCGCAGGCGCCGCTGATCGAATCCGTTGTGCCGCCCGAGGACGCCTCGCGCAAGTATTTGCGCCGCGTACGCAATATGGCCACGGCGCAGGGATTCACCGAAGTCTACAATTACTCGTTCGTCACGGAAGAAATGGCGCGGGCGTTCCACATGAATTTGGAGGAGCACGTGGGAGTCGCGAACCCGATCGCCTCCGGTCAAACGCTTTTGCGCGCCAGCCTGCTGCCGGCGATTCTTAAGAACATACTCGACAACAGCCGTCACTTGGGGACATTCAGGCTGTTCGAAATTGGGCGCGAGATTCATGCGCGCGACGGGGCGCTGCCGGAAGAAGTCCCGCATTTCGCAGCCGCGATGTACGCGCGTGAGGGTGATGGCCGCGAGTCGCTGTTTGAGTTGAAGCGCCTGGCGGAGTGCCTGATGGATGGATGTCAATTGCGGCCAGCCACGGCGCGAGCTTTTGAACATCCCGAGCGAGCGGCGATCATCGCGTGGCGTAGCGAAGAGATCGGCCGCTTGTTTGAGCTGCACCCGTCGCTGGTGTCCAAGGGTCGCGCCTCGATTTTGGATCTCGATCTCGGCAGGATGGAGAAGCTCGACCAGCGGGAACGACGCTATGAGGCGATACGGCGCTTTCCCGTGAGTTCCTTCGATATCACGGTAGAGGCGCCGCTGCGGGCGCTTGCGGGCGATATTGAACAGAAGCTGGCTGGGGCCGCGGGAAGCGATCTGGTGGAAATCAAGTTCCTGGGCGAGTACGTGAGGGGAGAGCGAAAGAGCGTCTCGTACCGCCTCAGTGTGGGGGCGTGGGATCGCACGTTAACCTCCGAGGAAGTGGGCGTTATCCATGACCGGGTGATGGCCGCGGTTCCAGATTAGTGCACGTGCATGGGATCGCCAAAGTAGCCGATGATCCGCTCGGCGCACAGCCGACAGGCCTCCAGTTCATCAGGATCGCGCCCTTCGCAGTGCAGCAACTGCTCGTCGCGGACGGCCATGCTGCGCCCGCAAACCCAGTCGTCGCCGTCGCGGGAATGAATATGGTTGAAATCGGTCAAGATACTTTGTCAGAATATCAGATCGGTTGCGGCGGCAATTCCCATATTGATAGACTGGATTGTAACCCCAAGGAGCGATAGGACAATGGCGAAAGTATGTGATGTGTGCGGACGCGGGCCGCAGTTCGGCAATCGGATCAGCCATGCGCACAACGTCAGCAAGCGCCGCTGGAATATAAACCTGCAGAGCGTTCGCGCGCTTGTGAACGGCGCGGCCAAGCGCATCCGAGTTTGCACCTCCTGCATCCGCAGCGGCAAGGTTCTAAAGGCCGGCAAAGTTGCGAAGCCTGTGGCCGCGTAAGATCTCTCCGCCGCCCTCCGTCCCACTGACGGACTCCCGATGAAGTTCGTGACCTTCCGGCGTGCGAGTGGTCGTCCCGAGGCAGGCGTGTTGCTGGGCGATCAAGCGGTGGGTTTGGCGGGCGCTGGGTTTTCCAACATGCTCTCGGTGCTGGCCAGCGGGGCTGAAGGGCGCGCCAAGATCGAGAACTTCGTTCATCATCGGCCCGCGGATTCGACGTTCCCGCTTTCCTCCATCCAGCTTCTTGCACCCGTGCCGCGGCCGCCCAAGCTGATCTGCGTGGGGCTGAATTATCGCGATCACGCCGCCGAAGCCCGGCAGGAGATTCCCAAGATCCCGAACATCTTCGCGAAGTTTTCAAACGTCGTGATCGGTCCGGGACAGCCCATCGTGCTTCCGAAGAATTCGCGGCAGCCCGACTACGAGGCCGAATTTGCGTTCGTCATCGGAACGGGCGGACGGCATATTCCGGGCTATGCATGGAGAGAGCACGTCTTTGGGTACACGGCGTTCAACGATGTCAGCGCGCGCGATTTTCAAAGGGCCACTTCGCAATGGATGATCGGCAAGACGTTCGACACGTTCGCGCCCATGGGCCCGTGCCTGGTAAGCGCGGACGAGATCGCCGATCCACATGCGCTCGACATTAGCCTGCGCATCGGCGGTGAAACGTTGCAGCATTCCAATACGCGCGAACTGATCTTCAAGATTCCGGACCTGTTGGCGTATCTTTCGAGCGTGGTGACGCTGGAACCGGGCGACGTGGTGGCGACCGGAACCCCCGCCGGCGTGGGATTCGCGCGCACGCCGCCGCGCTACTTGCAGCCGGGAGACGAAGTGATCGTCAGCATTGAGGGCATCGGCGAGCTGCGCAACCCAGTGGTTGCTGAAAGCTGAAAGTTAGGGCCGCTTGGTTAAGAATCTCTCGTCGATTTCAACTTGATAGCCGCTCGCGAGGCGATTAGTTTCGTTCGCCATGCCGACTACCGCCATCAGCTCGGCCAGCATGGCATCGGACATTCCCGCTTTGCGCGCGGCGGCGGTATGCGAAGCGATGCAATATCCGCACTGATTGGTCGCGCTCACGGCGAGATAGATCATCTCCTTGGTAACGGCGTCCAGAGCGCCCGGCGCCATAATCTCCTTGACGCTCGCCCAGGTGCGCCGGAGCGTAGCGGGGTGGTGCGCCAACGCCTTCCAAAAATTGTTGATCCAATCGGTTTTGCGCGTGGCCATGATGTCGTCATAGACCGCGCGAACTTCAGGGCTGGCATCCGGGTAATCGATCAATCCTAGGGTCGCCACAATTCCCTCCTTGTTCCTCCTTGACTTTCTTATCGTATCGGTTCCGGCATAATAGAAGTACTCCTGCATGATCCAAGAAACGATTCTGGAAGGTCTCACCTTCGACGACATACTTCTCCAGCCGGCGCACAGCAGCATCGTGCCGGCGGACACCGACACGCGCACCTGCGTGACGCGACACATCGCGATGAACATCCCGATCGTCAGTTCGGCGATGGACACGGTCACCGAATCGCATCTCGCCATTGCTTTGGCGCAGCAGGGCGGCATCGGTATCATTCATCGCAACATGTCCGTCGAGCGCCAGGCTGAGGAAGTGGACCGCGTGAAGCGCAGTGAAAGCGGCATGATCGTGGACCCGATCACGATCGAGCCGGAGCTGAAGATTTCCGACGCCTTGGAGTTGATGAAGCGCTACCGCATCTCCGGCGTGCCGGTGACCAAGCACGGCAAACTGGTTGGCATATTAACGAATCGCGATTTGCGATTCGAGACTCGTCACGATCTTCCCATTTCGGACGTGATGACCAAAGAGAACCTGATCACCGTACCGGTGGGCACCACGCTGGAAGAGGCCGAGAAGATTCTGCACCATCACCGCGTGGAGAAGCTGCTGGTGGTGGACGAACACTTCGCGCTGAAGGGCCTGATCACGGTCAAGGATATTCAGAAGAAACTGAAGTACCCCAACGCGGCGAAGGATCCGCAAGGGCGATTGCGCGTTGGCGCGGCGGTGGGCTCCGGCGCCGACTTCCTGGAACGCGCCCAGGAGCTGGTGGCGAGGAAGGTGGACGTGCTGGTGGTGGATTCGGCGCACGGGCACAGCGACCGCGTTATGGAAGCCGTACGCACCATCAAGCACCGGTTCCCGGACGTGGATTTGATTGCCGGAAACGTCGCGACATTCGAAGGCGCGCGGGACTTGATCGGCCTGGGCGCCGATGGAATCAAGGTTGGTATCGGGCCGGGTTCCATTTGCACTACGCGTGTGGTCAGCGGCGCGGGCGTGCCGCAAATCACCGCGATTGCCGAGTGCTCGCGCGCCACGCGTGGTTCCGGCGTCCCGCTGATTTCCGACGGCGGCATCAAGTACTCCGGTGACATCAGCAAGGCCATCGCGGCCGGCGCCGATGCGGTGATGCTCGGCGGTCTGTTGGCTGGCACCGAGGAGAGCCCGGGCGAAACGATTCTCTATCAGGGACGAACGTTCAAGAGTTATCGCGGCATGGGTTCCATGGGCGCGATGACCGCCGGATCGGACCGGTACCCGCAGGACACCAGCGGAAAACTGGTGCCGGAAGGCATCGAGGGTCGGGTTCCCTACAAAGGCCCGCTGTCGGAGCTGGTGTATCAACTGGTGGGCGGTTTGAAAGCTGGGATGGGTTACTGCGGCTGCCGCAACATTCGCGAGCTGCAGGAGAACGCGAAGTTCCTGCGAGTGACGTCGGCGGCGCTGCGGGAGGGTCACGTACACGATGTGATCATCACCAAGGAAGCGCCTAATTATCGGTTGGAATAGCTAAGCACGCGGGGTGCAAGCTTCGAAATGTTCGAGGCGACTTGCTCCACGTGCGACGTCGTCATTTGGGGATAAAGCGGCAGGCTGAGCACCGTGCGCGCGGAGTCCTCGGCCACTGGAAAATCGCCCGCCTTATATCGCACGTCGGCGTAAGCAGCCATCAAGTGAATCGGCAGCGGATAGTGGACCGCGGTCTGGATGCCCGCCGCTTCCAGGCTTCGCTGCAATCCGTCGCGATTGGAGGCGCGAATCGTGTACAGGCAATATACGTGCCGCGAATCCGGCGTTGCTTGCGGCCGCGCGACCGAAGAGTCTTCGAGCAGACGATCATATTCAGCAGCGAAGGCGCGGCGCGCTTCGATCCAATGCTCGAGACTGCGCAGCTTCACGCGCAAGATGGCCGCCTGGATAGCGGGCAGCCGGTAGTTGTAGCCCTTGAGACGCGGGCGATAACGTTGCTCCTCGCCCCAGCTACGCAGCAGCGCGGCCGTGCGCGCGTATTCCGGATTATTGGTGGTGAGCATGCCGCCTTCACCAGCCGCGCCGAGGTTCTTGGTGGGATAGAAACTGAAGCAGCCGATATCACCGATGCCGCCGGCGCGACGCCCGTGGTATTCGGCGCCGTGGGCCTGGGCCGCGTCTTCAATGACGATCAGCTTGTGGCGCCGGGCAATTTCGAGAATCGGATCCATGTCGGCGCACTGGCCGTACAGATGCACCGGGAGAATAGCGCGCGTGCGGGCGGTGATGGCCGCTTCGATCTTGCTGACGTCGATGTTGAACGTGGCTGGGTCGATATCGACATACAGCGGAATTGCGCCGGCGTAACCGATCGCTGCCACCGTCGCATAGAAAGTGAACGGAACGGTGATCACTTCGTCGCCCGGTTGAATGCCGGCCGCGAGCAACGCCAGATGCAACGCGCTGGTTCCGGAGTTGACAGCAACGCCGTGCTGGACGCCGCAATAGCTTGCGAATTCCTCTTCGAGGGCAGTGACTTCGTGGCCCCCGACAAAATGCCCGCTTTCGAGCACGCGCCCTACCGCGGCGTCAATCTCGGTTTTGAGTTCGTGATACTCGGCGGCAAGATCAAGGAGGCGGATCATGCAAGGTGGATCAAGTCAGGAGGAGTTCAAATTTGCGAGCAACTACTTCCCAAGAATAACATGCAGAGACCATTTCCCAGGCTGCCTGGGACTGCTTGCGGCGCGCATCCGCACAGCGGAGTAAAGCTAGGCAGCGCTCGGCGAAAGCCTGGGGTGAATCCGCAAGTGCGATGTTCTCTCCGTCGCGAACGTCGAGCCCCTCGGCTCCGGTGGTGGTGGAAACTACGGGGATCTTGGCGGCCATCGATTCATAAATTTTGAGGCGCGTGCCTCCGCCGATGCGGAGTGGGACGATGGACACCGCCGAGTCCCATAGGTAGGGACGCACATCGTCAACCGTGCCGGTGACGTGGATGCGGTCGTCAGCTTCGGCCAGGCGCAGGATTGCCGCGGTGGGGTGGCGGCCGACGACGGTCAGCGAACACTCTGGAAGCCGCCGGCGAATCAGCGGGAGAATGTCAGTTGCGAACCAGCGGACAGCATCGATGTTGGGCCGCCAGTCCATGGAACCGAGAAATACGAGGTCGGTCGAGGGCTGTGTGATCCTCGGGCGCGCGGCAAAATAGTCGAGATCAACGCCGGTGGGTACGGCCGCAACGCCCCGGACGCCGTAGAGCGACTGCATGGCATGCGCATCGGCCCCGGAGACAGCCACAATTCGTTTCACGGTTTGGCACACGCGCCGTTCGTACCGCTGCATGCGGTCATACTGGCCTTGAAAGTACATCTTGATGAGGAACGTGCGCGCGTGTTCGGCATGCCGCTTCCAGATGATCGATTCCACATTGTGTTGGAACAGAACCGCCGCGCCAGGGTCTGGCATGTTTGCAGCCGAGAACAGAAAATCGCAGACGATCGCGTCGAATTTCTCCCGCTGAGTAAGACCATCCACCAGCCGTCTGAGCGCGCTTGAACGATAGCGCAGCACCGCCATAGGGAGTTTCGAAAAATGGCTTTCACAGATCTGGCGATAGAACCGCGGCGTAAATTCTGGTGGCGCCTGGTGCGCGATTGGATATGCCCTTGTGCAATACTCAACGCTGCGCTCGAGGCTGCCGCGCGCGGAAGGCCGGTGCAGGGCCGCATAGTGAATCTCGTGGCGCTGGTGCAGGCGCTTCAGAGTTTCCAGTGTGCGAATCTGACCGCCGCGCGTGGTGGGATGCAAAAAATCCGAGTTGACCCACAGAATCTTCATGCTCGCGCCGCGGCCCTGTTCCACGCGACCTCGCGCCGGCCGGTCAAGAACAAGTCGCCCCACAGTTGCAAATTCACCAACCGCCAGATGCGATCGGTGGCGTCCAGGCGGCCGGCGCGATGCCGATGGATGAGCGCTTCCACCTCGCGCGAGTCAAGATAAGCAGCTAGCAATCCATGGCGTGAACGCAACGCGGCGTAGAGCGGCTCGGCGCGCGGATCGAGTAGCCACTGCCGGAGCGGCGTAGGGAAACCCATCTTCTTGCGGTGAATGATATCGCGCGGGAGCAAGTCGCGGACGGCTGCCTTCAGGATGTACTTCTGCGTGCGTCCGCGAATTTTCAGGCCGTCGGGGATGCGCGAGGCAAACTCCACTAAGGTGTGATCCAGGAATGGAACACGGCTTTCGATGGACGCCGCCATGCTCATTTGATCCTGCTTCATGAGCAATTCGACGAGGTAAGTTTTCTGGTCGGCGTAGAGCGTGCGCGCCAGTGGAGAATCTTCGCGGCGCGCGTTCCAGTAACGCATGTAATCCTCGCAGCGGACGCCCGCATCGAACGCGCAGTAGAAATTCTGGACGAACAATGACTCAAAACCAAGATCCCGGCCGAGCACCGTGTGCCGCAGTTTGCGCCGCAAGCCCGCGCCGAGGAGCCGCGACGTCTCGATTTGACCTCGAGCCCAGCGGCGGAGCGGTTCGGGCACGATGCCGTACGCCCGAGCCCAGCGCTGGTTGAGCTTTTGCCAACGGTAGCGCTGGTAGCCGCCGAATAACTCGTCGCTGCCTTCGCCCGTCAGTACTACCTTGACATGCTGCGCCGCCAGCTTTGAAAGAAAGTAGAGCGAGACGCTGGAGGGCCAAGCGATCGGCTCGTCTTCGTGCCAGATTAGCCGGGGCAGCGCGCCGAAAAAATCGTCGATGCCAATGCTGACTTCGCGATGGTTGGTTCCGATCGCATGGGCCACGCGCCGGGCGTGGCTCAACTCGCTGAATGGCGCCTCGGAATAACCTACCGCGAAGGTTTGCGCGGGCCGTGAAACAGCGCGCTGCGCGAGGGCAGCAATGGCGCTCGAATCCAGGCCTCCGCTCAGGAAGACGCCCAGCGGCACGTCGCTCATCAGGTGCATCTCGACGGATTGTTCCAAGCGCCGGCGAGTTTCGGCGATCCAGTGGCGCGGGTCGAGATGCAGCTTGTCCGCGTTATTCTCCGGCAGATCCCAGTAGCGCTCGATCTTGAGTTCCGCGCGGTCTCCGCTCACGTCCAGCACCAGCCGGTGGCCCGGCATCAGCTTATGGATGTCGCGAAACAGCGTGCGATTGCCGCTGGTGTAGCCGAAGGCCAGCACTTCGGGCAGCAACTCCTCGGCGAGCGCCGGGGAAATTGCCGGATGCTCCAGCAGCGCCTTGATCTCGGAGCCGAACGCGAACAGCCGGCCGTCCCAGTAATAGTAGAAGGGCTTGATACCCAGCCGGTCGCGCGCGCAGAACAGGCGCCGGCGCGGTGCATCCCAGATCGCGAAGGCGAACATGCCTTGAAAGAGCCGCAGGCACTCGGGTCCGTACTCCTCGAACGCATGCAGGATGGTTTCCGTGTCGGAGCGCGTTTGATAGCGGTGTCCAGCCTGCTCGAGCGCCGGACGGAGCGCGGCGTGATTGTAGATTTCACCGTTGAAGGTGATCCAGAGCAAGCCGGTCTCGTTCGCCATCGGCTGGTGGCCGCCGTGGGGGTCGATGATGCTGAGCCGCCGCTGGGCCAGGTGAGCACAGGCGTCGTGATGGAACCCGAAATCGTCGGGGCCGCGATGGCGGATCGCCTCGGCCATTCGCGCCAAAGTGGCGGCGTCCCCGGACCCGGACGCCATACTCACAAATCCCGCAATCCCGCACATGTCCGGTTAGTGCGAATTCGGGCGTGGCTGTCTCAGGATTGGGTAGACTGAAAATGGAGGAATGGGTGAGTGGTTGAAACCGGCGGTCTTGAAAACCGTTAGCGGGGAAACTCGCTCGGGGGTTCGAATCCCTCTTCCTCCGCCATAGCACAGGGTTTCATGGAGATTCTGCGCGATTATTGTGCGGGCCGCTGGATGCGGAACGATCCGGCCAACTACTTCTTCTCGGCGACTGCCCCGGCTGTCAATGCCTGCGCGACGCTGGAAATCTGCGCCGTGGTTTCGTCAAAGGACGCTTTGTAATGCGGCTCCTGACGCAGGAACTGATCAATCGAGGAAAGGCAGCGCAGGCTGGTATCCAGCTTCGGATTCGACCCCGCGACATACGCGCCGAGCTGGATCAGATCTTCCGAGTTGTGATAGAGAGCCATGGCTTCACGCACCTTGTGCGTCACAACTTTCTCCTCCGGCGTGGAGATCTTCGACGTAAGCCTGCTCACGGATTGAAGCAGATCGATGGCGGGATAGTGTCCCTTTTCCCCGAGCTTGCGTGACAGGATGATGTGGCCGTCGAGAATCGAACGTACCGCATCCGAGATTGGTTCGTTAAAATCGTCGCCTTCGACCAGCACCGTATAGAGTCCGGTGATGGAGCCGCGCTGAAACTTGCCGGCGCGCTCGAAGACCTTGGGAAGCAGGCCGAACACGGACGGCGTGTAGCCTTTCTGGCTGGGAGGCTCACCGGCGGCCAGTCCGATTTCGCGCTGCGCCATGGCCAGCCGCGTGACCGAGTCCATGATGAGCATAACGTCCAATCCCTGATCGCGAAAGTATTCGGCGATAGCCGTGCACGTGAGCGCGGCGCGCACCCGCAAAGGCGCCGGCCGGTCCGAGGTCGCCACCACGATGACCGATCGCTGCAAGCCTTCCGGACCGAGCTCGTGATCGATAAATTCGAGGACCTCGCGATTTCGCTCGCCAATCAGCCCGACCACCGTCACGTCCGCGGCATTATGTTTCGCCAGACTGCCCAGCAGCACGCTTTTGCCAACTCCGCTGCCGCCAAAAATGCCCACGCGCTGGCCTTTGCCGATCGGCAGCATGCCATCGATCGCGCGCACGCCCGTAACCAGACGCTCCGTGATGTGCCGGCGCTCCAGGGGATTCGGCGGCGCCGCCTGCAGTGAATAATGAACGGCGGATTCGATCGGAGGCTTGCCGTCGATCGGCCGGCCGTAGCCGTCCAGAACGCGTCCCAGAAGACCCGGGCCAACCCGCACGCTGGATTCATCGGCGCGCGCCACAATCGAACTGCCCGCAACCAGTCCATCGGTCTCCTCCAGCGGCATCGAAAGGAGCTGGCCATCGCGGAATCCGACCACCTGCACCAGAATGCGGCGATTGCCCGACGATTCGATTTCGCACACCTCACCGACCGCCGCCAGGGGTCCCGTGGATTGTACGATCATGCCGGTGACCTCGGTGACCGTTCCGGTGCGCCGCATAGGATCGATATGATCGAGGGCTCGCTCGAAACCCGCCAGCGGAGATTTGTCCGCGGGGTTCATGCTTCCAGACGATCCGCGAGGCCGCGTTCAATTTCGGCGAGCTGCGAATCGATGCCGGCGTCGACGTTGCCGCGTCCGGTTTCGAAGATACAGGCGCCCGGCTCAAGCGTTGGATCGGGCGCAACCTGAATCGACCGCTGGTGCGGGAGATTCTTCAAGTCCTGGTCCAGGCGCACTGCGATGGCCGGATGCACCCGCACGCGATGTACATCCTGGCGATCGAGCTTCTCGAGCACCACCGAGACGATGCTTTGGAGGATGTCGGGAGAGACCAGCAGCTCGCGATGCACGATTCGCCGCGCGATCGCCATGGACAGCCGCAGCAGATCGGCTTGCGCTTCCTTATAAATGACGGCTCGCATTTGCGAAAGTCCGGCGACGGCGCGCATAAGCTCCGCATTGGCCGCTCGCGCGGGTTCTTCGAGCGCGGCTCGGGCGGCGGCTTCTCCCTCCAGGTACGCTCTCTGTACAGCTTGGCGGAGCTGCTCGTCGTCGTTTTGCCGCGTTTGTACCGGGGGAGCCGGCTGTGGCGCGGCGGCCGGCATTTCGCGCGGGGCAGCCGCGTTCCAATCGAAAGTCCGGCAGGAACTCGCCTGTTTGATGATTCGGTTTGCGCCCATAGTCCTAACTCTCTTCGTCCAGAAGCCAGGTCCGCAGGAGCTGCGTCGCGGCTGCCGGATCTTTGCGAACTTCCTGCCGCAGGTACTTGGTCAGCGCCTCGTTTTTTGTCGACGAGAGCATCGGAACTTTGAGCGCATCGATCAGCTGCTGTTCCTGGGATAGAGGATCCTCGGCCACCGGGGAAATTTCCGCGGAGGGCGGCCGCGGCGTGGCTGGATTCAGCGCAGCCACCGTTTCGGTGACGGCGACACGATGACGGCGACCCCGCGCCGCGAACCAAATGCCGGCGCCGATTATGAGGACTCCACCGGCTGCGGCGCCTGCGATGATTTTCGGATCCTTCTTCAGGTACCAGGGCGCTTTATCCTGGCCGGCGGGTAAGCCGCTGTGCGCGCTCGGCGCGTCTGGCCGATCCTCTCGAATGGATCCATCGAAGGGCAGCGTTTCTACAGTCACCTGATCGCCGCGCGCCGCATTGATCCCCGCGATGTTGGTGACCAGATTCTTGATCACATTGATCTTTTCCGGAAGCGGTGCGATAAACGTGCGGCTATAATTGGCGCCCTTTTTCTCCCACTTCATTTCCTGATCCAGCAGCACGGCGACCGTGACGCGCTTCACCGCGCCGCGCGGATGCTCCACATGGCGCACCATCCGGCTGGTCTGGTAATTGGTGTTCTCCGTGCGGCGCGTGGTGCCGCTGGCGGGCGCCGCGGCGGCGGCCGGAGGATTAGGAAGATTCGAGGCGACCCCGGGGATGCCTGCGTTCAGGCGGCCAGCGGCGGATTCATCGGTGCGCTGCGACGAAACAATCGCGGACTTGGCCGGGTCCAGCACCTCTTCACTTTCCTCCACGCCCGAAAAGTCGCACTCGACCGAAACCCCAGTCCGGTAATTTCCGGCGCCCAGTATAGGATCCAACGTCTCATTGAGCTTCTTTGTCAGCTCATGCTCGACATTGACTTGATACTCGAACTGGCCCTCGGAGGCGGAGCCCAACGTGTCGCCGCTGCGAGGCTTGTTGAGCAGATCGCCGTGCGAGTCGACAATGGTGACCTGCTGTGGAGACAAGCCCTCCACCGCGCTGGCGACCAGATGCGCGATGGCTGCGACATTCTCCGGGGCAAGCGACGCCTGGCGGCGCAGATTCAGCAGCACGCTGGCTTTGGCGGGCTGGCGCGATTCGACAAACACGGAATCTTTCGGGAACGTGAGGTGCACACGCGCCTTTTCGATCTCACCCAGCGAGGCGATGGTTCGTTCGAGCTCGCCTTCGAGCGCGCGCCGGTAGTTGACCTGCTCGGCGAAGTCCGTGGTGGCGAAATTGGTTTTATCAAACAGCTCGAACCCGATGCGGCCCGACTTCGGGAGCCCTTCGCGAGCCAGCAGCAAGCGAGCTTCCGAAGCTTTGTCGGTGGGGACGAGAATGGTATTGCCGTCGTCCTCCAGCCGGTACTCGATATTGCCTTCTTTGAGTTTCTGCACGGCCTGTGCGGCATCTTCGCCGGCCATGCCGCGATACAGGGCTTTGAAATTCGAATCATGGCGCCAGCTTGAGATCGCGAGGAACGCCCCTCCCGCGGCCAGCACGGCCACCACGATGGAGACCCTTTGAAAGGCCGACATCGCGCTCCAGATTTTTTGCAATTGATCCAATCCGGTTCTCCCGTTCTATCCCAAAACTAGTCAGGCATCTTCATGACTTCCTGATATGCTTGCACGACCTTGTTGCGGACCTGCACGAACATATCGAAAGCCAGGCTGGAACGCTGCACGGCCAGCATCGTGGTGTGTGGATCGTCCTGCTCTCCGGAGACAAACTGGTTGATGGCTGTATCCGCGCCGCTCTGCAATTGCGAGACATTCCGGATGGACTGCTGGAGAATGGAGCTGAAAGCATCCGAGCCGGAGGCGCCACCCGTTGCCGGCGCGATCGGCTCCGGCAGGGGAATGTTTCGAATCGGTTGAAATGACGGGATGGAGGGCATCTGATAAGGTTCCCTTTTACTTGAGGATGTCGAGCGAGCGCTGGATCATGTCCTTCACGGCCGATATGGCCGCAACGTTGGCCTGATAGCCTCGCGAGGCGGTCATCAGATCGACCATGTCTTCCGCCGGATTGATGCGCGGGAACGCCACATACCCATCCACGTCCGCGTCGGGATGTCCCGGCAGGTAGCGTTTTTCGGGATCGCGCTGGTCCACTGAAATGTCCGCGACTCTGACGCCTTGGCCCTCCAGCGCGGACTGAAATTCACTGGCGAAGGGCGACTCGACGGTGCTGCTCGCAAATACGACGTCCTTGCGGCGATAGGGTCCACCGTCCGGGGTGCGCGTGGTTTCCGAGTTGGCGAGGTTTTCGGCGAGCACTTCGGCGCGCGCGCGCTGCGCGTCCATGCCGGAGGCGGAAACGGAGAGACTTCCAAACAGGCTCATGAGGTGCGTCCTTCGGTGATGGCTTCGCGAATTTCGTGAATATTTCCGCGCAGTAGCTGAGTGGCGATGTTGAAGCGGATATCGTTTTCGGCAAGCAGGCGCGCCTGATGGTCCAGGCTGACGTTGTTGCCGTCGTTCTTGGTGGGCAGGCCCTCAGGCTCGATGACGGTAGGCGAGGAACCGGACGCCCGGCTCAGTTCGCTTTGAAAATCGATGTCCTGGGTTTTATACCCCGGCGTGTCGGCATTGGCGATGTTTCGCGCCACCAGCTTTTGGCGCGCGCTGACAGCGTCGAGATATTGTTCGAGCTTCGATAATCCGTCCACCATCAAGGTCTGAGGAAGGCAATTCCCCTGCCATTCGGAACTGCCTGTAAATCAAGAGTAAGCAATGACGCTGAAGCCAAGATTTTGGATCAGGTGGTTGCGGTGATCATGTTTTCGGCATCCTGCATCATGGTGTTGATCACGCTGATGACTTCCGCAGACGCCTGAAAAGCCTCCTGATACTGTATCAGGTTGACGGATTCGGTTGCGAGGGAGACGCCTTGCACTTGGGTCCGATTGGCCTGCGCCTGTTCGAGCAGTTGCGTGGACATGGTGAGCCCGGACTGCTGTGTGTTGATGGCGCTGGCAGCGTTGCTCTCGGTGGTGCTCAGGAAGGTGGAGAAGCTTTGGCCGTTGATTTGGTCCGCCAGCGTGGCGCCTGAGGCGATGTTGGAAAGACTCTCCATGGCGTTGGGATTTGCCGCCATGGCTTTCGAAAGATCGGTGGAGGTATAGGACGAATTCACCTGCAGCGACTGCGCGATCGAGGACGGGTCTCCGGAGCCATACTGAAACAGCGGCGTGGAGCCACCCAGCGTCGCGTTGACCGAATCCGCCAATCCCTGCGCCAGTTGATTCAGCGCGCCCTGCTGGCTCCCGTTGCCGATCAGCGTTGGGGCGAAGTTGTTCACGTAGTTGATCAGCCCGCCGAGCTGGCCTCCGGTGACCGAACTGGTAATATCCTGGCCCTGGCCGTCCAGTATCCGCAGCGTCGGATTGCCCTGCGGATACGCCGCACCCGGCGCCGGCCCCACCAGATCCGCTTGCAGCTTGAATTGCTGAGTTCCGGTGAGCAGCGGCGTTGTTCCGTTCATCAGAATCGATATGGTGCCGTTGCTATTCTGCTGTGCACTGATGGGAGCCAGGTTGGAGAGCGTCTCCAGCGACGAGTACACCTGCGCCTCCGCTGTCGCGCTGGGCGGAACTCCCGATTGGAGCTGCTGGTTGTACTCCTGGACCTGCCCCACCAGTTGGTTGATTTGCGACACTACGTCGTCGGCCGCCGATTGTGCGTTGGTCACCGTCTGCTGCACGGTTTCGGCCGCGCTACTGATATTGGCGGCGAAAGCCTGTGCGGCCTCGATCACCCCATTCTGCGGACCGCTGGAGTTGGGTGACGCCAACAGCGTGGAAAAGCTCTGCAACAACTGAGTGAGGGAGCCCAGAATGCCCGTCGACCCGGTGGGGTCGTTCAAATCCAGCACCTGGGAGACAGCGGTGGCGTTCTCGGTGAAGGATTGATATTGTCCGGCCTGGCCCTGTTGATACCAGACGGCCTGCTCCGCGAACTGGCTACGGCTATCTACGCTATCGATGCTGACGCCGCCGGCCAAACCCTGACTGATATCGAAGGCATCGGCTTGCGGCTCGACAATCTGTGCCGCATATCCTGGCGTGGTCTGATTGGCAAGGTTCTGACCGGTGATGCCAATCGCCTGCGAGTCCGCACTGAGCGCGGCACCGGCCAAATCGAGAGCTGCGTTTAAGCTAATCATCGCAATTCACAACGCCCGTTCCAAGCCTCTCGGCGTATAGCCGACGACGCCTTCTGTTTCCAACTGTACGCGGGCTTGTTCAAACACGGCGGCCTGGCGAAGCAGGCATCGAACCACTGTCAGGCGCTCCTGCAAGGCCACCAGCCGGGGCGCCATAGCGGGGCTGGCGGTCAAATCCGAGCGTTCGCGGCAAGCCCATTCCATCTCGCTGATGAACTGTAGCAGGCCGCTGCGCCGTGGACTGAGCAGTACCGCGTGTGCCCGCTCGATGGACGCTTCGACACGATCCAGCCAGGCATTAGTGAAATCTTCGGTAGTGCAATCTTCGGTGCGCTCTTCCGCTACCGTCCGCGGCGCGTTAACATCCGTTTCAAGGAACATTGCTCGGATCCGTATCCTGATCGACGATAGCTTGGCTCAATTTGGCGGGATCGACGGTATATTGACCCGATTGGTAGAGTTGTGTCAGATTTGCGACCTGCTGGGCCCGCTGATCGCCGGTGCTTCCGATCACCGAGGCTGCTGTCTGCGCGACATCGGAGACGTCCACCCGGTCCAAACCGAATTGTTGCGAACTCAGACTTTGCGGTGCGCCAGGCGTCTGGCCTACGCGCGCAGTCTGGCTTGCATTCTGCGTCTGCCCGATGTTGTCCGGTGTCCCTGGTCCAATTTTCATATGAATCCTTACGCCCCGCTAAAATACACTTCCAATCTAGTCTTCGGTCACATTGTGGATTTTTAAAGAACTTTTTTTGCCCAATGGACGCATAGATCGTTTTGCGTATAGACCCTGTGCAATCCGCGTACCATACAAAAAAACTTTCTAAATCCAGCGAACTGCGGCGATACACTCACTGAACGCAAGTGGGCCCAGAACGGGCAGCGGCGCTCTGAAACTTACGGTTCATAAAAGGAGAATCCAAATGGGTAGTGCAGTATCTTTGACGTCCGCGATGCAGGCGAACCTGTTTTCCCTGGACACGATCAATTCACAGATCCAAACCGCGCAGACCGACTTGTCCACCGGCAAGGCGGTCAACTCGGCTGCAGACAATGCCACTGCGTTTTTCGAGGCGCAAGCAGGCACTACTGAGGCCAGTCAGCTCAACAACCTGAAGGACGCCATGGGGCAAGGTCTGCAGGTTGTGAATACAGCGCTCACGACTATCTCCACCGCCACCAGCATTCTGCAACAGATGCAGTCCTTGGCGCAGCAGGCGGAATCCACCACCAACACGACGCAAATCGGTAACCTGCAGACGCAGTACAATCAGCTGCAGGGCCAGTTGAACGAACTCACGCAGAACGATGCCAACTACCAGGGCACCAACCTGCTGAGCGGCGTCGCCGGCAACAACCTGGTCATCAACTTCAACGCCGACGGAACCAGCAATATCACCATCTCGGCAACGGATACGACACAGACCACCTATCAGCCCGCGGCGGCCACCAATTGGGCTAGCGGCAGCACCGCCATTCAGGCATCGGAGACAGCGGCGTCCAGCGCCGTAACCGCCTACAACGGTCTGTCACAGACGCTCGGTTCATACAGCGCTCTCATCACCACCCGTCAGAATTTCACTACGCAGCTTGCCAACATCTTTACTACGGGCGCGAACAACTTAACCAACGCGGACATGAACCAGGAGAGCGCGGACCTGTTGGCCTTACAGACCCAGCAGCAGCTCAGCATCAGCGCTCTCAACATTGCCAACCAGTCGAACCAGTCGATTCTGCGGCTCTTTCAATAACGATCCCGGTTTGGATGAGGAACTCGGTTCGGACAGCAGTACGCAAGCCGGCGGAGGGGTGGGGATAACCGCCCCTTCGAACGGTTCAGGTGGGAGCCTGCAGGGATAAAAAAAGGGGACGGATTTTACTCCGTCCCCTTAACTGCGTCTATGCTCAGAAATACGCTATGGCTGGATGATGCTCAAGAGCTGCTCGATCATCTGATTCTGGGTGGTGATGACGCGCGAGGCAGCGGAATAGCCGGCCTGGAAGTTGATCAGATTGGTGAACTCGGTGGCGATGTCGACATTCGACGATTCGAGCGACTCACCGAGAATCTGACCCGCGCCGCCAGCTAGTGCAACCGACGGCGGCAGCGTGACAGTGGACGCACCCGCACCAAAATCGTTGTCGCCGATGTTCACCAGGGAATCGGGATTTTGCACTCCGGCCACCGCGATCTGCCCGATCTCGGACTGCGCACCGTTGCTAAACGTCCCCATGATCTCGCCGCCGTTGACAATCTGAACGCTCGATAGCGTGCCTGCCGCGAGCCCATTCTGCGTAACGTTGGTAACGACGGACGTCTGGCTGAATTGCGTCAGACCGGAGACGCCGCCGGCGGCCGGAGTGCCGGAGGGAGCGGTGGTCCAGGGGCTCCACGTGATGATGGGTTGATTCGGGATGCCGCTGGCGGTTGTGTACGTGAGGCCTGTGATGGTGATGGCCGCCGGCGTCGAGGGAGATAGCTCGCCGTTGGTGAAAGTAAGCGACGTGGTCGAAAGCAGCGAGGTGAGCTTGGAGCCGTCCTGAATGCTCGGGTCGGTGGAGCTGAGTGTAAGGTCCCATTGGTTTGGGGTGGTCGCGTCCTTGGTCATCGTCAGCGTGAGCTGGTGACTGCCACCCTCGGAGTCGTACACCGTAATCGGGACCGAGAGCGAATCGCCCGCCGCTGCCGCCGCGTTCAAGTTCGCTGAGATGCTCACCGTACTGGTGGCGACCGCCGGAAGAGTGGTTCCCATGGGAATCGTGATGTTGCCGACCAGGCCGGATGTATCCACCTGGCCGGTTGCCGGATTCAGACTCCAACCCTGTACGTTCGCACCGTCCGCGGTCTGTAGGGTCCCATCGGCGCCAATCTGGAAGGATCCGTCGCGGGTGTATTCATAACTGCTGGGCGTTCCGGTGCTTCCAGCGGGGGCCAGCAGAAAAAATCCGTTCCCTTGAATGGCCGCGTCCAGAGGATTCGTGGTCGTCGTGATGGCGCCCTGGCTGAAGTCAGCCTCCGTGGTAGGCTGTTGCACGCCGTTGCCAATTTGCGTGTTGTTGGCCGTCACGGTGCCCATCACGTCCTCGAAATTAATCTCCGAAGTCTTAAAGCCGGTCGTGCTCATATTTGCAAGGTTATTGCCCACCGCGTCCATCGCGCTGGAAAAAGCCTGCAGAGCCGAAAGTGCTGTATCAAAAGATCCCATTGGTCCCTTCCTTAGGTTGATGTATTACTGCTGTTTCCCTGCCGCCGGCTGGTTTTCTCGAGCCGGATTTTCCGCGAAATGCGAAACCACCATTTTGGCCAGTCCCAGGCCGCCCTGCGCGGCGAGCGCGCTGGCGAATTGCTGTTGGGCAATCTCCATGGCCTGGTTGTTGGCCTGATCGTCGTCGTCTTTTTCTCCCGTGCCGAACCAGTTCTCGTCCGGATCATGCGCCGATTGGAGCATCTGCTGCAGCATCAGCGCTTCGAACTGCTGCGCCGCCGAAGCCAGATCCCTGTGGCCACCGGCCGATATGTTCGAATAACCTCCATCGAGACTTCCCGCGGAGGGCGACATGACGCTAAGAGGAGGAATTGTGCCGTCCATCTAGATCACCTCAAGTTCCGCATCCAATGCACCGGACGCGCGAAGATTCTGGAGGATGGCGATGATGTCGCGCGGGGTCGCGCCAATCGCAACCAGCGCTTTGGCCAGCTGTTCGACGGTGGCGCCTTTCTCCAGTAGGATGCTCTTGGCCTTTTGTTCGGTTGCGTTGAGGGAAACCTCGGGCACCACTTGCGTGGAACCTCCCTGCGAGAACGGGCCGGGTTGCGATACCACATAATGCGTCTGGATTTCGACACTGAGCGATCCGTGTAGGATGGACACCGGCGCAATACTCACCTCTCCGCCAATGACGATGGTTCCGGTGCGCTCATTCACCACGACGCGCGCGGCCACATCCGTCTCGACTTTGATGCCCTCTATCTCGGCGATGAATTCGCTGCTGCGTCCGCGGTACTCGGTGGGGACCTTCACCAGCACCGTACCGCTGTTTTCGGCTATAGCGATGGATCCCTGGCCGTGTTTGGCGGACTGTTGATTAATCTGCTCGGCGATGCGCTCAGCGGTCGTGAAATCGGCATGATGCAGCATCCAGCGCATGCTTTCGCCAGGCACCACCGATGGCGCCAGGCGCTCGACAATACCGCCTTCCGGAACGCGGCCGGCGGTGGGATGATTCACCACCTTGGAGGTCCCGCCGCCACCGGCGACGAATCCGCCCGTCACAACCGAGCCTTGAGCGGTCGCGTAGACTTGCCCATCCAGGCTGCGCAATGGACTGACGATGAGCGTGCCTCCCTGCAGCGTGCGGGCGTCGCCAATAGCGGAAACCAGCACGTCTACTTTCATGCCCGGGCGCGCAAAGGGGGGCAGCATCGCGGTAACCATCACCGCCGCTGTGTTCCTCACTTGAATAGCGGTGGGCGAAACGGTCACGCCCATACGCTCCAGCAGATTCGTCAAGCTCTGCGCCGAAAAGATGGTCTGCTGGCTGTCGCCCTTGCCGGCCAGACCGACCACCAACCCATATCCAACCAGGTGGTTATCGCGGACGCCCTCGATGCTGGCGAGATCCTTAAGGCGAGCGGCGCCGACCGGTACAGTGCTGCAGCACAGCAACGCGAAAGCAATCGAGACCGGCAGAAGCTTCTTCATAAGAATTTAAATCGGCAGAATGCTCATCAGCAGCCGGTACAGGATGAACGGACGCCGTATCGCGTCGCCCACGACGCCCTTCCCGTTCACCTGAACTTCTAGTTGTGCCAGGTTGCTGGAGAGGACCGTGTTGTTGGCGAGATCGGCGGGACGCGCAACCCCACGCACGGTAACCACCTGCTTTTCGGAGTTCACTTGAATCTCTTTGGTGGCTTCGAGCACCAGGTATCCGTTCGGGAGAACATGCGTCACGCGCGCGGCCAGCATGGTAGTGATAGTGGCTGTGCGGGTGGTGGATCCGGCTCCTGCGAGGCTGCTGCCGGAAGTGGCTCCGAGTAAATTCGCCAGTGCGCCGGTAGGCGATTTTATGCCAGCGAGCTGAGTGATGTTGGCCGTTAAACTGGATGATCGGCTGGATGCCAGATTGCCGCCCGACACCGCCGAAACACTTTCGACTACTTGGATCGAGACCAGATCGTTCACGTTGCGGGAGCGGACGTCGCTGGCCATATCGCCCAGCGTGGACGACGCGACCCACAGGGAGCCGGGCGATTCGGGCTTCATCGCGTCGGTGCTGTGCAGCGCTTCCTGAATATATTTGTCGAGCGCGGAAGGCGGCGGCTGGGCTGGCTGTTTCTTCTTGCCTCTGTCATCCCCGGCCAGGAGCAGGCTCGATAAAAGAACGATCATGATCAGGAGTTTCATGGCTGGTCGCCTGCCGTAAGACCGGTCGTCAGAGAAGGAGCGCGAGACGCGCTGTCGATCAAGACCTTACCCTGACCGGTAACTTGCGCGAGGAATGACTTGTGGGTTTCCGGATTGATCACGCGAATCACTTCTCCGATTCTTCCATTGCGTTCGGCGATCACCGGAAGGCTCAGCCACACGGCGTCGCCGCGGTATTCCGCGATGGCCTGCTCACCTTTCAACACGGACGCGGGCGGCGCGAGCATGCCGCGGAGAATGGGTGTATTCGCCAAAAGCGTACGTGTCGCGACCTTCCCGATCACACTGCCGATAGTGTCCGTGCAGCTTTCCGAAGGAAATCCGTCGTAGGACTCTTCGCGGAGCTGCGACGCCGCGATCGGCTCTTCCTGCCGTATGGTCTGAACGGCGACAATCCTGGTGCAGGGAATCGTGATCCGCACCACCGCCCAGATCGAAAAGCTATGGTCCACATCGCGCCGCACCACACCGCGCCAGCGCTCGGTCGATTGTTCGGCTGCCGGCGGAGTGAGCGCCTTCCAGTCGAATTCCACTTCGCCATCCGGAACCGGGAAGCGGCTCAGATCGACGATTTCGATGTTGGCGTCCTTGCGGTCCGGGCTCGCGGCCAGTGCTTTCTTCATAGCGCTCAGCACGGTTTCCCGATCGAGCGGGTGCGTGGCCGGAAGCTCCGCGGCGAGTAGAAATAAGAGAGGAAGGAAAAACATTATCGCTCGATGTTGTTGACGTCCTGATACATCTCGTCGGCCGCTTTCACCACCTTGGAGCTGGCTTCATAGGCACGCTGCGCGACGATCAGGTTGACGAACTCGTCCACGACACTGACGTTGGATTGTTCTATATAGCCCTGCATAATGGTTCCGTTGCCTTCATTCCCTCCGGGATTGCCGATGATCGGATCGCCCGAAGCGTCGGTGGGCTGATAATCGCTGGCGCCGAGGCTGTTCAGCCCGGCTGGATTCGCAAAATTCGCAAGCTGGATCTGCCCCGCCTTCTGCGAGGACGTCGAGCCGGGAGCGAGATAGCTGACTGTGCCGTCCGTGGCGACCGTGATGGATTGCGCATTCGAGGGAATCACGATGCTGGGCTGCAGCAAATTGCCGTTGCTGTCCACGATACTGCCGGTGGAGTTCAACTGGAAACTGCCGGCCCGCGTGTACGCCAGTTCGCCGTTGGGCAACTGAATCTGGAAAAATCCACTGCCTTGAATCACCAGATCCAAGGGATTGTCGGTCTCGGTGAAGCTACCCTGCGTGAACAGAATGGAGTTGGCGGCGGTGCGCGTTCCCAATCCCACCTGCAGGCCCGACGGAATCACCGTCTGCTGTCCGGCGGCGGCGCCTGGCTGCACCATGTTCTGATACATCAAGTCCTGAAACTGGGCGCGGCGCGATTTGTATCCGGTGGTGCTGGCGTTGGCCAAGTTGTTGGCGATGTTGTCGAGATTGGTTTGCTGAGCGTTCATTCCGCTCGCGGCGCTATAAAGAGCACGGATCATTTGGGTTCCTTTTATTTACGGGTAGACTTTCGCGACTTCCGAGATGGCTTGTTTATCCATCTCCGCGCCAAGCGTAATGGCCTTCTGTAACATTTCGAACTGACGCATGACGGAAACCAAGCGCACGGCGCCTTCGGCGGGCCCCGCGTTGGATTCCTCCACCTGGCCCTGACGGACTTCGGTGGCAACAGCCGGCGTGGCGACGTTGCCGGGGCCGGTGGGTTTGAAATAGCTTTGTCCGGCCTTGACCAAATCATGAGGATTCGAAAACTCGACCACGGAGAGCTGCGCGACGGTATTGCCGTCCTGCGTCAGGTTGCCTGAGCTATCGATTTGATAAGGACGCGTAGGATCGATCTTCACGGGATTGCCGGTCGCGTCCAGCACCGCGCGATCTTCCGCCGCAACCAGGTCGCCTTTGGACGTCACCTTCAAACCGCCGTTGCGGGTATAGAGCGTACCGGAGGGACCGCGAACCGCTAGAAATCCTTTCCCTACCAAAGCAATATCCAATGGATTGCCGGTGGGAGCGGTGTTCCCCTGGGTGAAGTCCACCCACGTGGACTTGATCCACGGTTGGGTCTGGGGCGCGCCGTCTTCGGAGCCAGACGCGTCTCCCGCTGTATAGAGACTGTACATTTCCTGATCGGCCTTGTAGCCCTGGCTCGACGAATTGGCTAGATTGTTCGCAAGAATGTCCAGCTCTTGCATGCGAGCTCGCAACCCGCTGGCGGCAATGGCAGATAAGGTATCCATCTTTAGAAATGAAGCCAGAAGCACGCCGTGTGCCAATTGCCGATCTGTGGAAGTATCCAGTATTTAAGCGATAAACGCACCTGCCAGGCGTGATTCCGGGGACGAGAATCGGACATAGGAATTCATCCATAAGCAAAATTCTGTCTCGCAAATTCGCCGGAGCGTGCCGATAATTAACGACTTCGTTTTGGCGCGCGGCGTGCACTCGCGGAACGCGTGCGAATATCGATTCCAGCAAGCGGAGCGCATGCGCCATCCGCGCCGGACCTACACGCGGCCCGCATAGGGCCGAAGAGCAGCGACACCGGCGAATCCTTCCAGCCGGCATGGGACAGTGCGATGAAATCCGCGACTCGCGCGTCGTTACCAAATTCGGAGCCGAAATCGGGGCCCGCCAAAGAGGATTCGTCCGGCTCCGGACCCTCGGTAAATCCAGCGCCGAAGACGGGGAGCGGCAAGAGCGCCAACAGTCCGGATGCCACGCCGGCAAAATCGAATCCCGCGCCAGTCGTAGTCGCCACCGATCCCGCGCCGGCGGCGGATCCAACAGCGGATCCACCGTTAATATTGAAGACCGTCGAACCGCCGGCGGAACAGCCGCATTCCACGCCAGAGCCAGCGCTGCCTGTCGAGGGTTTCGCGCTGCCGGAGCCGGTGGCATCCTCGGCTTCTGTCGCCGCTGAGATTCCCGCGACGCCTCCAACGGAGTCCACCCAGGACGATACGCAAGCGCCAGTCGACCCCGGCAATTTAGTATTCCAGTTGTCCCTCAACTCATCCGAACCTGCGCAGAAGGCCCAAATCGCGCCGGCGGAACAGGCGGAAACGCCGGCATTCCTCAGCGGGGAGGAGGTTCCCTCCACGCCACAGACGCACGCCGCCGCATCCGACTCGGACACGAACAATCAGAATCAGCAGGAACAGCCGCCGCCCTTGCCGCAGCTTCCATCCGCCGGGACTGATGGCACTATCGCGTCACAGTTCGGATTTCAGACTCCTTTGTCTTTTGCCGCACAGATTCCAGCCGCGAAAACCGACAACATCCCAGCGGCCGCATCCCCGCGAGCTGCTGAAAATGTTTCCACTCCGGATCTGCCCATGGCCGGGTCGGTCGATCGCGTCGGCCTGACCATCCGGGGAGCTGACGACCAGGTGGTGCGCGTGGAGATCAATCAATCAGGAGAGCTGGTTCAAGTCGGCGTGCGTACCGGTAACAACGATCTCGCGAACGAACTGCGCGCTTCTATACCGGAGCTGGTGCGCCGCCTGGATCAACAAGGATATGAATCGAGGGTGAGCATGCCGTCGTCCTCGTACGCGTCTTTGGCTCCAGCCGTGGTCGCCAGCGCGCATTCCGGGTTTCGATCGGGCGCGGACACCAACGGCAATACCAAATCGAACGGCAATGCCGCACCGGAGGATGAGCCGCGGCAACAGCGCCAGCGAAACCCGCAACGGGCCTGGCGCGAATTGGCATCCCAACTGCAAGAGGACTAGCATTCCTTGCATTCAGAATCTGAAAGGAAAGTAAAATTATGGCCAGTCCCATCTCAGCCGTGCAAGCCGCCGCCAACGCGAATTCCAGCAGTTCGAGCGGCGATTCCTCAACATCTTCCAACGTGAACCAGCAGATTAGCGAGAGTACATTTCTGCAGCTCCTCGTGGCGCAGTTGCAGAATCAGGACCCGTTGCAGCCAATGGATGGCATGCAATTTGTCACGCAATTGGCTCAATTTAGCCAGTTGGAGAGTATTTATGGCATTCAGAGCGATACGGACAAACTGGTTGCCGACGCAACCACTTCTTCATCGAGCGCCACCAGTTCGACCACGGGCAGCTAAATAATAATGATGGGTCAATTGGAAGCGCCGCAGGCAAAAGCAGCGGCGCCACAAGCATCTTCCGCTGTTAGGCTCGAGCCGGCCGAGGTCCATTTGCCCGATCCGGCGCCCGAATACGCGCACCTTGCCGACGTTCCGCTGCGGCTGGAGGCCATGCTTGGCCGGCTCACCATGAACATGCGCGCGGTGGCGAGCCTGGAGAAAGGTTCGGTCCTCACACTGAGCCGCTCGGCCGGGGACAACGTGGATCTCTGCGTCGCCGGAGTGGACCTGGCCTCGGGCGAGATCGTGGTGATCGAAGACAGGATCGGCGTTCGCATCACGGATCTGCTGACGGTGGAGTAATACATGCAAGATATGTACCGCCAGTTTTTCGGTGTGCTGCTGGTCTTGGGAATCCTGATCACCGCCCTCTATCTGCTGAAGCAGCGCGGACTGGCGCGTTTCACCGGCATGCGTGTGCTGGGCGGACCGGAGCGCGTGATGAAGGTTGTGGAACGGATTCCGCTGACGGCGCAACACGCGGTGCACCTGGTGCAGATTGGCCAGCGGCGTGTTCTGATCGCTTCCTCGCCGCAGTCCTGCCAGCTCATTACCGAGATTTCAGAGCGGGACACCCCGCCACAGGCCGTGCAGTGAAACGTTTCCTCCGCAGGATGTTTTCACTGCTGGCGGCAAGCCCCATGCTGTTCGCCCAAAAGCAAGCCGTCCATACGCCGGCCTCGAATTTCCCCAGCCAGGCGAACCTGAGCACGTCCATGCAGATCCTTCTGCTGATGACGGTGCTCACGCTATTGCCGGCGCTGATCGTCTGCCTCACGCCGTTTCTGCGGCTTTCGATCGTGCTGCACTTCCTGCGCCAGGCGCTCGGCACGCAAACCGTTCCCTCGAATCAGGTGCTGGTGGGCCTCTCCCTGTTTCTCAGCCTGATCGTCATGCAGCCCGTGCTGTCGAATATGTACACGTCGGCTTGGCAGCCGCTGGAAGAAGGCAAGATCGGGTATCAGCAGGCAATGGATGCCGGTTCGGCTCCGTTACGGCAGTTTCTGCTGCACTTCACCCGGGAAAAAGATATCCAGTTGTTCCTCGAAATCAGCAAGACGCCTGCTCCCGCGACACCCAACGATCTGTCCTTGTCGATCCTCGGGCCAGCCTACATTCTTTCGGAGATTAAAGTTGCCTTCCAGATCGGCGCGGTGCTGTTCCTGCCGTTCCTGGTGATTGACATTGTGGTCGCGTCGGTGAGTCTTTCCGTCGGCATGGTGCAACTCCCCCCGGTGATGATCTCGGCGCCATTCAAAATTCTTCTGTTCGTTGTGGTCGACGGCTGGACGCTGCTGGTCGGATCGTTGATGAAAGGATTAACCCAAACATGACAACGGCACAAGTGGTCGAAGTGGTACGCGGAGCCCTGATGACCGCCTTCTTTCTGGCGCTGCCTCTGCTCGCGATCGGATTCCTTGCCGGTATCGTCATCAGCCTGACCCAGGTGCTGACATCCATTCAGGATACGGCCGTCAACTCCGTCCCGCGCCTGCTGATCTTCCTTACCGCGATCATGCTGCTGCTGCCGTGGATGGTGAGCCGCAGCACCTCTTATACTGCCGACCTGCTCACCAACATCGGCCGGTATGCCCGTTGAAACATCCCAGCTTCTGGCCTATGTTTTCGGATTCGCGCTAGTCGCCACGCGCGTTACCGGAGCCTTCTACTTCGTACCGATTCCGGGCATAGATCAAGTCTCCTGGCAGGCCAAAACCCTGATCATCCTGGCGATCACGTTCTCGTTGTTCACGCTGTGGCCCACGCCCGATCCCGCGCAGCACGCCATTGTCGCGGTGCTGGTCAGCGGCATGCTCAAGGAAGCCACCATCGGCATGGGCTTGGGCTTGATCGTTATGCTCTCCACCGAATGTCTGGGCTTCTGCTTCCATATGGTCGGCTTGCAGGCCGGCTTCACTTTCGCCTCCACCATCGATCCGAACACACAAGCCGATTCGCCGGTGCTCGAAATCATGGGGCGCACCGTCGCGGGACTTCTATTCTTCGCGCTGGGACTTCATCATGCGGTGATCCGCGCGTTTGCCGCCAGCCTCCAGGCGCATCCCGCTGGAAGCTGGGCGCTGGGACCGGGCATCATTGAACCCGTAATCCGCTTGTTCCAGGTGATGCTCTCCACCGGATTGCGGCTGGCGATGCCAGTGATTGTGTCGATGGTGCTGATCGACGTGGCGCTGGCTCTGATAGGCCGCGTCAACTCGCACCTGCAGCTCCTGCATCTGGCGTTTCCGGTAAAGCTGGCGGCGTCGCTGGTGCTGGTGGCCTGGATCCTGATCGCTATTCCGTCCGTATACGGTGAACTCGCGATGCACGTGTTGAACGTGCTCCGGCAGGCCATGGGAGTTTAACCCGGGTGCCGGAATCGAATCAAACCGAGAAGCCAACACAGCGGCGCATCAGGAAAGCCCGTGAGAAGGGCGACTTTCCAGTATCGAGACACCTGTTGGGGGGCCTGCAATTCCTGATGGCGGTTACCCTGATCTCAGCGTTCTTCACCCAATGGGCCATGGGCATCGCCCAGTTGATGCTCGCCATGTTTCGCCGCGCAGCCACCGGAGAGCTGAACGCATCCGAACTGATTTATCTGGCGCGCGAATCCCTCATTCGCGGTGTCGGCGGACTGGCCGTGGCTGGCCTTGCGATTGTAGCGGTAGTTATGCTGAGTCAAATGCTGGTCACCAGTTTTGGAGTGAGTGTCAGCAAATTGACTCCCGACTTCAACAAGCTGAATCCTGTGTCGAAAATCAAGAACATGGCCAGCGCGAACCTGATCACTTTCAGCCAAGCCGTGCTCCTGATTCCTCTGTTCCTTTATCTGACCTTCCGAATCTCGTTGCAAAACCTGGATCTGTACCTTTCATTGCCGCACATCAGCATCACCTCGGCCGTGTTCGCAGCCGGATCGCTGATCGATTCGCTGCTGTGGAAGGCGGCCGCCGCGTTTCTCATCCTGGGTCTGATCGACCTCGCCTGGGAGCGCCGCCGCTTCACCCGCAACCTGCGCATGAGCAAGCAGGAAATCAAGCAGGAAACCAAGGACACCGAGGGCAACCTCGAAATGAAGGGCCGCATCAAGCGATTAATGCGCGCGCGCGGACGTCACCGCATGCTGCAGGACGTCAAGAACGCCACTGCGGTGATTGTGAATCCCACGCATTATGCCGTCGCCATCTTGTACGAAACCGACTCGCGCCGCGCTCCGCTGGTGGTGGCCAAGGGCAAGAACAACCTGGCGCTGCGCATTCGCGCGATGGCCAGCGATTCGGGCATTCCGGTTGTGGAAAATCCCCCGCTCGCACGCGGTTTATACGATTCGGTGCAGGTCGGCCAGGAGATCCCCGTCCAGCTTTATCGCGCGGTAGCCGAAGTTTTGGCGCATATTTATAAGCTGATGAATAGTTATCGACACCGCCCCACGCATATCGGCTTGTAAAAACACCGCCCGGTGTTGGCACTCCAATTGCGTTAGAAATCGAGAACCACCAGAGTTGTGTCTGGCAATTGAGAGGAATCGATTCGTTGGGCAGATTGCGAAACACCTTCCAGTTCCTGAACGTCGCCGAGCTTGGCGTGCCGGTGGCGGTCCTCATGATCCTGGTCGCGTTGATTGTTCCGGTGCCAGGCTGGCTGCTGGATCTCCTGATCGTGACCGACATCATGACGTCGCTGGTGGTGATGATGGTCTCCGTCTACATCACCCGGCCCGTGGATTTCAGCGTTTTCCCGACCACGCTCCTCCTTCTGACGTTGCTTCGCTTGTCCCTCAACATCTCCGCCACGCGGCTGATCCTTTCGAACGGCAATACCGGAACCGGCGCGGCCGGCACCATCATCGAAGCCTTCGGAAACTTCGTGGTGGGCGGCAGCTTTGTGATCGGCGTCATTATTTTCCTCACCCTGATTGCGATTCAGTACGTCGTCATCAACCATGGCGCGGTGCGCATTTCGGAAGTCACGGCCCGGTTCACTCTCGATTCGCTGCCCGGGAAACAGATGTCCATCGATTCGGACCTGAGCTCCGGCATCATCAATGAAAAAGAGGCACGGGAGCGGCGCAAGATGCTCTCTTCGGAGTCCGATTTTTATGGCGCCATGGACGGCGCGACGCGCTTCACCCAGCGCGACGCCATCGCCAGTATTCTGATCACCGGCATCAACATCGCCGGCGGATTTCTGATCGGCGTCTTCCAGCACGGAATGCCACTGGTGAAAGCGCTGGAGACCTATACCGTACTCACCATCGGCGACGGCCTGGTTACCGTGATCCCCGCTCTGATGGTTTCGATCTCCGGCGGACTGATCGTCACGCGAGCCAGCTCCGAGGAACGCCTCAGCGCCCACTTCGTCCGTCAATTCTTTAGCAACGGAATGCCTCTGATGCTGGCGGCCGGGATGATCCTGACTCTCGCCATTATTCCCGGCTTGCCGAAAATCCCCTTCCTGCTGGTCGGCGGTGTTGCCGGGACCATTGGATGGCGGATCGAGGAGCGCAAGAAGCGCAACGCCGATGCCCCCAAGCCCGCGACCGCGACGGAAGTCAAAGAGAATCTGGAGGGACTCCTCAAAGTGGATCCGCTCGCCGTCGCGCTCGGCGTCGGGCTGGTAAAGATGATCCAGGCCGGACCCGACGCGCCGATTCTAAAACGCCTCACTGGCATTCGCAAGCAACTTGTGCTGGGCTTGGGATTCTTCCTTCCGCCCGTACGCTTCATCGACGACGTGAAGCTTCGTCACCGGGAATACGCGATTTTGATCAGGGGTAATGAGGTGGCCCGCTATGAAATGGCCGCCGGCTGCGACCTGGCGGTGCCGAACGAAGAGAATGTGCCGAAAATCGCCGGCGCTCCGACGCGGGAGCCCAGCTTCGGCATGCCGGCCGTCTGGACCCCTTCGGCCAATTCGATGCAAGCGCGCAATTCCGGCTATACCGTGGTGGACCAAGTGAGCGTGATGGGCACGCATCTGATGGAAGTGGTCCGCGCCCATGCTCATGAGCTGTTCGGCCTGCAGGAAATGAAGAAGCTGCTCGATCTGGTGGCCGCCGAAAATCCCAAGGTGGTGGAAGAAGTGGTTCCCAAGCTGTTGTCGCTCGCCGTGCTGCATCGCGTGTTTCAGAATCTACTGAGGGAGCGCATTTCGATCCGCGATGCGGTGACCATTCTCGAGGCCGCCGGCGAAGCCTCGCTCACCACCAAGAACGTGGTACTGATTACCGAATACGCGCGGCAGGCCATTCGCCGCTCCATCGTCCAGCCGTTCCTCGATCGCGAGGAGAAGCTGCGCGCCTACGTGCTCGATACAGCGCTGGATGAAGCCGTGGTCAGCTCCGTGCAGCACGGCGAGATTACGAGTCATCTGTCGCTCGCGCCCAGTCTGGTTCGCGAGTTCATCAAGAAAATTGAGGAGAAGGTCGGCAATCCCGCCGCACCCGTGGCGATTCTGGTGTCAGCGGGCGCGCGCTATTTCCTGCAGCAACTGGCGGAGACCGCGCTCAAGAACGTTTTCTTCCTGTCGCACAGCGATGTTCCGCCGACCACGCAGGTGGTCAGCGTGGGGTTGATACGGTAGGCGCCCGGTTCGAGGAGAAATTATGTATTTGCAACTGAAATTCGGTGGAAAAAAGAACATGCGGAACGGGAGCAGCGCCGCGCCGCACAGCCCGGTGGCAGAGCTCGAGCCCGCCCCCGTACGCGCCGCGGCGGCTCCTACGTCCTCGCGGAACACTCTTGCCGAAGCCCGGACGCAATCCAGCGGCGTTCCGCGGATTAAGACCTATGTCGCCGAAAGTGTTCCGCACGCGATGACGCTCGCACGCTGCGAGATGGGCGAGGATGCCATCCTGATCCAGACCAGGCGCCGCGAAAACATCGACGCCTCGAAACGGTTCGAAGTGACCTTCGGCATCGTGCCCAACACCGGACCTTCACCCCAACGTCCCAAGATCGCGGACAAGCCCTCCAGCGGCGAGACAGCGGCCGACACGACGGATGCGGATACAGAGGTAGCGCGGCAACTGGGATCGCTGCGCCGCGAGCTGGCCGCGCTGCAAACCATGCTGCGGCAATCGGCCTTCGGGAGACCGCCCGCGCTACAGGACAACCCGGTCGCTTCCGAAGCCTACGACGCGCTCCTTCGAAACAACATCGATGCGGACTTCGCCTCGAACCTGGTCTGCGCGATCGAGCCCGGTGCTGAATCGCCCGCCGAGGCCGTGCGCGGCCAGCTCGCCGCGCAGATTCGCACGGATTCCTCCATTGCGCGGGAAGGCAAGGCCGTGATCCTGATGGGTCCTCCGGCCTGCGGCAAGACCACCGCCCTGATCAAGCTCGCGGTCGAATACGGATTGAAGCTTGGCAACGCCGTCGAGATTTTCTCTCTGACCAAGGGCCAGACCAGCGTGGATCGCACGCTCGAGGCGATGACCGCAATTCTGGGCGTACCCTGCGAGGCGCTGCCGGACGCCGCGGCGCTGGAATCCGCGCTGGCTCGTCCCCGTGCGGAGGGAACGCTCGTGCTGGTGGATGCAAATGGTTATGGCTCGGGAGCCTCGGAGGACGAAATGGAGCTGGCGTCGGTACTGGCTTTCGGCGAAAATGCCGATGTCCATCTGGTGCTGCCCGCCACCTGGCAGGGCGTCAGCATACGGCAGACCGTCGATCGTTTTGAAATCTTCCAGCCCGCGCGCCTGCTGTTCACGATGGTGGATCAGGCGGCGGTTTATGGTCCCTTGATTCAGGAAGCCTGGCGCACCGGGAAGCCTCTGTCGTTCATCGGCAGCGGAACGGTGGGCAGGACTGCTTTGCGACCCGCCGATCTGGGTTGGATCGTCGCCCGCCTGTTCGAAGCCGCCCGGGAAACCGGCGGCGAGCGCGATTAACATGTATCCCGCGGTGCTAGGGCCCCCCGCCGGCGAGCGTCTCACCACGCAGCAGCGCGAGGATCTGATCCTGGAGTTCATGCCGCTGGTGTACAGCATCGCCAAACGGATTATTGGCGGACTTCCGGCGGAAGCTTCGTTCGAGGACCTGGTGTCGGCCGGGACCGTCGGCTTGATCCATGCCATCGACAATTTCGATTCGGCTTACGACGCCAAGCTGGCCACCTACGCGGCTCACCGTATCCGCGGCGCGATGCTCGATAGCATCCGTTCTTCGGATTGGATTCCCCGCCGGCAGCGAGCCCATATCAAGCGCCTGCAAACCGCTGTAGAGAACGTGCAGAAAAAAGTTCACCGCTTGAACGTTACCGAACAGGAGATCGCGGTGGAGCTGGGCGTCAGCGTCGATGAGTATCGCGAAACGCTGGCGTCGCTGCCGGTAACCCGCGTGGTGAGTATCGAAGAGACTGTGCGTGACGGGCAGAACCGGGCGGAGTTGATTTCAGATTCTGAATCCGAATTAGCCTCCGTGGTTCTCGAACGGGCGCAGTTTCTGGAATTTCTGGCGACGGCCGTGCAACGCCTCGATTCGGAGGAACAAGCCGTACTGAGTCTGTATTACCAGGAAGGAATGGGCCCGCAGGAAATTGCGCAAATCATGAATCTGCCGGTGAAGCGGATCTATCAGTTGAAAGCGCAGTCCATCGTGCGCTTGCGCGCCTCGATGCAGAGACGGACCATGCGGGACACGGCGCGAGACACGGCGCGGGATAAGAAATAGAGCGGAGAAGAACATGACTATCAAGAAGACGGATGCGGCGCTGGAAACAGCGGCGGAGTTGTTCCTGACGGCATTCAACGGAAAAATTCCAGACGCTGGCACACTGGAAAGGACCGCGGCGGCGGAAAATCCCTTGGACCCCCAGGCGCGCTGGTTCCGGCAGACCTTCACTGGTCCAGCGAATTTCGAACTATTCGCGGGAATCTCCAGCGGGGTCGCCGAGACGCTGCCGGGCGAATTGCCGCAGTTGATGGACGATGTTTTTCAAACCATGGCCCGCGCCCTCGGCACCGTCGCGGGTTCCGTCGTCACGTGCGGCGCGTTGACTGAGGAAACGGCGGCGCAAGGCGAGGAAGAGATCGCCTATGAACTGTCCCGCGAATCGATTGCCGTCGGCTGCGTGATTCTGGCCGTTCCGGAATTGGCGCTGAGCTTTCTCGGTCGCGTGATTCATCGCGCGGATTCCGCCCTGGGAGAACGCTCCGCGCCACGCCATTTGGATACGCTGATGAACGTCGACCTGCCAGTGAGCATCAGCTTCGGAACGACCGAGATGACGCTGGCCGATGTCCTTAAGCTCACCACTGGATCGATCGTCGAGTTCAATCATCTGTTGAGTGAGCCCGTCAACATCATCGTGAACAACTGCCTGGTGGCTCGGGGCGACGTGGTGGTGGTCGACGCCAACTACGGCGTTCGCATCTCGGAAGTGATCGCCCGCGGGTAGAGATCATGCGGTAACGGCGTCCATGAGTAAGCATATCGTCGCCCGTCTATTGCAAGTCTGCGGTCCCTGCCGCATGTTGCACGCCGGCGCACAAAGCGCCGCCCTATTGGAAGACTTACTTCTGGCTGGTTGTGACGCCTATGCGTTCGGACCTTCTTTACAGCCGCATCCCCGCTGGATTGGCGCGTCAGGCGCACTGCCCGCGGGCGCGCCGCTGGATGCGATGCTAGTCGATATTTCTTCCGCTGACGATGCGCCGGTACAACTCCGCTATTTCCTGGAGCGTTTCGGTACCCCCAAAGTGCTGGTCATTCGTGCGCAGGGACTGGACCGTAAAACTATCGAAAACCAACTTTTCGAAACCCTATGGCGCCGCCACCCG
This sequence comes from Bryobacterales bacterium, assembly GCA_003166865.1. GTDB lineage: Bacteria > Acidobacteriota > Terriglobia > Bryobacterales > Bryobacteraceae > Palsa-89. The sequence goes on from PMUP01000013.1 coordinate 125,101, forward strand.
GGAGACCTGCCCGCTTCCGAATATGAGGGACTAAGCGAAGAGGCTCTCGGTGAATTGAGCTTTTATGAGCGCGTCAGTTTTTATGAACGCACGCTGGAAGCGGGGTTATCGGCCGAGTGTTACGCGCAAGTGGACATGCTTCGTGAAAGCGGCGGACGCGCGGATGCACATATCGCGCGGTATTCGCTGGCAGCGCAGTTTGTCCGGCCCGGCGACACGGTTCTCGATTGTGCTTCAGGGCTGGGTTACGGAACGGCAATTCTAGCGGCGCTTTCCTCCGGCGCAGCATTTATCGGAGTGGCGCCGGATGAAGCAAGCGTCGAATATGCCCGTACTAATTACGGACGCGACGGAGTGAGCTTTCGCACTGGGAATCTTAAATCGATTCGGGATTCTTCCATCGATGTGATCGTATCAATGGACACGCTCGAGCATGTTCCGGATTGGAAAGCAGCGCTCAAAGAATTTCACCGCGTGTTGAAACCGGACGGGCGCCTGGTGGCGAGTGTGCCGGACCGCTGGACGAACGCGGGTCATTTTCAAGTATTCGATTGGAGTAAGCTTGAAAATGGCCTCAACCAACATTTCTTTGTGGAAATGCGTTATGCCCAGACAGCACCCGGCGGCTTCAGACTGACGGATGCCAGCCGTTCGCTACGGCCTGTGCAACTGGATGCCGTTATCGACACGGAATGGCTGATCGCGGTTGCTTGTAAGAGTCCGCTGGAGGGCCAGGGACGCGGCGACTTCAAACACCCGGGTTTTCAAGCTTCATTTGAGAAAAGCGGCGCGGCGATCGTCGATTTCGCACATACCTATGACAATCCCTATTTGTACCGGACCATGGTTCAGATGGGTGAACGAATCCGGCACGATCTAAAGCTGGCGACGCTCGCCCATTGGGTGATCATGAATGCGCGTTCCGATTCCGCGGACCGGGGTGCGGCCATTTGCGTCTTCGGTTACCAGGTGCTTGAGAAGCGCGAGATAAAGATAGCCGCAAAGGTACTGGAGTTTATCACCGATTATATTGGCGTGACTTCAGACGAGCGGAAAAATCCGCATGTGCTGCGCTGGCGGCTTTCGTTGTCCTTTCTCGCCGGAAGAGTTTGCGAATTGATGGGCGACCGGGACCATGCAGCCAACTGGTATCACGCAGTGACGGACTGCAAATGGCGAGACTTTTCACCTCTGCTTGCCACCAAGACTGTTGCAGCGTGTTTCTTTGAAGGGCGAATACGGCTGGCGGACGGCTCCATCGAACAGGCAAAATCCTGTTTTGCGCAAGGATTGGCCGAGGCGCTGGCCGCGGTGAAGGGCGACTTGAACGACGTTGTCGGCAATCCCGAACAACCTATTCCTTTCGGCCTTACTGAGCTCGCGGAAGTGATCGATATGGGATCGCAGTGCGCCAATGCCATCGCTCACTCGCCATTGTGGAAACGCGATCCGGGACTGTTCTGGAAACATGTGGACATCAAGCGGTTCGGCTTGGCATCCTGGGCCATCGAGCTGGAACAGGAAAATCAGAGCTTGCGCAACAGGCTTTCAGGCCAAGCAGTTTATAGCCTCTCGGGTGCTTCGTGAATCCGGTATTACCACGTGCCGTAGACGCGAGAGCGCTGATCGGATGGATGCCCCGAGATCAAGCCATAGCATTCTTGCGCGGCCTTTGCGTTTTCGATCCCCCACTCACGGAGCAACAGGCCGAGAGTTTCTGGGAGCCCTACAACCAGAATGTAGCCGGACTTCAGCGCCGCGTTACCACCCCCGAGAAGCTTCCCTTGAATGCCCAGGAAGAGAGATGGGCTGCCGACGCGATGAATTTCTATACAAACACGCTGCATGTCCCCAATGCCAGGGGGATCATCAAAATCGACCCCTTTAGTTTAGTGGCGCATCAGAACTACGTTTTGACCGAAAGAGCCACTACGTACTCGGCCCGTCTTCAGAGTGCAACAGACTGGTTCAACGAAGCGGTCAAACCAAGCCTGCCGCCGCCCAGGAACATCCAGGCGTTCGCTGTGCCAAACGCAATGAACATTGACCTGCCGCACGAAGAATTCACGCTGGCTTTCAATGTTCCGCTGAGTCAGTTCGCGGTGCAGGAGAACATCCGCTATGTGACAGCGTGGGAGGTTCGGCAGTTTGACAGGATGTTTCTGTGGGCGGGCTATCACCGCTCATATGCGCGCATGGTCAACGTCGCTCCAGATGCGAACGTTCGGTCACTGCTCATGGTCTTGGCGGACATGGGGACTGTGGACGTTTTTCCGGGTGAGCCAAATGGGGGAAGGAGAGCAGTTTTGTGCGGCCCAAATCCGCCGCTCTTTGGTGATTTTTTTGACGATCGTTTGTGTGCCGCGGTCAGACTCCGTAAGAGGAGATTCCAACTTCAGGTCCGCGCCAGTTGCGTATCCATCGACGACTCGAACTAGTAGCAGGCCACGCATCGCTGAGACTGTACTTTCTCGGCCTTTCCGCCGATCAAACGAATGACCTAATCCATGATTTCGCTGAAACGATATATTGAATCCAGACCGGAAGAATTGCTGAAGGCAATGTGCGAATCCTATCGCGCGTCGCTGACTGTGATGGGCACCAGTGCAACCCAGATATGTCCGCACCTCGGTGAAGACGTCGAACACGATCTGCTAAGCCTTCGGGACCGCCTGTCCCCCGATGTTACCCCGGATACCGTGGTAGAAACCGGAAAGCAGGTGGAAAAAGAACTCGCGAAATGGGGCGAAAGTACTTCCACATACTTTCAGCAAACCGCGCAGGATATCAAAGAGCTCATGCTGACCGTGGTTGAAACAACGCAAGCTCTTGGGGAACGGGATCATCGGTTCGCTCGCGAGTTCGAAGAGTTCGCAGGACAGTTGGCAGCCATCGGCAACCTGGCTGATCTCACAAAAGTTCGGCAGTCGCTCGGCAAGAGCGCCCATCATCTTAAGTCTTGCGTGGAAAAGATGCTGCAAGAAGGGGAGCAATCGCTCTCACAAATTCGTACCGAACTGTCCGTGTATCAGACCCGGCTGGATGAAGCTGAGCGAGCGGCCACTCAAGACCCCGTCACCGGCGTGGCCAACCGGTACAAGGCTGAAAAGCGAATCCAACTGCTGATCGAAGGTTCCCGCAGTTATTCCATCGTGCTCTTCGATCTGGATAATTTCAAACAGATTAACGATCGGTATGGCCATCCCGCCGGCGACGCACTTCTGAAACAGTTCGCCACCGAACTCCGATCGTTCTTTCGGGTGTCGGACATTGTCTGCCGATGGGGCGGCGACGAGTTTCTCGTGATCGTGGACTGCACCGCCGAGCAGATCCGCGATCGTATCGAGCAGGTCCGAAAGTGGATCTGCGGCGATTACACCATTCAAATCGGCGGCGAGCCGCGCAAGGTGAGCGTTCAGACTTCGGTCGGCTTGGCTTCCTGGCGTCCAGGCGAGACGGCCGCCGAGTTGATCGAGCGCGCTGACCGAGCTATGTACCAGGAGAAAGCCCAGAAGGTGAAGGGAGCGAGGTAGTACGTTATGAAGGTCTTCGCACGTTGGATCTGCCGAACGGTTCTCCTCGTTATTGCGATTTCGGCCGGTGCTTTTGCCCAAGTGCCGAATCCGAAGCCGACCACAGTACCCCAGCCAAGGAAAAAACCTCTGGCACAACCTGGCGGCGGAAACTCGAAGAATGCCGCGTTGAGGACGAAATCAGAAAAAACCCGGGAGAAAGCCAACAAGGAAGTGAAGAACCGGGTCAAGGAAGCGAAGAAGCAGGCCAAGGAAGCCAAGAGGCGGGCCAAGGAAGCGAAAAAAGCTTCCAAGTAACCGCGATCCCGGACCCCTTCCCTCAGACGCCGGATCCGGCTGCCCGTCCCATTAACATACGCCGCATGGCGGCATAAATCCGATCGACAGCCGGCCGCCGGTAGGCCCACTTCTGATCCGGCTCCGGCGGATTGACCAGCATGGTGGCATTGGCCTCGAAGAGCAGAATCTCGCGGCTGGCGCTCAGTCCGAAGTCGATGCCAGCGTAGTCCAGCCCAAGCCGGGATTGAATCTCGGCCAGTGCCGTCATGGCGCGCGGACCTAGCACGGCCGGCATGTTCTCGATGAACTCCTCGTCTTCGGCGCGGTGCTCGGGACTCTCTGCCATTTCCGCGGTGAAATAGTGGATCTTCCAATGGCTGGAGATGGCGACGTGCAGCGGGTACAGTTCACCATCAATCATCATGACGCGGTACTTGCGCGCCTTGCCGTCCGGCCCGCGCGCGTCCAGGTAACGGAGAACCGTCAGATCCTCGCCGGGCAGCTCGGCCAGTGCCGCGGGCAATTGCGCGATCGCCTCGATCCGAAGGAAGTGACGCCCGGTGTGGAAGCCGGGAGTCCGGATCAGAAGCGGGAAGTCGAAACCGTGGCGGGCCAGCGTCGTGGCGGCGTCCGGCGAGGCCAGCAGCGCGCGCGGCAGCGTGACCGTCCGTGGCGTGATGACCCCCGGGATTCCGGAGAGGCGCTGCGCGTTGTCGCTGCGTCCAGTTGCGGCCACCGCAGCGGGCGCGTTGAGCACTGGCGTTGTCGTCAGGGCCAGCACGGACTCGGCTGCGGCCAGCGCCGGACCCGCCAGATCGGCGTCCCCGATGGCATTGAAGACCAACTGGTGCGGCGGCAGCGGAGTAGCGGGGTTATAGAACTCCACGAAAACCAGCGAGGTCTGGAAAACCCCATCGTCGAGAAAATGGCGCATGGGAATGTTGCCATCCATCGAACCCGCCAACAGCAGTACCGACACCGGCGGCCGCTCCCCGCGATACGGCAAAGCTACCACCGGCCGGCTCTCGAACTCCATTTGCCGATGCCGGGCAGCGCCTGACGGATCGCCGGATTCATCAAGGACACAGGCCAGGCCCTGGTGCGCTCCGGCGAGATCCGGGTGTAAGCGCAGAGCCGTTTCGTAATGTTCGCGCGCCTCCGTCAAGCCGCCGCTCTCACGCAGCGCATTTGCGAGATTGATGTGGCTGACCGGGTCGCCCGGGTGCCTGGCCACGGCTTCGGCGTAGGCAGTGCGCGACGCCGTGCGGTATCCCGTTTCATACAGCAAGGTACCGAGGTTGTTCAACGCCGCCCGATGCGATGGTTCCCGCGAAAGCACCTCGAGATAAGCGTCTCTGGCATCGGCGGTGCGGCCAACTTCGGCCAGCAGGCAGGCGCGCTCAAATCGCAACGGAATCGCGGCGGCTCCAGATGCGATTTGCGCCTCCAGTTCCCGTAGCCGGAATTCTCTCCGCCTCCGCGGCTGCCAATCCTCCGCTTCCCCGCGCCGGGCCTGACGGCTGCTCAGCGCGCTGCATCCGATCGCGCGACCCGCAGCAACAGTCTTTTCAATCAGCGTATCGATCTCAGCTTGGCTCGTCCGGTGATTCACGATGGCGGCGCGAATCGCCAACCGGCCGTCGATAACCGTGGTCGACGGAGCGACGTCTCCGGCTTCATGAAGATCGGCGACGATGCGGGCATTGACAGCATGGGTATCATCGCCGGCGCGATAACGGAAACACACGATGTTCAGTTGCACCGGCGCCGCAAGTTCCAGTTCCCTCGTTTCCATGACGCGCGTCTCCAGATAGCGCGCCAGCTCACAGGTGCGCGAGATCACCGCGCCCAACGCATCGGCGCCGTACACCTGGAGCGTGAACCACGCCTTCAGTGCGCGGAATCCGCGGGAGAGATCGGGTCCAAAGTCGCATGGCCAGGTTGAGCCGCCCGCCAGTCCCCGTTCCTCGCGGCGTAGGTAAGCGGCAGAGGTAGCGAAGGCTTGACGGTGCAGCAGGCCGTCGCGCACCAGGATGAAACCCGCATCATAGGGGACCTGGCCCCATTTGTGAAAGTCGAATGCAAGCGAATCCGCGCGCTGGATTCCGTTCAAACGGGGAGCGAGATCCGGCGCCAGCACGGCCAGGGCTCCGCAGGCTCCATCGACATGGAACCACAAATGCTCGCGGCGTGAAAGATCGGCCAGCGCGCTGAGATCGTCAATGGCCCCGGTATCCACGGTTCCGGCCGTGCCCACCAGCAGGAACGGCGTGAACCCCGCGCGGCGATCCGCTTGGATGGTCTTTTCCAATTCCGCTAGATCCATCCCCCGGCCAGGCCGGGCGGGAATCCGACGGAGCGCGTCGCTGCCGATGCCGCAATAGTCCATCGCCCGTGCGATGCAGGTGTGAGCGGCCACCGAGGCGTAGGCGGCCAGCCTCCGGGAACTCGCGGCGACACCCGCCGAGCGCACGTCGAAACCCAAAGCCACATCGCGCGCGATCAGCACGCCGATGAGATTCGCCATCGAAGCTCCCGTCACAAACAAGCCGGTGGCGCTCTCGGGAAAGCCGAAAATCGTCCGCATCCAAAGAACAATCTGGCACTCCACTTCGATCGGGATGTGATCGCGGCCACCGAGATTCGCGTTGAGACTGGCGGCCAGCATCTCGGCCAGGATCCCGACGGGAGTTCCACCGCCGTGCACCCATCCCATGAAACCGGGATGTGTATTGCCGGTGGCGTACGGCAGGATGTCTTTCAGGAATCTGCCGTGCACCTCGGCGAGATCGGAGGGAGTGCGGGGGACGGGATCGCGAAAGTGGTCCCGTGCCTCACTGGGGATTGGTTGCCAGACGGGACGCTCGCGGATGTGCTCCACGTAGCCGAGAGCATCGTCCAGCATCCGGTGAGCTTGAATTCGGAAGGCGGGCCAGTCGGATGGGTCGAGATCGGTCGCCATACTAATTCGCGCGCGAATTGGGCAATGAAATCATACCCTCTTTATTGAGGATGACGATATCCACCCGCCGGTTCTTCGCGCGCCCTTGCAATGTGTCGTTGGTTTCCAAAGGAAAGGAGTCAGCGTAGCCCACCACGGACATCCGGCTGCTGTCGATCGAGAACTGAGTACTCAGCGCCTCCAGCATCGCGATGCTGCGTGCCGCCGAAAGCTCCCAATTGCTGTGGAATCGCGAATTATGGATGGGAACGGAATCGGTATGCCCTTCCAGGCGGATCGGATTGGCAATGTTTTCAAGCGTCGCCGCGATCTTGCGCAGAACCGGAATGCCGGCCGGAGACACCTGGTCGTCACCGGAGACAAAGTAGGCTGCTTCCTGCAGGCTCACCACCAAGCCGCGTGCTTCTGTGTGAATGTTTATGCGACCCGCGCGGATGTCTTCCGCCAGGCTGGCCTTCAGCAATTCGCCGGTGGGGGAAAGGTCGGCTGGCGCGTGCTTAGCCGTCTCGGCCTTGGCTCCGCCTGGACCGCGCATCATACTGTTACCCTGACCTAGGTTATCGACGGTTCCACCCAGCACTTGCGACACTTTCGGCGGGCCGTCAAAGGCGCGGCGTACCGATTCGGCCGCCTTCATGACCTTGTGGCGATCCGCCTGGGAGCTGGCGTAGAGAACAACGAAGAAAGCGAACAATAGCGTGATGAAATCAGCGTAGGACACCAGCCAGCGCTCGTGCGTGTGGGGTTCGCGCTCTCCACGGGAACGCCTCATACCTCAATGCGGGCCCTGACGGGGACATTGTTTTGGATCGACGCCGGCTTCGCATCCGGATCGCCTGCCAGGCTCTCCAACTTCCTGCGGATCATCTTCGGATTCATGCCTTCCACGATGCCCGCCACGCCTTCGAGGATCAACTCAGTCATTTCGATGCGCCGTTTCGCGCGCCCCCGGATTTTACTCGCGGCCGGAAGGAACAGAAGATTCGCCGCGCCAACGCCGTAGATCGTCGCCACAAACGCCACGGCGATTCCGCGGCCAACTTCATCGATATTCGCCAGGTTCTTCATTACCTGGATCAGACCCAGTACCGCGCCGATGATGCCAATGGTGGGCGAATAGCCTCCTGCGCTTTCAAAAACCTTGGCCCGGCTGAGAAGGCGCCGCTCTTCCATTTCCTGGTCGAGTTGCATGGTGTGCTTCAATTCGGTCAGTTCCGCGACGTCGATGGCGAGATTGATCGCCTTGCGCAGGAATGGATCCTCGATCCGGTCCGCGTCTGATTCCAGGGACACGATGCCGTTGCGCCGCGCCTTGGTTGCAAATACGATGAGCTGCTCCAACATCGCCTGCGAGGAAACGCGGGGTTCGAAGAATACGTACCTCAACTCGCGTACCGCGGCGATCACGTCGGCAAAAGGGGTGCCAACCAGCACCGCGCCCACGGTGCCGCCCAGCACGATCAGAGCGGCCGTTCCCTGCGCGATGTCCGCGAGCGAGCCTTTTTCGAGCAACAAGCCGCCGACCAGGCCGCCGGCCGCGATGAGCAACCCTAAGACGGTTCCTTTATCGATGGCGAGGCCCGGACCCCCGTCCTTGTTTGTAGCGGCGAGGTTCGAATCACTCATTTTCGTTGGTGTTGCCTTCGGGAATGCCAGCGGAGATGCGCCGGCGGAACTCGACAATGCGCGAGAGAATTTCGTCCGCGCTCTCCCGGACAAACAGCCTTTGACCGGTGGTCAGCGCGATGGTGGTGTCGGGCACAGTCTCAATCTGCTCGATTAAGTCTGAGTTCAGCAGGATCGAATGATTGTTGATACGCGTGACCCGGATCATAGCCGATCAGACGGCGGAGAATGCCGATTCCTTATCTACCTCAGCGCCGGTCAGCTCTTCGCCCAACTCGACTTGCAGCGCGTCAAGCTTGGCATAAAAGGTGGTGCGCTTCAGTTGCAGCAGAGTCGCGGCGCGCTTCTTGCTTCCGCCCGCGAGGCGCAAGGCTTCCGATAAAAGAGTCTTTTCGAACTGGCCCACGATGAGGTTGTAGTCGATGCCCTCGGTTGGCATGGCGAACATCCGCGGATGATTCGGAGACCCGCCCAGCGCGGTGAAGTCGGCCATCCGCAGGGTGCCGCGGCTGCCGCTGAGCGCGATCGCGCTTTCGATCGTGTTTTCGAGCTGACGGACATTTCCGGGCCACGGGAATTTTGTCAGCCAAGCCATGATCTCGGCCGGGATGGCCTTCATCGGGATTTGCTCATTGCGGCAGATTTTTTCGATGAAATGGGGCACCAGATCCGAAATGTCTTCTAGACGCTCGCGCAGCGTGGGCAGATGAATGGGCGCGACGTTCAAACGGTAATACAAGTCCTGCCGGAACTTGCCTTGCTCCACAAGTTTCGCCAGGTTGGCGTTGGTGGCAGCAATCACACGGACGTCCACGCGCATCGTTTCCGAAGATCCCAGGCGATGAAATTCGCGCTCCTGCAGCACGCGCAGGAGCTTGGCCTGTAGCGCGAAGGGCATATCGCCGATCTCGTCCAGGAACAGAGTGCCGCGATTGCCCTGTTCGAAGCGGCCCAGGCGGCTCTGAAAAGCACCGGTATAGGCTCCGCGCACATGGCCGAACAGTTCGGCCTCGAGCAATTCACCCGGGATGGCATCGCAGTTAATAGACACCATCGGTTGGCCAGCGCGAGGGCTGGCATCGTGGATGGCTCGGGCGACCACTTCCTTACCGGTTCCCGTTTCGCCCGTGATCAGCACCGTTGCGCGACGCGGGCTCACCAGCCGAACCAGTTCTTTCACCACACGCATGGAACAGCTTCCACCAACCAAGCTGCGGCTCCACAGCTCTGCTCCATCGCCGGATTCCGCATCGCCCCATTTCTTCGATCCCTGGCGGCGAAGCTTCGCCATGGCGAGGGCGCTGGCGCGCTCCTCAAGCGAGGCCTGATCCGTGATGAATTCGTCCGCGCCGAGATAACACAGGCTAAAGGCCCCCGACGGGGACGTTTCCGGTACCCAGGCGATCAGGGGGGTGGCGCCGAGAGATATCCGCTGGATGCCCGCCAGCACTTCCGCATTTCCCATCTCCAGATGCGGTAGCCTTGCGACGATTACATCGGGCGCGTCCGCCGTACCAATCACGGCCGACAAGTCAGAAACTCGATGAATGATGTCTACGGCCCTTACACCTGGCGTTGAACTCCAGAAATCGGCAGATGCGGGGACGCCAGCGTCAGTACATACTGAAACTCTCATATGTATGCGTCTATCGGAAGGAATGCGTCACGAAGATAGGGGGAATACGGTCCAAAGATAGGGGGAATTCAAGAGCGCGATGCGGGGTTAGCCCGAGATGTCGAGGAATCCTGTCGAGGAAATCGCCGCTTCTTCCTGGGCTGGATGGGACGGCACGGTTGCAACCTGCAAGGCCTCCCCGATCCGCTCATTGACGCGGGCGATCGACAGCAGGTCCTCCACGGTTCCTCCGCCTGCAAACAAAGTGAAAATCCGCTTATCGATAAACTTGCTGAGACGGAGCAAGTTCAGGCGCAATGTTTCCGGCAGGGGGTTCGCGGGATTACTGAGCTCCACCTGCAGGAACGACCATAGCCGTTGGTTATACTGGAGCGTATCCGTGAGGTTGTCGTCAAACTCAGTCGTGTGGTTCTCCTCCCACTTGCGCGCGCAATGGCGTAATTTCTGCGCCCCGCGAAAGAGCACCGAGGCCTCCAGTTCGCGCCCTTCCAGTGTTTCCCGTTGCATCTCTTCGTAAATTTTAGTTTGTTGCATTTTCAACCTTCCTTAGGTCTGTCGAGTTTTGACTTCCTGCCGAAGATCCGACACCACCCGATCGGCTACGGGTCTCCAATTCCGCACGCTCTTCTGACGGAACAATCGCATGGACGGATACCACGGCGTATCTTCGCGATCCTGTAGCCACCGCCAATCGTTACAAGCCGGGAGCAGCGTCCAGACCGGCCTTCCCAGCGCGCCCGCCAGATGAGTCACGGACGTATCCACGGTGATCAGCAAATCGAGCTCCGCAAGACACGCGGCCGTTGCGGCGTAGTCGGAAAGCCCTGGGCCCAGGTCGAAGATCGCTCTCGAACGCAGCCACTGGTCTTCCGCCGGCGTCGGGCCAAGCTGCAGACTGAAGAACTGCGCGCCATCGATGTCGACCAGATCTTGAAGCAGCTCCAGAGGCACCGAACGATTGCGGTCGTTATGATGCTTCGGATTGCCCCTCCACACCAGTCCTACGCGAAACTTGGAGCATGACGCCAGATCCAGGGGGACTGTCGAACCCGGCAGCGGCCGCAGATACGCAGGCTCTCCTGGAATCGAATCGACGAGTGTTCCGAACAATCGGGGCAGACTCATCAACGGGGCGTGGACGTCGAACTCCGGCGCCGGCACGGGCCCTGAGAAGACCTGTGCGAGCTCCGGCATGCCTTCGAGAAGCGTCCGTAACGATTCCTGGCAGTGCACCAAAACCTTGGCTCCCTGGTGATGCAGCAGCCGGGCATAGCGAATGAACTGGATGGTATCTCCGGCTCCTTGCTCGGCGTGCAGCAGAATCGTTTTTCCTGCGATGCTCGATCCATCCCATTCAGGCTGCGGCAGCTTCCGTACGCCTGCACCGGGCTTTTTCCAGCGCCACTCGTATTCCTTCCAGCCTTGCTCGAAATCCCCCTGGAGCAGCGAAATCAAAGCGCGATTGGTGTGGGCTTCGGCATAATTGGGATCAATCGAGATGGCCTTGGAGTAACAACGCGCCGCTTCGCCGATGCGGGAAAGCTCCACGCACAGATTGCCCAGGTTGTTCCACGCCGCCGCGTTATCCGGCCGGATGGCCAGCGCTTTGCGAAGCAGGGCTTCGGCCTCCCGCAGCTCGCCGCCGGCGCGCAGCAGAAGCGCCAGGTTACTCAGCGCTTCCGGAAACCGCGGCTGGTGCGAGATCGCCTTGCGAAGGTGACGGATCGCGTCCTCTGCCAGGCCCATGTCGGCCAGTACGCCTGCGAGCAGGAAGCGGCTACCCGAATCGCGGGAGTCCGCATCACATAACGATTGCAGCACATCCCGCGCGGATTCCAATCGTCCCTCCGCACGCAACGCGGCTGCCAGCCGGTGACTGATCTCCTGATTCCCCGGTGCAACCGTCAGCGCCTGGCGGCAGACGATGGAGGCTGGCTGAAACAGCTTCAGCTCGAGGAGCGCGTCGGCCAGTGATAGATACGCCGGTTGGTTGCGGGGATCGATCTTCAGGCCCGCGACCCACTGCTGAGCGGCCTCGGCCAGACGGCCCTCGGCCTGCAGCGCTTTCGCCGAAGCGAAATGCCGCTCGACGCTCTGCTCGAATTCGGTTACTGGCATACCGCTTCTTGCTCGATAGCCACGGGGACATTTCGAAGCTCATCTCGGAGCTCACCTCGAGGCAGTCCCGCGCCGGCCACTTGAGTGAACAGGATGTCGATCTGCACGATGCCCGTGAAATTGCGAATCTCATCAACCCGGGCTATCACGCCCGGGGTCTCCGTCACCAGGAAACAGCCAGGGAGTCCGGGGATCGCTTTTACGCCGAAGCTCGAAAGCTCCGCCGGGGATTTCCGGATCACGCGTACCGGCTCGCCAGGCTCAATCAGGCGAATAAGGATGGCTCCGATGGAGATGAAATCGCCCGGTGCGCCGAAGGAGAAGCCCACCTCGAGAAGATTCGCGTCGCGGAACTGCATGGCGAACCGAGTCCAGCCCGTGCGGCGGCTCGAAAGCAAGTAGCTCTGGTCCGCGCGATGCGCCGCGCCGTCGTTCCAGAAGAAAATCATGCGCCTCGGATCTTCAGGACACTGGAACGCTTCGGGCCGCGCCTTTCTGAGGAAGATGCTGCGCACCGCCTCGCCAATGACTGGATTTATCTGGTGCGCCAAACCGAAGATCCAATACACGCTGGAGCTTTCGAGGCTGGCCAACTGATGCGCGGACGCATATTCGAGGTATTCAGGCTCAATGTCGGCGGCGATGAGCGCGCGGGTTCTAGCGGAACCCATGTTTTCATCGTGCACCCAGGATCCGAAGGCCGCCAGCTCCGCCTTCACCGGCTCAGTCAGCGAGCGGACCAGAATCGCTTCCAGAAACGGGCGCAGAACCAGGGACCCGATGGCCGCGATGGAAGGTGCGGCCGCGAAGCGCCGGACAAAATCGAGCATACCCTGCTGCACGCGTGCGATCTCCGCCCGCTGCCGCATCGGCAAATGTTGTTCGCCTAGCACGGGATCGCCCTGCGCGTCGTATCCGGTGGTGCTGCCAACATCGCACATCATGCATTGTTCCACCAGTTCGGGTGAGCGCATGAAGGAATGCGCGATTCGCAAAGGCTGCCCGTTCTCCGCCAGGAATCCCTCCGCGTGGGCGCCCGCGCGCTGGATCTTGCGCACGCCGCTGCCGGTAACAAGGTACAACCCATGGGTCTTAACCGGCACTTTCTCGTGATCGAGAATTTTCTGCAGGCAATGCTGAATCGTGCCCGAATAACCCAAATCAACCACCCCGATGCGTCCTGGTTGCGCTGGCACCGTCTTTCGGAAGTACGCGATCAACCGGCGTCGAGCCTCGGCCGAGGCTGCCACTGCGCGAGCCTTCAGCAGCGGATCTCCCGCAATCTTCTGCGCGAGCTTTCCGGCTGTTTCCGCGGAAATCAGCGCGTCGCCGTCGAGGCCCAGGGCTGACCAATCGATTCCCAGGGGCTCGCACAGATCCCGAGCGCGCGCAGGTTGCGGACGTGCCAGATAGCTTTGCAATTCCGCCGCATCGCCCCGGAAAATGCAGGCGCGAATCATGGCGTAACGGGAGGCGAAAAACTCAACCGTGTCGATCCCAGTACCGAACTCATCGAGCACGCGCTTCAAAATCCGGCCCTCGCGCATCAGGCAGAGTAGCGTGGGGATACCTTCCGCCAGCGAGCGCTCGATCACCCATTTTCCAAAACCCGCTATCACCGGACCGAGAAACAGAGCTCCCCAGGACCGCTGCGGATCCGTCCAGTTTTCAGAAGTGTCCACCGCCTGCGCCCGTACCGCGCTCAAACCCGCATCTCCGGTCCCGGGGAAATATGCCGCACGCTCCGATGGGGGCGCGGAGAGCTCCAGATCCAGGGCGCGCCGAAAATCCTCGGGCACGCGTGGACGCCACACCGCGGCCATCCCCAATTCGCGCGCCGATTCAAAGTCCGCGTGCCGGTTGTCGCCAATATGCAGGATCTGGCCAGCCTTCCATCCGGTCCGCCGCATGAGCTCAGCATGCAACCCCCGCGCTTTTGGTTTCCGGTAGTGGCAGGAGTTGACGATCACGTGCGGCGTCCGCGGCAGAATCGCGCGCAGATGAACCTCTTCAAAATAGGTATCGGAGACGAAGGCCGTCTGAATGCCCTTGGAAGCGGCATAGTCGATCAACTCAAGAATCTCCGGGTCGTGAAATGTGGATTCGCGCTCCAATTCGAGCTCGGCGCGGATTAGATCGGCCGCGGCATTTCCATCGCGCAATAACCCCGGCGGAAACGCGTGGTAAATCTCCTCGAGCGTCACTTCCCGATCGGAGTTTCGCCGTAAGCGGGCGGATTGCTCAGCCTCCATGCGCTCGATGGCAAAGCTTGCCGCTGACGTGGAAGGGTACAGCACGCCGCGTTCGATCAGCCTGGCTCCCAACGCGAAGAAGAGGTCCGTGGGAGCAGGGTACGTGCGCCAGACTGTTGTGTCGAAGATGTCAAGCGAGAGCAGCCGGATTTTGCCTGAATCGATGTGGCGTCGGGCGTCCTCTAGCGGTGCGTGCGGCTGATTCATTCGGTCCCCACGCATTACGGCAATTCGTTTGCCATTTCGTTCCCGCTGGAATCGCAAGAGATCGAGCGGTAGTCAGACCGGTTTCCTGACTTCGGAGTGCGTTCCATGACGACTAGGTGGCAGTCGTGATGGATTCCAGGAGGTTTTTCTCGTACCGCAGCAGGCGCTTCATCTTTTGCAGCGCTTTGTAATACTCTCCCGCGATGACCAGGCGGCTGACCTCCTGAAGCAGCGGGGCCATGCTCGATGCGGCGGCTAGCACTTCGCGCGTGAGGGCCAGGTACAGTTTCATGGTCTCTTCCCGCTGTTCCGGCTGGATGTATAGGAGCTCGATGGCCATATAGATACGGCTGCAGGGAGTCTCCGATTCCGGCAGGATGTCCGGACACCGAAGAATAGGGGTGTGAGTTTCGATCATCAATTGGGTGGAATACGCACCGTTGTTGCGGACCACTGCTCCGCCGAGGATGATCCGCTCTTGTGGTTTGAGTGTAAGAACGAGTCCCATGAGGCTCCTCGATTTATCGGCCGGCAGCCGCTTTTCGATTAGCGGCCGCGCGCGAAATACAGCCGTTCCAGTTCGTGGACTTCATCCCGGCGGCGCCGCCTTTCCTGCTCCAGGCGATACCACACCCGACCCAGCAGAAAGAGCGTCGCGTGTTCCGCTTCACCCTTCATTTGATTTAGCGTGATAATCTGCATCAGCTCCAGCTCGCTGTTGGACAGCAGATGCAGGGACGCGTCGGACTCTATCGGTTGGCGTCCGTCCTTTACTTTCGTCATGTGTGTTTCGCTCTCCGGCAACAATGCCATAGTCTGCCTTCGGGCAAAGTATCGTCCGCCGCGCTGCATCTTATGGGAATTTATTCCCAGGGAACGCTTGCCGGGAGATTTTGCGGGGAGATTTCCG
This sequence comes from Bryobacterales bacterium, assembly GCA_003166865.1. Lineage (GTDB taxonomy): Bacteria > Acidobacteriota > Terriglobia > Bryobacterales > Bryobacteraceae > Palsa-89. The sequence continues at coordinate 140,624 of PMUP01000013.1, forward strand.
TTTTTTTCCCCCAAAGAGTACCGTAGCGTGACGATACTTCGGTCGAGAGATGCGCCCGGAACTCGCATGTTAAACGCACACCTTGCCGACCGCGCCACCAAAGGCCAGGAATCCTACTGGGCTCTCAAAGGTTTACCTCCGTTTCCCGCCGTAGTGACACGTCTACTGGGGTTACTTGCTACCGATAACTACCAGATGCACCAGCTCGTGGACCTGATCCGCGCCGATCCGATGTTTGCCTCCGAGCTGTTGCTCGCCACCAATTCAGCCAAGTACGGCTCGCGGAAGGAGGTCACCGGCATCCGCCATGCGGTCGCGCTGCTGGGAATGGAAACGCTGCGATCCTTTGCTGTCGCCGTATCTCTGCGCATGTACGTCGGGCGCGTCGCACGTCAGGACCAGCTCGGGAAAATCTGGCGTCATTCGCTGGCCACGGCGGTGATTTGCGACCTGCTTGCCGAATGCAACCCTGAGATCACCAAGAATTCGCGCGACGACACGGCTTACGTCGCCGGGCTGCTGCATGATATCGGAAGCCTGGGGCTGATGGTCGCGCATCCAAAGGAATACGCCGAGGCGCTGGGCAATGCCATTCAGGAATCCAAGGATCTTCGCGAAATAGAACAGAATATGTTCCAACTGGATCACTGCGCGGCGGGGCATCGGATCGCGTGCGCCTGGAAATTTTCACCCGCGATTGCCGAGGTCGCGCTGCGGCATCACCAAGAGCCCTCCGGCGGCGACTTCACATTGCTGGAGCAGGTCAAAGTGGGAGTCTTGATGGCCGACGCATTAGGTTACGAGGTGGTTCCTCCCCAGCATGTCATGACATTAGCGGAGCTGGCTGAGCTCCTTCCAGCAGCCGCGCGGGTCCGTTTCAATACACAAATCGACATGCTCCCCGGACGAATCGCGGAGCGCATCCGGTCCTTTGAATTATGAGTTTTCGCTACGGAAAGGGAAGAGCAGAGTCATGTTCGTATTAGTCGGCATCTTGGTAGTCTTCGGATCGATTATCGGCGGCTACCTGATCGAGAAAGGAAATCTGCTGGTGCTGGTGCAGCCGGCCGAGTTGATTACCATCGGAGGGGCGGCCATCGGCAGCGCGCTCATCGCCAATCCCCCCGCGGTGATGAAGCGCATCCTCGCGGGAGTCCTGGCTTCGGTAAAGGGATCTCCCTACACCAAGGCTACATTTCTCGACACGCTGAAGATGCTGTATGAATTCTTCAGTCACGTCTCGAAAGTCGGCATGCAAGTCATCGAAGGTGAGGTGGACGCGCCCGACAAGAGCCCAGTCCTGTCGAAGTATCCCAAGTTCTTGGCGGACCAAAGCGCACTCGCGTTCGTGTGCGATACCATCCGCACCTATTCCTCTGGTTCCATGAGCCAGCATCAGCTCGATCATTTGATGGAGATCGATCTCGAATCGGTGGAGCATGAAGATCAAACGCCGGTCTCGGCGTTGGCCACCATCAGCGATAGCCTGCCGGGATTGGGAATCGTTGCGGCGGTGCTGGGCGTGGTGGTCACCATGGGCTCGCTCGGCGGACCTCCTGAAGAGGTAGGGCACAAGGTCGCCGCGGCGCTGGTGGGGACTTTTCTCGGGATCTTATTGTGTTACGGCCTGGTGGGGCCGATCTCCTCCAACATGACCAAGCTGAACGAAGGGCGCGCACAGTATTACCAGTGCATCCGCCAGGGCTTGCTGTCGTTTCTGGACGGCAGCTCGCCCATATTGGCAGTCGAATTCGCGCGCCGATCGTTGCCAGCCGATCTCCGGCCAACGTTTAAGGATCTCGAAGAGACTTGCCGCAACTCGAAGAAGGCATAATCGGTGTCCTCCGGGCCGGTCATCATCGTCAAGAAAAAAAAGAGCCGCCATGGCGCGCATCACGGCGGCGCCTGGAAAGTGGCCTACGCGGATTTCGTCACTGCCATGATGGCCCTATTCATTGTCCTGTGGCTGCTCAGCAGCAGTGAGCGCGTGCAGAAGACGGTGGGAGGCTATTTTCGCGATCCCCGAGGAAAAGGCAGAATGGTCGGCACCACTGTTTCGGGCGCGGGCGAAGCCATGCAGGTCAAGGTCGACGACATGGATAGCCTGAAAAAGAAGATCGAAAAAGCGATGGCGCAGGAGATGAAGGATTTTGACCGGCTCAAGGATTTCGTCAACATCACCATCACGGAGGAAGGCCTGCGCATTGAGCTGGTGGAGTCCGCCGCCGGGCTTTTTTTCGACAACGGCAGCGCAGTGCCCTCCCAGGCCGGCGCGGAGATCTTCGCGAAACTCGCCGAAGAAGTCGGTGCGTTGCCGAATCTGGTTGTTATCGAAGGCCACACGGACGCCAAACCATTCAATGGGAACCGCGAATATTCCAACTGGGAGCTTTCCTCCGATCGCGCCAACGCTGCCCGCCGCCTCATGATGAGCCACGGCTTGCGTCCGGATCAGGTCGCCCAGGTACGCGGATACGCCGACCAGCATCTTCGCAAGCCTGACGCTCCAGAGGATCCTTCCAATCGCCGCATTTCGATTCTGGTGAAGCGCGCCGAGCCATCCCTACCGGCGGACCAGCCTGAAGTCGACCCAAAATCGGCCGCACCGCCCCGGACTCAGGCCACTAACACGCGATGACCGCCTGCCTTTGATCCGGCGTCCACGCCCTTCGTCAAGCGATCCGTTACCGACGTTGCCGTATCCCCAGTCTGGAACATGGTGCAGCCGATCGTAACTGTAATCTGAACCGCTTTTCCCCACCAACGGATGCCGGACGCCGAGATCAGGGCGCGGATCCGTTCGGCTGCGATGGTAAGGTTAGCGATCGCCGGAACTTCCATAATCGCTAGAATCGAATGGTCTTCCCAACGTCCTGAGATGTCGGTAAACCGAATACAAAGCAGCGTCGTGCGGCTCACCATTCGAAGCAGTTGATCTCCGGCTTCGCGGCCCAGATTCCGGTCGCGATCCCCCAGATGGTCGATCGCGATCAACAGCGTTCCAGCCGTGATGCCATCCTCCTGGAAATGTTCGAGTCTCAATTCGAGCTGCTTCCGCATGTACTCCTGCGACGCACTCTCGATTCTCTCGTCCCACAGCCCATGCTGGTTGAGCACCCGTCCGCGCCTGACAAGAGCAGGGATGTCCTTGCTCTCGCGAAGGATTTCACGCGCTCCGATCACCTCCCCGGTCGCCGATCGCACTGGCATGGTCCGCACCTCGACCGCGATTCTGTGTCCCTGCTTGTGCAGAAGAAACATGCGAGCACGCCGCTCCAGCTGATCGTCGAGCGTTTCCCGCAGCGGCACGCTGGCAGCCGGCTCTCCTGTTTCGCCGCAGTAGGAGAGGATATCGCGGAATGGAGCGCCCAGAGCTTCGTTCGCTGCGAATCCGGTAATCGCCTCGGCGCGTTTGCTCCAGAACCTGACGATGCCCTGCCGGTCAGCGAACCAGACGCCGTCGGGCAAGGAATCGAGGAGCGCTAAATGCAGCGGCTCAAACTCCAGCGGGAGCTCCTCCAGTTCGCTTCGCATTTAATCCTCCCGCACCAGGCTCTCGACGGCGAACGCCATTTTGCCGCCGGCGCTGACTGCCCGTCCTTGATACTTTGGCTTGCCATTCACTTTCAGAGTCATCACCGACTTCGCCGGGTGATCCACGATAAGCACATCCCCCGCCTCCAGCGAAACCAAATCGCTGATGGAAATCGAAGGCGCACCCATGGTTGCTTCCAACCGGACCGTTCCCGCCCGGATCTTCCTAAAAATCTCAGCGGGTCTCGCCGGACCCGTCTCCACCTTGCGCGCCCTCCACTGCTGGTCAAATTTTTGACGCATCATCTTGAGAATGACACTCGGAATGGCCAGGTTCATCATTCCCGACACTTCGCCGATCCGCATTTCGATCCCGATCGCCACCACGGCTTCCTGCGGCGCCAGCACCCGGAACGATTGGGTCTCTGTTTCCACCGCTTCGACGGCGAATTCCAGGTTTACAACGGTTCTCCAGGCCCCCTGGAGATCCTGTAGCATGATCCGGAACAAGCTTTGGAGCAGCTTCAATTCAATCTCGGTGGCTTCACGCGTGAGCGTCACTGGCTGCCGTCCGCCGCCACCTAGCAAAAGCTCAATCATGGGGAAGATCAGAGCTGGATTCAATTCCATCACCGCGTTGCCTTCGTAGGGCTTTAACCCTAAGGAAAGTAAACAGGTTGGCGACGCCAACCCGGCGCTGAATTCCTGATAGGAGAGCTGCTTGACACTGACAATCGAGGCCGTCAGATAGGCTCGCAGGTAGGCGGATAAGCTCGCCCCCAGGTTGCGCGCAAAGGTTTCGTGAAGAGTGTGGATAGCCTTCAATTGCGCCTTTGAAATCCGGTCCGGACGGCGAAAATCGAAGAGGGGGTTCTTCATAGCCAAATTCGCGTCAAGATCGGCGGTGATTGGCGCGTCAATGGCCTCTTCTGTGACAGGTTCCGAGGATGGTTGCGACACGTTTTCTCCATTCAAAACATCTCTTTCCGCAATGCACGTACCCTGCCATTGAGCTTGGCATCAGACTTGCCCTAGAGATTGCGCATGAGTAAACGGTTCGCGTTTCCCCTCCAGAAGGCGCTCGATTGGTATCGCCAAAGTCTGGCCGCGGAGCAGGCTTCGCTCGAACGCATCATTGGCGAGGTCCACGGGCTCGATCGTCTGAAAGAATCTCTCGAACGCCGCCAGCATTCGGAGCACGAAGAGCTTCACCGCGCGGATCCCATATTAGGTAAGGACCTACGGGGGCTCGCCAACTACTCGGCGTTGATCCGGGCAGATCTCGCGCGCCTGGCGGCCGAAAAGAGCCGGAAGGAAGCCAGCCTCGTCGAACAGCGCCGGCGGGTGGGCGTGCATCACCGGCGCGTACGGGTGCTGGAGGAATTGGAACAGCGCCGCAAGGCGGACTGGGTGCGTGGCGTGAGCGTGGAAGAGGACTCGCTGGCCTCGGACGTGTTCCTTGCCTCCATGTCTCGGAAAAACACGCGCAACCGCGCGCCAGGGAGCAAAGAGCAAAACCCGTGATCACCAACATCCCCACTGCCGAGGCGGTTTCTTCCATTCGCAAGGCGGCCATCTTTCTAGTCATTCTCGGCGAGGAAGCCAGCGCCGAGTTGCTGCGCCATTTGTCCGGCGACGAGGTACAGAGGCTGTCACACGAGGTCGCCCGGCTGGGCGCGCTTCCGGCCGAGCAAACAGAGAAGGTTCTGGCCGAGTTTTATCAGATGGCGGTCGCCCGGCAATACGCCAACCAGGGCGGCGTGGACTTCACGAAAAAGTTGCTGGCCCGCGCATTCGGGCCCGATGAATCGCGGCGCATGATCGATCATCTGGTGCGATCCATGGGCGCCAGCCTGGCCAGCTTCGATTCGCTGCAACGCACCGATCCCCAGCAACTGGCGCGTTTCATCCATAACGAACATCCCCAGACCATCGCGCTGATCCTGTCGCATCTGCTGCCGGCGCAGGCGGCTGCGTTGCTTGCATCGCTGCCCGTCGAACTTCGGTCCGACGTGGCTCTGCGCATGGCCAGCCTCGACCAGATATCTCCTGAAATCATTTCGAAAATCGCGGGCGTAATCAGCCAGAAACTGAAAAGCATCGGAGGCTTCAGCCGCGAAGCCTATGGGGGCGTGCGCGCGGTCTCCGACATCTGCAATCGCCTGGATAGTGAAACGAGCAGCCAGATCCTCAATGAAATCGACCTGAGCGATCCCACCGTCGCCACCACCATCCGCAACCTCATGTTCGTTTTCGAGGACATCCTGATGCTCGACGAACCCGCCATGAATGAGGTGATCGGAAAGGTCGATCGCAAGCTGCTGATTACCGCGCTCAAAGGAACCAGCGAACAGCTCAAGGACCACTTCACGCGCCGCATGTCGACGCGCGCCAAGGAGATGCTGCTCGAGGATCTCGACGCCCTCGGCCCGGTGAAGATTAAAGATGTCGAGGCCGCCCAGCAGCAGGTAGTTGCTGTAATCCGCCAGCTCGAACAGCAGGGCGTCGTCTCGCTGCGCGGATCGGTGGGGGAGCAGTACGTTGTTTAGATTCGTTCTCGCGCTACTTGCCGTTTCCACGGGGGTCGCGCAAACGGCTGCTCAGCAACAAACCGCGCAAATTCGAACGCAGATGGAGGAGTCTCTGCGGAAGCAGACGGAATCGGTGGCGCGCCAGATCGAAGCCATACACACGTTGCAGCCTGGCGCTGCCCCGCCGCCGCCGCTCGCACCGCGCTCCTTGCGGCCGGTGTTGAGTACGCTGCGCCCCTGCGATCCTATCTCGCCCGGTTCTTTCGATCCGCAAATTCGCGCCGAGGCCGACCGGCAGGGTGTCGCGCCGGAGCTGCTGCGCGCCGTCATCTCCGCCGAATCCGCTTTCCTCCCCTGCGCGGTTTCTGACAAAGGCGCGATGGGGCTCATGCAGTTGATGCCGGGAACCGCCGCGGCCATGGGGGTTTCCGATCCGCTGGACCCGGACGACAACCTGCGCGGAGGCGTCCGCTATCTGGGCCAGTTGCTCGAACGCTATGGAGGCGACCTCAGGCTCGCGCTGGGCGCCTACAACGCTGGCCCCGCTCTGGTGGACAAATTCGGCGATATCCCGCCCATCCCGGAAACGCAGAACTATGTCCGCGAGATCCTGAAAAAGCTCGCGATCCCCCCGCCCGCTGCTCCGAAACCGTAAGCAGGCGGTCTACCGTATGAGCTGCCAGAGTCCCGGTTCAACCTCGGCAAACCCGTGATCGCGATAGATGTTGCGCACCGGGATGTTGCGCGGCGTTTCGATAATCCGCCCAGTGAGCGTTTCCTGAACCTCGCCAATCATGTGCCGCAGGAACTGGTGCTCGATTTCCATACCCAGCACGCGACAGCTCATCGCCAGCGCTAAAATACTCCCATTCACGATAACCGCGCCCCCTGTTAGCCCGTGATCTCCGAAGCGGTCTGAGACATCCAGGGAAAACAGATGCGCCGCCGAATTGGAGAGCAGCCCCGCAAGCTCGCTCAATGGAAATTTCCGGCCCGTGGTATTGAACTGCGTCGTGCGCTCAAACAGTTCCGCGAACCGTGACAGTCTGGAGTCGTTCGTTAATCCCTCAATACGGCACTGTATCTGAAGCGAGGAAAGATACTGGCCTTCGTCCATGCTGTCGGCGCGGAATTGCTGGCGCTCCAGTTGCGCTTTCACCAGGGTCGTGCGGACGGCCGATTCCTCGGTGATCACCGGAACTTGCAGCCGCGGATCGTTGAGCAACATCCGCCGCAGGCTGAAGGGGTCCTCGCCCCAGACCTCGACTTCGGGCAGGCGCTGGCGCACACGGTCGCGCTCGACAGGATGATCGTCGATAAACACGAATGTATCCAGCGCAAAACCCAGCTCTTCGGCGATTGCGCGAATGTTATCGACCTTGTCGTTCCAGTTGACGCGCCACGTCACGAAATCGTCGGGCCCGAGCAAGCGGTTGCGTGGGTAATTGTCGGGATATTTCCACAGTTCGCGAACCGTCGCCTCGTCGTTCTTGCTGACGCAGGCCAGCACCAGGCCGCGCTTTTTGAGACAGAGCAGCGCCTCGTGCAGGCCGAAGTAAAGGCCCACGTAAGAGAAAACTCCGCTGATCTCCGGCGCCCACGCAAAGGGGCTGCCGGTCTCGGCCAGGACGCCCGGCCATAACGTGCCGTCCAGATCGACGATGACACATTTCTTGCGCCCGATTCCCAGCACGGTCCTGAGAGCATCGATATGGGTGCGTGCCAGCGCGCCTTCCCGGAGATAGGGATCGCCGCCCACCCATTGCGCCAGCGGCGCCGTATCCGGGAAAATTCCGTGCACCGCGGCTTTCTCGCTTTCCGGCCGTTGCAGCATCCACCCGGGCGATCCGAAATGAGTGAAGGCCACCTGCCCGTCGTCCAGCATCCGTTCGGAACCTACCGCGCCCAACGCCGCCGCGACGTCGACCACATGCACGCCGGGCATCATCCCGGCCATCTCCGCCAGCGCCACATTGGCTAGGCGGAAACGCGCGCGGTGCCCCGTGATTCCACGCTCCGCGAGCCCCAGCGGCTGCACGGTTGGCTCCGGCAAATTGTCGATCAGGATAGGCGCGGACGTCCTTTGGCGCAATTGTTCCAGTAACAGCCGTGCCTGCGCGAGATAACCCGCGTGCGCGTGTTGGCCTGGCACGGGCGGGCCGGTCATGCAGTGCCGCGCTCTCAGAGCGCCGACAAAAATTGCGTCGTGTTTGTGCTCGGCGGCGAAGCGCACATCATCGGGAAAGGTCGCGGAGACGCGCAGGTCGATACCGCTCTCGGCCGCTTCCCTGCGCAGGAAATCCGCCTCCATCTGGATGTCGCAATCGCCGAACAGCAGGACCTCCACGCGTTGTCTGGCGCCGCCCAGATCCTGCACTCCATACCTGGCCCCCGCCGCCCAACCGGAAGCGACGCCTTCCTTCACCTCCCGCCGGTAGCGTTCCAGCATTTCGGCGGGATCGCGCCCGTGCGTTGCCGAAAGTCCGGCGCCGGCCGCGGCCAGTTCTTCTTCCGGCGTTTTCTCGGTGAGGATCTCGCGCTCCACCAGCCCCGCGATCGACCCGGCGATGACATCGCGCGAATACGGAATCAGATCGCCGATTGCGCCACAATCGTCCGGGATGCGGCGCGGTTCGCCGAAATAATCCATAAGGACGCTGATTTCGCGGTCTACCGGCAAGCGCTCGTTCCGGATGGCGTGGACGATCAGAAAACGGTCTGGGCCAACCGGCAACTTGTGAATAAAGCGGGAGCGGCGCAAAACCATCCAGTCCTCCCCTGCCTTATTCGGCGCACGCAAGGGCGCGTTCAGGATAAAGAAGATCCTGATCGGCCCGGTAAGGCGCTTCTCCCTCGTGCAGCCGGGCATTATTAGCCAGGCGCAACTTCACTTCCTCTTCGCTGTAGAGAAAAGGCAGGCAGGCATAGCGCGTGCCTTTCGTGATGGGCGTAACCTCATGCAAGGCTCCGCAGGAAAACACGATAGCGCCGCCGGCTGGGGCTCGGTAGGTCCGCCGCCCAAACTCCGGGAACATCAGATCACAGCCCTCGTAGTTGCTATTCAGGTTGATGGAAACGGCAAAGCGGCGATGCTCGGCGCCGGCGTTCAGGTTGTCACGGTGGCGGCGAAAATACCCGCCGATTTGGCTGTCGTAGCAGGAGACGGTATAGCGGTCTATTCGCGTGGCCTTGAACGAAAAATAAAGTTCAACGGCTGGCAGCAGCCGCGTCACGATGCGCTCCCGGATCCTCTGGCGCAACTCGGGCAGCGCGATGATCATATCCTGGCGGCGTTTTTGGCTGTGAATCTTAACCGTCGCTGTCTTGCCGTCATGGTCGACCAGGAATCCGGAATCCCGGCCGCCGACCTTCTCGTAGAGGCCTATTAGGAGCTCGCAGAGTGGAAAATCGAAGACGCGCGGCACGATCAGAGCCGGGGCCGTCAGCGGCACGCCCGCGGAGTTGTCCACCGGCGGAAGATCCAGCAGCAAGCGCTCTAGAATTGCGTCGTGTCCGTCCGGATGATCGCAGGGGATGTCCGCGATAGCGCGCAGCATGGGATCGAGCGCGACCGTGCGCGGCGTCTCATCCGCGCCATAATACGTTCCAATTGCGCCGTCGTAATCGGAGATAAACCTCAGAACCGGGCCGCTCATGGCCAGCAGCGGCTCCACATTGTGAGCTGGTGTGGACACCACGGCATAAATGAGCATATGATCTTCGGAAAACGAAGCTGCCTGTTTCACCAGCGCCGCGAGCCTGGTTTGCGTTTGAGACTCGGCGAGGGATCCTAGAAAAGCAAGCAGTATCCAGCGTCCGGCGGAAACATGCAGATCCTCTCCGCCGCCGGAGATGTTTCTCGCCTTGAACCAGGGAACCGGATCGCCAAGCGTGATTCCCTTGGTGTTTGTTAGGGTCAAGTCCGTTTGTTCCTGCAAGCATACGGGCACTTTGGTTGCCAACTCCGCGCAATTGAAACAAAAGGAATGCGGCGCTGTGCCACGCCGAGTTAATGACTTCGGAGTAGGTGCATGACGCTTGGATGACAGTGCATCAGATGACCCGGTTCTCGATGATCTGATTTTCCTCGGAAGCCATCATCAGGAATAGACATCCGGTATCACTGAAGGTTTCCCCGTGGATCGAGCCGGAATCAGCGCGGCAGTAGTCACCGGCGCTCATGACTTGGTTTTCCACGTGAAGATCGCCGGAAAGCATGAAGAGCTCCTCGATCGCCGCGTGATGGTGGCTCGGATAATGAGCACCAGCTTCCATGCGGACCAAAGAGGTGTTGTATTTCCGGTCGGCGTCCTGATAAAGCGGCTTATAAACAATGCCGGGAGCCAGGGTTTGCCATGCGAGTTCGTCCGAGCGCGCAATGAGCAATCCGCTTTGCTCGAAAAGAATTCCTGGAGCCCGGGGACTGCGGCTCACTCTGGACAGCAATCGCTCACGCAGTTGCTGAGGCGGAACAGCCGGGACAGACTCTCCGACAAGATTGGCGGCGTGCGTAAAGGAACGCACCTCTTTGGCGCAGCCATCGCACCCCTGGCGCAGATGCTCTTCAAAGGCGATTTTCTCAGCGGCGTCGAGAGCCCCCACGGCGTACAGGGGTGCAAGCTCATGCAAATCCGAACTGGAAACTTGCTTTCCGTGGTTCATAGTCCCTCCGCATAAGGTTCCAGCAGTTTGCGCAGGTGCAACATGCCAAGCCGTATTCGCGTCTTGACGGTGCCCAAGGGCAGATCAGCATGGACCGCGACCTCAGTATGACTGAGTCCTGAAAAATAAGCCAATTCAATAGCCTGCCGCTGATCAGGGGAAAGCTGCGCCAAGGCTTTTTGGACTATACGTGACCGCGCAACTTCTACGCTAGCCAGCTCCGGACCGGGACGGGAATCGCGCAGGTTAGCCAGTTCGTCGACATTTTCTTCGACTGCGGCTGGACGCGATTTACGGCTGCGCAAGCAATCGATGGCCCGGCTACGGACCAAGGTGACGAGCCAGGAGAACACGGTGCCACGCTGGGGGTCATAACTCCCGGCAGTGCGCCAGACCTGCAGGTACACTTCCATAGTTACATCTTCGGACGATGACGGATCACCCAGAATCCGCAGGGCCAAGCCGTACACGATTCGGTTCGTGCCGTCGTAAAAGCGCGCAAGCGCGTGCTCATCTCCGTCAGCCAACCGCGCGACCAAAGCTTTCAATTCGCGCTCGTTATCCGACCGGTCGATTGCAGTAGAGGAAGCCACGGCTACTCTCTGCACAGTATACAGGGATTCGGACCAGCCCATCTTATGTAATACGAGAAGCCATGTGCAAACGGATTCACGGAATTAAAGTTAGATGGCAGAAATCCGATTTGCGCTCCTGCCCGTATTACCTGTTTGCACCCCACTGAGCCAGCAATGGTCAAGCGGCTACTAGTTACTCTGATCCTTTGTGCGGCGTCAGCATGGTCTCAGACCGCGCCTTTTGAATCCAGACGCCTGGGCCCTACATCGGAGGCGGACAAGCAGATACAGACACTGCAAGATCAGGTGAAGGGGGCACCGGGCGATTACGCAGGATATGACGGATTAGGATCCGCCTACTTTCAGAAGGCCAGAGAGACCGGTGACATTGCGTTTTACGACCTGGCCGAGCAAACGCTCAAGAAAGCGCTCGATCTGGCGCCCGAAGACTTCCGAGCCGCGGATCCTCTAATTCACATGGCATTGGTGTATATGGGTGAACATCGCTTCCCGGACGCCCTCGCTACTGCGCAAAAGGCGATCGGAACCGGCTCCGGAAATCTGGCGGCATTCGCCATCGAAGGGGACGCTTACACCGATATTGGCGATTACGATGAGGCGGCCACGGCCTATAACACCGTGCAGGCTCTTGGGCGGGCGATCTCATCACCCTTGGCGCTCGCATACATGATCGACAGTCGTATGGCATATCTGTGCTACTTGCGCGGAGACTCCGCGGAAGCCGTCCGGCTGATGAAGAGTGCCATCGCGGCCGCGCTTCAAACCAATGTTCCCCGAGAGAATCTCGCGTGGCTTTATTTCGAATTAGGCGAGCGCTACTTTCAAACAGGCGACCTGGGAAATGCCGATTTGTCGTATCAGTCAGGCATAACAGCCGATCCCAATCACTATCGCTCCGTGGCCGGTCTGGCGAAGGTTCGGGCCGCGCAAGGGAAACTTGAAGAATCCATTCAGCTCTATCAACGCTCGATTGCCATCATCCCGTTTCCTGTGTACGTCGCTGAGTTGGGCGACATTTACAAGAAAGTGGGACGGGTGCACGAAGCTCAGCTGCAGTATGACCTGGTCGAGTACATCGGACATCTCAGCAAGTTAAATCAAGTGCTGGCCAATCGCGAGTTGGCTCTGTTCTATGCAGATCAAGGGATCAAGCTGCCGGAGGCACTGGAGCTTGCGCGAAAGGAACTTGAACTCCGGCACGACATTTACACATGGGACACCCTGGCGTGGGTCCTCTACAGGAACGGCCGATTCCAAGAAGCGGCCGAAGGGATAAACAAAGCACTCGGCTTACACACCAATGATTCGCTCTTGCTGTTTCATGCCGGCATGATCTACCACAGCTTGGCCGAGGATTCCGAGGCAGCAGACTTTCTCACTCGTGCGCTGAAGACAAACCAGCATTTCCACGTTTCTTACGCTGCAGTAGCCAGCCGAACTCTAGAAGATTTGAGGTCACGCAATGCGCTACTGCGATAAGAGCACCCATCAGCGACCAGGGCTCGTTTTGTTGCTTCTAGGGCTAAGCTCCGCAGTCTCCTTCGCCCATCCTATGGGAAATTTCAGCATTAATCATTACGCGAAAATCAAAATCGACAAGAAGTCGATTGAGATCCGGTATCTGATCGATATGGCTGAAATTCCTACTTTTCAGGAGATTCGGCAGTTCGACCTTGCTCCCACGGCTGGCGACCCCAGCGCCTCCCGCTACCTCGACCGGCAGGAGCAGCTCTGGAAGGAAGGAATTTCCTTGGAGAGCGATGGCCAATCTATCCGGTTAGATACGATATCTCGCCAGGTGGCATTTGCTGACGGCGCCGGCGGTTTGCCTACGATGAAAGTCGGGTTCGTCTTCCGCCGCAAGCTGGATGCCACGGCGGGCGCTCACAAGCTCTCCTACTTCGACAACAACTTTCCCGGGCGGTCCGGTTGGAAGGAGATCGTGGTTCTCGGCGATGGAGTCGCTATTCTGGACAGCTCCGCCCCTGGCGCCGATCGGAGCCAGGAACTGACCAACTACTCCAGCGATGTGTTGAACAGCCCCCCGCAGCAACTATCAGCTCTGGTCGGCTTCAGGACTTCACCCTCCACGCCCGCACGTCCAAGTCCGCACCGATCACCAGCTGCAATCACCTCCTCTCACTTGAGCCATGCGCAATTTTCTCCCGCGACTTCCGCCGTCGCTCCGCGGCCACGCGCGTCCCAAACTCAGAACACGCCGCGCAGTCGTTTTACCGAGCTCATCTCGACGCGGGGTAAGTTGAGCTTCTGGGTATTGTTCTCCGCTGCTCTGATCGCTGCAGGTCTGGGCGCGCTGCATGCACTAGAGCCGGGACACGGCAAGACCATCGTTGCTGCCTATCTGGTAGGTTCACGCGGTACGGCAAGACATGCGGTCTTGCTTGGAATCGTCGTCACCGCTGCGCACACGGCCGGCGTATATCTGTTGGGGGCCTTGACCCTCTATGCATCGCGGTACATAGTCCCCGAGCAGCTTTACCCATGGCTTGGAGCAATTTCCGGTCTAAGCGTCGCGGGACTCGGCATTTTCATTTTCCTCAGACACTGGACCGGAGAAACCGGAGATCATTCACATGCCACGGGAGAGCGACATTCGCACTGGTTTCTTTCCATGTTCAAGCAAGCTGCGCCCAACCAGGCTACGCCCACGGAGCCAAAAACCACCGAGCGTACCCTGTCATTGCGCGAACTCTGCATGCTGGGCATCACGGGAGGAATCGTGCCTTGTCCGGCGGCATTGGTCGTGCTGCTGAGTGCCTTCTCCCTTCACCGCATAGGGTTCGGATTATTTTTGATCACGGCATTCAGTTTGGGGCTGGCAGGTGTGCTGGTGATCGTCGGTCTAACCATGGTCTACGCCAAGCGAGTGATGTCTTCCCGTGTGCGCGCCGGCAACACCGCCCTCCGTTATCTTCCCCTTTTGTCATCCGCGTTCATGGTGCTGCTGGGTGTGGGAATAACGGCATCTGCTGTCGCATCAGTTCACATCTGGCAAGTTTCCACTAACAGACTGGTTCCGTTCGTGACGGTAATTCTGTTGGGATTGTTCTTGGGGATGCGCCATTCCACGGACCCCGACCACGTGGTGGCAGTATCCACCATTGTGAGCCGCCAAAAATCCATCAGAAGCTCGGCGATGATCGGGCTGCTATGGGGATTGGGACACACCTTGACCATTTTCTTGGTCGGATCCGCGATCATTATTTTCGGTGTTGTGATTCCGCCCCGTCTCGGGCTGTCCATGGAGTTTTTCGTGGCCTTGATGCTTATTCTGTTGGGGGTGCTGAACCTGACCGGTGTCCTACGTTGGATCACGCAGCGCCTTACTCCTATGAAAAGGATTCCCGCAACGTCGCAACCAGCCAGTATTGAGCGCTTCGTTGACAGGACCATCGGAAACCTCGGACTCTATCAGACCATTCGGCCGTTAGTCGTGGGCCTGGTACACGGCCTGGCCGGTTCGGCTGCGGTCGCGCTCTTAGTCCTTTCCACCATCAAGAGTCCACTGTGGTCAACGGCGTACTTGCTGGTCTTTGGTTTCGGAACAATGCTGGGAATGATGCTCATGACCGCCGCAATCTCAATACCTCTGGTTTACACAGGGAAGAAATTCTTTAAGATCAACCGGCACTTGACCGCGATTTCTGGTCTGGCCAGCATGGCTTTCGGCATCTTTCTTGTTTACCACATCGGATTTGTAGACGGGCTATTTACTGCACGGGCGCACTGGATTCCGCAATGAGTCGGCATGAGTGTCGGGATCGAGATAATTCCGTCCTACTCGCCTTCGTTACCCAATGCTGATTCCGATGTTATGAAACGTTCCGCATTTCTCCAAAGACAACCAAAGCAACAGTTGTATCCACGATAGCGGCGTAAATATTGTCAAGTCGCGAAATCCGTTTGCAGCGGTGACAACGTACCTTGAATACGTGGGCGAGCCGGAGGTACTGCGACATGCATTACTCACGAGCAGGTAAATCCACGGCGATGTCAACGAATTCTGCAGAGAGGCATCTCAATGAAAAAGCTTAAATCAATCGTGGCGGTCGCTTTGTCGCTGTTCATGCTGGCGCCTGCCAGCCTGTTCGCGTCGAGTCATCGCGAAGCGCCCATCACGGCATTGGATCGTAGCGCGGATGTTACTGACTGGTACGCCTTCGTCAGCTACAACAATCCCAACAAGGTCACCATGATCTTGAATGTTGACCCGCTTCTGGAGCCTGCCAACGGACCGAACTATTTCCCCTTCGATCCCAACGTGGTCTACCAGATGCTCGTCGACAACAACCAGGACGGAATTCCAGACGTCATCTTCCAATTCCGTTTCAACACACAGATCCGCGATCCCAGGTTGTTCACTGGATTCGTTGGCAATCTCGCCGGCGTCCCGCCGATCACCTCACTGAGCGGCGCCGGTTCCGAGGGGTTAAGCCTGCGCCAGACCTATACCGTAACCATGATCAAGAACGGAAAATCAACCGTCCTGAACGGCGGACAAACGCTTTACGCCGTTCCGTCGAACGTGGGTCCGAAGACTATGCCGGACTATCAATCCCTGTTCAACCAAGGCATTAACCGCCTGGGCAACGAGATCACCGTATGGGCGGGAACCGCGGATGACCCATTCTTTATCGATCTGGGAGCTTTTTTCGACTCGGTGAATTTCCGCAGCGGCGTCGGTCCGGTCTTGTCTCCGACCATCGATGCTGACGAGACTCACAATTACGCCCCCGACGCCGTCGGCGGCTACAACGTCAATTCCATTGTGCTGGAAGTCCCCATCGCGATGCTGACGGTGGACGGTCAGGTCCACCCTGCCAGCGACAAGCGAGCTGTCATCGGAACCTATGGCAGCACAGCGCGCAGTGAAATCACGGTGCGGAGCTCCCCGAATCCAGAACAAAACATAGGCTCGCTTCAGCAGGTGAACCGTGAAGGCAATTCGTTGATTAACGAATTGATCATCGGAACTGGCTTTAAGAATCGCTTCAGCGAAGATTTTCCGATTAACGACTCACAATTCGCCAACTTCGTGCTCCAACCAACGCTGGCAGGTGTGTTAAGCAGCGCGGGTGTTCCGGTTGCACCCAATCCGCGCAATGACTTGCTGCTTCTGGTGCAGTACCAGGCGCCCATCTGTCCCGGGTGCGGGCCCAGTGATGCGGGACCGATCGCCGATCTCCTGCGGCTCAACACGGGCATTCCGCCGACTCCGGTCGGCATGCAGAAGCGGCTCGGGTTCATCGCCGGCGACTCGGCTGGCTACCCCAACGGACGCAGACCGATAGACGATGTGGTTGACATCTCGCTCCGAGCCGTCGCTGGCATCCTGGTGAATTCCACGAAGTTCGGGACGCCGCTCGGAGATGGCGTAAACACCAAAAACGGAGGCTTCAACAATTCCTTCCCCTACGTAATGCCCGCCAACAGTGGACGCGACAGCGCGCACACTGGACCGGGACAGGCAGGCTGCAGCGGACAACCTGGCGATATCTGCCCCGTGAAGTAGAGAACTCCCGTGGCCGTCTTGCCGAAAGCGGCGGCCACGATTTTTTCTTCGAAGAGAGGCCCGTTATGAAAAGAATTGTTTTAGCGCTATTCACTGCGGTTGCTCCGCTGGCCGTCGCGCAGAACGCGCAAAGCATCGCGGCGGCCACCCAAGCCATCACTGACAAGCCGGCGGACTATGCGGGGTACAATCTTCTCGCGACGGCGCTGGTTCGCCGCGCACAAGAGACTTCCGATGGTAGCTTCTACATGCAAGCTGAGGATGCGGTGAAGAAATCATTGGAATTGGCTCCCAACAATTTCGACACGGGGAAAATACAAGTTTCCATCCTGCTGGGCGAACATGAGTATCCGGCCGCGCTGGAGGCCGCCAAGGCGCTGAACAAAAGAGCGCTTGATGATGTCATGGTCTACGGCATGTTAACCGACGCGAACGTGGAGCTCGGCAATTACAAGAACGCGGAGATTGCAGCACAGTGGATGCTCAATCTTCGCCACGGCAATCTGCCTGCCCTGACTCGGGCGGCCCACTTACGCGAACTATTCGGGGAGACGGAGGGTGCCTATCAACTGATGGACATGGCTTATCAGTCGACGGCCCCGACCGATACCGCGGAACGTGCATGGATCCTCACGCAGATGGGCCATATTCGGTTGGCTTCCGGCAACACCGGCGCGGCGGAGAAGCTTTTCCAGCAGGCATTGACACTTCTTCCAAATTATCCCTCCGCCCTGGGAAATCTAGCCCAGGTTCGCATCACGCAGAAGCGTTACGCGGAAGCGGTCGTCCTGTTACAACAACGCTATCAGCGCGTGCCGCATTCCGAGAATCTCTATGACCTGGCCGAAGCGCTTCAACTGGCGGGACGCGATAGTGAAGCGAAGCAGGCATTTGCCGACTTTGAAACCAAATCGCTTCTGGAATCGAGCAGCAAAGACAACTCCAACCGCACACTAGTCTTCTACTATGCCGACCATGCGCAACAGCCAGCCAAAGCTCTGAAAGTGGCGCAACAGGAGTACGCCTGGCGTCATGACGTATACACGCTCGATGCTTACGCCTGGGCTTTGCACGTCAATGGGCAGAACGCGGAAGCACGCAAGCAGATTGAGAACGCGCTGGCAGTTGGCATTCGCGACGCCAAATTGTTTCAGCACGCAGGAGAGATCGCCTTACAGGCGGGAGATACTCCAGGCGCAGAACACTACCTGAAACAGTCAGTCGAGTTGAACACGATGGACTCAGAGCAGGCACGGATCAGGTTGGCCAGCCTTTCACATTAGTAATCCCAGAAGTCGCCCTCATCCCAGGAGTGAAGCTGAAGCTCGCGAACACTCCGCTCAAGCCCCCCGTTTAGTCCCACAAGAAAAACAACATTCTGGCGCACCAGAGGTGCCGATGGCGCAAGTTGCGGCACCGGTCCCGAATCTCGGCATCGCGGCTCCTGTTGGTTTGCACACACGCAACTTTCCGTGCAGCGTTTTGTGATAATCTTGCGCTTCGTGGAGTGGGGAGTGGGAGCGCTGGCGATGCAAAAATTGAGAACTGCTGACTTAAGACTCATCTGGTTCGCTGCCCTTGGGCTGGCGCTGAGTAATCCAGGTAGCGCGAGCGACCAGGCCGATGTCCGGCGCACGCCCTTCGATCGGCAGGAGACTTTCCCCATTCGCTACGCGTCTCCCGTTCCGGGTGTGGACATGGGGGCGGAAATCAATGCTCTATACAACAGCCTGCCGGCCACTGGCGGTGAAATTGTGGTCACCGAAAGCGCGTCCTTTGCAACCCCGATCATCTTCGGAACCAACGATAAACCTGTGCTTCTGGTCGGTCTTCCCGCGGACATAGTTACTCTCACGTACACAGGCCTCGGCGGAGCCGCCGTCACGTTTGACTACGGCACGGGCCATCGAATGGGTCACGGCATGCGGGATCTGACACTAACGGGTCCTGGCCATTCGACAGACACCATCGGCGCGATTTTTGGCGGCGTCAACGGAGCCGAAGGCCTTGAGTTCCGCGATTTCAAAGTCCAGGGTTTTGGCGTCAACCTGCAGATGGGCTCCCACACCTGGCTGGCGTACTTTCAACAGGGCATGGTTCGCGACGGAGGAACCAATCTGTTGCTGCCTTCCGGGCTAGTGGAGGCCGGCGAGCAGATCACTTTTAACCACGTCACCTTTGCGGACGCTCCTGCTCCCCACACCAACAGTGTTTGGATTGAAGGTGGAGGGCAGGAAGTTGTTTTCGCGTCTTGCTCATTCGACCAGGCGCAGCTCCGGGTTGGAAACGGCGACATCTCCGCGGCACAGATCGTCGTGACAGGCAGCCATTTTGAGAACCCCAACTACGCGCAGCCAGGATCGGTCAACTATGATTACGTCGTCGTGGATAACAATCCTGGCAATTACCTGCGGTTCACCGACAGCTATTTTCTTCAATGTGCCCCGAACAATGGGCCAAAGCAGTTTCTGTCAGCGTGGGGCGGCAAGATCCAGCTGAGCGGAATTGGGATGTATACTCCCGCGGGATCGCCTTTGGCTCATTTCGCGGTGCTGTGGAACAACGCTGTCGTCGCCATGTACGGGTTCGACGACCTCAGCGGGAACATCAGCGGCCCGCTATGTGGTCGCGGCAGGTAACCCTGGGATCGAGCAGAATCAGCCTATGCGGAATCGTGCGAGCTGGGCTTGAGAGCGTTCTTGAATCCCCGAATTCCTTCGGCCAGGCCCTTTCCAAGCTCCGGCAGCTTCTTCGGGCCGAACAGAAACAATGCGACTGCCAGAATCACCAGTAGGTGCCGTGGCTGGAGTAAACCTTCGATCATAAATCCCCCCGTCGCGCAATTTCGTTTGCCTGGTCTTCAGGCGCGTCTTGTGCGATCCATTCCAATGTACGGCGTTACGACTGTGAAGTTGTCGGAACTAAGTGAGAACTTTGTAAATTAGCTAATAACGGTCAAGATGAGAGGTTAAACACTAACTAATTCATGAGGACCATATGAGGAGCTTAATCTGAACGGTAAAGTTATTGTAAACGTTTTCTCTATTCACAGGAATGCCATAGAAAGTCGCGTATCCTGGCTACGGCGCAATCATACTTCGACACGCGCCGTGACCAAATACCTGACTAAGGAGAACGATCCTGAAAGATCAAGGTACGGATAAAGTAACACGTGCGACGAACCGTCGCTCATTTGTGAAAAAGGCGCTGCTCGCAAGTACGGCAACGGTAGGAGCCGGACTGATTGCGAGTAGAACCGCCTCCGGCCAGCCGTCTATAGCCCCCACACGGGGCGACATCGCAATTCTCAGGTTTCTGGCAGCGGCTGAGTTGATTGAGACCGACATGTGGGATCAGTATGCGGAGCTGGGTGGTCTCACACCTGGCCAACTCCCCGTGGAGGCAGCCCCGTTCACACCGATGAACAGCTACCAGAATGCCTTCATGCAACTCGATCCCGATGGCCCGCAGTACGTCTCCAGCAACACCCTCGATGAGCAGAGCCACGCGGCCTTCCTGAATGCGTACTTTGAGTCCATTGGCGCGCCGGCCGTGAACTTCGATGAATTCCGCACTTTGCCGAGCAGCCAAGCAGACGGGGCCAAGAATATCGGCCGGCTCACCAACCTGATGAACCTCACCGTGGACACGAGCTGGTATACCAGGTACCGTAGCTCGACGAACCCCGATTTCGGAGCCACGTTCCCGCAAGCGCTTAAGTTAATTAATGTCCCGGGAAGTCCCAGAACAAATGCTGACTTTGAACTATCCAATATCCAGGCGATCGCCAATATCGCGGCGTTTCACTTTGGATTTATTGAGCAGGGTGGTTCGAGCCTGTATGCCACGTTAAGCCAAAAGGTCTCCAGTCCGGAAGTCCTGAAGATCACGTTGAGCATCGGCGGAGACGAAATATGTCACTTTTTGGAATGGGTGGACTTTTCGGGGAATTCGGTGCAGCCGCCAGTGGCGCCGTTAGCAGCGGCCAACGGGCTGCCGGCGTTCCCAAATTTCGATGTGAAGGTAAACCCTTTGCTTCAGACCAACCTGATCTTTCCGGTACCGTGCGAATTCATCAGCCCCCAGCTGCCTAAGTGCGCGGTGATTCGGCCGACTTCTCCTGGACAGATTGATGCAATGGGAGCCGTAAAAGCGTTGACCGCCGACGGGCTCTTCATTGGCCAGTCGCCAAAATTCTTCAATTTGCTGGCGGCTTTGGCAGTAGAGGCGGATGCAGCTCAGCGCACAATCTACTAGAGTGCCGGGTGCGTCAGTTGATGCGTGAGCTTCAAACTGAGCTCGCGAGATCTGGTGATTACGATGGCGGATTGTGGAGGATGATCTCGATGAGAGGCTTTCGACGCGATCCGCCGCTCGGGTAATACGGACCCAAGGTTTACATGGCAGAACCCTTGTGCGAGGCCATCTTGTCGAAGATACACGACCAGATCGACCGAACTGATCACCTCATCGCAATCCTGTCACCCGAACAATTGAATTGGGCGCCCGAAATATCCGGCGCGTGGTGCACAGCAATGATCTTGGGCCATCTGCTGGAGTGTCTCGCCGGGATATGTGCCGTGCTCCTGGCAGTCCAGCCAGACAAGCTCGCCCACTTTCACCGGCTCCGAAAGACGCAGATCAACCGTCCTCACGCCGCCCTGGAGGCACGCGATGGGCTCGCTCTGTACCAGAAGCATATCGACGAGGGTTTCGCGGTGCTGGAAGACGCGGACTTGGCCCGACGAGTACCGACTGTATTTGTCAAAAGCGGAGAGTTGGTGCTGACTCTCCTATTGGCGAACTTGGAACACTTAATCAACCACAAGCACCAATTGTTCATGTATCTGAAATTCATGGGAGTAGGCGTGGCGAGTCCCGATCTCTACCGCTTCCGAACGGAATTGTGACTCTGTGAGCGCGGCGCCCTGCCGGCCACCCACGGTCACAGGGGACACCAGCCGCGTTTCCGCAACGGTTTTTACATAGATTTTACAGGGCACGATTATTCACAGGCTCCCTCGGCTTCATACTTGGGTTAGTTGGCCTGTGATTAAATTCTATGCGCACTAAGAAGGTCGTTTTTTTCTTCCCGGCTTTCTCAAGTCAAGAGGCGACCGCGCCGCTGGGTATCTTGGCCGTCTCCACCCCGCTGCTGCGCGCAGGTTATCAAGTCAAGATCATCGATTCCACCATCACGCCCAATTTCCAGAAGCGGGTGCTGGAAGAACTCAAAGACGCGCTCTGCCTGGCCGTCTCTCTCGTCACCGGACCGATGATCAAGGAAACGGTGCAAATTGCCCGTACCGCCAAGCAGCTCTATCCTGACAAACCTGTTGTATTGGGAGGCTGGCATCCATCGCTGTTGCCGCACCAGACACTCGCGGCCGAATACATCGATATCGTCGTCAAAGGCCAGGGTGAAGAAGCCTTCCTCGAAGTCGTCGAGCGAATCGAAGCGGGCGAGTCCATGAAAGGCATCGCGGGAGTCGGATATAAAGAAGACGGCCGGATCATATTCAATGCGCCGCGCGAGCTGAAGCCAATTCGCGAACTGCCGCCGAAAGCCTATCATTTAGCCGATTTCGATGCTTATGAGCGGGTTTGTGGACGCCGCTGGGCTATGTACACGTCCAGCCTCGCCTGTCCCTACGACTGCGCTTATTGCACCAATAACAGCGTCTACGGGCGCAAATGGAACGCGCTTGACCCCGATCAGGTAGTGGAAGAGACCACCGACTTGGTTTCTCGTTACAATCTGCAACTGCTTTGGGTTGTGGACGACAACTTCCTGGTGGACCGCGAACGTGCGATTGGCATCGCCGAGGGGCTGGTTCGCCGTGGCGTGCAATTCGACTGGAGCATTCAGGGCTCGACAAACCTTGTCAACCGCTTCACCGTCGAAGAGTTGAAGCTGCTGCGACGCGCCGGTCTCTCGCAGGTTGCCCAAGGCGCCGATAGCGGCTCACCCAAGGTTCTGCATCTTATGAACAAGGATTTTCAGAAGCTGGAAACCATCTACACCGCGGCCGACAAGCTAACGCAAGCAGGCATTCGTCCTTCTTTCAACATCATCTTCGGATTTCCGGGTGAAGGCCGGGCGGAGCGCCGCGAATCGATCGACCTGGTCATGAAGGTCTGCCGTAAATATCCAGGCGCGGAGTTCTGGACCAACATCTTCACGCCGTATCCCGGTGCGCCCGTCATGCAACGTGCGTTTGAGCTGGGCATCGAAGTACCGCAGACGCTCGAAGGCTGGGTGGATTTCTTCCCGCGCTACACGGTCCTGCCTTGGCTCAAAGGTAAGAAACACGAAGAAGTGCAGACCATGCGCGAGTATATGCGTGTGGCCTTCAATCGCAAGCCCATCGGCGTCCAACGCAAGAACCGCGTGAATCAGTTGGTGCACCGCTTGATCAGCTTTCCCGCGCGCTGGCGTCTGGACCATGATTTTTACGCGTTTCCCTTCGAACTCGGGTTAAAGAACGCTGCCAATAAACTGTTCGCGCCGCCCAAGCCGAAGGTGGATGCACAGATGCTTGAGGCCGAGGTCGTCACGTGCTAAGAGCGCGCTCGCGAAAGGTCGTGCTTTTCCTGCCGCCTTACTCGGGCGTGGTGCTTGGGCCGCCGCTCAGCTTGCTTAGCCTCGCCGGATCGCTTCGAGAAGCCGGCTACGCCCCTTGCCTCATCGACGGAGCGCTGGATCGGAATTTTCCTGAGACGGTGGCTCGAGAAATTTCCGGCGCCCTCTGCTTCGGCGTCTCCCTGCTTACCGGGCCGATGATTCGCGACGCGATGGACATGAGCCGGCTGGTGCGAAGACTGCGCCCCGAACTCCCCATCATATTCGGAGGCTGGCATCCCAGTCTCGTCAGCGGTCAGACTCTCAGCGAAGATTTCGTCGACATCGTCGTTCGTCACCAGGGAGAAAAGACGCTGGTCGAAATTCTACAAAGGCTTGAATCGGGCAACACGCTGGACCTTGTTCAGGGCTGCTGGTTCAAGCGCGACGGGCGCATTATCCAGAATCCCGACCGGCCCGCCGCTCCCTTGTCTTCTCTCCCCGCGCCTGCCTACGACTTGATCGACTTCGACGCGTACGAACGCGTCAGCGGTGAACGCAAGTTGCCCTATGCCACCAGCACCGGTTGCCCTTATGCCTGCAATTACTGCACGGATATGGTCTTCTACAACCGCCGCTTCAATCCCTATGACACCGGGCAAGTGGTCGAAGAGCTGGCAACTCTGGTGCGCGAACACAATTTGACTGATGTCGCCCTGCTCGATTCCAACTTTCTGGTTGACGCCCGCCGCGCTCTCGCTATCGCTAAAGGCATTCTCAATTCTGGCGTTCGCTTCCACTGGAGTTTCCAGGCGTCCACGGATTTGCTTTGCCGCATGGCGGACGAAGACGTGCAGACGCTGGCCGACAGCGGCGTGAATCACATTGGATTTGGCACCGAGTCCGCGTCGCCGGAGGTCCTGCGTCACATGAACAAGGCGCATCAGCACATTCCGGACATGTTTGAAGCAGCTCGCAAGTGCAGGCGCGCCAAGATTCGCGTGACGTATAACCTGATCTTCGGCTATCCGGGCGAAGAGGATCGCCATCGTCGCGAAACCCTGAAGGTGATGGGAGAGATCGCAGAACGCTTCGATAACGTCAGCTTTTCGCCGAACGTCTTCACGCCCTATCCCGGCATTCCCATCTGGCCGCAACTTCGGGCCATGGGTCTTCCTGAGCCGCAGTCGCTCTTAGAATGGGCCGACATCGACCTCGGAACTAACAAGCTGCCCTGGTTGCAGGACAAATCCTTCGCCTCCCTGCAGCGCGGGATCTCGTATTTTCTCCTCGACAATCAGATCAACAAGACGCGCCGCCGGTCGAGATCGGGAGCTGTGCAATCGATTCTGCAAGCCGCCAGAAAGCCGTTGCACTGGCGCATTCGCAATTATTCCTTCGCCTGGCCCCTGGAACTCTGGCTCTCCATGGCCAAGCAATGGTTGGTGGTCAGGCGCTCTCTGCTTACCGGACAATCCCTGAGCCACGAGCTCGCCAAAGCGCGGTAATCCACTTATGGCCGACGTCCTTTTAACTCACAGCAATCACCTCTACTCCGATCGCAAGCAGGTGCAGAAGATGCAGCCGTATCCGCCGCTACAGACTCTGTTGGCCGCGGCCGCTTTGCGGGAGCTTGGCATCAGCGTAAGCCTGTTTGACTCCACGTTCCATGCTCCCGAGGATGGTTTTGCCGAAGCGCTCGATACCCACCGGCCCCGCCTGGTGATCGTTTGTGAAGATGATTTCAACTTTCTCTCCAAGATGTGTCTGGGACGTAACCGCGAAATTGCGTTTTCGATGGCTGCGGCCGCTCACGCGAAGGACGTTCCTATCGCGGCGCACGGTTCCGATGCGTCGGATCATGTCCTGGAATATCTCGACGCGGGCTTCGATTCCGTCTTGATCGGAGAAGTGGAAACGACGCTGGTGGAACTCGCCGGAGGCCGGCCACGCGCTTCCATTCGCGGGCTTGCCTATCGGGATTCCTCGTCCGTTCGCCACAACCCGCCGCGCGAGCTTCGCACCGACTTAGCGGCGCTCCCTCTGCCCGCCTGGGACCTCATCGACATGCAGCAATACCGCCAGGCATGGAACGCTGCGCATGGCTATTTCTCGCTGAACATGGTCTCCAGCCGTGGATGCCCGTATCGATGCAACTGGTGCGCCAAGCCGATCTACGGCAATAGCTACCATGCCCGGCCGCCCTTGTCCGTCGCATCGGAGTTGCGTCATTTGAAGGCAAAGTTTCAGCCGGATCATATCTGGTTCGCCGACGACATCTTCGCTCTCTCGCCCAAATGGACCACCGCTTTCGCCGATGCGGTCGAAGCTCAGAGTGCGCAAGTGCCGTTCAAGATGCAGTCCCGCTGCGATCTAATGACGCGCGATACCGTGGAGGCTTTGCGGCGCGCCGGATGCGCGGAAGTATGGATGGGCGCGGAGTCGGGATCGCAGCGGATTCTGGACGCCATGGACAAGGGCACTCGCGTGAAAGACATCTACCGCGCTCGCGAAAATCTGCGCGCCCACGGTGTTCGCGCCTGCTTCTTTCTTCAGTTCGGTTATCCCGGCGAAACGTGGAACGAAATTGAGGAGACCATCCGCATGCTCCGCGATACCCGGCCCGATGACATCGGAGTTTCCGTCTCCTATCCGCTTCCAGGCACTCGCTTCTATGAACAAGTGGGAACGGAACTTGGCCGGAAATCGAACTGGTCCGATAGCGCGGATCTCGCCATGTTGTTCCGCGGCGAATATTCGAGCGAATTCTACCGGGCGCTGGCTGATGCGCTGCACGCCGAGGTGCGTGGAGGCTTCCGGAGCGAGGCCACCGCTTGGGCGCGCGTGTGGGAGCTGGAGCGCACGTCCGCCCGCCTGTCTGAACCCAATAGAACCCACTTCACCATCTTGAATAAATCCCCTGAGTTGCGCGAATCAGTGTCATGAGACTCCTGCTCACTCACGCCTATTTTCTGAGCGAAGATCCCAAAGAACGCCAGATCATGAAGCCCTATGCGCCGCTGGGGATTCTGTATTTGTCCTCCCACCTGCGCGGCAAGGGATTCGATGTCGATATTTACGACTCGACTTTTGGCTCGCGCGAGGAGCTGTTCGGCATTTTGGATGCTGGTCCGCCGGCGGCAATCGGAATCTACGGGAATCTGATGACCCGCGGCAACGTGCTGGATATCTCGGCGCGTGCACACGCGGCCGGATGGAAGGTCATTCTCGGTGGTCCGGAGCCTGCGAATTATGCCAATGAGTACCTGGCCTCCGGAGCCGATCTCATTGTGGCGGGCGAGGGCGAATATGCGCTCGAACGTTTGATGGCGGCGCAGATGGATTCGGCGGAATGGCCATCGATCCCCGGCATCATCTTTCGCGCTCCCGATGGCTCGGCGTTCCGCACCGCTCCCACGCAGCTCATTCCCAACCTCGATGCTCAGCCGTGGCCCGACCGGGAACGCGCGGACATTCCCCGTTACCTCAAGGTCTGGCGGGAGCACCATGGCGCCGGGTCTGTCTCCCTGATCACCGCGCGCGGCTGTCCTTACCATTGCAACTGGTGCAGCCACTCCGTCTACGGCAAGACTCACCGCCGCCGCTCGCCCAAATCTGTTGTGGATGAAGTGGCCTGGATCGAGCAGCGCTACCAGCCGGACATGCTCTGGCTCGCAGACGACGTTTTCACCATTCATCACGGTTGGATTCTCGAATACGCGATGGAAATGAAGCGCCGCAATCTAAGAATTCCGTTTGAATGCATCACGCGCGCCGATCGCCTCAACCCGCGCATCGCTGAAACGCTTGCCGGTCTGGGATGCTTTCGTGTCTGGATCGGATCGGAGAGCGGTTCGCAACGCATTCTGGACGCCATGCAGCGCGGTGTCAAGATCGAGCAGGTCCAGGAAGCAGTTTCGCTCTGCAAGCAGAATGGCATTCAGACCGGCATGTTCCTCATGTGGGGCTATGAAGGCGAAGAGATCGCCGACATTGAAGCCACGGTGGATCACGTGAAGCAATGCCGCCCCGATGTTTTCTTCACCACCGTTTCTTACCCCATCAAAGGAACGCCGTACTTTGACAAGGTTGCTTCCCGCCTGGTGAGTATTCGCCCTTGGGAAGCAAGCACGGACCGCGAGGTGCGGGTTCGCGGCCGGCATTCGGAAAAGTTTTATCGCCACGCGGACGAACTTTTGAAGACTGAGATGGCCACCGAGCCGGATGCCGGCAAAATTCTCGCTGCACGTCAGGCGTTGCGCGCAACCCGTAATGAGGTGGAAGCTTGACTGAGGTGATCGCGTGACCGCCGCTTTTGATCAGCTTGCACCGCAATATGATCAGCTCTGGACTCGCTCCGCCGTGGGTCATCTGCAGCGCGAAGCTGTCTGGCGGCACATCGACGCTCTATTTAAACCAGGCCAGGCCGCCCTCGACCTCGGCTGTGGCACAGGCGAAGACGCGCTGCGTCTGATGCGAGCCGGCCTTCGCGTCCGCGCGATCGACGCATCTGCGGAGATGGTGAGAATCGCCCGCGATCGCGGAGTGGATGCCGAAGCTCTTTCGATCGAAAACTGCGGGCATTTGGAAGGAAGTTTTGACATCATCCTCTCCAACTTCGGCGCTCTCAATTGCGTTGAAGATCTCGAGTCTCTTCGCGAGCCGCTCGCCCGACTGGTTCGCCCTGGCGGCTATATGGCGATCTGCGTAATCGGACGGTTCTGCGCATGGGAGACGGCCTGGGCCTTACTGCGCCGCCAGCCGGCCAAAGCCTTCCGGCGATGGCGCAAGAGCGTCATGTCTTCGCTCGGTATTCGCGTCTTTCATCCTTCCACGAATCATCTTAAAGCCGCGTTCCACCCCCGGTTCACGCTCGTCGGCTGGTGCGGCATCGGCTTGTGTGTTCCGCCGTCTTACATCACTGGATTGTCCGGTGGCGTCCTCCAGAAGCTGGATGCTTTCGATCGGCGCGTGGCACACCGGCCTGTGCTGCGCGGCTTGTGCGACCACCGTCTGTTCGTTTTCGTCCGGAGTGCGACATGCTAGTGAGCACCAGACACAGGTTTCTCGAAAACTACCGGACTATACGCAGTGCCGAAGGCCGCGGCTCTCGTGAGTCCGCGTATTATCGGGCGCTTCCGTACCAGGATTTGAGCGGCAAAAACTCGGCGCAGTGGACCATTCGCGGCAAGAGCTATCGCTATTTTGAAGGCAACATTCTGTCTCAAATCGAACGGGAGACCGGCCGGGCACTCGACGTGCTGGATCTCGGCGCCGGGAATTGCTGGATGTCCCATCGGCTTTCTCTGCGGAAGCATAAGCCAGTAGCGCTCGACATCTTTACGGATGCGATGGACGGTTTGGGAGCTGCGCGTCACTACGGCCGCCGCTTCCCGCTGCTCGAAGCTGAATTCGACCATCTGCCTTTCCGCTCGTCGAGCTTCGATCTTGCAATCTTTAACGCGTCCATTCACTACTCAACCGATTACCGGCGAACCCTCAACGAACTGCGGCGCTGCCTTCGCCCAGCCGGGCATTTTGTAATCATCGACTCGCCCATCTATAGGCTCCCGGAACACGGTGAAAGGATGCGCGCCGAGCGCCACGACGAGTTTGAGAGACGCTACGGCTTTCGCTCGGACGCCATGCCCAGTCTCGAATACTTCGACGAGCCAGCAATAGCCCAACTAGCGGAGCAACTGAATATTGAATGGCGCGTGCATCGTCCCTGGTATGGATGGAAGTGGTGGTGGCGTCCCTGGAAGGCGCGTTTGCTCGGCCGCCGTCCGCCATCACGCTTCTGGATTTTGGATGGAGGGTTTGCCTGAGCCATGATTATCATCCTGCATCCTCGCGCTACCAAGCCAAAGAACCGCCGCTTCCCGCTGGCGGCATTGGCGATTGCCGCGGTTCTCGAAGGAAAAGAAGAATACGTTATCGTGGATGGCAATGTCGACCCACAGCCGGAACGAACGCTAGATCGCATCATGCGCGAAACGGGCGCTGAGATGCTCGCCGTTTCCGTAATGCCCGGTCCGCAAATGGCCGCCGCTGTCCCTCTGTGCCGCGATTTTCGCCAGAAGTATCCGCGCGTGCCGGTGGTTTGGGGAGGGTATTTTCCATCCCTTTACGCGGATGCCACGCTCAATGCGCCCTACGTCGATTTCGCCATTCGAGGGCAGGGGGAAGACACGTTCCTGGAACTGCTCGCGGCGTTGCGCGGGCCGCGGAAATTTGGCGGCATTCGCGGCCTGTCCTATAAGGACGACTTTGGACTCCGCGTGAACAATGCCGAGCGGCCGATGCGTTCGCCCGACGATTTTCCCTGGCCGCCGTATCATCGTCTGGCCAACCCCGAGAAATATATCCTGCCTACTTTCCTTGGCCGCCGCACCGCCGTTCATCACGCCAGCATCGGTTGTCCGTTCCGATGCAAGTTCTGCGGAGTGGTTCCAGTTCACGAGGGCCGTCAGCGAATGGAGGGCCCGGAACGCACCGCTGCCATCCTCACGCACTTGCAGCGCGAGTACGACATCGACTCCGTGCAGTTCTACGACAATAACTTCTTCCTCAAAGAGAGTCATGCTCTCGAACAGGCGGAGCGACTCACTCCCTTAGGTCTGCGCTGGTGGGCGGAGGGCCGCGTCGACGCCATGCTCCGTTATTCGGACCAGACCATGCGCGCGCTGCGCCGCTCGGGAGCCACCATGATATTCTTCGGCGCGGAATCCGGCTCCGACAAAGTGCTCGCGGAGATGAATAAGCGCATCACCAGTTCGCAAACCCTCGAACTGGCCGCGCGCATACGCCAGTTCGGAATCGTACCTGAATTCTCTTTCGTATTTGGAAATCCAGCCGACCCGGAGGGAGATACCCGGGACACCATTCAGTTCATCCGCCGTATAAAGAAACTGAATCCGGAAGCCGAGATCATCGTCCAGCACTACATTCCCACTCCGCATCCCGACGGCATGTACGGCGACGTGGAAGGGAAGATCGAATTTCCCCGGACGCCGGAAGAATGGGCCAGCGAGCGCTGGTATAATTTCACTGTCCGGCACGATCCGAACCTCCCCTGGCTGCCACAGGCTGTCAAAGAGCAGATCGACAATTTCGAACTCGTCGTAAACTCGCGCTGGCCCACCATCCAGGATATTCACCTGCCGAGGTGGGGCCGCAACATGCTCCGCTCTCTAAGCCTGTGGCGCTACGCTTTGGGTGTTTACAAATTTCCGTTTGAGTTGCAGTGGGCGCAGCGTTTAGTGTCCTTGCGAAAGCCGCGCTTAGAGAGTCTTTAGATGCAAGTGTCGGCTTTAGAAGGCCATCGGAATTGGGCCGCAAGCTATGATGCCGCGCCAAATCCGCTGCGGGCCCTCGAGACCCGGGCTCTTCTGCAGCGTTTGAGCCCGCTCCGGGGTTCGCGCTTTCTTGATATTGCTTGTGGGACCGGCCGCTGGATGCTTTTAGCGAAGCAGCGCGGCTCACAAGTCTTCGGTGTGGATTTCTGTCCCGAGATGCTGCTCAAAGCCTCGCGCAGGCCGGGCCTAGCCGGGTGTCTCGCCCTCGCCGATGCCTGTCACATTCCGGTTGCAGATGGCGCAGCCGATCTCACACTCTGCTCCTTTGCGCTGGGCTACCTCGCCTCTGCTCATCAGGCGATCGCAGAAATGGCCAGAGTTTCGCGGAAAGGCGGCCGCGTGGTCGTCACCGATCTGCACCCCCGCGCGCTAGCCGCCGGTTGGACACGGTCCTTCCGGTCGAACGGGCAGCTCTACGAGATCGATCATCATCTCCACCCGATCGCTACTTGGGTAACCGCTGCCGAATCGGCCGGTCTGTCGCTCGACTGGTGTCTCGAAGCCAATTTTGCCGAACCGGAAAGAGAGATCTTCCGCCAGGCAGGGAAAGATTCGTTGTTTCCGGAATTAAGTCGTATTCCCGCGCTGCTAGCCATGTCTTGGACGAAATCATGAAATTAACGGGCGCTAGAGTAGCTCTCGGCGCCACGTCGGCCGAGCGCATCGATCTCGAAATCCAGCGCGGCCGCTTTCGGCCTTGGGGTACTTCGACCGGTAATGGACCGGAACTGGATCTTGACGGCTATCTAATCCTTCCCGGACTGATCAACTGCCACGACCATCTGGAATTCAATCTATTTCCCCGCCTCGGCCGGGGCCCGTATCCAAATGCGACAGCCTGGGCTGAGGACATCTACCATCCCGATCGGTCGCCGGTGAAAGAGCACCTGGCGGTTCCCAAGGCGGTGCGTCTCGCGTGGGGCGGATTGAAAAACCTCTTGAGCGGGGTCACCACCGTCGCGCACCACAACCCGTACGACGCCGAAGTCTTTGAGAACGGCTTCCCGGTCCGCGTGGTCAAGCGCTTTGGATGGGCTCATTCGCTCCACTTTTCATCCAGCGTGGCCAACCGCTACCGAGCTGTCTCCAAGCGCTGGCCTTTCCTGATACACGCCGCCGAAGGAACGGATAGCAACGCAGCCGCCGAGATCCAGGAACTGGAGCGCACCGGAGTTTTGAGCTCCCGCACAGTTCTCATCCACGGCGTAGGGATCGATTGCGATTCGTTGGAAATTCTCCTGCGGCGTCGAGCCTCCGTGGTCTGGTGCCCCAGTTCGAATCTCTTCATGCTGTCTCAAACGCTGCGGCCCGAAGTGTTGCGCTCCGCCATGCCCATCTGCTTGGGAACGGATTCCGCGCTCACTTGCCAGGGTGATCTGGCCTGCGAACTCCGTGTTGCGCGCAAAACGGGCTGCCTAACAGCCGCGGACATCTACACCATGGTGACCACTCAGGCTGCGCGCGCGCTCCGTCTGACCCGAGGCGAAGGTGAAATCCGGGAACATGGTATTGCCGATCTGCTTGCCGTGTCCGATTGCGGCCAGAATCCGGCCGAAGCGCTGCAGGAATTCGTCCCTGCCTTGGTTATTCTCGGAGGTAGAATCCAACTGGTCGCCAACGATCTCGCCGCGCGGATCGATCCCATGCTCACGCGCCACTTGCAGAAGATTGAACTGGAAGGCCAGGGTACTTGGCTTGTGAACGCGAATGTTTCTCTTCTCCGTGCCGCCACCGAAGCCGTGCTCGGGACTAACTTTCAACTTGCGGGAAGGCCGGTGCGAGCATGAATCCGGTTCTCGAGTCACTGCCTGTTTTGATTCTGTACCCGCATAACCGCTGCAACTGCCGCTGCGTCATGTGCGACATCTGGAAAACGGATTCGACGCAGGAAATCAGCGCCGCTGAATTGGAGCGGCATGGCGAAGATATAGCCCGATTGCGCGTCGAATGGGTGGTCTTCTCCGGCGGAGAACCTCTCATGCACTCCGACCTCTTTCGCTTGTGCCGGTTTTTGCGAGAGCGGAAGATTCGCACCACCCTCCTGAGCACGGGACTCCTGATCGAGCGGTATGCGAACCAGATCATCGAGTGCTTGGATGATGTGATCGTGTCGCTGGATGGCCCGCCGGAAACTCACGATGCGATTCGGCGCGTGCCTCGAGCCTTTGATCTGCTGGCCGCCGGCGTCGCCGCTCTACATCAAAGGAATCCGGACTTCGCGGTGTCGGCCCGCTCTACCGTTCAAAGCCGCAACTGCGCCCTTTTGCGCTCTACTGTGGAAGCCGCTCGCCGCCTGGGACTGAAGTCTCTCTCATTTCTCGCGGCCGACGTATCGTCGGAGGCATTCAACCGCCCCAACATTTGGAGTTCACAGCGTCAGGCTCAAGTCGCGCTGGCACCCGGCCAGATTTCCGCCCTCGAAACCGAAGTCGAAGCGCTGATCGCTGCCAGGGAGTGCGGCAGCTTCGTTGTTGAGACACCTGAAAAGCTACGCCGCATCGTCGATCACTTCCGAGCCCATCTCGGTCTTCACCTCCCGGTTGCTCCGCGCTGTAACGCACCCTGGGTCTCGGCCGTTCTTGAGAGCGACGGTGTTGTGCGGCCCTGCTTCTTCCATCGTCCGATCGGCACTGTCGGCAAGGGCGCATCGCTCTTGGAAGTACTGAATGGACCGGAGGCGATCAGCTTTCGTCTCGGCCTCGATATTTCGAGGAACGCTGTTTGCCGGCGCTGCGTGTGTTCGCTGAATTGGAAAGCCTGAAAGGCAAGCCTGCAAGGCAGACTTGCAAATCTCAGTTCAATTTGCTAGGCTCTCTGGACATACGTCGTTGTATTCTATTCGTGCCTACTGCGCTCTGTTGCGCGAAGCCTTGAAGGCTTTCCCAGGCTAGGTTAGTTGCATTTCTCGCTGCTGTGGTTCCCTGTGCGGAACGCGGTACAGACACAAGAAGGAGTTGCTCATGATTCGAAGAACCATTCCTGTTGCATTATTGTTGGCGTTGCTCGCGTCGGCATCACTCATTGCGCAGACCTTCCGAGGCGGCATTTCGGGTACCGTAGCCGATGCCTCCGGCGCCGCCGTGGCCGGCGCACCCGTCAAGCTGGTGAGTCCCGATACGGGCCTGACACGTGAAGGCGTTACCACTTCCGCAGGTGAGTTCGTTTTTCCGGATCTCCCGCTCGGCAAGTATGACATTACTGTCACCCAGGCGGGTTTTGACACGGTTCACGTGTCCGGCATCGTGGTGGACGCCGGCAAGACTGCCACCGTCGGGCTGAAACTGGAAGTGGCCAAACAAGCGACCACCATCGAGGTGGCGGCTGCGACCGTAGCGATTGAGACTGCTGCGTCGGCGGAAACCAGCATTATCAACACCCAGCAGCTTCTGGACATTCCCTTGAACGGCCGCGATTTCACGCAGTTGCTGAAGTTCAACCCCGGCGCCAACGCCAACGGCTCCCTCAACGGGGCGCGGTTTAACGGCATCGACTGGAAGATCGATGGAGCCGACAACAACGACCTTTGGCACAACGTCAACGCTGTCAACCAAGGCGGCGTGTCGGGCATTGCCGGCACGTTGCTTCCGATCGATGCCATCGCCGAGTTCTCGCTGCAGAGCAGCAGCAGCGCCGAAGAGGGCCGCAACTCGGGTGGCGCGCTGAATGTGGTGATCAAGTCGGGAACCAACAGCTTCCATGGTTCCGCGTACTACTTCAACCGGAACGAGTTCCTGGCTGCGGCCAACTGGTTCGAGCCCCCTGGTTCGCCCAACACGGAACTGCGCAACAGTCAATGGGGTGGCTCGCTTGGCGGCCCCATCGTGAAGAATCACACCTTCTTCTTCTTCAACTATGAGCAGCAAAACTACCGGGAGGCTCTGACTGCCGTAGGAACCACTCCTTCGGCCGCATGGGTTTCTGCGGCCTCGGCGCAAATGGCCACGGATGGCGTGGCGGTGAACCCGCTCATGCTGCGCACCATCAACTACCTCTGGCCGGCAAACAGCCTCACCGGGCCTGGCACTTTCAACAATTTCAATGGGGGTGGCATCAACCTCTCGAACAGTTACAACGGCGTGATCAAGCTGGATCATCAGTTTAACGAAAAGAACAACATCGCCTTCCGCTACTTCGGTGGTACGGGTAATCAGGTGGAATACGTCGGCTCGTCGATACCCTATTACTTCCAGTTGGCTCCCAGCCGCATGCACAACTTTTCGCTGGTTTACAACGCTGTGCTTACGCCCCGCTTCGTCGCGCAAACGCTGGTCGGCGTGAACTACTTCAAACAGGTCTTCGATGACAACAACCATGGCTTCAATCCGCCGTCCATCGGACTGAACACCGGGGTCACGGATCCCGCGGATTTTGGCTCCCCGAACATCACCATTTCGGGATTTGACGCAATCGGCCTAACGCCGCCGCTCGGACGCATCGACACCACCGGCCACATCGATCAGACCTTCACCTACACCACGGGCTCCCACGAGATCCGTTTCGGCGGTGAG
This sequence comes from Bryobacterales bacterium, assembly GCA_003166865.1. Lineage (GTDB taxonomy): Bacteria > Acidobacteriota > Terriglobia > Bryobacterales > Bryobacteraceae > Palsa-89. Next base: position 175,908 of record PMUP01000013.1, read on the forward strand.
TACCGCTATGCACGCCTGGACGTGTTTTATGACGCTGGCGCGCCCGGTGCGTTCACCTTCGATGGCACGCAGGGGCCGCTTGCCACGGCAGATCCGACCAACACCTGGGGATTCCCGAGCTCTGCGAACCAGGCATCGCTGAACGCGCTCGCGGATTTCCTCTCCGGCCGCGTCGCTACCGAGCACGCCAGCATCACCTACGGCGCACAGCAGCGAATTTACAATCTCCCGGGAGGCTCTTTTTTCGGTCAGGACTCCTGGAAGGTCACCTCGAAGCTGACCCTCAATTATGGCTTGAACTGGGTGTATCAGAGCCCGATCACTAATCCGAAAGATTTGATTTCGACCTTCATTCCCGCCGACGGCGGCATCACCTATGTCGGCACACACGGCCTGAGCACCCTGTGGCCTCGCGATCTGCACGATTTTGCTCCGCGCTTCGGATTTGCTTACCAACCCAAGGCCGGCGGCAAGCTGGTGATCCGCGGCGGCTGGGGCATGTTCTATCAGACCCCGAACATCTCCTACTTCGGCGATAGCGGCACAGGAAACGGCGCCGCGTCCGGAATTAACGACAACATCGGCGGACCAGCACCGGTTTTGGCGCTCTCGAATCAAACGCCCATTACTCTGCAGTCCGGCGTTCCTATCTTTGCGACAAATTCGGCAACCGGTCCCTTCGGCGCATTCTCCGTGAGCCGGCACTTCACCGACGGCTATAGCCTGAATACCCACCTCAATATTCAGTACCAATTGGCTAAAGACGTGGTGGGTGAGGTTGGTTATTCGGGCAGTGTGAGCCACCACTTGCCGGTCATGTTGGATATCAATCAGATTCCGATCGGTTCGCCCAACGAGGTAAATTCGTCGCGGCCCTACTACAGCGAGTTTCCTAATCTGGCCTCCATCGATGAAGTTCAGTCCGTGGGCAACGCCAATTACAACAGCCTGATCGGGTCGCTGCGAACCAGCAATTTTCACGGCTTCACCACCAAGCTCGCCTACACGTACGGGCACTCGCTAGACGATCTGTCCTATGCGCGCCACGATATTCCTCAGGACAGCTATTGCTTGCAGTGCGATTACGGCAATTCGGATTACGACATTCGGAATTCGTTTTCCACGTTCCTGAGCTACACCCCGCCTGAGCCGGGCAGCCACAAACTTCTTTTAGGCGGCTGGCAGTTCAATACCCTGTTCTCGTTCTTCTCTGGCACGCCCTTTACAGTTCTGTCGGGCAACGATTCCAGCGGCACGGCCGAGTTCAACGATCGCGCAGAGGTGGTTGGCAACCCCTTCGCGGGTGTGCCTCCTTCGGATCGAGCCGCTAGCACCTATTACTACTTCAACCCGGCGGCGTTCGCTCTTCCGGCCCAGGGCACCTATTCGAATGAGGGGCGCAATGAGTTTTACGGACCCGGCACCAAGCAGATCGACTTCTCTGTGTTTAAGAACTTCGGGATCACCGAGCGCGTGAGAGCTCAGTTTCGGGTTGAGATCTACAACATCTTCAATTTTGTAAACTATGCCACCGGCGGTGGCAATGGCGGGGGACAAGGTCTAGTAGCCAACAACGTTTCCGGCAGCAATCTGGGGACAATACCCACGACGTACGACGTCGGCTTCGGCGCACCGGGTATCGGCCCTGGCGCTCCCCGCAACGTGCAGTTGGCTCTGAAGATACTGTTCTAGTTCCAGGGACCGGCAAAACACAGTTGGGCTGGGCGTTCTTCGCGGGCGCTCAGCCCTCTTTCTTTTCCGGCGCGGCCATCTCGATAGCGGATTACTTCGCGTCCTGTATCTCGAGCTCATCCGGCTTGTCACCAGCGTACATCTTGGCGCTGTCGTAGAAGCCCGCCGTCGTCAGGTGGATGTCTATTTGCGTTTTGCCCTTGTTCTCCCAAAACCAACCGTGAATGCCGGTGGTCGGCGCCGTGAACGAACCGTAGGAGTGATCTTTGCCCACTTGGTCGTCCAGCTCGTAGCTCTCGAAATAGTCTTTGTTGGGCTTATTGTCGGGCTCGCCGTGGAATTCAAATGCTACGGGGCCGTTCGCTTGCCACGAGTAAACCATCCCCGCGCCCTTCTGCATGTGGTATTTAATCTCCACTCCTTCGCCAGGGCCGAGCGAGAGATCCTCGCTATCCACTTTGTAGGGTTTCGATTCCGCCGTGTAGATACCCGCGGGCGCAGCCGTGGGACGAGCCCCGGTGACTGGCTTCGCTTCTGTAGCCTTCGCAAGATCAGTCAGATGAAGGAGCGCGCCTGTCTTCAGCGGATCGATTCCATACTCCGCCGGGAGAACGGCGGTGAACAGAATTACTAACGCAATAACGAACGCGATCCCCGTCGCCTTCGCGATCGCCTTTTTCGAGGGCGCTTCCATCCGCTGCGGTTCCCGTTGTTCGATCATACTGTTCTACGCTTGATGCCGCGCCACAAAGTAACCGGCAACCTGGTATCCAACCAGGACGAATCCAACCGTCATCAGCACTGCGTTCGCCGTAAACGCCTGCCGCAGGAAGCCACTCTGTGTGCGCCAGACGCTGAGCGCGATCAGAACAGCGGTCAGCGCCAGCACCTGGCCGATTTCCACCCCGACATTGAAAGAAATGATGTTGGTGATCAGCCCGTTTTTCGCCAAGTCCAGCTCCTGGAGCTTTGTCGCCAAGCCAAATCCGTGGAACAAGCCGAAGATCAACACCGCGAGCTTAGTGTTGGGTTCGAATCCGAGGAACCGCCGGAACCCATCCATGTTGTCGAACGCTTTATAGACCACCGACAGCCCAATGATCGCATCAATGACGTACGGGTTCGCGTGAATTCCGCCGAGTACCCCACCCAGCAATGTAATACTGTGCCCCAAGGTAAAGAGGCTGACGTACTGAACGATGTCTTTCAGCCGGTACAAGAAAAAAATGACGCCCACCAGGAACGCGATGTGGTCATACCCCGTCACCATGTGTTTGGCGCCCAGGTATACAAACGCGGGGATCGCGGCGCCCTGATTCGATTGGACGAATGAAGCGTCGCGCTTCGATACGTTATGGGCGCTGGCCGCGGTGGGAAACACAAACGCGGAAAGGATCAGGGCGATGGCCAAGAATGCCGCGACTCGTTTGCGGAAAGCTCTTACTTGCATCGATCACCCAGGCTCGCTTTTTCACGATACTTCTCGTGGCAGTTTGAACACGCCGTGGTCATCACATCCGCCGCCATCAAGATGTTGTCCTGATTCTTGGATTGAGCTGCCTCATACGCGACCACGCCGGCGTCTCGAAGGCCCTGGACGAACTTGGGCCAATCCGGGTTCTTGATGGGGACGGGAAACGTTGGAGTTGGGAAACAAAATGCCCTTCATCAATTGCGCCAGATTTGCATAAACTTGGGGCGCTTGGGCGCTTGCGCTCCGCTTGGCTGGAGCCATCGGAGCGGCGGCCGGAGTTTGCGCATCGCAGAGTCCCACGAATGCCAATGCTGCAGTCCAGGTCAGAGACAACAGAACTGCCCGTACGATGAGGATGTTCCATCTCGTCTTAAACATTTACAGTCCGCCCTTCCTTGACTTAGAAAAAAAACTTTGCCGCCACCTGTACTTCCCGCGGTGGAGAAGCAGTCACAACCTGACCGAACAATGCGCTGCTGATGTCCCCGTTGATTGCCGCGGGCCCGAAGAAGTTCGCATGATTGAATGCGTTGAAGGCCTCAAACCTGATTTGCAGAGTCTTCGACTCGGTGAATTTGATCGTCTTCAGCAGCGCCAAGTCGAAGTTGATCTCTCCCGGTCCAATGAATGAACGGCGCGAAGCGTCGCCGGGTGTGCCCAGGGCATTTAGGGAAAACGCCTTGATATTGAAATACGGCTTCCCATTGCCGGGATTGCCGTTGATATCCAGCGGCTGGCCGTTGTAGTCGGGCAAGTCCAGACTGTAGTTGTTCACGCCATTCGGAACACTTCCCATCAATGAGTTGTCGCCGTCGGAGTGCAGTGAAACGGGAAAACCACTGTTGATGCGCGTGATTCCGGAAATCTGCCAGCCAGTGGTCACGCCCTTCATGTGCCCGAAGAAACGTTCGAACGGAAGATTGTATTGGTAACTGGCAACAAAATTTTGTGGTATGTCGAAAGCCGAAAGCGCGCGAGTGCCTTCCAGGTCGTAAGGATTCCCAGGATCGGAAATGCTCGACGCCTGGTCGATCGACTTGCTCCAGGTGTATCCGAGCAAGAAGCTCAGGTTCGGCGTAGTGTACCGGAGCGTGACCTCGAGAGCGTTGTAGCTGGCGTTCGCCACAGTGGCATCGTAGTCGTCGTTGCCGTAGTCCGGTCCCAAACCAACGCGCGTTCCGTCATAGACCTGTCCGGACGCGCTGGTGTAAACGGTACTTTCGCCGAATGGCCCGCACGTTGGCGATCCCTTAGCGACTTCGCTCTGCTTACTGAGCGAGAGACACAACGCCGGATTGCCGGGATTATTGGAATAAACCAGCAGCAGGTGATGCGACTGGTTGCCGACATAGCTCGCGCTGAGCATCAGGTGTTGGCCAAACTGCCGCTCAGCAGAAAGAAAGTAGTGCTCGGTGTAAGGATAGGTGTCCCATGGAACAGGAGCCGTCATGCCATTCAGGGGGACGAATGGCGCAAAGCTCTGAGTAGTGTTCGGATTCTTGATGGATGTATTCAGCGAGGGAAAGTTCAGCGGGAATGGATTGCCGGTGAACGAGCCGTTGGCCGCCGTCATGTATGGTTGCGCGAACAGAGGCGGGCCCGGGCTGGTATAGCTCAAGCCGTAAGGCGGCTGAGGCTCGTCGATCGCCATGGTATTGCCTTCGATCACGGAGTAATAGATTCCGTAGCCAGCCCGGATGCTGCTGCTTCCCGGTCCGCCCGTGATTTTCGACAAAAGCCCATCTCTCGCGCCCGGCGAGTAAGCGATGCCGACGCGTGGCGAAAAACGATTGCTCGATGGCACCAACGTGTTCGGCACACCCTTGTCGCCGGCGTACACTAAACTGGGCCAAGCCTGGGTGAAGACCTGCGATTGCTCTCCCGGAATGAACGTCGGAATCTGGCCGTATTTTTCAGACCAGTACTCCATCCGATCCCAACGAACACCGAAGTTGAGAGTCAGACTGGAAGTGGCTCTCCAGCTATCTTGCACGAAGCCGCCATAGTAGCGGTGGCGTATATAATATGCCTGCGAATCAGCCTGGTTGTAAAGGCTCGCGACGCCGATGAAAAAGTCCGCAAAATCGTTGCCGGTTTCCTGTCCGGCGAAGTCAAACCCTCCGTTGAATTCCGGATCCGGATGGACGTTGACCTGTTCGTAACTAGCAATAAAGCCGGCTTTGAGGGTATGCGTGCCCACCACCTTCGAAAAGATGTCGTTCAACCCGTAAGTATTGTTGAACTGGGCTAGATTCGTGATGGGGACGCCCATTGTAAACTGATTGAAAATTATGTTCTCGATGCCCTCAATGGATGGCTGCAGGGGAACAATCCCGGGAGTTCCGACGCCAGTCTCAAACCCCTGGGATGCGAGACTGGGACCGACGCCTCCAGCGGGCTTCCCGACGTTATTCGCATCGCGCATGAAGCTCACGCGAAACTCGTTGACCATGGTGGGGCCAAACGTCTTGGTATCGCCAGCGCTAACGAGTTGCGACCGGCCCAGATTCAGCCCGGCGAAACCGGGAACAGTGGCGCCACCCTGGCCAGTCGGATAAGGGTTGTTCAGGTGGTAGTCGTCAAAGAAATCGTACACCGAGATCGAACCCCAGCGTCCGGCGTCCGCATCCACCCGCAGACTGCCTTTGTCGTCTCGAAGAATTTCGCCATAAGCGCCGGTGGTAAACGTTGACGGTCCGTCATTGGGAAGCGGAATGTACTGCAGCAGATGCTGAGCGGGTGCGGACCACACTGACTGCGGAATGATGGCGTTGGGGAAAACACACTTCGCGGTTGACACGCAGGGAGGCGAGTTAGGCTTGTAATAATAAGCCTCGCCAGAGGTAACAGGATAGCCGAGCTCCTTCGACAACAGATTGGCTATGTACGGTCCACTGACCGTTCCCGATAGCGTGCTCGCCGCGTCGCCGAAGTTGCCGGCACGTTCGGCCAGGGTTGGAACGGATATCAGTCCGGAATCGAGGCCCTGCGCGTTTCGCGTCCCCTGATAGTCGGCGAAGACGAACACCTTGTTCCTCTTAATGGGTGCGCCCACCGTGCCGCCAAACTGGTTCTGCCGGTAAAAGCCGCGCTGGGGCGAAAAGAAATTGCGGGCGTCCAGATCCGTGTTCCTCAGAAACTCGAATGCGCTGCCGTGAATCGCATTGGAACCTGACTTGGTAACCACATTGACTATTCCACCGCTGTAGTTGCCATACTCGGCGTCGAAGTTGTTGGTGAGCACGCGGAACTCGGCGATCGAGTCGAGGTCCGGGATGATGGCGGTGCCGCCATTCATCAACTCCTTGACGTCGCCCCCGTTCACCAGGAAGCCGTTGGCATCTTCGCGCTGGCCGCTGATGGATTGATTGCCCGGATTCAAGCCGCCTGACGGGGCGATGGCCACCGACGCGCCCGCCATAACGACGGAAGTGGGCGTTTGGGTGGACATCGGAACAATGCCCGGCTGCAGCGCGAGCAGATCCGTGTAACTGCGGCCGTTCAGGGCCACACTGGTCATCTCCCTCCCGCTGACGACTTCGCCGACTTGGGTACTGGATGTTTCCACGTGTACTTCATTTGCGCTTTCCGAAACCGTGACTTCTTGCGACTGTTCGGCGACTTGAAGCGTAAAGTCCATCCGAACGGCGGCATCGGCATCTACCGCTATGCCAGACTTCTTCTGCGGCGCGAAGCCTGGCAGTTCAACCTGGATGTCGTAACTTCCGACAGCCAGACGGGGGAAATTATAAAACCCCTGGGTATCCGTAGTGCTCTTTATCTGGAGGCCCTGGGCCGCATTGGTGGATGTTACAGTTGCACCAGCGATCACGGCTCCGGTGGGGTCGGTTATTATTCCAGAAATGCCCCCCGTTACGGCGCACCAAGCCATCACGCCGGTAGCAAAGAAGATACCCGCGGCTTGAAGCACAGTTCTAATTGATTTCATGCGATCCAACTTCAGAAGCAACACCTTCTCCTCGGCATTTTTTCGGCCATCATTATTGTTACGTTCATGGCCGAGGGTTAGATTCAAGCGGCACGCTCACAAGTACCTTTCGCCCGTTTGCCAACCTTATTTCTCGCGCGGAGGCCACGGCCGCGCCATCCCGTGCCGGGTAGGCAATCACCGTGACCCGGTCGCCTACCTTCAGCGAATCCCGCAGCCAGCCTAGCCTGGCCAACGTATTGGGCCCAGCGCCTTCGAACGCCCAATTCGTCGCCTTGCCGCTGGCGTCTTTGACGTCGACATAGAAATAGACATGCGGGTTGCTCCATTCGACTCTCGTAACCACACCCGCATACGTAATCTGCCGATTCACGTCGAACTCGGCGGAAACCGAGTGGTGCCCAAAAATTGGGGCCGTCGCCAACAGCAACAGGCCCCCGGGAAGAAGAATCGCCAGCTTGCATGCCATTTCAAAAACCGGTCCTCTTGAATCTGGACCTGAGACTAGCATGTGTATGCCATGAGCGCGCCGAGTACAAGGTCAACTCGCGGTCAATGACTCTGAAACCGTGGTCAGTGACCGCTAGAGATCATTGTTTTCAATGATATTGCGACTCAAGCCCGGCCAGATCCGACCTGGTTAGCGGCTTGGCTGGGTTTATAGGAAACGAACCCATTCTTCCTGCGGGCTCTGGGATATCGCGAAGAAGGACTAACGATGAGTGGCGGTTTGAGGGGCCTTCCTCTCGTTGGGCTCGTAGTATCCGATCAGGCGGCCGCAAATCGGGATACTCACCCACAGGATCAGCGAGAGCACGGCGGCAGCTTTCGCGCGTGCGGGTAACACTGGGGCCTGGTCTAACTCCTCGGGGTGATCGTACACGGTGGGCTTAAAAACCAAAGCATGGACTCCGACTAGCAGTAGCAGCGTCATCTTGGTCCAGAAATAAGGATTGGGATAATACGTCGGCGCCTCCGAGCCGGCCATCAGGAGCCCGCAAGTGACCATAATCACAAAGCCGATGCGCTTAAAGGGACGCAGACCTACCACAACCTCCGTTATGCTCTGATCGCGCAAGGCTAAGCCGAGCAAGCGCAGATCGGTCATCAGGATCATGCCACCGAACACAGCGATGCAGCTCAGGTGCGTGGCCATGATGACAGGGTAGACCCACGGCGTCTGCTCAATCCCGGTCATCAAGCTGGTGTTCTGAATCGATTCGAAGATGGAATAGAGCGACAATACAGCCTCCGACCAAGTTAGATGTCAGGCAAGAAGTCCGACGAAGAGCCCGCCCGTGACCACCGAGACCCACAGCAACACCGAGATGGCTCCCACCACGACGCACACACCTGTGGACGAGGACGACGAAGCCACCTTGTAGTGCACGGTGTAGTTATAGAGGATCGCCACAAGCAGCGCGGTTGCCTTGAACCGGAACCACTGGCTCAAGTAATACATGCGGGGGTCCGACAAGAACAGCGCCATCCCTGCAAGCACCGTCACCGCGAGCCCGATCAACGTATACACCCAAGTGTCTTGCAGCAGTTTGGCGGAAGTTGTCCGTGGAAACGCGAGCCCCAGAAGACGCAGGTCCACGATCATAATTGTCCCGATGGCCACGCCGAAAAAGACGATATGAAAACACTCCGCCACGGCGAAGCCCCATTCGGTATTGTTCAGCAGGTCGGCAATTGCGTTCGATTGCAGTAAAGCCGGAGACGCCATGTTTTTACGCCTAGGTTCTCTGACCCTCTTAAAGAACTCTTATCGCAGCCGACCCACCGACGCGCTTTCTTGTTCGTGAGGCTTACTGATCGAGAACCCGCGGTTCTTTGGCTCGTAGTAGCCGATCAGCCGCCCATTGCAAAGAACGGTAGTCCATATTATGAGTGAAAGAGCCCCCGCAACCTTAGCACGCGTGGGAATAACCGGCGACGCATCCAGTTCCTCGGGATGATTGTAAACGATGGGACGAAAGATGATCGCGTGGATCAAAACCAGCACCAGGAATGACATCTTGATCCAGAAATAGGGATTCGGATAGTATTCCGCGGCCTTCGAGCCGAAAAGCGTGAACCCCATCGAGAACATAATGATGAAGCCGACACGCTTCCACCAGCGCAGCCCGTTGACGACGTCCGCGATCGACTTGTCTTTGAAGGCCCAGCCGAGCAGGCGCAGGTCGGTAATGACGATCAGGCCCCCGAAGATCGCGATGCAGGTCAGGTGCGTGCTCATGACGATTGGATATTCCAAGCCGGACTCCCGGATGAACGTCATGAAACTCAAGCTTTGCAGCCATTGAAACAATTCGAGAATCACATTTGCCTCCAAGGCTCTTTTCAAAACACGCTTTACGCGAACGCGATAAACAACCCGCCGAAAACGACGCTGACCCACAATAGAAGAGAAACGACGGCGACCACGGTTCGAACGCCCTGCGATGAAGCGTCCGACTGGGCAATCTTGCGGTGAATCGTGTAATTGAAGAGAATGGCCGCCGCCAGCGCGTACATCTTAAATACGAACGATGGATTGTGAAGGTACATCCGTGCATCGGAAAGGAACAGAAGTGGGCCCGAAAGCAGTACCACGGCCAGACCCAGCAACGTCCAGGGCGCTGTGTCGCGCAATACTTCGGACGGCTTGGAATGCTGGATTCCAAAGCCCAATAGCCGGTAATCCACTGCGGCGATCATACCGATGGACCACGCGAACGCGGTGATGTGGAAGCATTCGGCGATCGGAAAAACCCATTCGGAGCTATTCAGAGCGTCCGCTATGGCGTTTGTTTGGATGAGCAACATATCGTGATCTCTCCTTCATACGTGGAACGTGGGAGCATCTGGGCGTGGATCTTATCGAGCGGCGGCTCGATATAGCCGATGCCGCGTCCGCAGCAGGCGATGGATATCCAAAGCAGCAGTGAAATGGCCGCCGCAAGCTTCGCGTTCCCGGGGACCGTGGGCGCTTGATCCAGCGCGGCGGGATTCGCGTAGACGCTGCGGTAAAACACCAACTCTTGGACTAAGACCAGTGCAAGCAAAATCAGCTTGGTCCGGAAGAACGCGTTGTAGTAATACTCTTCGGCTTTGGAGCCGAACATCANNCCGCTTCCGCATGGTCACACCCAGCAGCCGCAGGTCAGTCATCAAGATCATCCCTCCGAACAGCGCGATGCCTACCATGTGCAGGGACAGGACGATCGGATAGACATAAGCCGATCCACGCAGGGCGGTAAAAAAATCCGTTAGCTGGATCCATTGGACAAACGTCAGAGGCATGCGATAGCTAACCTAAGCTCAAGCCGGGATAGACGAAGCCGATGAAAATTCCGCCGAAAATAACGCCGCACCATAAGAACAGCGACACGCACGCTACCATCTTTCCGTTGGCCGGCGGCGTATCCGAAGAGACTGTCTTGCGATGAATCGTGTAGTGGAATATGACGGCTGACACAAAGAAAAACATCTTGATCAGAAACGGCCAGTTGAGATAGTACATGTCGGGGTCCGACGAAAACAGCAGCAGTCCGGAAAACAGCATCAGCACCAGACCGCCCAGCGTCCAAAGCGCCGTGTCCTTGGAAAGCTGCGCCGGAGTCTGATGGCGCATGCCGATGCCCAGCAGTGAAAAATCCACGATGGCGACGGTTCCGATCGACAGTGCGAATCCGACGATGTGGAAGCACTCAAGAACCGGAAACGCGAGCGCGGAAGAGTTTAAAGGATTCTCGATTAGCATTCTTGTGGGGATCTGAGGCCACACCCGCCAAGCCAGTCTATCAAAACCCCGCGAAAAATCCAGTCTCGGCGGGGTCACGTCGTGGTCAGTGACCGGTAAGTGACCTACTCTCCGCGACGTTGTGGGGAATCGGGGCAGCCGGCGCGACCCGTAGCAGATTCGGACGAGGCCCAAATATAATACCCTCATGCGCGCGTTTGCGATTGCCCTCACTTGTGTGACGACCGCTCTGGCCGCCGATCAAGTCGACCTCGGTGTGGTCTACCGCATCAAATCCGAAGCCTTTGATCATTCCAAAGTAATGGAACACCTCGAATACCTCAGCGATGTGTATGGCCCACGGCTCACCGCGTCGCCGGAATTCACCGAGGCGGCGGATTGGGCCGTGCAGCGCCTCCGCGAGTACGGACTGGTCAACGTTCACATGGAGAAGTGGGGGCCGTTTGGCCGCAGTTGGTCGCTCCAAAAGTTTTCCGTGGAGATGATCCGGCCGCGCTACTCGCTGCTGGCCGCGTGGCCTTTGGCGTGGTCGGGGACCACCAACGGACCCCTTCGGGGCGAACCAATCCTGGCGCCGGCTCCGCGCAACGATCGCCAGCAATCCGACGCCGATCTGGACCGCTATATCGAGAAGTACAAGGGCAAGCTGCGAGGCAGAATCGTACTAATCTCAGAGCCTCTCCACAATATCGCGACCTTGGAATCGGCGCCGGAACTTCGTCGCTACACCGACGCCGAGTTGCACGATCTCGCCGCCGCGCCGGACCCTCTCGATAAAATACTCATCGATCCGAAGGATCTGGTGATACCCGACGATCCGGAAGAACGGGCGCGGTTCAATGCCAGCCTGCCTCCTAACCTGCAGGACCAGCTACGCGCCAAGCGGGAAGCCTTCAACGCCAGGCGAAATCAGTTTTTCCTGGAAGAGGGCGCGCTCGCGCTGGTTCAGGCGGATCAGCGGGCTCGCGATGCATTGACCTTTTCCGAGGGAGCGGACCCCAAGAAGCCGGCGCCGCCGCCAATCTTTGTCGTCACCTCGGAGCACTACAACCGCATCACGCGTCTGCTCGACACGAAGATCAAGGTCGAATTGGAGGTCAACCTCCAGGCGAGATCGGCGGAAGGAGCGGAGCCTTACAACTTGGTCGGCGAAATCCCCGGCAACGCAAAGAAGGACGAAGTGGTCATGCTGGGCGCGCATTTCGACTCCTGGCACAGCGGGACTGGCGCCACCGACAACGGGGCCGGAAGCGCCGTGATGCTGGAGGTGGTGCGCATCCTCAAAGCGCTCAACCTGAAGATGGATCGCACGGTGCGCATCGCACTGTGGAGCGGCGAAGAGCAGGGCCTGCTGGGGTCGAAAGCATATGTCAAGGAGCATTTCGGCGACCCCAGGACCATGCAGGTGACTGCGGCCCACGCCGCGCTGTCCGGTTATTTCAATCTCGATAACGGCAGCGGCAAGATCCGCGGCGTCTACCTGCAGAGCAACGACGCGATGCGCCCGTTATTTGAGCAGTGGCTGCAGCCATTCCACGATCTCGGCGCCACCACGGTAAGCATCCGCAACACGGGCGGCACCGATCATTTATCCTTCGACGCGGTCGGCCTGCCGGGCTTCCAGTTCATCCAGGATCCGCTCGACTACTCCACGGTCACCCACCACTCGAGCATGGATGTCTACGATCACGCGATCCCAGCCGATCTGATGCAAGCAGCAGCCATAATCGCATCCGTTGTTTATGATGCAGCCACCCGGCCCGAGATGCTCCCTCGGAAACCGCTGCCGCCTCCGCAGGATCCCAGCCTAGCCACCAAGTAGGGGGAACGGCGCCGCATTCGATCGGATCACAGCCCTAGGGCTCTGCTTATTGAATAGCCTGATAAGCCATCCGCTGGAACTGCTGCGCCGCTTCAGTGTTGGGCGGTAAGATATTGATCAGGAAAATCCCGAATAGATTCTCCTTCGGATCAATCCAGAAGCTCGTTCCCGCCGCTCCGCCCCACCAATAGGAACCTTCCGAAGCCGGTTCGCCCGATTTCCCGGGCGAAGGGTTAATCGCAAACGTCAACCCAAATCCCGCATACGCCGGCAGCACGCCAATGTGCGGCATTCCGCCCAGAGTTTCGGTACGCATCATCTCCACCGATTTCGGGCTGAGAATTCTCACACCATCAAGCTGGCCATTGTTCAGCAGCATCTGGTAAAAACGCGCGTAATCGTCAAGCGTGGAAGTCAGCCCCGCGCCTCCCAGCAGCAGGTTCGGTTTCTTCTTAAAACTTTCCTGCGCGGGCAATGTCGATTTCTGGATGCCTCGTGCACCCTCTGGCTTGGGCGCATACAGCGTTGCTAGTCGGCTCCACTTTTCCTCACTCACGAAAAACGCCGTGTCTTTCATCCCCAGTGGTTTGAAGATCTTGTCCTCGAAAAATTTGTCGAGGGTGGCGCCCGAAAGCACCTCCACCAGCCGCCCCAGCACGTCGATCGAATATCCATAACGGAACGCCGTTCCCGGCTGCTCATTGAGCGGAACGCTCGCCAGCCGCCTGGTGGCCTCGGCCAAGTCGAAATTCACCAGCGGAGCCCCGCCCATCATTTCAATCTTGCGGTAAACGTTTTCACCTGTCTCGTCCTTCGGTCCGGAATAATCCAGGCCAGTTGTGTGGCGGAACAGATCTTTCACTAGAATGGGATGGTGCAGAGGCACCGTGTAGAAAGTGCGTTTTCCTGCCGCGTCCGTTCCCTCCTTGCCGACCCGTGTCTTGCCAAATTCCGGCAGATATTTCGACAGCGGATCGTTCATCGAGTACAGCCCGTCCTCGTAGAGGATCATGGCCGCGACGCCCGTGACGGCCTTGGTCATCGAGTACATGCGGACAATCGTGTCGGAATTATAATCCCCCCAAGCACCGCGAAAGACGATCTTGCCGTTCCGCGAAATCAGCCCGGAAGCTCCCGCCAGGTCCCCAGCTTCGACATGCTTGTTCATCACGCTGTTGATTCGATTGAGGCGTTCGGCCGACATGCCATTCTGCTCCGGTGGGCTGGAGGGAAGCGAGGCCGAAAAGACGAGCGAAAGGGCAAGCAGAGAAAGGGTGAGGAACTTTTTCATGGCGTCAAGAGTGTATCAAAGTCTCCTGAACCGCATCAACGACAAAGCGGCCGGAACTGTGAGGCGGCGTTCGCGCGATCGCCCCTCGGCGAGCGGCGTTTAGTATAGTAGGCGGCCAGGAGCTTAACGGTGACTCGGAGACAAATTGTGAAGTCCGCCGGAATCGGTGCGGCTGCGGCCGCCTTGCGTGGGATCGACGGCGCACACGCACAGGATTCGGCGCGCGCGGTGGCCTCGGTGAAGGCGCTCGTCTTCGACACCTTTGGCACCGTGGTCGACTGGCGCGGATCGATCGTCGAAGAAGGTAAGGCCTGGGGAAAAACCAAGGGCATCACCGTCGATTGGGCTCGCTTTGCCGATCGATGGCGGGCCGGATACGCGCCTTCCATGGACAAGGTGCGAAAAGGCGAAATGCCCTGGACCAACCTCGACCACCTGCATCGCGCGCTGCTGGAAGACCTGCTCCAGGAGTTTCACATCGAAGGTCTTTCCGAAGAAGAAAAGGACCACTGGAACCGCGTCTGGCACCGCCTGAAGCCGTGGCCTGATTCCGTCGCCGGTCTCACGCGCCTCAAGAAGAAGTACACCATTGCGCCGCTCTCGAACGGCAACGTCGCGCTTCTCGCTGACATGGCCAAGCACGCTGGTCTTCCATGGGACCTTATCCTTTCGGCCGAGCTAGCCCGGCATTACAAACCCGATCGCGAAGCCTACCTCACCGCGGTTGGTCTATTGGAGCTGAAGCCCGAAGAAGTGATGATGTGCGCGGCGCACTCCGGCGATCTGATGTCCGCGCGCAGTTTCGGTATGCGGACCGGATTCATCCACCGGCCCAACGAATACGGACCGGCGCGCAAGGCGGACGATGCCAAGCCGGGCGATTTCGACGTGGTGTCCACCGACATCGGGGATTTGGGGTCGAAACTCGGAGCGTAGTAGACCTAGACCCGGACCGTCATGCGACTTCATGGCGAGCGAACGAATTTGTGCAACGCCATGGATGTTACGCCGGCCGCGTAGACGTCGCCCTGGGCGTCGGCACTCACTCCTTCCGCGAGCGCGATCTTGGGATCAGTCGAGAGGTCCGGAATGAAAACCTTCACTGCGCCATCTTTCGCGCTCCCGATACGGATGCCGCGCTTCACCCCTGGGTTGATCTTCTCGTCCGACTGCGAGTCCACCGAGTACAGCGTGTCATCCTTCGAAATGAAGATCCCACTCGGACGGCCGAACTGCTTCCATTCGGCGATGAACTTTCCGTCCTGATCGAAGATCTGAATCCGGCTGTTTCCCCGGTCGGCGACAAACAGGCGTCCTTTGGAATCCATCGCGAGGCTGTGCAGCGTGTCGAATTCGCCGGGTCCCGATCCCTGCTTGCCCCAAGCCTTGATGAATTTCCCGTCCTTTGAAAACTTCACGACGCGCGCGTTGGTGCCCGCGCCGTGCCCGTCGCCAACAAAAATGTCGCCGTTCGGTGCCACGGCCACACCCGACGGGCCATTGAAGGTATCGGGCCCGTTCCCGGCGACGCCGGCCTTCCCCAGCGTCATCAGCAACTTTCCTTTCGGGCTGAACTCAAAAACCTGCTGGCCCTTGCCGTCTTTCGCCGCTGCGTCCGTAACCCAGATGTTGCCGCTGCGATCGATCGCCATCCCGTGAGCCTGCACAAACCCCGTACCGAAACTATTGACCAGCTTGCCGGACGAATCGAACTCGAGGATGGCTGGTTCCTTCCGATGGAACACCCAGACGTTGCCGTGCCCGTCCGGATCGACGGAAATCACCTGCCCCCACTCGGTGCCCGCTGGAAGCTGCGCCCAGTTCTCCACTGGGTGATAAGGATTCGGTAGATCATTCGTAGCCGCGGCACTGACTTGGGCGTACACCCTACCGCCCGACATTCCGACGACGGCGCCGATGAACGCGACAATTGCCAGAGACGTGACTTTCACTCGACGTGGATGCGACATGGCAGATTCTCCCTAGGCCCCATAGCCTGAATGATTCTACATCAGCCGAATGCCCGCCCTCACACACACTTCACACACCCGCTTTACACCGCCGATTCCGGGTGATAGAGTCCCCATCGAGGTCGCATGAAAAAACCAATCTCCAAAAAGCAAGGTGCTTCCCGACGATCGTTCCTGGCAGGCTCCGCCACGGGGCTGAGTTCGGTATGGCTCGCCTCACAGTGGCCCGGAATCCTGGCGGCTCAAGAGCACGCTCAAAAGGTCGCCCGATCCGGCAAGCCAGGCAAGCTCGGATTTTTCTCAGAGGAACAGGCCGCAGAAGTTGAAAGCGTGGCCGCTCAGATCATTCCCACCGACGAAACTCCCGGAGCCCGCGAAGCCGGGTGCCTTTATTTCATCGATCGCGCCCTGACTACTTTCGACCGGGAACAGCAGCCGGTCTACACGCAAGGACTGGAAACCCTGCAGGCCAAAACGCGCGAACTGGTTCCGAATGCCGGCAAGTTTAGCGGCCTGACTGCGGCTCAGCAGATCCAGGTGCTCAAGGCCATCGAAACAACCCCATTCTTCGCGCAGATCCGGCTGCATACCATCACGGGTTTCGTCGCTAACCCCGAGTATGGCGGCAACCAGGACAAGATCGGTTGGAATCTGATCGGATTCGAAAGCAAATTCCATTATGCGGCGCCGTTTGGCTACTACGACGGCCAGAGCGAGCTCTCGGCTGGGACCAGGAAAGGTTAAGACGCTATGGCAAAGTTTAAACCCAACACGCAAGTTGATTTTGTAGTGATCGGTTCGGGAATCGCCGGCGGCATCATGGCCAAGGAACTCTCCACCGCGGGGTTTCAGGTGGTGATCCTCGAACAGGGCGATTACCTGCACGAAAAGGATTTCCGTTACGATCAGTTGAAGAAAACGTCCACCTCGTCGCTGCTCAACGATGATGTACCGACCACCTTTCGTCAGACCGATAAGGAGAAGGCAGTCCATAGCACTGCGTTTCGGTATGGCCGCTGCGTGGGAGGCGGAACCGTTCACTACTCGGGAAGCAGTTGGCGCCACCACGAAAGCGACTTCATCGAGCGCAGCATTTACGGTCCCGTCGCCGGGACCGGATTTGCGGATTGGCCTCTCACGTATGCCGAGTTGGAGCCTTACTACACCAAGGTCGAATGGGAAATCGGCTACTCCGGCCTGGGCGGCGTGAGCCCGTTTGAGTCTCCCCGATCCAAGCCCTACCCTTTGCCCCCGATGCCGAATAAGTCCTCCGGCGTCCTGATGGAGCGAGCGGCCCAGAAGCTGGGGTATCATGCGGTCCCGGTGCCGGTCGCAATGCTGTCGCAGGCGTATCGCGGGCGCTCGGCATGTATTCATTGCGGATTTTGTTCGGGGTATGGATGCAAGGTGGGCGCCAAGTCGAGCTCGCTCGCGAGCGTGATCCCGATCGTCGAGAAGTCCGGCCGGTGCGAGCTTCGCACGAATTCCTATGTCCGGGAGATCTCGGTAGACAAGAACGGCCGGGTGACCGGGGCAGTTTATTTCGACGCCAATAAGAAGGAAGTGTTTCAGAGGGCCAAGGCGGTGCTCCTGTGCGCCAACGGCCTGGAATCGCCCCGCTTGCTGCTGCTCTCCAAGTCGAGCCTCTTCCCCAATGGACTGGCGAACACCAACGGCGTCGTCGGAAAGTATTTCATGCCCGGATGCGGCGCCAGCGCTCACGGAATATTCGAGCACGAGTTGAACGAATACAAGAGCGTGACCACGACCCGCGGCATCGAGGATTTCTACAATGCCGATCCCAAGCGAGGCTACTATGGCGGCGGCAGAATTGACGCTCGGGGCAATAACGGGCCCATCACTTTCGCGCTCGGGGGATTGCCGCCGGACACTCCGCGTTGGGGATCTGACTACAAGAAGGCGTTGAAAGAAAACTTCAATCGCACGCTGACCATCCAGGCCTTTTGCACGGCGCTGCCGCAAGAGAGCAACAACATTACTTTAGACCCGGACGTGAAGGATGCCTGGGGACTCGCGGCCATGCGCGTCACCTACAAAGATCATCCCGACGATATGAAGAACAAGGCGTTTTTCCGGGAGCGTGCACTCGAACTGGTGGATGCGGCGGGCGCTATCAAGAAGTGGGCGGATCCGGTCCGGGAGGAAAAAGCCATGGGGCATACCATGGGCACGTGCCGCATGGGTAACGACCCGAAGACTTCGGTGGTCGACAGGTTCAACCGCGCCCACGATATTCCCAACCTGTTCGTGGTGGACGGGAGCAGCTTCGTCACCACTGCCCGCAACCACCCTACGTGCACCATCTCCGCGCTCGCCTTCCGCGCGGCGGACAACATCATCCGCATGTCGAAGAATGGGAGCATCAAGGCGCCTACGGATTCGTAACCGACGGCACGGGCGTTCTCGTGATGGCGACGACGCGACTTCGGGACTCACGCTTGTAGCCGTTTACCACCAACAACCACGGCGTAGGGGAAGAGTTTCCGGTGACCGGTCCGCTTGGTATCCGCGTTATCGACGAACTCGAAATCTCCTTCCTTAAGGTCGAGCACGGCTACGTCGGCAACCGCACCGGTTCGGAGCGATCCATAGGCCTTGAATTCGGGAATGGCGCGCGCTGCGTTCGCCGTCACGCGCGCGATCACCTGTTCCACTGGCATGCCGAGCAGCATGAATTTCGACATGACATTCGGAAGATTGAACACCTGGTAGGTTCGCCCGATGGCTGTCATATCGGAGGAGATAGTGTCCGGCAGAAAGTCCTGCTGCATGGCGCGTTCCGCCACATCCCACGTGATGTGTCCGCTGCGGCCGTTGCCGACGTCGAACAGAATTCCGCGCCGTCTCGCCTCGCGGACCTGCGGCAGCACCCGCCCGTTGTCATCCAGGATGCCGTGCGGCGGCGGCGAATACAGGTGCGTTACGATGTCGCCTGGTCTGAGGAGCGCAAGGATCTCGGGAAGTGGCGATACGGATTGGCCCACGTGCACCATGATGGGCACTTTCAGCGGGTCCGCCACTTGACGCGCGCGGCGCACGGCTTCCAAATCGTGTTCGCCGGCGACGGTGCGCGAGAGCCGGGCCTTGATGCCGACGATCCACTGGCGATTGCGTTCGATGACCTGGCGCGTCCGAGCGACGTTGGCATTCTCGATATCGAGCAGTTCGCCTTCCGGCAAAACTCCAAGATGTCCGATGTTCAGAAGAATCCGCACACGGTTCGGTGAGCTTTGGGCGATCGCGAGCAAATCGTCCGGGTTGTCGGAGCCGCGCGAACCCGCGTCCAGCAACGTCGTCACGCCGTCCGCCAGGCAAGTTGCCGGCG
Source organism: Bryobacterales bacterium (assembly GCA_003166865.1). Lineage (GTDB taxonomy): Bacteria > Acidobacteriota > Terriglobia > Bryobacterales > Bryobacteraceae > Palsa-89. The sequence continues at coordinate 195,200 of PMUP01000013.1, forward strand.
GCAGAAGCTTGTCGGCCAAATGAGTGTGAATGTCGATTAATCCGGGCATCACCAACTTTCCGGTCGCATCGAGCACCTCCTTGGCGGCAGAGGGAGCGATATTCGGCCGGATCGCCGAGATGCGTCCGTCACGTATCGCGACATCCGCCACGCGATCCAAGCGCTCGGCCGCGTCTAGCACCCGGCCGCCTCGAATGACCAAGTCGTATTCGGCCGCGAACAGGCGCGTGGGCTGTGCGAGAACAGCAGGCGCCAGAGCGCTCGCGCGAAGAAACTGCCGGCGGATCATCTTGGGAGCTTCGGCGTCACTTGCCATGCGGGTGCTTCCAGGACCGAAGCGTCAAACCGATACCAACCGAGCAGTTCCATCCGGCTCGTACTTCACTTCATACGCCCGCTTGCAGTCTTGACATTCCAACAACTCACTGTCGATCGCTGAACTCTGAACGCTAGCGAAATTCTGAGAGTCGCAGCTCGGGCAGCGGTATTTAGCGGTGCTGGTCATGCGGCAATGCTACCAAGGACAAGTTTCAGTTGCATGAGAGTTCCGCGGGCCGATCGGGATTGAATCGAGGTTGCCTCATTGTAGCTTCAGGAATCGCGGAAGACTCTCAGCCGAGCCGCCTGCCGCGCGGGCGAGACTCAGCTTCGCCACGTTATGCGCGAACACGCTGTTGATGTAGTCCAGTTCCGCGGACGCCACGGAGGACTGCGCTTGCGAGACTTCCACTGAATCCGTGATGCCCGCATCGAAACGCTGCCGGGTCAAGGTGAGGGTCTCGCGGGTGACGTCCCGGTTCTGGCGGGCGACCTCAACCTGGCTGGTGGCAGTCTGCAAGTCCAGAAACGCGTTACGCACTTCGCTTTCCACGCGGCTTCTCAGATCTTCCAGTTCAGCCCGGCGTTGTGCGGCCGCCGCATTCGCCTGCTCGATATCGCCTTCGGTGCGGCCGCCCTGCCAGATGGGGATGCGGAGAGTTCCGGCGGCCGAGAACGTCCCGTGCGATTGCGAAGGAGTCTCTCCGATCGCTCCGTAATCGGCGTTCAACGATAAAGAGGGCAGGCGTTCGGCGCGGGCGGCAGCCACGGAGCGCTCCGCGGCGCGAATCTGGGCCTGGGCCGCTTTGATATCGGGGCGTTGCGTCAATGCCTGCGTGACGGCGCCTTCCTCATCGGCGACGGGCGCTTCGGCGAAAGGCACATCGTCGGACAGCTCGTAGCGATCGTTCGGCGGCAGTCCGGTCAGCCGGGCCAGATTGATTTTCTGCTTCGCGAGATCGTTCTGCAATGAAGCCAGGCGCTGCTTTTGCGTCAGCATCTGGACCTGGCTCTTGTTGACGTCGATCTGAGCGAGCAGCCCGACACTGCGTTGCTGAGCGGTCTGTTGATAAAGGGCGTTGGCTGTCTCCAGTTGCGCTTTGGCCGATTCCACCCGGGCGCGAGCGGCGATGACCTGAAGATAAGCGCCTCCCACGGCGAGGACCACCAGATCCTTGGAATCCTGCGCGAAGAATTCGTTGGCGTGGAGCGTTTCTCTTGCGGACCGGTAATTGTTCCACGCGGTGAGATCGGCCACGGTCTGGGTCAGGCGTGCGCGCAAATCGAAATAGTTGAACGGGCCGACGATGGACGGAATGCCGATGCCCGGAAAAGGGGACGAGATGCGCAAGCCCTCCGCGCGGAGGTCGATCTGCTGCACGGTCTCCGACAGGCTGCCGCTTACATTGGGCATCAGGGCGCTCCGGGCAACCAGAGTTTGCCCGTGCGACTGCCGCAGGGCGAGGGTCAGGCCAACCGAGCCGAGGTTATATTCCAGGCCGCGCGCGACAGCTTCCCGCAAGGAGAGTTTCCCGGAGAACGGCATCTTCGAGGTGCTTAACTCGCTGCCGGTATAAGGTCCCGCGGCTTGAATGGAGGGATTGATGGTGTTGACGCTAGTCGTCGTGCCCGCGATGGGCGACTGAGCCGCGTTTACGGAACCCGACTCGCCCGTTCTTCCCGACAGCGGAAGCTGGTTTACCTGCGAGCCTGTCGACTGGCCCCCCGGGGCGCCGAACTGTCCGAAAGCCGTGGTTTCAAGCAGAGCCGCCAACAGCAAAGCCCCGGCGCCTATCAGCGAAGGTTGGATTCTTCTTGTCATGTGTTCTAACTGAGTTGTTTCCGGAAGCGCCAGACGCTCGCCGAAACCATGATGAGCGTGAAGAGGGAGAGCACCAGAAAGTTTGGCCAGAGCGTTTCCATTCCACTGCCCTTGATCATGCTGGAGCGCGCGATCACGCTGAAGTGCCGGATTGGATTGATCCGGACCAGCGGCTGCAACCAGGCCGGAATTGCCTCAGCCGGAGTGATCGCGCCCGAAGCGGTGGTGAGCAGCGGATTGATGAAGAAGCTGGTCAACTGGGCTTGAAAAGCCGAATGCGTGAAGGTGGCGATCACGGTCCCGATGCCGATACCGGATAGTACACACAATGCCGCGCCGCTCAGCAGGACAATGATACTCCCGTGGAACGGCACATTGAATACGACCTTGATCATGGTTGTCGCGAACAGCACCATCAGGAAGAGCAGGAAAAACAACGGGGCGATTTTCGCAACGATGATTTCATACGTACCGGCGGGCGACATGAGCAACTGTTCGATGGTGCCGGCTTCGCGCTCCTTCACCATCGAAGTAGCCGCCACGATGGACCCATTCAGGATCAACAGCAGACCGAATATTCCGGTTACTACAAACCACGAGCCGACCAGGCCGGGATTGTAGAGAAAAGCCCCCGAGAGGCGCGCCACGCCCCGGTGGCTGATATCGGATACCGAGACCTGCATGAACTTCGCGTGCAGCCCACCGTTCCCCAGATCGGCGTTATAGGTCTGGATCACGCCTTCCGCGTAGCCCTGCGCGATCGCGGCGGTGTTGGCGTTCATCGCGTTCAGTAGGAGCTGCACTGTGACCGGCCGCCCGCGTTGCAGGTCCTTGGCATAGCTGAACGGAATCAAGACCCCGGCGTCGATATCTCCTCGGCTGATCGCATCGCCGAGCTTTTCGACGGAATAGTAATATCCGGCCAACTTGAAGCTTTTGCTCTCGGTCAACGTTGACGTCAGTCCCCGGCTCTCCGGCGTCCGGCTGTCGTCAATGATTCCCAGCTTGAGGTTCGACACGGTTGCATTGAGAACCAGGCTGAAGAGCAACAATTGCAAAGTGGGCGGAATAATCAGCGACATCGCGAGGCGCCGGTCGCGGCGGATTTGCGCGAATTCCTTGCGCAACAACGCGCGCAGGCGGTAACTGAGAAAGAATTGAGTCAATTTCTTCATATCTGCCTAGGCTTTCAATTGCATGCGGCGCATATTGCGCCAGGCGATCGTATAGAAGACCGATCCGGTGAAGCCGATGATCAGGACCTTCCACCACTGCGCCGGCCATCCGCCGCCTTCCAGCAGCGCGTCGCGCACGATGTCGATGTAATACCGGCCCCAGATGAAATTCGAGAGCCAGCGGATCTGAACCGGAATGTTCTGGATGGGAAAAATCAAACCGGAGAGCATAAAGACCAGCAGAAAACCGCCCAGCGCCACCGCCTGCATGGCCGCCGCCTGGTTGGGGATGGCCGATCCGATCAGCGTTCCAAACGAAGATACGCAGAATGCATAGAGAATGGTGGCAACGATGAAACACGTCGGATCTCCCGCAAAATTGAGACCGAAGTAAGTGAAGAGCAGGGTGAGCAGCAGGAGGCATTCGCAGAAAGCGACAACCATGAAAGTAAGGATCTTGCCGAGCAGAAACTCATGCGCCGAAATGCTGGACACGTAGACCTGCAGGATGGTTTTCTGCTCGCCTTCCTTCGCCGAGGCGAGCGTGGCAAGCAGGGGCGGAAAGAGCGAGAGCGCCAGCACGAAGATTCCGGGCCCGTAGAATTTTTTCGACGATCGTCCCGGGTTGTACCAGAAACGTATGGCGGCCTGCACCGGCGCAACCCGCGATCCGCCGCCGTTATTTGCATTCCATGCGCTGGTGACTTCGCTGGCGTAACCCGACACCAGCCGGGCGGTGTTCGAATCGGAAGCGTCGATCAGCATCTGCACGGGCGAACTCACGCCTCGGGCGATGTCGCGCCCGAACCGGGCCGGGATAATGAGCGCCGCACGGGCCTGGTTCGAAGTGAACGCGGTTTCCGGTTGCCGGTTGACGGAGAACGGCACGATGTGGAATGTGTTGGATTGCCGGAAGGCGTCGATAAGAGAGCGCGACATGGGCGAATCGTCGAGATCCTGCACCGCGATCGGCAGATCGGCGACCGTGAGCGAAATCGCGGATCCCATGAGGATGAGCTGCGTCAACGGCAGCACCAGCGCGAGACCGAGCGCCATCTTGTCGCGAATGATCTGGATCAATTCTTTGCGTGTCTGGGCCAGAATTCTTCTCATGTGATCACTCCTCTACCGCCACTTTGCCTTCCTGTCGCGCTTTTTCGACCGTGCTGATGAAGACGTCCTCCAGCGAGAAGCGCCCTTCCCTGGCGCTGATGACGCGTACGCCGTTCGCTTCCAGCTCTCGGCGATATTTTTGTTCCGCCGTCGCGGCGTCGTCCTCGGTGATGATGTGCAGGCGCTCGCCGAACAAAGAAACGCGCCATCGTTCGGAGTCGCTTTTCAGGAGGTCCATCGCGCGCTGTGGCCGATCCACGATGAACTCAAGCAGATGGCCGCCCTGCGCGCTCTTGATTGCGGTAGGGCTGCCTTCGGTCACCAGCTCGCCCGCCACCATGAAGCCCAGCCGGTTGCACTGCTCGGCTTCTTCCAGATAGTGGGTGGTAACGAGGATGGCGGTGCCCGCGTCGGCCAGCCGATTGATCATGGTCCAGAAGGAGCGGCGCGCCAGCGGATCCACGCCGGAGGTGGGCTCGTCGAGGAACAGGATGCTGGGTTCATGCAGGATCGCCGCGCCGAACGCTACGCGCTGTTTCCATCCCTGCGGCAGGCTGCCCACTAACTGAACTTCTCTACCCTCCAGGCCTGAAAAAGAAGCCACCCAACGCATCTTCTCCACGCGCTCGCGCTCGGGCACTCCGTAAACGCCGGCGAAGAATTCGAGGTTTTCGGCGATGGAAAGGTCGTCGTAGAGAGAGAATTTCTGCGACATGTAGCCGATCTGCTGCCGTATCTCCGGGGAACGAAGGCTGCCGCGCTCACCCGCCAGCTGCATATCGCCGCGCGTGGGTGGGAGCAGGCCGCACAGCATCTTGATGGTTGTCGTCTTGCCCGCGCCATTCGCGCCCAGCAGTCCGTAGATCTCGCCGTACCGCACCTGGGTGGTCACGTTCTTGACGGCCGTGAACGAGCCGAACTCCTTGGTGAGATTCGTGGCGCCAATCGCGATTTTGCCGCGCAGGGCGCTGTGATCGTGGTGTCCCGGAAATACCTCGTCATGAACTCTTTGTCCCAGGTTCCGCAACGTGGCGACGAAGGTGTTTTCGAGCGTCGGTTCGTCGATCCGAACGTCATCGATGACCAGGCCCTCGGCGCTCAATGCCTGGTCGGCGACGAGCTTAGCTTCCTCCGGCTTGTAAACCAGCAGGTCCAGCCGGTCGCCGAATCGCTGGACGTCGATGATCTCTTTGTCCGCGCCCGCGGTCGCGGAAAGCGTGCGTTCAGCCAAGGCCAGATTCGAAACATGTATTTCCATTCGTTTGGCATGCAGGCTGGCCCGAAGCTCGGCCGGAGTTCCGGTCTGCCGGATCTCACCCTGATGCATCAGCGCCACCCGGTTGCATCGCTCGGCCTCATCGAGATATGGGGTGGCGAGAACAATGGTCAGGCCATCGGCGGCAAGATGCGCGAGCGTATCCCAGAATTCGCGCCGCGATACGGGATCGACACCGGTGGTGGGTTCATCGAGCAACAGCACGCGTGGTTCCGGAACCAGCGCGCAGGCCAGCGCCAGCTTCTGTTTCATGCCTCCGCTTAGCCGTCCGGCCAGCCGATGTTCGAACCGGTCCATATCGAACATGCGCAAATAGCGGCGTCCGCGCTTGGTGATCTCATCGGGTGGCACGCGGCGAAGATCGCCGATATAGCGGATGTTCTCCGAGACGGTGAGATCCGGATAGAGGCTGAACGCCTGCGTCAGATACCCGGTGTGCGAGCGAGCTTCACTCGCAGGCACCCCGAACACTTCCGCGGTACCTGAGGTGGCCTGCATAACTCCGGCCAGGATCTGGAACGTAGTGGTCTTCCCTGCGCCGTCCGGGCCGATCAATCCGAAGATTTCGCCATCCCCGATTTCGAGATTGATACCCCAAACGGCATCGATGACACCGTATTTTTTCCAGAGATCGCGAATCCGGATTGCCGTAGGTCTGGACCCGGCGCCACGGCCGTTATCCGCTCCCGTAATGGAATCGGCAACCGTCATTTGTTGAATCGGCCCGCGGGCCAGACATCGCCCTGAACGAGAATCTCGCCATCGGACGGCATGCCGGGCTTGGCGAATCCGGTGGCCGCCTTGAGCAGCAGCTTGACGCCCACCACCTGTTTCACGCGGTCGTCGCGGAAGTAAGTGTTCTCGGGCGTGAATGTGGCCTGCGGATCGATGCGCTGCACGAAAGCATCGATCGGTTTGGTGGGCGCCGAATCGAGATACACGCGCGCGGGTTGGCCAATCTTCACTTTGCCGATCTGCCCTTCCGGCACGAATCCGCGCAGATAGACCTTGCTCATGTCGAGCAGCGTCACGATGGCGGTGCCGGCCGTGACCACTTCGCCCGGCTCCGCGGCGCGTGTCATCACGGTCCCGTCGAATGGCGCCGTGATGATGAGATCCCGCCGATTATCCTCCGCCTCCGCAAGTTGGAACCGGGCTTGTTGAGAGGCTGCGATGGCGGAGGCAATCTCTCCCTGCTGCTGGTCGATTTGTTTGCGCACGGTATCGGCCTGGAAGGTACGAATGCCAGGATTGGAGAGGTTGGCCTGGGCCGTTGTCAGCGCGCCACGCGCGGCTTCCAGACGGCGGCGGGCGGCGGCCACGGCGGCGGACTGCTGATCGGCTGTCGTGGATGCCTGCTTGCCCTGGCGTTCGGAGACCGCGCCGGTTTTCACCAGCTTTTGATAAGCGTCGTTATCGAACTGCGCCAAACTCAATGACGCTTCCTGCTGGACGAGATCGGATTCGGCGGCCGCCAGGTCGGCTTCCGCTTGCCGCACGCGGCCGGCCGCATCCACTTTGGACTGTTCCGTCATCAATTCGTTCTGCTGCAATCCCTGCTGGTAAACCGCAATCTGGTCATTGGCCGATTTCGCTCTGGCCTCGGCGCCGGTGAGGGCGGCGCGGGCTTGATCTTCACGCGCCCGGACCTGGGCGTCATCCAAGGTGGCAATCGTCTCGCCGGCTTTGACGGTATCGCCTTCGCGCACACGGATTTCGATAATGCGCCCGGCCGTTTTCGGCGAGACCGCCGAATCGTCGCCTTCGATACGGCCGCTCACAGTGACAATGCTGTCCGGAATCCGGGGGTTCGCAAAATAACCTCTCCAGATGAAGAAGGCGGCTACACCCAACGCGACCACTATCAGCGGCAACACCTTCCGGCGCGGGCGCGGAGATGACGGCGGCGCCTGGGGTGATGATGGCGCGGCCGGCGCTTGACCTTGGGATGGAGCGGCGGTCGACTTGGGCTGTGTTTCCTGTTCCGTCATTTCGTTCGTCACTTCTTTCTGTTTAACTGAGCTGGCGCGCTTCGAGTTGGAGTTGGCGCGATCTGGCGAAGACCCGCCAGGGAAAAACGCGCAATGTGGGTTGCGATCTGCGCGATCCGCTCGGGATTCAGTTCCAATTCGGGCCAGACTCGCGAGACCACGTGGCGCGCATGCGCGTAGTGCACCACTTGAGCGATGACGCTGTGCGTCGAAAGCCGGACCTGGTCGTGGTCGGGAGTCAAATCGAGCATGCTGCCGATCAGCTCGCGGAAACGATCGTAAACCGGCCGCATTGTCTCGTCGATCACGCTCGCCATTGCGGGAGTGGGCTGGGCGAATTCGTGCATCATCAACCGGAAGTGCCATCCGGGACGATCGGCTCGGCAGACTCTCAGGAGCATGGCGTGGATCAGTTCGCGGAAAGCCTCCTCGGGAGGGGCCTTGCTGCCGATCGCCTTCTTGATGATTCCGTTTCCCGAAGCGCCGACCGAATGCCGGAGGACTTCGGTATACAGCTCCAGCTTGTCGCCGAAATGGTAGTTCACCAGAGCGATGTTGACGCCGGCGCAAGCACAAATCTCGCGTACGGTCGCGGCCTGGAATCCGGATTCGGCAAAGACCTGTCCCGCCGCGTCCAGAAGCTTGGTGCGCGTGTCTTCCGGTAGTACGGGGGGCTTTGATTTCACGAGCGGGCTGGCCATCTAAACAGCAGTTTAAAATGAATGTTTAATTCTGTCAAGGGCGGTTCGCCCTCGCGTTCCCCGCGATCGCGTCGGGCATCCGGCCTTAGCCGCGTTTGGAAGATGCATACCAGGCGTCTGCCACCGTTTCGGCACACTGCAGGAATTGCCGCGCGTTGGTGGAAAGATATCGTCCGGGCTTCCAGGTGGCCACTACCGTGCGGCGCGGAGTCGGGGCTTGAATTCGAACCATCGAGATATTCTGGCCGGCCGGGTGACGGAGCACCATTTCAGGCAAGAGCGTGATGCCCAGATCGGAGGCAACCAAGTACTGAATGGTCTCGGCCTGTTCGCTTTCGAAGGCCACCTCGGGCTCAAATCCCGCGTTCCGGCAATACTGCAAAGTCACCTCGCGCGTATTGTGCCCCGGAGTTTTGTACAAAATGAACTTCTCCCGCTTCAAGCGCCCGATCGGCACGCTAGCATGTGCGCTCAACGCGTGTTGCGTCGATACGCCCAGGCAGAATTCCTCCGTAAACAGCGTATGCGGCTTCAAACCAGCCGATCGGTGCGGACGCAGCGCGATGCTCAGGTCGATTTCGCGGCTAAGCAACAGGGCGGTGAGCATCGGCGTGGTACTCTCCTCGCGCAGCAGCACCCTCACCTTCGGAAAGCGAGACTTGAACTCCTTGAAAACCGCCGGCAGAAAGTGAGCCGCGATGGTCGGTATCACTCCAATCCGGACCACGCCCAAGGTCCCGCCGTGGACCTCCGCCATGCGCACGCGAGCCTCCACGTTGTCAGCCAGTATCTTCTCGGCGTAGGGAAGCAGTATCTCGCCCGCGGGTGTGAGCGTAACCTGTTTGCCGGTGCGTTCGAATAGCGTCACGCCGAGGTCCGCTTCCAGCCGCTGCACGTGCACAGTCAGTGCCGGTTGCGTTTTTCCGAGCGTGTCGGCCGCGCGCGCGAAATGCCGCCGCCGGGCGACGGCACGAAAGCATTCCAGTTGAGCAACAGTCATCGAACTTAACAAAAGATTATCAGAAAAATACTCTTTGATGATTGATCGCGTTCGAGATTTACCTTAGCATTGCCAGATACCGTGCTACACTCCAGCGGCAATTGCGCTCCACTCCAGGGTGTACGGGTTCTGGATCTGACCCGCGCCGTGGCGGGACCCTTCTGCACCATGCTGCTGGGCGATCTGGGCGCTCGGGTCATCAAGATCGAGGAACCGCGGACCGGCGATGAAACCCGCCATTGGGGTCCTCCCTTCATCGGAGGCGAGAGCGTTTACTTCCTGGCTCTCAATCGCAACAAAGAAAGCGTCGCGCTGGACCTGAAGCTTTCGAGCGATGTCGCGGCGTTACGGCGCCTGGCCGCGGAAGCCGATGTTGTGGTTCAAAACTTCCGGCCCGGCGTGGCCGAACGATTGGGCATCGATTACAGATGCCTGCGGACCGATAATCCGCGTCTGATCTACGCCTCCATCTCCGGTTTTGGGCTCACCGGACCGGACCGCGAGCGGCCAGGTTATGACTTGATCGTCCAGGCCATGAGCGGCATGATGCTCGCCAACGGATCGGCGGGCGAGCCCGCGAGAGCCTGCTTCCCGGTAGCCGACGTGCTGGCCGGACAATTCGCCTCCCAAGCGATCTTGGCGGCGTTGTATGAGAGGCAAAGGACCGGCCAAGGAACACACGTTGAAGTCTCGCTGCTCGAATCGTTGCTGTTCGCAATGTCACTCCAGTCGGCTGCATTTCTGTTGACGGGCAAAAGTCCCGCGCCCCAGGGCGCCGAGAATTCGACCGTCGTTCCCTATCAGTTGCTGCGATGCCAGGACGTACCACTCGCGGTGGGCGTACCGAACGACCGCATCTGGCGGCGCTTCTGCGATGCCTTGGGCAAGCCGGAATGGGCCCAGGATGAGCGCTACCGCAATAATAAAAGCCGCTCCTCGAACCGCGTCACCCTGATCGAGGAAATCGAAGCCATTATGGGCCGGCGATCAAGCGCCGAATGGACAAAGATTCTGGATCGGCATCAAGTACCTTGTGGACCGCTACTCTCGGTGGCGGAGATATTCCAACACCCCCAAATGCTTGCGCGAGACAACGTCGTGGAAGTGGATCATCCCACGGTTGGTCCGCTCAAACTGCTCAGCAACCCGATGCGATTCGTGGACAGGACGATGGGGTATCGATCGCCTCCGGTGCTGGGACAGGACACCGCGAAAGTAATAGAAGAACTCGAATCACAAGCATCAACCGAGCCGGTTGTCAGCAACCGATCGGGAAGAAGACTTTTATGAACGGATTGCATCGCAACGTCCAAAACTTGCCGTCTAAAATCTGCTGGTCTGGAATTTCCTTGACAAGCTTAGCGTGCTGGCTTACACTTGCTGGCAATCGAAATGTTGTGCTGACGGGAGAGACTGGCCTTGGCCAGCGCCGAAGGAGCAACCGCCCCGGAAACTCTCAGGCAAAAGGACCGTCACTTCAGGAGATCTGGAGAGTGGTTGCAGCGGAGCGGCGAGTTCGCTACGTTTTGACCCGCCGAAGGAATAACGTTCTCAGGCAAACCGACAGATGGGGCCAGAAAGAGCTGGTGAGTTAGCCCATGTCGGCATTCCATCCCACGTCCGCATTCCATACCACGGGAACCAAGATCAAAATACATGTTCAGTGAGGAGAATGTTATGTGCTTTTGGCTACGCCCGCTGCAAAGAAAGAATTTGCTGCTGCTTGTATGTTTAGCGCTTCTGGCCGGCGCCCCGCTATTCGCGCAGTCTACATTTGGTACTTTTGTGGGCACTGTTCAGGATCAATCCGGCAGCGTCATCTCAGGTGCCGTCGTCACCATCACTAACCTCGAAGATAACAACGTTCGCAGCGCCACCTCAAACAGCAGTGGGCAGTACCAATTGCTGACTGTGCCGCCCGGCCGTTACTCCATATCGGTGGTCAGTGCCGGGTTTGGTCTTACCAAAATCAACGAGGTCACGCTCGACGCACGCCAGGAGAGGCGCGTCGATGTGAGCCTGGCGTTGGCCTCAGTCCAGCAGAGCGTGCAGGTGAGCGCGGAGGCCGCGGCCATCAACACCGAGAATGCGACCATCGTCAACACGATGAGCAATCAGGAGGTGACGCAATTGCCGGCGAACTATCGCGGCGCTTCCACTAGCCCGCTCGGGGCGATTGTTGCGTCGGCCAACGTCACTCAAGATCAGTACGGAAACATCGGCCTCACCGGCTCACAGCCGTACCAGGTCGATTACTCGGTGGACGGCGCGTCCAGCGTAAACATTATTTATAATTCCCCCGCCAGCAACATGTTCCCTTCCTCCGAGATGCTGGCCGAGTTCAAAGTGTCGGCGATCAATAATAACGCCGAGTTCGCTACCACCGGCGACGTCACTGTCACCACCAAGAGTGGCGCGAACGCCATCCACGGAAGCGCCTTCGAGTATCTTCAGAATGCCGCCCTGGACGCCACCATCTACGGGTCGCCGGAGAAGCAGGCCAAGGTTTGGAATACGTTCGGCGGCAGTTTGAGCGGCCCGGTCGTAATTCCGAAACTTTACAACGGGCACGATAAAACATTCTTCTTCATTGACACCGAAGAGAACCGCAGACCCGGCTCACAGTTGGTGATCGATAACCTGCCCACCGCGGCCATGGTGTCAGGCAATCTCAATGGCGTGCCGGGCCCGCCTGCCGTGAACCCATTCACTGGTGCGCCGTTTCCCAACAACCAAATCCCGTCCATCCTGCTTAATCCGGTCACCCAGAAGCTTCTCACCACTTACTACCCCGCGCCCAACGACTTCTCCGGCTCAACCACGGGCGACTACAGGTCGCAACTGAAGCTGGCGAATGAAACCAACGGATACGACGTCCGCATCGATCAATATATCGGAACGAAGAATCAGCTCTTCGGACGATGGACCTGGAAGAATCTTCCACAGCAGTCGACTACAAACAGCGGATTCGGGAACCAGGCACAGACCGCCCAATTATTGCCGCCAACCACCAACAACGAGACGGACAAGAATCTTATTCTTTCCGACAACTACACGATCACGCCGCACATCGTCAACGAGTTTCGATTTGGTTGGAGCCGCCTGGACATAGTCTCAACTTTTCCTTATCAAGGCGCGCAGGTCGATGCTTTCCTCGGATTGACTGGACTAGACCTGTCACGCGCCGGTACTGCGGGTGCCTTCCCTGGGTTCGATTTCAGCAGTGGAACGGGCTTTACTAACCTCGGGCACGACTCCATAGGACCCGTGGGTTCCAAGGTGACCCAATTCGACGACAATCTTTCCTGGATCAAAGGCAAGCACACCATGAAGTTCGGTGCTGAGCTGCATCAAGTGGAGTACAACAGGATCGATGATTTCGGAGCATCCGACGAGTTCGGGTCATTCACCTTCAACGGCGACTTCAGCGGCAACGCATTTGCTGATCTTCTACTGGGTTTGCCGGCGACCGATCAAGTCTTCGTGACTGGACCTCACCTCGATCAAAAATCCAACCACTTCGCGGTCTACGCGCAGGACGAATGGCACGCGTCCAAGAGTCTCACCTTCAGCTTTGGCTTACGCTGGGAGCTCATGCCGCCCTTCTCGGAGAAAAATGGCAACATAGCCAATTTCAACCCGGCCACCGGCGGGATTGTCGTGCCCGACATCGCGCTTAAGGTGCTTCCTCCGGCAGCTTCTGTTTTGTATACCCTCAACGCGTGCTCTCTCAAACCGCTACCCAACCCTGCTTACCCCTGTACACCGGTGGAGGATGCCAGCCAGGCAGGCCTGCCCACATGGCTGCGCTATACCGACTATCATGACTTCGATCCGCGCGCCGGCGTCGCATGGCGGCCTTTTGGTAACGACAAGACCGTGTTCCGGGCTGGTTTTGGCATCTTTACGGTTCCCAGCCTCGGTTGGGAAGCTTATATGATGACAGGCGTCGCGGTAACCGACGCACCATTTTATGTCAACTCTATCACCAACGGGGTTCCGCTCTTCAAACTTCCAGCCGCTGGGTACGGCAACGGCGGACTGACTCCGGCCGTGGTTGGTTCGTTTAATGTCTTCGAGGCACAGGATATTCATTACAGGGATCCCGCGTCAGCGCAGTGGAACGTAACCATCGAGCGGGAGCTCTGGAAGAACTGGACTGCGCGCGGCAGCTACATCGGAGAAAACACCTATGGTCTATCAATCAATGTAGACAAGAACCAATGTCATGCCAGCCCCGCCGGACCCTGCATCAAACCCTATCCGCAGTACAATTTAATCGTTTCGATGGAAAACCTGGGATTCGCGAACTATCAGGCCATGGAACTGCAGCTCGCTCACCGTTTTTCTGGAGGATTCTCTTTACAGGCTACGTATGATTGGGCCAAAGATCTAACCAATGTGGCCGACGCCCCAGTAGGATACGGTACCGAAGCGGGCAACTTCTCAGGTGGCTATTTAGTGAACGATCAGTACGCGCTGAGGGATGACCGGGGCAACGACGCAGGGCCACGACGCCAGCGTTTCTTGTTAACCGGAATCTACCAGCTTCCATTCGGGCACGGCAAACCTTTCCTGGCGAACTCTAACAATTTCGTCAATGCAGCGCTGGGCGGGTGGCAGCTCAGTACGATTATTCTTTCTGAGACTGGGCCCTTCATGACCGCCATTGACAGCAACCCAGCCGTCAGCGTGTCTAACCTGAATGAACTCTATCGGGGGACGACGATACGGCCCGACCAGATCGGAAATTGCAACATTTCGAATCCCGGACCGAACGGCTGGTTCAATATCAACGCATTCGCTCTGACACCGCAGGGTGCGGGCCGCATCGGAAACGAGGGTGTCGGGAATTGCGTAGGCCCGCCGACGACTACCGTGTCGGCTGGACTATCAAAGACCTTCGCGATATGGGAGCGCCTCAGGATGCGCTTTGAGGCTACCTACACGAATCTTCTGAACCACCCGAACTTCCTGCAGCCGCAATCCATGGACATTTCCTCACCCAGCACTTTCGGTGTGACACAAACGGTGCAGTCCGCCGAAAACGGCGGGAACCGCGTGGGCCAACTTTCCTTGCGACTCGACTTTTGACAGCCAAATGACAAGCCGCCTGCTATTTCTCGCCGGCTTTGTGCTTGCCTGCCGGCTGCTTCCGGGCCAGGAATCAGAACTGGTGCAGCCGAAGGCAACGCCCGAAGACCGGGCTGAGGGCCAGCGGATTTTTGGAACGCAGTGCTCTTACTGTCACGGGCCGAAGGGCGAGGGCGGACAAGGCGCGGTGCTGGCGCTGCCCCAGCTTTCTCACGCGCCCGACGACCTGAGTCTGTTTCGTGTCATCCGTGACGGTATTGCCGGGACCAAGATGCCAGCGAGCGCGCTGGCTCCCAACCAAATCTGGCAAGTAGTGGCGTTTGTGCGGGTCCTGGGCCGCGTCGAAGCAGCGAAATTAACCGGCGATCCCGCCCGTGGCCGGCAGATTTACGCAACAAAGGGAGGGTGCGCGCGATGCCACACCATGGGCGGCCATGGCGGCGGCATCGGACCGGACCTCAGCGACATCGGCACGCGCCAAAACGCGGCCCAGGTGCGGACCTCGCTCCTCGATCCAGACGCCTCCGTGCCGCTGGACTTCCTTCAGGTCCGCGTGGTGACGAAAGACGGGCACAGTTTTACTGGAGTCCGCGTAAACGAAGACTCTTTCTCCATTCAGATTCGCGACCTCTCAAACCAATTTCATTCCTTCTGGAAGAGTGAACTGACCGAAATCTCTAAAGAGCCGAGGCGTTCTCTCATGCCGAGCTTCCGGAACACCCTCACTCCAGGGGAACTGGACGATTTGATCGCATATTTGGAATCTCCGCAAGGCGGCAAATGAAAGGCATTCTTTTACTACTCCCAGCAGTCATGCTTTTGGATGGGCAGGTCCCGTATGAGCGCATCCTCAACGCGCATTCGGAGCCAGGCAACTGGCTGACTTACTCGGGAGATTATCAAGCCCATGGCTATTCCGCGTTAGACCAGATCAATACATCGAACGTCGACCGTCTCAAGGTGGCCTGGATGTATCAGACCGGCGTGCTAGGTCATTTCGAGACTACGCCTCTGGTTTTCGATGGAGTCATGTATATCACCGAGCCGCTCAGTGGTGTGACGGCGCTCGATCTCCGCACAGGCCGTCCAATTTGGACTTACAAACGACCGCTGCCCAAGGGCGTAATCGTCTGCTGCGGGCTGGTGAATCGCGGACTAGCGGTTCTGGATGACCAGCTCTTCCTGGGCACGGTGGATGCGCACCTGGTTGCGCTGGACATGCGGACCGGGCGTGTCCGTTGGGACGTGGAAGTAGCCGATTACAAGGCCGCCTACTCGATTACCGCCGCACCGCTCGTTCTGAAAGATAAAGTCATCATCGGCATAGCCGGCGCCGAATACGGTATCCGCGGCTTCCTGGACGCATACGATGTAAAGACCGGTGCGAGATCCTGGCGCTTCTACACGGTGCCTGCGCCGGGCGAGCCCGGCAACGAAACCTGGGCGGGCGATAGCTGGAAGACCGGCGGCGCTCCCACTTGGGTCACCGGCGCGTATGACCCGGAAGCCAACCTGGTGTATTGGGGAACAGGCAACCCTTCGCCGGATATGATCGGCGACGAGCGCAATGGCGACAATCTTTACTCCGACGCCCTGATCACTCTCGACGCCGACACCGGAAAGTTGAAATGGCATTTCCAGTTCACTCCGCACGACACGCTCGACATGGATGCCAACCAAGTGCCGGTGCTCGTGGACGCCGACTTTCGCGGCCGGCCCAGGAAGCTGGTACTGTTCGCCAACCGGAACGGTTTTTACTACGTGCTGGACCGGCTCACCGGCGAATATCTCGTGGGCAAGCAATTTGCGCGGCAGAATTGGGCCATGGGACTCGACCCGCATGGGCGTCCCATCTGGAATCCGGCGGCAGTCCCGAGCTTTGAAGGAGCGCTCGTGTATCCGGACGATGATGGCACGGCAAATTGGTTCAGCCCATCGCTGGACTTGAAGACCGGGCTCTTGTATCAAAATGTTCGGGAGAAGGGAGCCATCCAGAAGCGCACCACCAAAACCCTCTCCTTCGAGCCCGGGCATCTATACATGGGAGCCGATCGATTGCCGATCCCCGGCGAAGAGCCGTGGGGAGCGCTGCGGGCGCTAGATTGGCAAACCGGCGAAATGCGTTGGGAATTTCGAGTGCAAACCCCACCTTGGTGCGGAGTTCTTTCCACCGCGGGCGGCTTGGTCTTCTCTGGAACCATGGAAGGCGACTTCTTCGCCGTCGACGCAGTGTCAGGCAAACTGGCTTGGCGATTTCAGACCGGTGGCGCCATCTGGTCGAATCCGATCAGCTACCTGAGTGAAGGGAAGCAGTATATCGTGGTCGCCGCCGGCGATGCCCTCATGGCTTTCAGCGTCGACCGATAATTTATGATGCGGAACGCAGCCATCTCTCTTCTTATCGCTGCGGTCTTGTTGCCTGCCGAATCCGATCACAAGGTGACGAAAGCTGACATCGACCGGTGGATGACCGAGTTTTCCAATTGGGGCCGCTGGGGTAAAGACGATCAGCTCGGCACGCTGAACCTCATCACTCCCGCCAAGCGCCGGCAAGCCGTCGCGCTGGTGAAAGAGGGCTACTCGATTTCAATGGCCCACAACGTCCTCACCGAGAAGGCAGTCGACAATGAGAATCCGTTTGTACATACCATGTTGCCCGCTGCCGGCGGATTCCACATGGACAACTACAATGTCTCTTTCCATGGAATGGGGCAGACGCACTTCGATGCGCTGTGCCACGCGAGTTATCAAGGGAAACTTTATAACGGCTTCCCGGTGGACCAGATTACCGCGCAAGGTTGTCCCGAGGATTCGGTTCTTCCGGTCAAGACCGGCATCCTGACACGCGGGGTGATCATCGACATCGCGAGGCTGAAGGGCGTGGATTATCTGGAGCCGGGCACGCCGATTTATCCGGAAGACTTAGCCGCATGGGAGAAGCAAACGGGGGTGAAGGTTTCGGCCGGGGATGCGGTTTTCGTTCGTAGCGGACGCTGGGCCATGCGCGCCGCCAAGGGTCCTGGACCGGCCTTCGCGGGCCTGCACGCTTCTTGCGCTAAATGGCTGCACGACCGCGGTGTCGCGGTCTTAGGCGGGGATGCCGACCCAGAAGTGATTCCATCGCAAGTGGAAGGCATTGGCGCGCCGATCCACCTCATGGCATTGGTCGCGATGGGTCTCCCTCTTTTCGACGAATGCGATCTGGAAGACCTGGGTAGGGAAGCGGCAAAGCGCAAACGCTGGGTTTTTCTGTTCACCGCGGCTCCGCTGGCGGTTCCTGGCGGCACGGGTTCTCCCATCAATCCGATCGCAACCTACTAAAGAACGATGACGACAAGAACACTCCGATCCTGTGCCCCGGTTCTCCTGGCCGTGCTCCTATGCGCGTGGCCGGGAAGGGCGCAGGAAAACGAGACCGGCAAGAAGCTGTTTGCAACTCGCTGTGCCAGTTGCCACGGCGCTGACGGCGGCGGCGGTGAGTTCGGTCCCGACATCGCTGATGTGCGCGGGTTAGGCCATCGAGACATGAAGGTTGCGGACATTATCAAGAACGGTCTTGCGGATTACGGCATGCCGGCATTTCCGCTGCCGCAGCAGGATGTGGATGCATTGGCGGCTTTCGTCAGCGGACTGCGCGCCCCGGCCTTCGAGCATCCACCGGCTGGCAATGCCGAGGCAGGCGGGAGCTTCTTCTTCGGAAAAGGAAACTGCGCGAACTGCCACCTGGTAAAGGGACGCGGAGGTGTTCTGGGGCCAGACCTATCCAACCTCGGACGCGACACCAGGCTGGCGCGGATCCAACTGGCTTTGCGCGATCCCAATGCGCTCGGCATGGCGGGCTACAAGTTGGTTTCGGTTCGCCTGCGTTCCGGGCAAACTATCCGCGGTCTCGCCAAGAACGAAAGCAATTACGATCTCCAGTTACAGGACCTGGATGGGAAATTGCATTTTGTGACGCGAGAAGAAATTGCCGAGGAGATCGCCGAGCCGAAAGGTTTGATGCCTCCGCTCAGCGCAACGGATTCCGAGCAACGCGATCTGCTGGCATTCCTCAGCCGGCTTGCCAAGGACAACTCGATATCTTCGCTCGGGGCGGGGACGGCCGCGCTCGCGGGCGATCCGGCATTCTCGGCCATAGCCGCTCCCAAACCGGGCGATTGGCCGACCTACCACGGTCACCTCAGCGGAAATCGCCATAGCGAGCTCATTGAGATCAACAACGCAAATGTCGCGCAACTGGGGGCCAAGTGGATGTTCCCTATCGCGGATTCCAATCATCTGGAAGTGACACCGGTGGTTGTGGACGGCGTGATGTACGTGACCACCGCCAACCAAGCCTATGCGCTGGACGCTCGCAGCGGGCGGCAGATCTGGCATTACTCTCAACCTCTGACCAAAGGCGTTATCGGGGATGCCGGTACCGCCATCAATCGCGGTGTTGCGGTTCTGGGCGACACGGTTTTCATGGTCACCGATCATGCCCATATCATCGCGCTCAACCGTCTGAGCGGCGAACTTCTCTGGGACACCGAAATGGCCGATTATCGCAAGAACTACGGCTCTACGTCGGCTCCGCTGGTGGTCAAAGATCTGGTGCTTTCCGGCACCTCCGGAGGCGACGAGGGAGCGCGAGGTTTCGTGGACGCTTACAAAGCTTCCACCGGCGAACACGCATGGCGATTCTGGAATATGCCGGCGCCCGGCGAGCCATTGTCAGAAACCTGGGTCGGCCGGGTGATGGAATCGCAACACGGATGCGTGGATGGATGGTTGACCGGAACCTATGATCCGAGCACGGATCTGATCTACTGGCCGACCGGCAATCCGTGCCCCGACTACAACGGTGACGAGCGTAAGGGCGATAATCTCTACTCCAGTTCGGTTCTGGCGCTCGAGCCTGCGACCGGCAAACTTCGCTGGCACTTCCAGTTCAGCCCGCACGACCTGCATGATTGGGACGCCACCGAGACGCCGATGCTCATCGACGCTGAATTTCGCGGCCGCCCGCGCAAGCTGCTGGTTCAGGCGAATCGCAACGGCTTCTTTTACGTTCTCGATCGCGTAACCGGCGAGTTTTTGCTGGGCGAACCCTTCGTCAAGAGACTCACCTGGGCCAGCGGCATCGGCGGGGATGGCCGTCCAAAGCTAGTGCCGGGCCAGGAACCATCGGAGCAGGGAATAAAGACCTGCCCTTCGGTTTCGGGTGCGACGAACTGGATGTCCACGGCCTACAGCCCGGCCACCGGGTTGTTCTATGTGATGGCGCTCGAGTCCTGCGCTATTTATACGAAATCGTCGGCCTGGTGGGAGCAGGGGCAATCGTTCTACGGCGGCGCAGCGCGGCGAGTCCCAGGCGAGACCGATCAGAAATTCCTGCGGGCCATCGATATACAGACTGGCAAGATCGTCTGGGAAGTTCCCCAGGTCGGATCGAGCCATAGCGGTGGAGGCGTGCTCTCGACGGCGGGAGGCTTGGTGTTTTTTGGCGACGACAACGGTGCATTGGCGGCGGTTGATGCAAAGACCGGTAAGGCGCTCTGGCATTTTCACACCAACGAGACCCTGCGCGCGTCGCCCATGACTTACATGGTGGATGGAAAGCAATATATCTCCATCGCCTCCGGTTCGAACATCATCGCGTTTGGATTGCCATAATGCGATTCGTCGTCACAAGTGGATTTCTGTTGGCTGTATTGGCCGTCGCCGAAGCCCAGGTGGCCGACGAACAGGCGCTGCCCCCGGCGCCGGGCCGTCGAGTAGTCAGTGTGACGCCGGCTCCAGGTGAATTCAACGGGCCGTCCATTGCAATCAACCCTGCCAACCCTCAGCAAATTGTTGTCGCATTCGGATCGCGGGTAACCGCCGATTATTCCACCGATGGCGGTGAGCACTGGGCGATGTCCGAGGGAACAGCGCCAACCAACTACCGCGCTTCCGGCGACATCTCGGTCACCTACGATCACCGGGGCCACGCCATTTTGTGCTTCATCGCCTTCGACGGCGCAGGCTCGTGGAGATATTGGGGCCACAACCCCAAACGAAATAGCATCCAGATCCGCCGCTCGCTGGATGGCGGGAAGACCTGGGAGCCTCGCACGATCCCGGTGATCGAGCACGCTGAGGGTCCTGGCATTCCATTCGAGGATAAACCTTATGTTGTCGCGGACAATCAAGCGAAGAGCCCCTACGCGGGAAATCTGTACGTCGGCTGGACGGAGGATCGAACGGCCGATTCTCTAATACTTTTCTCTCGCTCCACGGATGGCGGGCTGACCTGGTCGGCGCCTATGCGGATCAGCGACCGTCCCGGGACGCCGCGTGACGATGAAGGCACGGTGCAGGGATTTAGTGGTGTGGTTACGCCCGATGGCGCGTTGCACGTGATCTGGAGCGATCGGGGTCACATCGTCTACGCTGTTTCGCGCGACGGCGGAAAGACTTTTTCGCGCAACCATTGGGTGGCCGAAGCCGGTCCGTCGAACTTCATGGTGTTTAACGCCAATCACGCCAATGGCTACCCGCAAATCGACATGGCCGTCGACAAGGTCGGCAAGGCCGGCAAGAATGGTGGGCCCGCCCGGCTGTACGTTGCCTGGAACGATTACCGCAACGGAGACGTCGACATCTTCTGCGCAACTTCGATGGATGGCGGCCGGACTTGGGGGCCCCCAGTTCGGGTCAACTCCGACCCGCTGCATAACGGCGCGGATCAGCTATTCCAGTGGTTGGCCGTGGACCCGTCGTCCGGCGCGGTGAACGTAGTGTTTTATGATCGCCGGCGGGACCCCGCCAACAAGACGGTGGATGTCACGCTCGCCCGATCCACCGACGGCGCGCGAACATTCCGCAATTATCTTCTGAGCGAGCATTCTTACGATCCGCTGGATAGCGAGATCGGGGAGTATACCGCGCTGGCCGCGCTCGGCGGGCGTGTTTACGGAAGCTGGATGGAGGTAGTGTCGCAGCCCGGCTCGTCTTCGCCGCCAGGTGGAAACTCGCGGACGGCATCATTCATTCGCATTGGCACGGCGGATTTTAGCTCGCCGGGGACCGGCCAGAAATAGAAGCTGTTGTGAACGAGGTTGCGCAAATCCTACAAGATTGCGCGAACGGATATAATAGACTACACCGAAGGAGACTGTATGACTTCACGCCGCCAATTCCTAGCTGCTAGCGCCGCCGCAGGCGCTTTCGCCGCCATACCAGCGCGGGCTGCTAAAACAAGTCCCACCGGATTTCCCTACACCGAGTTCGAGGCACGTATCGCTCGGCGCGATTTCCGTGACATGACCAAGGACGTTCTACCCACCCCCTGTATGGTCGTTGACGAAGCGCTGTTCCAGCGGAACTTGAAGATCATGGCGGATCAGATCAAGTCGACCGGTATCAGCATTCGCCCGCACGTCAAGATTCATAAGAGCGTGGATGTCGCCAAGATTCAGCTCGCACACGGCGGAATCGGACTCACCTGCGCCACCATCGCCGAGGCGGAGCTCATGTCCAATGCCGGCCTCAAGAACGTGATGTGGACCAAGCAGCCCGCCAGCAAGAACGGCATAGAACGAGCGGTCGCGCTCTCCATCAAAGATCCCACCTTCATGTTCGTGATCGATGATCCCATCGTGTTCGATTGGATTGAGCAGGCGGCTATTGCCGACAGCGCCCACCTCAAGGTCCTGGTATCGGTGGACGCGGGCCTGAGCAGGCAGGGCATAGAAAATGGTCAGCCTGCCGTCGATCTGGCACAGAAGATTGCATCTTCCAAGCACATGCAGTTTGAGGGCATCATGGCGTATGCCGGCGCTGCTGCCCATACCAAGACGTTTGAGAAGCGGCGTGTGGAATCCGCCAAGGACATGGCTGCGCCGAGAGAGACGGTGGAGTTAATCAAGAAGTCCGGACTGCCGGTGAATATCTTCACTGGTGGCTCGACCGGCACTTACAACATCGACCATGAGAACGGCCTCACCGAGCTCGAAGTGGGATCCTACGTATTCATGGACACCAGGTACTTCGTTATCGGCGGCAAGAGCGACGACACGAATTATAACGATTTCGCCGGCGCTCTCACCGTACTTACCACCGTGGATAGCAGACGCCATCCCAGCCAGGTTACGATCGACTACGGCAACAAGGCCGGAGTCAGGCCGACCGACAAGGTGAAAGGGATGCCTTGGCTGGACGTTTCGACCCAAGGCGCGGAGTACGGCCTCCTCAAGTGGAAGGACGGAGACCGGGACCTCAAGCTGGGCGATCGGGTGGAAATCTATTGCACCGTCCTGGACGACAGCACAAGCTACTACGATCGGTACTATGTCGCTCGTGGCGATCAAATCGTCGATGCTTGGCCCATCATGGGACGTGCTCCCGGCGCGGCGTGGCGCTGATACTCAAATCAGTTGTCGCTGCGTGCGTCGCTCTACAACTGACGGCTGTTGGGCAAGACCAGAAACCTCCGCCACGCAAGTTTGAGTTGAAAGCTGAATCCGACGATTTCTGGAAGCTGATCGATCGAGGAGCCAAGCTCGAAAAGTTCGCGGGCGGATTCGGATTCACCGAAGGGCCCGTCTGGGACTCGCGAGGGTTCTTGTATGTCAGCGATGAAATACAGAACGAAATCTTTCGCGTGTTCCCGGGCGGACGCCGCGAAACGGTATTCAAGACCGGCGATCCCGACGGAAGCACCTATGATCGCAAGCATCGGCTGATCACTACCGCTAGCGTGTTGCGGGCGATAGTGGAGGTGAAGCCTGACGGCTCCTACCAGGTGCTGGCTGACAAGTACGAAGGGAAGCGTCTGAACAGCCCCAATGACGTCCTGCTGGGGCCGGACGGCGCGCTTTACTTTACCGATCCAACGCTCGATTTGGTAAAAGGCGAGAAGCAGGAAATCCCGTTTCAGGGAGTGTATCGCCTGGCTGCCGATGGATCGCTGCGCCTGTTGACGAAGGATCTCGCGCAGCCCAATGGCCTGGCGTTTTCGCCCGACGGCCGGCTGCTGTATATCGACGACTCCATGAATCGCGACATCCACGTCTACGATTTCAGTTCGAAGGGCGAACTAAGCAACGGACGGCTTTTCGGTAAGGAAGAAGGGCCGCCGGACTCGTTCGTGCCGGATGGAATGCGGGTGGATCGCCAGGGAAATGTCTACGTGACAGGACCGCTGGGAATCTGGATTTGGGATCCCAAGGGAAAGCACCTGGGCACCCTCGTGTTACCCGAGATGCCTGCAAATCTGATTTGGGGTGACGCCGATTTCAGCACGCTTTACATCACCGCCACCACGTCCGTGTACCGGTTGAAGACCAAGGCGCGCGGCTTCGTTCCCTATGAATAGCCAGCTCAGCGCTTCGCGCCCGGCAGCGCCTGCACGGTTGTGTTCTTCAAGAAGGCGCTCTCGGTAAACTCGGTCCTTTCCCCGGGCTTTTTCCCAGGGGCCGGAAGCAACCGCGCGGCAAGTGGCTTGTTCCACTTGTAGGCGAGCGAGGCGAGATCCCCTAAAATGCGCGCAATCTGCTGCTCGCTTATATCGCCTTGTAATGGCACTGTGTCCAGCCCGCCGGCGCACACCGCCGAGTAAGCCAGCATCGAGTCCAGGCTGAAGGTCCCTTCCGCCCACCGGCGGGCCAGAACATTGTCCTCGAGTATCGGAACCATCAGGCCCGAGTAACCGGTGCGCTTCACCGGCGTGGATTGTACGGCGTGCGTAATAATTCTGGCGGCAGTCAAAGTGCCGCTGGATCCAAACGGTCCACCGATGAACGATTCGATCGCGCCGCCAATGGAGCGGTCTCCGAGTGGCGCGGGAGTGGCGTCGATGCCTTCGTACGTCCACCCGCTGCTGGATGCAATCTGGATCGCCACCTTCTCAGCTTCCTTGGTGTATTGAGCGAACGCCTCCGTTAGGTGCTGTTCAGCTTCGCGAGGATCGTGATAGCGTTCGAATACGTCGGCCACCACGTTCGCTCCCTCCATCGCGATCGCAAAAGCGTGTCCCTGGCCCAGATGATAGGAGCCGGGGTAATAGGGCCCATACGGTTTCACCATCGCAATGGCGCCGAAGTTGAAGTTGCCGTCGCCGTGCGGGCTGTGCTCGGAAACCGCCTTGATCAACTTCGCCGCTTGCTGGACGGCGCGCCAGTGGATGCCTTGGTCGTCTGCCACGATCAGGTTGGCATTGACGCCGGTGTCCGCTAGAACGTCCGCCAGAAAAGCCACCGGTGCAGTGTCGTCGCCGTCGTGGATCATCGCCGGGCCGATGTTGAGCGCGGATCCGCCTTTCGAAGCGGCATCGAGCATCTTGCGGATCAACCGCAGTGCATCCTCCCGTTTCATCCCTTTGGTGTAAATGGGGAAAGGCTGCGTGGTGATGCGTCCACCCGCGCCCTCGAATCCGGCCCGATTGAAGGCTATTTTTGCGGCCGCCAGGAACTTCTGTGTCTGCTCGATCCCGGCAGTGGCATTATTCGGATCGATTTCGATGAACGCTGTGACGGCGCGAATCCGTGGACGGCTGTCCGCCCCAAAAACCACGGTGGAGAGGCAAAGAGCCAGCAGGATTTTTCGCACGGCTTGGATCATGGATTTACTTTCGAGCCGTCACGGTAATCTCGACATGCGCGCCCGCGCCGGCCAGTTTCGCGACGCCCACGGTGGTGCGTGTTGGGCGCGGCTCCTTGAAGACCTGCAGGTAGACCGCATTCATACGCTGGAACAGATCTATATCGGTTAGGTACACCTGCACAGCGACCACATCGGAGAAGTCCATGCCGCCGGCTTGGAGGATCGAACCGACATTATTCAGGCACTGGCGAACCTCGTCCTCGAAGTTGTCAGGCATCTTCGCCGTCTTGAAATCGGCTCCAGTCTGCCCGGAAACATAGAGTGTGTCTCCTGCCAAAATGCCCGCGCTAAAAGGTCTCCCGGCGGGAAAGTCCTTGGGCGTCACGATCTTCTTGTCGGCGGCCGCAGCGCAAAGCGACAGCATCAGGGCACAGCCAACCATTTTTGACATGAGATTGAGCATGCCGAGATGATAGCTTACTTAGCCCCAGCCACGCCCGTTTTGTCGGGTCCATAAAAAGGGCCAGGCGCCTATTGCCCTCCTGGCATCGCTTCTCTGGGAGTCGCAAAACGGAACACATTCCCAATGTTGCGTAGCAGGAATGTGATGGCCGCGTTCGCGCCGACCCGTTTGTTACCGTCGATGAGCCAATCAATTCCTCAGGTTGCTTCGCTTGGCGTGAACGCGCAGCCATTTCTCCAGTTCGACGAATTGCATCGTACCGCTCTCGTAGAGGCCAATCAGGAAGGAAAAGGCTTCTAGGTCGTCGAACTCCAGCAGATATCCGTTTACCTTCAGAAAAGCCGCCGTCACAGTGACTGCGACCCGCTTGTTCCGTCTACGAACGGATGGTTTTGCGACAAGCTCTCCCAGAGTGCGGCCGCCTCCTGAATAATGTCCTCGTAATAGCCGCTTTGTGGCCTCGCCAAAGCGGATTCGAGAGCGCCACGATCCCGAACGCCAAGGGAACCTCCGAACTTCGCGATTAACCGGGCGTGGACGGCGATTACCTCGTCAATAGTCGGAAAAGAGGTCACTGCGCCAGACGTCGGAGCAGTTCCGGGTGCTGATCGATGAACTCTTCAACGGCCGCGAGAAATGGTGATGATGGAGACGAACCCTTTCGCTTGAGGAAGTCGACGAACTGCTTAACGGACTCCTGTTCCTCCGGCGTAAGTGAGCTAATTGCAGCGGCAAGATTCTCAGCGGCCATATCTGCCTTTCATGCGCAGTATACCTTGCCCAGACGGTGGCTCTCCAAGAATGCGGTTTTGCAACCAACTACCCGAGACGCAAGTTATTGTCTCTAAAGGGCCAGCGGAGGCTAGACAAAAAGGCAAACCAGGCGAAGCTGATGGCACGCTACCCTTACTAAGAAGCCCATGCCATCCAAGAAACCCGAAGTGATGAGTCCGGCCGGACATTGGCCGCAGCTCCACGCGGCGATCGAAGCTGGCGCGGATTCCTGCTACTTCGGCCTCAAACACTTCACTGCGCGCGCGAAGGTTGGCTTTGAACTGAGCGAGCTACCCGAAGTGATGCGTACGCTGCACCGCCGGGGCGTACGGGGTTGCCTGACGTTCAACACACTCGTCTTCGAACACGAACTAGCCGAAGCGGCGCGCGCGCTCGGTCTCATTGCGGAAGCCGGTGTCGACGCACTCATCGTGCAGGACATCGGCGTGCTCAGACTGGCGCACCAGATCGCGCCGGATCTGGAACTTCACGCCTCCACGCAGACCAGCATCACTAGCGCGGAAGGCGTCGAGTTCGCGCGGGCGCAGGGGGCCCATCGCGTCACATTGGCTCGCGAATTATCTTTGGAGGAAGTGGCCGCAATCTACGCCAAGACTAACGCGGATCTCGAAATCTTCGTCCATGGCGCCTTATGCGTAGCCTATTCCGGACAATGCTTCTCGTCCGAAGCATGGGGTGGGCGAAGCGCTAATCGAGGCCAATGCGCGCAGGCCTGCCGGTTGCCTTACGAAATGTTGGTCGATGGCGCTCGCAAGCCACTGGCCGACGCGCGTTATCTCCTCTCTCCCGGCGATCTGTCGGCGTTGCGGCACCTGCCGCAGATCATCGCGACAGGGGTGAGGTGCCTGAAAATTGAGGGCCGCTACAAAGGGGCCGATTACGTCGCATTAACCACCCGGGCTTACCGTCAAGCCGTCGATGACGCTTGGGCGGGCCGCCCATTGTCGATCACTCCGCGCCAGGAGTTGGAACTCGAGCAGGTCTACTCACGCGGCCTCGGGCCGCACTTCATCACGGGCGTGAACCATCAGAAGGTTGTGAATGGCCGCGGCCCGCGCCATCGCGGTGTGCATATCGGCATCGTCACCGCTGTTCTCGATGCCAGCGTGTCCGTGCAGCCGACGGCGGCGCACGAAATTGCTCCGCTGAAACCGGGTGATGGCGTCGTGTTCGATGCGGCCGATTGGCGCAGCCCGCAGGAAGACGAGGAAGGGGGACGCGTCTACCACGTGACGCCCCAGCTTGACGGCACCCTGGAGCTAAGCTTCGCCAATAACGCAGTGAATTGCCGCCGGATTCGCGCGGGCGATCTGGTGTGGCGCACGCACGACCCTCAACTGGATCGAGCAGCGCGTCCATTCCTTGATCCGGTGGCGCCGGTCTCAAAGCAGCCGCTCACGGTGCAGGCGACGGCAGGAGAAAACCAGCCGCTGCATACTCGCTGGATCTTGCCAAGCGGGGTTTCTGTCACAGTGGACTCGCCTGGCATGCTGAGCGCCGCGCAGAATCGCGGGATCACCGAAGAGACTCTGAAAGAACAACTCGGCAGACTCGGCAACACGCCGTATGAACTCGCTCATCTGAGCGCTGAGATCATCGGCTCCGTTTTCGTGCCCGTCTCGCTATTGAATCGAATGCGGCGTCAGGCCGTCGAAAAACTCGAGGCGCTCCAATCGCGTCCCATAATCCGAGTGATTCATCCCACGCCCAAACTTCGGCGTAAAGCGCGTCGGTCTGAGGCCGCCATCGCTCAACTCCACCTGCTCGTCCGCGGCCCCGAACAGATGGAAGCCGCAATCGCGGCCAAGCCTGATAGCATCACTTTGGATTATTTGGATCTTTACGGGTTGCGCCCCTCCGTGCAACGCGTGAAGGCGGCCGGCGTGCAGGTTCGAGTCGCCAGCCCGCGCATTCTGAAACCTGGTGAGCGCCGCATCGTGGATTTCCTGCTCAGTCTTCAATGCCCGATTCTGGTTCGCAGCACCGGCATGCTGCACGCTCTCAAGGGAACCAACGGCCAACCACTAATCGGCGATTTCAGCCTCAATACCGCCAACACTCTGACTGCCGAAGCGTATCTTGAATTGGGTCTGGCACGCCTCACCCCGACGCACGATCTCAACGCCGCGCAGATCTCCGCATTAGCCGCAACCATCGGTCCGGAGCGGATGGAAGCCATTGCCTATCAACATCTGCCCGTCTTCCACACAGAGCATTGCGTCTTCTGCCGATTCCTCTCCACCGGCACTACCTACCGCGATTGCGGCCGTCCATGCGAACAACATCGGGTCGCCCTGCGAGATTCACAAGGCCGTGCGCATCCTGTAATAGCCGATGTTGGCTGCCGGAATACGGTCTTCGGCGCGGAGGCGCAGGAAGCAAGTGCGCATCTCGATTCGTGGCGCCAGGCCGGCATTCATCACTTTCGTCTGGAATTCGTCCATGAATCGGCACACGAGGTTCAACAAGTCACTGACACGTTTCAAGCATTTCTCGCCGGCAGAATCAACGCGGCACAGCTGGGCAATGAACTCAAGCGATATGCTCCCGCGGGAGTCACGGAAGGAAGTCTCTTCGTGGCCCAGGACTTCGAGCGTTTCCCGATTCTGCAGTAAATGGCGGACTATCACAAAGCCGGATTGCTGCACTTAAAAGACGGGCGCGTCCTGCTCTGCCGCAAAAAGCACACCACATCACTGCTGATTCTGCCGGGCGGCACTCTAGAGCCAGGGGAGACTGCCGAAGAATGTCTGAGGCGCGAGTGCCGCGAAGAGTTGGGCGAAGTGGAGGTCTCAAACCTCCGTTACCTTGGCGATTACGAAAGCTCTGCGGCCGGACAGGATGACAAAACCGTAAAGATCGAGCTGTACGCGGGTGAGCTCGAAGGCACGCCTGCCGCGCACTCTGAAATACAAGACTTGGTCTGGTTCGGTCCGCGGGATGACGCTGCGCTGCTTGCGCCCAGTCTTCGCAACGTCATCTTTCCCGACCTGCGCCGGCGTGGACTCTTGGCCCCCACGTCATACTAGTAAATTGTCGGAATTACTGACCCCGCCGCCGCTGGAAGCCTGGGCGAAATGGATCTCCCCGGAAACGCTGTTGTCCCAGGTTTACAACACCGCGCCTTATCTCAAAGATCGAGTGCCGGCGCCGGAATCCGGCAGGCTGATCGAAATGGGCGGAACGCCTGATGGTTTCCTCCGCATCCTCGCGAGTTGGGAAAATATTCGCCGCCCCGATCTTAACCAGGCTGAGCAGCTGCAGGACTATTTCGCTCTTTGCCTCTCCTGTCACCATGCAACCGTCGCCACGTTCGTGCCCACCGATGTAGATACGAAAATCCGCGGTATCGCGTGGCGCGAAACACCCGACCCTGAAGTGCTGAAGCCCATGATGCGTTTTGCCCTCGGTGCCCGCGGCTGGACGGAGGAGGGAATCTCGACACGTTCGATTCGCGGCGTCAGTGGCCACAACGGGGAGCATTGGAGTGCAATCGCGGGCGGGTTGGGCCGCATGCTGGAACTCGGCGACACCGCTTCGGCGGAGGAAGCCCAGGCCGCCATCGAAGCGGAAATCGTTCGGGAACAAGCCGTTTTCGATCAGGTAGCCGCCGAACGCGACGGCGAGCTCGACTTGCTGCGTCTGGCGATGACGCTCGCCCACAACCGCGGCGACCTCACGCAGGGCATGGGCTTCTGGAAGAAGACGCCTTTAACGCTCCCGCTGATCGAACATTTCACGACGCGAGGCCGCTTTGAACTGGCAGTTCGCATGTACCAGGACACGGGGCTTTCGGCCGAGGGTCACCGGCACTATCCGCTCCGCCCAGTCAAGGCGCTACGTCGCACTCCGGCCACGCTGCTGCCACTATGCCCTTTCCTGGACGATTGGGGTACGGTTGTCGCCAAGCTGGAGGAGAATGACGAAGTGCTTGCCGCACTGGTGATGGGCTGCCAAAAGCTCAAAGGACAGCAGGGTTACTACCGCGCGATTGCTGGCATGTACGCAGCATCGTCGGGTGCTTTCGACCGTGCTGCGTCGCGCATGCCTAACGCTACCCAACGCCTGCTCCGCAGCGCCGAAATGCGCAAGCTGATTGACGTCCCACGTGTCTCATTTGAATCCATGATGCGCAAGCGGGCACGTGCGTCACTTATTAAGCTACGCGACTCCGGATAGGACTTAGCGGTGACACGGATATCGGCGGCCGCCGAGATTTGGTGCATTCCGTTGTTGCAGGACCAGTTCAGCTGCTATCTGGAAGCCAGGCGGTCGTTCGGAAGCCGTACTGTTAGTAATCTCATCTTCGAGTTCTTATGGCAAGGTAAACGCAACCAGTGAATCGGAGGCCACAATCGCGACATACTGCTTGCCATCCTTGCCCTGATAAGTGATCGGGTTGGCGTTGGCTCGCCGATCGAGCTTGGTGACCCACAACTGTTTGCCGGTCTTCGCCTCGATAGCGCGGAACCGGTTGTCGTCGGTGGATCCGACGAACAAGACTCCGCCCGCGGTGACGATCGCGCCCGCGAGCGCGGGACGTCCCGTATTTTGCTTTGCTTCTGGAAGCCCTTCCGTGATGCCTAGCGGGATCTGCCAGGCGAACTCTCCCGTCACGGTATTCACAGCAATAAGCCGTCCCCAAGGTGGTTTCTGGCACGGCCATGCTGTGCCGCCGACGCGCACTTCGAAGTTTCCCCGGCCTGGGCCGGAGCCATCCAGCGTGATCCGATCGTAAGGAACAGGCGAACCTTCCGGCGTCTTCTCCATCCAACCAAGTGCACCTTCGTCCTGCGACACCACGAACGCGTAGCCGGAGTTTGGGTCCCAAGCGATTCCGCCCCAATTGGCGCCTCCCAGGGCGCCGGGAAACACAAGCGAACTTTTGATGGGCGCACTTTCAGCACGATAGGCCCATGTCGTGTATGGGCCTTCGTTATTAACGCCGCCATTTTTCGCGATCAGGTCCTTACAAGCCTCGACGTGCTCCGCGGTAGTATCCTCGGCGGTGACAAGGTCCTCGGCGCGATAACTATCGCGCGCGATCGGCGGAGGTTTCAACGGGAACGGCTGCGTTCGAAACGCCTGCTCTCCAGGAACGTCGCTCTTGGGGACCGGACGCTCTTCGACTCCGAAAATTGGCCGGCCCGTTTCGCGATTGAGAATGTAGATGTAACCCGATTTGGTGGTCAACGCCAGCGCGGGAATCGTCTTTCCTCCGCGTGTAATATCAAACAGCGTCGGCGGAGCGGGCGGATCGTGATCCCAGAGATCGTGATGAATGGTTTGAAAGTGCCACTTGTATTTCCCCGTTTGGACATCGACGGCGACAATTGAATTGCCGTACAAATTTGCGCCCTTGCGGTCGCCTCCGTAAAAGTCGCTCGCGGGCGAAGCCAACGGCAAATACACTAGGCCGCGACGCTCATCCACGCTGAAATAAAACGGCCAGGCATTGACGCCGGAGCGGTTTTTCCAACTGTCGTCTTCCCAGCTATCGTGTCCCGGTTGGCCGGGCTGTGCTACGGAGCTGAACTCCCACAGCTTCGCGCCGGTTCGCGCATCGAAAGCACGCGCATTTCCGGGCGCGCCGATCGGACCGGCCGGCGTATTCGCACCCACCACCACAACATTCTTATAGATGAGTGGAACCGAGTTATACGGCACCACCATGTCCAATTCGCCTTCCTTGCCGAAACCGGGATCGACCTTGCCCGTGTTCGCGTTCAGCGCGATCAGCCTGCGCCCCACGGTGAACAGAATGCGCGGCGGATTGCTCTTATCGCCTGGCCAATACGCAACGCCGCGACGCGACGGCGCGCCTCCCGTGACCGAATACTCCCAGATTTTCTTGCCTGACTCCGGTTCCAGAGCCACCACGCTGCTGGCTGCGGGCAGATACATAACACCGTTCACCACGATCGGCGTCGCTTCCGAATTGGCGCCGCCCCGGCCTCTACCCGGGCCCTTCTCGGCTGCCGCCGATGCATCGGACTGCAGACGGTAGCTCCAGGCCTGAGCAAGGCCGCCGACATTGTTGGTTGTAATCTTGGCCAGAGGCGAATAACCGGTGCCGGCCGTGTCGTGCCGGTAGAGTGGCCAGTCGCCATCGACGACTTTGGCGGGCTGGGCTCCAACCGGCGGCGCGAAAATCGTTGTGGAAACGATGGCGGCGGCAAACAGGCTCATACATGTGCGGCGCATGAATTCGACGATGAGTATATCGCTTTGCTGCCGCGGCTGGGTGGCGATCCCTTCGGAGGCTTCGTCGGACCTAACGCACGCATCGGGAAACTCTGCGGTGCTTTAGTATACGGCTCCGATAGCTCGGTACTCCGTTCAACTGTTTCCTGAATCCACCAACAACCCAGTTAGTTTCACAAAGGGTGGCCTTGATATGAGCTCTATTCGCATCCTCCAGCGTGCTTCCATACCACCAGCATGTATAAAAATTTATACGCGCCCGCGAGTGCAAGTCAAGATGCTCGGTGAACAATCTGCATGCGCAAGAAGGGGTCAATTCTGGTTGTCTCCAAGGATTCCAACGAGCCAACGGGAATCGAAACCCTCCGCGGCATCCGACCTGGTTTCATCTAGTCAGCTAATTCTCCATACTCCGAACCAACTAATTCCGTTCGACGACCCTCACGGAGCCAAGCCGTGAGAGCAACAGACTGTCCTCAGGAAAACTCAGGCCACTGAAGCATTGCCGCCCTGGCCACGGCAAGCAGTTCCTTTTGCGTTGCCCCGTCCCTAGCCTGAATCGTCATGCCCTGCATGACCGTCATATAAAACTTGCCCAGCGCGGCTGCGTTCGTGCGGGGAGGGAGTTCTCCGTCCCTGACACCACGCTTAATCTTGGCGGTGATGCGCGCCTCCGCCTCAAGGCGGCAACCCCTGAGTGCGGCCTGCAAGTGGGCTGATTGAGGCGAGCCGTTTATGGCGGACGCAACCACCATGCATCCGGGCGGATGGTCCTTGGTATTCGTCAACTCGATCGCCGAGGCTTCGAGAAGCCGCTCGATGGCGCCCCGTGCGGTTGCCTCCCCGGCGAGGATGCGGCCCGAATTCCCGAGGTCGGACTTGTAACGCTCCACGGCCTCCAGATACAGGCGCTCCTTGTCACCAAACGCGGCGTAGAGGCTGGGCGC
The DNA here is from genome assembly GCA_003166865.1 of Bryobacterales bacterium. Lineage (GTDB taxonomy): Bacteria > Acidobacteriota > Terriglobia > Bryobacterales > Bryobacteraceae > Palsa-89. Next base: position 228,665 of record PMUP01000013.1, read on the forward strand.
AGTAATTTCGATAGCGGAGGTCAGGTCGCTGATTGACGTCGACTCGTACCCCTGACGCCAGAACAATTCCATAGCACGATGAAGCGCCGCTTCCCGGTCGAATGCCCGAGGACGTCCGCGTGCCTTTCTGGGTCTTTTTGAGGGTCTTGCCACCTGTAACGAGATACTAAACCGCTTGACTCTTTCGCGCAACCACCTATTGTATAATGATCGCTACAGAATGAGGTGCACGCCGTGAGCCACACATCAATGGAGCACAATTATGAACGCAAATAAACTGGATGGAAAAGTAGCAGTTATCACCGGCGCTACCAGCGGCCTCGGCCTCTCCACGGCGAGACGGTTTGTCGCGGAAGGTGCCTATGTTTTCATTACCGGCCGCCGCCAGAAAGAGCTGGAGGAAGCCGTCAGGAAAGTCGGCCGCAATGTCACCGGCATTCAGGGCGACATCGCCAATCTGGCCGATCTCGATCGTTTGTATGGACAGGTAAAAAAAGAGAAAGGACACATTGACATCCTGGTCGCCAATGCCGGGGGCGGCACATTCGCTCCGCTCGGCGCAATAACGGAAGAGCATTTTGACACAACATTCGACGGCAACGTCCGGGGCACACTTTTCACAGTGCAGAAGGCCCTGCCGCTGATGAAAGACGGCGGCTCTATCATCCTGACGGCTTCGTCTGCTGCCTCGAAAGGCATGGACGCCTTCAGCGTCTACGCCGCCAGCAAAGCCGCCATCCGGTCCTTCGCTCGCGGCTGGACGACCGACCTCAAGGCGCGTAAAATCCGTGTTAACGCCATCAGCCCGGGCGTCGTGCCAACAGAAGGTTATAACACCAGCCTAGGCATGAGCGCCGAGCAAGTCGTCCAGTTCTCGCAGCAGATGTCGGCCAGCATCCCTCTGGGGCGTGTCGGCACGCCGGATGAAGTCGCCAAAGCCATGGTTTTTTTGGCATCGGATGACTCAAGCTACATCTCGGGAATCGAGCTCGCTGTCGACGGCGGCATGAACCAAGTTTAAGCCAAGGCAACCCGTTTAAATCCTGGAAGTGGCATTCCCACGGGCGAGGACAAAGCGCAGCGGAATAAGGAGCAAGAACGCACATGAAGAACAAGTGTGCCCTGGCCTATCATCCGCGATCAGTTCTCGTCGGCTGGCGGAGCCGCGGACGCTGCTGCCGAGTGAGCGAACGGCAAACCTTCCGGACTGGCTCTAGTCACCAGCCAGTTGCACAATAGGCACAAACGGATTTTCTTCGTATTAGCGCGCGGAGCATGCAATCGATTTTCAAATCCATGCCCTGCGTACTATTCATGGGGCGCATCAACGAATTCCGCTGGGATGACGAGCGCTCAACACGAGACGTCGGTACAGAACTTGTACATTGACGCGGCAGTCTTCTTGTAAACTTTTGAAACAAAACGTGTGGCTCCCCAAGAACATACTATTGCAACTTTTTCTCCACCAGCGATTGCGCACCATTTCTATGGCCCGGGGTAGCCATCTTGAGGGTAACCGTAAGAATTTCGGACGCATGAACCGTGAACCGGATTGGCGAGCACGTCTGGCGACTATGCCGGCCCGTATAAGAAAGGCGAGCAACGATCTTGACGCGGAGGTAAAGACTGATTCACGAGGCCAGGGGACGTGTCGACAACAGCGTTTGGACTGTGCGTCAGTTTCAGCCCCTCCTCACGACAACGATACAGATCCCATCCCAAGTTGCACGCTGCATGCCCTTCGGGGGCGCGTTCTTCAGTGGAACGATGCCTACATTTCTGGGGTCAAGTTGGAAGCGGGCCTGAAGATACTCGCGGACGAGCATGGCACGGCTGCGGGAGCGCCGAAGCTGATCGGCGGGAGCGTCGCCATTCCAATAACCTTCGATAACAACGGGACTCTCGACTATGGGATCGCCGTTTTCTGTGAGCGCGGCATTCAGCAGTGCGATCCCTTTGGCAGACAGTTCCTCCCCGTTCGAGCCGCTTTGAAACAGCTCAGGGCCCGATAGCCACACTCGATGGTTCTGGGGATCAGTGAATGCGCGATCCTTGCGATACTGATCTGGCGAGATCTCGCTCAAATTGTAATAGCCTCTCCTTTTGAAGAAGCCGCGGGTCAAGAAGTTGTGCTTCAGAGCTTCGGTTGCGTCGGCGAGATTGGCAGTCGCAGTATTCGCATTCGTAAGCGATTCCCGGATGTTCACGCCCGGGCTCATGCCGAATCGATCGGGTTTGTTCATTTCCGCAGATATTTGGCGCACTTGCCGGGCGCTGTCATTCAAGCTATCCATCAGCTCGGCGGCCTTTGTCGGAATCCGACGCGAATTCAGGTCCGAAACCAGGGCATCGGCCTGACGCGACGCATGACCAAGATCAGCGGTGGCTTGTTGTGCGTTATTGATCGTCTCGCGAATCCGGCTCGCCAACGCTTCGTCCCGGAGGATCATCCCCGCCGGACCGCGGCCCGCCTTGAGATCGGCCACGATATCCTGGACATCCGTTGTGGCGGTAGTGACGGTCCGACGAATGTGGTTCGCCAACTCATCGTCGCTGAGAAGCATTCCCGCGGTGCCATGACCTCGTTTGAGGTTGACCACGACATCGTTGGCGTTCGAAACCGTAGTAGTGATACCGTCCAATGCGACACTAAGTTTCCCACCCACCGTTTTGAGCATTCCATCGGCGTCGCCAAGTAGCCCGTTGCCACGGGCCAGCAAATCCGCAAGCTCTGTGGGCTCCTGGCTAGGAATGGACGCGAGCGCTTCCGCTTCGACAGCCTGAGCGCTGCCTGGGCGGACCGAGAGGTATGTGCCGCCTACGATGCCTTCCGTGCCAATCGTGACGATGGAATCGGAGCGTACCAGGCCGCGCAGCCTCGCATCGATCCTCCATTTGACCCGAAAACGCGACGACGGAGAATTCGGCACGGCGATGGCGAGCACCTGGCCGGCATCCATTCCCGCAACACGAACCTTAGCCCCCTTCGCCAAGCCCGCGAGATTTACAAACTCGGAATAGTATTCCGTGTGGTGCGCGAATGCCTGATGGCGGTCTCCGACTACAAACATCCCGATTCCGAACAGCAGCAGTCCGCCAATCACGAACAAACCGATACTTGCGTTTCGATTCTCCATGCCAATTACTCCGTTACCAGGTTGCGAGCGACCTCACTGTCGCTGTGTTCAATTTGCCCGAACGAGCCATCGGCGATTAACCGGCCTTTGTCGAGCACTACGATGCGATCGCCAAGCCGTTTGGCGCCGCGCACGTCATGTGTAACCACGATCAAGGCAGTGTTGTGTTCCTGCTTCTGCATCAACAGAAGGTCATCGATTTCGGAGGAGGTGATCCGGTCCAGGCCGCTGCTCGGCTCATCCGCAAGCAAAATCTTGGGTTCCAGCACGAGAGCACGGGCCAATCCAGCGCGTTTCCGCATGCCGCCCGAAAGTTCCGAAGGCATCGTCTTCTTGTCGCCAGCCAAGCCGACCTGGTGAAGAACCTTGTCAATGATGAGATCCGCCTCTTCTTGCGATTTGCCCGTCAATCGTAAAAGAGGCAAAGCCAGATTTTCATAGAGGGTTAATGAGTCAAAGAGTGCAGCGTCCTGGAAAAGAAAACCCATCTTGCGCCGCACTCGCGAGAGTTCGGATTCCGCCAGATGCGTGATCTCATCCTGTTCGACCCAAATCTTTCCCTGGTCCGGCTTAATGAGCGAGACGATGAGCTTCAGAGTTACGCTCTTACCGGTTCCACTACGCCCAAGAACGCAAAGCGCTTCGCCCGCGCGTACGTCAAACGAGACATCGTGCAAAACCTGCTTCGTGCCGAAAGATTTCGACACGTGATCGAAAGCCACTGCCGAGCCTCGGCCATTGATCATAAGGCGCTCTCCGGAAATATGAAGAAGATGAACTTGATCAAGAACACATCGACGAGAATAATCAGCAGCGAAGAGGCCACCACGCTTGTGGTTGCTGCTCGCCCTACCCCTTGTGCACCCTCATTCGTCTTGTAGCCGAGAAAAGACGAAATCGTCCCAATGATGAATCCGAAGACGGCTGTCTTGAGGGTCGGCGCGTAGAAGTTTGACCACTCAAACGAAGCGAACGATCGACTGATGTAGAGCCGAAACGACAGCCGCGACGACGCATATTCGGAGAGAAAACCTCCGAGCAGGCCCGAGAAATCCAGAAACAGCGTCAAGAGCGGGAGCGCCAGCGTACACGCGACAATACGTGGTACCACCAAGAACTTGAAAGAGTCGATGGAAAGCGATTCAATGGCGTCGATCTGTTCGGTCGCCCGCATGTTGGATAGGACCGCCCCGATTCCTGAACCGACTCGCCCCGCCACTAGCAAACCCGTGACCAGCGGACCGATCTCCAGAAAGAACGCCAGCGCCTGAACAGTGGGGATCCACGCCGTCGCACCGAAGGTAACCAGCGTGCTGCGCGTGTGCAGCGTCAAAACCGCGCCGAGAGCGAAGCCAGAAGCAATCACGAGTGGAAGCGATTTTGACCCTATCTCCGCAAGCTGCCGCTGGATTTGCTCGCCTTCAAATGGACGCCGGAAGAGGCTGGTGACAGCCCGAAACCCGAAGACGCTGACGTCGCCCGCGATTTCGAAAACATTACTCATGTCGGACACTTTTCGCAGCGACCAGGAGAACAGTGGTCAAGGCCTTGTTCGGAGCGTTCCAAGCGCTTACGCGTTCTCGTGATCCGACCAAAGCACCCGGCGCGCGGCTCGACGCTGACCACTTTGCCGACAACCAGGACCGCAACATTCGTTCGTTCGGACCGAGCCTTCATCTTGTTATTCCTTCCGTTTGTTCGGAAATAGCAATCGCGCCTGAAACCTTGCCGACCAGCTTGTCACCCGGCTAAAGCCAGCTTGGTTGCCACGAACCCAACGGAGTCAATGGATACTTGTATTCTCCCGGCGTCTTCGACATCTCGATCATTTCCTTGACACCGCTATAGCGACCCATTGGCGTATCGACAACGAATGTATCGGGATCCGGATAGAGGTGCTCATCATTTGAGCCGGCCGTTTTTGTCGCGTAGTCGCGATCGAAGATGCCCAACTCAGCAAGCCAGAGAGCCGTGCGTGACAACGAAACCACGACGCGGTAGCTTCCGCCCTCCTTCGCGCGCCGTAGCAGTGCCGACAGGATGCCGCAGGTTGCGAGCCAACCCGCTACGTAGTCGCAGGCCACGAAGATCGACGGATGTGCTGGCTTCTCATCGCTACCCTCAATGTTGTCGAGGCCCCACGCGAGAGTGGCGGTGATGTCGAAGCCGACGCGACTCGACCACGGTCCGGTTTCGCCGGCCCAGGTAATCTGTGTATCGATTAGACCCGGACGCTGTTTAATCGTTTCCTCCGGCGTGATATGGAATCGCTCCCGCCATCCCTTGCGGCGATTCGAGACGAATACGTCGGCCTTGGAAAGGAGCTCACGGAACTTCGCTTGGCCTTCCTTGTTACCCAACTCAAGCATGGTGGACCGCATTCCGACATGCGAGGTGTAATGCCATAGCGTGTGCTCGATATCGGATGGCCGCCACACGTTGAGCGCGTCGGCGCCATGCAGGGCCATTGCGCGGCCGATCGATGGGCCCGCAATGACGTGAGTTGTAGCGAGCTGACGGATACCGTCGAGCGGAGTCTTCGGATTGGGCGTAAATGGTATTGGGTCGCTTTCGCCTACTTTCTCGACGCTGACGAGGGGCATCAGCCCCACGGATTTAGTGAAGGCATCCATCTTCAGCACGTCTTTGATGTTGCGGGCGAGCGGCATGGGGATGCCCGCTTTCTCACCGGCTTCTTCAAGTTCCTCGCCGTTCCACTCTTTCACCGAGTCGCGTACCGCTTCATAAAAGCCACCCTTGGGTTTAAGAAGATCGAGTGCGTGCTGGCGTAAAGCCGGAAACACATCGGCAAGCATCACCCACTTTCCATCCCTGGTGGGAACAATATCCGGACCGCCGAGAAATGGGCTATGTGAATCCGTGCGTCCGGGGAATCCATTGACCAGTTCCCACTTTCCGTCGAGGAACGGTGTGAGGCGCCGCAAAGCCTTACGCACGTCGACGTGAATATCCTGCCCCTCGCCTGTACGCTCCTTCCATATCTTTGCGATCAGGATCGCCTTAACCGCGAGCGAGATTGCGCTAATAGCTCCATATGGCAATCGATCGGGCGTGACGGGATCAGAGCCGTAATAGGTGACCTTACCTCCGGAATCGGAAGTTGTTGCCCCTAAGCTTTGTAGTAAGGACTCGACATGTACGGGTAAGTCTATCGTGTTGCTCCGTAATTGATTGTCGTAGTTGGCGGTTATGTTTTTCGCCAGCTTCTCTGCTGCATTCATAGTCCATCTCCTTGTTGTGATCGGTTGCTCACCTTCGCATGTCTTAAAAACTGGTTGGACACAGTTGGGGTGTGAACCCGGATGAGCACCTCTCCAGCCTGCGGAACAGGATCGGGAAATTCGCGTAACACGAGTACTTCGGGGCCACCCGTCGTTCGAACTTGAATAGCCTTCACCTTGTTATTCCTTTTGTTTTTTCGGAAATAGCAATTGCGCCTGGAACCTTGCCGACCAGCTTGTCGTGCCGTCCGGACGCTCGACGTTGCGAAAGAATTGTGTATAAATGTTCACAGGCAACTTGCCGAAGTGGACGATCTTTCCCACTCCGCCGCCGACGGGCACTACCCATCTTTGGTTTGAATTAACTTCCCAGTTCGCAGTAATGATAGGAGACGAAGTCAGATACCATCCATGTCGGAGGTTGTAGTTTGCGAAGGGCTGCATGAGCATCTGATTTACGTCAGCGCGCGCCGCAGGTCCCGCGACAGAGAACAAGTTCTGCACAAGGGTTCCAAACAGCCAATGACCTTGAATTCTAAGCACAACGACAGTCGGTCCGACGCTTAGCTTCTTCGTCCCGAGGATCTCCTGCGAGGCCGTAGGGAACGAAACCACTGGTCCCGCGCCCCAGATCACCGCGCCGGCTTTGGCTGGCGATAGAAATAGCGATAGTTGGACGTCTCCTACTCCAGTCGTTCCGTCCACGGTTGGCGCCAGATCAGGCACTTGGATTACGGGGATTATGGTCCGCGTAATAAGAGTCCAATCGTCGGACAGCTTGAAGGGCACAACAGGCTTCATCTCTAGGACGTAACTGTCTTCTTTGTTGATGCCCGTTTGAGGATTAAAGTCATTTTCCAACGGCACGGAGATTAAGCTCGCGATGGGATTTTGAGCTTGCTTAGCGATCTCTGAAGACTCCTGCGCCCACACAGGCAGAGCTGCCGGGAACAGCGCGCTCACCGCGACCAATATGGCGAGGAACGTCGGCCGAAATCGCGCTGGCCGTGGGATGGGTGCTTCGCGCACGATGCTCAGCGCGTTATTGGATCGCCGCTCTGTCCTGTCAGTTGACAGGACACGCTTCGAAAGCTGCGATAAAGCCGTAATGTTTGTCATAATGTCGCTCCTTGCAAAGGCCACTATTGAATACTGGCACCGTATTAGCGAATAAATAAGGTGTGCAAGGGCTAGCTCACCGTGATGTTGATGATCTGATAACAGCAGGGACTCCAATGCTCAACAGGAGGGTAAGAACGCGCGACGTGCGGTGTGCATTGCCCGGCTACTGCTTGGTTCGCCAGACGGTCAGCGGGCTACGCCGGCGTTCTTACTGAGGAAGTGAGGCGAGACTATCAGGATGGAATTACCAGTTCCCGTAAATGCTGATGTTGATTGTAGGGCGGGTAGCGCAATCCAGCAACATCCAGTTTCGTACTGTGATAAAGGACACCGCGGGCGTTGCTGTAGGCACGAAATCCCCACTCGCCGTGATATTTGCCCATTCCGGAGTTTCCGACGCCGCCAAATGGCAAATCGTGAATAAGCGGCTGCAACGTACATTCATTAACTCCCGCATCCCCGGAAGCTGTGGAGTGCAAAAGTCGCTGCGTCAGCGACGGGTCTTCGGAGAATATATACAAGCCGAGTGGGCTCGGCCGCGCATTGATGAATTCGATCACCTGTTCAGCATTGTCAACCTCGATCACGGGCAAAATGGGACCGAAGATCTCTTCCTGCATGGCGGGCGAATCTAACGGCACATCTACAAGTACCGTTGGAGCGATAAAACGGTCTGCGCGATCGTGCTGTCCGCCATGGTAAATCGTCCCGCTGGCGAGAAGATTCGCCAGCCGATCAAAGTGGTGGAGACTAACAATCCGGCCGTAGTCCGGGCTCTTCTGGGGATCTTCCCCGTAGAACTCAAGCAACGTTTCTTTTAGACATTTCAAGAATTCGTCGCGGACATCCTTGAACACGAGCACATGATCAGGGGCAGTGCACGACTGGCCGGCATTAAACCAGCGTCCAAAGGCGACACGCCGGGCCGCGATCCGCAGATTGGCCGAAGAGTGGACGATGCAAGGATTCTTGCCGCCAAGCTCCAGAACCACGGGAGTCAGATTCTTTGCCGCGGCTGTCATGACGATCTTGGCGACGGTCGTGCCACCGGTAAAACAGATGTGGTCCCACGGCTGTTCCAGCAGGGCGGTGGTTTCTTTTTGTCCGCCGAGAACGACCGAAAACGCGTTTCGGTCGAGATACTCAGGGACTAGCCGGTCGATCACATCGGAGGTGGCAGGAGCCAGGTCTGGCGGTTTGACAACAGCCGCGTTACCGGAGGAAATCGCCGCGATCAGCGGAGACAACGTTAGCATCACGGGATAGTTCCACGTCCCGATGATCAGTCCCACTCCGAGGGGATCGAACTGTAACTTCGCGTGCGACGGGGTCAGCATCAGCGGCGTGCTCACGGGCACAGGCTCCATCCAGTGCCGCAGGTGTTCGAGAACGTGGGCGATCTCACTGGTCATGTACTTCACGTCGACCCAATCGGCCTCAGTCCGGCTGCGGCGGAGGTCCGTCCACAATGCCTCGTAGAAGTCCTCGGCGTGCTCCCGCATCATTGACCGCAAAGCGATCAACTGCTTTTGCCGCCACTCTATGGAGCGGGTAGCGCCCGATAAAAAATAGTTCCGATGGCGAGTAAGCAGGCCACGTGGGTCAAAAGTGTTCGCAGTTTTAAATTGCGTCAGTGTTGGCTCTGGCATTTTCAGTTCTCCTTAAATCAAATGGCCCGTTGGTATGGCAACCGCAATGAATCCGTCGCAAACGGGCGCCCAAGTTCTGGGGTGCTGGGCACCGCTGCGTCTTGCACTGCCATTGGCCCAGCAAGGAACGCGGCGCGGCCAGCCCTGACGGCGCTGGCGAAGGCGCCCGCCATTCGAACTGGATCAAGGGCTCGCGATATGGCGGTGTTCAACAGGACTCCATCAAAGCCCCACTCCATCACCTGACAAGCGTGAGACGGAAGGCCGAGGCCTGCATCGACAATCAAGGGAACTTCAGGAGCCCGTTCCCGTAGTTCGCGGAGGGCACGTGGATTGCGTGGCCCCTGCCCAGTTCCGATGGGGGCTGCCCATGGCATAAGTACCTCACAGCCAGCGTCCATCAATCGTCTGCAAAGAACCCAATCCTCCGTGCAATACGGTAAGACTTGGAAGCCACGCCTTACGAGTTCGGCAGCTGCCTCCACCAGACCATATGGATCTGGCTGAAGGTTAACTTCATCTCCGATGACTTCAAGCTTTATCAGATTGGTCTGAAACATTTCGCGCGCCATGCATGCCGTCGCTATTGCGTCACGCGCGGTGAAACACCCTGCAGTGTTGGGCAAAATCGCGTGGCCCGTTTCCCGGACGAAGTTCCAGAACGATTGGCCCGCATAGCTCGATCCCGAGATCTGGCGCCGTACTGACAGCGTAAGCATTGCGGGCGCAGCGGCGCGAATCGCGTCGGCCAACACGGACGGAGAATCATAGCGCCCGGTACCGAGCAGCAAACGGCTAGCAAAGTTCTCCTTATACAAAGTCAGGCGATCTTCGATCTTGGGTGCTTCCATGTCAACCCCCTGCTGCTGGATGGACGATGTCGATCCTGTCGCCAGGCTCGATGTGGCACTCTTCGTACGTTCCGCGTGGAATAACCTCTGCATTGCGGGCCACGGCAAACGGAGCTGCCGGAGACAATTGGCTCAGCAATGCTGCGAGTGTCTGAGGTTCGGGCAACGGATGCGTTTGGCCGTTCACGATCACAAACATGGGTGCAAATCGTCCTGAACGGCAGCGAAGACGACTTCGGAGCTCTTGTCCCGCAGGGACAGAATGGCCAAGACTTCCTCGGTGATCGCAGGTGTCAGTAAAAACCCATGCCGATAGAGTCCGTTGATGTGCAGCACGTTTCGCTGTCGATCGAAATGAATTGCGGGTGCATTGTCCGGGAGGGCCGGCCTGACTTGAGTATTGAACTCGAGAATACGGGCCTCGGCCAAGGCCGGTAGCACGGAATACGCGGAAGTCAAGAGCTCGAGTGCTCCGCGCACGGAAACAGTCGAATGGTCATCGCTCTCGATGCTGGTCGCCCCGACGACGAGTCGTCCTTCGGCGCGCGGAATGATGTAGACCGGGTAGCGGGGGTGCAGCAACCGCAGCGTGCAATGCAATTCGATCTCGGGCGCATGCAGACGGACGATCTCCCCGCGAACACCGCGCAACTGTGGCCAATTGCGCTTGGCGCCCATACCGCGGCAATCCACGACGATTCCGGCATTGGGGAGCTCTCCATCCGGGACAAATGTTTCCCAGTGACACTCAACCTTGCTTTGGCTGAGGGCTATGGCAACCGCCTGCAGCAGTGCGCGATTGTCTACCTGCGCTTCACCAGCAATATAGAGCGCTCGGGGAAATCTTGTCCCCAGGGCAGGTTCCAGTTCACCGAGTTCTGGACCTGCGACGTGTTTGAGGTGTCCCTGCGCATTGCGCGAGGCGAGCGCCCTCTGGACGCGAACTGCTTGTCCGGCGTCCTCGCGGTGCCAGAGAAGCAAGGTTCCATCGCCCCGATAAAACACAGGAACCGGCAGCTCAGACAACCATTGGGGCCACAGCGAAAGGCTTCGTCTCCCCATGGATTCAATTTGTGGCGCAGCATCGATAGCTTCGGACGTTGGTGCAATCATCCCCGCCGCCGCCCACGCCGCTGAGCCCTCCCCTCTACTGCCAGCGGCATCGTAAAGGACGACGCGCGCACCAGCTTTCGAGGCGCGCCACGCCAAACAGCGCCCAAGCAAACCACCGCCCACGATGGCGAGATCCGGCCGCATTCAAACGTACACCTCGCCGCCGCGATCCAGGAATTCGCGAGCTTTTTCTGCCATCCCCGCTTGTTCTTGCTCCCCATATGCGGCGCGAATTTCCTCGCTGATCTTCATGGAGCAAAACTTGGGTCCGCACATAGAGCAGAAGTGCGCCGTCTTAGCGTTTTCATGAGGCAAGGTCTCGTCGTGATACTCGCGGGCGCGCTGAGGATCGACACTCAAGTTAAATTGATCGTCCCAGCGAAATTCGAACCGGGCCTTCGATAATGCGTTGTCCCTGAGCTGCGCCCCGGGCCATCCTTTCGCCAGGTCGGCCGCATGCGCGGCGATTTTGTAACTGATAATTCCCGTACGAACATCCTCTTTATTTGGAAGTCCGAGATGTTCTTTCGGCGTGACATAGCACAGCATCGCCGTTCCGTACCATCCAATCTGAGCGGCGCCTATCGCGCTGGTGATGTGGTCATAACCAGGAGCGATATCGGTGACGAGCGGCCCTAGAGTGTAGAACGGTGCTTCGAAGCAATGTTGCAACTCCTGATCCATGTTTTCGCGGACGCGCTGCATGGGCACATGGCCGGGACCCTCGATCATTACCTGTACATCGTGTTTCCAGGCTCGCTCTGTCAGTTCACCAAGTGTACGCAATTCCGCGAACTGGGCTTCGTCGTTGGCATCGTAGATTGAGCCGGGACGGAGGCCATCGCCCAAACTAAACGAAACGTCGTAAGCCTTCATGATTTCGCAGATCTCGTCGAAATGCGTGTAGAGGAAATTCTCCTGATGATGTGCGAGACACCACTTCGCCAGGATGGAGCCGCCGCGCGAGACGATGCCAGTGAGCCGGCGGGCGGTGAGCGGAATCCAGGGCAGACGGACACCTGCATGCAATGTGAAGTAATCGACCCCCTGCTCGGCCTGTTCGATGAGCGTATCGCGCATCAATTCCCAGGTCAGTTCCTCTGCGCGCCCGCCCACCTTTTCCAAAGCCTGGTAGATGGGAACGGTGCCGATGGGTACAGGAGCATTGCGAAGGATCCACTCGCGCGTTTCATGAATGTGCTTGCCCGTGGAGAGATCCATGATCGTATCCGCGCCCCAATACGTGGCCCAGATCATTTTGTCCACCTCCTCGGCGAGTGAAGAGGTAACGGCAGAGTTTCCGATATTGCCGTTGATTTTGACCTTGAAGTTACGGCCGATGATCATCGGTTCCAGTTCAGGATGGTTGATATTTGCTGGGATGATGGCGCGGCCCGCCGCTACCTCAGCGCGGACGAACTCAGTGGTGATCTCTTTGGGAAGTTGCGCGCCAAGCGCCTCTCCGCGATGCTGGCGCAGAAGCAATGCATAGGCTGGATCCTGCGCGAATCGATCCAGCCGCATCGACTCACGCAAGGCAACGAACTCCATCTCCGGCGTAACAATGCCCTTACGTGCATAATGCATTTGGCTCACGTTCTTGCCATCGCGGGCACGTCGAGGCCGAGCCGACGAAGGAAAACGGACGTTGAAGGTCAGGAGGTCGTCTTCCCGCCTGCGGGCATATTCGGAACTTGGCCCAATGAGAAACTTGGTATCGTCTCGCTCCTTAATCCAATCGCCGCGGCCGGTAGGCAATCCTCGCTTCAGTTCAACCCCGATCTCAGGGTCTGTATACGGTCCAGAGGTGTCGTAAACCGGTATGGGAGGATTGTCTTCGGTGTGATCATGGTGGCGCGTGGCTGAGAGAACGATCTCCCGGTAAGGTACGCGCAGGTCCGCACGGCTACCTTGCAGGTACCGTTTGTGTGACGCGGGGTAGGACGACGGCGTACGAATTGTCGAGAAAGTTGGAGCGGTCTTCTGTTGCATCTGATCCTCTTTTCTGTCTAGCCAGAGCGGTCTACGCGACAACCGGCTCCTTTGTCACGAGCGAGGGCGCGGGCTTGCCGCCCAGAACCGCATCTATGTTGTCTAGGGCAAGCACGCCCATTGCCAAACGCGTCTCCACCGTCGCGCTCCCCATATGCGGCAACAGAAACGTGTTCTTGAGTGCAACATATCCAGGGTGAAGCTTCGGTTCGCCATCGAACACGTCCAGCCCAGCTGCTGCCACTCGGCCACTCTTAAGGGCGGCAATGAGGTCCTCGTCCGCCACCAGGCCACCACGAGCGGTGTTGATCAGGATCGCTCCCTGTGGCAGCAGATCGATTGTTTTCGAATTGATGAAATGATGAGTCTCCGGAGTCTCCGGCGCATGCAGGGTAAGAAACTCACTCACTCGAAGTAAGTCCGACGGACTGGAGTGAAATACCGCGTCTTTCTCTAATGCCGCGGACAAGCGGGTTGGATTGTAATAGTGGATGGTCATCCCGAAACCCCTCGCACGTTGAGCAACAGCCCGGCCCACTTGTCCCATGCCAAAAATGCCGAGAACCTTTCCGGTCAGCTGCCACGCCAACAAATTCGAAATTTTCCATGTTCCTGTACGCACCATTTCCTGGCCTTCGTACGCCCGCCGTGACGAACCCAGCATCAGCAACATCGCGATGTCTGCGGTGGCATCCGCGTTGATTCCCGGCGTATACGCAATGGCGATTTTCCTATTCGCGGCAGCCTGGAGGTCGATGTGGTCAACACCGACGGAGTAGGTAGCTATAACCTTCACAGAGGCGGGCACCCGCTTGAAGAAGTCAGAGTCTAACCGATCGAAGGGTGTAATGAACAGCGCATCGGCTCCGGATGAGGCCTCGATCAGTTCATCACGTGTAAACGGCCTTTCGTGAGGATTGCGGCGCGCATCGTAATCTCGATCAATGCGGGCCTCAATCTCATCCAGAAAGTGAGTTGTAACTACGAGCACTGGTTTATGCACAGACATTCTCCGTTCTTGATCCATGTGATCTGCTTAAAGCCTGAAGTCGGCGGCAAACGCGAGGGCGTTGTTGACTTTGATGTTGATTCCGGGTCCCAGGGTCGCGCCGACGTGGCCAGTTCCGATGTCGAAGCTCCATCGGGAATCGGGGGCACGCGAAATCCTGACGGCGTAGATCAGATCCGTGGGCAAGGTCGCCGTAGGAACATACTTGATTTTCTCGGGCTCCTGGTCAATCTCGAATGTAGGCGCGATGACGACAAGTTTCTTGATCGGGATCGGAAAAGCAATCCCGCCGAACGCTCGCGCCTGCCAATTGAGAGTGTTTCCCCCGTAGCCGTACTTCTGCGCATTCGTTCCGCGGACTCCTCCATTTAATAGAAAGGCGAACTTGTTTCCGAACACAAAGAGCTTCGAGCCGACCAAATAGATATCTCCGTTGGCGGCGTTCTTGTGCGCGACCGACTGGGAAACGAACGGGTCATTCGTCCGGAGCACTCCGCCCACGGAGATGGCAGGAAAATACGTGTGGCCGTGGCTGTTCGCTGAAAGAACGTTTGCCTTCACATTGAAGATGTTCATGCCCGCGAAGTTGAACAGAGGACTGATCGCCGGGTCTCCTCCGTCGGTGTGATTGCTCCGTGTAAATCCAAACTCCAGCCAGTTGCCAAAGCCTTCCTCGACTCCGACGTTTAAGTAGTCTCCGGCGACGGGTCCCGCGTCGACGATGTGGAAACTGACGGTTGGTCCGCCGAATTTCCCGGCAGCCGATGGGACCACCGCCGCCCAAGGTTGGAAGAAAATTCCGGATTGGCCGTCCATATTCAGGGCCTGGCCCTGCATCCGATCCGCTGAGAGGAACCCGGCCAGAAAGACTACAGTCAATGAAACGAACGGTGCGCTTCTTCGATTCATGGTCACTTCCTTATCCCTTTGGAATTCACCAGGCTGGGGGAGGACTTCGCCCACAGCCCGGCTTGGAGATTTGCTCGTCGGCTACTCCGCCACCAAGGCCCGCTCCTGGCGGGCAATCGGAATCGCGATCACTGTTGGGCCCTCGGCCTTGAGTGCCTTGGCGAATTCCTTCTTGATTTCATCTGTCGTATTGGCGGCAACGCCGACGCAGCCGAAGGCCTTGGCGGTGGCGACGATGTCCAGACCAGGAAGATCAAGAGCCGGAACGTTCGGCGTCTTCTCCAGGACGGCAAATTCCTTGAGAATGGCATATTCGCCGTTGCATGGCACGATAAATATGACTTTCAGTTTCAATTGGGCCGCAGTATACAGATCCTGTACCGAATACTGAATGGCGCCGTCTCCGATAGCACACACCACAGCGCGGCCGGTTCCCATCTTCTTTTCAGCAATGGCCACGCCGACCGCAGCAGGTGAGCCCCAACCCAGCCCGCCGCTCGCGAAGGTGTAGAAAGAATCGGGCTTCACAATTGGCCAGAACTGCAACAGATCGGCAAAATTTGAGGCCGTCTCATTTACCAGAATTGCGTCATCGGGCCGCAACTCACTCAGTGCGGCAAATGCCTCGAGCGCTGTCAAAGGGCTGTTCGGGGGAGATGGAAGCTTTCTGTCAATGCTCAACGGGGCGAGCGCGGGCCGCGACTTCGCAACGGGAACGGCGTCGATAAACGCTTCCAGTGCCAGTTTCGCGTCTGACAAAAGGCTGTCTCCTACAATGGCCGCCGCCGCATCGTATGGATCGTTCGTAACCTGCAATAGCTCAGCACCTTGGGGAAGGTAATCGCCCCCAACGAACGGGTAATAACGGAAGACCTGGGCGCCAATCACGATGATGAGGTCATGGCCTTGAAGTTTCTTGCTCAGCGGCCCGATCGCGATCGGTGCCATACCGCGAAACTGGGGGTGAGTTTGAGGGAATGACGCTCGATCGGACAACGGTGTAATATACACCGGAGCGTTCAGGCGCTCGGCGAATTTGACAGCGGCGTCCCAACCGCCTGAACGTTCAATCTCTGGTCCGTAAAGCAATACTGGGTTCTTGCTCTTCTGAATCCGCTCAGCGAACAACGCGACTCGCTGTGGATCGGGCGAGTACCGTGAACTTACACTTCGGACGACCGCGTCCCCCAGCGCTGGCTGGTCCCAGTCGTCCAGTGGGATTGAGACGTATACCGGACCCGCTGGAGGCTGCAAAGCGGCCGCATAGGCCCGCATGATCGCTCCGGGAACGTCCTGGGCTCTGACCGGTTGATACGCCCATTTCACCCAGGGGCGCGGCAACATCGTCTCTTCACGATTCGTAAGCAACGGGTCGCAAAGAATCATCTCGCGTGTCTGTTGACCGGCCGTGATGATGAGTGGCGTCTTGTTTTGAAAGGCGGTCATGATGTTGCACATGCCGTTCCCTGTTCCAGCACCCGAGTGCAGGTTCACCAACACGGGCTTTTGGGTCGCTTGTGAAAATCCGTCGGCCATCGCCACCACCGACGCTTCTTGAAGGCCAAGGACATATTGAAAGTCCTTTGGAAAATTCTTGAGAAATGGCTGTTCCGTGGAGCCTGGGTTTCCGAAAACAGTCGTCAGTCCCAGCTTGCGCAACAGACGGTAGGTTGCCTCGTGAACAGTCATCGGAACTTCGTTTTGCTTGTCTTTGGTCATCGGAATATATCTCCCAGTGCGATGTTCGCAGGATTCCGCGCGCGTGAAAACGTGAGTAAGGGCTAGCTCACAGTGATTAGTTGGCGGCCCCAGAAGGATATATGAGCGGCAGGAAAACGCAACAAGACGCACGCCCGTCTGCTTCGTCATAGTGTCCTGTTGGTTTGGCCTTCGCGGAGGATATTGAACGAGGGCAGATGGAACTGTGCAGCGCTGTGGAGGCCCGCTAAAACTGTCCCGGGCGCACCCCAAGAGGGTCGAGTATGACGCCATCCAGTAGAGCAGTAAAGCGACAGTCTTGCCGAATCGGATCGAGACGCGGATCACAGGCGAGCCAAATAAGCTCCGCTTCATGCTCCTCGTATGCGGCGGAAAGTAAAGAGATCGCGCGATCTCGATTGCCCAAAGCGAGTAGAAGCAGGGCCTGGCGGAATTTACTTATTGGCGAATTCGGAGCGAAGAGATCAGAATCGGCTGCGATCCTGCCGGCAGGGCCTGTTTCGCCGCACGCCGCCAAAACCTCCGCCACTCCACTCATCATTACAGGCTGACCGCTTGCCTTGTCCCACAGCTCCTGTGCCATGCGCCTTGCCTCATCGCGTCGATTGTGCGAAATAAGCATCATTGCCCGGTACAGCTCGGCCTCATGCGGCAAACGCCCATACAAGAGTTGCTCCGACACATACCTTAATCCGTTCTCGTAGTTTCGAGAGAGGTATAGCAGTCTTGTATAAAGGACTTTTTGCCGGTACGAAAACGGATCGATCTGCTGAGCTTTTTGGATGTAATTCCAGGCTTCCCGCAAGCGGCTCCGCGCAGCGAGGAACATGGCATACTGCCGATATGTTCCAGCATTCTCGCCGAGACCAAGCGCCTGTTTGAAACTTGCTTCTGCGTCTCGCCAGTTCCACGATAAAGTAAAGGCAGATCCCATGCATGTGGGGACCAACATCATATTGGGATCCAGTTGAGCGGCCCGTTCTGCCGCTTGATGAGCATGCGTGACAGCGACGGAAGAATCAGGTATCCCGCGCAGCGCCATCTCGCAATAGGATTGAGCTACACCGCAGATGGCTCTGACGTAGCGGGGTTCAATCTCTATCGCCTCTTGCCATTTCGCCAGAGCCGCCTGAGTTCCTTCCAGCGTTCCTTCATCGAGCAGTTCTTCTGTCCTGAGCATCAATGAATGAATGGCGAGGGGCGATGCTCCTGCAGAGTTAGTCAGTTTTCCAACCATCGGTTGTTCTGGACAGACGCGGCTAATCAGAGCCGAGGCGATTCTCGCTGAGAGATTAAGCAAGCCTTGAGAGTCACGGTTTGTTTCGAACCGTTCTGACCAGATTCGAAGGCCGTCCGAGTTCACGACTCTGGACGTCACCCGTAATTGGTTGTTGTCTTCGCCGACCGTCCCTTCAAAAACGATCTGAACATCAAGTTTCTTGGCCAGCAAAGGTATGTCCACGGTCCCCACGCCCTCTGGGCTTTCCGAATATGCGGTAGTTACGCTTACGCCATCTGTGCGTATCAGTTGATGAATCAGGTCATCAGTCAGGAACTGGGCACAGGCGCCGGACAAAGCGCCCTTGGAGAGGTCGACAAAAGGCAAAACTGCCACACGAAGTTCCGATCTTTCAGTGAACCCCTCGACAGAACGAGCAGCTATCGCGGAAGGTTTGCTATCCTCGCCGCGCACTTTGAAAACAGGCACATAACTGCCAGGCCTATAGTGAATAAAGACCAGGTCGTCCTTACCGATGGTCTCGTAGAATTCCTGTAGTTTCCGCCGGAGTCTTCGAGCTTCGCTGCGAACAATCGAATCTTCGGTGGGATGATAAGAAGGCTTGCGACCGTAAACGTGGGTCCCGACGACGTATTCTTTTAGTGTCTCCGCCTTACTTTCCAGGGTGGTTTCAACCGTGAAGCGCAGAAAGTGGCCAAGCCGCTCGGATTGGACGAATATCGAACTCTCCAGAATTCGAGAGAGCTGATCACGAATCGCATCTTCGGAAATCGTGTCTTTGCTCCTCGGTTCGATTGCCAATAAGCTGTTCCGCATGACAACTCCATTCACCAAGCCGCTTGGGTCACCGTTGTGTCGTGCGGGCGCCACGGTGCTAACCACTGCGAGTCCTTCCTTGACCGTGCTTCCGGGGATGATGCTTATGGCATTAGTAACCATGCGTTACTCCAGATGTTCATAGTGGAATAGAGGTGCCGTTCGGCTTGTTGGAACGCAACACGAGTGACCTTGTCGCGTCAAAACTTTGTAAACAACGCAATTATTACAGGACGGTCACTTCCTTCTTTGTTGCTTTCTACTAAAGGTTAGTCGCGTTCTGAATTTCTGCACACCTCAGAA
>PMUP01000037.1 GCA_003166865.1 Bryobacterales bacterium
CGGTCGGATTCCTTGGTCAGCTCCGGATGCGAGAAGAATCCGAACGCTCCCAGTCGATAGTTGATGGTCACCAGCACCACGCCCTTCTTCGCCAGCGCCTCTCCGTCGAATCCCGGCGTCGATCCCGAGCCCGTGGTATATCCGCCCGGATGAATCCAGACCATCACGGGCCGCTTGTCGCCGGCCGACTTCGCCGCCGTCCAGACGTTCAAGAAGAGGCAGTCCTCGCTCATATTCAGAGGATTCGGGCCGGGATTGGCGCCAGTCGCGCCGCGAAACGCAGGTTGCATGCACATCGCACCGAACTGATCCGCCGTACGAACTCCGTCCCAGTGCGCCACTGGTTGCGGAGCGCGCCAGCGCAGTTGTCCCGTCGGCGGCGCAGCGTATGGAATGCCGCGGAACACCCGCACCTCCGGACTCGATCCCGCGATCCCGGAAACTGAGCCAGCGTCCAGATGCACCGGCTCCTGGATTGCCGCCCATGACACGGAGGTCACAAACACAGTGGAGAAGATGGCGCGTCGCATAAAAGCTCCTCGGGTGTAATCATATCCGATCCCCAATCCCAAATCCCCAATCCCGCGTTGGTGAGAGCCAGCGCCACCCTGTGCTAGCCTTGCGGTTTATGTCCGAACCAGGCCCGCGGCCCATTTCGACCGCCGTCAAATGGATCATCTGCGCCGTCGCGGCCATGGGCTTTCTCTTCGATATCTATGTCGTGCTGGTCGGCCCTCTCATCCTGCAACCCGCGCTGACCGAGCTCGGCCATTTGAAGCCTGGCACGCCGGAGTATCGCGACTGGGCCGGTTACCTCTTCTGGTTCCCGCCGCTAGTGGGCGGATTTTGCGGTCTGTGGGGTGGCTACTTCGCCGACCGCTTCGGACGCCGCCGTATTCTCACCTGGAGCATTCTCCTCTACGCCTTTGCGGCGACGGCGTCGGGCCTGGCCGCGCGCCTCGACACTCTGCTCCTGTTCCGCACGCTCGCGTTCGCCGGCACCTGCGTCGAGTTCGTCGCGGCCGTGGCGTGGCTGGCCGAAATATTTCCCAATCCACGAACGCGCGAAGCCGTGCTCGGCTATACGCAGGCCTTTGCCTCGCTCGGTGGCGTCCTCACCGCCGGCGCGTTCTATGTCGCCAATCGCTGGGGTGCGTCGCTGCCTCTGATCTACGGCGAGCACGCCGCGTGGCGTTATGTGCTACTTGCAGGAGTGGCGCCCGCGATTCCGCTCGCCATCATCCGTCCCTTCCTGCCCGAATCGCCGCAGTGGGAGCACCAGCGACTCGAGGGCACGCTGAAGCGTCCCAGCGTTCGCGAACTTTTCAGCCCCCAGCTCCGCCGCGTCACTATCGTCAGCGCGCTGTTGTTCGCCTGTGCCTATGGGGCCGCGTTCGGAACCATTCAGCAGTCTCCGCAGATCACGCCGGGATTGCCCGAGGTCGCGCAAATGACGCCGTCCGCGCGCGGGCAAGCCATTTCAAGCGTGCAGGGAACACAAGAACTCGGTGGCTTGGCAGGCCGAATCGTGTTGGCCGCGCTTGCACTGGTAGTGGTCGGCCGGCGCCGCCTGCTGCGCATGTTTCTGGTCCCCGGCCTCGCGCTGATCCCGATCGTCTTCCTCTACACCGCCACTCACAGTCTGGAAATGTTTCGCATCGGCATCTTCTTCGCGGGATTCACCACGGTCGCGCAACTCACGTTTTGGGGCAACTATCTGCCGCGTGTGTACCCGGTGCATTTGCGCGGCACAGGCGAGGGATTCGCGGCCAATGTCGGCGGCCGTATGCTGGGCACCTCCGCGGCTCTAGTCACCACGCACCTGGCCGCACTCATGCCCGGCACTTCGCCATCAGTTCGACTCACGCATGCCGCCACCGTGGTTGGCATCGGAGTCTACGCTCTCGCGCTGGGGCTCACGTTCCTGCTGCCGGAGCCGCCCGCCAAGCTCCCCGAGTGACTCATTTGCGAACCGGGGGAAACGCTCCAGCCGTCCGATCCACATCCCCCGTTCGCGACTGGATAGCCCGCACCGACCACAGCAAGCTGCCCATCACAAACGATACGCCGTTATAGAAGTGATACAGCAGGTGAAATGGAAAGGCCGCCAATGCGAATAGCCTGCCGCGCTTTTCGGACAGGAACAAATAGAATCCGTTGTTCAAGGTTGCCAGCACCAGAACACCCGCGACCACGGCTGTAATGAAATACCTGTCCTTGAGGTAGAGCATCGAAACCACGATCACAACCAGGATGTACAAGCCGTGAAACCACGCGTTCAAGGAGGCCCACCGCCCTCGATTATCATAGCGATGCCTCAAGAACAGCAGCGGCACGATGGCGACAATCAAGGGGATCAAACCGCGCTGATGAACCCGCCACGCGCACAGCACGATAGCAGCCGCGCCGGCGATCATCGCCGCGCACACTCCCAGCGAGCGATGCTCCGCTCCATCCGACCAAAAGCTGCTCAGCAGTATGAACAAAATCGTGACTAACGGCAGCAGCGCGTATGCGCCGTAGCGCAGCGCGTGTTCGGCTGCGTAAACCAGCATGAGATACACCAGGCCGATACTCACTCGCTGGCTGATTTGCAGATTGAGATCGTTGGGCATCCGCTGATCGCGCAGAATCAGCTCCGTCCAGGGGATTCCGCGATCCAGAACATCGGTCTTCAGCAATCCCCAGAACGTCCACTTCTTCAGGTGCTTCACGCGCAGGTCGCGATCCAACAGAATGCGCCTGCCCGCATTGCGCAGCCGGTATCCCAACTCGATGTCTTCAATCGCCGGCCGCTTGTAACTGGCGTCGAAGCCGCTCATCGTCAGAAACACATCGCGCCGCATGGCGCCGCACCCGCTCCAAAACGTGGAAGCCTCGCTGCGAGCATTCTGATGCACAAAACAATGCATCAGGTTCTTGTATTGCGACAGGAAATCCCGCGAGGATGGATCGTCGTCATAGGAGCCGATCACCGCATCCATCGTAGGATCCGCGAAGGCCGCGGCCAGCCGCTCGGTCGCATCTTCATGCACGCACACATCGGCATCCAGGAAAAAGACGATGTCGCCCGTGGCTGCCTGCGCTCCGATGTTCCGTGCCACGGCCGGACCCTGGCGGCCGGGCGTCTCGATCACGCGCACTGCCACCCCACGCGTCGCGGCCCTCTGAATGGAACCGTCGTTGGATCCATCGTCAACGACGATGATTTCGCTGGGAGCTGTCGTCAGGCGCGCAAGGGCGTTCAAACACTCGTCCAGCTGCGTCCCGCCGTTATAGGCCGGGATCACAACCGAAATCTTAGAGGCCAATCTGACTCCGATTTAACGGGGATTCCAACTCCCCAGTGTACACGCTTTCGCCGCCTCCCCACGTCCTGACTAGACTGAGCATTTTTGAACAGACAATACCCTCCATGGCGTGTTCTACTCGCAAGCAGAAACCGAGTGCAATCCAGGTGGCCCGGAGGCTGCTAAATTGACGCTCCTTAGGTGTTGTTACTGTTCCTGAAGCCGGGTTATCGAAAGAGCAGCTTTGCTGGCTCGCTTCCTAATCCCGGCTTACTTTTGCAACTCGCTAGATTCGTAAAGAAGACCAAGGCACCTAAGCCTCCTGCAGTTGCCGCACGCTCCTCACGTGATCGGCGATGCCATCGTCGACGACGATGATTTCGCCGGGAGCTGTCGCCAGGCGCGCCAGGGCGTTCAAACACTCGTCCAATTGCGTCCCGCCGTTATAGGCCGGGATCACAAACCGAGATCTTAGAGGCCAATCTGACTCCGGTTCAACGGGGATTCCAAGCCTCCAATTTACACGCTTTCGCCCAGAACCCAGGTAGTGGGCTTGATTCAAAGTAGCCCACTACCAATTCCCGGATTCGGCTGAAAACAAGAAACCTTCAAAAATATCGATCCTACGTTAGCCGTTTCGGCTCGCGATTGCGAAGGAACCAGGTGAAGGGAGCAAAAGCGATGAAAACCAAAACAGAAAAGAGGATTCAAATGACCACCCTACGTAAATGGAGACTCCAGATTCTGATCGGCGGCGGCCTCATGGCAGCAGGTGCACTGATCAGTCCCGCCAACGCCCAGGACGGCCCCGGCCAAACCCACGGCGGAATCGGCAAACGCGACGTGTATCGCGATGCCCAGGTCAACTCGGCTGACGTCGATACTCCCGGCTCGGCGCCGGTGGCTTCACAGGCGATATTTCAGGGCAACGAGCTCAAATCGCCTCCCAAGAATCAAGGCCAGGAACTGCTGGGGACCGATGCAAACTCGCTCCTGGATGGGAACGCGCGACAGATGCCGGACGGCAGCGGTATCAGGGAAGTGTGACCATCGCCCGCGCGGAGAATAACCCCCCAACCCTTGAACGACGACCGGCCTTTTCACGAGAGTCCCGCCCTGAATCGCGGGACTCTCCTTGTTTTCTGTCTGCTCTCCTTTCCCTCGTTCCCGGCCCACCATCCAAGTTTTCCTGAGACTCAGTCTGACGCAAGAAAAACTTCAAGAATATCGATCTGGCGTTAGCCGTCACACCCCGTGATTACGAAGGAATCAAGTGAAGGGAGCAAAAGCGATGAAAACAAAGACTCACCTGATTTTGGGCTGCCTGGCCTCTGGAACCCTGCCACCAGTCCCGAAGCCGCCCGGCACAAAGTCCAAAGCAAACTAAAAGAAGCCACTAAGGAAGACTCCATGTCACAGACCATGCCACACAGTGCCGAGCGCGACCCGCGATTCATCAAGTATCTCCTGGGTGAGTTGCCTGAGCCCGAGCGCACCAAATTGGAGGACGAGTATCTTGGCGACGATGAAACATTTAAGAGACTCGTCGCAGCGGAAGAAGAACTGATATATACGTATGTTCGAGGCGGCCTTTCGCCAACGCAGCGTTGTAGTGTCGATCGGCTATTTCTGCAAACCCCGGAGCGGCGGTCGCGCGTGGTGTTTGCCACTGCTTTCATAGCGTGTTTGGAGGCCACTGCGGAGCTCTCGGGAACTTGACTGAGCCGCGCCCGCGCCTCAAGACGCGGCACTACTTCAGCTTTGCGTACTCCGCTTTGGCTTGCTGCAGGATTGGAATGTCGGGATCGGCGTTTTTCCAGAGGGCGAAGAAATCCTGGTAAGCGGTTTTCGCTTTTGCTCTATCGCCAGTGAGGGCGTATGCGCGGCCCAAGCCGAGGTGAGCCAGCGCGCCAATCACTTCGTTTATCACTGGGCCTGGATGGTCGAAAATCTTCTGAAACTGTTCCCCTGCTGCTGCGCCCTGCTTGGCGGCCAGATATGCCTCGCCCCGCAGGTAGACCGACTTAAATTGAAATGGGTAAGGCACGGCCGCCGCAAGCGCCTCCAGAGCCTTGCTGGCGTCGCCGCTCTGAAGCGCGACGGCGGAATGTATCATGGATAAGTAATCCACGCGCGCGCGAGTATCTTCCGGGAAGCGTTTGCCAAGATCGCTTGCCAGCCGCGTGGCACGCGCGGAATCGCCCGCCACTCCGAGTGCAACGGCCGACAACCCCTCGGCATCTCTGCCGTTCGCCAGCGAGAGCGCGGATTGCGCGTCTTGCCTTGCCAAACCTGTATTTCCTACCAACGCCTCGCGGAGAGCTGCTCCCGCCTGGTACCCTGCCGCTGTTTCTTTTTCATCGGCCCGTTGGGCGGAATCGACGGCTCGGCGCGTCAGTTCCCGAGCCTTGGCAAACTCGCCACCATATGCGGCAGTGTCCGACTCATTGTAAAGCATTCCTTCCTCGTATCCCGGTTTCCCCATCAGCACGGCGGCCTCGGTCTCCATCCCCGTTGCATCGTGCTGAAGGAAATCCAACTCGTAACGCAATTGATGAATGAAAGGCCCGTCGAGATTGTGAGCGCGCGCGTCCCGCGCCGCAGCTTGGGCCTCATCCAGACGACCGGCGTTTGCGTACATGGAAATCAAGCCCCCCCAGCTACCCCTTCCGGGGTCGAGCCTCACCGCCTCCTCCATCGCCGTGACAGCCTTCTCATACTCTCCAAATTGGAGGTAAATGTTGGCCAGGTTGTACCGCGGAATGTCATCGCTCGGGTAAGTCTGTACCCATAATTCATAGGTCGTACGGGCCGCCTCCAGGTTTCCGGTCACGAATTCCTCGTAATGGGAAGCGATGTAGAACTTTTCTCGGTCACTCGTCCGGTCCCGCAATTCGTAAGCCTTGCGTGTAATCTCGGCTGCGCGGGCGGCCTCGCCCAAGTTGGAATATCCATTCGCCAGCCGCGCATAGGCCATGGCGAAATTCGAATCCAGGCTCACGGCCCTCTGGAACAACGAGATATCGGCAGCGAAATCGCTCCTCACCTGTGCTTTATAGCCAAGACTATACGCTTGCAGCGCCTCCAGCGACGACGTGGTCACATTCTCCGGTGGCGCATCATACTTCTGCACCGAGGCCAGCGATTCGCCCAGCTTCTCGCGTAGCTTGGTTGCGGCGTCTCCGAGCGCTTTGAGCACCTGCTCCTTGGCGCCGGCCGTAGCCTGTTCTTGGGCAAGTAGGTCGCCAGAGCGGCAATTCACGGCCTTCAATCCCAATACATATTGACTGCCCAAACTAGAGATGGAGCATTCAATAGTCGCCGCGCTGGCGGTGCGCTGGCAGATCTCACGCGCAAATTCCTTGGTGAGCCGCGCGTCTTTGGGCTGGGCCATCAGCGCCAACGTCTGCGCGATGCGGTCATCCGAAATCAGACTCAGAAACGGCGACTGCTCCAGTTGCGCCGAAAGCCCCTGTCGCAGTGTGCCGTCGAAGACAGGATCGCCTGTCGTGTTGGTGAAATCGGCCAGAACGATTGTGTCTTTGTCCGTGAGCTTCGGTGCAGGCCGTTGCACAAGGAAGTAATAAGCTGCACCCGCTGCCGCCAGCAGGATCGCGCCTATTCCAGCCATCCGTGGCCATCGCGCCCTCCGAGCCACTTCCGGCACTTTGTGCGAATCGCTGTTCCGCTTCAGTCGTTCGAGGTCCGTACGCATGTCCGACGCGCTTTGATACCGCAGCTTCCGATCCTTCTCCAGCGCTTTGTCGATAATGCGCTCCAGCTCGGCTGGCACATCGGGATTTAACCGGACCGCCGGCGTCGGCGTCCCATCCAGAATCGCCTTGAAAATCACTGCGGAACTGTCTCCGCGAAATGGCCGGACGCCCGTCGCCATCTCGTACAAGACCGCGCCGAAAGACCACAAATCCGTTCGCGCGTCCAATTCCTCGCCCCGCGCCTGTTCCGGCGACATGTAGGACACGGTTCCCATCGTCTGGCCCGGCGTGGTGAGCATCTCGTCGGTAGCTAGGTGAGACGCGAGCCCGGCTTTCGCACCCGTCCGCTCCGGCGTCAGCTTGGCCAATCCGAAATCGAGCAGCTTCGCCGTTCCGTTCGCGGTGACCAGGATATTCGCCGGTTTCAGGTCGCGATGCAAAATGCCTCGACTGTGCGCTTCTTCCAGCGCACTGGCAATCTGGATCGCCAACCGAATGGTCTCCTCCACCGGGAGCGGGCCTGTTAGCGGCTTGCCGTCAATGTACTCCAGCACCAGATAGTCCGGCCCGACATCGTGAATCTGACAGATATTGGGATGATTCAACGCCGCGATGGCGTGCGCTTCCCGTTCGAACCGTTGAGAGAAATTCCCGGGCGACACCTTAATCGCGACCGTGCGGTTGAGCCGGGTATCGCGAGCCTTCCAGACTTCGCCCATACCGCCCGCGCCTATGGGCGCAAGTATTTCGTACGGGCCCAGCCGGCTGCCGGGCGAGAGAGCGCCTGGAAGCTCGTCAACCGCATTCGCCACCGCGGCTTCCAGCACATCGTCTTTCGATTTGTCGTTCGCCAGCAGCGATTCCACCTGACGGCGCAGTTCGCTGTCACCAGTGCAGGCACGCGAGAGAAATTCAGCACGCTCGAAAGGCGCAAGGTCGGCAGCTTCATGAAACAGCTTTTCGATTCGCTGCCAACGCTGGTCGCTCATGATTCTCACAAACTAGCCAAGAAGGAATCGCCGCAGCCACGCCTCCCCCAACCGGAGATCGCGTTTGACTGTGGCGAGAGTAAATCCAAGCGCGGTAGCGATCTCTTCCCGCTCCATTCCGCCGAAATAACGGAGTTCGATTACCTTGGCCTTGCGCTCATCCACCTTCGCGAGCTGGTCCAGAGCTTCGCTCACTTCCAGAACGTCCAGAGTTCGGCTCGGGGAAAGAGCCACATTCTCTTCCAAGGTAACGGCCTGGGCTGCGCCGCCACGTTTGGCCGCGCCTTTCGAACGCGCGTAATCGACGAGCACGATCCGCATCAGCCTGGCGGCAATACCGAAGAAATGCGATCGGCTTTCCCATCGAAGGGGCTGGGATTGGTCGATCAACCGCAGCCAAGCCTCGTTAATTAGCGCCGTCGGCTGCAGCGTTTGGTTCGGACGTCCCCTCCTCAGGTACGTCCTGGCAAGCGCGTGCAACTCCCTGTGAACCTGCGGCGTCAGATCCGCAAGCGCGGCGCGGTTGCCATCGCTCCATTGAATCAGCAAGCCCGTAATGGAGGCCGACCCTTCCATCAAAGGTATTCTGGCACAAACGGTAAGTTTGGTAGTGTATCAGTTTGAGATACACCACCTTAATCCACGATCGCGAACGGTGACTTCGCTCCGCATACTCCATCCCCCTCCCGCTCAACCACTTCCGTCTCCTCCGTCGGGCAGTCTCCGCGCCTCCTTGTTATTCTCAACCCGAATGCCTGTCGCGTTTTATTCCGCCTGCGTGGCTTCGTTTTCGCAAATCTCAAAAAAACCCACAGCGCACACACAAAAAACCGCCTCTTGCGCCACCTCTCGGAGAAAGATTCTCGCCCGGCCGCAATCCACAGCCCACGACCCACCACCCACCGCCCAAATCTGCCATATTAGAATTTCGCTCTTTTGACCAACCGGAGGGATTGGACCTTGGCTGTGAGTGCACAAACTCTGCTTTCACCCGTTGAACCGCTGACCCTGGCCTACGACCGCGAGCGCCTGGAAGACGTCGGCTTCATGACCTGCATGACGCTGGTCTTGCTGGGCAACTACGCCCAGACCGGCCACTTCGGCGGTCCTCTCGCCTACACGCCCTATAACGTCGCCGTACATCTCGCGGGCCCTGAATTGGGTGGTCTGCGCTTCGACTATCGCCGTCCCAAGCATCCCTACGGCGACAAATTCATGCTGGCGGGCGGCCACTGCATTCCCACCTGCTACGCGCTGTGGATGATCATGGGCGAGGCTCTGGCGCGCAAGTACAAAGCTACCGGCGACAAGCGTTACTATGTCGATCCGCACGTCGCGATGCTCGGCATCGACGCACTCGGCTTCCGGCGCGGCGCGGGCGCTATGGCAACCATCCTGCAAGAAAACGGACTGGCCGATCATCCGCTCTTCGCCGAAGCCAAGGGCCGCGGCATCCGCGCGCTCGCCGGTCACGCCGAAAGTACCGACGTCACTAACGATGTCAACGGCGGCCCCTCCGGCATCGGCATCGCCACCGCGGCCGGCAAGGCCGCATTTTGGGACATGGCCGGCGCTTCCATGGTGGGGCCGAAAATTATCGCGTTCGAAGGCGAATTCGCCATGACCGAAGGCCACGCTCAGGAGCTCAAAACGCAAGCCCTGGCATTGCAGGTGGGCAAGCGCCTGCGCGTCATGTTCTCCGACAACAACGCCGGCATCGACGACTCGCTCCTCGGCGGCGTCATCGCCTCTAAGTATGACCACTACAATTTAGTCGATCAGTGGACCTCCTACGGCTGGAACGTTTTCACGCTCGACGACGGCAATGACTACGACCAAGTAGTGGCTGCGCTGAAAACCATGGACGAATGGGATCCCACCGACCGCCGTCCCATGATCGTCCTCGGCAAAACCATCAAAGGCTATTGGCCTTGCGTATCGCACGGGAAAATATCCGGCCAGTGCGATCAGGTGATCGGCTACCCCAGCCATCCCTACGCGATGAAGATGAACTCGGAGTACTTCGTCGCGCTCGCCAAAACATTCGAAGAGCAATATGGCGTGGAGTTCGTCGGCATTCGCCAAGGTGCGGTCACCGATCCGCGCGAGCGCCTCATCCAGTTCAAAGCCAACATCGACATCGCGATGTCGGTGCTGGAGCGCAACGGCCTCGGCGATTGGCTGGCCGACCGCCTGGTCGCCATCGGCGACAAAGTGAAGGACGACGTCAAGCTGCACATCGACGTAAAACACGATCCATTCCTGGACGACCGCCTGCGCGTAGCCAATCTGCCCGTCGAGCCGCAAAAGGTCACCGTCACCAACCGCGTCTCCGGCGTCGAGAAGCAGGTCGGTATCACGCTGTTCCGCAAACCCGGCGAGATCGCAGGCACGCGCCGTGGCATTTCGGAAATCATCAAGTGGATGAACTATGTCACTGACAGCCGCTTCATCACGCTGGCCGCCGATCTATCCGAGTCCATCAACGTCGAGCACGGCAGTTTGTGGGGTCACTATGATCCGGAAACAAATCCTCTCGGCACCCGCATCAAGGCGGCCATTCAAGAAGCCGGCAATGTCTCAACCGCGATCGGTTTGGTGAGCCAGAGCGCTAGCGTCGATCCCGAAAAATTCGCGGGCGTCTGGGCGCTGAGCGGAACCTACGGCGCGTTCACTCCGCTGATGTATACACCAGCGCGCGTCTGGAGCCAGCAGAGTCAGGACAGCAAGTTTCGCATGGGCGTCCTGCACATTCTCGCGGGACACTCGGGCCCCGAGACCGCCGCCGACGGCCGTACGCACTTCGGCATCTTCGCGACCCAGGTATGGAAGCTCTTTCCGCGAGGCCACACCATTCACCTGAATTTCTGGGACTATAACGACGTCTCCGCGGGCTACTTCGCAGCGGCCGAAATTGCCGCGCGCGATCCCAAGGTCGGCATCATCAGCATCGAAGTAGCGCGTCCCGATTTTCCGGTAGCCGACCGCGCCAAGTTCGCCGACACCGATCTTAAAGCCGCCGCCAAGGGCTTCTACACGATTCGCGATTTTGCGGCGGACAAGCCCAAGCACGGTTACATCGTGACCCAGGGCTCCAGTTCCACCGTGAATCTGGTGAGCATTCTGCCGCGCTTGGAACAAGCCGGAATCAACGTCAAGGTGGTCGCGGCCATCAGCGAAGAATTGTTCGACCACCAGCCGGAGGTGTATCGCAACTCGGTACTGCCTCCTGAAGCTCGCTACGATTTGATGGTGGTCTCCACCGGCACGCGCCGTGTGTGGCCGCTGCGCGATGCTGGCCCTCTCACTGACGCGTATTCGCTGACGTCGGATTGGGACAATCAGTGGCTCACCGGCGGTCTCGAGCCGGAAGTAATTGCCGAAGCGCACCTCGACAAGGAATCGATCTTTGCTGGAATTGAGCGCTTCGCGCGCGATCGTGGCGAACGCCTAGGCCGCCAGAAATCTTTGCTGGGGTCTCTCTAGTTCGTCGCCGCGTCGCGCTTCACCGGCTTGCCGTACACCTCGAACCAAGCGA
Source organism: Bryobacterales bacterium (assembly GCA_003166865.1). Taxonomy (GTDB): domain Bacteria; phylum Acidobacteriota; class Terriglobia; order Bryobacterales; family Bryobacteraceae; genus Palsa-89. Next base: position 11,534 of record PMUP01000037.1, read on the forward strand.
CATCGGACCATCCCCCAGGGCCATGCCCGCTGCCCGGCAGCAGGTCGGTGAACCCGATCTCGTCCACCTTGCTCAAATCGGGATGTTCCACCCAGTTGCCCTTGGTCAGCACCTTGTCGACGTCCAGTTTGATCCAGCGCACTTCCGCGATCGAGAAATCGCTGTCGTGCCAATCCAGCGGGGAACCATCCGCGTGATCGCCCACCAGCCAGGTTCCGTCCGCCAGCTTCACGATCGGATGGACCTGATGAAATCCGGAGACCTTGGTCTGCCAGCGGATTCTTGCGAGCCCGGTCAAATCCACGTAATTGCCTTTATCGCGAAGGGCGACGGCCGTGGGCGAGGTGCAAAGCCCAGTCCACACGTGCGGCGGATTGCTCGGGTCCTCGGCGCTGCCAAGCACCTGCACTTCTTTACTGGACGAGCCGTAGAGCTTCAGTTCCAGAGTAGGGCTGGCCACTTGTTCCTGAGTGACGCCATGTTCACCTGCGCCCGGAACCGTTTTCCATGCCTCACGGAAGAAGAGCGGAGCGCGCGCGCCCGTACGCTCCCCAGCCCGGGGCGCAGTAGGCGGGGTTTGTTGCGCCAACGCAGAGCACACAATCGCAAAAGGGATCAACCGATAGAACATTTCCTGGCCTCCAGTTCTCGAACTGGCTGCCAGTATATCGTAGGCTCAATGGACTTGGGTTACTTGCACTTTGTCGGCCAGCATTTTGCGCACGGCATCCTCAACGCGCTGGATGGCGGCGCGCCGGTAGTCCCACCGGCGGTCGCGGCCCGGCGCCACGAGAGTCATGGAGGCGTTGGCTTCGAACAGCAGAACCTCGCCGCTGGCGCTCAGGCCAAAGTCGATACCAGCGTAGTCCAGACCCAGCGCCTCCTGGATGTCGGCGAGCGCGGCCATCGCACCTGGGCCCAGCGCTTCCGGCATGTCCCGCAGGAATTCCGCTTCCTCGGCGCGATGCTGAACGTCTTCCGTCATGTCCTCGGTCACGTAGGGAATCTTCCAGTGGCTCGAAACGGCCAGGTGCAGCGGATATAGCCAGCCGCCGATCATCATCACGCGGTACCTTCGATATTTCCCGTCGCCGCCGCGCGCATCCAGGCATTGGATCGCGGTCAACTCCTCGCCCGGAAGCTCGCTCAGCGCCGCGTCTAGCCCGTCGGCTTTCTCCACGCGCAGAAAATGGCGGCCGTTATGAGATCCCGGTGAGCGCAGTAACAACGGGAACTGCAAGCCTCTGTGCCCCAGCGCTTCTTCTGCACTCGTGGAACTCAGCACGTCACGCGACAGGTTCGCGATCACCGGCGCCACTACTCCTGGAATTTCGCTCAGCCTGCGCGAGATTGCGGCCCGCCCCGTGCCCAGCACCGCGGCCGGAGGGTTGATCACCGGCGCGAATGTGCGCTCCATCAGCGTCACGGCGCGGTCTAGCGCCAGCCCGCACGAGTCCGCATCGCCAATCGCGTTGAAGACAACGTCGTGCGGGGGCAACGGCGCATCGGGATCATACACGTTCGGCAATACAACGAAGGTCCGGAATACCTTGTCGTCCAGCAAGTGGCGGATCGGCACGTCGCCTCTTCGCCCGGAGACCAGCAGCAGCACTTGCACCGGTTCTGCTTCGCCGCGATAGGGCAGTTCGGTGGCGCGCTGATCCCGGAGCCCCAGGCGCTGGTGACGCGCCGCCGCTTCTTCGTGCCCTAACTCAGCCAGCAGATTGCCTAGGCCTCGGTGCGCTTCCGCGAATCCCGAGTCCAATGCGAGCGCGGCTTGGTAGTGTTCTCGCGCCGGCGCCAGATCGCCGGCCTCCAGAAAGATATTGCCTAGATTCACGTGCGCCATCGGATGATCCGGATGCCGCGCGATAGCTTCGGTGTACGCGCTGCGCGCCGCCGTCCGATAACCCGTCAGATATAGCAGCGTGCCCAAATTGTTCAGCGCCCCCACGTGCGCGGGCGATCGCGCCAGCACCTCGAGATACGCCCGTTTGGCATCTTCGGTGTCGCCCGTCTCGGCCAACAAGCACGCGCGCTTGAAGTGCAGATCCACGCACTCGGGCTCGCGCTCGAGGCGCGCCTCCACTTCGCGCAGAGTACCATCCAGCTTTGATGGATCAATGGACATAGCAATTGCCTGAAGTCCAACAATCGGCAGAAACGGATGATTCCATTAGGTCATCCGTGCCCATCCCTCGCGTATTGTCTGATAATTGGTGCAACAAATGCCCCAGGAAAACCGAGTCTTCCTTTCCGCTGAATGGCGGGACTTAGTGATGCTGAACTACGAAGTTGACCGCGCACTCCTGGAAGACTACGTCCCGCTGGGGACCGTCTTGGATTCGTTTGACGGAAGAACCTACGTCAGCCTGGTGGCCTTCCAGTTTCGCCATACAAAGCTCCTTGGCACTCTTGCCGTTCCCTTTCATGCCAATTTTGACGAGGTAAACTTGCGATTCTACGTCCGTCGCAATGGAGCGAACGAGGACCAAAGAGGTGTGGTCTTTATAGCCGAGATTGTTCCCAAGTGGGCCGTCGCAAAGATCGCTCGACTTGCGTATGGAGAAAATTACATCTGCCTTCCGATGAAGCACCGTGTCAACATGAATGGCGAGACTAAGACAGCCGAGTATGAGTGGAAACTCGACGGCGCTTGGTGTAGGATCCATGCGCGCGCATCGGCCGCCCCCGCGCGGGCCGAAGAGGGCAGCCTGGAACAATTCATTACCGAGCACTATTGGGGTTATTCCGCCCAGCGAAATGGAGACTCCTTTGAATACCACGTCTCACATGTGCCGTGGAATGTTTGGACGAGCACGGCTGCCGGATTTGAAGGGGATGCCAGCGGCCTTTACGGGTTAGAACTCGGAAAAGTTCTACGACGTCGCCCTGACTCTGCGTTCATCGCCGACGGCTCCCCTGTCATCGTATCCACCGGGAAGAGAATCCGGCTAGAGAGCCAGCCGTGACCGGAACTGTTATTCGTTGCGCAGGGCAACCATTGGGTCCACCCTCGCCGCGCGGCACGCTGGAAGATAGCACGCCAAAAGGGCCACGCTAATCAGCACGGCCGCGACTGCGATAAGTGTCAGCGGATCCTTCGCCCCGACGCCGTAGAGCAAGTGCGAGAAGCTGGTCAGCACGCGGGCGAAGACTAACGACGCTAGTGCTCCGATCGCAACGCCGGCTAAGGCCAGCCGAAGACCCTGCCCGATTACCATCCGCAGAACGTCCCTCTTCACTGCGCCAAGGGCCATGCGAATTCCAATCTCGCGCACGCGCTGGGTCATCGAATAGGAAATCACGCCGTAGATTCCGACCGAGGCCAGCAGCAGCGCCAGCGCGGCAAACGCGCTTAGCAGGATCATCGGAAAGCGGTGCCCCTCCATCGATTCGGAAACAAATTCCTGCATAGTATGGATGTTGTAAATCGGCTGATCGCTGCCCGCCTGGTAGACTGCGCTCTTGATGGCGGGCATCACAGCCGCGGCATCCAGCGGCGTGCGCACCACCAACGCGACCTCCTCGCGAAATGCCGGCACCGCTTCATCCGGGAGCTGATAATAGGAGTAATAAATTTGCGGTTTCTCGCTCACCGCGCCGTCCAGCCCGTACTGTTCCACGTGGCCCACGATACCAACCACGCGAGCAGCGACGTTCCGAGCCGCACCCCAATTCGGAATCGTTACGGTCTGGCCCAGCGCGTTCCGATCGGGAAAATACGTGCGGGCTAGGAGATTGTCGATGAGAACCACCAGCTCGGAATTGACGTTATCCGCGGCGGAAAGAAAGCGACCGCGAAGCAGCGGTATTTTCATCGTGCGGAGGTAATCGGGCCCGGTCGGATAATAGACCGCGCGCGGAATCTCCGCCATGGATGCCGGCTGGCGCGAGCCTACCCAGAAGGGGCCGGAGTTGTCGCGATTGCTTAATGGGAGCAGAGCCGCGATGTCAGCAGCCTCTACGCCGGGAATTTGGCGGACTCGTGCGGCCAACTCTTGGTACGCAACTCGCGCCTTCGATGCTGTGTTCACCGCAGGCGAAAGGCCGAGCTGAAAGCTAATGATGTGCCGCGTGTCGAAACCGGGGTTCACCGCCCACAAATTGCGTATGGTGCGAAAGAGCAAGCTGCCACCCGTCAGTAGGACCAGCGCCAGCGCGATCTGCACAACCACGAGAGCACCTTGCGCTCGATGATGGCTGCCCGCCGCGCCGCGCGCCGCAACTTTCAACCCCGCTTGCAGATCAGTGTTCGAGCCTTTCAGCGCAGGCAGCAGGCCGAACACGATTCCAACCGCCGCCGAAATGCCCAGCGCGAATAAAAGGACCGAAACGTTCAGCCCGATGTTCGCGATGCGCGGCAAATCCGGCACCGTCAGCCGCACGGCAGCAAGTCCCCATTCCGCGATCGCCAATCCCAGAGCTCCGCCGATGAGTGAGAGCAGCACGCTTTCGGAAACCAACTGCCGCACGATTTGCGCGCGGCTCGCTCCCAGCGCCAGCCGAACCGCAAACTCCCGCGTCCGTCCAGCGGAGCGCGCGAGCAGCAGATTGGCCACATTCGCGCACGCGATCAGCAATACCAACCCGACCGCTCCCAGCAGCAGCACAAGCGTTCCGCTCAGGTCGCCTATGAAGAATTGCTTCAAAGGCACGATATACGTTCCCAAGCCTCGCTCCGTGGCGGGATTGAGCTGATCGATATGCTCCTGCACGGTGTTCATCTCGGCGCGCGCCTGGCCCACGCTCACGTCCGGTTTTAGGAGCGCGATCGAAACCAGGTCGTGGAATTTACGATCGTTGCGGATCAGCGGATCGCCGCGTCCCAGCGGGATATAAACATCCGCCGGCTGGTCTCCAAAATGAAAGCCTGGCGGCAGAACGCCCACGATTGTATAGTCGACGCCGCTCAGGGTGATGGGCTTGCCAATCGCACCGGGACTCGCGGCAAAACGGTCTTGCCACAAGCGATTGCTGACGACGGCTGCGGGCGCACCGCTGGTCCGGTCTTCCTCCGGCGAGAACTGACGGCCAAGAGCCAGCTCGATCCCCAGCGTGCTGAAGAATGTCGACGAGACTTCGTTGCCTTCGAGATGCTCAGCGGTACCGGGGCTGGTGAGATCGAAGCCCTGCGGCTTAAACGCCGCGATTTGCTGGAATGACCGGGAGCTCCGCTGCCAATCCAGGAAATCAGGATAGGAGAGAGCCGTCGGGTAGCCGAGGCTGCGGTTGAAGAGGGTTATTACAACCAGCCGATCCGGCGCGCGATAAGGTAGCGGCGCTAATACAACGCCGTCCAAAACACTGAAGATGGCGGTGTTGGCTCCGATGCCCAGCGCAAGAGTCGCGATGGCGGTGATGGTGAACGCGGGACTTCGACGCAATGACCGGAAACTGTAGCGAACGTTTTTCAATCATTCCCATCGTAGAGCAATGATGGGATTCACGCGGGCCGCACGCCACAGCGGAATCGACGTCGCGAGCAGCGCCGCCAAGGCGAGCACAACAACACTGATCAGCAGCGTGAGTGGATCGGTGGCGCCGACGCCAAAGAGCAAGCTTCTGAGGGCGTGCGCGGACAGCAGCGCCACGGGCGCCCCGATGATCAATCCGACCAGCACCAAGGTCAAGCTTTCCCGCGCAAACAGGCTGGCGACGTCACGCCTTTGCGCGCCGACGGCGAACCGGATTCCGATCTCACGCGTGCGGCGCGTTATCGAATAGGCCAGCACTCCATACAATCCGATGCCGGCCAGCAGCGTGGCAAGGGCTGCAAACAGTGTGGAAAGATAACCGAGAATTCGTTCGGTGGTGAGGCCCGCCTCTACGTCCATATCCAGCGTATGCACGGAGTAGACGGGCATGCGCGGATCGATGTCGTGAACGATCCCAAGTAGTGAAGGAATGATCCGCTGCTTGTCATCCCCGGCTCGGGCCGCGGTTCTCACCAAAAGCGTCAACCCGGATGTCTGGCCTTGCTTCTCGGACATGTACACGGTGTCCGCGGGCCCCTCTCTGACGCCGTGATCTCGCGAGTCCGTGACCACACCGGCAATCTCTACTTCGCTCCTGCCTTGCCGGACTTTTCGCCCGATTGGATCGCGGCCGCCGAAATAATGCTGGACCAATTTCTCGTTCACAATGGCCACTCGCGGTCCGTTCTTGTTGTCTCGTTCGTCAAAATCCCTGCCGCGAACCAAGGATTGCCCCAAGGTTTCGAAATATTGCGAACTAACGAAATTGAAAGCGGCCACGTCGTCCCCGGCAGCCTTGGGAGCATAGCCTGGCACCTCAATCGGCATCGTGATCTGCATCGAACCGCTGGGTGTGCTGGAGGCGAGGCTGGCTGCGCGCACGCCGGGCAAAGCTCGCGCGCGCCTCAAGATCTCGTCAAGAATCGTCGTGACCTCGGCGCTGGAATGCCCGTTAGCCGCGGGATCGACCTGCAACGCGATCACTCGATCCGGCTGGAACCCAAGATCGGTGGTCGTCATGGTCCGCAAAGTACGCGTCAGCAGACCGGCTCCGAAAACAATGATCAGCGACACCGCGATCTGGATCACAACCAGACTTCGGCGCAACAGCACCCGGCTTTCGGGCCCGCTCGCCGTCGATTCTTGTTTCAGGCCCGGCAAAAGATCCGGTTGCGTAGCTTGCCAGGCCGGGAGCATCCCGAAGAGGATCGCCGTCGCAAAGGATAAGAAAATGGAAAACGCGAGAACGCGGGCGTCCGGCGCCGCGTGTATGAGCATCGATGCGGATCGGCCCGTATTCATGAAGGCGACCAGAGTCCTGTTGATCCACAACGACAGCGCGACACCAGCGACACCTCCGCCCAAGGCCAGCAGCAGGCTTTCCACGAGCAGCTGGCGGATGAGTCTCGCTCGGGACGCGCCAATCGAAAGCCGCACCGCGAATTCCTTGGCGCGCGATTGCGCCCTGGCAAGCAGCAGGTTGGCGAGATTGGCGCATGCCACCAGTAGCACCAGGGCCACCACCCCCATCAACACCAGTACGGGCCGGCCGAAATCCGATCGCATGCTGTTGAAGCCCTGACTGCCGTCCTCCAGGCGCGCATCCCGTCGCTTATCTGGATCGACTTGCCGGAACAACAGTTGCGCCTGCTGTTGTGCCTCAGCTCTCGTGATGCCGGGCTTCAGGCGCGCCAGCGGAGTCATCCACGACAGGCCTTTCAACCAATCCACGCCCGCAAAGGCAGGCATGACATCTCCGACGCGCGTAGCCGGCATCGCGACGTCGAAGCGGCGTTGTAATTCTGCGCCGTAAAATCCGCGCGCGGTGACTCCCAGAACTCGATAGGCATGTCCATTCAGGAACACGTTGCGCTCAACCACGCCAGGATCGCCGGCGAATTCGCGCCGCCAGAACCCATAGCTCAGAACGCACACTGGATTTCCCCGTGCATCCCGCACGTCATCTTCGTTCAACAATCTTCCGACGGCCGGTTTCACTTGGAGCGTCCGGAAATACTGGCCGGTAACCAGTTCGCCCATCACCCACTGGGCCGTCTCGCCCGTAGAAAAGCTGACGGGCTTCGCGAACCAGCCAAACATGCCGTCAAACGACCTGGCTTGCTTGGCGAATTCATCAACGGCGCTCATGGGCCAGACCTCGGTGAAGGTCACCAGGCGCTCCGGCTCGGGCACGGGCAGCCGCTTCAGCAAAATGGCGTTCACGAAGGAAAAAATGGCGGTGTTGGCTCCAATGCCAAGCGCCAGCGAAGCGATCGCGATGGCCGTGAATGCAGGGCTGCGCCGCAAACCGCGAAACGCGTGTCGCGCGTCTTGAAAGACCCACTCCAATTGCCGAAACGTCCACATATCTCGACTCTCCTCTCGGGCCAGTGTGATGTTGCCCATCAGTTTGCCGGCGCTTTCGCGACCGACGTCCTCGGCGAGCAAAGCCCGATGCGTCTCTATTTCTTCGGTTAGTTCCCGATCCAGGCGCCGGCGACGCAAAAGAGCAGTCAGTTTGCGCAAGAAAAGATTCATGCTGCGCCTACGCCATCTCGAGGACCTTATGAATGGCCGTGATCATGCGTGAAAATTGTTCGCGTTCGATCGTCAGTTGCTTGCGTCCGGACGCAGTGAGCGTGTAGTAACGCGCGCGACGATTGCTTTCAGAAGCGCCCCATTCTGCCTTCACCCAGCCGTTCAGCAACAGCCGCTGCAGAGCCGGATAGAGCGAGCTTTCTCCCACCAGGAGCACTTCGTCCGAAACATCCTTCAGACGCTGCGCGATGCCGTAGCCGTGCATTCGTCCTGGCACGAGCGTGCGCAAGATGAGGAGGTCGAGCGTACCGGGGAGCAGCTCTGAGGGGCTGGATCGTTCACCCATCGTCTATCCTTCTCCCATCGTCTATCGGGGGAAGTATGCCAGATCCGCAAGGTGACGTCAAGTCTCAAGAACGCTTATGGTGCCGGGGGCGCGTTCTGCGCGGTAGTCTTTTCAGGGGCGGCCATCAACTTCTTTAGCAGCTCCGCGGTGCTGTCGTGCGCCCTGCCGGCACGCGCGCCAACACCCATCGCGACGTCCAGCGGCGTGCGGCCCTCCTTGTCTTTGACATCGAGCTTCGCGCCTTTCTCCGCCAGAAATGCGACCACTTGATCGCGACCCGAGGTCGCCGCGCCGTGCAGCGCCGTATCGCCCTTGTCGTTCGCCGCGTTGACATCCACGCCCTGCTCGATGCAAATCTTGATCGCTTCGAGCGCGTCCTTCTCGTCGACATTGGTGATCCCCATGGTCCAGCTCAAGCCGGCCGCGAGAATCATCGCCATCGTATGATCCTTGGTCACGGCTTTCGCGTCGGCGCCCTTGTCCAACAATAGCCGCATCACTGCCGCATCGCCGGTCTTCGCCGCGCGTAAGAAGGGCGTCGCGCCCAGGCCCAGGTATCGATCCGGCACATCCAGCGACCCACGTCCCGGCGCCGACTCCTTCAACGCTGCGTTTGGATTCGCACCGTGCGCGAGCGCTGCCCTCACCACATCCAAGCTGGTCGCTTTGTCGGTCTCCTTCGGATCGGGCCGCGTGGCCGACTTCTCCAGCGTGTGCATATCGACCGCCGCATAGAGCGCCGTGCGTCCGAATTTGTCCGCGATGTTCGGGTCCTCGCCATGCTCCAACAGATAGACAGGAAGATCGTAATGCGCGTTCACGATCGCGATTACCAGCGCGCTGGTTCCGTCCGGATCGGCCATGTTCAGATCCGCGCCAGCCTTCACCAGCATCTGTGCGGCTTCGAGCGAGTTTTGCCGAGCGGCATAGAGCGGGGGCGTAAACCCGCCCTTGGGCGGCGCCGATACAACATTCGCCGTGAACCACTTGTTCTTGATCTTCTCTTCACGAACGGTGGAGCGGGCGTTTACATTCGCACCGTGCGCGATCAGCATCTCGACCACTGCCGGATGATTCTCCGCCACGGCCCACATCAAAGCCGTCTGTCCGAGCCACTTCTCTTTGGCGTTGACGTCCGCGCCGTGATCCAGCAGCGCCTTCACCGATTCCAGGCTGCCCGTGCGAGCCGCGGTCATCAGCGCGGTCTCGCCTTCGGACGACATCGCGTTCGGGTCGGCTCCGGCCTTCAACAGCTTCTCGATCATCACCGGATCGCTATTAGTGCAGGCTTCAGCCAGCGGCGTGCCGCCATACGCGTTGGTGGTTTTCGGATTCGCGCCCGCGCGGATCAGCAGCTCGGCCATCTCGCGATCGTCCCAATGCGCCGCCCAGTGCAGCGCGGTGGTGCCGTCGGCCTGCGGCGTGTTGACGTTTACATTTGGTTCGCCCACCAGCTTGCGCACTGCTTCGGTATCAGGCTTCGCGGCGGCGTCGACAAGACGGGTGTCGGGGCTGTTGCCGGCTACTCGGAAACATATCAGAGCCGCGCACGTTAGTAAGCGGTTTTTGAACATTTTCGCGCCTCCTACAGATCCATCAACTCGCCCGTGCTGTCACCGACGTGATCCTCTGCAACGCCGATCTTGTCCAGCATGGTCGCGAGCAAATTCGTCATGGGCGGTTGCGCCGAAGTCTTCTGGATGAACGCGATGCCGACCGTGTGCGGCCCGGCTTTGATCGGGATCTTCGCTTCCAGCCGCGCCAGAATCGCATCTTCACCGTCCGACGAGTTGTCGTCCGACGCGTCTTCATCCGCCTTGCCGCCCATGGTGGCGCGATGCACAATGGCGCCGTCCACCGTGATCACAAAATCGTTCGGATAATCCAAACCGCGTACCTTCGCCGACGTGTTCAACGCGAGCTTGGTCTTGAAATCGTACTCGCCATCCAGCGCGAAATTGTGATGGATCAGGAGGCCGCCGCGCGTCCCCAGCGGCAAGCCTTCGATGTGCTCGTCTTGTCCAAGATCCGGCCGCACGCGATAGGTCTCATACGACGGAATGATGTTGGTGTCGCCCACGGCCAGGCGGCTGATCTTGCGCGCCGCCGACAAGTAGCGCTCCAGCAGCACCGGCGACATGCGCAGCGTCTCGGCGATGTTGTCGAAGCCGTAGCTTTCGTCGTCGGCCGGCAGTAGCCCGGTGACATCGATATCGATGGTGAGCAGATCGCGGATGGCGTTCGCGTATTCGGCGCGATTCAGCCGGTGCACCGGAGTGCGCCCGGGGTTCGGCCTCTCGGCAGCCGCGCGATCGAGCGCCGCTTCAAGCGACACCGCGAAGCGCTCCATCGCCGGCTGGTCCGGCCGAGGCATGCCTGCAGGCGGCATTGCGCCCGCTCGCACCTTGCGCACAACTTTTTCCCACGTCTCGGCGTCGAGCGAAACGTTCGCCGGATCGGCTTTGTCTAACAGCAACCCGGCGGTCTTCAGCTTTTCGTTATGGCAGGTGACGCAATACTGATCGAGGAGCGCCCTGGGAGTCAAAGTTGCGGCTTGCATGCAAGCCAAGCTCGCCCAGGCAGAAACAGCCGCAAATAGGGACACACAAAGTCCCGGGCGCATTGCGATATCAATTATATACCAGCGCCAGGAGCTACCTGCATGCAAGCATGTGCGCGCGGATTTTGGACGCCGCTCACACAGAGATTTTACGCCGTAACCGGGAAGATCATGCACGTCTCAGAACCGTGAGCGAGGAGCTTGCCGGCGGCATCGGTCAATCTCCCTTCCGCTGTTGCGAGACGGCCACCTGAGTGGACGATCTTCCCTTCGCATCGGACAATTCCGGTCTGCTCCGATATGGGCCTTACGAAGTTCACCTTCATCTCGACGGTGGTGTAGGCCTGCCCGGCCTTGAGCATCGAATGCACCGCGCAGCCCATAGCGGAATCGAGCACCGTCGAAATCCATCCGCCATGCACGATTCCCATTGGGTTATAGAAGCGTGACGACGGCTTGCCCTCGAATACGACGCGGCCTTCCGCCACCTCGGCCAGCCAAACATCGCAAGCTTCCGAAATGGGAGGGGCGGGATAGGTGGCATCGAGCAATTTCAGCAAGAAGGCGTAACCGCTCTCGCTCGCGGCAATATTCTTGTCGACCACGCCAAACTGTCTATAAGGATTGTTGTGCGCCATAGCTTGTGGCTTCATGATATCGTTCGCGCGCGCGCGGCCCCGCTCTCCCCAAAGGCCGCGGTTCATGCTATAAAACAATGAGAGTCGAAATTGTTGTGGCTGTGGAAAACCTGTGCGATACCTCGGAAATCCCCTTCAACGCGATGATAGGCAGCCACTTGTATCCCACAAGTGCGCGTCGGCTTTTCCACCGAATGATCCACAGCCTATCTCGCTCAGAGCAAGGCGCAAATAAATGACTTTTTTCAGACACGGCTCGCCTCTAACGTAGAACGGGTTGGTTCATGGCAGCATCTTCTCCTGACATCGCGCTCGAACGTGGACTCCCCGCCAACCTCGACGCCGAGCGCTTCGTCCTGGGCGCCATCCTCATGGACGACGCGCTCTACATCCAGGTAGCCGGCGCGCTTGAAGCCGAAGACTTCAGCCTGGAGAAGCATCGCCGCATCTTCCTCCGCATGGGCGAGCTGTACCAACGCGGCGACCGCATCGATCGCGTCACCGTCGCCAACGAGCTGATGAAGCAGAACCAGCTCGAATCGGTGGACGGCATCACCTATCTGGTCTCGCTCGACGACGGCCTGCCCACGCTCGCCAATCTCGAAAGCTACGTCGGCATCGTCAAAGACAAAGCCATCCTGCGCCGCATCATCTTTACGTCGCGCAATCTGATCGACCGCTGCATTATCGGCGAGGAGGAGCCCGACCAGATTCTCGCCAGCGCCGAGGAGAGCCTGCTCAAGCTGGGCGACACGCGCGCCGACGACGCGCTAGTAAATCCCAAGCAAATTCTAGACGAGTTCGAGGGCGGCATCAACGCCTTTCTCGATCCGAGCAAGCGCATCAAAGGCGTCAGCACCGGCTATCTGAAGCTGGATGAAATGACCGGCGGCCTGCACGAAGGCGAATTGATCATTCTGGCCGCGCGTCCTTCGATGGGCAAGACGGCGCTGGCACTGAACATCGCGCAACACGTGGCGGCGTTCCCTGAAAAGAAGCAGACGGTCGCAGTCTTCTCGCTCGAAATGTCGCGTGAATCGCTACTCACCCGCATGATCTGCGCGGGCGCTCGCGTGGATCAGCAGAAATTTCGCGCCGGCTATTTGAATCAGGACGAACGGCGGCGATTGCAGCGCACCGCCTCCGAGCTGGTGCAAGCGCCGTTGTTCATCGACGACACTTCCGGCACGCACCTGATGGACATTCACGCCAAGCTGCGGCGGCTGAAGAGTGAGCACGGCCTATCGCTGGTGATCATCGACTATTTGCAATTGATGAGCGGCCGCGGGCGCTTTGAAAACCGCAACCAGGAGATCAGCACCATCTCACGCGGGCTGAAGCTGCTCGCCAAAGAGCTGAAAGTTCCGATGCTGGTGCTTTCGCAATTGAGCCGCGCGCCCGAAACCCGGCCCGGCGATCATCGCCCGCAGTTGAGCGACCTCCGCGAATCCGGCTCCATCGAGCAGGACGCCGATCTGGTGGCGTTCATCTTCCGCGAAGAAGTTTACAAGCCCGACCGGGAAGATCTCCGCGGCATGGCCGAGTTACTGCTCGCCAAACAGCGCAATGGGCCCACCGGACGCCTGAATCTGGTGTTCCTCAAGGAATTCACCAAATTCGAAAACCGCACCAACGATCTCGGCGGCGACGATTCGTTGCCGGAGTAGCGTCGAGCGGGTTAAGCCGGATGCGCGGCCGCGTGACGGAACCGGATTGTCGCGAAAATGCCCAGTGCGAGGAATGCCGCTAGCACTACCAACTGCGCGACCAAAAACGCCGGCTCAGATCCTGTGGGAGCAAGCGCGTGCAAAGCCGGCACCTTCTCGAAGGCCTGCACCACCAATACGAACACGTTGAGATAGAGGGCCAGAGTCGCGCCGACCGCGTAGATCGTGCGCCAGGGGCCCGCCAGGTGAAAGGCGTAGAGCGCCGCGATTGTAATTGCCAGCACCACCAGCGAGATGATTCCCAGCTTGATCCCGGGCGTTACTTTTTCGAACGGAAACATGAACCCGGTTATGCTCGTCAACACGGTGGTGGTGAGGAATAGCGCGGTCATGCCATCGAATCGTTTCCCGCCGACGAGGCCGAATACCACCACGAATCCCGAGAGAATTCCAATCAGGCTGATCACCACATGCACGATAGTGAATGTTTCTAGAGAGAGGCCTAAAGTCATATGCGCTCCTTTCAGCGTGGAAATGTTAGCATAATCCGCAGCTCGCTACCTCCCCGGCGCCGGATTTTCCAAATGCGGAATATCGTTCCCCGCCACCCGCTTCTTGAACTTCCAATGCCCGTCCTCGCGCACCACAATATCGTCGTAGTGCCCGCCATACAGGATCGACGGCGTGTTCTCCTTGGTGGTCACCACGAACGCCCACCGCGACCACACGGTGCCCGTGTCGCCATGCACGTCGATCGCGAAATTCGTCAATAAATGATAGGTGGAGTTCGGCCGCGGCGCGGGCGTCGATCCAATCTCTTTGTCCATCATCGCCTTGATCGCGGCCGGCCCCTTCGCCGTTCCAAAACCGCCCGCCCACTCCCCGTCCTTTGCAAACAAGCTCGCGTATTTCACGAAATCGCGCGCGTCCAGCGACCGCCCGTAATCCACCAGCAGCATCCGGATCTCTTCCTGGTCCTCCAGCCGCTGCACCCGCGCCGCTAGCGATTTGTCGCCATGCTCTTGCGCGCTCGCCAACATAACGCCCGTCAGCAACAATCCACCCCCAAGAAATCCACAGCCCAGAATTCGTCCAACGTTCATGTTTCGCCTCCCCGAAAGCTTATCACCGCAATCACGTCTTTATTTTTCCTGCCACCGCAGCCACTTACTTCGCCCACAGCCCCGTGGCCACCGATCCAACTTGTATCTTGGACTCAAATGCTTTTCTTGCGCCCCATCCGACCCGTCGCCCCGGTCCAAACGACGGCGCTGATATGCCTGACGACACCGTCGTCACCCACCAAGCGAAACAGAGCGGTGGGGCAAAGACGTAATTTGAGAATCGAATAAGAACATGAGCTACAGATCATGTACGGTGAAAAAGCAATCGTCACGCAGAACGGTTTGGGTCGCTGAAGAGGCTGCCAAGGTCGGTACAGTCGTGGAGATCAATGGCGATGGCGGATGGGAGATAGTTCTTCTGTCTTCCATTGTGTGGCCTTTAGAATTAGTATTGGCGCGAAGCAGCGACCCCATCGCAAAAAAGCGCCTGTAGCTGTTGTCGTTAAGTATGTCGCTGCCCAGGACCTGGAATCTGAAAAAAACACGACCAAACACAAAAGACCCCCTGATGCGCCACCCAGCCACTGGCCACTGCGCCGGCCCGTACCCCGCACCTTGATAAGATAACGTTCGGGAGGCCGGGGGAATTTCCTAAGCAGCAGCTTTGAACATCACCGAACTGTTCATCCGCCGCCCCGTCATGACCGCGCTGGTCATGATGGGTATCCTATTGTTCGGCGTCGCCGGCTACCGCTCGCTGCCCGTCAGCGATCTCCCGAACATCGACTTCCCCACCCTCCAGGTCCAGGCCAACCTCCCCGGCGCCAGTCCCGAGACCATGGCCGCCTCGGTGGCGACGATACTCGAGCGCCAGTTCTCCACCGTCCCCGGCCTCGACTCCATGACGTCCTCCAGCGTCCGCGGCAACACCAGCATCACCATGCAGTTCGTGCTCGACCGCAACATCGACGCCGCTTCGCAGGACACCCAGAACGCAATTGCCGCCGTAGTGCGCCGGCTGCCGGTCAACATGCCCGCCCCACCCTCGGTACAGAAGGTGAACCCCGCCGATCAGCCCATCCTCTTCATGGGTCTCAACTCGCAAACCATTTCGCCGAGAACTGTCGACGAATACGCCGAGATCATGATCGCCCCCGCCATCTCCAGCATCAACGGGGTCTCGCAGGTCAACGTTTTCGGAACCGCCAAATACGCCGTCCACGTGCAACTCGACCCCAGCAAGCTGGCCTCCTACGGCATCGGCATCGACGAAGTGGAAGCTTCCATTCAACGCCATAACGTCAATCTGCCTTCGGGCACTCTGTGGGGTCCGCGCCAGGCCTTTACCATTGAAGCCAACGGCCAAGTGATGAACGCCGCGGCATACCGGCCACTCGCGGTCACCTACCGGAACGGTTCGCCGGTGCGCCTGGAAGAACTCGGCGACGTTATCGACGGCGTGCAGAACGACAAAGTCATAACCTGGCTCAACAACACCCCCTCCATCATGTTTCAAGTGATGAAGCAGCCCGGCACCAACACCGTGGAAGTGGTGAACAAGGTGCGCGCCTTGTTTCCTCAGTTCCGCGCACAGCTTCCGCCCGCCGTCAACATGGAGACACTGTACGACCGGTCCGATTCCATTCGCCAATCCGTGGACGACGTCAAGTTTTCGCTCGAATTGGCCATCGTTCTGGTGGTTCTCGTCATCTTCCTTTTCTTGCGAAACATTTCCGCGACCCTGATCCCGAGCCTGGCCCTCCCGCTCTCCATCGTCGGCACATTCGCGGCCATGTCGCTGCTCGGCTATACGCTCGACAACCTCTCGCTCATGGCCCTGACGCTCGCGGTCGGGTTCGTCGTCGACGACGCAATCGTGGTGCTGGAAAACATCGTGCGCCACATGGAAATGGGCAAATCGCGTCTAATGGCCGCCTTGGATGGAGGCCGCGAAATCGGATTCACCATCCTCTCGATGACCCTGTCGCTGGCCGCCGTTTTCATCCCCGTGTTCTTTATGGGCGGCATTCTGGGCCGTCTGTTCCACGAGTTCGCGGCGGTCATCATGGTGGCCATTTTGATCTCGGGCTTCGTCTCGCTCAGCCTCACCCCGATGATGTGCAGCCGCTTCATGAAGCCGCCCGCGGAGCACCACAACGCACTCTACCGCTCATCTGAACGCGTCTTCGACGGCATGCGCGATCTTTACCGATGGACCCTGCGCGGCGTCATTCGCCATAGCTTCCTCACGATGTTGGTCGCGGCCGGAACGGTGGTCGCCACGGTCTTCTTGTATCAGCTCCTGCCCAAGGGTTTCATCCCCAATCAGGACACCGATCAACTGGGCGGTACCACCGAGATGCCGCAAGAGGCCTCCTTCGAATCCATGGTGCGCCTCCAGCAGAAGGCCGCCGCTGTCGTCGGAGCCGACCCGAACGTGGAAGCCTACTTCTCGCTGGTCAACGCCCAAGGCGGTGGTCAAAGCTCCGGCAATGCCGGCCGATTGCAATTACGCTTAAAGCCCCGCGCACAGCGCAAGTTGACTCCCGAACAGATTATCGAGGAGCTGCGCCCCAAGCTCAACAGCATTCCCGGAATCCGCACCTATCTTCAAAATCCGCCGCTCATCCGCGTCGGCGGCCAGCAAACTCGCACCGTATATCAATACACGCTGCAGGCGCAGGACCTCGACGAGCTCTACCGCGCCGCCGGAACCTTCGAGAAACGCATGAAGGATATCCCCGGCCTGTTCGACGTCAATAGCGACCTTCAGATCTCCAGCCCTGAAGTCGTAGTCGACATCGACCGCGATCACGCTTCTTCTCTCGGCGTTACCGCCGACCAGATCGAAGACGCACTCTACGACGCTTTTGGCGAGCGCCAGGTCTCCGACATCTACACGCCCACCAACGACTATTGGGTGATCATGGAGCTGCTCCCGCGCTACCAGTTGGATCCCGCGGCCTTGCACCTGCTCTATATCCGCTCTGCCGCCGGGAAATTGGTCCCGCTCGACGCCGTTACCAAACCGCGCAATACCGTCGGCCCGCTCTCCGTCACACACCTGGGCCAGTTACCCTCGGTCACGTTGTCGTTCAACCTGGCGCCCGGCGTTTCTCTCGGCGACGCAGTAGATCGCATTGGAGCCGCCGCTCGCGAAACATTGCCCGCCGACGTCAGCACTTCGTTTCAGGGCGTAGCCGCGGCGTTTCAATCGTCGCTGAAGGGCATGGGATTTCTGCTCGTGACGGCCATCCTGGTCATCTACATGGTGCTCGGAATTCTCTACGAAAGCTTCATCCATCCGGTGACCATTCTTTCGGGACTCCCCTCGGCCGGATTGGGCGCGCTCGCCACGCTCCTGATCTTCCACGATGAGCTGAACATTTATTCCTTCGTCGGCATCATTATGTTAATCGGCATCGTGAAGAAGAACGCNNATGATGACCACCATGGCCGCTTTGGTGGGCACGCTTCCCATCGCGCTCGGCTTGGGCTCCGGCTCTGAAGCGCGGCGGCCTCTCGGCCTTGCCGTGGTCGGCGGACTGCTCGTGTCGCAGTTGCTCACGCTTTACATCACTCCGGTCTTCTACATTTATATGGAGCGCTTCCGAGGCTCAGTCGGAAATTTCCGCCGCCATCGCAAGAAATTCGAGGCTGCCCCCGAACCCGCGGTATCTGTCGGCGACTAAATGCTCATGACTCGTCCTTCATTTCTCCTTTCCCTGGCCGTGGTTTCCATCGCCGCGGCTCAACAGATCCAAAATGCCGGAACGAGCGGCGAGTGGCTCACCTACGGGCTCACGCCAAGCGAAACGCGCTACAGTCCGCTGGATCAGATCAACGCGGCCAACGTAAAGCGGCTGGGACTCGCGTGGTCCTACGACTTGGGCGCGGGCGGCGGCGGTCAGGAAGCCACACCGCTGGTTTGGAACGGGACCATTTACGGAATCACCAACTGGAGCGTGATCTTCGCGGTGGACGCAAAGACCGGCAAAGAGCGCTGGCGCTGGGACCCGGAGGTCAATCAAGAAGCGGTGCGCCCCACCATTTGCTGCGGCGTTGTGAATCGCGGCATCGCAATTTATCAGGGCATGATCATCGCGCCCGTCATCGACGGCCGCCTGCATGCGCTGGACGCCGAAACTGGAAAACCCATCTGGGAGGCGCGCGTCGCATATTCGCAGGATGAGTACACCATCACCATGGCGCCGCGCATCGCCAGCGGCAAGGTGATCGTGGGCATTAGCGGCGGCGATCATCCGAAGCGCGGGTTCTTCGATGCTTATGACGCCACGACCGGCCAGCGCCTCTGGCGCTTCTACACGATTCCCGGCGATCCCTCCAAGCCATTCGAAAACGCCGCTATGCGCAAAGCGTCCGAGACTTGGGATGCCAACGCGTGGAAACTTGGCGGCGGCGGCGCGGTGTGGGACGGAATCGCGTACGATCCGGAGACCGATTTGGTTTACGCGGGCACCGGTAACGCCGAGCCGTGGCCGGAAGAATTCCGTGGAGAGAAAGGCAAGGACGGCCTGTACGCCTGCTCCATCCTGGCCGTGCACGCTTCCACGGGCGAATTGAAGTGGCATTACCAGGCGGTGCCGGATGATACGTGGGACTTCGATAGCGTCCAGCAAATGATGCTGGTGGATCTCACCATCGACGGCCGGCCGCGCAAGGTGATCATGCAGGCCAACAAGAACGGTTTCTTCTATGTGCTGGACCGCGTGACCGGCGAGTTCATCTCCGCGCAGCCGTTCGCAAAGGTGAACTGGGCCAAGGGTATCGATTCGAAGACCGGGCGGCCCATCGTGAACGAAGAAGCTCGCTACAGCCACGAACCAATCACGATTTTTCCGTCGGCGGGCGGAGCGCACAACTGGTCGCCCATGTCGTTCAATCCGGCCACCGGCCTGGTGTACATTTCCGCGAACACGGCCAGCAGTTGGACTTTTGCCAGCGAGGAGAAGTTCGAGGCCAAGCAGGACAAGACATCGAACAACGGTTTGGTTCGTCCGATGCCAACACCGCGTGAGAACAAGATTCCCGTGATTGGTCCCGAACCGCTGGAAGGGACTGGCGGCGTAGTAACAGGCAATCGTGGCGCGCTGATGGCGTGGGATCCCGTGGAGCAGCAGATGCGCTGGCGCATGCCGGGTGGCGGCGGGATCGGCGGTGGAACGGTGAGCACCGCGGGCAATCTTGTATTTCAAGTCATCAACGATGGGCGCCTGATGGCCTACAGCGCCGACAAGGGCGAGAAACTGCTCGAGACGCAGACCGGATTGAAGAGCGGCATGGGCCCGCCAATTACCTATCAAGTGGACGGCAAACAATACGTGGCGCTGATGGGCGGAGTGGGGACGGTGATCGGCAACGCGGGACCGCAAAATGCGGCCACGCCGACTTCGCCGAAGTTACTGGTGTTCGCGCTAAGTGAGATCCAGTAGGGTCCTGGCATCCTCTAACGCATCGAGCGTCTGAATTGCATCGGCGAGCTGGTCGCGCTGAGCACCCGAGAGAAATGCGCTGGAATTGTCGTCGAATTTCGCGCGCAGCTCCTCATAGCTCATCGGATTTTCCGCTGAGCCGCGATTGTATTCCTCCACTTCCTCGAACCTGCGCCCGTCTTTCAGCGCGATGGTCACCGCGCCTTTGAAGCGGCCGGGGCCGGGATAATCCGGATCGACGTGATATTGCACGCGGCGCGCCAGCGCGAGGATCTCCGAATTTTTGAGACTTTCGTTCCGGTATGCGTTCTTGCCCAAGGCGCCGAAATAGAGCGCTTCGGCCAGACTGTATTGCAGGCTCACTCGGCCATGGGAGTCCGACGCGGGCGTGAGCTTCTCTTCGGTGGGCTCGCACACGATGCCAACGATAAACGCGGTCACCGGACATTCGACCCGCTCCACGTCGCCAGCTTTGATCCCGTGTCTAGCGCGCAACCGCAGCATTGCGCTGATGTAAGGATGAATCACGTGCGCCGCCGGGTACGGTTTGAACGACGAATTGCGGCTCTCCCAATGTTGGCCCAGGCTATTGTTAATGCGCGTGAAGTCGCGATGCGCGTTTGGATCTTGCACGTGGGAAGCGAAGAGTCCGAAGCGTCCTTCGAAGACCTTGGCCGGACCCGTCACGCCGGAGCGTGCCAGCAGCGCCGCGGCGATTCCGCTTTGTGCCGACCATCCCGGATGCAGGAACTTGGTCTGCGTCCCATCCACCCAGCATTCCAACAATCCCGAGGCGAAGCTGCCGGCGATGCCAGCCGCGCGCCCTTGGGCTTCGGCGTCCAGCCCTAAGATCTTGCTTGCCAGATATGCCGCGCCGAAGGTTGCGAATAATCCCGTCGGATGAAAACCGCGCCGATGCAGTTCGCCGGATGAAACGCTGCCGACGCGACAGGAGATTTCGTTTCCGATCGCGATGGCGGTGATGAGATCGCGCCCCGAGACCCGGGTGTATTCGGACAGGGCCAGCGCGGCGGCAACAGCGGGGCTGCTCATGTGAACGATGGATTCGTTGTGGGTGTCGTCGAATTCGAGCGCTTGCGAAAATGCTCCGTTCGCGAAAGCGGCCGTGGTAACGCCCACGCGATCGCCGAAGCCAAGGATGCGGCAGGGGCCGGGCGTCGACAGCGCCAATGCAGCCGCGCGAACAGAGCGGCCAAAATCTGTTTCGGCGCCGGCCAGCGCCAATCCGATGACGTCCATCACGCGCAGCTTGGTCGCGACGATGACATCCTCGGGCAAATCGTCAAACGTGATACTCGCAGCCCAGCGCGCAAGCTCGGTCGAAAGTGGGGTGGGCGTGTTCACTGCAGTGCTCAAGCGATGGACCACCCGCCGTCGATCGGCAGCGCCGCACCCGTAATATCGCGGCTCTCGGGTCCGCACAGAAAAACCATCATCCCCGCCACGTCTTCGGCCGTGATGAAGCGGCCGCCCGGCTGTTTGTTCGCGAGAAACCGCTGTTCGGCTTCGGTGCGCGAGAGGGATTCGGCAGCCATCATCTGTTCGACCGTGTTTATGTGCACTGGTGTCTCCACTGTTCCGGGGCACACCGCGTTGCAAGTGATATCGTGCCCGCGCGTTTCGAGCGCGACGGCTCGCGTCATGCCGATGAGCGCGGTTTTACTGGTGACGTAGTTGATGCGATTCACGCCGCCGATCAATCCATAGATCGAAGAGACGTTGATGATGCGTCCCCAATTGCGGAGCCGCATACCGGGCAACGCGAGGCGAATGGTGTGAAACGCGGCCGAAATGTTCACGGCGATGCCCAAATCCCATTCGCCAACCGGGAACTGCTCCACGGGCGACGCAAATCGGGCTACCGCGTTGTTCACCAAAATATCGACAGCGCCGAAGGCCTCCAAGCTCACCCCAATCATCCGCTCGATCTCGATGGCATGCGCGAGATTCGCATTGCAATAGATGGTTCGGATGCCATGTTCCTTTTCGAGCGCGGCGCGCATGGCTGCGATCTCCCGCTCGTCGCCAAAACCGTTGATGACGATATTGCAACCGGCGGCGGCGAAACGTTTGGCGGCGGCTAGCCCGAGTCCCTGCGTTGACCCAGTGATGAGGGCGCACTTTCCTTGGAGCACAGTGATCGTTGCCATTATAATGATTCTCTCCATGGAACCATTCGAAGTTTTCGCCATTCGCTACGGTCATCTGGGAAATCGCCACCCGGGACAAAGCTACATCCTGGCTGATCCGCACGAGTACGGACCGGACCTGGACTACTTTGTGTGGGTAGTGCGGCGCAGCGATTGCATGTTCGTGATCGACACCGGATTCGCCGAGGAATCGGCCATCCGGCGCAAGCGTGAACATCTGCGCAGCCCTGTCGATGCGCTGCGGCTTCTCAACATCGATCCCGACAAAGTCACGGACGTGATCCTGACGCACTTGCATTACGACCATGCCGGGAATCTCGATCGGTTTCCCTCGGCGCGATATCACGTGCAGGATCGCGAGGTCGCATACGCCACCGGACGCTCGATGTGCCACCATTTTCTGCGCGAAGCCTACGATCTGGAGAACGCGCTGGAGATGGTCCGAAAAGTATATAGCGGACACGCGGTCTTCCATGACGGCGAGTCGGAAATCGTGCCGGGATTAACGCTGCATCATGTGGGAGGCCATACGGCCGGCTTGCAGATCGTGCGCGTTTGGACGCAGCGCGGCTGGGTGGTGCTGGCCGCCGACGCGGCGCATCTTTATGGAAATTTCGAGCAGAACCGTCCGTTTCCAGTTGTGTACAGCGTGGCCGAAATGCTGGAAGGTTATAAGCTCCTGTACCAGCTCGCCGGTTCGCCGAATCATATCGTGCCTGGGCACGATCCGCTGGTGATGAAATATTATCCGGCGCCGAGGCCGGACATCGAAGGGATCGTCGTGCGGCTCGATGTTCCACCGTCGCGCTGAGTTCAACGCGCTACCGCATGGTATCCTAACCGCTTTGGTGCAGGGAGATTCGATTCATGCCTGAGAAGAACGTCGGCTTCGTCGGCGTGGGACGGATGGGCGGTCCGATGTGCCGCCGGCTGATCGAGGCGGGCAATAGCCTCACGATTTTCGACAAGAGCGACGCCGCGATGCGTCCACTTGAAGCGTTGGGCGCGAAGCGCGCGGATTCGCCCGCCGCGGTGGCATCGGCAGCCGAGATTGTTTTAGCCAGCTTGCCAACGCCTCCGATTGTTCAAGCCGCCGCACTTGGATCGAGCGGCGTGATCGAAGGCAGCCGCGTCAAAATCTTCATCGACGTTTCCACCACCGGCTCGACGTATGCCAAACGCGTTGCCGAGGGCCTCAAGGCGAAAGGGATCGTGGCCGTGGATGCGCCCGTAAGCGGAGGCGTCGCCGGCGCGGAGAAAGGCACGCTCGCGGTGATGGTTTCGTGTCCCGACGAAACGTTCGCGACTGTGAAGCCGGTGCTGGACGTCATCGGAAAAGTGTTTCACGTCGGCAAGCAGCCGGGCCAAGGCCAGACCATGAAGCTGCTGAACAATCTGCTGTCCGCAACCGCGATGGCGATCTCGTCGGAAGCCGTGGTGATGGGCGTAAAAGCGGGGCTCGACCCCAAGCAGGTGATCGACGTGATCAACGCGGGCAGCGGCCGCAACACCGCGACAATGGACAAAATTCCGCGCTGCGTTCTGAATCGCAAATTCGATTTTGGTTTTGCCATCGGGCTGCTCAACAAAGATATCCGGCTGTGCATGGAAGAGGCCGAGTCGATGGGCGTTCCGATGGTAGTGGGAAGCGCCGTGCGGCAGATCCTTGCGATAGGAACCGCGAGTCAAGGCGCGGACGCCGACATGACCGAGCTGATCAAGGTGATGGAAGATTGGGCGGGCGTGGTGGTCGAGTCGAAATAATTTCGCACAAGGAGAGCAAGTGGAAAAAGAGGTGTTTGAGAAAGGCCTGAAGATTCGCCGCGAGGTGCTGGGCGCCGAGTATGTGGACAACGCGCTGAAGACCGCGGACGATTTCAACCGGCCGCTGCAAGAGTTCGTCACCACGTATTGCTGGGGCGAGTGCTGGGGCCGGCCGGGGCTGGATCGCAAGACGCGCAGCATGCTGAACCTGGCGATGATCTCGGCGCTGAACCGGCCGCATGAAATCAAAGCGCACGTGAAGGGCGCGATCAATAACGGGCTGACGAAGAGCGATATCCAGGAGGTTTTCCTGCAGGTGGCGATTTACGTCGGAGTGCCGGCGGCGGTGGATAGTTTCCGCATCGCGAAAGAAGTATTTCAGGAGATGGGGATCTAGTCCGTTCGGAGGGCCGCTTCGCGCCACAGCTTCTCGGGGCGGCTCAACCAAAACCACATGACCGTGCCTAGAATCGGGAACAGGGCGGCCGAAACGAAGACCGCTCCGTACCATTTCAAGTCGAAAAACCGGCCCCAAACTGGCAGGATCAAAGCCAGTACCGCGGCCCACGATCCCGATCCAATTCCTCCCACCAGGGCAGTCTGATCGCGCGGGTACAAATGCGAGCCGACTCGCAATGAGAGCACCACGAAGCCGTCGGCGATGAATGTCGCCCAGAAGAACAGCGCCAAAACGACTGGCCACGAATCGATCCTGGTGACCAGCGCTGTCGGTAGCGCGAGAATCGCGAGCATCGAGAACAGGCCGGTGGGCCGATGGCCGCGTGTAACAAATTTGTCCGCAATCCAGCCCCAGAAAAAATAGCCGGCCTCCCAGCCGACCAGAGGGATCCAAAGTATTTTGCCGAGCTGAGCTTGCGAGAGATGGAACGCGCGGTTCAAGTACAGCGGACTTAGGTAGGAGACAAGGCCCAGCGCGACGGCGCCGAGTCCGAAGCTGGAGACGACCAGCCATAGACGGCGCTCGAGAAAGTTGGGCCAGGCTACCTTTAATGACGAGCGCCGATGCTCGGCCAGATAGGGCGGGCGTCCGACGATCGACCACAACACCAGCCAGCACGCGCCCATCGCTCCAGTAACCAAGAATGCCGCTCTCCATCCGAAGCGCAAAGCGATCGGCGTCACGATCAGAGGAGTAACGATGGCTCCGAGCGACGCGCCGCTGTATCCGATCGCCGTTCCGCGCGATTGCCGATTCGGAGGCAGGGATTCGGCCGCTGCTTTGAGAGCCGCAGGAAAAGCTGAGCCTTCGCCGAAACCCAACACGCTTCGCGCGACGGCGAATCCCCAGAAGCCCGACATCCAAGCGTGTGCAGTGCTAGCGATGGCGCGCAGCGAGACTGCGATGAACATGCCTTTGCGCAGACCGATGAAGTCGAGGAACGATCCGAAGACCGGATTCCCGATCATGTAGAAGATGGAGAATGCCGCGAGTGCGTTCGCGTAGGCTTGCGCGCTGAGGCCCGTGTCGCGCAGGATCATCGGCGAGAGCACCGCCAGCACTTGCCGGTCCACGTAGGAAAGCAGGCTCGACAGCATCATCGCGGCTGATGGAACCCACATGATCCAGCTTCTGACGGGAGGCGTTGCGGCGCGGGTCGCTGGGGCCGGGCTGATGCCGATTTCACTCACCACTGGTATCTTATACGATGATGCCGAAGTTGATCGAAGACCCGCCGAGTCTCTCGCGCAGGATGGTTCGGGCCGCGCGCGGCTTGACGATGGATCAGCTCCCCGCGGAGGTGATCGCGAAGGTCAAGATCGGGCTTCTGGACTTTCTCTCGTGTGCTTTTGAGGCGCGCGATCTGCCGTGGGGTTGTCAGGCGATCCGCATGGCGAGCGCGGCGAATGGCAAAGCGACGGTGATCGGAACTCCGGTGCACGCATCGCCGGCGGAAGCAGCATTTGCGAATGCCACGCTCGGGCATGGACTAGTGCGTGAGGATATGCACGCGGGCGCGGTGAGCCATCTTGGCGTGGTGATTTTTCCGACTCTGCTGGCGCTGGCGCAACAGCAGAAGGCGAGCGGCCGCGACTTCATTTTGGGCGCGGTGTGCGGCTATGAAATCGGCGCGGCGGTGGGGCGGGCGATCATGGATCAGGAGATGGTCCGCCGCTTTCGCCCGACGGGGATCACGGGTCCGCTAGCGGGAGCCATTGCGGGAAGCCGACTGCTCGCGCTGGACGAGGATGCAACCGTCAGCGCGCTCGGTTTCGCTGCGAATGCGACCGGCGGTTTGAATGAATGGCCGTATTGCGGCGGCGACGAGATGTTCTTTCATCCGGGATTCGCGGCGCGCAGCGCGGTTACGGCGGTGGAGCTGGCGCTGCTCGGAGCTCGCGCATCGGAGAGCGCGCTGGATGGCCGCGCAGGGCTTTTTGCCGGGCTGAATAAAAGCGATTGCATCGCGCGAGTCGCACCGTTTTCCGGTGGGCCGCTCGAAATCCTGTCGGTGTACTACAAGCCCGCGCCCGCGTGCAACTACGCGCAGACGGCATGTCAAGCTGCGCTGGCCGTGGCGAAGCAGGATGGATTTCGGAGCAGCGACATCGAGTCGGTTGTGGTCAGAGCGTCTGCCGCGGCGGCCGGTTATCCGGGCTGTGACTACGCGGGTCCATTCGAGCGGATCCTTCAAGCGAAGATGAGCATCCAGTATTGCGTGGCGGCGACACTCGCGAATGGCGTGATCGAGGAATCGAATTATCATTTGCTTGATGACCCCGAGATCGTGCGGCTGGCCCGCATTACGAAGATTGAAACTGACGCCGCGTTCACGGGAGCATATCCGGGCGCGCAGGGTTCGGAAGTGATTGTGAACTTCGGCGAACGCGTGGCGCGGTCCCGAATGGACGATGTGATTCCGGCCACGCCGGAGCAGATTCGCGCGCGCTTTCGATCGGCTTGTGCGAACTGGCGCGCCATCGAAGAGATCATCGAGGAACTCGAAGTACAAGAGGATGTGGGCATTTTGAGCGGAGGTCTGGCAGCGTGAAGAAGCATCAGATGTTGATCGGCGGGAAGTGGGTGGATCCCGCCTCGGCGGAATGGTTCGAATCCATGAATCCGTTCACGGCAAAACCGTGGGCGTTGGTTCCGCGCGGTTCAAAAGCGGATGTGGATCAGGCCATCGCAGCCGCGAAGTGCGCGTTTCTTGGCGAGTGGCGCAAGCTGACCGCAACCGCTCGCGGAGCGCTGCTACACAAATTCGGCGACCTGGTGGCGGCCGAAGCTCAGCGGCTGGCCGAAATCGAATCCACCGACAACGGCAAGCTGATCGCGGAAATGCGCGGCCAGCTCAATTACATCCCGCAATGGTTTTACTATTACGGCGGACTGGCGGACAAAATCGAAGGCCGCGTGATTCCGATCGACAAGCCGGGCGTGTTCAACTTTACGCGCGAGGAACCGCTGGGCGTCGTGGCTGCGATTACGCCGTGGAACTCGCCGCTGCTGCTGGCCACGTGGAAACTCGCGCCGGCGCTGGCCGCGGGCAACACGGTGGTTTGGAAGCCGTCGGAATTTTCTTCGGTCTCGGCGTTCGCATTCGGCGAGCTGTTCGAGAAAGCGGGCTTTCCTCCGGGCGTGGTGAACATCATTACGGGCTTTGGCAACGAAGTGGGCGAGCCTTTGATCACGCATCAAGACGTCGCCAAGGTCGCGTTCACGGGCGGCGACAAAACCGGCGAACATGTTTATGGGCTGGCTGCGCGCGGGATCAAGCACGTGACGCTCGAGCTCGGCGGGAAGTCGGCCAATATTGTTTTCGACGACGCCGATCTCGATCAGGCGGTGAAAGGGGTGGTCTCGGGAATCTTCGCCGCCACCGGACAGACCTGCATCGCGGGCTCGCGCGCGCTGATCCATCGATCCATTCACGCGGAGTTTGTGGAGCGGCTGCTCGATCTGGCGAAGACCGCGCGCATGGGCAATCCGCTGGACGCGTCGACGCAGGTTGGTCCCGTTACCACGCGTCCGCAATACGAAAAGATTCTCGACTACATCCGCATCGCAAAAGAAGAAGGCGCGGTGTGTCGTTTGGGCGGCGCTCCGGCGCAACGCGAGGAATGCGGATCGGGCTGGTTCGTGGAGCCGACGATTTTCACCGGCGTGAATCCGGAGATGCGCATCGCGAACGAAGAAGTGTTCGGTCCGGTGCTGTCGGTGATTCCCTTTGACGATGAAGACGAAGCCGTTCGCATCGCCAACAACACCGTGTACGGCCTTGCGGCCGGCGTCTGGACTCAGAGCATTCGCCGCGCGCTGCTGATGTCGGAGCGATTGGAAGCCGGCACCGTGTGGGTGAATACGTATCGGGCGGTGAGCTACATGTCGCCGTTCGGCGGGTATAAGCGGTCCGGAATCGGACGCGAGAGCGGCATCGACGCCATTCGCGACTATCTGCAAACCAAGAGCGTGTGGATCGATATCGCGGGCAACGCGCCAAATCCGTTCGTAATGCGGTAGTCTGGTGTGCTCAAGGTGGGGAGTTCATGGTAGACGACGCAACCGCCGCGTACATTGTCGAAAATCAAAAATGCTTTGAAGACCTGAAGCAGGTGGCATCGCAGCTTGCGGGATTGCTGGTGCTGGCGGCCGCGGGATCGAAGGAAGCGGTGCCGGATCATCCGATGCTGGGAGCGTCGCGAGAGCTTTTTCAAGAAGCAAATGACGTGTTGCGGCGCTCGCGTCCGACCGAACGTGCGATGCGGCATCATGAGCATCTCGCGTACGCGGCAGCTTTTATCGGGACCTCTCTGAAGGCGGCGCGAGGATCGTTCGAGATCGATCCTATTCTGATCCCATTGCGCGCCGGATACGCCGAACTTGAACGAGCCGCGGGTGCATTGCCCGGCTTCGAGATGGTGTCTTATGAACGGGCTTGCTGCGGACTGGGAGCGAAATGACAGCGTACTCATTGTGGGTGATGGAATTTGCGGCGGTGCCGAACTATCCGCAGAGCGGCCTGATTTACGGCATGCATAACCAGGGGACGCGCAAGCTGCCGTATTGCTACATCGTGATCAAGGGCCAGGGCCAGCTTGCAATGGTGGATGTCGGCTACAATCACAAAGCTCACGGCGAGGTGCTGGCTAATACGTATGGCGTGCGCGGTTGGCATCCGCCGCGCGAGGTGCTGGGCGAGATCGGCATTACGCCCGAAGACATTTCCAACATCTTCATCACGCATGCCCATTTCGATCATATGGGTAACATCGAGGATTTTCCAAACGCGACGTTTTATCTCCAGGAGCGCGAACTCTCGAAATGGGTCTGGACGATGTCACTCCCGCGCAGGTTCCGCTGGCTGATGCTGGGCATCGATCCGGCGGACATCATGCGGGCGGTGGATCTGGCGCGGCAAGGGCGGTTGGTTTGCGTGGACGGCGATCGCGAAAACGTGCTGGCGGGCGTGGATCTGCATGCGGCGTTCGACACACACACTTGGGGATCGATGTATGTGACGGTGCGCAACGATCTCGCGACGAATTCCGAGAGCAGTTGGGTGTTTTGCGGAGACTTGGCGTATACGCAGGAAAACTTGCGCGGCCACGATCCCAAAGATCCCGAATATATTCCGATCGGGTTCGCAATGGGCAGTCAATTCAATCTGATCATGAAGACGGAAGAGATGGTGAAGAGCGTGGGCGGCGATATTACGCACGTGGTGCCGCCGCACGAGGAGCGGTTGAAGGATTTGTTTCCGTCGCGGATCACGAAGGCCGGGCTGCGGATTACGGAGTTAGCGCTGGCGGAGGGGGAGAAGAGCCAGGTTCGTTGATCCAAGATATAAACTGTAAGTTATGGCTGCTAAGGTGAGTCGTGTCACAGTGGATCTCAAACCCTACCCGAACTTGGTCGTCATCTACCTCGGCATGCGGGCGAACTCGCTGCGAGGCTTGAAAACGATCATTCAGTTCGGCCCGCGCATCCAACGCTCGGTGGAGCAAAAGCCGGATGGGTTGCTTCTGCACGAAGACCTGATTTTTTCTCTGTTCCCGCTACATGTTGGCATGCGGCAGTACTGGCGTGATTTCGAATCGCTCGAGACCTGGGCGCGATCGCTCCCGCACCAGGATTGGTGGCACGGCTTCCTGCGCGACTCCGGTGGCACGGGATTTTGGCACGAGACCTACTTCATGGGCGGCGGCATGGAGGCGATTTATGATGATATGAAGCCGGTCGGACTGATGCGCTTCGCAACGCACAGCCCAGCACGAGGAGCGATGTTTAGCTCACGCAAACGGGCCGGCATCGCCGGGGAGTCGCCGCTGAAGTCCTCGATAGCGGAAGAGGATCTGTAGGCGAACAGAGCCGAAACCGCTAAGTTTGGGGATGTTTCTTGCGGCCGAGGCCTAGGATCGCACCCGAATCATCCCGCAGCAAACAGGTTCCCATGTACTGCGCGCGCGACCGCGCCGCGGCAAGGTCGTGATAGACGAAAGATCCCTTGACGAAGAAGTGGCACACCAACGAGCGCCGCGAATACTGAAGATCCTTGCGCGCCGATCCGCCATGCAGCAGATTCGCATGCCAGATCAACACGTCGCCTTTCTGGGCATGGAAGTAGTGCGGCTCCAAATTGTGCTTGGCGATCAGGTCTTGAATATACGGCTCATATTTCTGATGATAGGGACCGTAGCCCTCGCGCTTCAGATCGAATTCGCCGAGGCCGACGTCCTTGCTGAACACGTACGGCAGCTTGTGGCTGCCCGGATAGTAGACCAGCGGACCGCTCGATGGGTGAATGTCCTCGAGCGCGATCCAGGCCGCCGACAAATAGCCGAGCGGATAAGTGGTCATGTGGATGGAATCGGAGTGCACGCCTTGCTGCGAGCCTTTGTGCGCCGCGATGGTCTGAAGCGGTTTGGGCTCGCGCTCCATGAGGAGCCGGATCCAGCGCAGCAACTCGGCGTGCTTCAAAATGCGGCAGAAGGCTCCTGATTTTTTGTGCGGATTGAGGAAACGGCCGGGATAAGGATCATCGACGCCGGCAGGCTCAGGCTCGAGGCGAATGCGCCCGCTACCGACGGCTTTTTCGTAAGCGCTCCAGACCGCGTCTAAGGTGTGGTCATCAACCAGCTTCTTGAGAATGATGTAGCCGTGATTCGACCAACAACGGCATTGCTCGGCTTCTTCTTGGGTCAGTTCGCCGCGCTGCAACTTCTCGTCCACGCGCTCGAGCGCATCCGGCCGATCGAGCCACGGATAGGGCCCCGCATACGGGAAGTGCTCGGCGCGAAAAGCCGGCACCTGGGACAACTTCACCGTTTGATCCGCGAAGAAACGGCCCTGCATGCAAAACCATTCTAACGCTATCCCGTTATGATATATTCGGTTACATCTGGAGGCACGAGAGTGCGCATGCGATATTTGTTGGCTGGTTTGATGCTGGGGACGGCGGCCATGGCCGCGACGACAGATTCCACGGTCACCTACAACAAAGACGTTCTTCCCATCATGCAGAAGAACTGTCAGAGCTGCCATCGTCCGGGCGAGATCGGTCCTTCGTCATTTCTCACCTACCAAAGCACGCGGCCGTGGGCCAAGGCGATCAGGGAAGCGGTGCTCACCAAGAAGATGCCACCCTGGTTCGCCGATCCGCGCTTCGGGCATTTTGCGAATGACCGCAGGCTGAACGAGGCCGACGTCAAGACGTTGGTTGCATGGGTGGACGCGGGCGCGCCGGAAGGCGATCCGAAAGACATGCCGCCTCCCATCCAATGGCGCGACGGTTGGAACATCAAACCGGACGTCGTGATCGAAATGCCCAAGCCGTACAACGTGCCCGCGCGCGGCACCATCGAATACACCTACTTCGTTGTTCCGAGCGGCTTCACGAAAGACACTTGGGTGATCGACGCCGAGGTCCGCCCGGGAAATCGAAAGATTGTGCATCACGGCAGCGTTCACATTCGCCCTCCGGGATCGCAATGGCTGAAGGAAGCCAAGATTGGCGAAGGTTATGTGCTGCCCAAGCGCGCCGATGGCAGTGCGGCGCTGCCCGCGCCGGTGGATCCGAGCGTCAATGTCGCGAACGAGTGGCTGCTGGGCTACGTGCCCGGCATTCAGCCGCAGAATTATTTCGATCTGGATCACAAAGCCGCCAAACTGATTCCGGCGGGTTCTGACATCGTGTTCGAGATGCACTACACAACCAACGGCACGCCCGCGACGGATCAAACCAAGGTCGGCTTCGTGCTGGCGAAGGAACCACCCAAGTATCGGCTGCTGACAGTGCCGGTGGCGGGCGCCGATTTCACGATTCCGCCGGGCGACGCTAATTACGCGGGCCACACCGTGGCGCAATTCGATCGGCCGGTAACGCTGATCTATTCGCAGCCCCACATGCATCTGCGCGGCAAGGACATGGACATTCGCCTGGACTATCCGAATGGCGAGCACGAGACGCTGGTGAGCGTGCCGCACTACGACTTCAGCTGGCAGACCATCTACTTCGAGCAAAACCCGATCGAAGTGCCCAAGGGGACTAAGATCGAGCTGTTCGCGCACTGGGACAATTCCGCCAACAACAAGTACAATCCCGATCCGAAGGCGACCATCCGCTGGGGCGATCAAAGCTGGGACGAGATGCTGTTCGCCTGGGTTGGCGTGGTGGTGCCGCGCGATACGGATCCGGAAACGGTGATGGCCAAGCCGGCGTCGATCGCCGCGGCCACTAAGCCCGCGGCGGGTGCCCGTTAAGGAGTGAATCCCCCAAGCACTCCTTGAGGTTTCGCGCCAGGATCTTCAGGTTGGTGCCGGTGTTGATGGTTCCGTGATCTCCGGGCACTTCCTTGACCACCAGGTCGGATAGAACGCGGGACCAACCTAATTCCACGCCACCAGTGAAGAACTCCTGCTGCTGTGATTCGGCTCGAAATAAGTAGACGCGGCCATTGTAGGACTTGATCCGGTAGCTCTCCGCGGCCCGCTCTTGCAGGGAATAAACATCGCTCGGACTATTGGGAAGAGGGACCCCAGTCTGAAATGAGGCGCTACGTGCCAACCGTCCGAAGCGGTCCTTGGCCCGTTGAATGACGTAAGACAAGCCGCTTCCGTGTGCGATTTGATTCCAATTGTAGCGATAGCGGCTTATTCGATGTTCCCAGGATTCGTTGGCCCGGCAGCCGAGAGGGTAGGACGTGTCGATTAGCGCGACAATCGGCGGGGCGATGCCGTCACATTGAAGCTGACGAGCCATCTCCACGGCGACCAATCCTCCGAAGGAATAGCCCACCAGGCAAAATGGCTGAGATTCGCCCATCTTTCGAAGCTCGTCAATGTAAGCGGTGGCCAGTTGCTTCACCGTAGGAAGCGGGCCGAACAGACGGAAAGGCTGCAGTCCGTATAGAGGCTGATCCGGGCCCAGCTCGAGCGCGAATCTACGGTAGACGATAACCTCTCCGTCGGCGGCGCCAATGCAATATATGGGCAGCCGCGAGCCGTTGGGCTGAATCTGAACGATCGGCGCGTTCATTTGCTCGGCTGCAGAGCCGCGAATGAGAGCCGCCAAGCGCCGAACCGTCGGAGCATGGAACAGCGTGGCGAGCGGCAAATCGAGCTTGAAACAAATGTTGATCTCCCGGAACAGGTGCGCGGCCGTGAGGGAATGGCCGCCTACATCGAAGAAGTCGTCGTTGACGCCGACGGCGCTCACACCCAGCACGGAACGGAAGATGTCCCTGAGCCGCTCTTCAATTTGGTCCGCGGGCTCGGTAGTCGCGCTTCCATTGGATGACATTTTCGGATTCGGAAGAGCCCGGCGGTCAATCTTGCCGTTGGAGTTCAGGGGGAAAGCTTCCAGGAACACAAAGCTCGCTGGAATCATGTAGTCGGGAAGTCTGCGCCGCAGGAAGCCGCGCAGTTCGTCGGCATCCGGCCGATCGCTGGTCTTGGAAATCAGATAGGCAACGATCCGGCTGTCTCCGTTCGCGCTGGTTTTGAGAAGGGCGATAGCGTCTCGGACGGCCGGATGCCGGGTGATGGCCCCGCGGATCTCTTCCGGCTCAATGCGGTAGCCCCGCAGCTTGATTTGGTCGTCATTACGACCCAGACATTCAATATTCCCGTCGCTCCAGTAGCGCGCCAAGTCGCCGGTCTTGTACAGACGCGCTCCCGATCGTTCGCTGAAAGGGTCGGCAACAAATCGGTCGGCCGTCAACCCAGGTTGGTGCAGGTAGCCATCGGCCAGTCCATCCCCGCCGATGTACAATTCGCCGGGAACGCCGATCGGAGTGGGGGCCAAATGCTCATCCAGAATATATACTTGCGTGTTGGCGATGGGGCGGCCAATGAGGATGGGATCGTCCGGCCCGGAAAACATGTAGCCCGTGGACCAGATGGTGGTCTCGGTTGGGCCGTACATATTCCACAGACAGGCGACTCGTGGAACCAGCCCGCGCGCCAGATCTTTTGGCATGGCCTCGCCAGTGCAAACAGCTTGCAGGTCAGCTTTGCCTTGCCACCCGGAATCGATCAGCAGCTTCCAACTGGCGGGGGTGCATTGCAGAAACGTGACGCCTTCGCGATGGATGATGTCTTGGAGCAGGTGCTCGTCCAATGCCGTTGCGCGCTCCACTATCAGCATGCGCGCTCCCGCCAGAAGCGGCAGCCAGATATCGATGCTGGCGATGTCGAAGGCGATGGTGGTAAGCGCCAGAAGCACATCTCGAGGGCCGAAGTGGAACCAATCGCGCACGGAACACAGCACATTGTTCAGCGCGCGGCGTGGAACCATCACGCCTTTGGGCTGCCCGGTTGAGCCTGAAGTGTAGATCACATAGGCCAAGTCGCTGCCCAAGACGGCTACTGGCTGGTTCGCGTCCTCGTACTGGCTCAAGGCATCCCAATCCAGGAGAACAAGCTCGCCGCTGAACCCCGGGAGCCGAGCGGCCAATTCGGGCCGGCCAATTAAAATTCGGAGGCCCGCGTTCTCGACTATGGGTCCCATGTGATCGTCGGGTTGATCGCAATCCAATGGCAGGTAAGCGCCGCCTGCCTTGAGGATCGCCAGCAGCGCGATGAGCAAATCGATGGAGCGCTCCAGGCATACACCCACCAGCGTGTTTCTGGTCACGCCCAGCAATCGGAGGTGGGCCGCCAGTTGGTTGGCTCGAGCATTTAACTCCGCGTACGTGAGGCGCTGGTGACTGGAGGATGGCGTCGCGAAGGCCACGGCCACGGCCTCCGGGGTCCGTTCCACTTGAGCTTCGATGAGTTGCTGCAAAGAAACGTCGCTGGGATTATCCCGCGCCGTTGAATTCCATTCATGCAGGAGGCGCCGGCGTTCGGTTTCGGCGAGGACTGGAAGCCGCGCGACAGAACCCTCCGGGTCCGAGATCGCGCTCGCGAGGAGGGTTTCATATTGACCGAGGAAGCGTTGAATGGTGCCAGGATCGAAGAGCGCGGCATCATAATCGGCGGTCATCAAGAGTCCGGCGGGATGCTCCTCCAAGTGAAGCACCAGTTCCAGGCCGGTGGAACGCGCCTCCAGTTCGTACGCCGAAACGCCGAGCCCGGAAAAGTGCACTGCTTCCCAACCGGGTTGCTCCACGGTCAACGCGACTTGAAAGAGACGCAGGTCTGGAAGGTGCCGCTTGCGACCCTCTTCGGCAAGCCAGGAAAACCTATCATTGTTGTGAGCAACCGCATCGCTATGAGCAGCGGCCTCGAAATGAGCAGCGGCCTCGAGAGAGCTTCGCCGGACTCGCCGCAGAAGTTCGCGAAAGGAAGGATCGCCGGAAAGATCCGCTCGCAAGGGCAGCAAAGAGTGAAATCCGGGCGGCGCATGCTCCGCGGGGTACTCGAGATCGGATGTCGAGGCTCCAACCAGAAACTGGTGCTGCCCGCTATGCCGGGAGAGAAGCGCCGCAAAAGCGGCGAACAGCGTGGTGGACCGCGCCACGCCCTCGGCGCTGCTGAATTCCCGCACGGAAGCCATCAAAGCTTCTGGCAACACGTGGGATTCACGTCCAAAGACACCGCCGGTGTAGGAAGACCGCGGACGATTCGGCGGCAGTTCCAAAGCTTCCGCCGTGTTGTTCATTTGCTGCTTCCAGTAGTCCAAACTGCCGTCAGCCGCCAGGGCGCCGGGGCCCGGCACCTTCCCTTGTTGCGCCACCGCTTTGGGCAACCGTGACGATTGGCTGCCCAGGTGAGCGTTGTACTGCGCGCTGAGTTCCCCTATCAGCGTGCTGATGAGAACCCCTGCTCCGCAAAGCGAGCGATGCATGCTGAGGAGCAAGATGTGCTCGCTCGACGAGAGCCGCACCAGGGCGGCGCTAAGCAGCGGTCCGCCCTTCCGATCAAGCGAACGATCCGCATGCTCATGAATGTACTGGCGCGCTTCGCCCTCTCGCGTGTCGATTGGCAAGCTGCTGAAATCCTGAATCGGCAAAACATCGTTGGAGGCGTCGCGGGCTTCCCCGGGGATTTTCCAGAGCGCCTGGTACCGGGTGATGAGAAATTCGACACTTTTCCGTAGCGCGGCCAGATTGAGGGAGCCCTGGAGACGCAGAGCTTGCGTTATGCTTCGGGGCGATTGGCGAGATGTCGACGCATCCAAAAGCCAACCTTCCGGTACCGCCGAGATGAAGGCGCGAGCTACATCTGCCATATCACGCGAACTTTTTATACCAGCAATATATGTTAACGCAAAAGACACAATTCGGGCTACCTGAGCAGGTACTAGATGCGAGTACCAGGCCGACCTAGGTTGGGTCGAGTTGGCTAATCGGCTGATAATCTTAGAGTCAAATCCGAATTAATAGGATTAGCCACGCCGTGCCGCCGAGTGGCGCGTTCTTGCTAAGCTGGAAAACGCATGCGGACGATTTCCAAACGCACCCAGTATGGCCTGAAGGCCGTAATTGCACTAGGGCAACGCTACGGCGAAGGGCCGGTCCTGATTGCGACGCTCGCCAAGGACGAACAGATTCCGCTCAAGTTCCTGGAGGGCATTCTGCTGGACTTGAAGAGCCGCGGGCTGCTCAATAGCAAGAAAGGCAAGGGCGGCGGATACCAACTGAGCCGGCCGCCCTCGACGGTGACCATCGGTTCGATTATTCGGATGATGGAGGGGCCGCTAGCTCCCCTGCCCTGCGCGAGCGAGACGGCCTTCCGTCCCTGCGAGGAGTGTCAAGACGTGGAACACTGCAGCACGCGGATCATCATGCGCGAGGTGCGGGACGCCATCGCGGAAGTGCTCGACAAGACCACGCTCGCCGACTTGATTCGCAAGTCGGACGCGGCGCGGCAGGAGCGCAAGAACCGCGAGCCGCTCATGTACTACATCTAAGGGATGTATTACATTTAAACCTTTCCTGCTGCCGTAACGGTTCAAAAAAAACTAACAGGCTCGCCGGGCTGGCCGATGAGGTCAACTTATGAACCTCAACAAGCTAGGCAAATACCTTCTCGGTGGCACGATTGCTCTTCTCCTGATGGCTGCGAACGCGGCCGCGCAGGTGGCGGTGGTCGAGGTAGTGGTGAATACGGTGGGCGGGGACGGCACATTTCAGTTCACCGCCATCTACGGATACACGGCGTCCTTGACCACGTCCGGCGGCACGGGCCAGACGCAATATTACGAGGATCCGGGCTCCGTCAACAGCCTGGCTGAGACCGTGCCCGCCGGCTGGACTCTGACCAGCTCCAGTTGTACGAACGGGACACCCGCTTCCTTCACGGCGCCGGCCACCTGCACGTTCAATAACACCATGGCCCCGGTAACGGGGTCCATCACGGTAGTGAAGAACACGGTGGGAGGGAACGGCACATTCGCGTTCNNCGGTGGGAGGGAACGGCACATTCCCGTTCAGCAGCAACTTCGGACTAGCATCGCCTCTGACCACGGTCGGCGGCACGGTCAGCCAGACGGTCACCGGCCTCGCTCCGGGCAGCGCCTACAACTTGATCGAAACAACCTTGCCTGCCGGCTGGGTTCAGACCAGCGCCACTTGCAACAACGGAACAACCGGCGCCATCACGGTGGTGGCCGGGG
>PMUP01000014.1:0-2542 GCA_003166865.1 Bryobacterales bacterium
GACGATTTTTTTAATCGGACGATAAGGCCTGCGGCGCTCGTCCAAATAATCGAGTGAAGCAGCAGCGCAAGAATGGCCATGGCCTCAAGGATACCGGGAGCCGCGGCCCCGGGTTGCTCCCTGAGAACCACTTGGTTGGCCAGGTTCCACGCGGCATCCATCGTATTCCATGATTCCAAAAAAGCCCGCGGCATCTCCGTCAACGCCATTCCGGCTCCCGAGAAGGCAACCTCAAGACCCAAAAGGGCAAGGGCCCAAAGACACGCCTGCTCGCTGGAGCGGGCCGCCGCCGAAAGCGCCAAGGAAAGCGCGCCGACCGCCTGCATGGTCACGAAGAAATAGACAACGAGCCGGACGAATTCTCCGTGGATCAGCCCTGTCGCCAGCACCAGCAGGGCCAGGACAAGCGCCTGGATCAAATTGGTCGCGGCGATGACTGCGAATCTGGCCGCGACATAAGCTGTGGCCGAGAGACCGGAGAGCAGGTCTTTTTGGATAATCTCCCGTGGCGGCGCAAGCGCCCAGGCGCCGCTATAAATACCCGGCGCCAGGGCCAAACCGAGCAGCACCCAGGTTACGTTTGCAGCGGCTGGCGGAGCATGCCAACCCGGGATCGCCGAAAACCAGGCGAGGCACAAAGAAACCGCCAGGGGAAGCCCGCCGCGCCACCACGATCGCCATGAACGAGAAAGCAAGAGAGCCTGAAGGCGGATGAGAATGCAAAATTGATGCGCCGCGCTCGCGGGCTGTTGGCTGTGCAACGGCTGCGGTTCGGGTTCCGACGGCATCTCGACCGTTGGAAAAAGAAGCTCGCCAAATTCGCCGCGCTCCGAGGCCTGGTGGTAACAACCGAACAATTCCCGGGTCGAGGTCGTCTGATGCGCCGCCAAAAGATCACGGTAGCCTCCCTGGAAACAGCATCGGCCCTCATGCAAGAACAGGATCTTGTCGCACGCCGAGAGGCTCCTCAATATCTGCGTCGCGAACACAATCGTTTTGCCGAATTGCCGTGCGAGTTCCTCCAGACACGACATCACCTCGTAGTCGGTGAAGGGATCCAGTCCGCGGGTAAGCTCGTCGATAAAAAGAAAAGCCGGATCGCCGATGAGCGCTTCGGCCAGGGCGACGCGACGCATCTGCCCCCCGGTCAACTCCTCGGCGGGTGTCCGCAACAGGGCCCGGACTCCGGTCAGCTTGGCCACTTTCTTCAACCAAGCCTGCCGCATCGAAGGCCTGACGACTCCGGGCAGGCGCAGGCTGCCGGCGAGTTCCAAAATTTCCTTCACCGTCAGCCCCGGATGAAAATAGGCGCGTGAAGGCACGTAGGCAACGGCCAGGGGCAGCTCTTTCCGCAAGGTTCGCACGGGAACACCGGCCAGCAGCACCTCGCCGGCGGAGAGCGATTGCACACCGGCCAGAGCCCTTACGAGGGCGCTTTTACCGCAACCCGACGAACCCAGAACGGCGGCCAAACATCCCTCCGGCAGAGCCAGGGAAATCTTTTGCAAAATCATCCGGCGCGCGATTCCGGACTTTCCTTTCACCGCCATGCGCGTGGCGTAAACCGCGAAGGCAGGGTGTTTTACCTCTTCCATATACCCTCTTAAGAAGCGGCGCCAGACGGTCCTTACAGAAAATCTTTTGTGAAGTCCCGGAGGCACGGCCCATCCCTGGACGAATCTGCTTACCTTTCAAAAAGCTATGTAAGAAGTGTGGGGCTTTTCTTCTTCATGAGTTGATGACGAACTCTGGAACAACGCCATTACGCTGCTACTCCCGAGAGGTTGTCACTCAAATCAAAAACCTGCGGAGAGAAGAAAATGAGCAAGAAAAAAATTCTGATCATCGATGACGAAGCGGCGTTTACCAACATCGTCAAATTGACGCTTGAGCTGAGTGATGATTACGAAGTATGCGTGGAGAGCAATCCATGCTCGGCTCTTGCCACCGCCCGGAAATTCAGGCCCGACATTGTCCTAATGGATGTGATCATGCCCGTCATGGATGGCGGAGAACTCCGTACGCTGTTCATGGCGCATCCCCTCTTGAATCGGACCCCGATCATTTTTCTAACGGCAATCGTGGGGCAGAACGAAGTTGAAGATCATAATGGGGTCATCGGCGGATCGTTCTACCTGGCCAAGCCCGTGAACGCCGCCGATCTGATCAAAGCGATTCAGGAGCACATCCGTTCCTGAGTAGCAAAGCCGCCTCGAACGCAATCTGCCGCGCGGATCGTCGCTTACCATCAAGCGTAGGTGCCAAGCGCTTGATGAATTCCCTCCACGGCCATGCCGCCTTCGCCCACGGCGGCGGCGGCGCGCTTCACCGAACCCGAGCGGACGTCGCCCACGGCGAAAATGCCGGGGCGGCTCGTCTCCAGCGGTCCTGGTGGGCGCTTCGCGCCTTTCCACGCGGGGGCATCAGCGACTGCGGCTCCTGTTTTTACGAAGCCTTTGTTATCGCGTTCGATCTCCGGCGGTAGCCAATCAGCGCGCGGCTTGGCGCCGATCATGGAAAAAATGGCGGGCGTCTGCACGGT
>PMUP01000014.1:2565-3036 GCA_003166865.1 Bryobacterales bacterium
CCGCGAATCACAAGCAACACCTTCTCAGTGCTCTCGGAGAGGAACATTGCCGCTTGTCCGGCGGAGTTGCCGCCGCCGGCCACGATCACCGTCGATTTGCGGCAGAGCTGCCTTTCGATGGCCGTAGCAGCGTAGTAAACACCTCTGCCCTCGAAGCTCGCGCACCCATCGGCGTCGATNNGAGAATTTCGCGCCGAAGCGAAAAGCCTGGAGCTGCGCGCGGTTCGTCAACTCGCCCCCGCTGATGCCGGTGGGGAAGCCGAAGAAATTCTCGATGAGCGACGACGACCCCGCCTGGCCGCCTGGCGCGAAGCTCTCCAGCACCACGGTCTGCAATCCTTCGGAGGCGGCATTGACCGCCGCAGAGAGGCCCGCAGGTCCTGCCCCGACGATCGCCAGATCGCACAAAATCTCGCTTTCCCCCTCATCCGCTAGCGGTCGGAGCAGACCCGCCACTTGCGCGACCTCTCG
>PMUP01000014.1:3064-3237 GCA_003166865.1 Bryobacterales bacterium
TTGTCGAGGAAATCGTGGATCAGGTGCCCATCGCGCGAGCCATCCGTCGCGACGACGCGCAGGCCGACGAACTCGCGGTCGCGCAGCAAACGCTGGCGCCGCATGATGAATGCGTTCACGATGGGCTCGCTGACGCCGGGCAACTCCATTAGCGCACGCCTCAATTCTGCGGC
>PMUP01000023.1:0-5277 GCA_003166865.1 Bryobacterales bacterium
CACGAGTGTGAACGCGGCACGCTGAAGCGTGCGCCACAGTTCATCAGAATGCGCGGACGGAATCGATTCCGTTGGCTTGCAGAACCACCTGCATCTTCTCGAGCGCGGACTTGTGGATCTGCGAGACGCGGCTTTCATTGATCCCCAGGATGCCGCCGATTTCCTTCATGGTCATTTCGTTGGTGTAGTACAGGAACACGACCTTCTGATATCGTTCCGGAAGCGTCTTCATGGCCACGCCCAAACACGAGCGCATCTGCTCGCGCGAACACATATTGTCGGGCTGTGTTTCGGGTTTGCTGGGGAAATCCGGAGCGGGCAGATCGTCGTGCTCGGCGGTGCGCGAGGAGGCCGAAATCAGGCCGACGCTTCTGAGGTCCACCATCATCTGGCGCCAGCGCTCCACTTCGATGCCCAACTTCTGTGCGACTTCGGATTCTGTGGGCGTGCGCTGCAGCGTGGAGGCAAGCTCGCGCGTGGCGGCTTCCACTTGTTTGTGGCGGCGGCGCAGATCGCGCGAAGCCCAGTCGAGCTGGCGTAAGCTATCGAGAATCGCGCCCTTGATGCGATGTTTGGCGTAGCTGGAAAAGGCGACCTGTTTCTCCGGGTTGAACTTGCCGGCGGCATCGAACAGTCCCAGCACGCCGGCGTGAACCAGATCATCCAGGTCCACATGCACCGGCAGGTTTTCATGCACTCGGATGGCGATGGCTTTTACCAGCGGCAAGTGCTCCAGCACGATGCGATCGCGGCGGGCGGTTTTGGCCGCTTGCATCTTTGTTGTTACTTGGATTCTGGTGGTCTGGATCTTGGTGGTTTGGATCTTAGTGGCTTGATTCGTCGGTGCAGTCTTGGTCTTCATTCCCAGGTCCCTTTTTGCCTTAGTTTTTTTGTCTCAGCGGGCTTGGCTTGACGCTCCTCTAAGTGCAAGCCTGTCGCCATAGATGGACTAAGGGAATTTGCGGCGTTCTTTAGAGGAGTTCTCTAGGGTCCTGGAACGGCTAAGTCGTGTGACTCAACGATATGCAGACCACGCGATCGGTTCCGTCCGAGCGGAATGAACCCCAGGTACTAGAGTCCGGCACGGCAATCCCCTGTTCGTTCTGGAACGTACTGTCTATACTTGAATGCCGAAACGGTACGCGCGTTCCAAAATGGAACGAAACTGGCGGTCGCCTTGCTTGTCTATCGGCGGATTTCAGGCCAGCTTCAGTGCTGGCAATAAAGAGAACTAGGGCTTTTGCAGTGTTGCGATGTACGTCTTCAGCGCAAGCCCTCCGAGGAGGATCCAAACCACCCAGAGAAATTTGCCGTCCAGCGTGGCGGCCGCGAGCAGCGCGATCGCGGCGTAGGAGGCCAGGGCAATATAGAACTTTCGTCCTCGTTGGGGTCGCGCCTCGAGTTCTGGATCGAACGACAAAGCTTATTGCTGCGCGGGCTTCTGGCTTTGGGCTGACGGCGATGGGGCCGGGCCTGTTGATGCAGATCGTTCGGTGAGCTCGATGCGCGTGCCCCACGGATCGGTCAGGAACGCCACTGCAAAGCCCATTTGCGGAATCTTGCGGTAGGGCGTGTCCAGCTTCACGCCGTTCGCCTCCAGGGTCTTGGTGAAGCCCTCCAGGTCTTTCACCTCGAAACCAATGTGGTCCAGCGCCCGGCCCTTGGTTCCCGTCACCGGAGTGTCGGTCGGGCTGAAAATCAGATTCACGTCCGGCAGCGTTGCCAGCTTCACCTTGCCTGCGCCGAACGCGACTGGTGCGGCGCCGAAATTGGAGACATACCACTTCTGCATGGCGTCAACGTCTGGTGTAAAGAAATGGACCTGATGATTTTCGGATGGCGTGGTTATCTTGTCGTCGGCCAGCAGCTCGATGCGGATGTCGTCTGGACCCAGGAAGAAAGCCTGTTTGGGATTCTCGGGAGGATTCTTTACCTGAATCGTAAAATGTTGTGCCGCCACCTTGTCCAAGATGTCTTTCATGTCGCGAACTTTGAATCCGACGTGATTGACGACGGAGCCCTCAGTGCCGGCCGTCGGATTGCCTTTATCGACGATCACCAGGACCTTCGGCAACGTGTACCCGTCGCGATCCGGCCCCATCTTGTTGGCGGTGGCGCCCATGATATCCACCCAGAAGTGCCGCTGGACCTCCGGGTCCTTGGTGAACAGATGGATGTGACTGTTCGATACACGGGGATCGGTCAGGGGGGCCGGCGCGAGCGGGCCATTCTGGGAGAAGCCGAGCGCCGCGAACGTCAGAGTTGCAGCGGTGATCGAAAACAGTCGCATTTTTCACAGCATACACCAAAAGGTATAATCTTCTGGAACTCTAATCGTGACGGAGGTGTATGTGGAAGAGCAGAAACCAGGCGTTCAAGAACAGAAGCTAAGCGTGGGAGACGGCTTCATCGGCATGCTGAATGCGTTTGTGGACCCGGCAGGCGCGGCCAAGCGCGTTCCGGCCCCGCTGTTTTGGCTTTGGCCGGTAATCACGCTGAGCATCATTTACCTGGTGTTTGGCTATCTCATGCTTCCCTACACGCTGGCCGTCGTGGATTTGAGAATCAGCCAGCAGGTCAGCCAGCAAAACGTACCAATCGAGCAGGCCGAGCGGGCCAGGAACATCACGCACATGGTCACCCAATTCAGCTTTATGGCCACTCCCGTGATCATTATCGGGCTCCTGGCGTTGTTTGCCTGGCTGGTGAGCGCCATGGCGTCCATGGCGGGCCTGCGCGCCAAATTCCGCGACATTTTCTCGCTCATGGCGGCCTGCGCGCTGATTCCCGCGCTACAGTACATCGCGACTTACATCGTAGTTCACGCCAAGGGCGACGAAATCACTTCGCAAGAGCAGCTCACGCCTCCTTTTGGACTCGACATCTTTCTTCAGGACATTCACGGTGCATTGTTCGGGCTCGTCAATTTTTTCTCGATTTTTGAGATTTGGTATTTGATTGTGCTCACGTTCGCCCTGGCTTACTTAGGCAAATCATCCAAGGGCAAGGCGTTCTTTGCGATCACGCCGGCCTGGGTGCTGCCGCTGCTGTTGCGAGTGGTGACGGCGATGTTTCAGGGCAACTGATCTCGGGCGGTGTTCATTCGGATTCTTCGCCGGGCGGACGCTTGTGCTTGGGCTTCTTGCGTTGCTTCTTGGGCACGATGAGCTTGGGCGACGGCACCGCTCCGACGCGTTCGCGCGCCAGCCGCCGGATCTCGGTGGGGATGTCGTACTTCGGCTTCTTTTTCACCGTATCTAACCATCCTATACCCTTGCAGGCTCTTGACTTCGCCGCTTCTGTTTCGATAGCGTGAGGATTCCACATGTCTTCTATCGACGTTCCCGTAGAGCGTGGCCGCTTCGGACAGACAGCCAGGCGCGATGCGTGGTGGCTTTATCCGCTACTCACTTTTCTCGGCCTCGCAGGGTTCCTGGCGTACTCCGGTTGGGCGGGCTTCCAGGGCAACCATTACACCTACGGCGGGTACCTTTCACCGGTGTACTCGCCGCTGATCTTTGGCCATCCGGGTGAGGACTCGTGGTTTGGCGCCATGCCCGCCTTTATTCCGAGCTTCGTCACGGTGGCCATGCTGGTCTTGTGGATGCCGGGCGGTTTCCGCATCACTTGTTATTACTATCGCGGCGCCTACTATAAGGCGTTCTGGGCCGATCCGCCCAACTGCACCGTGGGCGAGCCTCGCAAGAAATATCTGGGCGAGCGCTACTTCCCGCTGATCGTTCAAAACATCCATCGCTACTTCCTCTACCTCGCGCTCCTCTTTCTAGTGTCGCTGTCGTACGACGTGTGGAAGGCCCTGTGGTTCGATGGCAAGTTCGGCATCGGCGTTGGCACGCTGGTGCTGTTGGTCAATGTCATCCTCCTCGGCAGCTACACGCTGAGCTGTCATTCGCTTCGCCATTTGGTGGGCGGAATCTTCGATGTACT
Source organism: Bryobacterales bacterium (assembly GCA_003166865.1). GTDB lineage: Bacteria > Acidobacteriota > Terriglobia > Bryobacterales > Bryobacteraceae > Palsa-89. The sequence goes on from PMUP01000023.1 coordinate 3,949, forward strand.
CTCGCGCCGTCCGGTCCGCAAGAAGATGTACGACTGCGTGAGCTGCATGAATCGCCATCACATGCTGTTTGCGTGGATGAGCTTGTTCTGGGTCGCCTTCTCCGATCTGTACGTAAGGATGTGCTCCATGGGCATCTGGACGGATTGGAGAATCCTCTGATGGCAGCGGAATACCAAACCTTCGAACATGATGTGTTGGTGATCGGCGCGGGCGGCGCCGGGTTGCGCGCGGCCATCGAAGCGTCGGCCGGGGGTGTCAAGGTGGGAGTGGTTAGCAAATCGCTCCTCGGCAAGGCCCATACCGTGATGGCGGAAGGCGGCATGGCGGCCTCCATCGGCAATGTGGACGATCGCGACAACTGGCGCGTGCATTTCTCCGACACCATGCGCGGCGGCCAGTATCTGAACAATCCCCGCATGGCCGAACTGCATGCCAAGGACGCTCCGGATCGCGTGCGCGAACTCGAAGCCTGGGGCGCGCTCTTCGACCGTACTAAGGACGGCCGGATCCTGCAGCGCAACTTCGGCGGACACCGTTACCCGCGCTTAGCTCACGTGGGCGACCGCACGGGCTTGGAGATGATCCGCACCCTGCAAGATCACGGCATCCATCAGGGCATCGATTTTCATATGGAGTGCACCATCATCACGCTGCTAGTGAACGCCGGCCGCGTGGTGGGCGCGTTTGGGTATGACCGCGAGCGTGGCCGCTACCAGCTGTTTCATGCCAAGGCCGTGGTGCTGGCCACGGGCGGCATCGGACGCGCGTACAAGATCACGAGCAACAGTTGGGAATACACCGGCGATGGCCACTCGCTGGCGTATCATGCGGGCGCCACGCTGCTCGGCATGGAGTTCGTGCAATTCCATCCCACCGGAATGGTTTGGCCGCCCAGCGTGCGCGGAATCCTGGTCACTGAAGGCGTGCGCGGCGACGGCGGTGTGCTGCTGAACAATCAGGGCAAGCGCTTCATGTTCGACGACATTCCGGCGAACTACAAGGACCAGACCGCCGACACTCCGGACGAAGGCTGGCGCTACACGCAGGGCGACAAGAACGCGCGGCGTCCCCCCGAGCTGCTGACGCGCGATCACGTGGCGCGCTGTATCGTGCGCGAAGTGCGCGAAGGCCGCGGCAGCCCGCACGGCGGCGTGTTTCTGGATATCTCCTGGATCAAGGAGAAGTTGCCGAACGCGGCTGAACACATCAAGAAGAAGCTGCCCAGCATGTATCACCAATTCAAGCAGCTCGGCGACGTGGACATCACCAAGGAACCGATGGAGGTCGGCCCCACCATGCACTATATGATGGGCGGCGTGCGCGTGGAT
>PMUP01000023.1:5294-139615 GCA_003166865.1 Bryobacterales bacterium
GACAACGCGCAGGTGGATGAAGTGGCGCGCCAGTCGATCGAACCCTTCGAGCGAAAAGGCGAGAGTCCGTATCAGGTCCAGTACGATCTGCAAGACTTGATGCAGGATCTGGTGGGCATCGTCCGCCGCCAGGAAGAGCTGGAGCGCGCGCTGGAGGGCCTCGCGAAACTCAGGGACCGCGCCGGCAAGGTGGGCATCTCCGGCAATCGCGAATACAATCCAGGCTGGCACACCGCGCTCGATTTGACCAATCTGCTCACGGTGTCGGAAGCCGTCGCGCTCGCGGCGATGGAGCGTAAGGAAAGCCGCGGCGCCCATTTCCGTGATGACTATCCGGAGAAGGATCCGGCCTACGAAACGTTCAATTTCATAATCAACAAAGGACCGGACGGCGCCATGAAAATCGGGCGCGATCCGCTGCCGCCGATGACCGAAGAGCAGAAGCAAATTATCGAGGAGATGAAATGAGTACGGCAACCTTTCGGATTTGGCGCGGCGATAAGTCTGGCGGCCGGTTCCGCGACTATGCGACAGAAATCTCCGAAGGCATGGTGGTGCTGGACGCCGTTCATCATATCCAGGCCGAGCACGCCAACGATCTCGCCGTGCGCTGGAACTGCAAAGCGGGCAAGTGCGGTTCGTGTTCGGCCGAAATCAACGGCATGCCGAAGCTAATGTGCATGACGCGCCTGAACACGCTGCCGCTCGATCAGCCCATTACCGTAGAGCCGATGAAGACCTTTCCGTTGATCAAGGATCTGGTCACCGACGTCTCCTGGAATTTCAAAGTGAAGATGGGCATCAAGAAGCTGAAGCCGCGCAAGCCCGACGCTGCGGACGGAACGTGGCGCATGGATCAGGCCGACATCGATCGTCCGCAAGAATTCCGCAAGTGCATCGAGTGCTTCTTGTGCCAGGACGTCTGCCACGTGCTGCGCGATCACCAATTGTTCGACGAATTCATCGGGCCGCGTTTCTTGATTTACACCGCCGCGCTCGAAATGAATCCCATCGATACCGACGATCGCGTGCCGGATCTGCGTCGGAAAGACGGCATCGGCTATTGCAACATCACCAAGTGCTGCACCAAGGTTTGCCCGGAGAACATCACGATCACCGACAATGCGATTATTCCGCTGAAGGAGCGCGTAGTGGACCGCTATTTCGACCCGCTGGCCAAACTGTTCCGGGCTTTCGGCGCCGATAAGTAGTTAGGGGCAATCCGACGTTGGATCGCCTTTCTGCAAGGCGACAGCGGCGAGGATGCACAACTGCTGGATTAGACGCTGGAGGATCGGCAGGTATTGATGGTCACGCTGACCCATCATCGAGCTCACGTCTGGCTACTGCGCGCCAATGTGCCGGCAAAGCCTCGCAAAGCGCGGCTCGGGGATGCCCTGATCGCGCAGAGTTGCATCGACTGGGGGATTCCGCTACTTACGCGAGACCGAGACTTCCGGGCGTTCGCGGACGCAGCCGTCCTCGACTTGGTGGTTGAGTTTAGCGGCCAAACCAACCGCGCTTCGTAGGGGCGAAGCCGTCCAGAATCCAGATATCGGAAGTCGTCTTGGCCACCGTCGTCGCGAAGCTTTTTTCGTCGGGCGCCAGGCTGCCGCTCAAGCAATAGGACCTATCGACCTCAAAAGTTATACCGGGCCCGAGATCGGCAATTTTTCGCGTTGCGCTCGTTCGCACATCAATGGCATCCAGCCGCGCTCGGTCGCTCAAGGAGGAAGCGATATAAATCGTCGAAGAGTCGCGCGACCAGACCATGACGAAATTCGTCGCGGAAGTTCGCACCGGACTGGGCAGCTTGCGCGACTCCTTCCCATCCGGCGAAATCAAAAGGATGGCGGACTCGCTCGGAACCCCGCAGGCGATCCAGCGTCCGTCCGGAGACCAAGCCGGAGCGGTGCTGCAGGCTGTCCCAAGGAAGTTGGGGCCGCGATCGCTTCCGATCTTCACAAGGGCGAGCTGCCCTCCCGCCCCCAAGACGGCTAGTGAATTCCCGTCCGGCGACCAGGAGAAGCCGTTGGCCTGAGGGCTGCCCGATACTGGCACGGACGCGGGACGACCGCCAGTGGCTGGAGAAATCCAAAGAGCCCCCAGAGATTTGCTGGCTGCACGGCCATAAGCAACGCGTCCACCGTCGGGCGATATCGCGGCATTGTAGATACCCAGCGTAGGGTCGTCGGGGAAATCGGTTTGTGTGACAATAGGGCGCTCCCAATCTCCTTGGGCGTCTCTCAGCCAGCCTTCATCTTGCCCGGATCGGTCGGTAATAAAAGCCATCCGGCCCGAAAGTGACCAAGAGGGCGGAAGATTCGTTTCGGGCTGTTGCCAAAATCGGCTGAATTGGTGAACCATCCAAGGGAACTGAAACGATGTCATAGTCCTCATTGCCGCTGCTGAAAGCTATGCGATGGCCGTCCGGAGACACGGCGGGACTATCGTCGTCTCCCATTGGCGGCGCGGTTACCCGTTCGAGAATTTCGCCTTTGGTGTCGGCAGCCCAAAGACTTCCTTCCATTGCCATGAGAAGATGCTTGGAATCGGGCATCCAATCGAATTGAGGCACTACTGTGAGATGCCGGTTCGAGAATAGCCTGCGCGGGGCCGAATGACCCTCGGGCCAAGGGATAAGCCAGAACTCGGTGCCTCCGGTCTTTTGGAACGAAAGGCCGATGTTAGCGCCATCGGGAGAGAATCGAATCGAGTTCAATTGATACGCTTCGTCGTTGCCGAACGCTGGTTCGTACTTCCGCGGGGGGGCGCCCGCGGGTGATGAGATCCAGAGCGATGAGCTAAATTTCTTGTCCTGCCGGATTTGCCGCCAAAGCGCGAAGGCTTTGCCGTCACCGGAGAGAGAAGCCGCGTTGATCGGCATGCCGGGAAAGACTTCCTGCGGTTCACCGCCCGCTACGGCCACGGACCACAGCCTGTTCGGCCGCCGGCCAATGAAGAAGATCCGGTTCCCTTCCGGCGACCAGATGGGGCGGCCGGTAAGAAAGTCGACGCCATCCGGCATTTTCGTCAACTGCACCGCTACAGGCGCATCGAGCGCACGCAACATCAATTGATATTGCCGGCCAACGCGCTTCAAATACGCGATGCTCTTTCCGTCAGGGGACCAGGAAGGATTGATCTCCGGTTCGGCATCGGTAGCAAACGGCGTGTAGTGATAGCGCGACAGATCCAACGCTGGTGGCCGCGTGAACCACAGCGCTGCAAAGGTAATCGCCAGTGCTGATGGAATCGCGATTGCCGCGGCTAGCAACCATCGGTGGCGCGAAACCGGAGCGGCCACGATCTTCGACGCGCCGGTGGACCCGGAGAGAGATCGGAGAGCAAACGCCAAATCGCGCGCGGATTGGAAGCGCTCCTGCGGCTTCTTCTCCAGTGTACGATCTGCCGCAGACCCGCACGCACGCTGTCCGGCAATTCGGGCGGATCTTCCCGCAGGATCGCGGTCATCATATCGGCCGATGATTCGCCTTGGAATGCCCGCTTGCCCGACAACAGCTCGTATAGGATGATGCCCAAGCTGAAGATGTCCGAGCGGTGATCCACCACCTGTCCGCGGACCTGTTCGGGCGACATATAGCCCGGTGTGCCCATCACGGTTCCAGGGTCCGTCATCGTGCGGGTTTCTTGGTTGGCCGAGCGAGTGGGCACTCTCGCGAGACCAAAATCGAGGATCTTGACCCGGCCGTCGCGCGTCAACAAAACGTTGTCCGGCTTGAGATCCCGATGCGTGATACCGGCGTCGTGCGCCGCCGCCAAACCATCGGCGATTTGCGCCACCACCTCCACCGTCTTCCGCTGCGTGAGATGGGCGTCACGCAACGATTCCCCCTCCACGATCTCGGTCACCATGTAGTCGTCGCCGACATCGAAAACACTCAGAATGTTGGGATGATTCAGCGCGGCCACGGCACGAGCTGCTTCTTCGAAACGATGGCGGCGCGCAGCGTCATGCGCAACCTCGGCGGGCAGCACCTTCACGGCCACATCGCGGTCCAGACGCGTATCGCGAGCGCGGTAAACCTCGCCCATACCTCCGGCGCCGATCGGCCCAATGATCTGGTAGGGACCCAGGCGCGTGGAACTGGTCAGCGGCACGTGATTGAGTCAAGTCTAGCAGCCCGAGCACCTGATACAATGAAACATCCCGATGAAGTTTGGCGTCGTCGTGTTTCCCGGCAGCAATCGCGATCACGACGCTTGGTACGCGGTCTCGCAGGTTCTCGGGCAAGATACCGAAATCATCTGGCACGATGCCACGAGCGTCGGCGACGTTGACGCCTTGATCCTTCCCGGCGGTTTTTCCTACGGCGACTATCTGCGCTGCGGGGCCATCGCGAAATTCTCGCCCGTGATGCAGAGTATTCGAAAGTTCGCCGCTGATGGTGGACTGGTGCTGGGCATCTGCAACGGATTCCAGATTCTGGTGGAAAGCGGGCTGTTGCCCGGCGCGCTGGTGCGGAATCACGGGCTCAAGTTCGTCTGCAAGCACGTGCCCCTGCGCGTTGAGACCACCAATTCTCCGTTTACCTCAGAAGCTCGAAAGGGCCAGCGCCTGCTGGTTCCCATTGCACACGGTGAAGGCTGCTATATCGCCGACGAGCGCACTCTCGATCAGTTGGAAGCGGAGGAACGTGTCACGCTGCGGTATCTTGAAAATCCGAATGGCTCCCTGCGCGACATCGCCGGTATTTTGAACGAAGGCCGCAATGTCATGGGGCTGATGCCGCATCCGGAGGACGCCATCGAGCCGCTGATGGGATCGAGCGACGGCATTGTGATTTTTCAGTCCATGATTTCTCAAACTAGTATTTCGGCATTGGCCGGCGGCGCACTAGCGGCAAAACACTAGCGAATGACGCCACAAGTTATCGAAGCCCACCAACTCACCGGGCCGGAATACGACAAGATTGTCTCCCTGCTCGGCCGCGAGCCCACCTACACCGAGCTCGGCATCTTCAGCGTGATGTGGAGCGAACATTGCTCGTATAAGAGTTCGCGCATTCATTTGAAGAAGCTCCCCACGCGTAGCAAACTGGTGCTGCAGGGTCCGGGCGAGAACGCGGGCATCATTGATATCGGCGCTGGCTACGCGATCGCATTCAAGATCGAATCGCACAACCATCCGAGCTTCATCGAACCGTTCCAAGGCGCGGCCACCGGCGTCGGCGGCATCCTGCGCGATATTTTCACCATGGGCGCGCGGCCCATCGCCGTGCTGGACGCGATACGCTTCGGCCCGCTCGATATTCCGCGCAATCGCCGCATTCTCGAAGGCATTGTCTCGGGGATCGCGCACTATGGCAACTGCTTCGGCGTCCCGACCGTCGGCGGCGAGTGCGTCTTTGAAGAATGCTACAACGGCAATCCGCTGGTGAACGCGTTCGCCTTGGGTGTTTTCCGCAAGGACCAGGTGTTTTACGGGAAGGCCAAAGGCGTCGGCAACCCGGTGATTTATGTTGGCGCGAAGACCGGCCGCGACGGCATTCACGGCGCTTCAATGGCATCGGCCGAGTTCACCGAGGAATCCAAGCAGAAGCGTCCCAACGTGCAAGTCGGCGACCCGTTTCTTGAAAAGCTCCTGCTCGAAGCATGTCTCGAAGCGATGCAGACCGGCGCGATTGTCGGTATCCAGGACATGGGCGCCGCGGGCTTGACGTGCTCCACCTGCGAGATGGGAAGCCGCGCAGGCACGGGCGTCGAAATCGATCTAAAATTAGTCCCGCAACGCGAGACCGGCATGACGCCCTACGAAATCATGCTCTCGGAATCGCAAGAGCGCATGCTGCTGGTGGCGGAGCAGGGCCGCGAAGACGAAGTATTCGCCGTCTTTCACAAGTGGGGACTCGACGCGGTCACCATTGGCCATGTCACGCCCGACGGAATTTTGCGCGTGAAGGATCACGGCGAGATAGTGGCGGAGATTCCGAATCGCGCGCTCGCCGACGAAGCCCCTGTCTATGATCGGGCGCATACCAATCCCGCGCGAGTGGCTCCTCTCGAAGCGCCGGAAATCCCAAATAGTTCCACTCCCGCCGCCATTCGCGCCGATCTCATCGCGCTGTTGAGCTCCGGCGATCTTTGCTCGAAGCGCTGGATTTGGGAGCAGTACGATTACCTGGTGCGCAGCAGCACGCTTGCCGGACCCACGGCGGACGCCGCAATCGTGCGCGTGAAAGAGACCGGCACTTCGATCGCGATTTCGCTCGACGGCAACGGCCGCTACTGTGTGCTGGACCCTCGCGAAGGCGCCAAGCTGATGGTCGCTGAATGCTGCCGCAATGTTTCCACCGCCGGCGCGCTTCCAGTCGCCGCGACCAACAACCTCAACTTCGGCAACCCCGAGCGGCCCGAGATCATGGCGCAACTGGTGGAATCCATCGAAGGCATGGCCGAGGCGTGCGAGTTTTTCGAAACACCAATCACGGGCGGCAATGTCAGCCTGTACAACGAGACGCTTGGTGAAGCAATTTTCCCGACGCCGGTGATGGGCATCGTCGGGCTCATGAAGACCGCCCAGCCAACTCCTATTCACTTCCCGAAGCCTGGCCTCGCGATCATCTTGCTGGGTGGCTTCGGAGAATGGGACGAAGAGCACCTGGGAGGAACCCAGTACGCTAAGGTCATTCTCCAGAAGCTCTGGGGTTCGCCACCCAGGCTCGACATGCCGTACGAGAAGCGCGTGCACAGCGCCATCCGCGAAATTGTCTCCGCCCGCCTGGCTGACGCGGCGCATGATTTGAGCGACGGCGGCCTCGCGATCGCGCTGTGCGAAAGCTCTTTCGGGTACGCTGGGATCGGCGCGTGCGTCGAAATTCCGGCCAGCCCGCGCCCGGAGTTCGCGCTGTTTCACGAAGGCCCTTCTCGCATCCTGGTGGCCACGTCTCAGCCCGAAAAAGTTATGGAAATCGCGCGAAAGAATTCGGTTGAAGCGCCGCGCATCGGTGTTACGATGAAGGAGCGGTTACGAATCGATTGCGATTCGCAAACCTTGCTGGATTGCGACCTGACGGAGTTGAGGCAACCTTGGGAAACTTCACTCGAACGCCTGCTGCACCAGCAGTAAGAGAAATCCAAAGCGACAAGCTGCGCGAGGAGTGCGGCGTCTTCGCCATTCACGGCCACAGCGAGGCGGCCAACTTGGCGTATCTGGGTCTCTATGCCTTACAGCACCGCGGCCAGGAGAGCGCTGGAATCGCCACCAGCGATCATCGTGAGATCCGCTGTTCCAAGTCGATGGGGCATGTCGCCGATATCTTCACACCCGAGCAGATCGCGAGTCTTCCCGGAAATATGGCCATCGGCCACACGCGTTATTCGACGGCCGGCGATACGGTGCTGCTGAACGCTCAGCCGTTCCTGGTCGCGTGCAACAAGGGACAGATCGCGGTGGCGCACAACGGCAACATCACCAACGCCGCGGAGCTCAAGCGCGAGCTGGAGCGCGAAGGGTCCATCTTCCAGGCATCCAGCGATACCGAAGTGGTTCTGCACTTAGTGGCGCGATCGCGCGAGCGGACCCTCGCGGGTGCATTGCGCGAAGCCCTGCTCCAACTGGAAGGCGCGTTTTCATTGGTGTTTCTGGCCAAGGACCGCGTGATCATCGCGCGCGATCCGCATGGATTCCGGCCACTCGCCTTTGGACAAATGCCATCGCCCGAAGGCGGAACGGCCTATGTCTTCGCGTCCGAAACTTGCGCCTTCGATCTCATCAACGCCGAATATGTCAACGACGTGGAGCCAGGTGAAATGGTGTGCGTCGGACCCGAGGGCTTGACCCGCGAACGCTGGGCCCCGGCAGCGCCGCAAGCTCACTGCGTTTTCGAGCACGTGTACTTCTCGCGGCCCGATTCCATCGTGTTCGGGCGCTCTGTTGGACAGTCGCGCGAAAACCTGGGCCGCCTGTTGGCCCGCGAATCCGCGGTGCCTGCCGATGTCGTGGTTCCGGTGCCCGACTCCGGAGTGGCTGCTGCAATTGGCTTCGCCTCGGAATCCAATATTCCGTTCCGGCAAGCGCTGATCCGCAATCACTATGTCGGACGCACGTTCATCGAGCCATCGCAAGCCATTCGCGACTTTGGCGTTAAGCTGAAGCTCAATCCGGTGCGCCATCAGTTGGAAGGCAAGCGCGTGATTTTGGTGGACGATTCCATCGTGCGTGGGACAACTAGTCGTAAGATTGTGCGTATGGTTCGCAATGCGGGCGCGCGCGAAGTGCACCTGCGCATCTCTTGTCCACCTACCATTTCGCCTTGCTTCTATGGTGTGGATACACCGTGCAAGAGCGAGCTGATCGCCGCCAATCAGTCGATCGAAGAGATCCGCCAGTTTGTCGAAGCCGACTCGCTGGCCTATCTTTCGCTGGATTCTCTCCGCAAAGCCGTGTCCGACACGAAAGGCGAATATTGCTACGCCTGTTACACGGGCGACTATCCCACCGAACTGCTGCAGATCGAAGAGTTAACCGCCGCCGGCCGGGTCCGCCGCTAGTCCCGAATCGCTTTAGCGCAAGAGTACAATCAAAGCCCCGGAGAGTACAATCAAACTATGGGCACAACCACGACGCTGGTAACAGTCCCGGAGTTCCTTGCGATGCCTGAGCCCGAAGGCGAACGCCTGGAGCTGATCGGGGGCGAGATTGTCAGCATGAGTTTCGGGCACATTCCGCATGAGGTCGTAAAGAAGAACATAAACAAGATTCTGGTCCTCTGGCTGGCGCAGAATTCGCAGGCGGAGTTGTTCGCCGAGAGCATGTATCATGTCGATGACTATAACGCTCTTATGCCGGATCTGAGCGTCTTGTTCCCTGGCCGAACCGGTCCAGGCAGCACAGGATGGATTCAAGGCGCTCCGGAAATAGCGATTGAGGTGGTTTCTTCAGAGCCCGCCGCGCGCCTCGAGAACAAAATCGAGCTTTATCTCTCGCACGGTTGCAAATCCGTCTGGGTCGTCTATCCGCAGCGGCGCGTGGTACGAATCTTCGACTCGGCAGGCGGCGCCAAGAAATTCGAGCGCGACCAGCCGCTCACCGATCCCGCCGTTCTTCCCGGCTTCAGTATTCCAACATCGGCGATCTTCGAGGGTGTCTAGCCCGCTCACCAAATTGGGCCCGGCCGTCGCCGCCTCGGCGCTCGCAGTTCCGCATTCGCGCATTCGTGAACTGGCTGAAATGGCCATGTCGATGGATGGCGTGCTAAAGCTCTACTTCGGCGAATCGAACCTCCCCACGCCCGAGTTCATCAAGCGGGCCGCGCAAAAAGCCATGGCGGACGGCTACACGTTCTACACCGAAAACGCCGGTCTGCCTTCGTTGCGCAAAGCGCTGGCCCGCTATTATCAGGAGCTGCACGCGGTGGAGTTGGACGCAGCCAGCGAGATCGTCATCACAGCGTCGGGAGTCCAAGCGCTGCACCTTGCAATTCGTTGCGTGCTCGATCCCGGTGATGAAGCACTGGTGCTCACGCCCGCCTGGCCCAACGGGGCGGCGAACGTCGCCATGGCGAATGCCGTGCCCATTGAAATGGCGCAGCCGCTGGTGGGCGATCGTTACGGAATCGATTTCGGCGCGCTCGAAGCCGCAGTCACGCCCCGAACGCGCATGCTCCTCTACACCTCGCCCTCGAACCCTTTGGGTTGGGTCGCGACCATCGACGAGCAACGGCGGTTGCTCGAATTCGCGCGCCGGCACGGCCTGTGGCTGATGGCCGACGAGGTCTACGAGCGGCTCAACTACACCGGACCAACGGCTACCACGCCCGCGCCCTCGATTTTGAAGGTTGCCACCCGCGACGACGCGCTGATCGTCATACAGTCGTTTTCCAAGGCATATTGCATGACAGGCTGGCGTCTGGGATGGCTGGTGGCGCGCCGCGATCTAGCCGCGCGAGCCACCCAACTCAACGAGTTCGTCGTCTCGCACGCGCCTAGTTTCACGCAGCGAGCCGGCGAAACAGCGATCCTGTGGGGCGAGAAGGCGCTCGCCGAAATGCTGGTCCGGCTCAAGGAGAATCGCGACTTTTGCCTCGCGGCGCTCGCGAAGATGCCGGGCGTCACCGTGCCGAAGCCCGACGGTGCGTTCTATCTTTTCCCCAAGATCGCGAGCGCCTCCGACTCATTCGATTTCTGCAAGCGTCTGCTGCTCGAGACCCACGTCGGATTGGCGCCGGGCGTTGCGTTCGGAGCCGGCGGTGAAGGTTCGGTGCGAATCTGCTACGCCGCCGATCGGCCGATATTGGAACAAGCCATGGCGCGCCTCAGCCTGTTTCTCAAGTGAGTAGACCGAGAAAACGCTTCACCTCTTGCTCCAAGCCCGGCGCGCAGCCAATGGCGTTCCCGGCGTAGATGGAGGAACCGCCATCGATGTTGAGATAGCGCGCGCCGGCCTCTTCGAGGATCACCTTGAGAGGAGCGAAGTCCCAAGGTGAAGCGACCGGTTCAATCCAGACCTCGGCTTGGCCGGAGGCTACCATCATTGCATCCGCCGCGCCGCCCAGCCCACGCACTGCCCAAAACCGCGCCATCCAATCCAGCAATCGCTCGCGGAACGGCGAGTTAGCCATCTTGTCATAGCCGTTCACACACAGAACAGATTCGTCGACAGATGTTTTGGAAGAAGCATGAATCCGAGAGCCCATACAATGTGCCCCGCCGCCGCGGATGGCGGAATAGAGCCTGCCCAGCACCGGCAGGTTCACCACACCCACGGCCACGTCGCCTTGCGCTTCGAGTGCAATGAGATTCGCCCACAACGGATTGCCGCGCACATAATCGCGCGTTCCGTCAATGGGATCGATGATCCAACGCCGTCCGCTGCGGGAGTCCGAACGGGCGCCCTCCTCGCCCAGGATGCCGTCCTCGGGAAACGCATCACTCAATATGCGCGCAATCATCCGCTCGCACTCGCGATCCGCTTGCGTCACGGGCGAGTTATCGGGCTTCGTCTCCGCGACGATATTGGGCTGGCACCGCAACGCGATCTCCGCTGCTTTTCTCGCCGCGTCCGTGGCCACCTCGAGCTCTTTCGACCAAGTGTTCGCAAGCGTGGACGTTGACACAATCCACACCGTAGCACGTCTACAATAGGCTGATGGCTGCTCGCACCGTGTACACGGTCCTCGAAGAGACGGCACGAAACTATGGCAAAGCGCCGGCTTTGCACCAGCCCACCGGCAAGGGCAGCTATCGAACCTACAGTTGGCTCGAATATCAACGCGCAGCCCAAGAAATCGCTTGCGGCCTCCGCCGGATTGGAATCCGGAAAGGAGACACCGTCGCATTGCATTCCGAGACTCGCGCCGAATTTTATCTGGCCGATCTTGGAGTGCTCGCTAATGGCTCCATCGCCGCCGCGCTCTACACCAGCTATCCCGTTGCTGATCAGGTCAGCAATTTACGAGCGAGCCATGCCAAGGCCGTATTCATTGAGGATCCCAAAAGTATGCAGGCGCTGATCACGGCCGCGAGTCCATCGCTCGCGCAGTTGCACTGGATTCTGCTCACTGGCCAAGCCGAGGGCGCGCTCACGCTCGATCAACTGCGAGCCGAAGGCCGCCGGGCCCTGGATCAAGACGCGCGAGCGTTCGAAAACATCCACGCTGAAGTGCGCGCTGAAGATCCCGCCATCCTCTATCTAACTTCCGGCGCCACCGGCGAACCCAAAATGGGCCTCGTTACCCACGCCGCTCTCGCCGCCAACATCGAGATGGGACCGCACGTGCTCAAACTTACGCCCAGCGATTCCACGATCGCGTTTCTTCCCTCGGCGCACATCGCGCAGCGCGTCGTAATTGAACTTTTGCCGATCGGCATGGGCGTACCCGTTTGGTTCTCCGAGAGTCTCGCCAAGCTCCCACACGAACTGAAGACCATTCGCCCAACTTTTCTGCTTGCGCCGCCGCGGGTTTGGGAACGCATTTTCGCCAGCATTACGGCCGAGGTCAAGAAGCGTGGCGCCCTCGCGAGAAAAATGTTCCACGGAGCGGTCGGATTGGGAGCCGAAGTCGCCCGGCTCCGTGAAGAAGGCAAGCCCGTTCCAAAAACAATGCTGGGTCTGCTCAAAATCGCCGATCATCTGGTGTTTTCGAAGATCCGCGCGCGGCTGGGTGGCCGGATACGAATCGCGGCTTCGGGCGCCGCGCCACTGGGCAAGGACCTCGCTAAATTCTATGCGGCCATCGGAATGCCGATCGTCGAAGGCTACGGGCTCACCGAAGGCGGCGTGGTCTGCTTCAACCCTCTCGATCGCCCGAAGTCCGGCAGCATCGGCGTGAAGTTGCCCGGCGTGGAGTTGCGCCTGGCGGACGACGGCGAGCTTCTGATCAAGAGCCCGACACTGTTCACGGGATATTTCGGCGATTCCGCCGCCACCGCAGCGGTGCTGCGCGATGGCTGGCTCTATACAGGCGACATCGCCGAGTTCGATGCCGATGGATACGTCTACATCACGGGCCGCAAAAAGGAGCTGATCGTTTCCTCCAATGGAAAGAAGATTTATCCCGCGCGCATCGAGCTCCTCTTCAAGACCGAGCCCATCATCAATCAAGTTGTTCTCATTGGCGACCGCCTGCCATACGTCACGGCTCTTGTCACGGTAAACGCCGCCGAGGTGGCGGATTCGATGGAAGCCGAGGTGAAGAAGGCCGTCGCTCGCGTCAACCGCCGGCTCGCGCCCTTCGAGCAGATTCGCAAGTTCCGGATACTGGAGCGGGAATTTTCCATCGAGAGAGGCGAGCTTACGCCCACTATGAAAGTCCGAAGAAACCGGGTGTTGGAGAACCATCGGGAGTTGGTCAGCGAATTGTACATGGGCCGAGAAGAAAGCCAATAGGTTGAGAGCCAATCCCCCGCTAGCCAAAATCGTTCCAAAGCAAATCACGCTGCACGGCGACACCCGCGTGGACAACTACTTCTGGCTGCGCGACCGATCCGATCCTGATGTGATTCCCTACCTCGAAGCCGAGAATCGCTACACCGAAGAGGTGATGGCTCCAGCGAAGTCTCTGCGGGAAACGCTGTACACGGAGATTCTCGGGCGCATTCAAGAGACGGATGTTTCCGTGCCGGTGAAGCGCGATAAATATTTCTACTACACGCGCACCGAGCAAGGCCAAGCGTACTCGATTCAATGCCGCAAACACGGCAGTCTGGATGCACCCGAAGAAATTCTGCTGGACTCGAACGCGCTCGCCGAGGGCCAGAAATATTTCCGGCTGGGAAACTTCGCCGTCAGTCCCGATCACCGGCTGCTCGCATATTCGCTCGATTTGGAGGGCGACGAGTCGTACACAATCCGGGTCAAAGATCTTTCAACGGGTCAGCTGTTGCCCGACCGGATCGACAACACTTACTACACGCTCGAGTGGGCCAACGACAACCGCACTTTCTTCTATACGGTTCTCGATGCAGCCAAACGGCCCTACCGAGCTTTCCGTCACGAACTCGGGGCAGCATCAGACGCGTTGGTTTATCAAGAGGACGACGCGCGATTCAACCTGGCCCTGGGGAAAACCCGCAGCCGTCGATATGTCTTCATCGAGCTTGCGAGCCCGCTCACTTCCGAGGTGCGCTACCTCGAAGCCACCGATCCGCGCGGCGAATTTCGCGTGCTGCTGCCGCGCCGCCAAGGCGTCGAATATAACGCATCGCATCACGGCGAGTACTTCTACATCCGCACCAACGACCAGGCCAAGAACTTCCGCTTGATGCGAACGGAGGTGAACCATCCATCGGCTGAAAACTGGCAGGAGGTGATCCCCGCGCGCGCCGGCGTCACCATCGAGGGCCTCGATTCCTTCGAAGATCACATCGTCGTCTACGAGCGTGAGCGGGGCCTCGAGAAAATCTGCGTTCGTGCCGGCTCCGGCGCTCTCTCCCACTACGTTGAGTTTCCCGAGCCCGTATACAGCGTGGGCGCCACGGGCAACGCCGAATACCAGACCAATCTGTTGAGATTCAACTACACTTCGCTGGTCACGCCCGCTTCCGTGTTTGATTACGACGTTCGCACGCGCCAGCGAGAATTGAAAAAGCAATACGAAGTGCGCGGCGGTTATGATGCGTCTCAATACCAGTCCGAACGCATCTTCGCGAAGGCGCCCGATGGCGCCGAAGTGCCCATTTCATTGGTTTACCGCAGAGGCTTTGAGCGCAACGGGACGAGTCCCCTGTTGCTCTACGGCTACGGCGCGTACGGCCACAGCATCGATCCACGGTTTTCCTCCGATCGCCTGAGCCTGCTCGATCGCGGCTTTGTGTTCGCGATTGCGCACATCCGCGGCGGCGCCGAGTTGGGCGAGGAATGGCACGATCAGGGCAAGCTGCTTCAGAAGAAAAACACCTTCACGGACTTCATCGCTTGCTCTGAACATCTGCTTGCCGCACGCTATACCTCGACCGAACGGCTCGCGATCATGGGTGGCAGCGCGGGCGGTTTACTTGTGGGTGCGGTGTTGAACCTGCGCCCAGAGTTGTTTCGTGCCGCGATCGCCAAGGTCCCCTTCGTGGATGCTCTCAATACGATGCTCGATCCCACGCTGCCGCTGACGATTGCTGAATACGAGGAGTGGGGCAACCCGGAACAACAGGAGTTTTATCGCTACATTCGATCCTACTCGCCATACGATAACGTCGTGCGCCGCGAGTATCCGGCGATGCTGGTGACGGCTGGGCTCAACGATCCGCGCGTCTCCTACTGGGAGCCCGCCAAGTGGGTGGCCAAACTGCGCGCGTCGAAGAACGATTTGAACTTGCTCCTTAAAACCGACATGGGCAGCGGGCATTTCGGCCCATCCGGCCGGTACGAAGGAATCAAGGAAGTGGCGTTCGACTACGCGTTCTTACTGCGCACGGTTGGCCTTGCATCGATCTAGCCCAACGGGTGCTTTTCCGGCCACGTCATCGCAGGCGGCGTTTCCAACCGGCGGATGCTCGCTTCGCGTGAAAGCAGGCCACCACCGAAATCCCTCCTTCGCCCGCCACATAATAGATCCCGTAGGGAAACTTTTGACCAACACGCGCCGGACCTCGCGATGTACTTTTGCGAACGCGAGGGGGTGCTGTTGAATTGTCAAGAATGCGTTGTCAACCGCAGCGAAGAATTCGATGCCGAGCCCCGGCCTCTTTGCCTCGTACCAGTCGAAGCCCTCTGCGATGTCACTCTCTGCCTCCGGCCGAACGATGAGGGGCTCAGTCACTTACGCTGAATGATGCGGGACCTTACGTCGGCCCAACTACTGCCCGAGGAGGGATCGCGCTCGCCAGCTGCGACCCGCTTGTCCAGTTCCGCACGCTGCTCGGCAGTAATCGGCACAGACTCCGCGTCCGCGGCGATGCTGTCCCACAGATCTTCGACAAGATCCAGACGTTCTGGAATGGGCAGATCAAAGACCTCGCGCCATGCAGGTGACTTCATTAATCCTAGGCTATCACGCCCACATCGATACCATGCTATTTTACTCCCCGCGCCGGTTGGCGAGAATCTTTAAGAACGACCGCCCACGTAGCTCCTCAATCGTGAGCCCGGACGCGCCTGCTTCCTCCGCTGTGATCGCGCCGCAATTGACGCCGCGCAGAAGAAAGTTCAGCAGCCCTTGTCCAGTGGCCGCGTCATCGAACACGTCGCCGACCAGCGTCGCCTGCGCGGCTTTGTCGATGAAATTCCGCAGTCGCGCCGCGGCCGGATCCACGCTCTTCAGAAAAAATGAGTACACGGCGGCATACCGCGTCGGAAGCTGGCCCGGGTGCAAGTCCCAACCCTGGTAGTAGCCGTTCGCAAGCGATCGCTGCACTAGATCGAAGTGATGCCGCATGGCCCGATGCACGATCGCGCGATTCTCCGCCTTTTGATCGTCGCTCAACGAGCCGCCCGCCGCTGTCCGATGGCGCGGGATCGGCAGTATCGTACTTGGGCCGTCAGATAGGCTCACTCCGCGGCCGGCCGAGCTCACCTGCATGACGTTCCTCGCGAAGTCGCACGCCGGATGATCCAATCGCTGCTCGGCCGCCGGGATGTCGCAACTCGCGGCGTAGTCGTACGGGCCGAAGTGGAGCCCGCGGCACCGCCCGCCCGCCGCTTCAATCAGCCTCGGAATGCCAAAGGATCCGAAAGCATCGATGATCGCCTGTGGAGTTTCAATCATCAGCTCGATCTTCAATACCCCCGGCGGCAGTCCATGCCGCAATTCCAAGCGTTCGAGTATTTCCACCAGCTCCGCTACTTGCTCGGGTACGCTGATCTTCGGAAGCGTCACGACGAAATTGTCCGGCAACTGAATCGTCTCACTGCACAGCGCCTGGAAAAACAGATCGAGCGTCCGGCTTGCCCGGGCCCGCAACGCTACAGTAAACGGCTTGATGCGGATTCCGATGAATGGCGGAAAGCCCGGCTTTGCCGCCGCCCGCGCCAAGGCCTGCGCCGCCGATTGCGCGTGCCCATCTTCTTCGGCATCGGAGCGATACCCATACCCGTCTTCGAAGTCGATCCGAAAATCCTCTACCGGCTCTCGCTCCAGTTTTGCGACGGTGCGGTCAAATACGGATTTCGCAAACTCGCCGCCCCCCAGTCCCAGGCACTGAGCGAACGAAGCTGCGTCCGGCGTGTAATTGCGAATCAGTTCGAGCGCATGCGCACCCAGCCGCGCCGGCGTCTCAGTCTTGAACAACTGCGCTCCGCCATAAACCGTATGAACCGGCTGGCGCGCGGCGGAATCATCTGGCGATTCGATGGCTAGAACCACCGGGTCATGACCACTTTTTGCTCGGTATAGAACATCACGGCGTCCTTGCCGTGCGCGTGCAGATCGCCAAAGAACGAGTTCTTCCAGCCCGCGAAGGGGAAGAAGGCCATGGGCGCGGCCACGCCGACGTTGATCCCAACCATGCCGGCCTCCACGCGCGCCGAATAGTCGCGCGCCGCCTTGCCGCTGCTTGTAAAAATCGATGTCGCGTTTCCAAATGGCGAACTGTTCACCAGCGCGATGGCGTCTTCGAGCGTCTTCACGCGAATCACGGAAAGCACCGGCCCGAAGATTTCTTCCCGCGCAATCGTCATCCCAGGCTGAACATTGTCGAAAATCGTCGGCCCAAGGAAAAAGCCATCATCGTTTCCGTTGTGCGACCGCCCATCCAGAAGCGGCCTCGCGCCTTCGTCCACGCCCTTCTTGATGTAACCGGCCACGCGCTCCTTGTGCTCCTTGGTCACGAGCGGCCCCATGCCGACGTCTTCCTCGATGCCGTCGCCGATCCTCATCGCGCTGACCTTCTCCACCAGAAGCTTCAGCAGCGGCTCAGCCGCATCGCCTACGGCCACCAGCACGCTTCCCGCCAGGCACCGCTCGCCCGCCGCGCCGAAGGCCGAGCTGATGATGTTCTCCACCGTCTTGGGCATTTGCGCGTCCGGCATCACCACCAGGTGATTCTTCGCGCCGCCCAGCGCCTGCACTCGCTTTCCCTCTGCCGCCGCGGTCTTGTAAATATACTTTGCGACGGGCGTGGAGCCGACGAACGAAACAGCGCGCACCAGCGGATGATGCAACAGCGCGTCCACCGCCACCTTATCGCCGTGAATCAAATTGAAAACGCCCGCGGGCACGCCGGCCCCATGCAGCAACTTGGCAGCCATGCTGGGTGTCATCGGAACCTTTTCCGACGGTTTTAGGATGAAAGCGTTTCCCGCCGCGATGGCGAAGGGCCACATCCACATCGGCACCATCGCCGGGAAATTAAACGGCGTGATGCCCGCACACACGCCCAGAGGCTGTCGAATCGTATGGCAATCGATGCCGGCCGACACGTCGTTCAACGAATCGCCCATCATCAACGTCGGCATGCCGCAGGCCACTTCCACCATCTGTATGCCGCGGCGAACTTCGGCGCGCGCGTCGTCGATGGTCTTGCCGTTTTCCGCGGTCAGCGTGGCCGCCAGCTCATTCGCGTGCTTTTCGAGCAGCGTCTTGTAGCGATACAAAGGCTGCATCCGTTCCACCACTGGCACGTCGCGCCATTTGAGATAGGCGGCGTGCGCGGCCTGCGCCACGCGATCCACATCCTCGGCGGTCGCGTAGGCCACTTGAGCGATTTCCGCGCCAGTCGCGGGATTGGTCACCGGCATCAGTCGGCGGTTGCCGGCGCTCTCCCATTGGCCGTTGATATAGAACGAGACTGTTTGGACGGACGGTTGGCTTGCAATCATTAGGATTTCTCTCTACTAGGTTACTATTGCGGCGGCCTCTATTGTGGCCGCGGACCGCGCTGGAACAGTTCCAGGAACAGATTATTCGGGTCCCGCATTAGACAGAATTTCGACGAGCCATTGATTACCGCCTCGCCATTTTTCGAAATCACCGTGACGCCAGCCGCTTTCAGCGCCTTCACTGTGGCATCCACATCCCGTACGCCTACCTGCAGAATCGCAGTGCCGGGGTCTTGCACTCGCGTGTGCAGGGGCTCGCGGTCGATGTCTTTGAATTCCATGAAAGCCATCATCACCGACGTGCCGGGAATCAGCGCCGAACTTCGGCGGAATTGCGCACCCGGTGTACCCGCCGTGTCCATCATGAGCTTGGTTCCGTCGAATGCCGTCGGTGGCTGCATTTGAAATCCCAATACGTCGCGATACAAATGCAACGTCTGATCCAAATCTCGGACGATGATCTCGAAAGCCCCGCCGATAATATTGCTGGACGCGGACGCGGTGGTCGCAGGAGCCGGATCGCGCTGCGAAATCTCGATGAAGAAGCCGTCGGGGTCCTGTACGAACACCACCCGGCCCCGGCCGCCATTCGCGCCCATAATCGTCGCCGGTTCGCCGCCTTTGCTGTTGATGTGCGCGTGCGCCTCCGTCAACTTGGCCATCAGAGGATCCATGTCCCGCACCGTGAGAATGAGGCTCGCCGCGCCTGGATCCTGAAACCTCGGATGAACCGCCTCGCGATCGATGTCTTTATAATCGATCAACTCGACGCCCAGCTTCGATCCGGGAATATGTAGAATCGCGGGACGCGACTGCGCGCCGGGCGTGTTGCCCATGTCGATGATCCACTGCGTGCTGTCGAACGCACGCGGCGGATTCGGCATCTCCAGACCGAGCACGTCGCGATAGAACTCGACCGATTTCTCCACATTGGCAACGATGTGGCTGAATCCACCCACACCCACTACGACACCCGGATCGGCTGGTGTCTGCGCCCAAGCGCTGGCGGCGCCTCCAGCAAGCATCAGAAGGACTGCGGCAACGCGTCTCATAGTTTCGTTATGATACACTGCCGCGAGATCCTATGCGATTACTCCTCCTGGTGGCTTGTGCCATCGCAGTATCGGCCGCCACCCCCGACGGCGCCGCGATTTTCGAGAGCCATTGCGCCGCTTGCCATCAGATAGAAACGGGTTCGCGTACGCCCACTCGCGCCGAGCTCGCGAATCTAACGCCCGAGCAAGTGATGAGCGCCCTGCTCCGCGGAAAGATGACCACTCAAGGCTCCGTGCTGGCCACCACTGAAATTCGCGCCGTCGCGCTCTACGTCACCGGCAAGAACTGGTCCGCGCAACCGGTGGATCCCGCCGCCGGCCGCTGTTCAGGCAATCCGAAGCCCTTCTCTCCGGGCTCAGGCGACTGGAACGGATGGGGCGTCGACTCGTCCAACGCGCGCTATCAACCGCGCCCCGGCTTCCAAGCCGCGGATGCGCCCCGCCTCAAGCTCAAATGGGCCTTTGGATTTCCCGACGACACGCAGGCCGCCGGACAGCCGGTCATCGTTGCTGGCCGCGTGTTCGTTGGAAGCAATGGCGGCGTGGTCTATTCACTGGATGCTTCCACCGGCTGCGTCTACTGGACCTATAACGCGGGCGGCATCGTCCGCTCCGCCATCAGCATCGTCAAATCTCCGAAGTCATCCCGCCAGAAATCATCACAATGGATCGCCTACTTCGGCGACTATCACGCCTCCGCTCACGCCGTGGATGCGGAAACGGGCAAGCTGCTGTGGAAGGTGAAGATCGACGATCATCCCGCCGCGCGCGTCACCGGCTCACCCGCATATCACGACGGCCGGCTGTACGTTCCCGTGGCGTCCTCCGAAGAGCTGGACGGCGGATCGCCCCAGTATGAGTGCTGCACGTTTCGTGGCAGCTTGACGGCGCTCGACGCCGAAACCGGCCGCATCATCTGGAAGACTTACTCGATTCCCGATCCGCCGAAAGTGTACAAGACCAACGCGGCTGGCACCAAGCTCTACGGCCCCGCGGGCGCTGGCATCTGGTCGTCGCCCACCGTTGACGCGAAGCGCAAGCGCGTCTATGTCGGAACCGGAAATTCCTACACTGGTGTCAGCATTCCCACCAGCGATTCCATCGCCGCATTCGATCTCCTAACCGGCAGTCTGCTGTGGTCCAGCCAGCTGACTCCGGGTGATAACTGGGTGCCCGGCTGCCCGAAGAGTCCGAACTGTCCAGAAAATCCCGGCGAGGACGTTGACTTTGGCAGCTCTCCGGTGTTGCATTCGCTCGGCGGTGGGAAACAGATCCTGGTGGCGTCGCAAAAATCGGGCGTGATGTACGGACTGGATCTCGATCAGCGCGGCAAAGTGCTGTGGAAGACGCGCATCGGCGTGGGGGGCGCGCAGGGCGGCATTCAATGGGGCGCGGCCCTGGACGACCATACCGCCTATGCCGCGGTTTCCGACGTCTTCACGCGCGATAAAGGCACGCCCGGAATGTACGCGATCAAGATCGACACCGGCGAGAAGCTCTGGACCACCCCCGCTCCCGACGGCGCGGGCAACAAAGCGCAACTGTCGGCGGTGTCCGCCATGCCAGGTCTCGCTTTCTCCGGATCCTGGGGCGGCCATTTGCGCGCCTATTCCACAAAAACCGGCGAAATTGTTTGGGACTTCGACGCCCTGCGCGACTTTGAAACCATCAATCATGTCCAAGCCCAAGGCGGTTCGTTCAATGGCGGGGGACCGGCCATCGCCAATGGCATGGTCATCACCACCTGCGGTTATGGATTCGTCGGTGGCAAGCCCGGCAATGTGTTGCTCGCGTTTTCAGTCGACGGCCAGTAGACCCGAGCGCGGCTCACAACGCCGGGCGGCATACTAAGAAGCATGCAAGTTCACTGGCCCGCCGGCCTTCTCGTCCAGGAAACCTTTAGCCACTGGTCGCGGGACGACGCGCCGCGCCTGGCCGCCGCGCTCGCTTATTATGCGGTCCTCGCTACCGCGCCGCTGCTCGTGATTTCGGTCGCGGTGGCCGATCTCGTCTTCGGACAAAAGGCCGTGGACGGCCAGCTTGCCTGGGAGCTTCAGAACTTCGTTGGCGGCCAGGCTGCACAGGCCATCCAATCCGCGCTTCAGGGCTCCCATAAACCGGCCGCCAGCGCCATCGCAACCGCCCTCAGTATTGCGACTCTCATCGTGGGCGCGTCTTCAGTGATCGTGGAGCTTCACGACGCGCTCAACCACATCTGGGGCCTGAAACCGCCCCAGGACAGCACCTGGCGCGGCGATCTCTTTCGCTTCCTCAAAGAGCGCCTCTTCTCGTCAGTAATAATCATTGGGGCCGGATCTCTGCTGTTGATCTCGCTCCTGCTCAGTGCGTTCATCACCGCCGTTGAAACGTTCTTTCGGCCGCTCTTGCCCACCTCCGGATGGGTGCTGCACTTGGCCGAATTTGCAGCGTCGTTTGTGGTCCTAACGCTCCTCTTCGCGGCTGTCTACAAGCTGATCCCCGATGTCCAGTTGGAATGGGGCGACGTTGCCATCGGAGCCTCCGTCACCGCGCTGCTCTTTACCATCGGAAAACAATTGATCGCCCTCTATTTGGTGCGGGTCGGTTTTGAATCCACGTATGGCGCCGCGTGGGCCGCGGTCCTGCTTTTCGTTTGGGGCTACTATTCGGCGCAGCTCTTCTATTTGGGCGCCGAATTCACGAAAGCCTACACGCGCCGCTACGGCTCCCATGTTGCGCGCCAGTCCGAAAGTTTGAATTAAACCGTCAAGTAGTCCGGCTGGATCGGACCCGTGCTGTCGCCCAGCTTCTCGGTCGGCACGCCAGCTTTGTCCAAGATGGTCAACAGCAGATTGCTCATCGGCGTATTCTCTGGATACACGATGTGCCGCCCCGGCTGCACTTGGCCGCCCAGCTTACCCGCCATCAGCAATGGCAGATTCGTGTGCTCGTGCAGATTGCCGTTGCCGATGCCGCCGCCGTAAAGAATCAGGCTGTGGTCCAGCAGCGTGCCATCGCCATCCGGCGTGTTCTGAAGCTGCTCCAGGAAATAGTTGAACAGCGATATGTGATACGCATCGATCTTGGCCTTCTTCGCGATCAGCGCCGGATCGTTGCGATGATGCGACACCGCATGATGCTGCTCCGGCACTCCAATGTTCGGATAGGTGCGTGAGCTCAGCTCCCGCGCCATGATCATCGTGAACACCCGCGTGATGTCGGCCCGGTACGCCAGCGCCATCAAGTCGAACATCAACTTCGCGTGCTCTTCGAATGTCTCCGGAACATCCACAGGACGGTCAGGCAATTCCAGCGGCTCCGACGCGCCCTTCTTCTCGGTGCTCTGAATCCTCTGCTCGATTTCGCGAACCGAATCCAGATACTCCGTGAGCTTGGTCCGGTCGCCCGGCCCGAGGGTCCCTTGGAGCCGGCTCACTTCTTGCAGCACTGAATCCAGAATGCTGCCGGTCTGTTGCATGCGAGCCATGCGTTGCGCCGCTGTGCCGCCATCGCCGAACAGCCGCTCGAAAACAATCCGTGGATGCGCCTCGGCCGGATTGGGCGTCGTGGGATTCCGCCACGAAATCGTGTTCACGAAGAAACAATCGCTGGTGTCGCACGCAATCTGCGTCGGCTTCTCCAGCACGATCTCCATCGAGGGCACTTGCGAATCCCTGCCAATCACGCGCGCCGCAAGTTGATCGGCCGTCGTGCCCAGCTTAATCTCCATGCCCGGCTGCGTGCGGTCCCAAGCGTGAACGCCGCTCAACCAAACCGCTGAAGCGCGCGGATGATCGCCTACCCCGTCGCCGAAAGTATTGGCTTGCAAATGCGCCAGCCGCGTGATCACCGTGAGGTTGTCGCGCACCGGCGCCAAATCCTTCAAGGTCGGAGTCAGTTCAAATCCCGCGCCCGCCGTCGTTGGAATCCATTGGTCTTGAATGAAGCCGTTGGGAGTGTAGACGAAACCCAGCCGCGGCGGCGCCTTGGTCGTTTTTGCCGAAAGCGCGGGTGCCATCGCGTCCAGGAACGGCAGCGCCAAAGCAGTGCCCATTCCGCGAAGAAATGTCCTGCGGGCCAGCGCCGCTTTCGTCACAAACATGCTTCCCGCCTCCAGCGGCTTCATTTTAACAGAGCCCCGCCTGGGTGCGCCTTTCGACAATGCTAGGCTGTTGGCGTGACCGCTAAAACCGTGACCGCTAAAACATGGATGGACCGGCTTTCCGCCCTGGTCGCCAAGCACGTAGAGCAACTCCACGCCGGTGAGATCACAGAAGCCCAAGCGAACCTCGAGCTCGAAGAGATGACCCTGACTGCGGAAATGCAAATGACGCCCGAAGAATTCGAGGAGTTTTTCCGCCACGTAATGGTAATGGACTACGCGGTTGAAGCGCAGTTATCGCAGGACGGCCGTCCGGTTCCTGGTAACGATCCCAAGAGGCCAAACTAGCTTCACCGACTCACGGCCGCCGTCGTCACGCTCGGCGATTTCACCGGCTCTTCCGGCTGTGACTTACGCATCTGAAATGGCGCGCTCTTCACCACCCCCAGCACCAGCGACGCAAACGTGTAGTTGTTCGCCGCCGCCTGCCGCACAATCGCCCGAATCGCCGGCCGGTCGTAATACTGCACGTTCCTCGCGATCGCGTACATCAGCAGCTTTTCCGTTATCGTATCGACAAACTGCTCCGGATCCCGCAGCAGCGCCTTCTTCAGCTCGGCCACGCCGTTAAACTTGGTCCCGTCCGGAAGCACGCCCGATCCGTCGATCGCTTGCCCCGCGTCCGTATCGCGCCATCGCCCAACCGCATCGAAATTGTCCATCGCAAAACCGATCGGGTCCATCCGCGCATGGCAGCTCGCGCACACTGGATTTGCGCGATGCGCCTCCATCGCTTGCCGCATCGTCAGCGGCTTCCCGTTGTCGTTCGCTTCCGTCTTCAAAGGCGGAACGTTGGGCGGCGGAGGAGGCGGTGGCGACGAAAGAATATTTTCCAGAATCCACTTCCCGCGCAGCACCGGCGACGTCCGCGTGGCATACGCGGTCAGCGTCAGGATGCTCCCTTGCCCCAGCAGTCCACCGCGCGGACTGTCCGGCGGAAACGTGATGCGCCGGAAGTACGTCCCTTCCACGTTCGAAATCCCATAGTGCTTCGCCAGCCGCTCGTTCACGAACGTGTAATTCGCCGTCATCAGATCCAGCACGCTACGATTGCCGCGCAGCACGCTGTCCAGGAACAGATCCGTTTCACGCCGGAAAGCATTTCGCAGCGTCTCGTCGAAATCCGGGAACAGCAATTCGTCCGGCTTCTTCGAATCGATGTCCCTTACGTACAACCACTGCTCGGCGAAATTCGTCTCCAGCGATTCCGACCGCGGATCGGCCAGCATCCGCCGCACTTCGCGCTCCAGAACCACCGGATCCTTCAGCTTCCCGCGTGCAGCGACGTTCAACAGCTCGTCATCCGGTATGCTGCTCCAAAGGAAAAACGACAGCCGCGATGCCAGCTCCAGATCGCTCACCCGAAATGGCGTCCCCGGTGCGTTTCCAGGAGCCGCATCGCGCTCAATCCGAAACAGAAACTGTGGACTCACCAGCAGCCGCTCCAACGCCTGCTCGATGCCGCGATCGAAGCTCCCATCCTTACACCCCGCCGTATAAAATGGCATTACATCCTGCAAATCCGCCTCGCCCACCGGCCGCCGGTACGCGCGCCGTTCCAAATTCGACAAGATCTGCTTTGCGCACGCCCTCTCATCCGCCGTGCTCACTGGATGACATACAAAAATCCGCCGCCGGCTCGGCGTGTCCGATGCCAGCTGTCCATGAAACGGTCCGCTGATCGTCACGATATCGATCCCGAGCTCCGTCCCCCGCCCGCGCATCCGCGGCCTCACCGTTTCTTCATCGCGCGCCTCGCTCTTCTGGACAAAGGTCACGCCGATCATTCGCGGCCCCGCCTTCAGCGGCACGTGAATCTCCAGCGGCTTCTGCGGTCCTCGGAACCCTCGTGGCGCGGCGCCGGGCTGCGGCTTCTCGCCGACGTCCACCAACTGCGCTCGTGCTCCATCCACCGTGATTTCGAGTTGGTCCGGTTCACGCGGCGCTCCCGCTAACTCCACCTTGAACACATAATCGCCATCCAGCGGCACATCCGTCCGTACTCCCAGCCCGCCTCGCGTCCCAAACGGCAGCCCCTGCTCATGGATATCTTGCGTGTGCTCGCCCGATAGCCGGTACGTATTCACCATCACCGGCATCGACGGATCGCCCACCGCCAGCCGGCTGATTTTCCTCGCCGCCTCCAGATAGCTCTCCATCGCAGTCGGCGATACGAACAAAAGATCCGCCAGATTGTCGAACCCGCTGCTCGCGTTGTCCGGCGGCAGCAGCAACGAATAATTCATTTCTTGCGGCAGCGCGTCCAACGCCAGCAAATCACGGATCGCATTCTCGTATTCAGTCCGGCTCAGCCGATGCAGCAGCGGCAGCTTGCCCAGCTCCACGTGCTCCGCCGAGGCCCCGTCCAACTGAGTTTCGAGCCACGCCGCCGTCAAGTTATAAGTCGCGTCATCCGGCCTTGGCAGCCCCGCCGGAGGCATCACTTGCGTCCGCAGCTTTTTAACGACCTTCTCCCATTGTTCGGCGTGCGCGCCCACGTGGTCCAGTTCGGCCGGGTCCAAAACGAACCCGCCAGTCTTGAGCTTGGCATTATGGCAGGTGACGCAGTATTTGTTGAAGACGGGGCCGGGGTTTCCAGTAGGAGTGGAGGTCTGCGCGTTACAAATCACGGCGCCTAAGCCCAGAATGAAGATCAGTATTGGCTTGACCACGCTACTCATCTGTTATATTACACTCGAATCGTGCGCCCACTGATTTTGCTGGCCCTTTCGATCGCTGGCCTGCACGCCGCAGATTTACATCTGATCGACGCGGTGAAGAATGGCGACGCCAAATCCGCCCAATCGCTTCTCGCACGGCACGCAGACGTCAACGCCGCCGAAGCCGACGGATTCACTGCCCTGCATTGGGCCGCGCAACGCGACAATCTCGAAATTGCGGACTTGCTGCTTGCCGCGGGCGCCGATGTGAAGGCCGCCTCGCGCTACAACATCACGCCGCTGTCGCTCGCCTGCACCAATGGCGACGCCGCGCTGATCGACCGGTTCCTCAAAGCCGGCGCCGATCCCAACGCCACTTCCGAGCAAGGCCAAACCGTTCTCATGACCGCCGCCCTCACCGGAAAATTGGATGCCGTCAAACTGCTGCTCGTCCGCGGCGCCAACGTGAACGCCAAGGAGTCTTGGAAAAGCCAAACCGCGCTCATGTGGGCCGCTTCGGAAGGCAACGCCGACGCAGCCGGCATGCTCATCGAGTTCGGCGCTCAAGTCACCGCCAAATCCAACAGCGGCTTCACGCCGCTTCTGTTCGCCGTTCGCAACGGGCACATTGACGCCGTCAAGGTCCTGCTCGCCCACGGCGCCAACGTCAACGATGTCGCTCCCGATGGCACCAGCGCACTCGGCATGGCCGCAATCAATGCGTACTACGAACTCGCGGTCGTGCTGCTGGATCATGGCGCAAATCCCAATGCTCCCGATCCGCGCGGCTCCGTCTTGCATTCGCTCGCGTGGATCCGCCGCCCCGGTTCCAGCCCCAGCGCGGGTGCGGGCGGTCCGCCCGTTGGCCCTCCGGTTCAGCAAGGGAAAGTCGATAGCTTGGAACTGGCCAAGGCTCTGCTCGCCCATGGCGCGAACCCCAACGTCCGCATCGCCTGGAAGGAAATCAAGTACAACCGCGATTTCGGCCAGGTGAAGCTGCCGCCCGATATCCCCATCGGCCGCAAGTACATCAGCTACGTTGGCGCGACGCCCTTCTACATTGCCGCGCAAAGCGGTGACGCCGCCTACATGCGCGTGCTCGCTTCTGGCGGTGCCGATCCCAAAATGCCCACCGTGCAAAACATCACCCCGCTCATGGCCGCTTCCGGCATCGGCTATTGGGATGGCGAAAGCCCGGGCCCCTACGCCGGATGCCCTGAAAGCGAGCGACTGGACGCCGTCAAGGTTGCGATTGAGCTCGGCAACGACATCAACGCTCACGCCGATTTCGGCGACTACCCGATGGAGGGCGACGGCCAGTACCTGCTCCTGAACTATCCGCTGAACATCAACAATATGCCGCCCAATGCCCTCGGCGACGTGCGCTGGTCTGGCGCAACGGCCCTGCACGGCGCGGTCGTCTCGGGGCAAATCA
Source organism: Bryobacterales bacterium (assembly GCA_003166865.1). Taxonomy (GTDB): domain Bacteria; phylum Acidobacteriota; class Terriglobia; order Bryobacterales; family Bryobacteraceae; genus Palsa-89. Next base: position 32,797 of record PMUP01000023.1, read on the forward strand.
ACATCGTGAAGTACCTGATCGATCACGGCGCTCAAGTGGACGCCAAGAACCGCCTCGGTTGGACCCCGCTCATGCTCGCCAACGGCGTCTTCGTTTCCAACACCAAGAAGGAGTTCCCGGAAATCGCCGTGCTGCTCAAGAAGGAGATGGCCGCCCGCGGTCTGCTCCCCGCCGAGCAAGCCGCCACCAGGCTGTCCGACACCCCGCAGGCATCAGTCACGCCATCCCACTAGGCGTCAGCCCGCGCCAGCAGCGGGCGATGATCCGCCCTTGCTTGAGTATTGCGTCCATGAAAACGCTCAGCTGATCGGATCCTGCAGCGCCGCTCCCAGCACCTTGCCGGGGCCGGCCTCCTGCACAAAAATAATCAGCCGGGTATTTTTGGGATCCGTGCCGGGTTTCAGTTTGAGCTCGATCGCCCGGCTGAAAGTTTTCCCTTTCTCGATTTTTCCGATCTTCGCAAACTGCTGCACTACGGCTACGTGCATCAGGCGTTTTCCGCCGTTTTCGCCGCGCAGCACCTGAGACTCCGCATGATCGAGGGCAACCGCTTCGTAGATATCAGCACTGCGTTCCGCTGATCTGCCGTCCACCTCCACCTGCGCACGGAGGATCGCCTGTTTGCCGGGATCAATTGCAACCGAAGTGATGGTCACAGGCAGAGTCGAAGCCTTCGCAGCCTGCTCAAACGTTTGGCGGACTTGCTGTGAGTCACTGAGCTTCAGGTTGACAGTGCCGTTGACGACCACTTGCGGTGTGTACGGACTGTCGATCCGAAAGCCGCGCGCGTAATCGGCCTGCCGCGCCGTGACCAGAGAGGACGAATACGGATCCTTCCAACCGTCATGGTCCCAGTAATCCACGTGCTCGCTGAGCACAATCAATTGGGCGCCGGCTAGGGGTTGAGCCTTATCCAGTTGCAGCAGCCACGCATCGGCTGGAGGGCAGCTGGAACAGCCTTCCGCGGTGAACAGCTCCACCAGCACGGGAACTGCGGCCGTTTTTTCCTCGCCGCCCCAGGAAACCGCTGCGCAGCCTACGACCAGAAAAAAGATGGAAATCGCTCTCTTCATAATTGTGATCCAGTTAAGCTCATATCCTTCCCGAATGTTTGGCGACCTGTTTCCAAAAACACTGGGGCCTTCATCCTGCTTCTGCTGAAATCCTAACTCACGCATGTCCAACCGCACAGGGCCACTTTGCGATTTCGGGCTGGGCCACTTGCGCAATATCAGAGGTTTGGCATCGGAAGTGCCAGAAGCACGCCCGTCAATTCATTGCGACATCATGAGAACATAGTACTAACGTTAGAGTTCAACTCGCTCGGCCCCATACCCGAATGGGCCGCATACCCGAATGTGCCACGAATTCTGGGGACTGAAAACGTTGAGATGAGCCGAACCACTCCCTATCAACTCGTGTTGCCGCCAAGAACGTCGAGCGTGCCGTCGTCTCACTGGCTTCGCGAGGCCTTGCGGTCCGGCATCCTATCCGGAATGCTCCGCCCGGGTCAGCGCATGCCTGCGACGCGCGAGCTTGCGCGGCACTACGGCCTCTCTCGCGGGACCGTGCTTGCCGCGATAGATGACCTCAAGGCTGAGGGATACGTCCGCGGCGCGCCAGGCTCTGGGACCTTCGTGTGCGATCTCCTGCCGGAGGAGCTCATGCGCAGCAGAGCGCCATCGGCACCCCGGAAAAAAGCGCCCGCAGGCGAATTCCCCCGACTTTCCGACTACGCGATGCGGGTGAAGCCTGTCCCTTATTTTGCAAACCCTACAAGCCTCGCTTTTCGTACAAATTTACCTGCCCTCGACCTTTTTCCGACAACTCTATGGGCCCAAGTGGCGTCCCGCCGGCTGCGTCGAGTCTCGACCAGCGACCTGCTTGGCTGCAGCACCAGCGGCTACCAGCCTTTACGACAGGTCTTAGCAGGGTATCTTCGAGCGGAAAGGGGGGTGAGATGCGAAACCGAGCAGATCGTAATTGTCTCGGGAATTCAGGAGGCTTTCGACCTTGTAGCTAGATTGCTACTGAATCCAGGGGACCGGGTGTTGCTGGAGGACCCCGGTTTTCAAGGCGCCTATGCGGCTTTTGAAGCGGCGGGAGCCAGTCTCGTATCCATTCCCATCGATGCGGAAGGCGCGGCTCCCGGCAGGCATGATTTCCGCAATGCTCGATTGATGTATGTCACGCCGGGCCACCAGTTCCCAACAGGAATTACGATGGCGCATCGAAGACGTGTCGAAATTCTTCGTCACGCGCGCGAATCGGGAACGATGATCCTGGAAGACGATTACGACAGCGAATATCGCTATTCGGGACATCCCATCCCCGCCATGCAGGGTATCGACCGGGATAACCTGGTTATCTTCACGGGCGGTTTTAACAAGGTGCTGTTTCCTTCCCTTCGGATGGCGTACATCGTCTTACCTCCCCCGCTGTTGGAGAACTTCGTGATGATCAAGGCCCTGCTCAGTCGGCATCACTCGGTTTTTGATCAAACCGTGGTCTGCGATTTTATCGAACAAGGGCACTTTGGGCGCCATCTTAGACGCATGCGAAAGATATATGCAGAACGCTTGCAGGCGCTCTCGCATCACGCGAGTCGACACCTTTCCGGTGTCCTAAGACTGTCGGATATTGAAGCCGGCCTTCAAACCATTGGATGGCTGAAGACCGGGATTCTCGCCGAAGACGCTGCCTTCGCGGCCGCAAAAAGAAGAATTGATGTAGTGCCTCTGAGCAGATACTGCCACGCCTCGCACCTTGAAGAAGGGATACAGATTGGATTTGCAGCTGTTGACGAAGCGTCGATTGCAAAAGGAATATTGGGTTTAGCAGAAGCAGTGCACAGCGTGGACCGCGCGTAACGCGATGACCGCCTCCGTCGGCTGCCGCGCCTTCGAGCTGTTCGACGAGAAAATGGGCATGCCATTCCCCATGCTCGTGATGTATCCGAGCAACTCGCCCGAGCAGCCCGAGAAGCTGGGGCCCTACACGCTGAACGTGGCCATGGACACGCCCATCGCACCCGGATCCTCGCCGCTCATCGTCATCTCCCACGGGTCCGGCGGATCGCACTTGGTCTACCGCACCCTCGCGGCGCATCTAGCGCGGAACGGCTTCGTCGTCGCGATGCCCGAGCACCCGCGTAACAACCGAAATAATAATGATCTGGAGAACACCGCTGCGAACCTAGCCAACCGGCCGCGCCACATCCGCCTGGTGATCGACTGGGCATTCTCCAGCGATGCGTTTCGCTCTTGCTTGATTCCCGGCACGGTGGCCATCGTCGGAAACTCGATGGGCGGTTATACGGCCTTAGCCATCGCTGGTGGAATCCCTACGACGTTCCCGCGGGAATCGCCGGATCGCCAACTCCGGCAGATTGACGTAACTCCGGACCACCGCGTGAAGGCCCTGGTCTTGTTGGCTCCGGCGGCTGCCTGGTTCATGGCGCCAGGCGCCTTGCGTCGCGTGCGAATCCCCATTCTCCTGTGGACCGCCGAGAAGGATTCCTACACTCCCGAGTTCCACGCCGAAATCATCAAGGCAGGCGTCCCAGATCCAGCGCTTATCGAACACAGGATCGCAGCCAACGCTGGACACTTCTCCTTCTTGAGCCCCTTCCCCGAGGCCATGACCAACCCTGCGTTTCTCCCGTCCGAGGACCCGGAAGGTTTCGATCGCGAGCGCTTTCAGCAAGAGCTGAACGCCGGAATTCTTGAGTTCCTCAACCGCGTCACCCTCACTTGATCGCGCTCTGCCAATTCAGCACCACCGTCAGAGGAGTTGCCGTGGCCTCATCCAGCGCGGTGTTGATTAGAAATCGTTGGCCGTCCCCAGAAATGTCCCAACGCCACGCTACCCCCGCGCCGGCGCCTACTCCACCCAGAACCGGCGCGCGGAACAGTGCTTTTGGAACGCTGGGCTGGAATGTTCCTCCCGTCGTTGTAACGCTGACGGCCATCAGCATACTGTCCGGCGCGAAATAGAACAGCTCCTTGCCGTCGCGCGACCAGCGTGGCTGGCTGCCTCCGCCATTCGACACCGGCCATTTCCCGCCGGTCGACACCGGAAACGGCTGCACATAGACTTCCCTCTTCCCCGATTCATTGGAAGTGTAGACCACCCAGTGCCCGTCCGGCGAGAACTTGGCCTGCCCTTCGTTAAACGGCGTCGTCAGATACGGAACCGGCTTGCGGTCCCCTTGCAAGGGAAGCACCCATAAGTCGCTGCCCGTGCTTTTCCCCTGTTGAGCGAAAATTATGAAACGACCGTCACGCGACCAATCCAGCGGTGTCTTGACATCGTCGGCATGGAACAGCAGCTCCCCTTGGCTGGCGCCGTTGGCGGGTTTGCGATACAGGTCGACTGACTGGCCTCCGCCGGGTGCGTACACAATCTGCGTGCCATCCGGCGACCAGGTCGCGTTGCCCGCGCCCCCGCCCTCGAAGGTAAGCCGCGTGTTGACGTTGCGCGCCAGATCCAGCATCCATACCACCCACGTCCCTTTTTCATCCATCCGGCCTTCCGCCACTTGTGTTCCGTCCGGCGAGAGCGACATCTCGTCGCGCGTCGCAGACTCTCCCGCGTGGCCCACCACTTTCCCCTCCCGGTCATACCAGGTCAATTGCCGTTTCTCGCCTCCCGTGGCCACGTGCGCCAGCACGCCGTTGCTCGAAATTGAAAACAAACCGCCGAATGTGTTCGTACTCACCCGGTCGGCCAATTGAATCGCGCGTCCGGTAAGTTCCAAACGGCCCGCATCGAACCGCTGAGCCATCAGCGCCTCTCCCCGCAAAAAGAATAGGTACCCGCCGCCCGCCCCAGCACTTGGAGCAACGTACACGGCCCCGGCTGGACTCGCCATCAAACGCTTCTGTCCCTGTTCCGCCGGCCTGGCGTCCAGCGAGCCGGTGTAGACTCCACTGCTGTCCTTACCCGTCATGACCCGGTAATACAGGAAATGTTTTCCGTCCGGCAGGAAGAATGGATAGATCTGCGCCACCTCACCCTGTTTCGAGTCCAGCACTGTTACCGGGGACGCCTCTCCGCCGGAGGCCGAAACCCGATTAATGGCGCCTGCGCTTCCAAAAAGAATCACGTCCTGGCGGCTCCAGGAAATTCCGGCCGCCGGGTTGGTGTAAGTCGCCAGGTTCTGCGGGGCCCCTCCCGCGATATCGAGTTTCTTGAGATTCCCTCCCGCCAGAAAGGCGACAGACTGGCTGTCCGGCGACCAGGCCGCGCCGAGGTTCACTCCCTCGGTTCCCGGCAATTCGCGCAACTGGAGGGAGTCCATTTGGCGCAGCCACAAAGCGTTGTGTCCATCCGCGCCCCGCGCGTCGAAAACCAATTTGCGTCCGTCCGGCGAAATGCTGAACATGTTGAGCGAGCTCTTAGCCGGTGGAAAGATTTCAAACCGCACCGGGACGGCCACCGGCGGCTTTTCCCGAAAATGCACGAACGCCAGCGCGCCGGTGCTCAGCAGCAACACCGCCGCCACTGCCGGCCACAGCCATTCAGCCTTGCGCGGAGGTGGAAGCTCCGGCGCCCCGCTCGCAACCGCCGCCGGCGCTCCCTCCAGCAGCCTCCAAACATCCCCGATATCCCGCAACCGTTTTCGCGGATCTTTCTGCAGACACTCCACCAGCAACCGCTGGACGCTGTGAGGCGCATCGCTGAGATCGGGCTCATCGCGAATCACCTTGGCCAGCATCTCGCCCGCGTCTTCGCCGCCAAACAGCCGCTTGCCGGTAATCAGTTCGTGGAGCACCACGCCAAAGGCGAAGATATCAGCCCGCTTGTCGGTAGCCTTGCCGCGCGCCTGCTCGGGAGCCATGTAGGACGCAGTCCCCAGGATCATGCCCGCTTCGGTCATGCCGATCGTAAACGTGGGCGAGCGCTCTCCGCTGCCGCTGGTAGTCGCCGCCACCTTGGCGAGTCCGAAGTCCAGCACCTTCACCGTGCCGTCCGGCTTGATCTTTATGTTGGCCGGCTTCAGGTCGCGATGCGTGATGCCTCTTTCGTGCGCCGCCTCCAGCGCGTCCGCGATCTGCCGTGCGATGCGCAGAGCTTCGTCGAGCGGCATCGGCCCTTTCGGCGATTCACCCTCGATGTACTCCATCACCAGGTAATTCGGACCCACGTCGTGCAGCGTGCAAATGTTGGGATGATTTAGCGCCGCGACCGCCCGCGCCTCCAGCTCGAAGCGCTCCGTGAACCGCTCGTTGGAGATTTTGATCGCTACAATCCGGTCCAGCCGCGTGTCGCGAGCTTTGTAGACTTCGCCCATCCCGCCCGCGCCGATGGGCTCGAGGATTTCGTAAGGACCAAGCAAATTTCCAATGGAGAGCGGCATATGTGGGATTCAGTCCAGTTTACCCGAAACCGCTTACTGAACCGCGACTGACTGAACCGCGACCGTGACCTCTACTGAACCGCGACTGACTGAACCGCGACCGTGACCTCTACTGAACCGCGACTTACTGAACCGCGACCGTGAGGGAGCGTTCCGCGCGCTACTGCGCCGCCAACGTCACCTCTTCACGTGACATGCGGCTTCGATACCGCTTTCTATTTCTTGCCCCAGCTCATGTTTGTATCTCTAGACAGCTTCGATGACCAGCCCAATCGCGTTCGAGAGCCGGCGCCATTGCTCGAGTTCCGCCTTCAGCCGCGTGCGTCCAGCCGCCGTCAGCGAATAGAACTTCGCGCGGCGATTGTTCTCCGAATCCTTCCACTCGGCCTGAATCCAGCCCTGGTGCTCCAGACGATGCAAAGCGGGGTACAGCGAGCCCTATTGAACCTGCAGCACGCTTTTGGAGACTTGCACAATGCGCTTCGCTATCGCCCACCCGTTCATCGGCTCCAGCGAAAGCGTCTTCAGAATCAGCAGGTCAAGCGTGCCTACCTCGCCTTCGCTTTCGGCTCGAGCCTCGGCAGATTCTGTTCGTCGGCAAATTCGAAGCCGCTCAGGTATGCCAGCTTCACGATCCTCGCCATCTTCTCGAAGTTAATCTTCTCCACGGTGTCGGTAACCTGATGGTAATCGGGATGGAAGCCGGTGAACCACCAGACCGCCGGAATATCGTGCAGCAGGAACGGATACTGATCGCTGCGAAACAGGACGCCATTGTACGCGTCGAGGTCCCACTTGTAGGTGATGCCCAGGCCCACCGTTTTGTTCTGGCGTTCCACAGTCTCGCGATAGTCGGGGCTATAGTGTGTACCGATGAGGCCGAGTTGGTTCGTGGTATCGGGCGAGATCTCGGTGATCACACGCGGATCCGCGGCTTCATTGCGGCCGATCATGTCGAAGTTTATTTGTGCGCCCGTGGTAGCTAGCGGGCGTAGCGGGTGGCTGACGTAGTAATACGACCCCAGCAGGCCGCGCTCCTCGGCGGCAAACACGATGAAGAGCAGAGAGCGGCGTGGCTTCACCGGATTCGCCGCGAACGCATGAGCCAGTGCCACTACGCCGACGGTACCCGAGCCGTTATCATCTGCGCCGTGATAGATGCCCGCGGGGCCAGTGCCCTCGTGATCGAAGTGGCCGCTGAAAACGATGGTTTCATCCTTGAGCGCGGGATCGCTGCCTTCGATCAAGCCCACAACGTTGTACGAGCTGGCGCGGCGCTGCTCCGAGGTTGCCGTGTGGAGTTCGATGGATACCCCGAGCACGTCGAACGAAGCGGGCGCGGGCTTCGCGTTGACGGCCGTCTCCACTTCCGCCGCCTTCTTTCCGGTAGCCTCGAACAGAGCGTCGGAGACTCGGCGGCCAAGGGTGAACAACGGAATTTTCGGGCCGCCTTCGGCCAATGCCTCCGACAGAATGCGGGGGCGCTGCGCTGCTTGCGTCTGGCTTGCAGTCGCTTGGCCTGCAGTAGGCGATACGGTGCGGTCCGGACCCAGGTGATTGGGGTCGGGCATGCTGAGCACCGCGATGGCGCCGTGGCGCTCGGCGTTGAACACCTTGTAATTGTTGTTGGCGTAACGGGTGTTGCCAATGCCGTTGAACACGGAGTTCGGTTCAGCCTCCTGCGGCTCATGATTGAAGATAAGGACGATTTTGCCGCGGGCGTCGATGCCGGCGTAATCGTCGTAGTTGAGTTCGGGAGCGGTAATGCCGAAGCCGGCAAACACCACGCGGCCTGAAATGGTGGCCTCGTGGGCGAACGTCGCCGTGGCGTCGGGTGCGTGAAAGACTTCGCTTTGGCCATCGCGGACCAGCGTGAGCGAGGTAAGCGCGCGGTCCGCCGAGAATTCGATAAGCGGCACCGGCTGTAGGTAGGAGTCGCCCATCAGCGGCTTGAGACCGGCCTTGGCAAACTCGCTCGCGATCCATTGGATCGCGATCTCCGAACCGCGCTGTAGCGACAAGCGGCCTTCCAGCGCGTCGGAGGAAAGGAAGGTCAAATCCGCCTTGAGACGTGCGGGCTGAATGGAATCGTAGCCCGTCTGGACGCGGGCTGGAGGCTGCGCGCACAGCAGGGCGGTCGCAAAGAGTAGAGAAAATAACCGCATGCGCGCGCTCCCTTTTGTTCTTTCGATGTTAGTACGGATCGCCGGTTCACGCATCCACTAAAAAAGATTTCCCTTCGCTCACCTGCATTTAACGAAAGCCGCTCGTCCACTGCGCCCCGCTCGTTCTACGCTGGACTTGCATGTGCCTCCCGTCCAACGTCCACCAGATCATCCCCTCCCACACCCCATCCTTCCCGAACATTAACGAGAATTTATCATCAGCAAACACAAAACTACCCCACTTGCGCCACCCGCACCGTTAACCCGTTTCTGGTCAATCGATTCCCCCGAAAATCCCGCCGCTCCAAATTCCAATCCCGATGCTACGATAAGACTACCGACCCTGCCCGCCATGAAATGCAAGATCTGCGACACGCGCAAACCGCGCCGCCATTGCCCCGGCGTCAGCGGCGAAATCTGCTCCCTCTGCTGCGGCAATGAACGCGAAGTCACCATCAGCTGCCCGCTCGACTGCCCTTATCTCGCCGAGGCGCGCCTCCATGAAAAGCCTCGCGCCTTGAACCCGGACGATGTCCCCAACCAGGACGTCCCCGTCACCGAGCAATTCCTGCGCGAACATGAACCACTTCTGATGTTTTTGAGCTCCCGCCTCCTCGAAGCCTCACTCGCCGCCGCGGGCGCCGTCGATTCCGATGTCCGCGAGGCGCTGCAATCGCTCATCCGCACCTACCGCACGCTCCAAAGCGGTCTGTACTACGAAACACGGCCCACCAATCTGATCGCCGCAGGAATTCATGCGCGCATGCAGGAAGCTGTCGAGTCCTTGCGCAAAGAACTCGCGGAAAAAAGCGCCACTCCCGTTCGCGACGCCGAAATCCTGGGCACGCTTGTGTTTCTTGAGCGCGTGGAGCTGAATCAAAATAATGGACGGCCGCGCAGCCGCGCCTTCCTCGACTATCTGCGCGCCTATTTCCCGCAAAGCCAAGAGAACGTTGCGCCCGCGTCGCCCCTGATTCAGGTATGACCGGGTTCATTGTCTTCGCTCACGGCTCGCGCATCGAAAGCGCCAATCAAGCCGTGCGCGACGTCGTATCCAAGATGGCTACTTCGGGGCAGCACACCGTCGAAGCCGCGTTTCTCGAGCTCGGCCAGCCCGATCTCGCCGGCGCCACGGCACTGCTCATCGCGCGCGGCGTCAAGCGTATCGTAGTGATCCCCTATTTCCTGACGCTGGGAACGCACATGCAGCGCGACCTGCCGCGCCTCGCCCAGGACGCCTCCCGCGCTCACGGCGATATCGAAATCGAGATCACTTCGCCGCTGGACGGCCATCCCGCGCTCGTTCAGGCTCTACTCGATCGTGCGAGCCAGGCACTGGACACAGCATGAGAGCTACCATCCTGGAGTTCCACGACCTCGCGCCCGAAGTCCGCCACTTCGTCTTCGAAGTCCCCGAAGTCGAGCAACTCCTTTTCAAACCCGGCCAGTTCGTTTCGCTAAAGGAAACGCTCGCCGGCAAGAAGATCACACGCCCCTACTCCATCGCCTCGCTGCCCGACGGCAATCGCTTCGAGCTCTGCCTCAATCTCGTGCACCAAGGCGTGTTCACGCCGCACCTGTTCGCGATGCAGCCGGGCGATTCAGTCGAGATTTCCGCCCCCCTCGGTTTTTTCGTCGTGCGCGACCCCGCCAAGGACGCGCTCTTCATCGCCACCGGCACCGGCATTGCGCCCTTCCGCTCCATGGCGCCCGGCTATTTCCAGCATCCGCTGGCCCGGCAACTCACGCTGCTGTTCGGCGTTCGTCACGAGCGCACCATCTACTATCGCGACGATTTCGACGCGCTCGCCCGCAACCATCCCAACTTCCGCTTTTGGCCGGCCCTCAGCCGCGCGGACTCTTCCTGGACTGGCCGCTCCGGCCACGTGCAGAGCCATTTGGCCGAGGCCCTGGGCGGTCGCACCGATCTCGACGTCTATATCTGCGGCCTCAAGGCAATGGTCGACGACGTCCGCGCTATCCTCAAAGAGTTAGGCTTCGACCGCAAGCAGATTATTTTCGAAAAATACGACTAATGAACCGAACAACTGGCTTGGTCCTCGGGATGGTGATGATTTTCGCCGTAACGGTCGCCATCCTGCTCACCGTGATGCCGGGGCCTCACAAGCCCACCGATTACTTGGTAATTGGATGCGTGGCAACCCTGCTCTGTTTGCTCCTGCTGTTCGTCGTGCTCATCAACACGCCCAAACACTCGCCCAAACCGAGCCACGACCAAACCGAACCGCGACCGTGAGGGAGTGGACTAAGCTTTCCGCACTTCCACCGCCTTATAAACTTCTTTCGTCTGTTCCAGGCTTGCCGATTCCAGTCCCGGCAGCTTCGCCGATGCCGTCCCTGCCGCCACCGCCCAGCGCACACAATCGGCGAAATCTTTTCTCTTGGTCGCAGCCCACACGTACGCCGCGGCCAGCGCATCTCCGGCCCCCAGCGGCGACACCGCGTCGGTTCTTGGCGGGATCACTTCCAGCAACTGGTTTTCATTCACCGCCACCACCCCCCGGCCGCCGAGCGACAGCATCACCGCTTCCGCGCCCATGGCTTTGATCCGCGCCGCGGCTTCCAGGAACTGCACCCGCGTGATCAGCGCGCGGTTCAACAATCGCTCGGCTTCCGGTTGATTCGGACTCACGATCGACGGTCCTGCTTCAATACCGTGCAGCAGCGCGTCGCCATCGGTGTCCAGCAGCGTCTTCACTTTGCGGTCCCGCGCCATCCGGATCAGCTTGGTGTAGAAATCGGTGGACACACCCGGAGGAATGCTGCCGCACAACATCAGCCACGCAGCCGATTCCAGGCGGCTGGCTACGGCTTTCTCCACGCGCGTCAGCTCTTCCGGCGTGATCAGCGGACCTTGCTCGTTCAGTCGAAGCGCGAGTCCCTGCTTGTCCGTGATGGTCAGGTTCACGCGGCTCTCGTTGTGAATCGGGACCACTTTCACCGGGAACCCGGATTTCGCGGCCAGTTTTTCCAGGCGTTGCCCGATCGCGCCTCCCGAAGTGACGATCGCCAGCGTCTTCGCTCCGAACGAGTGCAGCACACGCGATGCGTTCATTCCGCGGCCGCCGGCCGAGTCACTGCGCGCAAGAATATAAGCCCGATCCTCGAAAACCAAACGATCGACTTGGACATTCCGATCAACGGAAGGGTTGATCGTTACGGTGAGTATCAACCCTCAATGTTACCCTGAATTTTGCAGCGCCATCCTCATTTTCAAGCCTACCTGGCGCTGGCCGCGGTCTGCTTTTTCTGGGGCACAACCTATCTCGGTATTCGCATCGCGGTCGAGACCATTGACCCAGCCGTGCTCATGTTCCTGCGCTACACCATCTCCGGAATCATCCTGCTGACCGTTGCATATTTTTCCAAAGCNNTATCGCCATTCTGGATGATCGGCATTGATGCGCTGATCCCCGGCGGCGGCGAGCGCCTGCACGGGCCCACCATGTTCGCAATGCTGGTGGGCCTCGCCGGAACCACGCTTCTGGTCGCTCCTGAGATCCAGCGCGAAGGATTCGGCGGTCCGCTGCTGCGGGGATTTGTGCTGCTGCAAGTTGGCGCGGCCGGCTGGTGCCTCGGGTCCATCCTCCAGCGCCGTCACCAGACCACGGCGCATCCCGTCGTCACCGGAGCGGTGCAGCAATTGGCTACCGGAATCGCCTTCGCTGTTCCGGCGTTGTTTGCGAAGCCTCATCCTTCCGCTTGGAGCGGGCGCAGCATCGGAGCTGTTGCCTATCTCGTCGTGTTTGGTTCCATCGTCGGCTACAGCGCTTACATCATCGCGCTGGAACGGCTGCCCGTTTCCGTGGTCAGCATCTATAATTACGTCAACCCGGTCATCGCGGTTTTCCTGGGCTGGCTTTTCTTCCGCGAGCACATCGGACTGCAAGAAGTCATCGCGATGCTGATCATTTTTTTCGGTGTGGGACTGGTGAAGCGCTACTCCCGCCCACCTTCTCCAAAGCCGGTTCGAGCCTCTGTGGCTTCGTGAGCACTGCTTCGAACAGATCGCCGGTACGCTCAAAACGCTCCAGCACATTGTGGATGTTGAATTGGCCCGGCTCCAGGCCCGCTTTCACTTCGGACCAGTCCAGCGGCGTGGAAACCGGAGCGCCCGGGTGCGCGCGCAGAACATAAGGTGCGGCAATTGTCTTGGCGCTCGAAATCTGCAGGTAATCGAAATACACCTTGGCCTTCTTGCGTTGCGACACAGTGCGCGGCGTGGTGAACAGATCCGGATTCTGCTTGATCACCAAAACCGAAAGCAGTTCCGCGAACGACCGTACTTGCTCGAACGTGTACACCGGTTCCAGCGGAATGTAGATGTGCATCCCGTCGCCGCCGGTGGTCTTGGGATAGCCCGCGAGGCCGACCGAGTCGAGCGTTTTCTTGACGAGCCGCGCCGCTTCCACAATTTGGCTGTAGGGGCAGCCCTCGGTTGGATCGAGATCGATCAGCGCGAAATCCGGATTGTCGAGCGATCCAATGCGGCTCATCCAGGGATTCTGGTCGATGCACGCCAGATTTGCCAAGTAGACCAGCGTCGCGCGGTCGTTGCAGATAATGTAGTGAATCTTGTCCTGATTGTGCTCGGAGAAAATCGGCTCCAGCCGCACCCACTCCGGCACTTTGCCCTCGGCTTCTTTTTGAAAAAAGAACTGCCCGTTGATGCCGTTCGGATAGCGTTTGAGCGAAAGCGGACGGTCGCGCAGATGCGGCAGAATCAGCGGCGCAACTGCATCGTAGTAATTGATTACGTCGCGCTTCGTGACGCCTTCGCCGGGATAAAAGACCTTGTTGAGATTCGTCAGCTTGAGGGAATGCCCTTCGATTTTGAGCGTGACTTCGACCGGCGACTTGGCGGGAATCAATGGGCCGCTCGGCTTATCTTGGGGTTCTTTCGGGTCCTTATCGGTCCGAAGCGCCACGAAGACGGGCGCGCGCAGCAAGCCATCGGGAGTGATTTCAAGATACTTGATTTCGGCGACCAATTCCGGCTTCACCCAAGTAACGTCGCGCAACGCCTTGACCTTCCCGGTGAAAGGACTCTTCTTCGTAATCAGCGGTTCGAGTTTCTCGAAAATCTCCTTGAGCGATTTCTCGTTGAATCCCGTTCCCACCTGCCCGGCATGCACCAACTTTTCACCGTCGTAACGTCCGAGCACCAGCGAGCTGAAGTAGTCGCGCTCGCCGTGCGTGAACCCACCGATAACGAAGTCGTCCGAGGAGTTAATTTTGATCTTGAGCCAGTCGCGGCTGCGGCGGCCTTCGTATTTGCTCGCGCGCGCCTTCGCGACAATTCCTTCCAGGCCGTGGCCACGGGCGGCTTCGAGCATCGCTTTGCCGTCCACCGTGAAGGTATCGGAAACGTGAATGCGCTCCGACGGCGTCACGATTTCGGCCAGCAATCGCTTGCGTTCATCGAGCGGGGCGCCGCGCAGATCGTAGCCGTCCAGATACAGCAGGTCGAACAAGAACAAATGGACCGGAGTGGAGCGCGAAAGATGCGCGATAGAGTTTGCGTCAGCCACGGAAATCCTCGGCTGGATCAGACTGAAACTCGAACGGCCTTGGTCATCCAGCACGGCGATCTCGCCGTCCAGAATCGCCTGCGAGGCTTTGACCTGCCGCGGCAGAACGCTCAGTTCGGGATATTGCTGTTCGCAGCGCTTCTGCGTCCGCGAAAAGATGCATAGTTGGTTGTCGTCCTGATCGCCCCGGATAAAACACAGCGCGCGCACCCCATCCCATTTCACTTCGTAGAGCCAGCCTTCACCAGCCGGCGGCTGCGTGGCAATGGTCGCGAGCATGGGGGACACGCTATGCGGCATTGGCGATTGCACGGCCCCCGGCGGCATCGCGTGGGATTGGGGATTGGGGGTTGGGGATTGAGGCGGTGGAAGATTTTCCGCGATCTCCTGCTGCGTTCTTCCGGTGAGCACGCTGCGCGCGTAATCCTCGATGTTCCAGCCCGGCTTGGCTTCGGCATCTTTCTTCTTGATCAGCAGCCATTCGTTGCCCTTGCCGCGCCCGCGCATCAGCACTAGCGCGAATTCGCCGCGCAGCTTCTCTCCGTGCAGACGAAACTTAAAATCGCCGCGTTCGATTTGCGCCAGCGCCGGCGCATCGCCCAGCAGATCGTAGCTGCCGCGGTCCCACAGCATCACGCTGCCGCCGCCGTACTCGCCTTTCGGAATGTTGCCCTCGAAACCGCCGTAGTCGAGCGGATGATCCTCCACGTGCATGGCAAGATGTTTGGCCAGCGGCTCCAGGCTGGGACCTTTCGGAACGGCCCACGATTTCAGCGTTCCGTCCACTTCCAGACGAAAGTCGTAATGCAATCGCGTGGCATCATGGCGCTGTACGCAAAACGAGTTTCCGGCGGGCGTCGATTGAACACGTGGCTCCGGCTCCGGAGTCTTTTTGAACGACCGCTTGCGGCTGTATTCTTTTAGCGACATTGGGATGCTACCGCTCTCATTTTACAGAGGTGGCCCCAATCAGGACTTTGCGGCACGCGGTTCCGCCAATATCGGAGCGTGGATTGTGGGCCGGAACATGTTCGAGCCGATTCGTGGACCTTGGCCCGACGACGCTTGGAAGGGATGGTGGGGCGAAAACCCGCCTTTTCACACTCCCGTCTTCGTCCTCACCAACCATCGACATCCGGCTCGGAGGCGGAGTCGCAACCGTTCGACAGTACCTTCGCGCCGCGCTGATCGATGAGATGCACTTGGCACTATCGCCCGTCCTGCTCGGTTCAGGGGAGCACCTTCTGACCGGTATCGACGCACCCAGACTCGGCTATCAGTGCACCGAATACGTTCCGACCGCGAACGTCACGCACGTCATTCTAACAAGGCGCGGGTGATCGCCCGGCACCGGTTCGCGGCTCGTAAAAAATCTTTTGCGCCGCACTCGCCTTCCGCGACTAATCCATGCCTGCCGGGTGATGGTGGACTTGGTCCGCACCGCAGAGATAAGGTGCCATCGTCAAGGAGTTGTTGGGCGGTGGCAGAGTTCATCTGACAGCGCACAGCTTACACCACGGCCCACTGTTGATCAACGCGGCCACGCCCGCAGTATACTGGGCCTGATGCCCACACGCGTCGTTCGATTCCTGGTCGGCGTGCTGGCGCTCGTTCTCCTGGCTCAGCCAATTCCGCCCCTTGCATTCGCTTCGTCGGATTCCGCCTCTTGCTGCTGCAGGGGCAAGAGCGCGACCTGCTGCCGCCGAATGCATGGAATGCCGCATGGACACTCATCCGGTCCGGCGTTGTCCTCACGCGAGTGCTGCGGGCAATGCCAAATTTCGGTCCGCCAGAGCCAGCCCGTTGCGGCGACCGTTGCTCCTGCGACGACGTTTGCGGAGCCGGCGCCCGCGATTTCTCGGGCGATCGCCGCACTCGATGGTTTCCGTTCCACACATTCCGACCTCGCTCTCTATCAGCGTCCTCCTCCTTCCGCCGTCTAGTCTTCTCGCGCACATTTGAAGAATCAAGAAGTAGGAGGCTTCATGCGAAAGCTCTTATTCTGTTTGTGTTTCCTGCTCCAGGCAGCAATCTTCGGCAGAATACAAGGAATCGTCCACGATCCACAGCATCGGCCGGTGGCCGGAGCATCGGTAAAGCTGCAGGCGATTACCTCGGATTACTCCCAAACCGCGCAAACGGACGACAACGGTGAGTTTTCGTTCACCAGCGTGCCGGTCGGCGACTACAGAATCACAGTCGCTCAACCTAAATTCGACACTTCGGAGCAGACCGTCACAGTGGATTCCAGCTCATCACCGGTTCTCCACTTCCAACTGGCGATCGCGACTTTGAGTCAAACTACCGTTGTCGTCGGCCAGGCAGGAGTGGCAAATATGGATTCGGTAACCCCCACCACTCTGATCGATCGCGAGGACATCGCCCAAACTCCCGGCGCCGACCGCACCAACAGTATGGCGATGATCACAGACTACACGCCCGGTGCATACGTAACTCATGACATGCTGCACATGCGCGGAGGCCATCAAGTCGACTGGCTGATCGACGGCGTGCCCGTACCCAACACCAATATCGCCACCAATCTGGGTCCGCAGATTGACCCCAAGGACATCGATTATCTCGAAGTTCAGCGCGGCAGCTACGATGCGGAGTACGGCGACCGCACGTATGGAATATTTAACATCGTGCCCCGCACCGGCTTCGAGCGTGACAATGAGGCGGAGCTGGTCACCTCGTTCGGCAATTGGTACCAAACCAACGATCAAATCAATTTCGGCGGGCACACCCAGCGCTTCGCCTATTACGCGAGCGTCAATGGAAATCGCAGCGACTACGGTTTGCAGGCCCCGATCGGGCAAGTTGTTCACGACGCGGAGAACGGTTATGGGGGATTCGCGTCATTCATATTCAACGCCAGCCCCTCCAACCAATTTCGGCTGGTCGCCTCGCTGCGCCGCGATTATTACCAGATCCCTATCGACCCGAATCCCAACTCAGCCGGAAATCAGGTGTATCCCAGTTACGGCCTCCGCGATAGTGAACGTGAACCCGATGGTTACGTCACCTTCTCCTGGATCCACACATTTAATTCAAACCTGCTGCTTACGGTTTCACCCTTCTATCATTACAACCAGGCCGCCTATAACGGCGGGCCGAACGATGTGCCCGTGATCTCCACTGTGCACCAGACCGCCAATTACGCCGGCGCGCAAGCCAGCTTGAACGCAACCGTTGTGAAGAACAACGACTTTCAAGTGGGAGTGTACGGATTCGCTCAGCATCAGGCCAACTTTTTTAACAACGTCTTTACGGATTGCGCGCCGAGCTGTCAAAACTTCGGCCCGTCGTCGGCTGCGGTAACTGGCGGCCTGGCCGAAGCGTTCATCAGTGATCGATTTAAAGTGACCTCGTGGTTGACGCTGATCGCCGGCCTTCGCTACTCGCACTTCACCACCGCGGGAATCATGGAGAACGCGACCGACCCGCGCTTTGGTATTGCCATCAGAATCCCGAAAATAAACTGGGTCTTTCATGCCTTTTACGGTGACTTTTATCAAGCGCCTCCACTATTGACTGCTACTGGTCCATTGCTCGACTTAGCCAGCAGCCAGACTCTGACTTTCGCCCCCCTGAAGGGAGAGCGCGATGAAGAATACCAATTCGGAGTCTCGATTCCCTTTCGCGGTTGGGTGCTCGAGGAAGACAGCTTCCAGACCCGCGCGCAGAATTGGCTGGACCACAACAATATCGGCGAATCGAACATTTTCTGGCCAATCACCTGGACGGCCGCTCTGATTCAGGGTTGGGAAACCACGCTGCGCTCCCCCCGCATGTGGCGTCGCGCTCAGTTCCACCTGGCCTACTCGAATCAGATCGCGCAGGCCAAGGGGCCCATCACCGGAGGCGTGATCTGCCCTCTTCCCGTGTCGCCGTCATGTCCCGTGGCCGTGCCGCCGGGATATGCGCCGGTGGACCATGATCAGAGAAACACGTTGAACATGGGTGTCAATGCAAGTCTTCCCTGGCGGGCGTTCGCTTCGACCAATGTGTACTACGGCTCGGGATTCACCAACGGGATGCCGGACGCGCAATATCCGGGGAACTATCTGCCGCAGCACACTACGTTCGACATTTCACTCGGAAAGAGTTTCGGCGAGAAAGACAAATACCGGCTCTCGGTGACCGCTCTGAATGTGGCGAATCGCCGCGTGCTACTCGACAACAGCCTGACCTTCGGCGGATTCCACTTTAACGACCCACGAGAAATCTACGTCGAATTCCGTTGGAGGTTTCACTACTGAATACTACTATCGGCGACTGCCGACCGATGACTTGGCCGTCCGGCTGCTTCCAATTCCCGGTGACGCAAGCGTATGGATTCATTCCGCATACGAGGGCGAAGACTTTTTAGACCACGACGTGATCGGGATTTCGACGCGCGGTCCAGCAACAAGGGCTCAAGCGAGATCGGTGCCTTTGGTTTCCGGGAGCTTGAAAATGAGCGCGGCGCCGATTAGAAAGAACGCGGAGTTGAGCGCGAGTCCGGCACCGAAGCCTTGATGATCGGCGACGGCTCCCACGGCGAAGGGCGCGAGAGCGCTGGCGGCGCGGCCGGTGTTATAGACGAATCCCTGCGCGGAGCCTCGAATGGAAGTGGGATACAGCTCGGCGAGCATGGTTCCGAACAGTGAGAAGAATCCAGTCCCGAAGAATCCGACCAGTGGTCCTAGCGCGAGCAGCCAGGCTTCCGAGTGCGCTCCGGCCCAAACAGGCGTGAGTCCATAGATGGGCGTCAGGATGGCGGCGATTATGACGTAGACGAAGAAGGCCGGGCGGCGTCCCCACCAATCGGCCAGCCAGCCGAAACTGGCGTAGCCCAGAAAGGTTCCGAATTGCATGGTGAAAATCCACGCGCTGGTTTGGGAGACATTGAGGCCCGCGCCGCCTTGGGACCGGGGAGCGGAGAGGAATCCGGGAAGCCAGGTGTTGAGTCCCCAGTAGGCGAACAGCATGGATGTGGCGAGAGCAGTGCAGAGCCAGGTGCGCTTGGCCAGCGGGCGGCGAAAGAGATCGAGCCAGGGACTCGCTACCGTTTTCGCGGTCCAGAGGGGCGGCTCTTTCACTTTGCGCTGGATCCAGATGGTGAGCAGCGCGGGAAGAAGTCCAGTGAGGAAAAGCACGCGCCATCCGAAACGCGGCAGGATGTAGGCGGTTGCGGCGGCAGCAAGCATGTAGCCGAGGGCCCATCCGGATTGCATGAGCGCGATGGCTTTGGCGCGGTGGCGCGGCGGCCAGCTTTCGGCTACCAGGACGGCGCCCGCGGACCATTCGCCGCCGAGTCCAAACCCGACGATGCATCTCCAGAAGATGAGCGTCGCAAGGCCAGTGGCGACGGCCGACCCGCCGGAGCCGATCGAATAGACCAGGATGGTGAGGATCAAAGTGCGGCGCCGCCCGATCCGGTCGCAGAGAAAGCCCGCGCCGATGCCGCCCAGCGCGGAAGTGATCAAAGTTGCGGAGCTGACCAGGCCGGCGGTGGCAGCCGACCAGTGGAACTCGGCGCGGAGGGTTTGCACCACGAAGACGTACAGCAGAACGTTGTAGGAATCGAGCACGAAGCCCGCCATGGCCGCCCAGAGCGCGAAGCCGCGTTGCTCGGTCATCCAAGCGAATGGGCTGGTGCGGGCAGCAGGGGCGGTGGATTGCGTGGAGAAAGGCAGGCAGATTCAAAATATCACGACGCGGGCTATACTGATTAGCAAACGGGTTGAGCCGTCGTTGAGCAGGCTCTGTCTCCCATGAACATTTCGGTAGTCGTACCGTTCCACAACTCGGAGGCTTGGGTGGAAGCGTGTATACGAGCGCTGCTGAACCAAACCTACTCAGAGGGCCGTTGCGAATATATTTTCGTCGACAACGGCTCCACGGACGGTTCCGCCGCGATCGTGAGGCGCTATCCGGCGGTGCGGTTGTTGTCAGAGGCCAAGCGCGGTTCCTATGCTGCCCGCAATCGCGGATTGCAAGTGGCCAGCGGCGAGATCATCGCGTTCACGGATTCGGACTGTGCGCCGCGCTCCGACTGGCTGGAGCAGATCGCGCGCAGCATGCGCGACCCGGGCGTGGAAATCGTGCTGGGCCGGCGCGAGTTTCCGGCCGGATCCCGCGCCATGCAGCTCCTGGCGGACTATGACGCCGAGAAAGTACGCCACATCTTCGCCGGGTGCCCGCGCGAGCAGTACTACGGGTACACCAACAACATGGCAGTGAGGAAGTCTCTCGTAGACGCCATGGGCCCGTTTCTGGAGATCCATCGCGGCGGGGATACCGTTTTTGTGAAACAGGCCGTCAATCGATACGAGCGCGGCATTCTGCGCTATGCACCGGATGTCCGGGTGGTTCATTTGGAAATGACCAGCGTGGGCAAATGGTATCAAAAGATGCTGACCTATGGCCGCAGCCATCAGAACTACCGGAGGATCGTCGCGTCGCGCTCTCTTTCGATCCAACAACGGCTGGAAATCTTCAGACGTGTGGCCGCCACGAATAAGTTATCTGTACTGGACCGTGCCAAGCTGTCGTTGATTCTTGCCGCCGGGATGGTGCACTGGTTTACGGGGCGCCTGACCGGGATGCTCGAATCTTGACGGTCTGAAGATTTGTGTCATCTTATGACGCCAGGGCGCCGAGCGTGGCGAATTCAGCCAATTCGCGCTGGATGCGTTGGCGTTCCCTCGGGACGGTGAAACGAAAGGCGGCGCCGGACCCGGACTCGGATTCCACCCAGATCCTTCCACCATGCCACTGCACGATTCGCTGGCAGATGGCGAGGCCGATGCCGGTACCGGGAACCTCCCTGCCATGGAGCCGCTTGAAGATTCCGAAAATCCGCTCGTGATACTCGGGCGAGATTCCGATGCCGTTGTCGCGGACGGTGAAGAGCCAGTCGTCGCCCGCGGCTTCCGCCGAGATCTGGATGCGTAGCGGCTGGGGACCACGATACTTGATAGCGTTGCCAATCAAATTCTGGAGCAGCAAGACCAACGAACGGTCGTCGATCCAAACATCGGGAAGCGGATCGCAGGTGATGGTGGCGCCGCTCTCCTGAATCGAGGCGGAGCGCGCGAACAATACTTCGGCCAGCGCACTTTCGGCGGAGTTGGGCTGGGTAGGAAAGGTCTTCGAAGCGCAGGTGGAAGAATACTGGAGCAGATCGCGGATCAGGGAACTCATTCGCTCCACTCCCTCGACGATGTGGGAGACGAACTCAGCCACATCCGGGCCGCCCTGATCGCGGTAACGGCTGACCAGCAACTGGGTGAAGCTGGCCACGGTGCGGAGCGGCTCCTGCAAGTCGTGACTGGCGACGTAAGCGAACTGGCGCAGCTCATCGTTGGATTGTAGGAGCACCTGGCGAGTAGCTTCCAGGCGTTTTCGTTCCTGCTCCGCCATGGTAAACAGCCGGGCGTTGTCAATGGCAATGCCGGCCTGCGAGGCCAGGCTGCTGGCGACGTTTTCGTCGCGATTGGAGAACGGTTCCCCGCCGCGGCGCCCGAAAAATAGAATGCCCACCAGAGCGCCAGGACGCGACCTTACCGGCAGGGCGATCGAGTTCTCGAGCGAAAGCCTGCGGGCGACGGTCTTGATCCAGGCCTCGCTGGCAGCGGGCGGCTCTGCGTCGATGAGCGCATGCTCGCCGAGCAGGGCGCTGGTTTCAGCCAGCGGAAGGCCGGAGACGCAGCGCAACGCGAACTTTCGCGCGCCTTCGATCGCCGTGCCCGCGGGCGGGCCTTCCGAAAAGAAGACGCCAACGTCGGCGCCGCTGAGGTCCGTGCCGGCGTCCACGATCGCGGGCAGCAGGGCATCGAGATTGAGCTCGGCGGAGAGAATCCCGCCCACGTGATTCAACAGTTCAATCTGCGCCCGCGCGGCCCCTTCGCGAGCATACGCCTGTGTGCGATCGGCCTCGGCTTGCCGCATTTCCTGGATGTGGTGCTCCACCTCGTACTGCCGCTCGCGGGCGCGTAAAGCAGTGCGCACTACCGTGAGCAGCGTGATGGATCGGAGGGGACGCTGTAGCAAAGTAATGTTGCCCAGCGGCTGCATGAGCGCGAAGCGTTCTCGCGTTTTCCCGGCCCGCGCCTTACTGCCCGTCAGAATGATGAACGGAAAGTCGGACCAAGCCGGCTGAGCCTTCACCCAGTTGTGCAACAAGGGAATGTTTCCATCCAGAGCCTCGTCGGCGATAACGGCCGTTCCGGCGCCCGCGCTCAGCCTGGCGACCAGTTCGCCGGCACTGGAGCAAATCTCGGCGGTCAACTGCTCGCGCTCCATGACCGCGCAGGCCAGCTCTGTGTCGCGTCCGGCTGGCGCAAAAATCAAGACCTGGGTGCTTACGCCACTCAAGGAACAGAACCCCCAGCCCATAGACTCGGGGACCCTACAGACTGTTACAGGGAGGGGACTTTAGGGTCGACAAACTCGGGGATCCATCGCTCCACGATTCCCCGGACCGCATCCGCATAGGGCTCAAAGCCAATGGGCTTCTGAACGTATTCTCGCGCGCCCAGGGCCAGGGCTCGCTGGACCTCCGCTTGGTTCTGCGTGGAGCTGAAGATCACAATGGGGATATTCTTCCGCCGGTATTGCTGCAAGACGGCCTGACCGTCCACGCGAGGCATGTTCAAATCCAGAATGATCAACTGTGGCTGGAAGTCCGCCGAGTTCAGCATCGCCAGCGCCTGCTCGCCGTCGTTGGCGACTAGAATGTGGGGGGGAGAAGGAACCTGCGATAGAGCAACGCGGATTAGCAGCACATCGGCCGGATTATCTTCGACAAGAAATACCGCAGCTCTTTGCATCGCGTGGCTCGCAATCCATTTATAAGATTCGCCCAGAGCCGGTTCGTTACATCGATTCGTTACATTAGGACCAGGGGCCGGCTTACGCGCAGGCGGAAGTGCTGACGCGCGCGCCAGATTCTTCCAGGAAGACCTGGAAGCCAAATTGAGCGATGCGTTCGCCTTTTCCCCAACGACTCATGTTCCATTGAACGCGCAGAGAGCGGATGTCGGGGCGTTGGGCCAAATTCAGCAGGGCGGAATAGACTCCGCAATATTGCCGTTGTCTCAGGGTGATGAGAGGCTTGGTTCCCCACTCGACCTGGTCTGGTGAGCCCCAGACGGAGACGGTGAGGCCGGTGCGTTCCACCACCGCGTTAACGCCTAGTGTAATGACGAGGAGCTTGCCGCTATAGTCATCGAGGCCTACGGCCGGACCGACGCCGTCTATTCGCCGGACCGAATCGGGAAGCAGACATTTCGGCTCACAACTGCATTTGGACCGCTTCCGGCCGGAGCCGATCTCGTCACCGATCATTTCAGGAACAACTTCAGCTTGCATTCGACCTAGCTCCTGTAACCTTACTTAACGGCACTAACTCGCCAGATGTTTAGCGTCGTCATGAACTTTTTCAGGGCCGTTTCGCGGCGCCTCGCTTTTTCCAGCACTTTTTGCACCAACTCCGGTGGATCCCGGTTTCCATGTTCATAGCGCGCAAGTATCACATTCCATTTACGATTTCGGTCCGAATCACTGCCTAAGGTTTGCGGACCCACGCAAGTGCTTTGAGTAAACTTGCAACATGCCGGATAGAAAATGCCGGGTGTCCCGCAGTCCCGTTCTAGGGGCCCCGCACCCTTTGCGCTTTTTGGGGTCGGGAATCTCATGGCGGAAGAAATTGGTTCCCCAAAGATATGTTCAGAGTAGTAACATCATCTAATCAGCAGCTAGTCAAAAGGATGGGCCGGCTGGCACGCCCTACCTTGATCGGAGGATCTGGACCATGGGACTTCTTCCTCGCTTCGCGGACGAGTGGGTGCTGAAGCGGATTCTCAAGGCCACAGGCCAGGCGCCGATTCGTTTAGCGGTCAGGGGCGGGGCGGATGTGTCGCCGGCTGGGGTTTCTCCAGTAGCCACGGTGGTGCTCGAAGATCGCGACACGCTGGCGGGCCTGCTGTGTGACCCGGAAGTTAGTTTTGGCGACGCCTACATGGACGGCAAGATCGAGGTGCAGGGCGATTTTGTCCGGCTCCTGGAAGAGTTGTATCGGGCGATGGAGAATGCGCCGGGCGCCCGCAAATGGTATTCGCGGCTGGCGTCGAAGTGGCTGGACCTTTGGCAGGACAATTCGCCGAGCGGGTCGCGCAAAAACATCCACAGCCACTACGATCTGGGCAACGATTTCTACAAGCTGTGGCTGGATGATCAGCTACTCTACACATGCGCCTACTTCCCGGCGCCTTCATCGACTTTGGAACACGCGCAGATCGCTAAGATGGACCACGTGTGCCGCAAGTTGCGGCTGCAACCCGGCGAGACGGTGGTGGAAGCGGGGTGCGGCTGGGGCGCGCTGGCGCTGCACATGGCGCGGGAGTACGGCGTGTCGGTGAAAGCGTTCAATGTGTCGCGCGAGCAGATTGCATTGGCGCGCGAGCGAGCCGCAGCGGAGGGGCTAAACGACCGCGTCGAGTTCATCCAAGACGACTACCGTGCGATCTCGGGAAAATTCGACGTCTTTGTCTCGGTGGGCATGCTGGAGCACGTCGGCTTGGATCACTACCGGGAATTTTCCGAGATCATCCACCGCAGTATCGGTGACCACGGACGTGGGCTGCTGCATTTCATCGGCCGGAACTGTCCAGCGACGTACAGCCGCTGGATGCGCAAGCAGATTTTCCCAGGGGCGCACATCCCATCGCTGCCGGCGGCGCTGAAGATTCTGGAGCCGAAGGATTACGCGGTGGTGGATGTCGAGAATCTGCGGATGCACTACGCCAAGACGCTGGAGCATTGGCTGGAGCGCTTCGAACGATCCAAGCAGCAGGTGACGGCGATGTACGATTCTCGCTTCGTCCGCGCGTGGCGCTTGTACCTGGCCGGATCGCTGGCGGCGTTTCGTGTCGGCGATTTGCAGTTGTTCCAGATAGTGTTCACCGGTTCCGAGCGCGAGCCGATTTTCTGGACGCGCGATCCGCTGTATACCGATACCAAGCCGGTGGTAGAGAAGGTCCGCGAGAAAGTCAAATGGACGCATGCGATGTCCTGATCGTGGGCGGCGGACCGGCCGGCTCCGCGTGCGCGTGGGGCCTCGGAAACTCCGGGCTCGACGTTCGGATCCTCGACAAACAGAGATTTCCGCGCGATAAGGTCTGCGGCGGCTGGATCACGCCCGCGGTTTTGAACGAGCTGGGAATTGACCCCGCCGAATACGCGCGCGGAAGGCTGTTGCAGCCCATCACCGGGTTTCGCACGGGCTCGATCGCTCACAAAGACGCCGGCGGACCGGCCATCGAGACGGATTACAACCGGACGGTGAGCTATGGGATTCGCCGCCGCGAGTTCGACGAATATCTCTTGCGGCGATCGGGCGCGCGATTGCTGGAAGGAGTGACGCTCGCGAGCTTGCAGCGCGCCGACGGCGGTTGGATCGTCAACGAGCAGATCAGGACACGCCTGGTGGTGGGAGCGGGCGGGCACTTTTGCCCGGTGGCTAAATTGACGCGCGCCAAACGAGCGCGTGAAAACGCGGTGGTGGCTCAGGAGGCCGAGTTCGAGATGGACGAGCGGCAACGCGCGGGATGCCGCATTCGTCCGGAGATTCCCGAGCTTTACTTTTGCGCCGACATCAAGGGCTACGGCTGGTGTTTTCGCAAACAGAATTTCCTGAACATCGGGCTGGGAAGAATGGATCAGCACCGGCTTTCGGAACACGTGGCGGCGTTCGTGCGCTTTTTGCAAGCCGCCGGGCGGATCACCTTCGATGTTCCCGCGGCGCTGCTCGGCCACGCGTATCTTTTGTATGGGGTGTCGGAGCGCCAGCCGGTGGATGACGGAATGTTATTGATCGGGGACGCGGCTGGCCTGGCGTACAAGCAGAGTGGCGAGGGGATCCGGCCGGCCATCGAATCGGGGCTGCTGGCCGCGCAGGCCATCCTGGCGGCGGAAGGGAACTACTCGGGCGCGGCGCTCCAGCGATACGAAGCGCTGTTGCAGAAGCGGTTCGGAACGTCCGGGCAGGATTGGGCGTCCAAGGCTGGACAACTTCTGCCGTCCGCCTGGATGGGGGCGGTGGGCCGGCGGTTGCTGGGCGCGCGCTGGTTCGTACGCGATGTGGTGATCGATCGCTGGTTTCTGCACGCCAACGAGCCCAGTCTATAAACCCGCGCCGGAGGGGCTTGCGCGTTCAGCATCCTGGATGAGCCGGCGGGCGTGGGCGGCTTGATCGCGGGCGACGCGGACCTCAAAGGCCAGGTTGGGCAACACTGAATCGCCAACCAACACGGCCGCGATGCCGTTTGAGTCCAAGAAGTTTTTCATGCCCGTGGCTTCCATTTCAGTCGCGGCGCTGGCTATGGTTTCGAGGTCGAGTTCGGATGAGGGATCCACTTCTTCGACTTCGTCAGGCAGCGGATTTTCGGCGATCAGCTTCTCGGCGCGGGCGGCCTTGGCGGCGGGAACGCGCACTTCGAAAACGCCTTCGGGCACTCCCGGCGCGGAGTCGTCCCATAGCACGGCGTCCATCCCGGCATCCTGGAGCAGGCCGAGAATCTCTTCGCAATCCTGCTTGGCGCTCGCGTCCATGGAACGATACACCGTAACCAATTTCGATTCGTTGCTCACGATTTGATTCTAGAGGATTGAGCCGGGCGAGGGCGGTAGAATAAGAACTGGAGGCTATATGGCGGATCAAGATTACGGCAACAGGGCGGTATGGTTCATGGCGGGGATTGCGATCGGGGCGACGGTGGCGTTGCTCTACGCGCCAGCCACGGGCGAGCACACGCGGCGGCAGCTCGCCAGAAGAGCGCAGAAGGGCCGGGATGTGCTGGCCGACTCCGGGGGCGACTTGCTGGATCGCGGGCGCGAGATGTACGAGCGTGGGCGGAAGCTGGCCGATGAAGCCGCCGACATGTTCGAGCGCGGCCGGAAAATCGTGGAGAGCACCGCGTCCAATCTGAAGGGATAAATAGAATCATGAGCAGCACAATGGCCGAGGCGGTGAAGGCGCCGCAGACGTTTGCAAACGAGCCGGTGGCCGATTTCTCGAAATTGGTGAATCGCGAGGCGATCGAGCGGGCGTTGCTCCGAGTGCGCGCGGAGTTTGGACGCGAATACGAGCTGCTGATCGCCGGACGCCGTGAGAAGACGCCTGACAAGCTGAAGTCGCTGAATCCGTCGCGGCCGACCGAGGTGGTAGGCGTTCACAGCAAGGCGACCGCGGAACTCGCAAAGGAAGCGGTGGAGGCGGCTCACGCGTATTTTCCGGAGTGGGGCGCCGTGCCCGCGGAGACCCGGGCGCGGATTCTGCTGCGAGCCGCCGAATTATTTCGCGAGCGGAAGTTCGAATTCGACGCGTGGCTGGTCTATGAGTCTGGCAAGACCTGGCCGGAAGCGGACGCCGATGTTTCCGAGGCGATCGATTTCTGCGAATACTACGCGCGGCAGATGCTGCGTCTCGCCAAGCCGGATCCGCTGGTGCAGTTGCCGGGCGAGAAGGACGAACTGTTCTACCTGCCGCTGGGCGTGGGCGTGATTGTGCCGCCCTGGAATTTTCCGCTGGCCATCATGGTGGGGATGACCACGGCCGCGCTGGTGTCGGGGAACACGGTAGTGATCAAGCCTTCGAGCGACACGCCGACCATTGCCGCGAAATTCGCCGAAGTTCTGCTGGACGCGGGCTTTCCGGCGCGATCGTTCTCGATGCTGGTGGGCAGCGGCGCGGTGGTGGGCGATGTGCTGGTGGAGCATCCCCTGACGCGGTTCATCGCGTTCACGGGATCGAAAGAGGTTGGGCTGCGCATCAACGAATTGGCCGCGAAGCCGCGCAAGGGACAGAAGTGGATTAAGCGCGTGCTGGCCGAGATGGGCGGCAAGGACGCGATCGTGGTGGATCGGGAGACGGACGTCGATACCGCGGTAAAGGGTGTGATGTGGTCGGCATTCGGGTTCCAGGGTCAAAAATGCTCGGCATGTTCGCGCGCGATTGTGGACGCGGCCATCTACGACGAGTTCGTCGAGAAGCTGAAGACCGAAGTCGCGGGGTTAAAAGTCGGGCCGGCGGATGAGCCCGGAAATTACATGGGCCCGGTGATCAACGAAGGCGCGATGCGGTCGATTTTGGATTATGTGGAGGTCGGCAAGAAGGAAGGCCGGCTGATTTCTGGAGGCGGCAAAGCGCCGGGCGATGGGTACTTTGTGCAGCCGACGGTGATCGCGGATGTGGATTCCAAGTCGCGCATCTTTCAGGAAGAGATTTTCGGGCCGGTGCTGGCGGTGGCGAAGGCGCGCGATTTCGAGCACGCGCTCGAACTGGCAAACGATTCCGAATATGGGCTGACGGGCGCCGTCTACACCAATAATCACGAGAAGATTCGCAAGGCGCGCGAGCAGTTCTTCGTCGGGAACCTGTACATCAATCGCAAGTGCACCGGAGCGATGGTGGGGGCGCATCCGTTTGGCGGGTTCAACATGTCCGGCACGGATTCCAAGGCGGGCGGGCCGGACTATTTGCTCCAGTTCCTGCAAGCCAAGGTGATCGGCGAGAAGATTTCGTGATAACATCGGCCAGGTAAGGGTTCGGCGGCGATGGAACCCCGATCAGAAGGGGACCAAGAAGTCACAACTCCAGGGTCGATTCCGAACGACGCGGCGAAGGGCGCAGGAGCAATCGGCGCCCTTTTCCATTGGCGGCGCGCTAGCTCACGCGCGCGGTTCAGTAACGGGCTCGAGCGGGTTCGGGTAGGCGTCGGGATCGCGCTGTTCGTCACCGTGGAGGCACTGGAAATCTTTTTCAATCAGGATGGACAGGTGCTTGCCGGATTCGAGCGGCTGATCGGCGGAGATGCCGACGCGGTCCGTGGTGAACCATTCCATTCCCACGGCGGCTGGGACCTGAATCTTGAGCCAGCCGTTCTGGAACGAGGCGCGGGGCGCGGGGATGCTCGATGACGACTCGAGCGTGTAAGCGAAATTAGCGCCGGGCGCGAACTGGACGCTGTCTTCGACGAAACCGGTCTTGCTGAACTGCGACACTTCGGATTGGCTCAGACGCAACCGCAGCGAGTTTCCATGGATGCGGAGTTTCATTGGATTCTGGATGCTCCTGAATAGATATTAAAACGGCCATCGCGAACGAAGCCAAGCAGGGTCATGTGGAAGCGCTGCGCGGTTTCCACCGCCAGGCTGGAGGGCGCGCCGACGGCAGCCAGGATCGGGATGCCGGCCATCAGCGCTTTTTGAACCAGCTCGAAGCTGGCGCGGCCGCTGACCAGCAGCAGGTGGCCGCTGAGCGGTGTCCGGCCGGCTAGCATTTCCGCGCCAATCAGCTTGTCGACGGCGTTGTGGCGGCCGACGTCTTCGCGCAAGAGCTGGAGTTTTCCTTGAGGATCGAAGAGCGCCGCCGCGTGCAGGCCGCCAGTGCGTTCGAAGACCGGCTGTTCGCGCCGCAACGTTGTGGGGAGATGATGGATAACGGTGGTTTGGACCACCGGCGCGTTGCGCGGGAGCACCGGGCAGCCCTGCATCTGGATGGCTTCGATGGACGCTTTGCCGCAGACGCCGCAGCTCGAGCTGGTGTAGAAGTGGCGCTCCAGGCGATCGAGATCCACTTCGACGCCGGGATTCAGTTCCACCGTCACCGAGTTG
This sequence comes from Bryobacterales bacterium, assembly GCA_003166865.1. Lineage (GTDB taxonomy): Bacteria > Acidobacteriota > Terriglobia > Bryobacterales > Bryobacteraceae > Palsa-89. Next base: position 62,538 of record PMUP01000023.1, read on the forward strand.
CCGAGTTGCCGCGGGTTTGCGACGGCCATCTTCGTCCAGAAGACATCGCGGATTTCGGCCCTGTCGTGGAGGATGCCTTCGGTGAACAGGAAGCCGGCGGCCAGCTCGAAGTCGTGGCCGGGGGTCCGCATGGTGATGGAGACGGGCTTTTGGCCGAGGCGGATTTCGAGCGGTTCTTCGACGGCCAGCAGGTCCTGAACGGGCGCCGAGGAGTCGCCGTCGACTTTCTGGACGGGTACTGTGAGGATGGGCCGGTTCACACCGGCTTTATGGTAACGCGCGCAGACGCGAGGACGCGCGAAGCCTCGCGGGGTTACGCCAGGTTCGGGATCTTGATGATCTTCTTCTGGATGGCGTATTGCACAAGCTGCGCCTTGTTGTGGATGTCGAGCTTGCGCATCAGATTGAATTTGTGCGCTTCCACGGTCTTGACGCTCAAGTTTAGATCGCAGGCGATTTCCTTGACCGAGTTTCCTTCGGCCAGCATCTTGAGGACTTCGCGTTCGCGCGTGGTGAGCGTGGCGAAGCGTGGCAGCCGGTTGGCTGACTTGATGCGTGAGCGGAAATCATCCACCAGCTGAGAGAGCATGCGCGGGCTCAAGTAGCTGCCGCCCCGGCAGATGTCGCGGACGGCGGCGACCAGTTGGGCCGAAGGGCTGTCTTTGAGAACATAGCCGCTGGCGCCTACTTCCATGCCTTCCACCAGGTAGTCTTCATCGTCGTACATGGTGAGAAACAGGACCTTGGTTTCGGGCCGATTCTTCTTGATTTGCCGGGTGGCTTCGAAGCTGCTGAGGCCGGGCATGCCGATGTCCATCAGCACGACGTCCGGACGGAGTTCGGTGGCCTTCTCGACGGCCTCGCCGCCATTGGACGCTTCGCCGACAACTTCCATGTCCGCTTCAGTGGAGATCAGGGTTCGGATGCCCTGGCGAAACAGGGTGTGATCGTCCGCCAACATGATGCGAGTCTTTGCCATAACGTGTACCCGAGTTTGCCTCGAATCCCTTTCCTAAGCTGAGCTTCCCGCCTGCGGCTTCAGACGTAACCGGGCTACGCTCCGGCCGCCCTGATTCTCCGCGCGGTTCTTCCTCCCATCGGCTTGGCGGCGATTGGCTCGATCGAACTGGACGCCGGTTCCTTTGCCACCGGCAGCCGGATCAGGATCTTGGTCCCCCGGCCCGTTTTCTTACGATCAACCCAACCATTCCTAACACCGGTCCCATCGTTGGCCTTAATGCTGGACCCGCTTCTGGGACGGCTACGAATTTCAAACCTGCCACCAAGTAGGGCAACGCGCTCTCTCATGCCAGAAAGTCCAAACGAGTCTTTCCGAGCCAGCGCCTCCTCGACTCTAAACCCGACTCCGTTGTCCTCAACGGCCAGTCTGACCCATCCATCGGCCGAACTGACGGAAATGTTTACGCCGCTGGCCGAGGAGTGTTTCGCGATGTTGTTGAAGCACTCCTGCACCAGCCTATAAACAATAATTTCAGTATGTTGTGGGAGCCGGCCCAAGTGGCTGAGCAACAGCTTGACGCGGATGGGATTAAGGCGGCGGAAGCGGTTGACCAACTGGCGCAAAGCGGCGCCCAAGCCGAGCTGTTCGAGCACGGCCGGGCTCAAGGCGGCGATCAAGCGGCGCATTTCGAGAATGGTCCGCTCGGTGAGATCGCGGGCCTCCCGCAGCTTGCTGATCCATTCCACGTGTTCGGACGGCAGGGCTTGTTCCAGAAGCTCAATTTGGAGGCGGATGCACAGCAGGGACTGGCCGGCCTCATCGTGCAGCTCCCGGCTGATGCGGCGGCGCTCCATCTCCTCGACGTGGAGCATGTGCTCGGCGAGCTGCCGGATCTGTTCCTCGCGGGCCGCGAGGTCTTCCATGAGGCGGGCCTTTTCGGCGGCCATCAGGCAGCGCTCGGCGGCGGCGGCCAGCAACTCTTGCTCGCGCGGCAACCATTCGTAGGACTTCGAGAAGGCGAATTGCATGACGCCCGAGGTGCGTCGCCCGGTGGCCAGCGGAATGGACCAGACGGTCTGGAATTGGTCCTTCCAAGCCGGGTCGAGCAGCAGGCCGGCGGAGCCGCCATCTTTGAGCTCGATCTGCCGGGAATGGGCGAGCGTCCGCATTTTGGCGCGGCCATTCGCAACCTCGGCCAACGCGGGGCGAAGCTGGCCGCGGGTCCGAGCCTGAGCCCGCAACACCCAAGCGCTGCGCTTGTCGTTCAGCAAATAGAGATGGCCGGCGTCGGCATGGCAGACATGGACCAGCGAATCCAGGAACCGGCGCAGCAGCTCATCCAAATTGCGCGATTCCAGTTCGACACGGAACAGCTCATAAAACGCCTGTGTTTCGGCCTCGCGAACCTGGTAGTACGCGTTGTTCAGCGTCAGAATCACACAGAAGTGGAGTTGCTCGCGCACCCACTGCAAGTTCGCGTACTCATTGGGGAGCAGCTTGCGCAGCAGGGGCGTGAGCAGGCGGTCATATTCCTGCAGTGCCTCCACGATGCTGCTGGGCGGAAGATTCAACTTGGCCAGGCGCCGGCCGTTATATTCCACCTGTTCGATGAACTTGAGGGGCGGCTGACCGTTGGCCAGAATGCGGGCGGCGGCGCCGGGTGTGATGGCAGCTAGCGCCACGCGAATTTTTGAATCGAATTGGCGCGGCCGGAACTTGTCGCGCTTCAGCTTGGCGAGGAAGCGCCGGTCGAGCGTTTCCGCGTGCGGCAATAAACAGACCGCCAGGCGGTGCAGATGAACGCGTAACTGGTCGCTGAGTACGTCAGCAGCGTCTGCCAGTTCCGGCGATATTTCCGTGAGCGGCACCCAATTGTACTATCGGTCCCTAGGGGGAAAGCTTTAGCGGTTTCGCCCGGCGGCACGGGCAACGGGATTGGCGGGTTGGGGATTGGGGATTGGTAGTCGCCGGAGACCCAATGCTCGTGGCGCTATGGCGTTTGCTGCGATCACTTGGGCTTCAGTTGAACGCGAACCGTCGGCTCTGCTTGGACGAAGATTACGCCGTCATCTTCGCGATACCAGAACACGCTCCATCCCCATCCCTCTACGTGTTCGCACGCAACTACATAATCCGAGGTCTGTAGTATGTATTCCTCCGGGTCCGGTTTGAATTCGCCGTCCCGTTCCAAGGCTTGGATGACGACAGCGAGTTGGTCCTGAGAGCGCTCCGGCATTGGAGCGAGCGCGCGATGGAACGAGTCCAGCAGGACGACCTTGCAACTAGCCATCTGAGCCTAAACCCTATCACAGCACTTCCTGGCTCAGCGTGACGTTGCTGCTCGGGGAGCTATCGCACCTGCTTTATGCCGAGCCGCTTTCGACTCTTCTACCAACTCCAACACTCGCGGAGTGATCAACTGTGCACGCTTGGCAATCAGACGGATTTCGGAAGTGGATTGGTCGAAACTCCACTCCAATAGATCGCCCTCTTGGAGACCGAAGATCTCTCGAATCTCTGGGGGTACCGTAACCTGAAACTTGCCGACAATCCGGGTCGTAATTGGGCGCATAGCGACCATAGGATGCATAAACACCTCCTAGTAAGATTATCCGAATTTCCGAATTTCTTGTCAAGGGGGGGGCTTACGCCGTGCCGGTGGCATTGCCTATAAGTATCACTCTCCATAATAGATAGCGACCAGGTGATAGCCTGCCAATGACAGAAAGCCCAACGCCAGGAATCCGATCCCCCAGTAAGCAAGCAGGCTGGTGCGGCGGCCACGGACCTTCGTAGTGAAATCGGGATCGCCTATCGAGACATTCTGGTATTCCGCCGATAAACCATGCTTTCTGCCCCACTGCCCTATTAGATCCAAGCGTTTGATTTCGGAGGACTCCCTTCGCCGGAGGAACAGGTCTCTTGCCAGCACCAGAGCTCCTACGAAACTCAGGAATTCGCCGATTGTTCCGATCCAGTGTGCGATGTGGGAATGCGGCGGCATATTCGACCCGTATCATCTCACGGCGATAGCGTTGAGTTTCGGCCCGCGCATACGGTATCCTGAAGTCTGTACAAGAATGGCAAACACTTTTTCAGCGCTGAAGCGCATGCGCCAGACCAAGCGGAAGACGCTCATCAATCGCCTCCGCAAATCGCGGCTCCGCCACCAGATCCGTTCGGTGCGGCGGTTGATTGAACAAAAGGACGCCAAGGGCGCGCAGGCTGCGCTGCCGGTCACGTTTTCGGTGATCGACCGCTCGGCCCGCTGGGGCATCATCAAGAAGAACACCGCGGCGCGTTATAAGAGCCGGATACAGGCCAGGCTCAAGGCGCTCGCGGCCGCTTAGTTCGTCAGATTCAGCACCAACTCTTCCATCACAACGCGGTCGTCGGGACGCGTGTCTCTCAGCGCTTTGTCGGCCCAGAAGACCTTCTGGATGGCGCGCGCCAGTTTCTCGTTGGGGAAGGCAGCGACGGTTTGCTGCACCTGCTCCGCGCGATCGCGCCAGATGCGAATGCCTTGCTTGGTGAAGTGCGCCTGGATTTGCTGCGAAGTTTTAAGTCCCGATTCGCGGGCGGCCATGGCCAGCCGGAACTGCGTGGCGAGGAAGGTCAAGGCCAAGGGCAGGTACTCGCCCTCGCGCAGCAGCGTGTCCAGGCTGTCGAGCGACCGCTTTCGATCACCTCGTCCTAAAGCCCCCACCAGCGCGAAAATCGTGGACGCCTGCGCGTTCGGAACCAGGGTCAAGATATCATCCGCAGTGACCTTGCGAGTGCCGCCGGTGTAGAGGCGCAGCTTTTCGATCTCGTTGGCGAGGCGGCTGGCGTCGGCGGCGAGCGATTCCACCAGCAGTCCGATTTCCGAGAGTCCGATTTCGAGGCCTGCTTGCTTGGCGAGATCCTGCGCCAGGCGCCGGGCGGACTCGAGCGTGTAAGGGCGCAGCTCGACCACCTCCCCAATAGCGGCATAGAATTTCTGGACGCGCTCGATTTTGGCGCGGTCTTCGCCTTCGAAGTCGTAGCGGCTGGCTTCGAACACCAGCACGCATCCGGGCGTATTAGGGTGCTTCAGATAGGCCGCCAAATCGGCCGCAGCGGCGTTTTCGGCATCGCTCACGGCCCGGCCGCGCGGCAGAGCGCTTTCGGCGCCCGAGACCCACACCACACGGTTGGGCGCGAACAGCGATAGCGAGCGCGCATCGTCCAAAACCGCCGCGAGGGTGGTCTCTTCCAGATCGTGACGGCTCAGGCCGTTCTCGCGATCCTCGGGCGCGAGCACCTTGTCCACTAACGCCCGGCGGCAGGCGCTCAATTGATACACTTCGGGCCCGAGAAACAGGTACACCGGCGCGGGAGGCGCCTTTTCGATCCGCTGCAGGAACTGATCGGGGCTCAAAAGTTCTCCAGGATCGAGGTCACCAAATCGCGCGCCACGTCCTTGCTCAAGCGCTGGATCCCGGCGCCGCTCTCGTCGAAGTATTGATAATTGTTGATCGTGGACAGCTCGTAGCGCTGATGCGCTTCATAATAGGGCCGCGAGAAGATGACTTTGCCGGTGGCGCGCTCGGTCAGGCTCACGTTCAAGACCACGATGATTTGCAGGCCGCTGGTTCGTCCGGTGGCTTGATTGATCAAGGTCGGATAAGCGACGTAGCGCACCACGCTGCCGCTCAGCACTGCATCGGCCTGGGTTGGATCGTTGACAGGCTTGTAGCGGGTGCGGGTGATGAATTCGCGGCTGATGGCTTCGGGAAGGGAGTCGCTGAGTTTGTATTTCACGGTGCCGTTGCTGAAAGGTGGAATGGCGATGGTATGGACGTCCTTGGGCACCAGGTCGGCCTTGCCCGCCACATGATAGCCGCAGGAGCCCAGCGCAAGACTCGCCGCGATGAGCGATGTCATTGCAAAACCCGCCGCCGGCTTATTCCAAATATCCACGGGCAACCTCCCAGGCGTTTTCAGCCGCGATTTGCAGATTGTCCGCCACCACCCAAAACCACCAGGCGCGCGGTTGATTGCGATCCTGCGTGATGCCGCCAACGGTGATGCCACCAAGTCCAGCCACACCGACATTGGTGGGCGGTTCATGGTCCTTGGTGCGGACGTCGATGTTGGCCGATGCCAGGGCTTGGAAGATGGCATCCATTCCGGGGCTCTCTTCAAATTCTACCCAGGCGGAGATGCTGTAGCCGTGGAACACCGGCGCCTGGATGAGACGTAGCGACGGCATGGGAGCGCCAGTGGCGGCCAGCAGGCTGGCCAGGTGACGATCGATTTTTTGCTCGATCTCTTCGAGCGAGAGCGCCGCTTCGGAGCCATATTGCGACAGCATATTGAAGCTGACCTGCGCGTCAAATACATCTTTCGGCAAGGGCTTGAAAGAAAGCAGCGCAACGGCCTGCTTCTGCAGTTCCTCGATGCCGGCCTGGCCCCGCTCGCTCACCGGTTCAAAAATCTCCACCACCGAACGACGGATCGCCCCGGCTTTCTGGAGATGCGTCAGTAGCAGCGCGAGTGCGATGGCGGCGGGTTGCGCGATGGTTTGAATCCCGTCGTCGGCGTGGAAGTCGGGAGCCTCCACCATGGGTGCGCGCAGACGTGCCTCCGCCAGATCTTCCAAACCACCGCTGACATCGATGACGGCGGGAGCGGGCTGAGCGCCGCGAGTTTTCTGGTAGGCCTTCTCGCTGGATGCCTTGGAGCCGGCCAGGATGACGACGCGTGCCGAGCCCAGATCGGCCAATTCGATGGAAGCCATCACCAGCGGCTCATCTGCTCCGCTCGCGGGCCCGCGCGTGAGAATGCTGGCAACGCCTTGGGGCGCGTCTTCCACCTCGATGGCCGCCACCAGCTTGAGAGTGGCCGGGGCTTTGCGGGATTCCAGCAACTCATGGACTTCCTTGCCCAGCAGCGATTCGCCGCCGACAATCGCAATGGTGCCCCGCTGACTGCTGCGATGAGTGTGCATTAGCTGGTTAGTTGCTCCGGTTGCGGCGGCGCCGGCTGTGGAGGAGGATGTTGCGGGCGGAAGCGTCGGCGAATAATGCCCGCGGCGCGAATCACGATGCCGGTGGCGACGTATACGCTTGCGAGCGCCAGCAACACAGGTTCCGAGTAGTTCCAGATTAAGTAAATGAGTGCGCCAAAAAAGATCACGATGAGAGGCGATCGCGGGCCTTTGAAGTTGATCTCCTTAAAGCTGGGATAGCGCCAGGTGCTGACCATCAAGAATGAAAGCAAGGCCAGCAATCCGAGCCACAAGGCCGAGTGGACCCACCATCCGAGCGGTACGCTGTCGGTGGCGTACACAACAGCGGCGACGATGGCCGCAGCCGCGGGAATGGGAAGGCCGACGAAATACTTGCGGTCCGGGCGGCCGGGATTGGCCGGAACCGGGTTGGTCTGGACGTTGAAACGGGCCAGCCGTGCCGCGCCGCATAGCAGAAAGATGAAGGCGAGGAAGTATCCGGCGCGGTGGTCCATCAGGAATCCGCCGGGGGTGACGAACTCGACTCCCCAGGTGAACGCGAGAACGGCGGGAGCGATGCCAAAGGTGATGACGTCGGCGAGCGAATCCATTTCGCGGCCAAAGGCGCTAACGGTATTGGTCATGCGGGCGATGCGGCCGTCTAATCCATCCAGCACGACTGCGGCGCCGATGGCCTTGGCAGCCACTTCGAAATGCGGATTGTTGCCCAGTTGTCCGCTGGCGCCCAGGAGCGCGCCCTCCACCGAGCGGATGATCGCGATGAATCCGAGAAAAATATTGCCTGCGGTGAACAGCGTAGGAAGAGCGTAGGCCGCGCGCCGGGGACGCCGCGAGAGGGGCCGGGAATCGAAGAAGCGTTCCTTGAGAGAGAGCCGCGCCATTACGAGAGCCCCATTACGTCAACCCCATTACGTCAACCTACGCTGGGCGATGATGCTGGAGCCGCCGGCAACGCGTTCGCCGGTCCGTACCTGGATGTCCCACTCGGGTCCCAGGAAGACGTCGACCCGCGAGCCGAATTTGATCAGCCCCACGCGCTCGCCTTTGGCCACGGCGTCGCCAGGTTTCTTGTAGCACACGATGCGGCGCGCGATTAATCCAGCGATCTGCGCGAAACGGACGCAGGTGGTTTCGCCGGCGATGGTAAACGTGTTCCGCTCGTTTTGGGAGCTCGCGATTTCGCGGCTCGCAACCAGGAACTGGCCCTTGGTGTATTCGATGGCCGTGATCTTGCCGGCGATGGGCGCGCGATTCACGTGAACGTCGAAGACGTTCAGGAAGATGCTGATGCGCGTGCATTCCGCGCCATCTCCAATTATGCCCACCACTTTGCCGTCGGCCGGAGAGACGGCCACGGGACCGTCAGGGATGGTCCGATCCGGATCGCGGAAGAAATACAGGCAGAAGAGGGCGACCAAGAACAGCGGCGCGCTCCACGCCGGATGGATGAGGCGCCAGAGCAGAGCACCACCGGCGGAGAACGCCAGAGCGTAGTAAATGCCATCGATGACCATCGCTGTCTCTATTGTAGCGGCGGAGGGGCGGGGGACTCAGCGGCGAGAATTTTTACGGTTTGATGACAGCCTTGAAGCGACCCTTCGTGTGGTACAGCCGCTCCTAGTGAGACCCCACGATGCTGAATTCCACGGGATTTGACACCACCACGAAATCGGCCGGCCGCGTTTGGCCCACGTCTAGCCCGATCAGCGGCCGCCACGTCACCCACAGCGTATAGGAGCCCACCCGATCGGGCGCCATTCCAAGTAAATTCGACTCCAGTATCCAAGGTTCACCGGCGCGGTAGGGAGCCGGAGTGGTGTCGCCGCTCCAGTATTCCGAATCCATCTTCCGTTCTGATAAATGCCCATCGGCGTCACGAATCGATATGGCGATATCCGGCAGCAGCCGCTGGACCCCCCAGAACACTCCTGGACCTTCCGCAAAAGTTGCGGTAGCGATATGCAACGGAATCGCCTGGCCGATTTCGTAGCTCGGCCGATCCAGGGTCAAATTCGCGGCCAAGCCGTGCACTTGGGGTCCCCAGGTGCGTTGCACAGTCTGGATGTCAATCACTCTGACTGCAATCGTGTTCGACCGCACTCTCGCGACCTTGCCCTGGCCGGCATCAAATTCTTCGGTGATGTCGAGCGTGAAATCCTTCTCCGGATGATAGCCCCAGCTAAAGGTCCATGCAATCCGGCCGTCAGGAGCCCTCTGCTCACCCTTACTATTGAGGCAACCGCCATAATTTTGCATCTCGAACAGGTGCTCCACTCGGGTATCTCCGTCTTTATCGGGGAATCGCAAAAAGAGTGAGGGGCACGGCGGCGATGACGGTGCAACCATCTTTGGCGAGCCTACATCATCGCGCTCCAGCTTCAACCGGATCGCACTGCCGGTGAAGATGGTACCCAGCTCGGACGAAAGAGTAAGTGATTTTGGAGCCAGCGAACCTGAGGCGGGCGCGGTTGCAGAACCAGGATCGCCGGGAGCCAGCAGACCAAATGAACTGACTCGCATGGGCGGGCAGATGTGAAGCGGCCCGGGTAAGAACGTAATCGGGGTCGACAGCCACCCTACCGTGGGACACTCTGCGGCCGAGTGGAACTCCACCACCTCCTTGGCCGTGCTGGCCGGCGTTATGACGACTGGCGCGATTGATCTTCGAAATTGCGAAGGCTCCGGGGCCCCTGTTACCTCCGGCGCCTCCCGAAATGAGCAGGCATGGTCACTAACGTTCTTGAGATAGAAAACGATGGACACGTCGCTCGCGCCCGGATCGGACATCTCGACATTGCTATCGAGATCCGCGGTCCGGCACTCGGCGATACCTGACCCTGGCTGCGTTTGGCCGGCGGCCTGCCCGAACACGAGCGCCGCGAACAGAGCGAATTGAGAGCTCACGCCGGCTCCTTCCTGACTACCCTGAAGATGTCGAACTGCTTGACCTTGCGTTCCCAGAGAAGCTGTTTACGGCATCCCGCACGTCATCAAACACCTCGAACAACGTGTTGAGCTGCGTCATCAGCAGCAGTTCCACGGTACGCGGATTGGGATTCACCAGCTTCAGCGTGCCACCCTGCTTGGTAAGTGAAGTGTAGCCGCCTACGATCGCGCCGAGGCCCGTGGAATCGACGTAGGACACGTTTCTCAGGTCTAGAACCACTTTCGAATGGCCCGCCACGCCGAGCGCCCGAACCCTATCAAAGACGTCATCGGATTCGCGAAATGAGAGCCGTCCGCCGAGCGCCAGGATCACGACGTCTCCACGACTGATTTGTTCGATGGTCAAGCTCATACGGCAAGGTCGACTTTCTCGATTGTATATCGAACGCCGCCAGCGAATGCGCTATGATATGAGACCAAATGCTGCGCACCATCGGGTCGGTTTTGGCCGGGTATATCGCGATCGGAGTCCTGGTGGCTCTCACGGACCTCGTCTTTACGGTCGCGATTCCGGGTTTCCGCAGCATGGCCACACCGCCGCTCTATTATTTCGCGATCGTGACGTTCACTGACACGCTGTACTCAGCCGCCGGCGGATATTTGTGCGCCGCGACCGCGCGCGCCTCTGCTCGCATGGCCACGCTGGGGCTGATGATCTTCGGCGAAATCGTGGGCGTCGTCACAACCGTCCTGTTCTGGCACAACCAGCCGCACTGGTTCGCGTTCGCGCTGCTGGTGCTATTCCCGTTCGCGGTATGGATCGGATACAGGCTGCGAGCGCGCGGCGCCGTGCCGGCCATGGCCAGCGACGCAGTCTAGGCCCGGGCCGCATCTTCGGCCGGGAGCTTAAGGTCCAGACCGAAGTCTTTCTTCACGCGCTTACGAAAACCCTCGGCATCCAGCGCGTTGAAATCGATCCACTCTTCATCCGTCATGGCGGCTCTCCAACTCAGAAATGGCTGGGCATCTGGTCCGCAAGGATGCCGTAGTTTCCAGGTGCCGCTTTCGATGATATTTCTGATTGCCTCGGCGATGATGGACGGCGGCGCCGGTTGCGCGAGAGCAGCCTGAACCAATGCCGCGAAGTTCCTTGCGTGACGGTAGCGTGACGGAGGCGCGTCGGTGATTGCGTGCGCCATCGGCGTCTCGATGATACCGGGTTCCACGATGGCAACCCGCACTCCAAACGGTTTCATCTCCCCGGCCAGTGCTTCGCTAAGGGCCTCCAGCGCGAACTTCGACGCCGTATATGCGGCCATCGACAAACCTGCGATCTTTCCCGCTACCGAGCTAACATTGATGATGCAACCGCTCCTACGCTCCCGCATGCCCGGCACCACCTGGCGAATGCACCGCAGAGCTCCGAAATAGTTGGTCTCCATGGTGGCCCGAAATTCTTCCATGGGAAGTTCTTCCACCGAGCCGTGCCGCTCGATGCCGGCATTGTTGACCAGAACGTCAATAGGCCCGACTGCCGCGAAGCACTCCGTAACGGAGCGGTCGGAGTCGACATCCATGGTGAGAATGGAAGTCGGCAGCTTCTCCTGGGCAACGCGTTCACCCAGTTCCGGCGCGCGCGCGGGATTGCGCATCGTGGCATAGACCTGGTGGCCCGCCCTCCCGAGTTCCAACGCGGTAGCCAGTCCTATTCCGGAACTGGTTCCTGTGATCAGTATCTTTGCCGTCAGTTCTTCCTCGCTCGGTCCAGCGTACCAACTATCTCGGTCGCCGAACGAGCGCCGCTCCCCTGGCCGATGGTCCGCCTCCATCGGTCCAACGCCAGGCAACCGCGCCTTGAGGGCTGCGTGAATTACGGAGTATCCCACGAATGGCGGCTTCAACGAGTTCACCTAACGCACGGTGCACCACCCCAGCCCAACTACCGCGGGTCTTGCCGGTGGGCGCAACCATTACATGGGCGTGGTGGAAATCGAGAAGATTGGGATTAGGAGCCGTTTATTCTGTGCTAAACTTTACCACACTTCCGTTTCTGGAGAAACAACCGTGAAAACAACTCGCTGTTACGTCCACTTGCTCAGTCTTTTGCTCTTGATTACCACACTCTCGCCTGCGCAGACTACCCCTGCAGAGACGAAGGGAGCAGCAATCGGCCAAACCATCAACGCAGCTATTACCGCCGCTCTGCCGGGCGTGTCGGCGATCGAAAATATCGTTGCGGCCCTTTTCAAGAAGCCAGCTGGCACGGTCGCCCCGACCGCAACTACCAGGGTGACAGCGCAGAATGTGACGGACGCCGTCAAAGGCGCGACGGCTACCTTGCAGAGCAACGCGCAGGCTCAACTAACTGCTCTGCAAGGTGCTATCGCTGAGATCGCCGCGGCGAACGCCCTCGCGACGGCTGCACAGACCGCGAATACAAGCCTGACACCCGCGAGAGCCTTTCTCACGATTCCGGACGGAATGCGTGCCTTCAAGACTCAATGGGGCGTCGCAAAGCAGAATCTCAAGACGGTGACATCTTTCGACTCGTCGAAGCTCGGGAAGATTAGCAGCGAGTCTATACTGGACGCTTGGAACTTGCTCAACCAAAACTACACTCAATGGGAATCCGATGTAGACCTCTATTCCAGTCAAACGCCGCCGAATTTGGCGCTAGTTCTTTCGAGCTTCGATAAGTTGTTGACATCCGTCCAGGGGATAGCAACGATACCCAGCGTTGAACTATCGCTGCTTGCCAACCAGCTCAGCACTATCAAAGCTCAGGCCGCCATCGGAACCGGCACGCCGCCGCCTCCGCCCCCACCCCCCGCAACCTTGCTCAACGCCGCAGGCTCGCTTGGGGAGTTTATTAAGAGCACTGTGAAGCAATGAGCGCCGCGAGAACGCCATGCGCCGCCGAATGCGCGGCAAGGAGTAGATTGTAGACGGGGACGGACCACATGGACCTGGAGCCCAAACCTTCGCTGAACGCAACGCCCGGTCGCGAAACCCAGGAGGCCGTAAACCTCCGGCTGACGGAAGACAAGCTGCGGCGGGAATTGTTAGACTTGCGCCGGCCCTATCTGTTGCGCAATTCGCAGCTGCTTACGGCGCTCATCACGTCGCTGGGTGCCGTTATAGGTGTGTCTCTGCTTATAAAGGACAACTATTTTAAAATTCGGGATGAGAGGTACGCTCTTCAGGATAAGCTTAACGCCCTACAAGCAGTAAACACGGCTCGTCTAGATGCTGATGCAAAGAAAACCGCCGAGCGCGCGAAACAAGAAAGCAAAGAGGCGGCTCAGCTCGTGGCAGAAGCCGAACGTGCGAAGGCAGCCGCTAAGAAAGCGATCATCGAGTCAAACGAACAAATCAAAGCCGCTAATGACCTCCTTGCAGCTACAAAGCGCCAGCTGAAGGACGCGCAGCTGGAGCTCGAAGCTGCGAATGCCCTCGCAATGACCACACAGAGCGCGAATGCGAGCATGATTAAAGCGGGTGTCTATCTGCAAGTTGGGGACTGGAACAATTTCAACAATGACTGGAACGTCGCGAGAGTTTACCTTCAGAAGGTGAAGAACTCCGACCTTTCTAAGCTTGGTAAAATCAGCAACGAACCAATGAAAGCGATTTGGACGGCCTTCACCGATGGCTACGGGGAGTGGATTGCCGAGGTCACTGACGGCTCCGCGAAGAAGGATCTGACGCTGACCCACCTGGGCTTCGACCGCATGCAGAGAGCCGTTCAAGACCTCGCTATGGTATCGAGCATCGAGCTCCACCAACTCGCCAACCGGCTCAGCACTTTATCAGGGCCCCAGTCGGAGTCCAAGCCCGCGACCGGAGTTCCGTAGCCTTGCCCGAGCCAACATCTGAGCAACTGGTTCTGGAATAGGACTAGCTACACGTTAGACCTTGGCGTGGCCAATTTTGGAGTCTTAGCTTCGATGGTTCTCGACGTTGGTTGCGGTGCGCGCAAGGCCGAACCGGACGCGGTAGGTATCGATATCCCACCGCGATCGGTGCCGACATCGGATGGGACCTAAATGAGTTTCCCTGGCCCTTCCAGAGCGACGCGTTCGACCGTATTCACATGTCACATATCATCGAGCATGTGCGGGGCGCGTCGCGGACCACGGCGGAGATCTCCACATGCGGCATCTGGCCGCACGAAGCTTCCAGCGTTTCACGGGAGCCGATTTTGCGACCCTTACGGGCTCGAATATATCAGCATCGACAAGCTGGAGCTGATATTTGGAAAAAACTTCGTTCTGGAAGGAACGGCCGTTGGCTGGCGCGCCGCGTCCCGTGATCCCATCGCTTACGCTATGATGTCACGAGTTGAAACACTCGCGGCGAATGTGCGTCCAAGGAGGGACCGCTCATGCCATGCCTGTTCCTGATCGTGATCCTGCTGTTCCCGCGCGTCGCGCTGGCGCTCCTGTTCCTGTTCACGCATTACCTGGACCGCGCCTTCCACAGCATCCTCCTCCTAATCCTAGGCTTCATATTCTTGCCATTCACGACGCTGGTGTTTGCCTGGATGGTCAACAGCGGCTTGCCGATCGCAGGGGTCAACCTGTTGTGGCTCTTGCTAGCCGTAATGGCGGATTTGGGAACGGTCGGGCATGGGTACAGCCGCCGACGGGCGTAAGCCCGGACCGGCCCTCGACGTCGGGTCCGGCATGCTATACTGACCAAGTCGGACATAACCTTGCAATCCGCTAAGTGGTTGATTTTAAAGTACTAACCGCGTAGAATTACCTAACTCTTTCGTTTTCAGAGATTTCCAGAAACCAGGCGTTTCCAGCCTGGAGCCAAGCCCGGAAAGGAATTACTTAATGAGGGATTTTCTTTTGATTGCCGGACTGCTGGCAGCACCGTTCACAACCAGCGTTCAGCAGTATCGCGCCGAGCCGGCCGTGGACCAGAACGACCCGCGGCTGTCCCGGCTGACGAAGTTCTTTGCCGACCGCGATTGCCCGCTTCGAGATTCAGCGATGGATTTTCTGGTAGCCGCCGACCAAAACGAGCTGGATTGGAGGCTGCTGCCGAGCATCTCCATTATTGAATCGAGCGGAGGCAAGGATTACACGAACAACAACGTTTTCGGCTGGGATTCGTGCAAGGAGCGGTTTACTTCGGTGCGGGCGGGGATTCACTATGTGGCGGCTCAGCTTGGAAAATCAAGCAGATACAAGGGCAAAAACGTCGACCGCAAGCTGCAGATCTACAACCCCTTGCCAGAGTACTCCCAGCGCGTGAAGGCTGTTATGCGAGCCATGGGCGATCGCTCGCAGTCCGGCCCCCAACTGCGGACGTTAGCCGCGGATTGAGTCCAGCTTAACCGCCTTGCATGACGTGAACGCCCCAGTAAAGGCCACCGAAGACGATCAGTGAGATTGCGATAACTAAAACCCAGCGGATTACCCGCTCGGTGTTGGACGAGGACTTGTGAGCGTCCAATTTGATTTGCTCGTCGAGGCTTTCGAACATAGATAACCTCCCGGACTTGGCTTGTGCTGCCCAAGTATATTCCTGATATGCACGAAATGACAGGGTGTTAGTCGCTTTGTGCTAATTGCTTTGTTTTGAATAGGCTTAGCGTGGGCGGGCTTACAGCGCCATGCGTTCCAGCTTGCGATAAAGCGTTTTCCGCTCGATCCCCAGGATTTTTGCCGCGCGGCTTTTGTTGCCGCCGGCGGCTGCCAGCACGCGCCGGATCTGGTCGGCTTCGGTATCGGCCAGGCTCTCGCTCGCAGTGTCGCGAGGCTCGGTGAGTTCGATGGCTTCGCGCACCGCGGCGTCGTCGATGCGCCCCTGCGGAGTTACGATGACCAGCCGCTCGATCATGTGCTGCAGCTGGCGCACGTTTCCCGGCCAACTGTAATTTTCCAGCGCTCGCAATGCCGACTCGGTGATTTTCGCCTGTTGGCCATAGCGCTCGTTGTATTTCTTCAGAAAATAGTGCGCCAGCAGCGGCACATCGCCCCGGCGTTCCACCAAGGGCGGCAGAATAATGCGCACCACGTTCAGGCGATACCATAGGTCCTCGCGGAATTTGCCCTGATCCACCATCTTTTGCAGATCGCGATTGGTGGCCGCAACCACGCGCACGTCCACCTTTTTCCCGCGCGGCGAGCCCAACGGCCGGATCTCTTTTTCTTGCAGGAATCGCAGCAAGTTCAGTTGAAAGCCGAGCTCCAGATCGCCGATCTCGTCCAGAAACACCGTGCCATTATTGGCGGCCTCGAAAACGCCCATGCGATCGCGATCGGCGCCGGTGTAGGCGCCCTTCAACGCGCCGAACAATTCGCTTTCGAGCAGCGATGGCGCGATGGATCCGCAGTCCACCGGCACGAAGGGCTGATGCGCGCGTGCGCTGTTGTTGTGAACCATGCGCGCGATCATCTCCTTGCCGGTGCCGGTTTCGCCTTCCAGCAGCACCGTGACGTCGGTGGGCGCCACCAGTGAGACGGTCTTGTAGATCTCGACCATTTTGGGCGAGCTGCCGACCATTTCGCTTTCCGGCAGATCGTCGATTTCGGATTCCTTGTCGTCCGGCTGCTGGTTGACGCTGGCCTCGGCGCGCTTCACGGTGTCCAGCATGCGGTCCAGCTCGAACGGTTTGGCGATGTAGTCGAACGCGCCGCCCTGCGTGGCTTTCATCACCGTTTCGATGGTCCCGCGGGCGGTCATCAGAATCACCGCGCAGTTGGGGTTGCACTTGCGCGCGCTGGCGAGCACATCCAAGCCGGTGCGCTCATCGATGTAAATATCCGAGATAACGATGGGGTAGGAATCGGCGCCCAGACGTTCCAAGGCTTCGCGGGTGGAGGCAACGGCATCCACCGTATAGCCTTCCAATTCGAGAAAAGTCCGGATTGTATTTCGGACGGAATTGTCGTCTTCAACCACCAAAAGTCGCTGCACTCTTACGCCGCCTTGCTTATACCTATTAGACTGACACAGCCGGAGGCTGGGACGCTCGGGAGCGCGCGGCGAACACCACCGTGAAACAGGAGCCCTGGCCCGGTTGACTGATCACTTCCATCTTCCCGCCGTGATGGTGAACGATCTGTTCCACAATCGACAGGCCGATGCCGGTGCCCGCAACGCCCGAGGCTTCGGCGCGCTTGGTCCTATAGAATTTCTGGAAGATCTGGCGCAGCTCCTTCGCGTCCATTCCGATGCCCTGGTCTTCGACCGAAAGGCGCAGTTGAGCGGCGTCTTTCCCCACAGCGACCAAGCGGCACGCGACCGTGATCTGGGTGTCGGCGGGCGAGTATTTCACGGCGTTGTTGAGCAGGTTGTAGACGGCGTATTCCATCAGCTCGCGATCGCCTTCCAGGTTTCCGTCCAGCTCCCGGGTCAGGATACGGATGTTCTTGCGCTCCGCGAGCGGGAGCACACGACCGAGACAAGTTCCGACAATCTCCCGCACTTCGAACGGTTCCCTCTTCAGCTCCATCTCGCCGTCGGAGAGCCGCTCGACGTCCAGAAACGTTTGGATCATGCGCGCCAGCCGCTTCGACTCTACGTTAATCATCTCGGCGATTTGCTTGCGCTTCTCTTCGCTCAGGTTGTAGCGGCCCATCAGCTCGCTCGATCCCTGGATGGCGGTGAGCGGCGTGCGCATTTCATGCGTGACGAAGTGGATGGCCTGCTGGTAGCGATGGCGTTCGGTTTCCGACGCCCTCAACGCTCGGCGTACTACAAAGTGTTGATAGCTGGCGGCGGCGATTGCCGTGAGCCAGGCCGAGGCCAGTGGCGCGAAGAACGGGAACACTAGCCCCGCGCGGAACAGCAGAAACGGCGTTGCGTGCGCGGCGAGCAGCATAACGCCAGCGGTCGTGTAGGCCAGCCAGCCGGAAAGAAACGCGAAGATGAGGCCGGCGAGAATGCCAACGACGATACAAAAGCCCAGGACAGCGAGATTCGAAGCGTTCGTCAGGAATTGGCCGCGCTCCAAGGTTTCAAAGAGCTGCGCGTGAACCTCGACTCCCGGGATCCGGCCCTGGCCGTTGGGTGTCGCGACGCGGTCATAAGTGGCCGAAATGGAAGTCACTCCGACGAAGACGGCTTGTCCACGAAAACGCTCGGCGAGTTCGGGCTTGTCCACCAGCTCCAGCAGCGAGATTCGCGGGACCGGCTCGCGCGAGAAGAGCACGCGCAGTGCCCGGTCGCTGTCCGGGGTCCGCGGGGCGGGAATCACTTCACTTCCGATCTGGAGGTCATCCGGCGATTCGAGGATTCGCTGGCCCCGCGCCAGCCGGAAAGTCTCCAACGCCAAGGCCCAGTGACGCTCCTGTTCAGTCCGTTCCTCGAGCGGAATCTGCCGAGTGACGCCATCGCGCGATAGTTCGTCGGCCCGATCATGCCCGAGCGCGGTGGCGGCGCGTCGAAATTCATCCAGCGGATTCTCCCAGCGGCCACCTTGGAGATGTGCCACCAGCACCAGGTTCTTGGTCGCCTGCATGGCGTGGAGCAGGCGGGCATCTTCGGCCGCATCTTCTTTGTCGGCGAGCACCATATCGATGGCGACAACCTTCGGCTGGACCGGCGCCAGCAATTCGAGCGCTTTGGCGAGCATCGCGCGGTAGGCGGCCACACCTCCCATCGCGCTGAAGGTGGCATCGTCGATCGCGAGGATCAGGCAATGCGGGCTGGTGGCGGCGGGCGGATGCAGACGGAACATCCAATCGTAGGCGTAATCGTCAATCGCCGCGGCGACCGCGGTCCATCCCGCGAGAATCGCCAGTGCCAGGGTCGCGCCCAGGATCGCGACGTAGCCCAGCGTGAATCTATTTGGAGACGGCTTCTTCAATCTCGTCCGGCTCCTTGGGCAGCGCCGCGCTTAGGACCTTGGCGCCGTTCGCGGTCACCAGCACCACATCCTCGATGCGAATGCCGATCTGTTCCTCGCTAATATACACGCCAGGCTCGATGGTGATCACCATGCCCGCTTCCAGCGGCCCGCTCGCGGCCGGGTCGTGTACCCGCAAACCAACCTGATGCCCGATGTCGTGGATGAAATACTTGCCCAGAGGCTCGCCATGCTGGTCCTTGCCGTGCGCGTCAATGTAATCGCGCGCGATTTTCGTGAGCGATTGCCCCGGGCCCCCCAGCCATGCGCCGGGCTGCACTGCGGCGATGGCCGCTTTTTGCGCGCCCAGAACTACCTGGTAGACCTCGCGCTGGCGCGGTGTGAACTTGCCTCCCACCGGAAGCGTGCGCGTGATGTCGCTGGCGTATTCGTCGCACTGAGCGGCCGCGTCGATCACCACCAGCTCGCCGCGATCCATGCGGCGCTGGTTCGACATGTAATGCAGGATAGGACCATTTGGTCCCGACCCGACAATCGGTGAATAGGCCGGGCCTTCGCAGCCCCCATCGAGAAAAGCATCCAGGAGCGTGGCGGCGATCTGATATTCGAATCGGCCGGCGGATAGGCGCTTCCAGGCCGCGCGATGCGCCTGGATGCTGACGTCTGTGGCGTGTTCAATCGCGGCAATCTCGGACGGCGATTTCTTGAGGCGCAGTTGGGCGATCAGCGGCGTGGCGTCGGCTACGTCGCGAAACGGATAGCGCCCTCGCAACTGGCCGGTGTAGGTTTCCGTCCAAGGCGCATAAATGCGAGAGTGCTCGGCCAGGGCGGCGTCGAGCGCCGATTCGAGCTTCTCGATCGGCAGAACTTTGTCGAAACCAGTGACTGCATGCGCGTCAGCATCCTCGGCCGACACTCGCTTGCCGTGGTAGCGCTCCGCGCGCTGGTCGTGACGCGGCAGAAACAGGATTTCATCCGTGGGAGTCAGCAGCAGCGCCGCGCCAGGTTCGGTCCAGCCGGTCAGGTAGTAGAAATTCCGCTCTTGAGCGAAGCGGAAGAGCGGGTCATAGCCTTCAGCTTCTCCCTTAAGCAGGAACACGCCGTCATCGAGCAACTTCCGCAGTGCGGTGCGGCGCGCCCGAAACTCGTCCGGTGGGGCTTTAGCCGCCGGGACCGCCGCCGCGGCCAGCAGGAACAGGATGGACAGCCGGATCAAATGCCAATCTATCAAAAGCGCAAAGGGTGCGGCGCGCACCACCAAACGGGCCAGGAACTGCTTCGCGCCGCAATCCGTTTTGCGCGAGTTCCTCAAAAGTGATGAGTGAACAGCGCAATGATAAGAATGATCGGAATCGGTACGCCTATGAAATAAAGCAAAATCGATCGCATGGTAAGCCTCCTTCAGGGCAGCCTAGACGGCCTTTACGTGATCGCGCTGTCTTCCGCCGATGGTCGCCGCATAGCTCGCGCTAAACGCCCCCATCATAAGTGCGAGGAACAACCATAGCAGTAAATGCGCCGTCACTTTGCGCGCCGTATCCTCGGTTTGGCGGGCATCCGCGACAACGTCCGAGACCCGTTTTTCTGCTTCGGGCAAACTGATTCCGGTCTTGGCGGCGGTAAGCCGGGCTAAGTAATTTTGATCCTCCGCTGGTATCTGATTCTGCCGCAGGGCATTGGCAAGAATGCGTCCGGCCTCCGCCTGGAGCGCAACATCCTTACTTTCGGGCCCAATGCGATCTGAACGAAATAAAGTATCGACAAAATACGCGTTGGGATCCGTTGCGCCGGCCGCCGTCACGCCCACCATGGAGGCGGCCGCGGACGCCAGAAAAGTCACGCTGATCACTAGCGCCACGGCCCATGCCAGAAATCCATTGGCGGTGTCGCGAAAGTATACTTCGTCCGTGTGTATCAGCGCCCACTTGGTGCGCAGCCGGCCAGTGAGATAGCCACCCAACGCGGAAGCCACGATTTCGATGAGGATCAACCAGACGATGGCCGCGGCGCCTACCGACGACGCTGATGCGCCAACGTTGGACCAGGGCGAAACAGCGGACAGTCCAAATCCGGCGCCTAAAGCGAGAAGAATCAAATAGAACGCGGCAGCCACGAAGGCCCCGCCAATCACCGCGCCCCAGGAGACGCCCGACGAGTGCGCCTCTTTATTAGGGTAGCCTACATCGTTAGGGTAGCTGGTATCCGTAGAAATTACGTGACTTTCCATCTATTCATACCTCTTCTGGACTTGAGAGCACATTAGGAACCATTCCGGATGCCGCAGCACCGGAGGATACTAAAGCCATGGACCTCGCGAAACACTGCATCGTCCGCCCGGGCGGCAACGTGCACCTGAAGAAGCTCGATCCCGACGAGACGTTCGGAACGAAACGCAACGATAAGGCGCACGAGAAGACCCTTGTCCGGCTGCGTGAGCTGCAACATATGCTGTACGCCGACAAGCGCCATTCGCTACTGATCGTCTTGCAGGGGCTGGACGCGTCAGGTAAAGACGGCACCATCCGGCACGTCATGTCCGGGGTGAATCCGCAGGGCTGCGACGTCACTTCGTTCAAAGCTCCTACCGCCGAGGAGTTGGCCCGCGACTTCTTGTGGCGTATCCACAAAGCTGTTCCGGCCAAGGGCAACATCGGCATCTTCAACCGCTCGCAGTACGAGGATGTCCTGATTGTGCGAGTCCACGAACTGGTCGCGAAATCTGTATGGCGGCATCGCTACCGGCAGATCAACGATTTCGAACGCATGCTGACCGGCAACGGTGTCACTATCCTGAAATTCTTTCTGCACATCAGCAAGGAAGAACAAAAGAAGCGCTTCCAGGCGCGCATTCAGGATCCGTCGCGAAATTGGAAGCTCTCGCTGCCCGATTTCGAAGAGCGGCGGCGTTGGGATGAGTACACCGCCGCGTACCAGGATGCTCTGCGCAAGTGCAGCACTGAAGAGGCGCCCTGGTACGTGATTCCAGCCAACAACAAATGGTTCCGGAACTATCTGGTGGCGGAATTGGTGGTTCAGGCGCTGGACGACATGCGGTTAAAGTATCCTCCGCCTTCGGTCGATCTGTCAAAAGTAGTACTTAAGTGATCGAAGACGCCACAACATTTCGCTCCAAGGAAAAGGTTCTGGGTGACCTGTCCAAGGCGCTGCAATTCTCGATCGAGTCGTTAGAGGCAAATCGCAAAGGACAACTCTCCAAGGAGCAGGCCAAGAAGCTCGCTGGCCGCTGCTTTCAGCCCGTAATCTTGACGTGGCTTTTTGCCGTGACGCCCTTCCTGGCGTGGACCCACATCACATCCACCCGGCAGCAGATTTCTTTCCTGGCCGCGTTGCCTGTGCTGATCGGCCAGCTCACTCACGTGAAGGATCTGTTCGAGACTCAAGGAAAAATGGGCGGCGTGATGATGCTCGGGTCCATCCTGATTTCTCTGGCCATCGCGGTAATCCTGGCTTTTCGTATTTCATTGGCGCTCTGCGCGGATGTCTTGGACCGCAAGGTGACCATGCAGGAGGGCCGGGTGATCGCCCGCGAGGAACAGATCAATCGGCCCAACGGCCGTGATCCTATCGAGAAGTACTTTTTCTGTTTGCGGTACCTCACGATGCCGGTCAATCTGGCGGCTTATCGGGCCATCGAAGCCGGATCCATTTACCTGGTTTACCTGTTGCCTCGCAGTGAACTGCTGGTCTCCATCGAACCGAAACTCGAGGACACACCGGAGGAGCTGGCAGCGCAGGCGGCGGCGTCGAACTTTTCGAGAGGCGCGAGTTCGTCAACTCGAGTTGATAACGACACGAACTTGAATCCGAGCGCGGATCCCAGCGAGGATCAGGTGCCCGTTCAACCCACCAGTTTGCCGTAGTCGCGCAAAGCTCGCGCGGCTAATTCATCCAGCTTCCCATTGTGAACGTCCGCTTCGAACTGTCGGCCCCAGGCCTCGGCTTCGAACTGGACGAACCACTCGCGAAACGCTCGTAATTCCTCAGAACTGAGCTGCTTCACTTGCCCTTCGAAGTTTTCCACCCTGCTCATAATGCTGCATTTCGACGAGTCACAAGATTCCTCGCCTGCCCATCCCCTTGCCCCTCACCGCCTTCCACTGGCGCACGCTCTCCACCGCCAGCCTCATCCTATACAATCTCAATCAGCCGACCATGCCTTCACAGCCGCAGCTTCATCACCAGCGCGAGCGCCTCTCGGAAATCGTGCAAATGCAATCGGCTCAGTCCCGTAAACCGAAATTACCAAACGGAGCGAATCCCATTTCTGAACACCCCCCAACCAGCCACCAACAACCAGCCAGCCGCCCGCCTGCTAAAATAGGAACTCCCCGCGACAATGCTCAAACGCATCACCGTGCACGGCGCCCGCCAGCACAATCTCAAAAACATCGACGTCGAAATCCCCCGCAACACTTTTACCGTCATCACCGGCCTCAGCGGCTCCGGCAAATCCTCCCTCGCCTTCGACACTATCTACGCGGAAGGCCAGCGCCGCTACGTGGAAACGCTCTCGCCCTACGCGCGCCAGTTTCTCGATCAGATGGAGCGGCCTGAAGTTGACTCCATCGACGGGCTCAGCCCCGCCATTTCCATCGAGCAAAAAACCACCAACCGCAGCCCGCGCTCCACGGTCGGCACCATCACCGAAATTTACGACTACTTGCGCGTGCTCTACTCCTCCATCGGCGTTCCGCATTGCCCTACTTGCGGCATCGAAATCTCGCGCCAGAGCACCGAACAAATTCTCCAGCAAATCCTCGCGCTGAGGGAAGGCGAGCGCATCATGATCCTCGCCCCCATCGTTCGCGGCCGCAAGGGCGAATATAAGAAGGATCTTGAAAAACTCTCGCGGCAGGGTTTTGTGCGCGCCCGTGTCGATGGCGTCCTGCGTTCTCTCGATGAAGAAATCCCGCTCGACAAGCGCAAAAATCACACCATCGAAATAGTGGTGGATCGTCTTCCGCTCAAGCCCGGCTCCGAGAAACGCATCGAAGCCTCCATCGAAACCGCCGCCAAGCTGGCCAACGGGCTCGTCACTGTCGCGGTCGTCAACGGCGAAGAGAAGCTCTATTCGCAAAAGCTCGCTTGCCCCAATTGCGGCGCCAGCATCCCGCAGCTCGAGCCGCGCTCGTTCTCCTTCAACAGCCCTTTCGGCGCGTGCGAAACTTGCCACGGACTCGGCAGCACCTGGAGCTTCGATCCCGCGAAAGTAATAGTCGATTCTTCCAAACCGTTATTGGATGGCGGCCTTGGGCCCGGCGCCAGTTCCTCCTACATGCAGCAGCAGCTCAACGATGGCGCCGCGCGCCTGCGTATCAAAATCAACAAGCCTTTCGAGGAGCTGCCCAAGAAGTCTCAAGCGCTGCTGCTCGAAGGGGGCAACGGATTCGACGGCATCATTAAGGTCCTCACCGACACGTACGAGGAAGCCGGTGCCGGTTATCGCGAGTGGCTGATGGACTACATGTCGCCGGCGCTTTGTCCCGATTGCCGCGGCCGCCGCCTCCGCCCCAGCAGCCTCGCGGTGCGCGTGAAGGGCGCCGGCCTCGGCGAGCTGACCGAAATGTCTATCGATCGCGCGCTCGCCGCCGTCAAGCTGTGGAAGCTCAATGAACGCGAGCAGCAGATTGCCGCGCGTGTCGTCGAAGAGATCCGCAATCGCCTCGAGTTCCTCACAGCGGTCGGTCTCAACTACTTGAGTCTCGCGCGATCCGCGGCCACGCTTTCGGGCGGCGAAGCCCAGCGCATCCGCCTCGCCACCCAAATCGGCTCGAAACTTCGCGGCGTGCTTTATGTCCTCGACGAGCCTTCCATCGGACTCCACCCACGCGATAACGACCGCCTGCTCAATACCCTCACGCGTCTCCGCGACCTTGGCAACACGGTGCTGGTGGTCGAGCACGACGCCGAAACCATCGAACGCGCCGACTATGTCATCGATCTCGGCCCCGGCGCTGGACGCCTCGGCGGCGCTTTGGTGGCGGCCGGAACTCCTCGCGAGATCCAAAGAAATCCTGCTTCGCTGACCGGCCAATATCTCTCTGGCGCGGTCCGCATCGAACCGCCCTCGGGACGCCGTCACGGGAACGGCAAGAAACTCACCGTGCACGGAGCGCGCGAACACAATCTCAAGGATGTCACTGTCGAATTTCCGCTGGGCTGCTTCATCGCCATCACGGGCGTTTCCGGCAGTGGCAAATCCACGCTGATTAACGATATTCTTTATCGCGCTCTCGCTAAAGAGATCTACGGCTCGCACGACTCCCCCGGCGAGCATACTTCCATCGAAGGCCTGGAACACATCGATAAGGTTGTGGAGATCGATCAATCGCCCATCGGCCGCACTCCTCGCTCCAACCCGGCGACATACACCGGCGTGTTCACTCCTATCCGCGAGCTGTATGCCATGCTTCCCGAATCGCGCGAGCGCGGTTACAAAGCCGGCCGCTTCAGCTTCAACGTCAAGGGCGGACGCTGCGAAGCCTGCCAGGGCGACGGACTCAAGCGCATCGAAATGAATTTCTTGCCCGACGTCTACGTCACTTGCGACGTCTGCCGCGGCCGCCGCTACAACAGTGAAACGCTACAAGTGAAGTACAAGGGTCTTTCCATCGCGGATCTGCTCGAATCCACCGTGGAAGACGCCGTCCCGATTCTCGAAAACATTCCGCAGATCAACGCCAAGCTGCGCACGCTGCATGATGTAGGACTCGGCTACATTCATCTCGGCCAATCCTCCACCACACTCTCCGGCGGCGAAGCCCAGCGCATCAAACTCGCGCGTGAATTGAGCAAACGCCAAACCGGCCGCACCCTCTACATCCTCGACGAACCCACCACCGGCCTGCATTTCGAGGACGTCAAGCGGCTTCTTGATGTGCTCCAGCGCTTGGTCGATCTGGGCAATACTGTCATTGTGATCGAACATCAGCTCGACGTGATCAAGTCGGCCGACTGGATTATCGACATGGGCCCGGAAGGCGGTGAGCGCGGCGGCAACATCGTGGCTTCCGGAACGCCCGAGCAACTTCTGCGATTCAAGAAAAGCTACACCGCGCAAGCGCTTGAGAAGGTGCTGCGCCCGGGAAAAGTCGCATGAGCAAATACGGTCATGAGCCGCTGAGCTTCCAGGGCCTCAAGACCATCCCCATCCAAGCGCGCGGTGGCAAGGTTCGCATCGAGCATTTTGGAAAGCCTTACACTGGAGGCGGTATTGCCACCTGGCTGGATTCGCTGCCGCATATTCTCGCGGCCGATTCTCTGCGATCCGTCATCGACGCATTGGCCAACGCCCGCGCTCGCAAGAAAATGATCATCTGGGGACTCGGCGGCCATGTGATCAAATGCGGCCTCGCCCCGATTCTCATCGATCTCATGCGCCGCGGCTACGCGACGGCCTTCGCATTGAACGGCGCCGCCGCGATTCACGATTTCGAAATCGCCATCGCCGGCCAGACTAGCGAAGATGTGGAAGCCGTGCTCCCCGACGGCAGCTTTGGCGCAGCCGAGGAAACCGGCCGCGAGTTTAACGCCGCTTTGAATTGCGACCAGGGCTTCGGCGAGTCGCTGGGCCGTCATCTCGAAGCCATCGCCGATCCGCGCTTCGCCGCCTCTAGCTTGTTGTGCGAGACGTATCGCAACTCGACGCCAGTCACCGTTCACGTCGCCATCGGAACCGATACACCGCACACGCATCCCAGTGCGACCGGCGAAGCTCTGGGCCGCGCCACGCACCACGACTTCCGCCTGCTCTGTTCGCTCGTCAAGGAAATTAATGACGGCGGAGTCTATCTCAACGTGGGCTCAGCCGTGGTGTTGCCGGAAGTCTTCTTGAAAGCCGTGTCGGTGGTCCGCAACCTCGGCCATCCGCTCGCGGATTTCACCACCGTCAATTTCGATTTCATCCAGCATTACCGGCCGAAGCTCAATGTCGTTGAACGCCCGCACGCCGGCGCCGGCGGCCACGGCTACTCCATCACCGGCCATCACGAGATCATGATCCCGCTGCTCGCCGCCGCGCTCATTGAGGGCCGCTCATGATTCCCCAGCCCGAGCCCACCCCACCGCCCACCCCCCACCCCCCACAACCGTTTTTCGATTACACCGACCTCTTCTTCTTCATCGGCCTGTGTGTGCCGTGCCTCCTCTTCGCCACCTTACTCGTGCGCACGACCGCCATCTTCATCCACACGCCGCCGCCGGCCATGCTGCTGCTCATTCAAGGCATCTGGTATTTTCTTGCATTCGGCTCCATCGCCGCGCTCTTCCGCATCCGCTACCGGCAGCCGTTCTGGCGCGCGCTCGGCTGGCGATCGCTTTCATTTCCCAGCTCGCTTGGCGCTCTTCTCGCCGGCCCGCTACTTGCTCTTGCACTCGGCATGCTCGGCGCCGCGTTGCACACACCCGAAATCGATCTCCCCTTCCAACAAATGCTCGGCTCTACCGGCACAATTATTTTGCTCGGCATCCTGGTCGTCATTCTCGGCCCGGTGGCCGAGGAGCTGGCCTTCCGCGGATTCCTGATGCCGCTGCTGGTTCGCAGCCTCGGGGCGGCGGGCGGCATTGTGGTCACCGGGTTCCTCTTCGGAAGCATTCATGGTTATGAGTACGAATGGTCCTGGCGCCATATGCTGCTGATCTCGCTGGTTGGCTGCGCGTTCGGTTGGGCCAAGTACAAGACGCAGTCCACCGCCGCCGCGGCCTTCATGCATTGCACGTTCAATCTGACGCAATTCGCCGCGTTCCTGTGGCAAGCCCGGACCCTGTGATCGAGACCATTCATGATTGAAACCATACAATGGACCGACGCGGGCGTCGTCATGATCGATCAGACGCGTCTTCCGCGCGAAGAGGTCTACGTCACTTGTATCGATCACCATCAAGTCGCCGAAGCAATTCGTTCCATGGTGATCCGGGGCGCGCCGGCCATCGGCATCGCGGCCGCCATGGGAATTGCGCTGGGTATGCGGAACGCGAAGTCCAGCGCTGAGTTTGACAGCATCTGCGAAACCATTCGCAGCACTCGCCCCACCGCCGTGAATCTGTCTTGGGCCATCGAACGCATGCGCCGCGTGTTCGCAGAATCCAGCACCCTCACCTTTGCGGAGATCCGCGAACGGTTGATCGCCGAAGCCGTTCAGATTCGCCTGGAAGACATCGCCATCAACCAGTGCATCGGAAAAAACGGCGCGCCGCTGATTCCCGATGGCAAGACGGTGCTCACGCACTGCAACGCGGGAGCGCTGGCAACCGCCGGCTACGGCACCGCTTTGGGCGTGATTCGCGCGGCCGTAGCGTCCGGCAAAAACATCGATGTCTTCGCCGGCGAAACCCGGCCATTTCTTCAGGGCGCGCGGCTTACTATCTGGGAACTGCAACACGACCACATCCCCGCCACGCTTATCACGGACAACATGGCCGGCCATTTTCTGCACTCCGGCCGTATCGGCTGCGTCGTGGTGGGCGCCGACCGCATCGCTTCCAATGGCGATGTCGCGAATAAAATCGGCACTTACTCGGTCGCCGTTCTCGCCAAGGAAAACAGCGTTCCGTTCTACGTGGCGGCGCCCATCTCCACGCTCGACCTCAGCCTAGCTTCGGGCGATGAAATTCCCATCGAACAGCGCGCGGCCAGCGAGGTCACGCACGTTCACGGCGTGCCCGTCGCGCCGGAAGGAACCGAGGCCGCTAATCCCGCCTTCGACGTCACGCCGAACCGGTACGTCACGGCCATCATTACGGAACGCGGTGTGGCGCGCGCGCCGTACACTGAGTCCCTCCGGGGGCTGATAAATTAAGTCAAAGTTGGTAAGTTGAATTTATGATTCGTTCCGCCTTCTGCTTCCTGCTGGTAGCGTCGGGGCTGGCCTTGGCCGCCTCCGGCGAGTTGTCCAACCGCCGCGCGCCCGGCTTCGCCCTGCCTGATCCCACCTATCAGCATTACTACGATCTGCAGGATTTCGCCGGCAAGGTGGTGATCGTCGATATCATGTCCACGCGCTGCCCGCACTGTCTTTTATTGTCCACCACGCTTGAGCAGGTGAAGGCGCGCTACGGTGAAGAGGTGGCGATTCTGGAGGTGGTCCTGCCGCCCGATAACCAGGACACGGTTTCCAAATTCGTCGCCACTAACAACGTCACCATTCCCGTGGTCTGTGACATGGGACAAATGACCGCATCCTATTTCAAGGCCACACCCAGCACCATGAACCAGGTCGTCGTTCCGCACCTGTTCCTCATCGATAAACAGGGCATCATTCGCAACGACTTCGCCTATGAAGAATCTACTCGGGCGGTCTTTGAAGGTGCGGGATTATTCACGGAAATCGACAAGCTGCTGAAGTAGATTTGCGTGGACCCAGTTCCTAAGTAACTCATCGCTAAGAAACTTCGCGCTTAGCATTGCCTTGGCACGAAAATTGCTCAGATCGTGGGCATGAAGGCATCAAAGTCCATCTCCACGCATGACGAATTCGAGACTGCGGTGGTTGCCGAGCTGCACCATCTGCGCAGCAGCGAAAAGCTCTTGCAGCGCCTGTATCCGCGTCTGAAAACCCTGCCGCGACTTCGAAACCGGTTCCTGCAGCAGCTCGCGGAAATGCAACTGCGCGCCCAACGTTTGGACGCAGTCCTTAATCCCATCGGCGCCTTGCAGACCGCGCTGCCGGCCGCGCCAGCCATAAATTCTCCCGCTGCCTGAAGGAGGCCGCTATGGTCCGTACATTACTGCTGATTATTCTGGTGATCATTCTGTTGGGCGCGCTTCCCGCCTGGCCATATAGCGCGGGCTGGGGCTACTATCCGAGTGGCGGCCTGGGTCTCGTACTTGTGGTCGTGCTTATCCTCATGCTGATGGGCCGTGTCTAATCGACTTCGGCCCCGGAGAGCGGGTGCTAAGATGTTGGTGATTCCTCACCATGGGCACGCACGGCGTCAAAGTCGTTGTAATCTATCCACGGCCGCAAGATGAACAGGC
The DNA here is from genome assembly GCA_003166865.1 of Bryobacterales bacterium. Classification (GTDB taxonomy): domain Bacteria; phylum Acidobacteriota; class Terriglobia; order Bryobacterales; family Bryobacteraceae; genus Palsa-89. The sequence goes on from PMUP01000023.1 coordinate 92,200, forward strand.
GTTCGAGACAGCTTACCTCGAACAGCATGTTCCGCTGGTCGAGCAGAAACTCAAAGGCATCACGCGGCTGGTTCTGACCAAAGTAACGGGTTCGCCGCAGGGTAACGTGACCGCCTATCGTATCGCGGAGCTGTACTTTCCCTCCCTAAACGATTTGAACGCGTGCATCGAGTCGGACGCCGGCAAAGAGGTCATGGCACATGCACAGGCGATCTCCACCGGTGGCCCGCCGCTCATCCTGATTTGCGAGGAAGAAGCTTTCGTCTATTGGTAGTCATGAAATTTGCTTTGATTTGCGCATTGACATCGGCTGCTTGCTGTCAAACGCCGAGCGCCCGAGTGGATGTAGTGGGTTCCACTGGCTTCGTTCAACTGGAGGCGGATAGCTTTCGCAGCCTCAGCCCGCGCGAGCAAGCGCTGGCCTACTGGCTTTCCGAAGCGTCCATCGCGATCAATCCGATCAACTACGATCAGTGCTCGCGATTCGGTTTGCGGCAGAAGCGCGTGCTGGAGCTGATCGTGGCGCATCCCGAGGGAGTGGATCCGAAGGTTTACGCGAAGATCCTGGCATTCACGAAACTGTTTTGGGCCAACCGGGGCAATCACAACGAAACGACCGCGCAGAAGTTTTTGCCGGACTTTACCTTCGAGCAGCTACAAGCGGCCGCTCGCGCTGCCGGCAAGGATCCGGCCTTCGAGAAGGAACTCGACGAACTGCGCCCATCGCTTTTCGATCCCAACTTCGAGCCGATGATTACCGCCAAGAGCCCGCGCGGAGGGCTCGACATGCTGCAGGCCAGCGCGAACAATTTCTACTCCGGTGTCACGCTGGCCGATCTCAAGGATTTCGCCGAGCACTATCCGTTGAACTCTCGGCTGGCGAAAGTGAATGGGCAGTTGGTGGAAGATGTCTATCGCGCCGGCACTCCGGACCATCGCGTGCCTCCGGGACTGTACGCTGAATATCTCGCCAAAGCGAATTCGTATCTGGAACACGCCGCCGAGTTCGCCGAACCGGCGCAGGCGAAGGCGATTCACGATTTGATCCGCTATTACCAAACCGGCGATCCGAAGGACTGGCTGCAATTTGATATGGATTGGGTGCGGAACAATGCGACCGTGGATTTCGCCAACGGTTTCATCGAAATTTATCGCGACGCGCGCGGCGCCAAGGGCACTTCGCAGAGCTTTGTCACCGTAACGGATGAGTCGGTGCATGCTTTGATGCAAAAGATCGCCGACAACGCTCAGTATTTCGAGGACCATGCTCCGTGGGGACCGCAATACAAGAAGCAGGGCGTGAAGCCGCCGCTCGCGAAGGCGGTGGAGACTTTGATCGAGACCGGCGATTTTCATGTGACCACGGTCGGCGACAACTTGCCGAACGAAGATGAAATCCACGAAAAATACGGCAGCAAGAGTTTTATGTTCCTGGGCAGTTCGCGCGCGCTGACGCATGCCGCGGGATTCGGGTCGCTCGATGAATTCGCGGCTTCGCCCGAGGAAATTGCGCTTGGCAAGAAGTACGGAGATGAAGCCGAAGACCTGATGACCGCGCTGCACGAAGTGATCGGACATGGCTCCGGGAAAATGAACCCGAAGTTGACCCGCGAACCGGCCTTCTACTTGAAGGAATATTTTTCGACGCTCGAGGAGGCTCGCGCCGATTTGATGGCCCTGTGGTGCGTGTGGGATCCGAAGGCGCGCGAATTGGGGCTGGCTTCGAATCCCGACGTCGCCAAGGTGATGTACTACGATGCGGTCATCGTCGCGATCACGCAGCTTCGCCGGATTCCGAAAGGCGACACCATCGAAGAAGATCACGAGCGCGATCGCCAGTTGATCGTCAATTACATCAAGGATAAGACCGGCGCCATCGCCGAAGTGAAGCGCGGCGGCAAAACATATCTGGAGATTCGCGATTTTGCGAAGATGCGCGAGGGCGTGGGTCAGCTTCTGGCGGAGCTCATGCGCATCAAAGCGGAGGGCGATTACAATGCCATCAAGGCTTTGATCGACAAGTACGCCGTGCACTTCAATCCGGCGCTGCGCGATGAGGTGCTGCAGCGATATGGGAAGCTGAACATTCCCACCTACTGGGCCGGCATCAATCCGGAGTTGACCGCCAGCTTCGATAGCGCGGGAAAAATTTCCAAGGTCGCAATTTCTTATCCGCGCGATTTCGTCAAGCAGCAGCTTGGCTACAGCGCCAAAACTTCTTTCACTTTGTCGAGCAGCGATCCTAGAGTAAACGGCTTTTGAAGGAAGGCGGTTCCCGCGGGAAGCTCGCCCGAGTAAATGGTGGTGTCGTCGGTGTAGCCGGAAACGTAGAGCACTTTCATGTCGTGCCCCTGCGTCTGCAGGCGTTCGACCAACTCGCGGCCGCCCATTTGCGGCATCAGCACATCGGTGATCAGAAGCTCCACGCGTTGGGCGTGTTCCCGGCACAGCGCCAGCGCGTCCTGGCCGTTGGCCGCTTCGAGGACCTGGTAACCTTGCCGCCGCAAAATCTTGCGGACCAGCGCGCGGATGCCGGCTTCATCTTCGACAACCAGGATGGTGGCAAGCGGCGCGGGTGGTTCGGGCGCGGGGGGCAGTGGCTCGGCGGCGGCAACCACAGGTTCAGCGGCAAGGCCGGCTGGAGCTTCCAATCGCGGCAGGAAGATGCGGAATACCGAGGCGTGGGGAGCATTCGAGACCGAGATATCGCCGCCCCATTGCCGTACGACGCCGTAGGCTCGGGACAGCGTGGCTGCGACGTCGTCCCAAGGTTCCTTGCCGGGGAGCGAGCACTCAAACAACGCGGCTTTGGCTTCACCATCCAGCGGCTGCGATGGCGCGACGATCGAGATCACCGCGTAGGCTCCCGGCTGGAGCGGAGCGTTGGGGCGCCGCAAATCCTCCGTGATTTCGAGACGTGAAGTCTGCAGCGTGATTCTTTCGCCGGCGTGCATGCCTTGCCGCGCACGCTCGACAATGGCGGTCAGGACGTGCTCCAATTGCGACGCATCGGCGCGGACGCGGTTCGGTTCAGCGGAAAGATGCAGGTCCAAGCCGACGTGGGTTCCAAGCAGAGCGTCGAGCCGCAGGCTGATTTTTGCGAGGGCCGATTCCAGTTCTATCTCCGCGACAGCCTGGCCTTGCCGCCGCGCAAAGGAAAGCAGTTGACTGGTAAGCCCGCCCACGCGTTCGGTGGCGCTAAGGATTTCCTGGACATCGGACCGCATGGTGCTGCCCGCGGGCAGAGCCGTGAGCAGCTCTTCGCTATAGCCGGTGAGGATCATGAGCGCGTTGTTCAAGTCGTGCGCCATGCGGCTGGCGAGGCGCGACACGGCTTCCACTCGCTCGGCTTGGACGAGTTGGTCTTCGAGCATGCGGCGTTCCGTGACATCGACGGCCACGCCAATCATGTAGCGGGGCTGGCCCTCGACAGCGGGCAGCAGCCGCGAGTATTCGCGCAGCCAGAGTGGGCCGCCGCCGGCGGTAATGGCCTGGAACTCAGAGGTATGGGCGGCGCCGGATTCGATGGCGCGTTGGTAGGACTGCGCCACCCAATCACGATCCGCATTATGCACGCGATCCAGCCAGAACGATGGATGGCTGGTCCAGTGTTCCGGAGCGAAGCCTAGCAGGGTTTCGGCATACGGGCTCGCGAAAACGAAGTTCATCGAGGGAACTTCCACGGCCCATATGACGGCGTCGAGGTGGTCGATGAACTCGGACGCGGTGACAGCGGGCCGAGGAGCGGGCGGGGCTTCGATTACTGGGGTTGCGGGCACCGGAGCTTCAATCATTGGGGCTTCGAAGACGAGCGCCGATTGTACTTCTACCGTAGTCAGATCTTCGATGGTGAGAAGCGCTTCCTGGGCGGCCTCTTCGTCCCAATCGCGAATCGCGAGAATGCTAACGCGCAGGCGGCGTTTGTCGCGGGTGGTTTCGATCATGACGCCGTTTGCAGCGGTGCCGGTTTGGAGCACCTCTTCAATGCGATCGAGCAGGGAGGTGGGGAGGATAGTGTCCATGCGGCGATGCGGGGAATCGCCGGTGTGCAAGCCAAATATCTTGCGCGCCGCTCCGTTGGCCAGCAAGATGCTCAGGTCGGAGGAAAGGACCATCAGTCCGACCGGAATGGACGCGACGATCTCCTGGTAGTAACGGCGCTGGGTTTCGACCAGCGCCAGTAGTCGCGCGACTTCCCTAGACCGCCACTGATCCAAGTCAGTTCTCTCCATCTGTGTTCCCACCTAACAGTGTTGACCTTACCGGACGGCTAGGACAAGGTACTTTCTATCCAAACGGTACTGCGGAGTACTACGGGTTGCAGGCTTCTGGTTCCAGCACTTGCTCGGTTGGCTCATTATAGCCCCGATAAAAAGAATCGTTTATGAGACTTATAGCGGCTGTGTTGGAATCACGCGAGAATGAAAGTGATGCTGCGACATGTGACTTCCCTGGGGTGGCTAGCGGGATGGCTGGCGCCGCTGGTTCTGTTCTTGTCCGCGTGTTCGGACGCTCCCAAGACTGCCAGCGAGAAAGAGCCTCCGAAACCGCCGGAGGCACTGACGGGACGGGAGGCGTTTCAGCGGATGTATCCGCAGGCGCGGGGGTGGGCGCCGGATGCGCAGCCGCTCGAAATCGTGAGCCTCAACCTTGTTCAGGTAAAGGCGGACAAGGGCAAGGCGGGCGCCTGGCAGGTGGTATTTGTTTCGGCGTCGCGAGGGAAGGCGAAGACGTACACGTACTCGGCGGTGGAATCGGAAGGCAATCTGCACGAAGGCGTGTTCGGCGGAATCGAGGAGAACTACACGGCGCGCGGGGATTCCTCTCCCTTCCAGATCGCGGCCATCAAGGTAGATACGGACGAAGCGTACGAGACTGCGGCGAAACACAGCGCGGAGTATCTGAAGAAGAATCCGGACAAGCCGGTGATTTTTCTGATGGAGCTGACCAGGCGGTTTCCGGACGTGACGTGGCGGGTGATTTGGGGCGGGTCGGTGGGGACGAGCGACTATTCAGTGTTCGTGGACGGAAGCACTGGGCAGTATTTGGAGCGGATGCATTAGGGCGCGCGGAGTTAGGCCAGCTTGTCCCAGTCATCCGGATCGTTGCCGGACAGACTTGACGTGACTGCCCTTCTGGGTGGTTTCGACGAGACCCGCTTGCTCAGCCGCCGCTTGACTGAACGATCAGACTTGGTTTGACCGCGCCGGAAAACTTCCATAGCGACAACCTGCACGTGGTGGAGCGCTGCACGCGCGGCAGCCCGGATGTGATGTAATACGAAGCAACGATCGACGATCCGAGCGTCTTTACGCGCCCGGGGAAATTGAGTACGCCGATCTATCGTCGCCAGGAAAAGGGCGCCGACTAACAAATATTCGAGGAGGTGGGTATGCGGAATCGATTCATATTATGGACTAGCGCGGCCGCATTGGCGCTCGCATTGATTTCTCTGACGGCTCCCCCGATGGCGGGTCAGGCGACGCAGGCAGCGGCAAAATCTGTTGTGCCCCGCACGCCTGATGGACATCCCGACTTGCAGGGTACCTACGACCTGAGCATGATGACACCGCTCGAGCGGCTGCCTGGGGATCCGCCTTTCCTAACCAAGGAAAAAGCCGAAGCTTTGCAGAAAACCGAAGCCGCGCGCAGGGCCAAACTCAACCAAACTTCGTCGGCGGATCGGCCCGCGCCGCCGGTGGGCGGCGACACCAGCGCACCAAAATCTTTTTTTGAATTTCTGGAGAAGGCCGGAGGCGGCGCCGTCGGCGGCTACAATAATTTCTGGCTGCAGCAGGGCTCGGCATACACCGTGGTGGATGGACAAATTCGAACATCCATCGTCGTCGATCCGCCGGACGGCCATGTGCCTCCCTACAATGCGGCCGCGCGCAAGCGGCTGGCGGGGGCCCGAGCGACGCCAACCTCGGACGCGCGGGAGAACCAGGATCCGTCGGCTGAGCCGCCCGGCGCCTTCGATAACCCGGAGCAGCGGCCGCTCGGCGAGCGCTGTCTGCTCGGATTCAGTTCCACTTCCGGTCCGCCGGCGCTACCGGACTATTTCTATAACGATCTGCACCAGATTGTGCAAACTCCAGACTCGATCATGATTCTCACCGAGATGGTGCACGACGCACGCATCGTGCGGATGAACGCGCAGCATCTTCCCAAAAACATTCGCCGCTGGATGGGTGATTCGGTGGGTCGATGGGAGGGGGACACGCTGGTTATCGACACGACCAATTTCAACGACAAGACCCGGTATCATGAATCGACGGAAAACCTCCACGTAATCGAGCGCTTGACGCGCGTTGACGACAAAACGCTTCTGTATCGGTTCACCGTGGAAGACCCTGACACGTGGGATCGGTCCTGGACCGGGGAGTACACCTGGCCAGCGACCAGCAAACCGATGTACGAATATGCCTGTCACGAAGGCAACTACGCGCTCGGCGATGTCTTACGGGGCGCCCGGCGGCAGGATGCTGAGGAAGCCGCGAAAAAGAACAAGTAACGAGAAGCGAAGCATCCTGGCTTGCGATTCAAACTGACCCGCTACGCTTACCGGCGCAAAGTTCGAAGTGCGACACCGGTGGCATGGTAGTCCGCTGAACCCAGAATGCGCCTGCGGGCAGAAAAGTACCTGGGTTACCGCTTCTCCACGTGTGCTCGGTCCTTCTCATTCTCACCGCAGACGAATTCGAGGACATCGCTGTCCGGGATCAAGTTCAATTGCGTCTTAAGCGTGAAAGGCCGCGTGTAATAGATCGGATCTTCGAGAGTCACCTCCAGATCGATATGCCCGAAATCGCGGCGGCGATAGCGCTCGGCGATGTGCATCGATTCGCTGCGCGGATGGCCGGACCCATCCAGCCAGCTCTGTTCTGTAAAACCCATTGTTTCGACGGCCAGCGTGTCGCGTTCCCACTTGCCCACCGAGTATCCCATCCAGGAAGGCTCGGGGTCCTTAGGGAGGCTCCGCCCGTCGGTGTGAATCTGTCGCGGAGGGTCGCCGCCCTCAAACAGGATCACAATCTCCTGGGGCGCTTGAATCATCTTGAAAGCTAAAACGAATATGCCGGCGGGTATGCCATTCGGGAGACAGCGACTGTAGGGAGTTCCGAGCTTTGCGCGCTGTTTAAGGATCGCCACCGCCTCTGGCCGAAGCGGCTGCTCCTCGGGTTTAAGGCCCCAAAACACGTTCGATGCATCCTTGGTGACGTCGTTGAAGTCCACCTGTAACTTCTAGAAATTGTTGCCGAGCACGCGGGCAAACTCGCTCTCCGGGGTTCGCTCGGCCTGCCAGACACCGGAAAGATCGGGCTTGCCGTTCATCCGCGGCGCGGGAGCGGTCAAGTTCGGCTTGCCGTCCTTGGTATGTGGAGTCCGTGCGTCGGGATAATTCAGCCACTGCGCGACGAGCGGCAGGCTGGACGCGGCCAGCAGAATGGCAATCAACTTCATCGGAGTTGCTCCTTGGCCCCTCTACGCTTAGTTTGCTTTGGGTCTTTTCTTCTTGGGGATTTCGAGGACGGCGGGCGTGCGCAATTGAACCACGGGAATGAGCGAGCGCAGGGATTCGGTTGGGGATTGGCGGGCGCGGTGAGCGAATTCCTGATTGAGCGTGGCGACGAATGTCTCGATTTGACCCTGCATCGCGGCCATCTTCTCGCGCATGTTGAGAATGATTTCGACGCCGGCGAGATTCACTCCCAGATCGCGGGTCAGTTTGAGAATCACTTCCAGCCGTTCCAGATCGTCGTCGGTGTAGAGGCGGGTATTGCCTTCACTGCGCGAGGGAGCGAGCAACCCTTCGCGCTCGTACAAGCGCAGGGTCTGGGGATGGATCTGGTATTGCTCGGCGACGGCCGAGATCATGTAGGCGGCTTTGGATCGGGCTTTGGGCATTGCTTACACCTTCGTCCAGATTTCCTTGCGCGGATCTTCTGAACTGACTTGCGACAGCTCGCGCAGCAGTTCTCGGGTGCGCTCATCCTGGACTTTGGGCGCCTGAATGACCACCTCGACGATTTCGTCGCCGCGCTGATTTTTGCGCGCGTTCATAATGCCTTTTTCTCGCAAGCGAAACTTCTGCTGATTCTGCGTTCCTTGCGGCACCTTGAGCAAAGCCCGGCCATCGATGGTGGGGACTTCGATCTTAGCGCCGAGACCGGCTTCGGACACCGTGACCGGCACCTGGATGTGAATGTCGTCTCCGTCGCGGCGGAAGAAGGCGTGGGGCTCGACGCGCACGGTGATGTAGAGATCGCCTGCGGCGCCGCCCGCTCTTCCGGCGTTGCCTTTACCCGCCACGCGCAGGCGCGAGCCGGATTGCGCGCCAGGCGGGATGCGGACCTCGACCGCCTCGGTCTTCGACAGACGGCCGTCGCCATGACAGGTGGGGCAGACATTCCGCAGGCGTCCCTTGCCATCGCAGCGTGGGCAGGTGAGGCTGAACTTCATGGCGCCAGCCATCTGGTTGACACTGCCCGAGCCATCGCACTCCGGGCACACGGTGGAGGCGCCACCGACGGCGCCGCTGCCGTTACAGGTCTCGCAAACTTCTTGACGCGCGGCATTGAGGCGCACTTGAGTGCCGCGGATGGACTGCCAGAAGTCGATGTCGAGTCCGTATTCGAGATCGGAGCCTTTTTCAGGACCGCCAGCGGCGCCTGGTTGCTCGCCCCGGTGGCTGCCGAAGAATTGGCTGAAGATGTCGCGAAACGCGCCCGTGCCGCCAGTTTGCGGGCCAGCTCCGGGGCCGGTGTGGTTCACGTAATCGGAGAAATCAAAGCCGCCGAATCCCATGCCGGGCTGACCGGCTGCCGAACCACCTTGTCCGGCGCCCGGGCCGCCCGGAGGGATGTTGTCGGAATAGAAGCCGTACTGATCGTAGACCTGGCGTTTCTTGGGTTCGCTCAGGATGTCGTAAGCCTCCTGAACTTTTTTGAAGCGCTCTTCGGAGGCTTTGTCGCCGGGGTTCAGGTCGGGATGAAATTTGCGGGCCAGCTTGCGGTACGCTTTACGGATCTCGTCTTCGGTGGCGCCGCGAGATACGCCGAGCGTTTCGTAGTAATCGTGTTTGCTTGCGGCTGGCATAAAGAGTTGCTGGTTATTAGTTGTTGGTAACTGGATACCGGCTACGATCAACCAGCAACCAATAACCAACAACCAATAACCGTTGACTTACTTCTTGTCGTCGACGTCCACGAACTCAGCATCGACAACGTTATCTTTGGGCTTCGCTTCACCGGCGGCTCCATTGCCATCGCCTCCCGGACCACCTTGCGGCGGCGTGCCGCCCGGCTGGCTGGAGGCCTTGTACATCGCCTCGGCCAGTTTGTGGCTGGCCGTTTCAAGCTTGGAAGTGGCCTGGTTGATGTGATCGATGCCGCCCTCGGACATCGCTTTCTTGGTCTCGGCGAGCGCGTCGTCAACGGCTTTGGCGTCGTCCGCGCTGACTTTGTCACGATGCTCCTTCAGCATCTTTTCGATGTTGTAGACCATCGCGTCGGCCCGGTTGCGGGATTCGATTTCCTCCTTCTTCTTGCGATCGTCGGAGGCGTGCGCGTCGGCGTCCCGCGCCATTTTCTCGACTTCGTCCTTGGCGAGGCCGGAGGAAGACGTAATGGTGATCTTCTGCTCGTTGTTGGTGGCTTTGTCCTTGGCGGTGACGTTCAGGATACCGTTGGCGTCGATATCGAAAGTGACTTCGACCTGCGGAATCCCGCGCGGCGCCGGAGGGATGCCCACCAGTTGGAACACGCCCAGCATTTTATTGTCGGCCGCCATGGCGCGCTCGCCCTGGAAGACCTTGATCTCAACCGAAGTCTGGCTGTCGGAGGCGGTGGAGAATATCTCGCTCTTGCGCGTGGGGATGGTGGTGTTGCGCTCGATGAGCCGCGTGAACACGCCGCCCAGCGTTTCAATGCCGAGCGAGAGCGGGGTAACGTCGAGCAGCAGAACGTCCTTCACTTCGCCGCCCAGCACGCCGCCTTGCACCGCGGCGCCGACCGCGACCACTTCATCGGGGTTCACGCTCTTGTTGGGTTCCTTGGCAAACAGATCGCGCACCTGTTGCTGCACTTTGGGCATGCGCGTGGAACCGCCGACGAGCACCACTTCATCGATCTGCGCGGGCGTAACCGCGGCATCGGTAATGGCCTGCTTGCAGGGGCCGGTGGCGCGATCCAAAATGTCGGCCACCATTTGCTCCAGCCGCGCGCGCGTCAGCTTCACGTTCATGTGCTTGGGGCCGCTGGCATCGGCCGTCAGGAAGGGCAGATTGATTTCGGTTTCAAGGGTGTTGGACAGCTCGATCTTGGCTTTTTCGGCGGCTTCCTTGAGGCGCTGCAGGGCCATCTGGTCCTTGGAGACGTCGACGCCGGTTTCCTTTTTGAACTCCTGGACCAGCCAATCGATGATGCGCTGGTCGATGTTGTCGCCGCCCAGATGGGTGTCGCCGTTGGTGGACTTCACCTCGACCACGCCGTCGCCGACTTCAAGAATGGAGATGTCGAAGGTGCCGCCGCCGAAGTCATAGACCGCGATGGTTTCGTTCTTCTTCTTGTCGAGCCCGTAGGCCAGAGCCGCGGCGGTCGGCTCATTGATAATGCGCATGACCTCCAGGCCGGCGATCTGCCCGGCGTCCTTGGTGGCCTGGCGTTGCGAATCGTTGAAATAGGCCGGGACCGTAATGACCGCCTTGGTGACCTTTTCGCCGAGGTAGGCTTCGGCGGCTTCTTTCAACTTGGCGAGAATCATCGCGGAGATCTCGGGCGGCGAGTAGCGTTTGCCGTTGATCTCGACGCGGGCGTCGCCGTTCTCGCCGGCTACCACCTTGTATGGAACCAGCTTCATTTCTTCGCTCACTTCGCTGAAGCGGCGCCCCATGAAGCGCTTGATGGAATAGACGGTATTTTCCGGGTTTGTAACGGATTGGCGTTTAGCCACCGTGCCGACCAGACGTTCACCGGTTTTCGTGAACGCTACGACGGACGGCGTTGTCCGGCCGCCCTCCTGGTTCGGGATGACGACAGCCTGGCCGCCTTCCATAACGGAGACGACGGAATTGGTTGTACCCAAGTCTATGCCTATGATTTTGCTCATTCTTCCCTCAATCCCCCGGCTACGCTCCGGGTTCGTATTAGCCTGGTTCCATTATTAAACTTTAGTGTGTTCTTGTCAAGTACGATTGCCACAACCTGCTTGACCAAGCACAAGGCGACAAACTTGACCAACCTTGATCCTGAGATCTTGCCTCACGATTTGCTACCCAAAGGTGGGCAGTGGGGAGACATTGGTCTGGAACGGGAGCGAATAGCAGTCAGCCGTACGGAGGCACCATGGACGCGTCTGCTATAGCCAGAAGCCTCGACAATCTGGAGAACTCCTGGTCATCGCTGGATTGGTGGCTTAATTTCTGGACAATTCTTGTAGTAGTCGGCGTCGCAGTGGAATTGGCTGTCATAACCGCCGAATACGTCCATGACTGGCATGAGTTTAGGCGTGCCACGATCCACTGTCCGGAAAAGCCTCGCCTCCTCGTTTTTTGTCTGGGATTGCTTGGCGCCGCATTAGTAGCAATTGGTGTTGCTGGAGAATTCGGCGTGCACGTTAGAGCTCAAAAGGTTGAAATTGATATGCGGTCCAGAAGCCGCGAACTGGTGGCTCTCGCAAATAAAGACGCAAAGGAAGCTGTAGATCACGCTGCGGCTGCGAACGAAAGAGCAGCAGGAGCAAACCGGGAAGCTGGGGCGGCCAATGAGCGGACTGCAATGCTGGAGCGAGAGAACTTGGAGCTGAAAAAGCAACTTTCGCCCCGCCGAGTCACGCAGCAACAACGAGAGCAACTGAAGCGGCTATTGGGGAAGTACAAGGGTATCGAGATCCTCAGCTCAAGAGGTGTCAATGGAATTGGCGAAGCGCCGCAATTCCGTGAGCAGCTATTTCAGGCATTTGAATATGCGGGATTGAAGGCTAGGGGCGGCTCGAATCTCCCATACAGCGAAATGACTGGGATTCATATCGAGGCCTTTGGCGACCTCGGGCGTTTCGCCGACGATCTGCGCTCCGCGTTGATAAAAGTCGGCCTTGCTACTCCTGCGAGCATCTATGTGACTAAACACCCCTCCCTGGGTAATGGGCAGGACAGGATCGACATCGCGGTACTGGAAAAGCCGTAAATTTTACATAGCCCCTCACGGCCTGACATCTGACACGAGTTGCAGGCCAGCGTGGATACAATGAAGCCATTGATTATGACCACCATCCAGCGGATTCGCTTGTCCGATCTGGCGGCCCGGCTGGGCTGCGAACTTCATGGCGACCCGGAACTAGAGATCACGGGCGTGGCGGGGTTGGAGGAGGCGGGCCCGAGCGAGCTGACGTTTCTGTCCAATCCCAAGTATGGGCCAAAGGTGAAGAACACGCGTGCGGCGGCGATTCTGGTGAAGGAGCCCCTCGCTGGGGGCCGGCTGGCCAGCTTGATTTCGGCGAATCCGTATCACGATTTTGCGCGCACGCTCGGGATGTTCTACCAACCGCCGCGGCCCAAGCCGGGCATCCATCCCCAAGCTTCGATCGCAGCGACGGCGCGAATTGGGGAAGGGGCGTCGGTGGGGGCGTTCGCGGTGATTGGCGAGCACGTGAGCATCGGCAAGAACGCGGTGCTGCATCCGCACGTGGTGATCTACGAAGGCGCCACGATCGGCGACGATTTTTGCGCGCACTCGCACGCGGTGGTGCGCGAGTATTGCCGCATTGGGCATCGCGTAATCTTGCAAAATGGCGTGGTGGTTGGCGGCGACGGATTCGGATTCGCCAAGACGCGCGAGGGAACGCATTTCAAAATTGTGCAGTCGGGCGTGACCGTGATTGAGGACGACGTCGAGATCCAGTCACTGACGTCGGTGGACCGGGCCACCATGGGCGAAACGCGCGTCAAGCGCGGGGCCAAGATCGACAGCCTGGTGCAGGTGGGCCACGCCTGCGTGGTGGGCGAGGACAACATCATTTGCGCACAGACTGGCCTCGCGGGGAACTCGACCCTGGGCAAGAACGTGTTGCTGGCCGGCCAGGTGGGAATTTCCGGGCACCTGACGATTCACGACAACGCGACCATCTACGCGCAAAGCGGGATCGGCGGGGACGTGGCCAGCGGTGCGGTGATGTCGGGATCGCCGGCATTTGAGGCGCGCGAGTGGCTGCGCGCGATCACGGCTTTCCCGAAGTTGCCTGAGTTGTTGAAGACAGTGAGACAATTGGAGAAGCGTTTGGAGCGCCTGGAAGGTGTTTCGACGACCTCGCCCACGACTTAGCAATGACAGACGACAGTCCCACAAACGGCCGCCGGCCGGTAGCTTATCTCAACGAGACGTTTCTTGAAAGCCCCGATGCACGCGCATTGCGGATTCTTTCGGAATACCTGGAGCCGCTATCCCACTTCCGCGACGAAAAGATTCAGGACACGATTGTGTTCTTCGGCTCGGCGCGGCTGACCGAGGACGGGCCTTTGGGCAGATACTACCAGGAGGCGCGAACGCTGGCGCGATTGATCTCGGAGTGGTCCTCAAAACTTGAGGCGACGCCCCACCGCTTCGTGATTTGTTCCGGCGGCGGCCCGGGGATCATGGAAGCCGCCAACCGGGGCGCGGCGGACGCGGGTTGCAAGACCATCGGGTTGAACATCGGTCTGCCCTTCGAGCAGCGGCCCAATCCTTACATCACGCCGGAGTTGTCGTTCGAGTTCCACTATTTTTTCATGCGCAAATTCTGGTTTGCGTACCTGGCGAAGGCGCTGGTGGTTTTTCCAGGGGGATTCGGCACCATGGATGAGCTGTTCGAAATTCTGACGCTGGCGCAGACGCGGAAGCTGGAAAGCAAGATGGTGATCGTGTTGTACGGGACGAAGTTCTGGAACGAGGTTCTGAATTTCGAAGCGTTGGTGGAGCACGGCACTATCGACCGGGAGGATTTGCGCCTGTTTCAGTACGCCGATGATCCCGAAACGGCGCTGGCCGTGTTGCAGGAACAGTTGACGCGGTATTTTCTGGAGCCGGAGAAGCCGCTGCCTGAAGCGGCGGCGGAAACTCCCGAGATCGCCAAATCGCGCGTGTGAAGCTCAAACTACAATCCTTGTGGAGACGGGCGGGGAAGCTGGAAAAGGCTTTTCTCGGCGCGCTATTGCTGTATTTAATCTTGCTCGCTGTGTGGCCGGCCAGCGGACTCGAGACGTTCGTGGCTTTCGTGACGTACGTCCTGGGCGGGTGGGTGGCGTTGCGTTTGTTGCGGATCGGGGTGCGCAAGGCAACTTGGCGACTGCGCTATCGATTGATCGCCGCGTACGTGTTCATCGCGGTGCTGCCGATTCTGCTGATCCTCACGTTGGTGGGATTGGGCGGCTACATGCTGGCCACGCAGGTTGCGGTGTATTTGGTGCGATCGGAACTGGACCGGCGCGTGGCTTCGCTTGAATCCGCGGTCGAGGTTCTGGGCGCCCCGGGAGACGATTCACCCGATGGGATTCTGGCGCGAACCGCCGTAGCGTATGAGAAGCGCTTTCCCGGGATCGCTTTTGTAGTGCAGGAAAAGGGCAAGGTCCGGCGCTGGCCCGAGAACGCCGCGATCAGCGCGCCGGAGCATCTGCCCCTGAACTCGGGCGGCCTGGCAGAGCTTGACGGGCGCTACTACGCCTGGCACTATGCGGGCACCGATGGCGGCAAGTATTTGGTTATTGCGCCGCTATCGCGCCGGTATCTTAGCGGGATGATGCCGGGCATAGGCGATGTTTACTTTTTGCAGCGGGATTTCGTTGCCTCATCGGATGCCTCGGGCGAGGTCAAGCCGAAAACCAGAACGCCCTCGATGTCCAGCAAGGCTGTCCCTGGGTATCCACAAAACTTTCACTTTACGCCGGCTGGCGGTGACGCTCCACACGCGGCTCTGCCTCCGCCGGTGAATCGTTTCGACCTGCCTGTACAGTGGGGATCGTTCACCCGGGCAGTGGACTGGGCGCATCCGGACCACACTGAGCCCGCGCTGTTGGTGGTTCGCGCCCGGCTGTCGTCGATTTTGGCCGCGATTTTGACTCAGGGCGGCGACATGTCGGGGGGCGCTCTGCTCATTACGTTCTATGTTCTAACTGTGGCGTTCCTGATTGTCGGGATCGCTGGACTGGCGATCGGGATCTCGATGTCGCGCAGCATTACCGGCGCGGTGCATTCGTTATATGCGGGAACGCAGCGGGTGATGAGCGGCGATTTTTCGCACTTGATTCCGGTGTCCGGGCGCGACCAACTCGCTGAGCTGAGCAGCTCGTTCAACAGCATGACGCAGAACCTGGAGCGGCTGCTCGTGGTGGCGAAAGAGAAAGAGCGCATGGAGACGGAGATCGAGATCGCACGTGGAGTCCAGGACCAACTTTATCCCAAGGCGCCGCCGTCGTTCGAGGGTCTGCAAGTGCTGGGAGTGTGCCATCCGGCACGCACGGTGTCGGGCGATTACTACGACTACCAACTGGTGGACGGGAAGCTGGCGATCGCGATTGGAGACGTGGCCGGCAAGGGAATTTCGGCGGCGCTGCTGATGGCGACCATTCAGGCGGCCATGCGCATGGAGCTGCGGGCTTCGGCCGACCTGGCGGCGTCCATGAATGGCCTGCGATTCTCGACGGCGCGGATGGTTTCGGAGCTGAATCAGCAACTGTATGCCACCACCTCGCCGGAAAAGTACGCGACCTTCTTTTTCGCCATCTACGATCAGGCGACGGGTGTGATCACGTATACCAATGCGGGCCACCTGCAGCCGGTGCTGATACGCGATGGCGCGCCCATTCGCTTGGACGTCAATGGAACCATCGTCGGCGCGTTTCCATTCTCGAAGTACGAGGAGAGCAAGCTGAAGCTTCAGAGCGGAGACTTGTTGGTGTGTTACACCGACGGAATCAGCGAGCCGGAGAACGAATACGGCGAAATGTTCGGAGAAGAACGGCTGATTGAGCTGGTGGCGAAGAACGCGTCCCGGGACGATGCCGCGATTATCGACAGCGTGATGGAAGCGGTGCGGCAATGGACGGGAGTGCCCGAACTGTCGGATGACATGACGCTGTTGCTAGCACGCAAGCGATGACCCGCAAGCGATGAAGACAGCTGGAATGTGGTCCCGGTAAAATAGCCTCAGCATGCGCCGCCTCCGCAATTGGCTGATCGTCCTGGGCAGCGGGGTTGTGCTCATCGTCACCGGCGGAACGCTAGGCTTCATATGGATCGAGCACTACCCACCCTTCGACGCCTTCTACATGACGCTGATCACGATCAGCACGGTGGGGTACGCGGAAATCCATCCGCTCAGTTTCCACGGGCGGATTTTCAATTCGTTTCTGATATTCTTTGGCGTAACCATGATGCTGCTGGCGGTGGGCGGCATGACACAAGTAATCATCGCGCTGGAGCTCACGCAATATTTCGGGAAGCGGCGGACCAGGAAAATGATTAACAAGTTGCAGGACCATATCATCGTCTGCGGTTTTGGACGCGTGGGCCGCGGCGCGGCTCGTGAGCTGCAGCGCGCCGGTGTTCCGTTTCTAATCGTGGACAAGAGCGAGGACCGCGTGGAGTGGGCCATGCGGGACGGCATGCTGGGCGTCCTGGCGGATGCCACCGACGACGAGACCTTGAAACAGGCGGGTGTGCTGCGGGCGAAAGGTTTGATTGCGACGCTGCAGAGCGACGCGGACAATCTGTTCATGATCCTTTCAGCCAAAGGGTTGAAGCCGACATTGCAGATCTCGGCGCGCGTGAACTCCGAGCAAAGCGAGAAGAAGATGCGGCAGGCCGGAGCCGACCACGTGTTCGCTCCTTACGATATGACGGGCAATCGCATGGCGCAGGCGATGCTCAAGCCGCACGTATTCCAGTTCATCGATTTCACCACCAAGAGCATGGGGCTGGACGTGGGAATCGAGCAGTTCAGTGTGCCCGTGTCGAGCGGGTACGCATCTAAGTCGCTGATCGAAGCCCAACTTCGCAAGGGCCTGGGAGTGATTGTGCTGGCGATCCGAAAGTCGGATGGGCAGATGCAGTTCAATCCGCCGGCGGAAGCCGAGATTAATGCCGGGGACTTTCTGATCGTGATGGGAGAGGCCGCGAACCTGCGGAAGTTGGAGAAGTTGCTGGCTGAGGTGCGGGCGTGAAAGTTCTAACCGCGGCGCAAATGCGTGAAGTGGACCGGCGCACGGCCGAGCTGGGAATCCCGAACATCATTCTGATGGAGAACGCCGGGCATCGGATGGTGGAGTTCCTGGAACGCGAGTATGCGCCGCTCGCGAAACAGCGCATCGTGGTGGTCTGCGGCAAGGGCAACAATGGCGGCGATGGGTTGGTGGTGGCGCGGCAGCTCCATACACGTGTGAAGCCGGGGTGGTTGCGCGTGGTGCTGGGAGCCAACCCCGAAAAATTGCAAGGCGACGCGCTCCAAAACTACAAGATGCTCACGGCGGTGGGATGTCCGGTGTGGTTTGAGATCACCGAGGAGATGCGGACGGCAACGCTGGTGGTGGATGCAGTTCTGGGGACAGGCTTCGAAGGGCCCGCGAAGGGCAAAGCGGCCGAGTTGATTGACGCGATCAATGGTTCCTTTCCATTGGCCGATGTGGTGGCCGTAGATGTGCCGTCGGGCGCTGCGGTGCGCGCAAAACACACCGTGACTTTCACTGCGCTCAAGCCGTGCCTGGTGCTGTCGCCGGCTTGCGAGCTGGCGGGCATGGTTCATGTCGCGCAGATCGGGAGTCCGCCGGAGTTGTATGAGAAGGACGAGACCATTTGGCTCTCCGCGTCGGAACCGCAAGATTTTGCGGGACTGTTCAAGCCGCGTCCCAGCGATTCGAACAAGGGTTTGTACGGCCATGTGCTGGTGATCGCGGGCGGACGGGGAAAGACGGGCGCCGCAGCCATGGCGGGGATTGCTGCGTTGCGCGCTGGCGCGGGACTCGCGACGGTGGCGTCGGCGGCGTCGGCGATTACGGCGATCGCATCGTACGCGCCGGAGATCATGACGGAGCCCCTGGCAGAGACCGAGTCGGGGTCCATCGCCATGCGCGCGCCCGACGATCCAGCGCTGGCCGCAATCACGGCGAAGAAGAATGTGATCGCGATCGGTCCTGGAATGGGGAATCACCCGGAGACGGTGCAATTCATCCGGCGCTTCGTTCAAGATTCGCCCGCGCCGATGGTGGTGGATGCGGATGCGCTGAATGCGCTGGCCGGGCAGCGGCTGCGATTCCAAACTTCCCGAATTTTTACGCCGCACCCAGGCGAGATGTCGCGGTTGACCGGCAAATCGATCGCGGAGATTCAAGCGGATCGCATCGGACATGCGCGCGCCTTTGCCACCGAGCACGGCGTTTATCTGGTGCTGAAGGGAGATCGCAGCGTGATTGCATTTCCGGATGGGCGTGTCTGGATCAATCCCACGGGCTCGCCGGCCATGTCGACTGGCGGCACGGGCGATGTGCTTACAGGTATGATCGCGGGCCTGCTGGCGCAGTTCCCGCAGCAGTTAGAGTACGCGTTGCTGGCCGCGGTCTACTTGCACGGCCGAGCGGGCGAGCTGGGCGCGGAGGCGATTGGCGAGAAATCCTTCATGGCCACCGACTTGTTCGAGTTTCTGCCCGAGGCAATGCGTGAAATCTCGGATCTATCACACCGAATCTGAAGACGAGACCGTTGCGTTGGGCGAGAAGTTGGCGACGGAGCTGCCGACCACCGCAGTTGTGTTGCTGATTGGCCAACTCGGCGCCGGGAAAACGACGCTGGCGAAGGGAATCGTGAAAGGTCTGGGAGCGGCGGCGCCTGATGACGTATCCAGCCCCACGTTCACGTTGATTCATGAGTACACCCCCAGCGTATATCACATCGATCTCTATCGATTGGATACGGCTGCGCAAGTGGCTACGCTTGGTCTCGAAGAGATTTTCGACCGGCGCGCGGTGGTGTTGATCGAATGGGGCGAGCGGTTCCCGGAGCTGATGCCCGCGGAACGTGTTGACATCCGGCTGACGGGAACGGGAGAGTGTTCACGGGAGATCGAGGTACAATGGATTCAGTCCTCCCCCCCTTGTAAAGTAGCCCCAGTAAGGAATCGGAATGAGTTCCGCGCGGCCCTTCGTTCATCTACATTGCCACACTGATTATTCGCTGCTCGACGGCGCGTGCGAGATCGGGCAGTTGATGGATCTCGTGGTGGAACAGAAGATGCCCGCGGTCGCGATGACGGACCACGGTAATCTCTTTGGCGCGGTCGAGTTCTATAACGAAGCCAAACAGAAGGGCGTGCATCCGGTAATCGGATGCGAAGTGTACGTTTCGCAGCAGGGCCTGGCGAGCCGCAGCGATAGCGATCGCTACAACCACCTGGTGTTACTGTGCGAGAACCAGGAAGGCTATCGCAACCTGCTGAAGCTGGTCTCGACGGCGTTTCTGGAGGGCTTTTACTACAAGCCGCGCATCGACAAGGATCTATTGGCGCGCCACTCCAAGGGTTTGATCGCGATGTCGGCTTGCTTGCGCGGAGACATCAACGAGACCATCCTGGCGAATCGCTACGAGGAAGCCAAGCGGCTGGCATACAGCTACTCCGATATGTTCGGCAAGGAGAATTTCTTTCTCGAAATTCAGGATCACGGGCTGGATCAAGACAAAGTGGTGATTCCGGAACTGCTGCGATTGTCGCAAGAGACGCGCATTCCGCTGGTGGCGACCAACGATTCCCATTACATGCGCAAGAACGACGCGCGCGCGCACGAGATCCTGCTGTGCATCCAGACCGGCAAGACGATGAGCGATCCGAACCGCATGCGGTTCACGCGTCCGGAGTTTTATCTGAAGACGCGCGATGAGATGCTGGCGATGTTCGGCGAGATGGAAGATACGCTGGATCGCACGTGGGACATCGCGCAGCGTTGCCAGGTAAATCTCGAGAAAGTCAAGGAGCCGTTCCCGAAGTTCGATGTCCCCAGCGAGCACTCGACCGACAGCTACTTCGAATACGTGGCCCGGCAGGGTTTCGAGAAGCGGCGGATCAGGCTGGAGGCGCTCAGCAAGGAAGGCGCTCTGAAGCACGATTTGGCGGAGTATGCCGAGCGGCTGGATCGCGAGATCGGGATGATCCAGCAGATGAAGTTCTCCGGCTACTTCCTGATCGTTTGGGATTTCATCCGGTTCGCGAAGTCGCGCGGGATTCCGGTGGGGCCGGGCCGCGGGTCGGCCGCCGGCAGCCTGGTGAGTTACGCGATGGAGATCACCGACATCGATCCGCTGGAATACGGGCTGCTGTTCGAGCGTTTCCTTAATCCGGAGCGCGTCAGCATGCCGGATATCGACATCGACTTTCACACGCGGCGGCGTGGCGAAGTGATCCAGTACGTCACCGAGAAATACGGGCGCGAACAGGTAGCCCAGATCATCACGTTCGGCACGCTGGGTGCGCGCACCGCGATCAAAGACGTCGGCCGGGTGTTGGACATTGGCTTCGCGGACGTGGATCGGATCACCAAGCTGATTCCAACCCAGCTCAACATCAAGCTGAAGGAAGCGATGCAGCAGGAGCCG
This sequence comes from Bryobacterales bacterium, assembly GCA_003166865.1. Lineage (GTDB taxonomy): Bacteria > Acidobacteriota > Terriglobia > Bryobacterales > Bryobacteraceae > Palsa-89. Next base: position 112,806 of record PMUP01000023.1, read on the forward strand.
GCCATCGAAGAGGCGGCGCGCAAGGATCCACGCTTGAAGGAAGTGCTGGAGGTGGCCTGCAAGATCGAGGGGATGGCGCGCAACGCCGGGATGCACGCGGCGGGCGTCGTGATTTCACCGGTGCCGCTCAGGGAGTTGGTCCCGCTGTGTAAGACCAGCAAAGACGAAATTGTCACGCAGTACGACATGGTGGGCCTGGAGAAGCTGGCGCTTCTCAAGATGGATTTTCTGGGGCTTACAACGCTCGACATTATTCAGGAGGCGGTGGCGCTGATCGAGCGGTATCGCGGCGTGAAGCTGGATCCGGAAAAGCTTTCGCTGGATGACGCGGACACGTACCAGATTTTTTCCAAAGGCTACACCATGGGCGTGTTCCAGTTTGAATCGCCCGGCATGCGCGATATTTTGCGCAAGTATCAGCCCACGCGCATTGAGGATTTGTGCGCTTTGAATGCCCTGTACCGGCCGGGTCCGATCCAGGGCGGCATGGTGGACGACTTTATCGATCGCAAGCATGGCCGCAAGCAGGTGACCTACGATTTTCCCGAGTTGAAGGAGATTCTGGAGGAGACCTACGGCGTCATCGTCTATCAAGAGCAGGTGATGCAGATCTCGAACAGCCTGGCCGGTTATTCGCTGGGCGAAGCCGACATCCTGCGCCGCGCCATGGGCAAGAAAAAGGCCGAGGAGATGGCCGCGCAGCGCGAGCGCTTCCTTGAAGGCGCCAAGGCCAAGGGTTTTCCGCAGAGGAAGATCGAGAAGATCTTCGATCTGATGGAGCAGTTCGCCGGTTATGGGTTCAACAAGTCGCACTCGGCCGCGTACGCGTATCTGGCGTATGTGACCGCGTACTTGAAGGCGCACTATGCGCTGGAGTTTTTGTCGGCGCTGCTGACGTCGGAAATGGGCAACACCGACAAGGTGGTGAAGTACATCAACGAATGCCGTGAGATGGGCATTCCGGTGCTGCCGCCGGATGTGAATTCGAGCGGGCGGGATTTTTCTCCAGATGGCCAGGGTATTCGCATGGGCCTGTGCGCGATCCGCAATGTGGGCGCGGCGGGGGCCGACTCCATCATCCAAGCGCGCGAGAGCGGTGGACCATTCGAGTCGCTGTACGACCTTTGTGAGCGCGTGGACCTGACCAGCGTGAACCGGCGCATTCTCGAGAATTTCGTCAAAGCCGGGGCGCTCGCGAGCCTGGGCGGCAATCGCGCGCAGTTGACCGCGGTGATCGAGAACGCAATGGAGAGCGGCCAGCGCGCGTGGAAGGACCGCGAGAGCGGGCAGGCTGGTTTGTTCGGCGCCGTGGCCGATGAGCCGGCGCAGGTGGAGCATCCGCTGCCGGCGTTGCCCGACTGGACGGTGCAGCAGAAGCTGGCCGGCGAGAAGGAAGTGCTGGGAATCTTCGTCACAGGGCATCCGTTGGATGAGTTTTCCGATAAGGTGACCGAACTTGGCAAGCACGACACCGAGACGTTAGAGGGGCTGGAGCGCGGGACCGAGGTGGCCATTTGCGGTATCCTCACCGGCATCACGCGTAAGCGCAACAAGGAAGGCAAGCTCTGGGCGGCGATGCGCGTGGAGGATCGCAAAGGCGGAGTGGAGGCCATGGCGTTCTCCACGCAATATGATCGGCTGCTCACCAATCTCGTGGAAGACCAAGCCGTGCTGGTGCGCGGGCTGGTGCTGCCCGAAGAGAACGGACCGCCGAAACTCTCGGTGCAGGATATTGTTCCGCTCGCAGTGGCGCGCGTGAACCTGCCGGCGCTGATCTCGATTCGCGTGCCGGTGGGCGTCAACGGGACTGCGAACAAGGCCGATGCGTTGAATCAGCTTTTCGCGCGCAAGCAGGGCGACACCGAGGTCCGCCTGCGGTTGGAGAAGCCGCGCGATTTTTCCGTTATTCTGGATGTGACTCCCAAGGTTCGCCCGGATAAGGAGTTTTGGGCGGAAGTGGAGCGGATCTGCGGGCCGGAGTCGGTCGAGGTCCTGGCGAACTAACGCCCGGCCAATCCATCCTTCATGGCAGACAGTCCCGATCCCGAAACAATCGCAGCGGCCACGAACCCCACCTGGGAACGCGTGCTGCTGGCGCGCCACCCCAAGCGTCCGCACTCGGCGGACTATATCAGCCGCGTCTTCACCGGGTTTTCGGAGCTGCACGGCGATCGTTTCTTTGGCGACGATGCGGCGGTGATGGGCGGCTTCGCGTTCCTGGATGCCCGGCCGGTGATGGTGATCGGACAGGAGAAGGGCCGCGACACCAAGCAGAAGCTGCATCGCAATTTCGGAATGCCGAAGCCGGAGGGCTATCGCAAGGCGCTGCGGTTGATGCGGCTAGCCGAAAAATTCCAGCGGCCCATCGTGACATTCCTGGACACGGTAGGCGCGTATCCCGGCATCGACGCCGAGGAACGCGGGCAGGCGGAGGCGATAGCGAACAACTTGCGCGAGATGTCGCGGCTGGGCGTGCCGGTGGTTACGGTTGTGATCGGCGAGGGCGGCAGTGGAGGCGCGCTCGGCCTGGGGATCGCGAATCGCGTGTATATGCTCGAAAACGCCTACTACAGCGTGATTTCGCCGGAGAGCTGCGCCGCCATTATCTATCGCGATTCGGGACGCGCCGCGGAAGCCGCGCAGGCCTTGCGGCTGACGGCCCAGGATTTGGAACGTCTGCAATTGATCGACGGCATCATAGAGGAACCGGCGGAAGGCGCGCAAACGGATCCGAATCGGGCCGCCGAATTCGTGAAGGAGACCATTCAACGGGCGGTGGCGGAACTTGCGCCGCTGACATCCAAGGAGCTGATCGACGATCGCTACAACAAATTCCGCCGCATGGGCAACTTCTTTGCCGAGGGGCAAGGCGCGTGAGCAAAACGGTGGTGATCGGAATTGTTTTTGTGGTGGTGGTGGTGGCGTACCTGGCTTATTCGAGCATGCACATCGCGAAATATCGCGTGGAGGTGTGCGTGGCTTTCCACGGGGCGAACCAGTGCCGCACGGCTTCAGCCGATACGCAGGATCATGCGCTGCGGAGCGCGCAATCGAACGCCTGTGCGCTGCTGGTGTCGGGCGTGACGGAGACGATGCAGTGCGAGCGCCAGCTGCCCGCAAGTATCAGGTGGCTGGACCGGACTCGGTAGCTGGAATACAAGGAATGCCGCGCGATTCCTGGTATTCCTTGTCTCCCTCGTATCCCTGAATTTAGAAGTATTTTCCCGCCAGCTCCGGTTTGGCTTCCACCGCCTGTTGCCAGCAGCCGCGCGCCTGGTCCTCCAGGCCGAGCGCATGCAGCGCGTGTCCGAGATTGAGGAAGGCCTCGGCGAAATCGGGCTTGTCTTGGGTCGCCCGGCGGTAACTCCGCGCGGCGTCTTCCTGCAAGTTGGATTGCTGTAGCAGGATACCGATGTTGTAGTTCAGCTCCGGGATGCGCTCGCCGAGCTGATCGAGCTTGGCTTCCGTGTCGAGCGCCAGCACGTGATCGCCCTGATCGGTGGCCACGGCCGCCAAGCCGCGGAGCGCGTCGGTGGATTGCGGGTGGCAGGCGACGGCTTGCGTGAACGACGCCTTGGCCGATTCCAGATCGCCGGTGCGGCGCTGCGCCAGGCCGAGATCGATCAGCGCTTCCAGCCAGTCCGGACGTTTGCTGACGCAGACGCGGAAGGGCTCGATACTCCCCGCCGTGTCGCCGCGCAACAAGCGCAGATAGCCGATGCGGAACCAGGCGTCCTCGCGTTCCGGATCCACTTCCACGAGCTTCTCGATGCATTTTTCAGTTTCCGAGGGATTGCCCAGGCGTTCCTGCACGATGGCCAGATTCCAGAGGGCGGTGGTGTTTTCGGGCGCATATTGCAGCGCGCGTTCATAAGCCTTGCGAGCTTCCGGAAGATCGCCACGTTCATGCAACGTCGCGCCGAGATTGGCATAGGCGAGCGGACTGTGGGGCCGGAGTTTGAGCGCTTCGGCATAAGCTTGGCCGGCCTGTTCGAGGCGGTTGGTTTTTTGATACGCCACACCCAGGTTGAACCAGCCTTCAAACGATTTACCGGCCACCTTGACCAGTTGCGCGCCTTGTTGGGCCGCGGATTTGAAATCGCCGCGCGCCATGGCGGCCGAAATCATGCCGGCCAAGCCAGCCTGGGCGTTGGGGCGAATGCGCAGCAACTTTTCGGAATATTCGCGAACCTTATCGTTTTCTCCCTGCGCCAGCGCCGCGCCGATCATATTGGTGATTAGCTCGGCGTCGCTGGAGTTATTGGGCAGCAGCTTTTGATAGATCTCCAGCGCCTCCAGCGCGCGTCCGGACCGATGCAGCGCGACGGCTTTGCCGTAGAGAGCTTTCTCGCTGGCTGGCTTGGCCTGCAAACATTCGTCGAAAGCCGCCAGCGCTTCTTCCAGCCGATTGCAGTGGAGCTCGGAGACAGCCACGCCCAGCTTCGCTTCCGAGAGGTTGGGATCCAGGTCCGCCGCCTTGCGGAACGCCACGCCGGCTTCCTCGTGGCGCTGCAGCTTCTCCAGGCACAGGGCCACGTTATAGGTTGCGGCTTTGTGATTGGGCTGTGTCTCCAGCACCTTCTGGTAATTCTCCAGGGCGTCATTGAACAGGCCGAGCTGAAACTCCAGGTGCGCGCGGGTCCAGATCAGCTCCGGTAAGCTGTCGCCGGCGTCAATCGCTTCGCGGATTTCGCGCAAGGCCTGCTCGGTTTTGCCGTCCATGTTCAGAGCCAGCGCCTTGACCAGCGCCGGGGATTGAACGGGCCGCTTCTCGCTTGTGGCGTCTAGCGCGTCGGTGCGGGCCAGAGCCTCGACGAGCTCGTTATCGACAAACCATAACCATTGATCGTTGGTCTTTTCCATTGAACCCTCTGCTTACTTAGCGGCGCCATTCAGGTAGCGGATGGAGACTGATTTCACTTTCCCCCGCTCCTCTCGTTCATTCAGGAAGCCCACGCCACCGGCCTTCAACTGATCGTCGGTCCAAACGTCCACCTGCCGCCCTTGAATGTAGGTGCTGAATTGGGGACCTCGCACGTCGGTCCGGATATTGAAGACGGTGTCGGTCTGTACCGTTAGGTCTATGGGGACTCGCCCCACTTGCGTTTGCCGTCCGTTAATCACCAGGTATTTGAAAAGCGCCACCTTGGGAGACAGTCCGGAGGGGACCGCCGTCAGCTTCATGGCGTAATAATTGTCCGGATCGGCGGCGCGAAACACCCAGCCAATGCTCTTGGTATCGATACTGGCCTGGAATTCGATGCGATAGTCGGAAAGCTTGAGCGACGGCCGGTAGATGGTGATCTGACGATCGGCATGTAGGCCGGACGCATCTCCACCCCACCCTTCCACCCAACCACCTTCCCCTAGGATGATGCTCGGCCCGGAGCCGTCGGCGGAAATCGCGGGGTTGGACGCGGCCTTGCGAGACTTGCCGCCCCAACCCAGCCAAGTGGAACAGGCCACGACGAGAAGCGTAATGGCGATGCCTAGTTTGACCTTGAGAGAACCCGCGACCGAGGTGTTGGCAAGCTGAACCGCTCCGAAGTTGGGCCCGATTTCCGGGGCGGGTTCGCCGGGTATCTGCCTCACTGGTTGTATTGGGTGTTGCTTCGCCGCCGGTTTTGCAATTTCCTGCGAAATTTCCTCGACAACCGGTTTTGCCGATTGCCCAGTTTCCGGCCGGGCCGGCGCTGGCGGCGCGGTCTTTGAAGCGGCAGCCTGCGATGGCAACTGGAATTTTGCGGCTGGCTTCGATGTTTCCGATGCTTTGGCCGGTGCCGGCGGCTGCTTGGGTTGCTGCTTGGGCTGGGTGATGCGGGCGGCCGGCCTCGCAGCGGGCGCGGGTTTCGATGGTACGGCGGGACGTGGCGCCGCCTGGGGGGCGCTTGCGATTGCCTTAGGCTGAGCCGGCGCGGTCAGCGGCGGGACGTAGCCGGATGCCACGGCCACCTTCGGCCGCAATGGCAGGGATTTCAGATGCGGGAGCAACGGTTCTGCTTGACTCGCGAGCCCGGCGCCTTCGATGGGAACGGGCTTGGCGGGCGGGAACATCCGGATCGCGATGTCCAGCAATTCGGTGGCTCGCCCAGGTGTTGGTTCTCCCGAGGGTGGCTGCGCTTCGGCCACGGGCACTGGTTCAGCCACCAGGGTCGCGGACTCTCCGGGCGCCGCTTCTTCCGGTTGGACATGATCCTCCTGGACCAGGTCTTCCTGGACCACCAGATCGTGGTGCAATCTGGACAAAGCGTCGAGCGATGATCCAGGGCTGTCGTCTTCGGCGGGCGCTGCTGGATCAGCTTCCGAAGGAGCGAAATCGACCGCCAGTCTGTTGTCTGGCCGGAAAACCACCACAACGCGCGAATCTTCCGCCGGGAGTTCAATTCCCGTGGAGGGCAGCTCCAGTAGCTGGGCATCTTCCACCAAAACGGCAGTCTCGAAACCGACCTCCGCGGCGATGCTTCGATCAGCGGCGAAATCGATGGCGCTGGCGGTGACTTCAATGGACACGGGACCAGCGGAGGGTAACCGATGCGTAGTGGTCACCTTCCAGGGCGGCGTTGGCCGGCCATGCCCGTTCGCGAACTCCTGAGGCGTCAAGTTGGCTGGCGCGATCGGATGCTCCACCGGCGAGGCATTGGGCTGAAGGTCGAGCGAGACTAACGACGCGGTTGAAAGGGTGGCGGCTCCGTTTTGAAATTGCCAATCCGCAACGGCCGGCCCGGAGGAGAACTCCAGCCAGGGCTCTAAGTGGGGCGTTTCATCGGGCAAAACGGCCATCGCCGGGCTGTCGATGAGGAAATTCGCGATTTCCATGGGTTCGGCGGCGGGTTCCGCTGCGGCTTCCTCAGGTGCGTCGCGCGATTGTTCCCCATACCGAATGCGCGCGTCGCGCGCTGTGGCATCTTCCGCGACAGATGCTCCTAAGCTGATGATTTCCAATGGCGCGGATTCCGTCACGGGCGCCTTGGCGGCGTCCGCCTCACGCACTGGCTCTTCGACGGCCGGCTCTTCCACGGCCACCGGCGTTCCGCTTGTCTGGCCGGAAGGTTGTGTCTGGTCTTTTTTCTGAGCTTGCAACAGCCGGCTAAGTGCGAGCTGGTTGTATTCATCCTGATAGCTTTGCTTGTGCGCTTCGGAACAAAATCCGCCTCCTCCCGTGAGTCTCTTGAGTAGCGCCAACTCCTTGCCACAGTAGCGGCATCGCATATGGGTGTAATCGGCTTTTCTAGGCGATTAGTGAATAGGTCCTGAGGTTGTTTCTATACGGTAAAGCTCTTATGAAGACATTCTCAGGTATGAACCTTAACACCTTGGGTGAAACCATAGCACCTCGTACAGGCTAGGCCAGTGCAGCTATGGCTTTTGGAGTCTTCACCGGGGCGGGGCGAAATCTTTTCGCTAGTACGGAAAAGTAATGTGTTTGTCGGAAAGACCGGCTAAAGTTAGCGCCTTACACGAACGATGTTACTAGTAGCGCAGCGTGCGACGGGTTTCCACGCCAACGCGGGAGATCGTCAGGAGAGGATTATGGTGAAACACGAAGCTTTGAAGAATCATCTGGAAAACCTTCGCAACTCGATTCCAGAGCTGCGGGGCGTGTTGCTGGCCTCCAACGAGGGCCTGCCCGTGGCGCATTCGCTTTCCAACGGCACCGATCCGAATCGGGTGGCCGCAATGGCCGCCGCAGCCTCCAGCCTGGGCCGCCGGATTAGCGAAAGCATGGCCACCGGCACACTGTCAGAGGTGAGTATCCGCGGCGATGACGGCGTCCTGTTTGTCTACTCGGCGGGTCCCAAGGCTGTTTTGGCGGTCATGGGTCCGATGGGCGCGAACGCGGGCTTGATTCATCTGGAATCGCGCGGGATCGCCAAAGACATCGGCGACTTGTTCTAGCGCCCGCGGTTACTCGCGCGCCTCCGCCTCAGCGTCTTTCCGCCTTCCTTGCCTCCGCTGCGCGAGCGCACCGGCGATATCCCGAAGCTGGTCCGGTATTTCACACAGAGCCGCGCGCCGTGCCCGACACTGCAACACCCCTAACGTTGGAAGACCCCGAGCGCGATCAGATTCGCCGCGTGCTGGAGCAGGCCGCGGGCGTGGTGGGCGGACGGGATGAAGCGGCGGCTCGCCTAGGGATGAAGCGCACCACGCTGCAATCGCCCGTTAGAGTTGTGGGGCGGTTCCCCCCGGACCGCAGCCGACGCCCACGTCGGCTTTGTCACGGACCCGCAGTGCCGGACCAAGGGGCCGGCCGTGTTTGCGATTGCCTGCGGCGCATCCTGTGGATAGAGTGGAGTTGTGACCGCAGTGGAAGCGTACGAACTGACAACTCAGGGAGGTTCCACCGACTTTGCACGGCTGATCGCTGCGTGCGAATCGTTCGGACCCTATTGTCTGATCGGTGGTTTGGCGGTCAATTGTTATGTCGAGCCAGTGTACACGCTGGATGCTGACCTCGTCGTGGTCGCGGCGAGTCTGCCCGATCTGACGGCGCACCTTGAAGTGCAAGCACAGGCGCCCGTTAGCGAACTTCGCATTTAGCTCAATACCGACGAACGGTACCAGGCATTCCCGGCCCGATCCGCGGATGCTAACGTCCTGGGAGTCCGAGTGAAGGTGGCTTGTCGAGAGGATGTGACGCAGGGCAAGCTCTGGGCCTACGGCGATCCCGAGCGGCGGCTGAGCAAACGCAAGAAGGACGAACTGGACCTCATCCGGCTAGCCGAGGCCTATCCCGAGTTGAAATCTCTATACCCCAACGAGCTCCGGGAGCAACTGGACCGCGGATGAGAGGACCGTTGGCTGACCGGATTCGACCACGAACGATGCTCTCCGGGAAGCGCGGATCAAGTGCCAAAATTAAAGTCTCACAAAGGGTCGTTTGTGCGATGGGATTATGATGGAGGGCAATCCTCGTCGATTAACGGCCTCCCAATTGCCGACGCCGCAGGGCTTGCGCACTCCCGTTCTCGCTTTCTGTCGATGAGAATTTCATCGCACACAGCGACGCAATCTGCACAAATGTACACGAGGTGCTCTGGTGGTGGCGTCATTGGCAGGCGATGAGATCAAAACTCCAGCGGGTATCAAAAAGGGTAAGTTTTGAGACGAATGCAGAAGGCCCTGAAATCAGGGGCGCCAGTCACCCGCCTCCTCCCACTCAATCCCGGCCCCTTCCAACAACATCCACCGCCAGGCACTCCAAAACGCCATCCGCCCATGCCAGAACCGAATCGGAGGCCTTCAATGACAAACCCGATCGCGACGCCAATCCCAACCCCCCAACCCCTAATCCCGGAGCCTCGCACTCGCGCGAACGCGCTGCACTCCACCGGTCCTCGCACCCCGGCCGGCAAGCAGCGTTCGTCGCTCAACGCCCTGCGCCACGGCCTGACGGCCGCCTCTGCCGTCCTCCCCTCCGAAGACCCAGCCGCCTATGCAGACCATCGCCGCGGCTTCTTCGACGAATATCAACCCGCCACTCCCACCGAAACCCAACTCGTCCAGGAGCTCGCCGACACTTCCTGGCGCCTCAACCGAATCCCGCTCCTCGAAGCCGAAGTGCTCTCCCGCGCCGCCAAGCCGCCAACCGATCAGGCTGCCATCGACTTTGACATCGTCGACGCTCATCGCCTCCTCGCCAACCTCGGCATCCAGGGCCAGCGCCTCTCCCGGCAGTTCCAAAAGAGCCTCGACAAGCTCCGCGAGATCCAGGCCGACCGTGCCGAACGCGAGCGCCGCGACCTCAAAGACGCCGCCGCCCTCCTCGAACTCCACAAACACAAAGGAGTTCCCTGGGAGCCCGCCGATCATGGCTTCGTTTTTTTGAAATGCGATGTCGAACGCTTCGTCCAGCGCCTCAGGCTTCTCAACGAATCTCGACACATCGAATACGTGCTCTTCCACAGGCCACCGGCCACCAACAACCAACAACTAATAACCAACAACCAGCGACCGTGAGGGAGCCGGTCCCCAATCAGAACTTTTTTGTTGCGCCCCGCGCTTCCCTTGCGCCATAGTAGAACTGAAAGACCATGTAGGGCGCAGCCGAATACCGCTTTAACGAGACGTCGCGCGCTCCACGGGTCATATTTTATGGGCTCGGGCGATTCTCGATGGCGGACGACTTCCTCTTTCTCACCGAACTGCTGGGCCTCAAGGTCTATGACCTGAAGGGCCGCCGTCTCGGCCTGGTCAAAGACGCCGCGATTGTTCCTCTGATTGATCCTTCACGCGTGGACCGGTTCCTGGTGGGCGGCGGTTGGGCGTGGCTGAGCGTCCGGCACGATCAGATTCGCTCGATTTCCCTCGACGGGATCTACCTCAAAGACGAACAGCTCACTCCGTATCATTCCGATGAGTACATGCTGCGGTTGGTCCGCGATCTGCTGGATCAGCAGATCATCGACGGGCAAGGCCGCAAAGTGGTGCGGGTCACCGATGTGACGTTCCGCATCCAGCACGAAGCCGACGGGGATGTGATCAACATTCTGGACGTCGACATCGGATTGCGGAGCATGTGGCGGCGCCTGGCGCAAGGAGTGGTTCCGCCGCGGTGGATCCGGCGCACCCAGAGCATCATTCCGCCGCACTCCATCCGCTGGGAGCATTGCAGTATTATCGAAGCCGATCCCCAGCGGCGATTGCGGCTCAACATCAGCAACAAGATCCTGGAGAGGATGCATCCGGCGGATCTGGCGGACATCGTCGAGGATTTGAGTCCGGACGATCGCGAAGCGATTTTCGAAACCATCGACAGCGAGGTGGCGGCCGAGACCCTATCGGAGATAGAGCCGGATGTACAGGCCAGCATACTGGAATCGCTTGAAACCGAAAAGGCGGCCGACATCGTGGAAGAGATGTCGCCGCACGACGCCGCCGACGTGCTGGCGGAACTGGAGGAACAAACCTCCGAAGACATTCTCGAAGAGATGGAAGTGGAGCCCAAGGCCGAGGTGGAAGAGTTGCTCGAGTACAAAGAGAACTCGGCAGGTGGCCTGATGAACACCGAGTATGTAGCGCTGCCGGACAACACCACGGTGGAGGGCGCCATGGACGCGCTCAGAGCGCACGAAGAGATTCTGGAGAACTTGAACATGCTGTTTTTGGTGGATTCGAGCGGCCAGTTGAAGGCTTCCATTCCGCTGGCGCGATTGTTCACCGCGGCCGGCGCGACGCCATTGCAGGAGTTGGCCGCCGAGCCCCTGCTGCATGTCGACGTGGAAGAGCGGCAGGATCGAATTACCGAACTGTTCGACAAATACAACTTGCTGACGCTGCCCGTGATCGATGCCCAGGGTAAGCTTGCGGGCGTGATCACGGTCGATGAAGTGATCTCCCTACTGAGGGAGAAATAGCGCGTGCTCAAACGGTTTCGCTACCAAATCGCGATCTTTCTGTCCGTGATTGGTCCGGGAATTATCACGGCCAACGTCGATAACGACTCGGGCGGCATCCTCACCTATTCGCAGGCGGGCGCGAAATACGGCTACCTGCCGCTGTGGACGCTGATCCCCATCACGCTGCTGCTGATCGTCACGCAGGAGATGTCCTCGCGCATGGGCGCGGTGACGGGCAAGGGTCTGTCCGATCTGATCCGCGAGGAATTCGGTTTGCGGACCACGTTTTTTCTGATGATCGCGCTGGTGCTCACGAATTTCACCAACGTGATCGCGGAGTTCGCCGGCATTGCCAGCTCGCTGGAACTGTTTCACATCAGCCGCTACATTTCGGTGCCAATTTGCGCGGTGGCCGTCTGGTTCCTGGTGGTGCGCGGCAATTACCGCAGCGCCGAAAAGATCTTCCTTGCCGCGTGCTTCTTGTATGTGACCTACATCATTTCCGCGTTTCTGCTGAAGCCGGATTGGAAGGAAGCGGCCATCTACAGCGTCAAGCCGATTCTGATGTTCGACACCGACTACATCACCATGTTGATCGCGATGGTGGGCACATCCATCGCACCGTGGATGCAGTTCTACTTGCAGTCGGCGATCGTGGAGAAGGGAATTACGGCTAAAGAGTACGTGCAGTCGCGCATAGAAGTGATCGTGGGTTGTGTTTTGACGGATGTGGTGGCGTTCTTCATCATCGTGTCCTGCGCTACCGCGATTTGGGCCCACGGTCCGAAAGATATCAACGACGCCGCCGACGCCGCGGTCGCGCTGAAGCCGTTTGGCCGCTACGCTTATCTTTTGTTTAGCGCCGGTCTGTTCAACGCCTCATTTTTCGCGGCTTGCATTTTGCCGCTTTCCACCGCGTTCACGGTGTGCGAAGGTTTGGGCTTTGAATCGGGCGTTGATAAGCGATTCCACGAAGCGCCGGAGTTCTACTGGCTGTACACTTTATTGATCGCTTTGGGCGCGGGCGTGATCCTGTGGCCGCATTTTCCGCTGGTGAGGATGATCCTGGCGTCGCAGGTGCTCAACGGCGTGTTGCTGCCGTTCGTGCTGATCTACATGGTGCTGCTGATCAACAAAAAGGGCCTCATGAAGGAATGGACGAATTCGGCGGTGTACAACACCGTGGCCTGGGTCTCGGTGGCGATCATGATTGGCTTAACGCTCGCGCTGGCGTCGATCACGGTGAAGCAGATGATGCAGGCTAGGGCCGAGCCGATTGAACGCTCAGCCCCGGTCGCCCAAGTGCAAAGCTACGATTCCGGCCGTCATACGCTCAAAGCGTACGTTCACGAATCCCGCATCGCGCATCTGATTCGCCAGACCCTCGGCATCGGGAAATTTGCGGACTGATTCCGGCAGGTAGATGTAGGCGTCCTTCGACCCCGAGATCATTCCTCCGACAGTGGGCAAGATCGCCCGCGAGTAGAAGCCGTAAAGTCCCGCGAGCAGTGCGTTCGGCGGCGTGGAAAATTCCAGGATCGCCAGCGTGCCACCGGGTTTCAAGATGCGCCGCAGCTCCATCAAGCCGCCGCGGTAGTGTGTCAGATTGCGGAATCCGAACGCGATGGTAGCCAGATCGAAGGATGCGTCTGGTGTTGGAAGCTGCAAGGCATCGGCTTCGAAAAGCGCGGGGCTGCGTTTGCGGCGCGCCGCGACCAGCATGGGGTGCGAAAAATCGCTGGCGAAAACGCGCGCCGACGGCCCGCGCCCCTGGAGCGCGAGCGCCAGATCGCCAGTGCCGCAGCAAACATCCAAAACGCGTGCGCCGGGCTGCGCGAGAATCGGCGCCACTCGCGCCACGGTGCGGCGGCGCCAATGGCGATCGATATTCATCGACAGCAGATGGTTCAGCAGGTCGTAGCGCGGGGCGATGCGCCCGAACATCCCGCGCACCCAGGCGGAAGCTTGTTGCTCGGTTTCAGCGCCCGCGGGCGTGGTGCCTGAGGAAGTGCCTTGCGTCAGCAAGTGAGCGCTTCCTCGATGGCCGCGGCAACGAATCGTTCCTGAACGTCGGCTGTGATCTTCACCGCGCCGATGCGCTCGGGTAGGACGAAATGGATCTTGCCCTGGACAGTCTTCTTGTCGCTCTTCAGGCGTGCGGCGATGCGCGCCGGATCGATGCCCGCCAGCGGCGGCAGCGGACCATAGGAATTCACGCAGCGCAGAATCTCCTGCTTGTCCTCGACGGAGAGCAGACGTTCCTTCGCGCCCAGCAACGTGGCGGCCTTCATGCCCCACGCCACCGCTTCGCCATGCAGAAACTGGGAGTAGCCGGTCTCGGCCTCCAGCGCGTGACCGAAGGTATGGCCGAAGTTGAGGATGCGCCGGCGGTCTTGTTCCTTCTCATCGCCTGAGACCACTTCCGCTTTGATGCGCACCGAATCGCAAATCATGCGGTCCACAACTTCTGGCGCGTGCGACATCACGCGCTGCGGCTCGCGGCTCATCAGCCAAAACAGATCCGCATCGGCAATCACGCCATGCTTGATGATTTCGAAAAGGCCCGCGCGGTATTCGCGCTCGGGCAGTGTGTCGAGCACGCCCGGGTCGATGATCACGGCCAAGGGCTGATGAAAGCTCCCGAGCAGGTTCTTGCCGCAGGCCAGATTGACGCCCGTTTTGCCGCCAATGGCCGCGTCCACTTGCGCGAGCAACGTGGTCGGAATTTGAATCACTGGAATGCCGCGCATGAAGATGGCGGCCAGAAAACCCGCGACGTCCGTCAAAATTCCGCCGCCGAATGCGACGATGACGCTCGATCGATCGCCGCCGCGCGCGACCATCTGCTCGGCCAGCGTCTCCACTTCCGCCAGGCGCTTGCGCGGTTCGCCGCCCGGAAAAAACAAAATCTCATGCGGATGATCGCCGATCGCCCGCGCAAGTGCGGCGCCGTGGAGTTTCCAGACGTCTTCGGTGGAGATCAGAAACGCCTTACCGGCGCGTTCGGGAATGAACTGCCGCACGTTCCGAAGCCCGCCGCGCTCTACCAGCACCGGGTAGCGACACGCGGACGTCTCGACGAAATACGACGGCATACAATCGTTGTACCTACTTCTTGACGTACTTCTTCAAGTCCATCGGGCCCACTTCCGCGCCGTAGATGTTCCCCTGGGCGTCTGCCGCCACGCCTTCCGCCGCGCTTGTCCCGGTCGCCTTTTCCACCGGGTCCGGAATGAACGCGATCACCTTGCCGTCCTTCAGACTTCCGATCCGGATGCCCCTCTTCCACCCAGCATGGTTCCGAGACACAGAATCGGACTCGGAATCCGTCACGTAAATCACGTCGTGCTTGTCGATGAAGATGCCGCTCGGCCGGCTGAACTGCCGCATCTCTGAAATGAAGTTGCCATCCTGATCGAAGACCTGAATCCGATTGTTGTTGCGGTCGCCCACGTACAGCCGCCCTTTGGAGTCGAACGCCAGCGCGTGCGGTTGGTCGAATTCGCCGGGACCTGTCCCCAGCTTGCCCCAGGTCTTGATCAACTTGCCATCCTTGGTGAACTTGAGTATCCGGTTGTTCCCCGCGCCATGTCCCTCAGAGACGAAAATAGCGCCATTGCGAGCAACGATCACGTCGTTCGGCGCATAAAAGTAATCCGGCTCGGCCGCGCCGCCCGGCTTTCCGAGCGTCATCAGCAGTTTCCCGTCCGGACTGAACTTATATACCTGATGGCCCTTGGTTGAGCCGGGCCGCGGACCAATCGGACCGCTGGGGGCCGCGCCCCTTCCGCCCGCTCCAGCGCCGCCTGCCCCGGCTCCGGCGCCACGTCCGGCAGGCAGAGGCGCGTTGTCCTGATAGTCGGTTATCCACACATTGCCTTGCCTGTCGACATAGATGCCGTGGGGCGCGATGAACATCCCCGCGCCGAAACTCTTCACCAGATTCCCATTCTGATCGAACTTGAGTATCGGAGGAATGTTCTTGATCTCGCCCGTCGTCCGGTCGAGACAACTGTTAGCCCCGCACCGCTCCGCGACCCACACCGACTTGCCGTCCTTATCGATGTCCACCGCGCTCGTCGATCCCCACTTTCTCCCCTCCGGGAGCTTGGCCCAGCCCTCCACTGTGCGGTACGGATTCGGGGCATCATTGGTGGGGGCGTCGGACTGCGCACACGCTTCCCAAGAGACTGCGCTGATGGCAACCAAAGCAGCGGTAAACGTGAATCTCATTTGCCTTTCACGTGTCATTTAACATCTCCCTAATTAGAGTGGGCGCACCTGGCAAGCGTTTTTCATTATACGCTTGCGGGTTCAGGCGAAACCTCTGGCGCAGAATGGGCGTTGTCGAGAAATTGCCGGCGTGCGGTAGAATGGTATTTCCAGCGCGCGGCTTCAAAGGCCACGGCTGCGCAGTCCAGGAAATCGAGAACCAATCCGACAATGAAAGAACGAATACGCTCCACAACCATCCTCTGCGTTCGCCGGGGTGGGAAAGTGGTGATGGCGGGGGACGGGCAGGTGACCCTCGGCCAGGAAGTGTTGAAGGCCTCCGCGAAGAAGCTTCGGCGGCTCTACAGCGACAAAGTCATCGCGGGATTCGCCGGTTCCACCGCTGACGCGTTCGCGCTATTCGCGCGTTTTGAAGCCAAGCTGGAGCAGTTCAACGGTAATCTCCCGCGCTCGGTGGTCGAGCTCGCCAAGGAGTGGCGCACCGACCGCGTGTTGCGGCATCTGGAAGCGCTGCTGCTGGTGGCCGACGTCAACAACACATTCATCGTCAGCGGCAATGGCGATGTGATTGAGCCAGACAACGAAGTGGCGGCCATCGGCTCGGGTGGACCGTTCGCGAAGTCGGCGGCCACGGCGCTGATCGAAAATACTAAACTGGGAGCGAAAGAAATAGCAGAGAGGGCCATGAAGATCGCCGCACAAATTTGCATCTACACGAACGACACCGTGATCTTCGAGGAACTGGGCTAGATGGTGATCTACTTACCCGGCCAAGCGCTCGATGAAACGCCGCTGCTCGACGAGCTGACGCCTCGCGAGATCGTCCAAGAGCTCGACAAATACGTGATCGGACAGGCGGACGCCAAGCGCGCTGTCGCCATCGCGCTGCGGAACCGCATCCGCCGCCAGAAGCTGGAACCCGAGCTCGCCGATGAAGTGATGCCGAAGAACATCCTCATGATCGGGCCCACCGGCGTGGGCAAAACAGAGATAGCAAGAAGACTCGCTAAGCTCGCCAACTCCCCGTTCTTGAAAGTAGAAGCCAGCAAGTTCACCGAAGTCGGTTACGTTGGACGCGACGTGGAAGCCATGATTCGCGACCTGGTGGACATCTCCATCGACATGGTGCGCGAAGAACGGCTGGAAGAAGTGGCCGAGCGCGCCGAAAAAAACGCCGAGGAGCGGCTGTTGGATCTGTTAATGCCGCCGCAACCGGAGGTTTCCGAAAGCGCCGAACGCACGCGCGAGAAACTGCGCGAGAAATTGCGCGCGGGCAAACTGGACGATCGCCTGGTGGAGATCGACGTCCGCGAGCGCGGTCCCACGTTTGAGATCAGCACCAATACCGGCCTGGAAGAAATGGACGTCAACCTGAAGGACGTCCTGCCGGGCCTGTTTGGGCAGCGCACCCGCAAACGAAAGATGCGGGTTGCCGAGGCCGCCGAGTACCTGGTGCAGGAAGAAGAGCAGAAGCTCATCGACATGGATCAGGTGACGCGCGTCGCGCTGGATCGCGTGGAGCGCAGCGGCATCATCTTCCTGGACGAGATCGATAAGATCGCCGGCCGCGAATCCGGCCACGGCCCCGACGTCAGCCGCGAAGGCGTGCAGCGCGATATTCTGCCGATCGTCGAAGGCACCACGGTCAATACACGTCACGGTTTCGTGCGGACGGATCATATTCTGTTCATCGCGGCGGGCGCGTTCCACGTCTCGAAACCCAGCGATCTGATCCCGGAGCTCCAGGGCCGATTCCCCATTCGTGTGGAACTGAAATCGCTCACCGAAGCGGATTTCATTCGCATTCTGAAGGAGCCCAAGGGCGCGCTGGTGAAACAGTACATCGCTCTGCTGGATACCGAAGGTATCAAGCTGGTGTTCACTGACGACGCCATCGAGCAGATCGCCGGCTTCGCGGCTCGGGTCAACCAAACGGCCGAAAATATTGGGGCGCGGCGCTTGCACACCATCATGGAGAAGCTGCTGGAAGAGATCTCGTTCGCGGGGCCCGACCTCAAGAAGAAGAACGTCCGCATAGACGCCGCCTACGTCCGCAAGCAACTGGCCGACATCGTGAAGGACCAGGATCTGAGCCGGTACATCCTATAGCCGATGCGCACGCTGGCCGTGATTATTTGCGCCGCGGTCTGCGCGCTGCTGGCCGGATGCGGGTCTATCGGTGAACCTCTGTATCCCGCGTTGCGCATTCCTGCGCGCGTCATCGATCTCGCAGTGGTGGAGCGCGGCCCCAATCTCGATTTCGATTTCACCATCGCACCGCTCACCACCGAAGGCGTGCCGCTGACCGATATCGGGAGCGTGGATTTGCGCGTCGGTGCCAGCCCCAGCAATGGATTCAACATGGACGAATGGTTAAGGAGTTCCACGAGCGTTACCGTGCCCACGCCGGACAAGCCCGGCCCGGTTCATGCCGAGTTTCCCGTTGCGAACTTCGTTGACAAAGATGTCATTGTGGCCGTGCGCGCGACGAACCCCAAGGGGCGCGATGCCGGCTGGTCGGATCTCAAGACCTTACATGTGGAGCAGCCAGTCGCGACACCAGCCGATTTTCACGTTGCGGCCACGGCCAAGGGCGTTGAGCTTTCGTGGCGTGCGGCCGCGCCCGGCGAATTCCGCATTTTTCGAAAGACTGAACTGCAGCCCCGGCCCCTACTGCTCGCCACCGCGACAGAGTCGCCTTACGTCGACATCAGCGCGGAATATGGCAAAACCTATCAGTATTCTGTCCAAAGCATGCGCGGCAAGGTGGAGAGCGATGTAGCCGGCCCGGAAAGCATTACTCCGGTGGACATCTTCCCACCCGAAGTTCCGTCCGGCCTCACTGCATCGGTGGGTCTTGGCGCCGTCGAATTGGCGTGGACGCGGAACACCGAGCCCGATTTCAAGGAGTATCGAATCTTCCGCTCCGAGGAAGGCGGGCCGTTCATCGAAATCGCGCGCGGATTAGACGCGCCTACGTATTCCGATCACGGCATTCAAAGCGGAAAGCATTATCGCTATCAAGTTTCGGCCATCGATCAGATCGGCAACGAGAGCGCGCAATCTGCTCCCGTGGAAATCCTTGCTCAATGAAGACTGCTCAATGAAGACTGCCCAATGAAAATCGTCCGCCATGGTTCCGACGGGCGGCTGCTGCCGCCGTGCGTTCCGTCTAAGATCGTGTGCGTCGGCCGCAATTATGCTGAACACGCCAAGGAGCTGGGCAACGAAGTGCCCGCCGAGCCCACCATTTTTCTGAAGCCTCCCTCGTCGCTGATCGCGTCGGGCGACGTGATCGTGTATCCGCGGTTATCGCAGCGTCTCGACTATGAGGGCGAATTGGGAGTTGTGATCGGCCGGCGTGCGCGCAACGTGAAAAGCTCCGATGCCGCCGGCTACGTCCTGGGCTACACCTGCGTCAACGATGTCACCGCGCGCGACTTGCAACGAAAAGATGGTCAATGGACGCGCGGCAAAGGCTTCGATACTTTTTGTCCCGTAGGACCGTGTATTGTCCCGCGCGATGAAGTGGATCTCGCTAGCCTGCGTGTCCGGACGTTTGTCGATGGCGAGAAAAAGCAGGACGCGTCAATTACGGAAATGATCTTCAGCGTGGATGATATAATCGCTTACGTAAGTGGATTCATGACGCTCGAGCCGGGTGATTTGATCGCGACAGGCACTCCGTCCGGCGTCGGTCCGCTGCAACCAGGGTCGCAAGTGCGGATTGAAATCGATGGCATCGGCGTGTTGGAGAACACCGTCGTGCTAGAGGATTAGCCTCTGGCGGCCGGGTGTTTCCCCGAGCAATTCCAATGACAGAGGCAGTTGGCATCAGTGCCGTATCACTTATGGCGGTGGCCGCGGGCGTTTACATCGTGCTGCGCATCCGGCGCAAGCCGAAGGATAAGGAGCAGAGGCGGCGGCTGGAAGTGAACTCGAATGGGCGCTTGGGCGACGCCACCATCCTCGAGATCCACGACGACGCTATCTTCTACGAATATTCGGTTCGCGGCATCACCTACACAGCCTCCCAGGACATCTCGAAACTGCGCGAGTTGATTCCGGGCGATCCGCAGCGGTTGATCGGCCGGCCGGCGTCGCTGAAATATTCGTCGCAGAACCCAGCCAACTCGATTCTGCTGTGCGAGGAGTGGTCCGGACTACGCGTGGGAGGCCAGCCCGCGAATGGTATAGTTGGCAGTACAAGGCCATGAACGGCAAATACTATCGCGAAAATGAGTGGTGGGTTAGCCCTTATAACTTCGTTCCGGAAGTGCAGTCGACGTTCCAATTGCCCGCGCGAGTGAGTATTCACGACGCCACGCTGCGCGACGGCGAGCAGACACCGGGAGTTGTGTTCAGCATCGCGGATAAGGTAGCGATCGCCGAGAAGCTCGCCGAAATCGGCGTGGACCGCATCGAAGCCGGCATGCCCGCCGTGTCCGAACAGGATTTCCAAGCCATCAAGGAGATCTCGCGTCTGGGTTTGAAATCGCGCATCTTCACCTTTGCGCGTGCTATGAACGCCGACATCGACAAGGCGCTCGAATGCGGTTGTCACGGCGTGATTATCGAAATTCCGATCGGTTATCCGAAACTCAAGTACCAATTCAAGTGGACCTGGGAAGACGTACTGAAGAAGAGCATCGGGGTCATCAACTACGCGAAATCCCGTGGTTTGTACACCGTGTATTTTCCATACGACACCACGCGTGCCCGCGAGGAAGATCTCACCAACCTGCTGACGCGCATTATGCAGGAAGCGCCGCCGGACTCGGTCGGCGTCGTAGACACCATGGGCTGCGTTCTGCCGGAAGCGATGAAGTATCTGGTGCGCCTGGTCAAATCGATTACCAAACTCCCCGTGGAAGTGCACACGCACAACGATTTCGGTATGGCGGTGGCGACGGAATTGGCGGGCGTCGAAGCCGGCGCCGAAGTGGTGCATAGCTGCGCGAATGGCCTGGGCGAGCGCACCGGCAACGCCGCGCTCGAGGAGTTGATCGTCGCGCTGCACGTGCTCTATGGCTACGAAACGCACTACGACCTGGGCAAGCTTCCCGAGCTCGGCGAGCTGGTCAGCCGCATCAGCCAGTTCGACATCGCGCTGAACAAGCCAATTCTGGGCGAGCGCAACTTTACGCGCGAATCCGGCATCGGCGTCGATCTGGTGGTGAAGGAGCCGCTGGCGATGTTCGGAACGCATCCAGCGCTTACGGGCCGGCGCGGTGAAGTGGTGCTGGGGAAGAAGAGCGGGAAGGCATCCATCACTTACAACCTGGAACAGATGGGCATCACTGGCGTCGATGATGAAGCGGTCGGTGAGATGCTACGCCGCGTCAAGGACAAGGGCATTGAAAAGCGCGGGCTCCTGAGTCCGGCCGAGTTCAAGGAAATCGTCGAAGACGTACTGGTTGCCAAGCGCTAGGCCGAAGGGCCGCCACTTGCTGCACCCCGCGGTGGTGGAGAAGCTGATTGCCGGCTTGTACACCTGCGTGCTCTGGAACTCCCTTCCGGGCGACTGGCACGATTCCAGTGGTTGGCTGACCGTGCACTTGCCGATTGCCGTTCACGCCCGTGGACGCTGGTGGTACTGCACGATCTGCCCACGGGCGCGATGGCGCATCTCGATGAGTTCATCACGCGTCTAAAAACGAAGGTTTCGATCTGACGCAGGAATTCCCGCCGGACTGGACGCCAAGCGCGCGTTCTGATATGTTCGATTCGTAGTAACGGGCGGGAGTAATTCAGTGGTAGAATGCCAGCTTCCCGTGTAATGTCTTTCCTTTCTTAGCCATACAGCCTATACTTACTTTTTTATAGACCGTAAAGGAGGCCTGCTATGGCGCGTGTGAACATTCTCAAACAGGTGAAGTCCGATACTGGCTGGAAGCTCGTTGCGATTCCGCGCAACAAAAAGGGTGGCTACGATTGGGAAGCTTTGCCCGATGGCCGCTATTACATCGACTATTATCAGCGGGGCAAACGGAAGCGCCAGGCGGCCGGATCGACGACGGCCGAGGCCTTGGAAGCCGTGCGGCGCAAGAAACACACGCTCGAAGGTCGCGCGCTCGGAATCGAGGATGCCGAAGAGGAGGGGAGCAAGCGCACGGCGGTTCACGTGGCCGCCAAGCATTACCTGGCGTCGATCAAAGCGCTCAAGAAGCCGAATACCCACCGGAAATACAAAGCCGTGCTCGACCGGTTCGTGGAATTTCTGGCGCCGAACGCCGATCCGAAGAAGATCTCGCGGGACGATCTCACGGATTTCATGGTGGCGCTGAAGGATAAGCACAAGCTCGATAACAACACCGTGATTCACCAGATGGTCATCGTCGCGCAGTTCTTGAAGCGCTACGGCAAGGCCGGAGCGACCAAGGGCATCGGGCTGCCGGAACGAATGATCAGTCTCCCAAAAGAATACAGCGACGGCGATCTCAAGAAATTCTTTGATGTGTGTACGCCGGGCGAGCGAGTCCTATTCTCGACGTTTCTCTTCTCTGGATTCCGCGACCAGGAGGTCGTGCATCTTTGCTGGCCGGACCTGAACTTCACACTCAACACGATTCGAGTCACCGCGAAGCCGGATCTTGGGTTCTGGCCGAAGCGCTGGGAGGAGCGGGAGGTCCCGGTCCCCAAGCCGCTTGTTGAGCTGCTGCGCACGCATCCGCGGCAAGGCAACAGCCGGTTCGTATTCCCATCGCCCAAGGGGAATCGCGAACAGAATATGCTGCTGCGGTGTAAGGCGATCGCGAAACGGGCACAGCTCGACGAGGGGAAATTTGATTTGAAGACGTTCCGTTCGACATACGCCACTCGAATGCTTCGGGCCGGGTTTGATGTACGCACGGTCCAGCATTGGATGGGCCATCGATCCTTGGAGACAACGATGCGGTACTTAGCGCCGGCCAGCGACGTGCATGATCGGCTTGATAAGGTTCAGATCGCGGGTGTCTTGTTAGCGTAGGCCAGTTGCGGTTCCCTTGCCCCAAGAACGATTGTTGCCGGATTACATCCGAACTAGTGCGGAGTTGGCGGCGCGTACCCAGTTTGACGGACTCGACGAATGTCCGTACACTGAAATCAAATCTAACAGTCAGTCGTAATACTGAGATGGCATATAACTTAAACGAAAAAAAGGTGCTGGTCGTCGGGGGAAGCTCAGGCATTGGTTTGGCCACGGCCGAATTAGCTGTTGCTCAGGGGGCTATCGTGATGATCGCTTCTCGCGACGAGGGCCGCTTGAAACAAGCCGCCACTCATCTCAGCGGGAGGGTGAGCGTGAGAGTCGTTGACACGCTAAATAACGACAGCGTCGTGTCGATGTTTAATGAAGCTGGCATTTTCGACCATATCATTGTCTCAGCATCATCTACAAAGACCGGCTCAGTTCGCAACCTCACTCTTGAGGATGCGTATGCGTCGATGGACTCTAAGTTTTGGGGTGCATACCGGATCGCGAAAGCTGCGCGTCTCAACGCAAACGGATCTCTCACCCTAGTTTCGGGATTCCTAAGTCAAAGACCGAACCCCGCGGCTCCGTTACAGGGAGCGATCAATGCAGCGGTCGAAGGACTCGTGCGCGGTCTTGCACTAGAATTTGCTCCGGTGCGCGTGAATGCCGTTTCACCTGGCCTAATTGACACGCCGCTCCTGTCGAGGATGAGTTCTGAACAACGAAGGGCGATGTTCGATAATGCGAAAGAAAAGCTGCCAGTGCAGAGGGTTGGTGCCTCGGAGGATATTGCCCAGGCAATTCTGTTTGTTGCCACCAATCCATATGCAACCGGCTCGGTCGTTACAGTCGATGGCGGCGCAACCATCGGCAGCATCAACATACTTGGCCAATCATTGCCAATTCCAAAGGCAACGTCGTGAGAAGCGTTTAGTAGGTGTTGTGGTTTATGGTCAGCCTTTCTAGTCGACGCATTCTGAACGCGCCAAAACACATCCTGAAATCCTTTTGTGCCCAAAGCATCTGCCCGCGATATCTGGCAGCCCGCGCTTTGCTGTCCGCAAGCTATTCTTAGCGCTTGCAGGGAACACTTGACAGCGGGAGCACGCCCCCGGCGGTTTTCACGTCGCCAATAATGCGGCGACGGTATACGATGTTATAAACTTCGATATACGGAAATCTTGTCGCTATGAAAAAGCGAAATGTCGCTCCAACTTTCGACTATAGGGAACTCCGTAAGTCGGAACGCAGCGATGTCATAGAAGCCAGGCGGCGGCGGGAACCCGGTCGCAGTAGACAAGGCGAGGTCGGTCTCGCAATATCCGGCGGCGGTATTAGAAGTTCAACATTTGCTCTTGGCGTACTGCAAGGACTTGCCAAATCCGGTGTGTTGGCTGAGGTCGACTATATCTCGGCAGTCTCAGGTGGCGGATACATTTCTTCTTGGCTAGCTAAACTAATCCGGCAACATGGATTTCGCGGAGCCTCTGCTCTACTACTTTCAAACAGCGACGAACTTCGCTGGCTCCGCAGAAGCGTGTCATACCTTCGAAGCCCGGCCAGCCGTCACGCCACGGGGTCAGCTCTCTTTGCCGCGACTTACGTTCATAACCTTGGTTCAAGCCTCCTATCGCTTGTCGCTGTCATCACCGGGCTGCTGTTGACACCCAGAATCATATTGAGCATCGTTAAAGGAATCCTTGATAATGCCGTCCTAGCACATTCCGCAGCTGCTTTCGGCCTGACCCTAACGTTCACCGTCATAATAGTAGTAGTAATAAGTCTGGCTCGGCACGAGCGTGATCTATTCAAGTCGTTTTTACTCGATGTGGCCGTTCTAGTTCCGACCCTTTGGTTTTGTTGGCTCATCTATTCGAACAAGCATCTACAGTTAAACGCTGTTAGGTACTTTTTTGCCGCTGCCCCATGTGCCTTCGCCCTGCGTCTCTATTGGAACAAACGCAACACTACTCCCAACCTCAGGGGTCGCGCGCAGCTGAACGTACTCGCACTTACCGGGCTTGTGTTTTCGTCGACTTGGCTCTTTGCTTTGAGTGCGGCGTTCGCCGAGCCACACCACTATCGGCTATTCGACATCATTCGACGCGTATATCGCCAAAGTCATTCATCTCTCAAGTGGCGGCTATTGCTCGTTGCACATTCGTATGGGTTCCAACACCCCCAAACGATGAGCCTTCTGACGAGTATTATCCTGTCTGTCTCGGGCCTCTTGGCAATCCTCTGTGCAAGATTATTGATGAAGCAAGGCGCCTTGGAGTGGTTGGTAAAGTGGTTCAATCGTAGGTTCTTGGAAGTACTTAAGTATTTGTTGTCGTGCAGCCTCTTGTTTCTGTTAGCCACATACGTAGAGGTGCGCCTACCCGCTCTCGTTTGGGGGATCCATGTGATGAGGCAATCCACAGGGTTTCAAGCCATATTTCTCTTCTTCGGCATCCTCGTTCCGGCAGCAATCATGTTGATCGGTTTCGCCGCTGGAATTAGCATGGTGCTTCTCGGGAGGACTTTATCGCCCTACATGCGGGAGAATGTGACGGACCTCATTGCCTTGATCTACCAGAGCGCCGCCTTGTGTGCCGGTCTTTCGATCATCGCGATCTATGGCCCGCTGCTCCTGTATCGAACTCCGCTCCACCAAGATATCTATTTTTGGTTTGTCTGGAGTGCGTCGATTATTGCGGGGGCTTGGCTAAAGCCAGGGGAACGATTGTACGAATCTGCCATAAGACGTTACGCTGCAAGAGTGATCGTCACTGCGGTACCTTACGTGTTTCTGTTGGGAGTACTTATCTTAATCTCTTTCGGCATCAGTCGATGGGTGTTTCATATTGAACAATGGCACACGCTTCAAGCCTATTTCGAGCAGTGTGACGCTACTCTAGGAGGCCCTACCATTTGGTTGTTCGCCGTGGTACTCTTTGGGGCCGCTCTTTTTTCAGCTCGCTCAGGCGTTAATTCCTCGTCAATGCATCGGTATTACCTTGCGCGGCTGTCAGAGACGTTTCTCGGCGAAGCGCCAACTGGCGCTCCGGCAAAGTTTCAGGCATTCGCGTCTAGCGGACTTGCCTCTGATCATTTGCGATTCCATCAGCTACGACCGTCTGATGGGTATCATGGACCTGTCCTTCTACTAAATTGTTGCTTAAATGCAAAAGACCGATCGGACGCGCGTGCGCGACTGGGTGAGAACTTTGTGTTTTCGTCGCGCGGGTGTGGCTTTTTCCCGAGCGACGACCACATGAATGTCGGAGTATTTCAAGACCCCTCACAATACTTCTATGCGGGTGATAAGGGCGTCAGTCTGGCTTCATGTATGGCCATCTCCGGCTCAGCGCTCGGATCAGGGATGGGCTATCTTAGTTCGCTGCGCACCAGACTGTTTCACACGATGTTCAATTTTCGCCTGGGATGGTGGTTCTGCAACCCTCGATACCCTGGCGCATGGAATGGCAACATACCTAGATCCCGTATCAGCTGCCTCATGAAGGAACTTTTGGGAAATATGACGGATCATGATCCGTTCATATATTTATCTGATGGTGGACACTTTGATAATCTCGGAGCGTACGAGCTATTGAGGCGTCGATGCGGGGTCATTATTGTTAGCGACGCCTCTCGCGACAGTCGGCAGACGTTCACGGCCCTCGCACATTCAATTTCCAAGGCGCGTATCGATCTTAACGTGAGTATTGAATTTGACGAGCACCAGCCGATTTATCAAAAGCGTGGTTCCGCTGATCGGATAGCGGTGGGAACGATACGGTACCCTGATGCCAAAGACGGCATTATCATTTACATAAAACCCAAAGTGTTTGGCATCGAACCTATGGATGTCGTTGGTCATGCTCGTGCGCATCCCGCCTTCCCGCACGATCCAACCTCAAGCCAATGGTTTAGTGAGGCACAATTTGAAGCCTACCGTAAACTCGGAGAGTTGTCAGGTGAGGCCGCGGCTGACAAGTACAGGTCGCATTGCGGCCAGACCGGAACGAAATCCGTGTGAAGGGTCACCACTAGCCTAAATCGCAATCCGCTCCACCTCATCGAGCGTGATCTCGTCGCTCGTCCGGTCGTAGAGCTTGGTCTGCAACGGACCCGTCATGAGACGGAAAATGAGTGACAGGAGGCTTTCAAGAACGGGATCACGTAGAGAAGCGGTGAGGGTGGGCAAAGGTTGAAAGGGCTTGACAAGGTTTCAACCTATAGGGCATTCGTTGCCCACACCGCCAAGTTTACCACTGACCTGCCTCGATTCTTTCAAC
>PMUP01000027.1 GCA_003166865.1 Bryobacterales bacterium
GTCCACGAAATCGCCAACACCGCCTGGCGCCTCAATCGCATCCCATTCCTCGAAGCCGAACTGCTCTCCCAAGACCCCAGCCCCCAAACCCTAATCCCGCAGTTGGCCACGCTTGGTCTGCACGGCTCGCGCCTCTCCCGCCAGTTTCAAAAAGCGATCGAGCAGCTCCGCGATATCCAGGAAGAGCGTCGCCGCCTGCAGCGCCGCCAGCTCACCGAAGCCGCCGAACTCTTCATACGCCATCAGCGCAAAGGACTTCCCTGGGACGCCGCCGATTCTTTTCCGGAGCACGGCGGCTTCGTTTTTTCAAAAGAACAAATCGAGCGCCACGCACGAAAGCTGATGCTTCAGAACCCGGCCTTTTACGCCCCCCACCCCCGTTTTCAAGCGGACCAGCCGCCCACGGGAGCCACGTGTTGATCTGGCCCGTGGCCGCCATCAGGCAGCCGTGCGCATAATCGTTGTCAAATACGGCGCCAGCTTCTTCTTTGCGTTGAACACTCTCCACTGTACTGTCCCGATTGGGATGGAGTGGGCGGCGGCAATCTCATGGTATTCCCACTGCTCGATGAAGCGCAGTTTCATGGCTTCGCGCTCGTGCGAATCTAAGAAGGCCATCCAATGCAGGAACTCGAACGCAGGGGTGCCCGCGGGTTTGGTCGTGGCGACCAAACGCTCAGCGACGTCGGCCACGTTCACAGTTTCCACTTCCCGCGCCTGCTTACCGTAGTGCCGGCAGAGAGCGTTACGAGCGATCTTGAACAGCCAAGCGCGAAATAGCTTGCGGTCGCGAATCTGCGCGGCCTTACAGTGAACGGTAAGCATCACTTCCTGCGCCAGGTCTTCGGCCAGAGCCAACGCGCAACCGCGCGTCCGGAAGAATGCCGCGAGTTGCGGCGAAAAGATCTTAAACAGGTCAGCGAACGAGTCTTCGCTCGGGGCCTGTAGAAACTTCTCCGCCACCGCACCTTCGTGATGGAGTCTCTCGTTCGCGATCATCGCATTGCTCATGAAAGTTCAGCCCCTTTTCTTGCTGCGGCTTTCATAGGGCACACACGCGTCCAACCCGTTATCCCTGCTTATCGCTTTTGTTTCTATGCCTTGACGGTCTCGCTCGCGAGATTTCGTTTCCCAGGCTTTCGTCATTTGCGGAGTTCTCGTCGCTAGACGGGGAATTCAGCAATGCCTGCCGCGGCTAGGGTTCACTCTCTCTTAACGGAGAATCCAACCTGTGGAAATCAAGCTCCGCCCACTGCGGTAAAAGGTTTTTCCGGGTTTCCATGTGACAGCTCTCGGCATCGGGTTCCCTCCTCAGCCTCTCGTAATGGCACCCAGACTGCTCAGAACGTGTGTGGAAACCCTGGGTCGGTCCGGGTAGAAGAGGAAACATGATCGAGAAAATTACTCCGTTCGAACAGAGTAGCCGCGCGCTGGCGTGCCTTCTGCTGCTGATTTGCTGCAGCACGGCTTTGATGGCCCAGGATCACGGCGGAGCAGGTTCGGCTTCAGGCTCCGCGATGCGCGTCACGCACGTTTTGGGTTTCGAAAGTGTCTCGAACAACGCCAACGGAGAGCTCTCAATTCAAGAGCATACTTTGCGATTTCAGAAAAGCGACGGCTCCGTCGCTCAAGTAAGCGTTGACTCCATCCAAGACCTCTCTCTCGGAGTGCAAGACAAGCAGATGGGCGGTACTGCGATGGCAGTGGGCAGGGCCGCGGCGCCGTACGGTGGCGGGCGAGTGATCGGCCTGTTCTCGCACAAGAAGTACGACACACTCACCGTGGAGTATCTCGATCCCAACGGGGGATTTCACGGCGCGGTATTCCAGCTCAACAAGGGCCAAGGACAGGTTCTCAAAGACGAATTGGTGGCTGAAGGTGCACATGTGACCAATCTAGAAAATCAACCCACGAAGCCGAACGCTCCGGAGGCCAAGAATGAAAGCGCAGCCTTGCCGCCTCGGCTGGCCGCTCAAGCTTTGAGCGTGCAGGTGGACAAGGTCGACCCGGGGGACGTGAACATCGAACCCGCCTTCCGAGTTGCGATTTACGAGAACCTGTTAGTTGAGCTAGCCAAGACGAAGCAGTTCAAACAAGTTTTTCGCGGCGGCGATCGCAACGCCAGCGGACCCGAAGTACTGTTGTTGAAAACAACTGTGCAGAAGTATACGCCGGGTAGCGAGACTCGGCGTGCCGTTACCACGGTGGGCGGAGCCACAAAGTTAATGTCCGAAGCCAGCTCTGTACGCGGCAAGGTCAGGTGGTTGTTGAACGCGTCGTCGACGGTAATGTCCGCTTTTTCGGTGGCAATCTGCGAGCTACCCATAACCTGGCACGCAATGTGGCCGAGGCTCTCAAAAAGTCGGATTTGCCGGCGCCCACGCTTGCGGTTCGCGAACAGAAGTAAGCGTCCAACCGGTTTCCTTGTCCAATGTCGAGTTGTCGTCACAAATTGTCGACCCTGGGTCAGCGCGCGGACTTCTCGTCGCACTCGGCAAGTTGGTACTGTGAATGCTCAGAGGGCGAGCAAGCATGAGCAATATACTTCCGATTGTTTACCTAGCACGACACGGTGATACCGCATGGACGGTCTCGGGCCAGCACACGGGCCTTACCGACTTGTCCCTAACCGCGGAGGGTGAAAACCACGCCCGGCGGCTCGGGGAAAGGCTGAAAGGCCTGAAGTTCGCAAAAGTATTTACCAGCCCGTTGCAGCGTGCAGCGCGAACTTGCGAACTGGCCGGGTTCGGCGCCGGGGCGGAAACCGATCCCGACCTTGTGGAATGGAACTACGGGGAATACGAGGGGCTGCTCTTGTCCGAGATTCTGCGAAAACGCCCAGACTGGCAACTGTTCCGAGACGGCTGCCCGGGAGGCGAATCGCCAGCACAGATAGGCGAACGGGCGGACCGCGTGGTGCACCGTGCCCGCGCAGTCGCTGGCGACGTACTCCTTTTTTCCAGCGGACACTTCATCCGGGTTCTGGCCGACCGCTGGCTGGCTCTCAGTCCAGGCTGCGTGGCAAAGTATCTGCTGCTGAGCACGGCGAGCCTGAGCGCGCTGAGTTATGAGCACACGGTTTCCCAGCCTGTGATCCGGTTATGGAATGACGATCACCACTTGGCCGCATAGCGATTTCAAACGATAAGGATACTCATGAGCCCCAAAAGTGTCATTGATGCAGGGTCGGCGACAAGCTCGGCCAACGCGTCGGAGCTTCTTCAACAATACGGGTTCGGCCCGATTCCGTTCGTCGGAACGGAAGACGCGCTGTACGAACGGCATTTGGTTTTTGATAGAGCGATCGACCCGAAAGTGGCGAGTGCGCGCGAGCGTTTCGAGGCCTTCTCCAGCTCCGTGCGCGATATCCTGGCGCACCGCTGGGTGTCCACCAAGAACACGTATGAGCGCGAGAATGCCAAGCGCATTTACTACTTGTCGCTGGAGTTTCTCATCGGACGTTCGCTCGCAAACAACGTCAGCAACCTTTTGCTCAACCCCGTCGTGCAGCAGGTCGTCCAAGTGAAAGGCGTCGATTGGCTGGAACTGATCGAGCAGGAACCGGATGCGGGCTTAGGCAACGGAGGCTTGGGCCGCCTGGCGGCGTGCTTTCTGGACTCCATGGCCACCATGCAGCTTCCCGCCACCGGCTACGGCCTGCGCTATGAGTACGGCATGTTCAAGCAGTCCATCGTGAATGGCTGGCAACGGGAGAGCGCTGATAATTGGCTTCGCGATGCAGATCCATGGGAAATCGCACGGCAGCACGAGAAGGTGGAAGTGAAACTGAACGTCTCATTTAAGCTGCGAGGGGGTGGTTTTGACGTCATCCCGGACCGGCCATCCAGTCTGATCGGCGTTCCTTTCGATCGTCCCGTGGTCGGCTACGGGGGAAAGACGATCAACACTCTTCGACTCTGGGCCGCCGCCGCGCCGGACTATTTCGACTTTCAGGAATTCGGCACGGGCGACTTCGTCGGTGCCTTGGGTGAGACTCTCGAAGCGGAATCGCTTACCCGCGTGTTGTATCCCGACGACTCCACCACCGCCGGGCAAGGCCTGCGCTTTTTACAGGAGTATTTCCTGGTCGCGTGTTCACTCGCCGACCTGATACGCCGCTTTCAGCGTCACAACGTAGATTGGGACAAGCTACCCGAGAAGGTCGCGATCCAACTCAATGACACACACCCCTCCATGTCGGTCGCTGAACTGATGCGAATCTTGCTGGATGATGCGCACTTGGGGTGGGACCAAGCCTGGTACCTCACGAAGAGATCACTGGCATATACCAATCACACCTTGCTGCCTGAAGCGCTCGAGAAATGGCCGGTTGAATGGTTTCAGGCGCTTCTTCCGCGGCATCTCGAGATAATATACGAGATCAACCGGAGGCTCCTGGACGAAGTTCGTGTCCGTTTCCCCGGCGACGACGGACGCGTGGCGCGTGTGAGCTTGGTCGAAGAGGGCGGCCAGCGCAAGATCCGCATGGCCAACCTTGCGATTGTCGGCTCGCACAGCACGAACGGAGTGGCCGCCGTCCACTCCAAGCTGTTGCGCACGACGACGGTCAAAGACCTCGCCGAAATGTTTCCCGAGCGCTTCAACAACAAGACGAACGGCGTAACACCGCGGCGCTGGCTGCTGGAAGCGAATCCCGGTGTGGCCCGGGCCATCACGGAAGCTATCGGCGAAGGGTGGATTACCGACCTGAGCCAGCTCAGCAAACTGAGATCGTTTGCAGGCGATCACGGCTTTCGTGATGCTTTCCGCACGTCCAAACTCAAGGCCAAAACGCAGTTTGCCGATTGGCTGAAGTCGACGTCGGGGCAGAGCGTTGACCCGAACACGATCTTCGACTGCCAGATTAAGCGGATCCACGAATACAAAAGGCAACTGCTGAACGCACTGCGGATCGTCGTAATCTATAACCGGCTGCGAGAGAATCCCGACACAGAAATGATACCGCGTACGTTCTTCTTCGCCGGTAAAGCGGCGCCCGCTTACCACCTGGCGAAGGTAATCATCAAGTTCATCAACAATCTTGCAGGAACAATTGACGGTGATCCCGCCCTGCGCGGCCGGCTCAAGGTAGTTTTTCTGCCCGAGTACAATGTTTCGCTCGCTGAACGGCTGATCCCTGCCAGCGATGTCTCGAACCAGATTTCGACCGCCGGCTACGAAGCCAGTGGAACGAGCAATATGAAGTTCATGATGAACGGAGCCTTGACAGTGGGAACACGCGACGGTGCGACCATTGAAATGGCGGAGGAGGCCGGGGAGGAGAATATTTTCATGTTCGGTCTCACCGTGGAACAGGTCGAGAACAGCCGCGCTTGGTACAGTCCCTACTGGCACTATGAGCACGAGCCGGAGACGAGAAAGGCCTTGGACCTTATCTTCTCTGATTACTTCAGCCGCAACGAACCAGGTGTTTTCGCACCGCTGCGCGATACGTTGCTGACAAACGGCGATCACTACATGCACCTGGCGGACTTGACGTCCTTCCTCGAGGCGCACGAACGGCTCGAAGCCCTGTATGCCGATCCTGACGCATGGGCTCACAAAGCAATCCTGAACATAGCGAGCTCCGGCAAGTTTTCGAGCGACCGCACCATTGCCGAATATGCCGCTGAAATCTGGAAGGCGGACCCATGTCCAGTACTTTAGCGACGCAGTCATTGGCAGGCAATCCTGACGACACGATTTCGCCCCTCGCAGGCAAACCGGCTCCGAAGGAGATGCTGTTGGACGTGGCTCGCTTGGAGAGGGATTATTTTGAGCGTCATCCCGACGTACATGATCCCAACCAGCTCGTCAGCTTCGGCACTAGCGGGCATCGCGGGT
The DNA here is from genome assembly GCA_003166865.1 of Bryobacterales bacterium. Lineage (GTDB taxonomy): Bacteria > Acidobacteriota > Terriglobia > Bryobacterales > Bryobacteraceae > Palsa-89. The sequence continues at coordinate 5,845 of PMUP01000027.1, forward strand.
CACCCTTGCGCGGCACGTTCACCGAGGCGCATATCCTGGCAATTACTCAAGCGATCTGCGACTACCGGCGAAAGCAGGGAACTGACGGACCGCTCTACATGGGCAAAGACACCCACGCGGTTTCCGGGCCCGCCCAGCGCACCGCACTCGAGGTGCTGGCGGCGAACAACGTGGAAACCGTCATCCAGCAGGGCGACGGTTTAACTCCCACCCCCGTCATCTCGCGAACCATTCTCGTTTACAACCGCGGCCGCAAGGAACACCTGGCTGACGGCATCGTCATCACGCCATCGCACAACCCGCCGGAGGATGGAGGGTTTAAGTACGACCCGACCAACGGAGGCCCCGCCGATACCGACGTGACCCGCTGGGTCCAAGATCGTGCGAACGAATTGTTGCTCGCAGGCAATGCCGGGGTGAAGCGAGTCCCGTTCAACACCGCTATCCACGCCGCGTCCACGCACCAGGAAGATTTCCTGCTACCGTACGTTCGCGATCTGAAAAACGTCGTCGATATGGACGCGATTCGCGCCGCCAAACTCAAACTTGGCGTGGACCCAATGGGCGGAGCCGCGCTGCCTTATTGGGACCCGATCAACTCCATTTACGGACTGGACATCGCCATCGTCAATCCGATCATCGACCCGACGTTTTCGTTCATGACAGTCGATCACGACGGTAAGATCCGCACGGATTGTTCCAGTCCCTATGCCATGGCAAGGCTCGTGGCCCTGAAAGAACACTACCAAGTGTCGTTCGCAAACGATGCGGATGCGGACCGGCACGGGATAGTGACTCCGGTTGAAGGATTGATGAACCCGAACCACTACCTCGCGGTGGCCATTCGATACTTGCTTACCCATCGCCCACAATGGCGCAAGGACGCTGCGGTTGGAAAGACGCTGGTGAGCAGCAGCATGATCGATCGCGTTGTCAAAAGGCTTGGCCGCGAACTGCTCGAAGTGCCGGTGGGCTTCAAGTGGTTCGTGCCTGGCTTCTTCGACGGTTCGTGCTGTTTCGGTGGAGAAGAGAGTGCCGGAGCGAGCTTTCTTCGCCTCGACGGTACGGTATGGACCACTGACAAGGACGGTCTAATCATGGACCTGCTGGCGGCTGAGATTACCGCCCTCTCAGGCAACGATCCCGGGGAGCACTACCGCGAACTGACAGCGGAGTTCGGCACTTCGTATTACACGCGTATCGACGCACCCGCTACTCCCGAGCAGAAAGCGAAACTGCAGAAGCTCTCGCCGGATGCGGTAAAAGAGTCGAACCTGGCGGGCGAGCCGATCACTGCTAAACTGACCAAAGCTCCAGGCAATCACGCTCCCATCGGCGGCCTGAAAGTAGTGGCTGAAAGCGGCTGGTTTGCAGCCCGGCCGTCAGGCACGGAGAACATCTATAAGATCTATGCCGAGAGCTTTAAGAACCAAGCTCATCTGCATGCGATCGTGAAAGAAGCCAAAGAGATGGTGAGCAATGCCCTGGCTACCTGAGGCCGGAGCGAGTGTGTTTCCCACCAGCTACCGGGCTTCTGGCGTACTCTTGCATGTCACCTCTCTGCCGTCACCGTACGGTATCGGTGATCTGGGACCATCGGCCTTCTCGTGGATCGATCGACTTCATGACGCCGGCCAAGGATGGTGGCAGGCGCTACCGCTCGGCCCCACCGGTTATGGCAACTCGCCATATCAATCGCTATCGTCGTTTGCGGGCAACGGACTGCTGATCAGTCCCGAAGGTCTCATCTCGGATGGGCTGCTACGCACGAGCGATTGTGATTCTCACTTTTCTTCCACTGTGGTTGAATACGACTCGGTTATCCCGTTCAAACACGGGCTTATCGAAAAGGCATGGACCTACTTTAGAGCCGGCGAGCGCAAAGACCTTCAGCCTGGATACGACGAGTTTTGTGCCAAGCAGGCCCATTGGTTGGAAGACTACGCTTTGTTCCGATCGCTGAAGGCCAAGTTTAAAGGCGCGTATTACCTGGAATGGCCGGGAGAGCTAGTTCAGCGCCGCCCGAACGCTCTGAATGACGCGCGGCGAGAGTTGGCAAGCGAAATCGATCCGGTTCGCTTTGCGCAATTCCTAGTATTCCGCCAAGCCGACCAACTGAAGAAGCACGCCCGTGCCAAGGGCATAGGCTTGATCGGTGACCTGCCGTTTTTTGTTTCGCCCGACTCCAGTGACGTCTGGGCGAATCCTGAGTTATTCCTGCTGGACGAACAGCGCCGGCCGCGCTTCGTCGCCGGAGTTCCTCCCGACTATTTCAGCGCGCAGGGCCAGTTGTGGGGTAACCCCGTCTACAACTGGGATGCTCTTCGCTCCACTGGTTATCGATGGTGTATAGATCGCTTGCGCGCCCTCCTGTGTCACGTCGACCTGATTCGCTTAGATCACTTTCGTGGGTTTGCGGCCGCATGGCACGTTGCAGCAGGGGCGCAAACGGCCCAGTCTGGGCAATGGGCGCCGGGCCCGGGCGCCGACCTTTTCCAAGCAGTGCGAACGGAGCTCGGCCGTCTGCCTTTCATCGCTGAGGATCTAGGGCTGATTACGCCCGACGTACGATACCTGCGGGATCAGTTCCAAGTGCCCGGTACACGTGTCCTGCAGTTCGCCTTCGATGGGCATGCGGACAATCCCTACCTTCCGCACAACTTCGTTCCAAACACCGTCGTGTACACGGGTACTCACGACAACGCCCCAACTCGCGAATGGTATGAAGAATTGCCCACTGATCAGCGGAACAATCTTTGGAGCTATCTGAAGCGCGCGCCTCCTGGGGAGAGTGCTGAAGCTGCTGCGGCATTGATGGGCCTCGGTTGGTCGTCAGTGGCCGCGCTGGCGATTGCTCCGTTACAGGATCTACTAAACTTGGGCAAGGGAACTCGGATGAACGTGCCTGGCCGGCCGGATGGGAACTGGAGTTGGCGCTCCACCGAGGACATGATTTCCCCCGCCGCCTTCGAATCTATACGGACTCTGACGGAAAGCTCAGGGCGCTCGGCCGTTTCCGGAATTGCGCCCATCAGCAAGATGATTGAAGCGGTTTCATAAATGCGAGTCCGTTATGCGGTGGTCGGACTTGGCCATTTTGCTCGGGCGACGCTTCTCCCGGCCTTCGCCAACGCAGCGGAAAACTCCGAACTGCGAGCCCTGGTCTCTGGCGACCCCGCCAAACTGGGGGAGCTGAGCAGGACGTATGCTGTCCCTCGGACATTCTCGTACGAGCAGTATGAGGAATGTCTTCGCAGCGGAGAAGTGGATGCGGTTTACATTGCGCTGCCCAATAGTATGCATTGCGAGTACTCCGTGGCCGCGGCGCGAGCAGGAATTCACGTGCTATGCGAAAAGCCTATGGCTGTCACCGAGGCGGACTGCCAACGCATGATACTCGAAGCGCGCCAGCACCAGGTCAGGCTAATGATTGCGAATCGTCTGCACTTTGAAAGCTCACACCAGGAGGCCATCAGGATGGTGGCATCCGGCCACCTCGGCATTCCCCGGATCTTCAGTTCGGTGCTCACTTTTCAGGTCCAAGAGGGAAACGTCCGCTTGAACAAAGTGCTGGGTGGTGGACCGCTCTACGATATTGGGATCTATTGCATCAGCGCCGCTCGTCACTTATTCGGCGAGGAACCGAGCGAGGTTTTCGCCTTCAACGCGAGCCTGGACGATCGGAGATTCGCGGAGGTGGAAGAGAGTACCAGCGCGATACTCCGTTTCTCTCAGGGGCGAGTAGCGGCATTCACCTGCAGTTTTGGGGCAGCGCGCGAATCGGTTTATGAGGTTGTGGGGACGAAAGCAGTTTTGCGAGTTGATCCAGGCTACGAACGTGCCCGGCCCGGCACGCATTACCTCATCACTGACGGCCAAGTGAAGGAGCGCGTCTTTCCCAAGCAGGATCAGTTTGCGCAAGAACTCACCGAGTTTTCAGAGTGCGTGCTCAACGGGCAGGATCATCCGCGGGCCTCCGGCCAAGACGGTTTAGCGGATGTGCGTATTATTGAAGCCCTCCTTTGTTCCGCGCAAACCGGTCAGCCAGTGAAATTGGTTCCGGCCATTGCGCCAACCACTACCCGATTCTAACCGCCTGAGACATTTTCTTTGCCGAAATCAGCACTCGGCATTTGCTGAAGGTTCGTCAGTGCCATGTGGCTGAACGTGAAGGTCTAAGACAAGTCGTTTTGAGGGAAAGGCGCTAAGTGCCGCTGCTCAAACGGGCACCAGTCTCTGGAGTCGCGCCGGCTCAAGTGGAAGCGTGAATGCTCAACCTTCAAACATAGTGCTGAGGTGTTCCACTTGGATTATCGGGTTGGCTCTCGCCGCATGTTGGTCGGCTTCGGCTCAGCAAACTACCGATCTCGAACAGCAACTTCAGCAACTGAAACAGCAGTACGAGCAGACCACCCGCGACCTTGAGCAGCGCATCGCTGACCTGGAACAACAAATCCAAAAAGAGAAAGAGTCCAGCGAAAAAGCAAAAGAGGGAACGATCTCAGCAGCCGAGCTGGCCGCTGAACAAGCGGCTAAGAAGGCGATTCTCGGAAATTCAGATCAGGTTGGGGGGAAGTATCAAGGCCAACTGGACCAAGAGCCTGAGTATGACCTGCTGCAAGAGGCAGACCAGGAGATCGCGAAACTTCAGCAGCAGGCGAGCCAGTTTGAGTTCCACGGCTATTTTCGCTCGGGCTACGGTCTAAACAGCGTGGGCGGTCAGCAGGTTGCCTTTGAAGCCCCGGGCGCCGATGCAAAATACCGCTTGGGGAACGAAGCGGAGACCTATGCGGAATTGATCTTTGTCAACAACTGGCTGAACCCAGACCACCAGTCCGACAAGGCTTGGATGAAGACAGGTTCATGGTGGAGGCCAACACTACGAACTCCGGTTTACTGGGGCGAACCTGGGACCAACGGCCAACACTCCTTCTATCAATTAATTCATCAGGGCACCCGGCTGATCCCTTGCGACTTCATCGCGTTTGGCGAGCCGCTGAATCCCGTCGGCCGGCATCACGACATTTTGATCGCCAACGTGTGCGCGCAAGCCGAGGCATTGGCATTCGGTAAAACCCCGGAGGAAGTGGAGGCTGAAGGCACACCAAAATGGCTTGTGCCGCACCGGGTGTTTGAGGGTAATCGTCCATCAAACACGATTCTGGCCAGGCGGCTGACGCCCGAGACCCTTGGAAAACTGGTAGCGCTCTACGAGCACTCTGTATTCACGCAGGGCGCAATCTGGAACATCGATTCCTTCGATCAATGGGGCGTCGAGCTAGGCAAGGTCCTCGCGCAGCGCATCATTTCTGAGCTTGAGCGGCCGGAACTCGAGGGAGCGCCGTGCCCGGCTCACTACCTGGCGATCCCGCCCACCATGTTCGAGGAGGTGCTCCAACAATTAGTGGGCTGCTGCGTGACGGGCGCCCGGATCATTATCGAGAAGCCTTTCGGTCATAATCTGGCATCCGCGCAACACCTGAATAAAGTTCTTCTCAAGCATTTCGATGAAACCGAGATTTTCCGGATCGACCATTACCTGGGTAAACGGCCGGTCCACAACATGGTGGTTTTCCGCTTCGCAAACGCCTTCATGGAGGCGTTCTGGAATCGCAATTATGTCGAGAGCGTGCAGATAACCATGGCCGAAGATTTCGGTGTCCAGGGCCGGGGCGCGTTCTACGATCAAACCGGCACCATCCGCGACGTTATCCAGAACCACTTGTTCCAGGTCCTGTGCAATCTGGCCATGGAGGCTCCTGTCAGAATGGATAGTGAATCCATGCGTGATGAAAAAGTCAAGGTGCTGAAGGCAATCCCACCGCTGGAGGAAAAAAACCTTGTGCGAGGGCAGTTTCGCGGCTATCTTGCGGAGAAAGGAGTTGCTCCGGACTCGAAAGTGGAGACCTTCGCGGCCCTTAGGCTGGAGATCAATTCCTGGCGATGGCAAGGAGTTCCCTTCTACATTCGGGCCGGCAAGTCTCTGCCCGTCACGTCGACAGAAATTGTCTGCCGGCTGCGGAAGCCTCCAACCGTGATACCCGCGGATGTTCTCACTTCAAACTATTTGCGGTTCCGGATCAGCCCGGAAGTGGCAATCGCCATGGGAATGACGGTCCTGGCTCCAGACGAAGGAGTGACCGGCGTTCCGGCGGAGATGATTGCGAGCCACCAACCCAGCGCCGAGGAAATGGATGCCTACGAACGAGTGCTGGGAGATGCCATGGCCGGAGACACAACTCTGTTTGCGCGGGAGGACTACGTAGAAGAAGCGTGGCGTATCGTCGATCCCTTGCTGAAGGAATCCACACCGGTCTACGCTTACGAGCCGAACAGTTGGGGTCCGAATGAGGTTGAGCGAGTGACGCCGGCTGGCGGCTGGCAAAACCCGATCGTTGGGCATGACCAGCCAGTAGCCAGCGGCAAAGCGACGTGAGAAGTTTTCAATGAAGATAGAAGTCTTTGCGGATGACGAGTCCGCCGCCAAAGCCGCGGCGAGAATCATTGCAGAAGAAGCTCGCGAGGCAGTCGAGGCGCGCGGTCGTTTTGTGATGGCCGTCAGCGGCGGCCGGACGCCCTGGATCATGATGCGCGCGCTTGCCAGTGAGGAACTGCCGTGGGGAAAAGTACATGTAGTGCAAGTGGACGAACGCGTGGCGCCGGAGGGAGACGCGGATAGAAATCTGACGCATCTGCGAGAAAGTTTGCTCGATCATACGCCGATCCGACCGGAACAGATTCATGCCATGCCCGTGGAATCGCCCGACCTGGAAACAGCGGCTAGACAGTACGCTTCCACCCTCAGCGAAATCGCTGGTTCGCCGCCGCGCCTCGACCTGGTCCACTTGGGCCTCGGGCCGGATGGACATACTGCGTCCTTAATACCTGGAGACCCGGTATTAGGCGTCACTGACGCAGATGTCGCTTTGACCGGAATTTACCAGGAGCGACGGCGAATGACGTTAACGTACCCGGTGATCAATCGCGCTCGGCGCATTCTATGGCTGGTGACCGGCAGAGAGAAAACTGCGATGCTGGATCGCTTGGACAAAGGCGACGTGACCATACCATCCGGCCGGATTTCCAGGGAGCAAGCGATCATCGTTGCCGATCGCGCGGCGGCAGGAGATTTGAGTGCTGCTTGACGGAACCGCACATCTAACCGAGTCAAAGCGCCCGACGTGGGCTCAGGCTGAAGGCAGTCCATTGCCGCTTGGTGTGACGTGGATTGAAGAGGAGCAGGCATTCAACTTTGCCCTACACGCTGAACACGCGGAGGGTGTCACTCTACTGCTCTACGCTTCATCAGATGTGGTGAACCCGCTTCTGACGTTCCGCTTCGAGTTTCTGCGCAACAAGTCGGGCCGGATATGGCACTGCCGCATTCCGATCGCAGAAATCGGTGAGGCTCGTTATTACGCTTATTCGGTGTCGGGACAAACCGCACCTCACCTTCATAGCTTTGACCCGCAGAAGGTGCTGCTCGATCCGTACGCGAAATGCATTTTCTTCCCGACCGATTTTGATCGCGAATCGGCAGCGCGCGAAGGACCAAACGCGGGCCGCGCGCCTTTGGGAGCGCTTAGTGGTTGCCGCTCGGCGTTTGACTGGGGAGTAGAACGCTTACTCCATCACGAATCTGATGCGATCATTTATGAACTTCACGTCAAGGGCTTCACCAAACACCCTAGCTCCGGTGTGGACCCATCTCGCTCTGGCACCTATGCCGGACTGGTCGAAAAGATCCCGTATCTGAAGGACCTGGGGATAACGATTGTCGAGCTGATGCCGATTTTTCAGCGCGATCCCCAGGAGGGCGACTACTGGGGTTACATGCCTCTGAATTTCTTCGCGCCTCATGCGCAGTACGCCGGCACCTGCGGGCACGATGAGCAGCACCTCGAATTTCGAAATATGGTGAAGGCTTTTCACCAAGCTGACATCGGCGTAGTGCTCGACGTCGTTTACAACCACACGTGCGAGGGCGATCATCGGGGACCAATTTATAGCTACAAAGGCATCGATGCCCCGGGCTATTACATGCTTTCCGCGGACCCGGCCAACCCGTACGCTAATTACTCCGGCACCGGCAATACCTTGAATTTCAGTCAAGGGCACGTTCGCAAGATGGTGATGGACAGCTTGCGGTATTGGAAACAAGAAATGCACATCGACGGATTTCGCTTTGATCTGGCGTCGGTGTTTAGCCGTAACGCGGATGGGTCACTCAACTGGGGACACGCTCCTATCTTCAGTGAAATTGCCGCCGATCCAGAGTTGGGCCAGTTGCGCCTGATCGCGGAACCGTGGGACACAGGCGCCTATCAGCTTGGTAGCGGGTTCCCGGGCATCACCTGGCTCCAGTGGAACGGGCGGTTTCGGGACGATATCCGCCGTTTCGTAAAAAGCGACGCGGGAATGGTTCCTGACTTGATGCGGCGCCTCTATGGCAGCGACGACCTCTTTCCGGACACTCGCGCCGATGCTTATCACGCCTACCAGAGCGTGAACTATATAACTTCGCACGACGGGTTCACCCTCTACGATCTCGTCTCCTATGATCAGAAGCGCAACTGGGCGAATGGTCATGAGAATCAGGACGGCATGGATGACAACTTCAGTTGGAACTGCGGGCATGAAGGGGACGAAGCGGTTCCACCGGAGGTGCTGGCTTTGCGCCGGAAGCAGGTCAAGAATTTCTGTTCCCTGCTGTTTCTGTCGAATGGAACCCCGATGTTCCGAGCTGGGGATGAATTTCTAAACACGCAATTCGGTAACAACAATCCTTACAACCAGGACAACGAGACTGGCTGGCTGGATTGGAAGCAGCTCCAGGCGAATGCGGAGATCTTTCGATTCTTCAAGAGCATGATTGCGTTCCGCAAGAGCCATCCCGCCCTGAGTCGAAGCAGATTCTGGAGGGAGGATGTGGCATGGTACGGTGTCGGCGCCAGCGTCGATCTGTCTCACGATTCGCGTAGCTTGGCATTCTGTCTCCACGGTTTTTCTCAAAGTGATGACGATATTTACGTGATGCTCAATGCTTACTGGCAAGATCTGGAGTTCGAGATCCAAGAAGGAACGGCGCAGGAGTGGAGAAGAATTGTGGACACAGCACTGCCAAGTCCCGACGATTTCTCCGCGCACGGTCGGCCTCTAAAGTCGGCGAAATACCTGGTGAGTCCGAGATCCGTGGTCGTTTTACTGCGGCCTAGAAGTGCGAGAATATGAGCAATCGACCGAAGGGCATTGTTATGCGTGCGCTTAAGTCCATGCTTGCAGTTCTCTGGTTTCCAGCGGCGAGCGCCTTCGCGGAACCTGAACATCCGTTTCTAAGTCCGACCAATATTTTTGCGCCAGCCTCCACGCCAGCCTACTCGATCTTTGATCTCTCTCTCTTTGTGCTGGAGGTTACGGCGGCAATATTTCTAGTTGTTTTCAGTTTGCTTGCCTACGTGGTTGTGAAGTTCCGGAAGAAAGCCGTAAGCGATGGGCGGGAGCCTGCCCAGGTCTACGGAAGTACCCAACTGGAACTCGCGTGGACGGTCATTCCAATTCTGATTGTTGTGACTCTGTTCCTGGCGGCGGCGCGCGTCATCGCCAGCATCCAGAACGCCGCCCGGCCAAGCAATGCTATTGAGGTCACCGTCATCGGTCACCAGTTCTGGTGGGAGTATCGATATCCGTCGCTGAAGGTGGTAACCGCGAATGAACTGCACGTCCCGGTAAGCGATCCGGCGCACCCGACGCCGACCTTCCTCACGCTGCTTTCCGCGGACACCGACCACAGTTTCTGGGTGCCCCGGCTGGCGGGTAAGACGGACCTGATACCGAACCATCCCAATAGCATGTGGATCGATCCGCACGAGACCGGGCTTTACCTGGGACAGTGCGCGCAATATTGCGGAACGCAACATGCAAAGATGCTTCTTCGCGTGTACGTCGACTCGCGAGATGATTTCGATCGCTGGATTCAAGAGCAGCGTCAGCCCGCGCATCTGAGCGACGTGGCTTCGCAAGGCAGGCACATATTTGAAATTACCGCCTGCATCAATTGCCATGCTGTGGCGGGAACGGTAGCCAACGGGCGTTTCGGACCCGACCTTACGCACTTGATGAGCCGGCAAACCATAGCCTCGGGAGTGGCGAAGAACACGATCGGAAACCTCATCGCGTGGATTTACAAACCTGATGTGTTCAAACCCGGTTGCGAAATGCCGTCTATGGGTTTAAGCGTTCAGCAATCGGCTGCGGTAGCGGCATATTTGGTGACGCTTCGATGAGGAGACCGCATGTCCACTGAATCAATAGCGTGGCGGGCCCCTCAGGCGGCAGCTCGTCCGTTGGTGGACAAACTCCATGAGTGGGTGACTACCGTCGATCACAAACGGCTGGGCATTCTCTACATTACCTACGCACTGTTCTTTCTTATCATCGGCGGAATCGAAGCCACGGTCTTGCGCATCCAGCTCATTCGTCCACACAATCATTTTGTCCCGCCGCAAGTTTTCAACCGCATGTTCACGATGCACGGGACGACCATGATTTTCTTCGTGGCCATGCCCGTGCTGTTTGGCTTCGCCAACTATCTGGTGCCCCTGATGATCGGCGCGCGAGACATGGCGTTCCCGCGTTTGAACGCTTTTAGCTTCTGGATGACGGCTTTCGGAGGCCTGCTGCTTTATTTCAGCCTGTTGGGCGCGAATGGTTTATACGGCGCGGGGAACGCTCCCGACGTTGGGTGGTTTGCCTACGCCCCATTGACTTCGCTCGCTTTCTCGCCTGGCCACAGTACCGATTACTGGACGCTCAGCCTGCTCGTTTCCGGTTTCGGCAGCATCGGAACCGCGATCAACATTATTGCCACGATTCTATGCATGCGGTGCCCAGGGATGACGTTGGAAAAGATGCCGCTATTGGCGTGGCTCAATCTCGTCATGGCTGGCCTGGTAATTCTCGCCGTTAGTCCGCTCACGGCGGCGCAAATCATGCTGCTGATCGATCGGTACCTCGGTGGACACTTCTTCGACACCCAGGCCGGTGGCTCAGCGGTTATGTGGATGCACTTCTTCTGGGTGTTCGGCCATCCGGAAGTCTATGTGCTCGTCATTCCCGCTTTTGCATTCGCGTCGGAAATCATTCCCGTTTTCTCGCGCAAAGCGATTTTCGGCTACCCGGTAATGGTGGCGGCGACCATCTGCATCGGATTCATCGGCATGAGCGTTTGGGCACATCACATGTTCACGGTTGGCATGAGTTCGAGTGCAAACACCTTCTTTGTGCTGTCGACGATGGCCATTGCCGTTCCAACCGGAATCAAGATTTTCAACTGGCTCGCCACCATGTGGGGAGGACAGATTGACTTCAAAACACCGATGCTGTTCTGTGTCGCCTTCCTGTTTCAATTCTTGATCGCCGGCTTGACCGGAATCATGTTGGGCTCCGCGCCGTTCGACTGGCAACTTGGGAACTCTTACTTCGTGGTCGCGCACTTTCACTATGTCATCGTGGGCGGCATCCTCTTCACTCTATTTGGAGCCTTCTACTATTGGTTTCCGAAGATGTCCGGCAGAATGTATAACGAGAAGCTCGGCAGGCTGCATTTCTGGCTTTTCATTATCGGATTTCATCTGACCTTCGATTTCATGCATATTCCGGGCATTCTCGGCATGCCCCGCCGTATCTATACGTATGAGCCGGGGCGCGGCTGGGACGTTTGGAATCTCATCGTCACCATAGGCGTGGTTTTTCAGGCAGCGGGCGTGTTGGTTTTCATTGGCAACCTGCTGTGGTCGTATTTCCGGGGTGAACTTGCGGGGAGCGATCCCTGGGACGCGTGGACTCTAGAGTGGTCCACCAGCTCACCGCCGCCCGCCTACAATTTCGGCTCCATTCCAACTGTAAGGAGCCGTCGCCCGCTTTGGGACCTCAAGCATCCGGACGATCCGGACTGGAAATACGAATAGGAGAGGCGCCGTCTTTTATGACCGTACCGCATCCGATCTTGGTAGGTCCCGCGCGCGGCCCCGTGGCCATGTTCAGCCTGATCGCCGCCGAATCTGCGATCTTCACCATCTTTGTCGTGGCTTATATCTTTTATATCGGCAAGAGTCAGACCGGCCCGCAGCCCAAGGATGTACTGGAAGCTCCGATCTTCTACACTCTGTGCTTGCTTTCCAGCAGCCTGACGATTCACCTGGCCGTCAAAGGTCTACGGAAGGGAAGAAGCAGGGATTTCGGAATCTGGTGGTGCGCGACGATTGTGCTCGGCGCCACTTTTCTATTTGGGACATTGAGTGAGTGGAACCGGCTCATCTATCGGGACGGATTGACGATCAGCACCAACTTGTTCGGGACGACATACTACTCGCTAGTTGGGCTGCATGGGTTTCACGTCATTGTCGGCCTGATACTGCTTACCGCGGTTATGGCTTTCGCGCTTTCGGGAAATATAAGACAACAACACGCTGAGCGTCTTGATGTGTTGTCTCTCTATTGGCACTTCGTGGACACCGTTTGGGTGGTGGTGTTCACGGTGGTTTACGTCATTGGCCGCTGAGAAAAGGGAACGCAAATGGACGAGCAACGATCTGAACTTGTAGAAATACCCGCGCCGACGGCTTGGCCGATCGTGCTGGCTTTCGGCGTTGCGCTGGTCTTCGCGGGATTGGTCACCACCGCATCCGTCAGCATATTGGGCGCAATCCTGGCAGTCGGCGGTTGCGTTGGGTGGTTTCGCGACGTGCTACCGCACGAGAAGCATGAATCTGTCCCAGTATCGGCACCGGAGCCCCGGTTGTCACGAGCCGCCGGCAGGTGGCGCGCGTCGATTGGATGACGGCACAACCCAACCGGGCGCGATTGCCTCTGGAAACTTATCCGTTCTCCGCGGGCGTCAAGGGAGGCTTGGCGGGGAGTGTGGCTATGGCGATTCTGGCGGCGATTTTCGGAATCGTCAGCGGACATGGCATCTGGTATCCGATCAACCTTTTAGCTGCGGGGTTTTTTCCCGAACGAGTCACCACGGCGCAAATCGCAGCCTTTCATTGGGACTCACTGATAGTGGCTTCGATCGTCCACTTGGTCTCCTCACTTCTCGTAGGGCTTCTGTATGGAGCAATGCTACCGATGTTTCCACGCCGGCCAATACTGCTGGGAGGAATCATCGCGCCAATCCTATGGTCCGGACTGCTCCACAGCATTCTGGATGTCCTCAATCCGGTGCTCAATCAGCGGATTGACTGGTTCTGGTTTGTTATTTCGCAGATTGGATTCGGCCTCGTCGCGGGCAGCGTCGTGTCGAGGCAGCAGCGCATACGAATTTGGCAATACCTGCCCTTCGCCGTCCGCGCCGGCATCGAGGCGCCAGGAGCTATGGACGAGAAGCGCGAAGGAGGACCTGGGCAATGAGCGACAGAACCCTTTTCCTCAGCCTCGCATGTACCATGCTCCTGGTTTGTGGCGCGTGCAGCAACTCGCCCGGTCGCCCACGAGCAGGCTCCGCGATAACCCCGCCTAATCAGATCGACAAGTTCGACGTCCTCTATTCGCAGAACTGCGCGGGGTGTCACGGTCCGGGGGGCAAAGGAGGAGCAGCTATCTCTTTGGCCGATCCCCTGTTCCTCGCAATTGCCGACGATGCCGCAATCCGCCGTACTGCTGCAAACGGAGTGCCGGGGACTCCGATGCCCGCCTTCGCGCAAAGCGCCGGTGGACTGCTCACCGATAAACAGATCGATGCCCTGGTAACCGGCGTCCGATCCTGGGCCAGCCCCGTGACTCTTCGGGATGCGACGCTTCCGTCCTACGTGCCGCGGGCTGCCGGTAATCCCGAGCGTGGCGCCACCGTTTATCGAACCTCTTGCTCCTCCTGTCACGGAGTGGAAGGCCGCGGCGGCAAGGCCAGCTCGATTGTGGATGGGTCTTACCTCGCCCTGGTGAGCGATCAGGATCTGCGAATGAGTGTGATTCTCGGGCGGCCAGCTCTGGGCGCTCCAGATTGGCGTAGTGACATACCAGGGAGACCACTGTCGGAACAGGAAATCTCGGACGTCGTGGCTTGGCTTGCAGCGCAGCGGCCCGCAAATCCGGGCCAGCCGTATCCGGCTTCCACCATGAATCGGGTGACGGGAGGAGTTCAATGAGTACGGAAACCAGGTCTACATCAAGACGGGCGTTACTCGTCAAGGTCGGGTTATTTCTGAATGGTATTGTCGGCGTGGCCCTCGCTGTTCCGATCGTGCGCTATCTGTTGTCCCCTTTGGCTCGCGAAAAGAATCCTGGATATCAGTCGTGGCTCTCGCTCGGTCAGCTGGCACAGTTTCCCGCCGGGCAGACGCGTCTTGCTACCTATCGCAACCCGATCGTAAACCCTGGGGATGGCCAGACGGCGAATATTGCTTGCTGGGTTCGAAACGTGGATGACCGGACCTTCCAGGTATTTGCGATAAACTGCGCGCACTTGGGGTGCCCGGTTCGCTGGTTTCCTCAATCGAACCTGTTCATGTGTCCTTGTCACGGCGGCGCTTACTACCAGGATGGCTCGCGCGCCTCGGGACCTCCGGAGCGCGGATTGTTTCAATACCAGCACAAGATTGAAGCCGGAAACCTCTTCATCCAAGCCGGCGAACTGCCGACGCCCGGTCAGCCTGTTGCAATCAAGTTGGGTGGCAAGAGTCCATGCGCCTGCGAGCCCCCATGCGCCTGATTGAAAAAATCGTCGCGTGGTTCGATCTGCGGCTGCAGCTTGGCGCACCGATTGGAGACATCGCCAAACACCAGGTCCCTCGGAGCTCGGCAAGCTGGTTTTATGTCTTCGGTAGTGCTGCGTTGACAGTCTTCATTCTGCAGATCGTAACCGGCATTCTGCTGGCGCTTATCTACGTGCCTTCCGCGGGAGAGGCCTGGGACAGCCTTCAGATTCTGAATCACAATGTTGCGCTCGGCTGGTTCATTCGAGCCCTGCATGGGTGGGGCTCGAATTTCATGGTGGCGATAGTTCTGATTCACATGGTGCAGGTATTTCTCTTCGGAGCGTACAAGTTCCCCAGAGAACTCACGTGGATTGTAGGAGTGCTGCTTCTTCTGGTCACCCTGGGCATGGCCTTCACCGGCCAGATTTTGCGATTCGACCAGGATGCTTATTGGGGCTTAGGCATCGGGGCGTCGATCGTAAGCCGGGTTCCATTGATTGGGCCGTGGGCGGTGAGGCTTATGCTCGGTGGCCCGATCATCGCCGGCGTCACACTTTCGCGGTTCTTTGCGTTGCACGTGTTTGTGATCCCGGGCGTACTGATCGCTTTCGTCGGCGTTCATTTGCTCATGGTTTTGAAGCTCGGAGTCAATGAATGGCCGATGCCCGGACGCATTGTGCGACGCGCAACGTACCTTCAGGAATATCGCGAGCTGACTCACAAAGACGGCGTGCCGTTCGTGCCTGACGCGATCTGGAAGGATATCGTTTTCGCCGCGTTCGTTCTGCTGTCGATCGCTCTTTGCGCCGTCTACTTTGGACCCTTCGGTCCCAGCGGCCAGCCCGATCCGACCATTATTCAGACGGCGCCGAGCCCCGACTATTTCTTCCTGTGGCTCTACGCTCTGCTGTCCTATTTGCCGCCTTCCGCTGAGACGCCAATATTGCTGATCGGCCCTGCGATCGCGATTGTCGTGCTACTGGGCTTGCCGTTCTTCGCGGGCGAAGGCGAAAAGAGCTGGAAGCGCAGACCGATCGCCGTTTTGGTGATTTTGCTCCTCGCCGTCGGGCTGGGCGCCTTGACGCATTTGGGCACGTATACACCCTGGAGCCCGGTCATGAACGCCTGGAGCAGCCTGCCGATTCCATCCGCCTATCTCCGCGGCCGTACAGCTCTCGAGCGGCGCGGCGCTCTCGTGTTTCAGGCGAAGCAGTGTCACAACTGCCATCCTCGATGAGCAGGGGGGGAAGCGCGGGCCTGCCCTCGACCAGGTCGCGCTACGCCTGAACGAGGATCAGCTCATTCGCCAAGTGATCCAAGGCGGGGGCAACATGCCGGCTTACGGGAAGAACCTGAGCCCGCCGGAAACCACCGCGCTAGTGGCATTCTTGAAGACCTTGCATCCGTCCGCACAGACGCCGGCGCGCGATGCCTCCCGCTCTGCGGTGCTCCAATAGGCCCGCCGATGCATTCCGCAGCCCATGTCCATCTCCAGCCGTCGTCCCTCCCGATCACGCTGGCGCTTGCCGGGATCGCGGTGGTCTATTTGTGCGTCTGGCGTCGACTTCCCGCCTTCCGGGCCGCCGCTTTCCTCGGTGGCGTTTGCGTTGTATGGCTCGCGATTGCATCTCCTCTGGCGGCTCTCGATCATGAATTGCTCACCATCCACATGGTGAAGCACCTCTTACTGATGGCGATAGCTTCTCCTCTGATTCTCCTGGGAGTGCCGGCGCGACGGCCGATGCAAAGTCTGAATCGCACCGCGTTATGCTGGCTGGCCGGCACGGCCGCCGTCATCGGATGGCACGTTCCTGCCGCATTCCAGCTGGCTTTGGGATCTCACTGGTGGCACACCGTGGAAAACGCAACTTTTCTGTTGGCTGGGCTTTTATTTTGGTGGCCTGTCGTGCAATCTCGGCCGAGCCTAGGGCAAGCGTGGTCGATGCCTCTATATCTCTTCCTCGCGACGTTGCCCTGCGACATTCTCTCCGCGTTTCTTGCGTTTTGCGGTCGAGTTGTTTACCCTTCCTACCTTGCCGCTCCCCGGCTCTTTGATTTGTCTCCTCTCCAAGACCAGGAATTTGCGGGCGCTCTCATGTGGGTGAGCGTGACCCTGATTTACTTAATTCCAGCAGTCATCATCACGGTGCAGATACTCTCACCCGGCGTTCAGGCTGAGTCGGAGGCGGTCAAAATTTGACGATCGAACCTGTGATCGGTGTCGAAACGCCCGCTGCGACAGCCGTGCGGCAAACCAGTCGCATCCACACCCGTGCCGCGTTGGGCGACTTTTGGGCGCTCACCAAGCCGGAAATCAATTTCCTGATCGCAATCGCAACTTTCACCGGCTTCTCCTTGGGTGCTTCAGGCCGGGAGCATTTCCCGGTTGTGCTGTTGATCCACACTCTGCTGGGTACCTTGCTGGTATCGAGTGGCACGGGCACGTTGAATCAATGCATCGAATGGCGTTTCGATGCGCAGATGCGGCGGACGGCGCGGCGTCCAGTCGCTGCGGGCAGACTCAGGCCTTCGTCGGCTATGTGGTTTGGGATCGTCCTCTCAGTGGCGGGCAGCATCTACCTCTTGGTAGCGGTCAACATCCTCGCGAGCCTGCTCGCGATTCTCACGTCGCTGAGTTATTTGTTCCTCTATACGCCACTGAAACGACGCACCCCGCTGTGCACGATGGTCGGCGCTCTTCCCGGAGCGATGCCGCCGCTCATCGGGTGGTCCGCGGCAAACGGTAGTCTGAGTCTGGAAGCTTGGGTACTCTACAGCGTGCTGTTCTTTTGGCAGTTTCCACACTTCATGGCAATTGCCTGGATGTACCGCGACGACTACGATCGCGCAGGTTATCTTATTCTTCCCCGAGGATCAGCGAGAGTGGGTTTTGTGACTTGGCAAACCCTATTGCCCCTCTTGGTATTGGTCTCGATTAGCCTGCTGGCAACGCCGCTAGCGCGACTTGGCATCGCCTATCTGGTGGGAGCTTCGCTTCTTGGCGTGGGCTTTATCTACTACGCGGCGCAATTCGTCCTTCGCAAGTCGAACACGGATGCCCGCCGGCTGCTTTTCGCATCCATTATCTACCTTCCATCGCTATTTGTACTGATGGTGCTCTTTAGCGATTAGCGGATTCGAAATTCTTCTGAGTCGATACTCAACCGACTTTTGCTGCAACCTGGGACAACGCGTAGTCTTCCAGGTGCCGGGCGTCGCTATTGAATTTGCGGATGCCCTCGGCCAGCTTCTCTGTCGCCATCGCATCTTCGTTGTGCATCCAGCGGAAAGTCTTTTCATCCAGGTGCAGCTTATCTTCTTTGGCAGCCTGCGCCTTGGCCGGATCTAGCGCGCGCTCCACTACACCCTCGGTTTTCTCCAACTGGTCAAGAAGCTCTGGACTAATAGTCAGCAGATCCGACCCAGCGAGACGGACGATCTGATTCACATTCCGAAAGCTTGCCCCCATCACTTGGGTCTTGTATCCGTATTTCTTGTAGTAGTTGTAGATGCGCGTTACGGACGCAACACCAGGATCCTGATCCGCGGGAATCTCCGCGCCGCCGCCTTCCTTCTTGTACCAATCGTAGATGCGGCCCACGAACGGCGAAATCAAGGTTACTCCAGCTTCTGCGCACGCCACCGCTTGGGCGAAGCTGAAGAGCAGCGTCAGATTACAGTGGATGCCTTCCTTCTCCAGAAGCTCCGCCGCCCGAATACCCTCCCAGGTGCTGGCGATTTTGATCAGGATGCGTTGGCGGGCCACACCTTTCTTGTCATACAGCGAGATGAGCTTGCGCGCCTTGGCGATTGTACCCTCGGTATCGAAACTCAAGCTAGCCGCGACCTCAGTAGAGACGCGGCCGGGGACCACCTTGAGAATTTCACTCCCGAACGAGACGAAAAGACGATCCATGAACTCTTCCGCCATCTGTTCGTGACTGCCGCCTCGCTCCTGTGCAAGTTCGGTGGCTTCATCCACCAAATGCCGGTAGGCCGGCATCTGCGCGGCGTGGAAGAGGAGCGAAGGATTGGTGGTAGCATCTTGCGGACGGTGCCGGGCGATGGCCTCAATGTCACCGGTATCCGCTACCACGGTTGTGTATTTCTTCAGAGATTCAAGCAGCTTCATGAGTGGTCTCCTAATTACTTACTATCGCCGATCATGCTGGCCTCGAGTTGACTTCAGCGTCGAGGTGAATGCAGCGCAATCTGACTTTTCGCCGCGGCTACAACGTTTTCCACGTTAAAACCGAACTTCTTCAACAATTGCTTCAGTGGCCCCGAGGCTCCAAAGCTTTCGATGCAGATGTTATGGCCCTCGGAACCGGTGTACTTGCTCCAGCCAAAATCGGAAGCTACTTCCACCGATACTCGGGCCTTCACTTGCGGAGGCAAAACAGAATCCCGGTAGCTCTTGTCCTGATCGTCAAACAATTCCCACGATGGCATACTGACCACCCGCGCGCGGACGCCCTCCTTGTTTAACTGCTCGTAGGCGTCCAAACAGAGCGCAACCTCGCTGCCAGTCCCGATGAGGATTACGTCAGGGGCGCCGTCGGTGGCATCCGCGAGAATATAGGCGCCGCGTTGCAGGTCCGAGGTTGGGGCGTACTTCGTCCGGTCGATGGTCGGCACGGCTTGACGAGTGAGCACGAGCACCGCTGGCCCATGATGCAGTTGCAGTATCACTTTCCAGGCTTCGCGCACCTCATTCGCGTCAGCGGGCCGGATCATAATCAGACCCGGCATGGCACGCATGTGGGCCAACTGTTCGATGGGCTGATGGGTTGGACCGTCCTCGCCAACCCCTATGGAGTCGTGGGTGAACACGTAAATCACTGGCAGTTCCATCAAGGCGCTGAGACGGAGAGAGCCCCGCATGTAATCGACGAAGATGAAAAACCCCGAGCCAAAGGGGCGGACTTTTACCAAGCTCAATCCGTTCAGTATGGCGCCCATGGCGTGTTCGCGGATGCCGAAGTGAAAATTGCGTCCGGCATAATTCTCCGCCGAGAAATCACCGGCTCCCTCCACCGTTATGCGCGTCTTGGTGGATGGCGTGAGGTCAGCCGCACCTCCGATCAGCCAAGGGATATTCTTTGCGACGGCGTTTAGCACCTTCGCCGAGGACTCGCGAGTCGCTAGACCTTTCGGGTCTGCTGGGAATTCGGGCAGGTCGCGGTCCCAGCCTACCGGTAGCAGGCGATGCTGCATCTGCAACAACTCTTCGGCCAGCTCGGGGTACTGCTTGCGATACTCTTCGATTCGCGCGAACCAAGCGTCGCGCAGTTGCTTGCCCCGGTTTCCAATGCTTTCCCGGAAGTGATCGTAAACGCCGTCCGGCACGTAGAACTTTTTATCTTCGGGCCAGCCGTAGTTCCGTTTGGCGAGCCGGATCTCCTCCTCGCCCAGTGGTTCGCCNNCCGACCCGCGTCACGTTCCAGCCGTAGCCCATAAAGCGTGTGGCCACGTCTTCAGTAAAGGCCAGAGAAGTATTGCCTTCGATCGTGATGTGGTTGTTGTCGTAAATCCAGCAAAGATTCGACAGGCGCAGGTGCCCGGCCAAGGAGGCAGCCTCGCTGGAAATGCCTTCCATCATGCATCCATCGCCACAAAGCGCGTAGACGTTGAAGTCGAACAGATCCTCGAACCCCGGGCGATTGTAACGCGCGGCCAGCCACTGCCGGGCGATGGCCATGCCGACACTCGTCGCGACGCCCTGTCCAAGCGGCCCCGTGGTGGTTTCCACACCCGACGTCCAGCGATACTCGGGGTGTCCCGGGCAGCGGCTCTCAAATTGCCGGAACGCTTTGATCGCGTCCAGTGGTACCGATACGTCGCCCAGGGTTTCGTAGTCCTTGCTGACAGCTCGAACTTCAGTCAAGTGGAGCAGGGAATAGAGCAGCATGGACGCGTGCCCCATCGACAGCACAAAGCGATCGCGGTTCGGCCATACAGGATCTTGCGGATCGAAGCGAAGGAACTTCTGCCAGAGGCAGTAAGCCACCGGCGCCATCGCCATGGGAGTTCCTGGATGCCCTGAATTGGCGGCCTGCACGCCATCCATGGAGAGTGTACGGATGGTGTTCATGCTGGTCAGGTCCATTTCGTGGAGCAGTGGGGAATTGGTTAGAGTCGTTGCTGCGCTCATTTGAGAATCCTTTCATGCGCCTCCGACCTGGCGATATCAGCCGGCTTGCCACTGACGGCTTCCTCGGTCTGCTTGAGAGAGATGAGAAGCGAGTTGCGTGACACACGGCGCACGATAGGGTCCGCCACGACGCGAAACGCGGCCGGAATCTTACGGCTCAGCGCCATCGCCTCCAGCTCGATGTAGACTCCGTCGTCGCGCTCTTCGAGGCGAGCTACGCTATACAACTTCCATATATAGCCGCTGCCTTCGCCGTCCGGCTTCCGATACTCGCCCGGCTGGCCGTATTCCTCGACCTCTTGAACGCGTGTCGTCCTCGAAATGGCATAAAAGCGGCGATCGTCGAGCCGCACATTGGTTGCCTGGCAATCCGTTTCAAGCGCGGTTTTCAGAAAAAAAGCCTTGTTCATGAGCATCATCCAAAACTTGTCCTCTGCGCCGTCTCGGGCAATCGCTTTCGACTCGACAACGGATGGGCGATAGAACTCCTTGTAGTGATCGTAGTCGCGAGTGACCTTGAGAATGTCATCGAGCTTTAGGTTGGGCACGAACACCGCGCCCATCCAGTCGTGGATCAATCCGCCATTCACTTTCTTCGGATTCTGACCCACCGGAGCGACGACGATCTCGCCGCTGTGGACTTTGGCAGCGCGCTCGGCGTCTTCAAACGTCCAGAGGAAACTGCCGCCGGGGCGGAGCCGGTCCCGAAGTTTCGCACTCGCCGATTGCACGTAATTATCCCAGGCGGTGACGGTTTCGGGCTTTAACGTTGCGGCACTCGCTCCGACGGGGAAAACCATGGTGGCCAGCAAAAGTAAAATTACCACCTGTCTGAGAAATGAGGCACGGAACCTACGATCCGAGATGGCCGCTGCGCCCACGTTCACAGGGGGTTCGGGAAGAGGCTCACCAAGGATGGATTCAGCCAGTGCGAGCGAGGCTCTCGATCTCGCGATGAGCCGTGCTCCTTCCCGGTGCCAGCGGATGATCAGCGCCCGTCCCTGTTCATCGACATCAGTAACACGGGTAATATCGACAATTAGTGTTCGGCCGCCGATCGCCGAGGAGGCAGTGCGCCAGTCCTGATCGAGGCCGCGCGCAGCTTCGCGGCTTAGATATCCTGTCAGTTCAAACCGGAAGGCCGTTGGTCCATCGTGCATGTAATACTGCAGTGGCTGATGCTTCATAAAGGTCCAGCAAAATGCATCGCACGCGAACGGCCCGGTGGATGTTCCTGGAAAGCCCTGAAAAGTGTGGTTTTCCTTGAGAGCGGCGGATGCTGAAGCGCTCGGCTGCCCGGCAATTGCCGAAGCGTCGGCATTCTGTCGCCCAGGGGTTCAGCTGCAGAAGCAGAAACAGCACGCGAGCTGTTAACGTCTCGACCGCCGGGAAAATGATGATTTCGCGACGTCCAAAAAGACGTGCATCCACGGAAATGACCCGGGCCCAGAGGGCAATCGCGGTACACAGCTTCGCCGAACAGAGTCACCTCATGGAGGCCTTCCGCCGCATCACCGTCGCTTCGCCTAGTATGTGGAGGCGCGACCAGACTGACTGTCTGAGTAGAGACCAGAAGATCAAGCCGCTATCTCAAGCCAGAGGCGGATCTCCGTAAATGTTTGCTTCTTGCGGCATGACTCGAACATGCAACCTTCTGGTTCGTAGCCAGGAACCAGCGTATTATCAGCAAGCTAGCCATAGGCACAATGCGTGTTAGGGCAAGGCGCAGAGTGCGTGAGGGGCGGATCACGCAAGGCCCTACAATTTTGGGATCCCCATAGCGGCGGTATAATTCAGCGCCCATAAGCGATGCAGAGGGCGGTACAATCCGGCGAACCGGCTGGGCACGACATCAGCACGCTTTTACATGCCTGGAGCGGCGGGGACCAGGCCGCGCTGGAAAAGCTGACGCCCATCGTTTATGACGAGCTGCACCGCCTGGCGCGCCGCTACATGAAAGGTGAGCGCCCCGGCCACAGCCTCCAAACCACGGCCTTAGTAAATGAAGCCTACACGCGCCTGGTGGATTATAAACGAATGCAGTGGCAGGATCGCGCACATTTTTTCGCAGTTTCCGCCCAATTAATGCGGCGCATCCTGGTGGAGCATGCGCGGCGCCACAACCTGAAACGCGGAGCTGGCGTGCAGCACGTCTCGCTGGAAGAGGCCGCCATCGTGGGCGGTGAGGATATGGACCTGGTCGCTCTCGATGATGCGATGAACACGTTGGCGCGGCTCGACCCACGCGGTCGACCAGTCCAAGCTTTTTCCCAATGGAACGCTCTGGAACGGCGTGCGGTTACCGGAGCTTCGTGCTGCTATGGAGCTGGAGCGCGATCCACCAGGGAAGGCGATCGAATTGCTTGCGCCAGCCGTACCTTTTGAACGCGCTTACACGGAGGTGCCTTACCTCCGGGGACTGGCGTTCTTGCGTCTGCATAAAGGGCGGGAAGCGGAGGCTGAGTTCCACAAGATTCTGGATCATAAGGGCGCCAATTGGGGATTGTATTATTCACTTTCCTATCTGGGTGTGGCACGCGGTATCATGCTCGATGGCGACACGGCGAAAGCCAAAAAGGCTTTCCGGGACTTCTTCGAATTGTGGAAGGAAGCCGATTCCGACATCCCGATCCTCGTTCAAGCCAAGGCAGAATATGCAGCGTTGCAGCCGCAATAGAGCGTCAGCGGCAGGGACGTGCTTCCAGACCGACCAGCCGGTATCTACCGGCAAGGTGATCGGCGGACCTTGAACACGGAACATCCGCAAGCAGGCACTTGTAGGGCAAGCAGGACATAGGTCCTTCGCGAGGCCGAGTGCTTACAAATCTCACATGGACGGGTTGTCGGCAACCCGGAGAAGTGTCCCGAGGTGACGTTCCAGCAGAAAAGACTGTTGTGCAACATTGTCGGTAGCTAGTTGTCCATGAAGGGGCGCGCCGTCAATGTCGCCGGGCGTCCCGCGAGCATCGGCGGAGGGCCGTCGAATCCGAACTTCCTCGAACGCGACTTGAACGAAGCCGTGATGTTCCCGCGCCCCTCGCGCCGATGCTCCAGGCCCAAATCGCGCTAAGGCCACTGTGGACTAAGCATATTTCTGAAGTAATAAGTAGGGCAGCTAAGAGTCTTTTTTTCTCACGAGGGCCACATAATTTTGCGATTTACTTCAGCGAGGGTCTACCCAAGAAGAGTATTGAGGCCGATAAAACACTACACTGGCGAACGCCGCCGGAGTAGAGACCTCACTGGCTTGTTCAGAGGAGCGCAATAGATGATGTCGATGAAACCAAGAGGTCTGGGACTATTCTGTTGCGTTGCAGCTCTGTTGGCGCCAGGCGTGCTGACGGCGCAGTCGATCACCATCCACCCCGGCTACACCACGGTCGGCGTCAACCAGACGGTACAGTATACTGCCGCCGTCATCGGACTCGCGAACAAGACGGTGACTTGGTCGGTGAGCGGCGTCAAAGGCGGCAATTCCGCCTACGGAACGATTACAACGGGCGGTCTTTACACCGCACCCGCTACGATCCCGGCCAACGGGATCACAATCAGCGCGCTCGGCTCGGATGGGAAGACTTCCGCGATTGTGTACGTGGCCGTCGAACCCGCCGGGCCGTCGATCTCGTCCATTTCCCCAAACCCAATTCCAGTTGGCTCCTATACGATCACAGTGACGGGTAGGGGTTTCAAGAGCGGCGCGATCATCAGAATCCCAGGCGTCAACCTCACCACCACTTTTGTCAACTCGACTACTCTAACGACAGGCGGCTATCAGGGGGCGGCCGGGACTGTCGCGTTTCAGGTGGAGAATCCCGGGACCTTGTGGGGCCCGGCCTTCAACGCGACGTTTGTAGCAAGTGGCCCGACTCCGCCGCAAACTGTCTCGCCAACGTCGGCGACGGTAAAACTGGGCGCCACGCAACAGTTCACTTCTTCGGGAGCCACCAGTTGGACCGCAACCGCTGGGAGCATCAGTACGAGCGGCCTGTTCACGGCTCCCGCGAGCATGCCGTCGTCCAGTTCGGTGACCGTGACGGCGACGGGGGCTGGCGGCTCGGCTTCCGCCGCGGTGACGCTCGAAGTTCTGAATCCGCAAACTATTTCACCCCCGACCGTTTCCTTGAACCTCGGCGCCACGCAGCAGTTCACTTCAACAAGCGCGTCGGCCTGGGCCGCCACCTACGGAACCGTCACGGCTGCCGGTCTGTACACCGCTCCCTCGGCGATGTCTTCCACGGGAACCGATACGGTAACGGCGACCGGACCGAACGGAAACGCCACCGCGACCGTCACCTTGATT
Source organism: Bryobacterales bacterium (assembly GCA_003166865.1). Lineage (GTDB taxonomy): Bacteria > Acidobacteriota > Terriglobia > Bryobacterales > Bryobacteraceae > Palsa-89. The sequence continues at coordinate 30,992 of PMUP01000027.1, forward strand.
CCGTCCACCCCCGTGATCACCGGAGTCGGCTCAAACGGACAGTTGCCGCTGGGCATCTTCACCACTACGATCACCGGCACGGGCTTCACTTCGTCGTCGGTCGCGTCCTTGAACGGGACACCGCTGGGAACTACTTTCTCCAACGGCGCTCTGTCCGTCACAGGTTTCGCAAGCTTGTCGGGAGCTGGGTATATGACGGTGAGCAACGGCTCGATGACGTCGCAGCAGTTTGCAGTGCAGATCGGCGTGGCGAACGCTCTGGTCTCCTCCGCTGCCGCGCGGCGGTTCCTCGAACAGGCCGCTTTCGGTCCCACTCCGAATGACGCCGCCAATTTGCAAACGGTCGGCTTCCAAGGCTGGCTGACTCAGCAATTCAGCATGCCGCAGGTGTCCAACTACAACACAATTACATCCAGTCAGAGCGGGATGCCGGCCCTGTTCCTCACCAACGCAGTAACGAATTCGGATCAATTGCGCCAGCGCGTCGCGTTCGCCCTCAGCCAGATCTTCGTAACGTCGTTCCAGAAGCTGATCTGGAACTCGAATATGGTTCTGTTCCAGAACATGCTGCTGGCCGACGCATTCACCAATTACCGCCAGATTATGGGCGACGTGACGTTGAGTCCCGCCATGGGCCAGTATCTCGACATGGCCAACAACGCCATGGGGAATGCCACCGAGGGCACCCTTGCCAACGAGAACTACGCGCGCGAACTGATGCAGTTGTTCACCATTGGGACCGAGATGTTGAACCAGGATGGTTCCATTCAGTACGACAGCAACAATCTACCCATCCCTACCTATTTGCAGCCGACGATCACGGAATTCGCGCGGGTGTACACAGGCTGGACCTACGCGCCGGCCGCCGGCCAGCCCGTAACGTGGGGCGCGTACATTACCAGCAACGGGCCGATGGTCCCCTACGCGGCGGAGCACGACTCCGGTTCCAAGCAGTTGCTGAACGGCTTTGCTTCGCCCGCCGGCGCCACCCCGCAGCAAGATCTGAACAACGCTCTCGACAACGTGTTTAATCATCCCAACGTCGGTCCCTTCGTCGGCAAGATGTTGATCCAGCACCTGGTGAAAAGCAACCCCAGTCCCGCCTATATCTCGCGTGTGGCGGCAGCCTTCAACGATAACGGCCAGGGCGTGCGCGGAGACATGAAGGCCACAATCTCGGCTGTGCTGCTCGATCCGGAAGCCAGGGCCAACGACAACGGCGGCAACGACCAGATTTCCGATGGTCATTTGCAGGAGCCGGCTCTGTTCATTGCCGGGATGGTGCGCGCCTTTGGCGGTCAGATGACCAACCAGAATTACTTCCCGTGGGACCTGGTAAACCTGGGTCAGGACCTCTTCGATGCGCCGAGCGTGTTCAACTTTTATTCGCCGGGCTACGCCGTTCCGGGGACCGCTCTGCTGGGTCCGGAGTTCCAGATTCACACACCCAATAGCGCGATCTGGAGGGCGGACGTGGTGCGGAGCCTGTTTAGCCAATGGTCCAATCCGGTGGAGACCTACGGCCCCGGCACAACGGTGGATGTGACGGCGTTCGTTCCGCTGGCGGCGACGCCGGCCACGCTGGTCAGCGCGCTCGATCTCACGCTGACGCACGGAACGATGCCCGCCGCAATGAAGGCCACGATTGTTAGCGCCGTGACGGCCGACACATCGCCCCTTTTGCAAAAGGTGGAAGACGCCTGTTATCTGATTCTGACGTCCAGCTATTACAACGTCTGGCATTAAGGAGACCTCCGGCATGTTGATTCGTTCGAGGCGGGAATTTCTGAAGGACACGCTCCGCTCGGTGACCGCTTTAGGCGCGCTGGGCAGCATGGCAAAATTTGGCGAGATGAACGCGCTCGCCGCCACCGGCTCGGGGTATCAGGCGCTGGTGTGCGTCTTCCTGCTGGGCGGCAACGACGGGCACAATACCGTGGTTCCCCTTACCACGGCGCAGCAGAACTACAGTCTGTATGCCCAGGGACGTGGCGGTCTTGCGATCCCTCAAGGGTCTCTGCTGCCGATCGCTAACGGAAGCGACACCTACGGCCTGCATCCCAGCCTGGTGGAGATTCATGGTCTCTACAACCAGGGCAAGGCCGCCGTGCTGGCCAACGTCGGCATGCTGGTTCAGCCGATCACCCGCGCAGTCTATCTGACCAACAACAGCGCGCTGATTCCGTCGGCGCTGTTCTCGCACTCCGATCAGAGCAACCAGTGGCAAACCGGGATTCCGTCTGGCACAGGCAACTCCGGCTGGGGCGGCCGCATCACGGACCTTTTGCAATCGCAGAACTCAGGCGCGATCTTCCCGCCGGTGACAGCGACTGACAGTTGCCAGTTGTTCTGCACGGGTGTCGAGACCTTTCCGGCCACGGTACCGCCCACGGGCATGGCGACCCTGAACCTGCTCTCGAGCGCTTCCGCCAACGCGGGCATGCAACAATTGCTGACGTTCGACAACGGCATGCAACTGGTCCAGGCCGCCAACGGGATCATGACGCGCGGCAACAACTACGCCAACACGCTGACTGGCCTGCTCGGGAGCGCTCCCGCGCTGCAGACGCAGTTCCCCGCAGGCAATCCGCTGGCGGCGCAGTTACAGACCGTGGCCAAAGTCATGGGCGTGCGCAGTCAACTCGGGCTGACGCGGCAGATTTTCTTCTGCCTGCTGGACGGATTCGATACGCACTCTTTGCAGGTCGAAACCCAGACGCCCCTGCTGCAGCAATTGAGCCAAGCCGTGCTGGCCTTCTATCAGGCCACACAGGAGCTCGGGATCGACGGCTCCGTCACCACCTTTACGGCGTCCGAGTTTGGACGCACACTCACACCCAGCGGCGCCGATGGCAGCGATCACGCTTGGGGCAACCATCACTTCATCATCGGCACGGGCGTGAAGGGCGGCCAATTCTACGGAAACTTCCCGCTGCTGGTCCCCGGCGGCAGCAGCGACGCCGGCACCCGCGGCGTCCTTCTTCCGACCACCGCGGTGGATCAGTACGGGGCCACCTTGGCGCAGTGGTTCGGAGTGCCTCCAGGCAGCCTCCCCACAGTCTTTCCGAACGTCGGGAACTTCGCGAGCAACAACCTTGGTTTCTTGGGTTAACCCACCGGGCGACCCGCTTCCACCAGGCAGCTTATGTTGACAGGCGCCGCTGGCGCCGAAGCGTTAACCACCATTATCGGCGCCTACTCTCGACGATTCATCTTGCGAAGTGAAAAATTGATGTCGCAGTGATATCCTCACGCCAATGAACTATCGGCGCGGCTCAATGTGAGCATGCTAGTTCAGTCGTGCGGAAGCCCTAATTGCGTATTGTTCGGAAGCTGTACGGCATCCCAAGTTGGTCTGGTCTGTGGAGGCAGGGCGTCCACACAAGCGAGACATATCGGAGTCTCGTTGCTATACAGGTGCGTCTCAGCGCCACATCGGTAGCAGATTGCCATGGTGATTTCCTTTCAACGGGACGCTCCATGAAACCATTATGTGTGGCTCGCGCGCTGTTCAACATTGCTCAACCAGGCAGAAGCCTTTTCTAGCCGTTAGCGTCTCATCGGCATGCCTTGCGAGGAGCGCGAAAGACTGAACCGCGTATACTTGGAAGCTACTGCAAAGATATTTGGTGCGGGCAACGCGTTTTCTCACATGACAAGCTCCGCATGGAGGGACGCGACGAAAGCGGCGCGGGCGGCTTGCAAAGCTGCACTGGCTGAACTCAAGCGCCACAAAGAAGAGCACGGCTGCTAGAGTGGTTACCTACACGTGGCCTGCGAAGAACAACACCGGCTGCTCAATCTCTACAGGGCCAAGGTGTCGGCCTACTCCGCCGCGGTCAATGACCTGACCCTCACGCGCGGAACGATAATGCTACAGGAGCATATAATCGCCCCGCAGCGGTGACAGAGAAAGCGAGAACAGCTTCAGAAGCGGCGCGGCGAGCACTTGACCGGCACACGGAAGAACACGGCTGCTGAGTCTCTCGACAGCGATGTCCAAAGTGACTTTCATGTTTAGTCGTGCAGCACAATGTTGAGCAGCGAGCGATGAACCTGGGAAACCCACCGTTGTAGTGAATGAAACCCAGTTTGCGGAACCTGTTCATGAAAAGCTGACCCGCGAGCGCGTGGTACCTATGATCTCAGCCAGCGTCTCCTGGCTCATCTGCGGAATCACCAGCTCGGGCGTACCCTCCTTGCCAAAGTTGGCCAGCAGGAGCAGCACCCGCGCCAATCGCTTCTCGCTTTTGTTGTGAACCCACTTCGCCAACGGATGCTGGAAGATCTCCAGATCCGCCATTATTCTCCGACCACGATCCGGCTCTATCTGCACGCTATCGCTGAGTTCGCCAAGCACTTCGGAAAGCCACCGGATCAACTCTGCGCGGAACACATTCGCCGGTATCAACTGTTTCTGCCCAAAGAGAAGAAGGTATCTCCGTCGACGTATGTCCAGATGGTCTGCGCCTTGCGCTTCCTCTATGCCCACACGCTCCAAAGGAAGGTCGCCATCGAACGCATTCCATTTCCGCGCACCGAGGACGAATGGCTGACCTGATTGTTGAGGCGCCCCGCTGACGCTGTGACCTGCCCGATATTTTGTA
>PMUP01000047.1 GCA_003166865.1 Bryobacterales bacterium
CAATTGGTGCAAATGGTTTTGCGCGAGGGCATGGTTCCGATTCTGGCGGGGCTGGCGGTGGGAGCGGTCGGCGCCGCGCTTTCCGGCCATCTGCTGGCTGCTGGCGGCGGTCATCCGGAAGGGCAAGGATTTCCTGCACAAGTTGGCCACCTCACCAGAATTTCAACAAGAGGTGGCTCCCGCGGCGGCGGAGATCGGTGAAGACCTTCTCAGTCAGGACGATGTGCAGAAGCTCCTGGCATGGCCTACACGTTTGCCGCGTCGTCGCCGTGGCGGGCCGGGCCAGCACCAGATGTGCCAGGGATATTTGCATGGAAAGGGGATCGATTCCCGGATTGTCGAGGAATGCGCCGGTACTCACGTCCGCACCCACTGGCATTCCTGCGAGCGCGGCTCCCGTGATCCGGACAAACGAGGACGAGTTGCTTTGCGATACTGAACGGTGGAGGGAAATGACTCATGAGCAGTGCGCGCCGGTCACTCATCGTACTAGCGGTGCCATTCTTGTCGATTACGATGACGGCGCAGCAGCCCTTGCCGGACATGCTTGCATTCACTCATGCCGCCGCCATTGATGTCGCCGCGGGCCGCGTGATGCCCGATATGACGGTGATTGTGACGGCGGGCCGAATCAGTGCCGTGGGCAAGTCGTCAACTCTGCGCGTGCCGAAGGGCGCGCAGATTGTCGATGCAAGTGGCAAGTTCCTGATACCGGGGCTGTGGGACATGCACGTTCATATCGCGGACGAACAGGAACTTCCGCTTTACGTGGCTAACGGCGTGACGGGTGTGAGAGTCATGTGGGGCCTTCCAGTCCACCACGAATGGCGAATGGCGATAGAGAGTGGCTCGCTGACTGGCCCCAGGATGTTCATCGGCAGCCGGATCGTGGATGGGCCGCTCCCAGTCTGGTCCGAGTCGATCAGTGTCCGGAATGAGCAGGAAGCGCGGGAGGCGGTTCGCCAAGCCAGGGCCGAAGGCGCCGAGTTTATCAAGGTGTACGAAGTGCTTCCCCGCGAAGCTTTCTTTGCCTTGGTGGACGAGTCGAAGAAACAGGGTCTCTCCTTCGCGGGTCATGTGCCGCAATGGTTTCGGCTGGCGAAGCGGCCGATGCAGGGATGAAAAACATGGAGCATCTCACGGGGATTCTTCAGGCGTCTTCCAGCCGGGAAACGGAGCTGCGCAGTGTGACGCGGGCAATACTGGAGAATCGGCGCACCAGCAGCGAGCCACGGTCCAGCCCCGAAGAGCGGCGGCTCTTGATGGATTCCTTCAGTCTGGAAAAGGAAAAGGCTCTCCTGAAGCACCAGAAAGCCAGGGGCACCTGGCAGACTCCCACCCTGGTTGTATTGCGCAATACCGATGCGCCGGATGCGAAGGTCCTTCAAAACGATCCGCGGCTCAAATATATCCCGGCGAGCCTGAAATCATACTGGGCAGAGCAAGTGCCCCCGGCAGGAGATCCCCGGAGGTGGCTGCGTTCGTGAAATGGCGCTATGAACGGGAAGTCGAAACGGTCGGTCTGATGCGCGACGCCGGCATCAGTCTACTGGCCGGGCTCCGACGTGAGGAATCCTTACTGCATGCCCGGTTTCGGTCTGCAGGATGAGTTGGCTTTGCTGGTGCAGGCCGGCCTGTCACCCGCGGAGGCGCTGCGCACGGCGACGCTCAATCCCGCGCGCTTTCTCGGAAGGGAGGCCGATATGGGCACGATCGCGCGGGGCAAGATCGCCGATCTCGTTTTGTTGGATGGCAATCCACTTGCCGATATCCATAACACCACGAGGATTAACGCGGTTGTGTCCAACGGCCGCCTCACCGGCCGGGCGGCGCTCGTCAATTAGGCGGAGGTTGCGTCGCGAGGGTTGGGCGGCCGGCGGCCAAATATTACTCGTGAAGGATGATCATCCACCGACGGTGGCAGAGTTAGACCCTATTCCGCAGTTCAAAGCTACTGGGAAGCTGGCAACGTTTCTCGGACAGCTTAACTAAGCCAAATATAGGAGCGGCAACAATCCCTCTCCTTCCCTCTTCTAAACCAATAGTACTTTTCATTTTCAAAAGGCCTTCCAATCAATTTTTGCTTTCCGGTACAACTGCAGTTGTAGTTCTCTCTTCTGAGAGGAAGAAATGGAGAACTATGCTAAAACACCTGCTCTATAGCAATTCCCCGGTGTCCAGTTTCCGGGACGTGCCTAAACGTCGCAGACTAAAGGCAACGTTAACGGACATTATCGGCTCCTATTTGGATGTCTGTAATTTTGGAGCCCCGATGCGGCGGGCATCGATATCGGAGCAGAGGAAGTGTTTGTGGCCAGGCACCCAGAGCCGGGCGATGAATCTGTCGGTCAGGGGATGATCGTGAATCGTTCGAGTCGCAGGAGCAATGGCCTCCCAGCCATGGAGCCACTAGTGCTGTTGGACTGCCGCGGACCTTGGGTTTACACCGCGCTGGCGCCACTCCGCTGCCTTCTCCGGCTTACCCCAATCCTCATAGAGTCGGGCAATCCATTCACGGGCGCGGTCCAGATGATACCAGTCGGGGACTGCAATCCGGTTTTTCCGCGCCATCATCCCCTGATAACCTCTCAGCAGCAGCGGTTCCGCTTCGGCGAATCTCTTCTGTCCGGCTAGGCTCGCACCCAGTAGGCTTTCGGCGCGGAATCGTTGCCAATCATCCGGCTGCTTCTTTCGATCAAACTCTACGGCCTCGCGCGCGAGGGGCTCGCTCTCGGCAAACTTCCCCTGCGACTGGTAGGCCAGCGCCAAGCCGGCTGCCGTCGCCATCGTGTCCGGGTTTTCCAGTCCCAAGGTGTGTCGTCGCGCTGCCAGGGCTTGCGCAGCATAAGTTGCCGCCAACGCGAATTTACCCTGCCGTTGGTACATCGATGCAAAATCCGAAAGGGCGTTCAGAGTGCCTGGATGCTCGGGACCCAGCACGCGGCGGCTGATCACGAGAGTCTGCCCCAACAACGCCTCGGCCTGTGCGTATTTGCCTTGGACGTACAAAACGTCGGCCAGGTCGTTCATGCACAGCAGCGTGCTGGAATGCTCGGGACCTAGGACGCGGCGCGTGCTCGCCAGGGTCTGGCTGAAAAGCGCCTCGGCCTGCGCGTACTTGCCCTCGGCAGTGTAGATGTTGGCCAGATTGTTCATTGACAACAGCGTGCTGGAATGCTCGGGGCCCAGTACGCGGCGCTGGATCTCCAGGCTCTGGCTGTCGAGCGCCTCGGCCTGCGCGAACTTGCCCTGCGCATAGTAAACGTTGGCCAGACTGTTCGTGGACAACAGCGTGCTGGAATGCTCGGGGCCCAGCACGCGGCGCTTGCTCTCCAAGGTCTGGCGGAACAGCGCTTCGGCCTTCTCGAACTTGCCCTGCGCGTAGTAGTCGCCCGCTAGATTGTGCATGGACATCAGCGTGTCGGGATGTTCGGAGCCCAAGAGGCGACGCCTGATCTCCATGGTCTGGCTGTGGATCGCCTCGGCCTGCGGGTACTTCCCCTGGACGTTGTAGTCAGAGGCCAGATTGTTCATGGACAATAGCGTGTCGGCATGTTCGGAACCTAGCACGCGACGGCTGATCTCGAGGGCCCGGTCGTCGAGCGCCTCGGCCTGCGGGTATTTGCCCTGCTGGTAGTAGACGCTGGCCAGATTGTTCATCGAATACAGCGTGTCGGCATGCTCGGAACCTAATACACGACGGCTGATCTCCAAGGTCTGGCCCAGAAGCGACTCCGCCTCGGCGTACTTGCCTTGCAGATAGGCGGCACGTCCAAGCCGGCTCATGGTTTTGAGGGTCTTGGGATTCTCTGCACCCAGCAGTCGGCGTTGTAATTCCAGCGCACGCTCCAATTGCCTCCGCGCCTCCGGATACAGTCCGAGGTCGAGGTAGGTCTGCCCGATCGTGGCCCGAACGGCCGCCTCCACTTCCGGTTGCTGACCGAATTTTCCCTCGATTCGCGCTGCTGCCCGGTCCAACGCTGTTCGTACCTTCAGGTCCGGATCAGGCTTGGCGTTGGGCGACGACTGATTGGCTGCGCTGGCCTGCGCCAGCAGATCGTTCTGCAGGAAGTCGTTCACTGCCTTCGCCGCCGCCGCTTCCTGATCGGCCCGTTGGCGCTGCTCGACGGCCGCGCGTTCCGCCGCCCGCGCGCGCACTGCTTCCCAAGTGCTCGCGACAACGCCAGCGGCGAGCACCAGGAACACCGCCGCCGTTCCAGCCACCACCGCCCTGTGCCGCCGTGCGAACTTCTGAAGCTGGTAACTCGCGCTCGGCGCTCGCGCCACGATGGGTTGGTCCGAGAGATAGCGGCGAATATCTGCCGCCAACTCAGCGGCCGACGCATATCTGCGCGTCTTATCTTTCTCCAGCGCTTTGGCGGCGATGGTTTCCACATCGCCACGGTAACGACGATCCATAGAACTAAGCGGCACCGGATCTTCTTCCCGAATCGCCTGCACCACTTCATGAACTGCTTTGCCATGGGTAGTGTAGGGCAGCTTGCCTGCCAGCATCTCGTAAAGGATGACCCCGAGCGCGTACACATCGCTGCGAGTGTCCAGCGCGAGAGGATCGGCCAGCACCTGTTCGGGACTCATGTAGGCGAGCGTGCCGATCAGTTGTCCCAGATCGGTCTGACGCGTGGCCTGAGCATCAGAATCGGTCACGCGCGCCACTCCGAAATCGAGGATCTTGGGTTGCCCGTTCTCATCCACCAGGATGTTCCCAGGTTTCAGATCCCGATGAATGATGCCACGCTGATGAGCGTGATTCACTGCATCGCAGATTCTGGCTATGAGTTCCATGCGCGAGCGAACGTTCAGATGCCGTCCGGCGGCGTACTCCATCAGCGGACGGCCCTGAATGAACTCCATCGCAAAATAGGGTTGTGGGCCCAAGCCGGTGTCGGCGGTTCCGGCTTCATAGATCTGGGCGATCCCGGGATGCTGCAAACGGCCGAGCGCCTCGGCTTCTTGCTCGAAACGGCGCAGCAACTGGTCATTGGCGACGCCCAGCTTGATCACCTTCAAAGCCACGATGCGGTGGGGGTTTTGCTGCTCGGCCTGATACACGGTTCCCATGCCGCCTTCTCCCAGCAAGGCGAGAATGCGATAGGCGCCGATGCTGGAAGGAGCTGAACGAGAATCACGCCGGAGCGAATCCGGCCTGAACACGGCATGGCCGGTCGCCGTCGGTTCCCAATCGGGGCCGAGTTTGTCCGCCGCACTAGGCTTCTCGCTCATTCACGCCGTCCTGTTCGGCACGGAGATTCGGATAGCAGAATTATACTCCTACGTCTGTCCAGGGCGTCGCGAGCGCGCCGGGGCTTATGGAAAAACTCAAAGGTGGCATCAGCGGAGGCATCGTGGCTGTGTTTCGCCTGCTACGGTCATTTTAGTTACCTGCCTCAACTGCGCTTGAATAAGCGACACAAGCAGGCCGAACATAATCGCGTGGTCGAAGGCGTTACTCGCCGCCGCGCCAGACCCGGGTTCGCTGAAACACGTCCCGGCCTGGGGTCGAGAAGGCTCAGGCTTTACGAACCTTGCAGCGGCCTGTTATGGCGCATTATCGACACTCAAAGAAGCCAGATCAGCGACTAGGCCGTTTTTCGGCAAGTTGACGCGACCGGGCCTTCACGGGACGAATCAGCAGCGACCACGTTCCGTTCACGACGAGAGCAGGAGGAGCCGAGGACAACGCATTTGATAGAGGGACCTTGAATGCTGGAGGAATGGTTTTGCGCGGGTTAACGGCACCGTAGCATCCGATTCCCCAATCCCCTTGGCCTTAGCTGCCGCATCTATGTCGCAGATCAATCAGCGTCTCATTCCGTCACGTTTAAGCGGCAGACGAAAAGGCAGTTCAATGGCGCTCAGCTAGCCGCTAGGCAGAACCACGTCACGATTGCCCGCCGCCGAGCGCGCGATACAACTGGACCACGGATTCAAGTTCCAAGAGCCGCAACCCGCGCCAGGTCGAGCTGTCCCGCGAACAGATAATTTCAAATGGATGGAACAAACGCCGCCTAGCCTGCGTCTGTCTCTAAAATGCAAAGGCCGCAATTGGAAACCTTGCTCGCCGACCTCCGCCAATCCCTTCGCGCCCTGCGCAGGAATCCCGGCTTCACACTAGTTGCACTCGCGGCCCTCACCGTCGGCATCGGCGCAAACACGGGCATATTTAGCGTTGTCAACAGGGTTCTGCTCCAGGCGCTCCCCTACCAGGACTCCGAACGCCTGGTTCAGCTTGGGCCCAAATTTCCCGACGGCATCCAATACACCAACTCCATTCCCAAGTACATGGTCTGGCGCAATAACGACGTCTTTTCATCTATTACGCTTTATGACCAAGAAGGCCTCGGTTTCAACGTCAGCGTCACCGATCATCCTCAACAGGTCAAAGGGGCTCACGTTTCAGCGGACTATTTCAAGGTGTTCGCCGTCTCGCCCATCGTGGGCCGCGGTTTTACCCAAACCGAAGATCTTCCCAACGGTCCGGAAGGCGCTCTTATTTCCGAAAATCTCTGGCGAAGGCTGTTCGGCTCCGATCCCGGAATCCTCAATCGCACCATTTCTCTCAACTTCTTGCCCTACCCAATTGTCGGCGTGATCCCATCCAGTTTCGTCGCAAATCCCGACGTAGATATCTGGGTACCGCTTCAGGCTGATCCTGGCAGCCAGAATCAGGGCCATTACCTCGCCGTCGCAGGCCGCTTGAAACCCGGTGTTTCAATCTCTCAAGCCCAAGCCGCAATGCACATCGCCGGCGAACGCTTCCGCCGCCTCTATCCGAAGAGCATGGACCGGGATGAGAGCGTGGCCGTGGTGCCCATGCGCGACGCCATTGTGGGCGACGTCAAGAAAGCTCTCTACGTGTTGCTCGCCGCCGTCGCCTTCGTTCTTCTGATCGCGTGCGCCAACGTCGCCAACCTCCTGCTGGCGCGTTCCGCAGGCCGCCGGCGTGAGTTCGCCATTCGCGCTGCCTTGGGAGCCAGCCGCCGGCGAATCGTTCGTCAATTACTCACCGAAAGCGTCCTCCTTTCTTCCCTAGGCGGCGTCTTCGGCCTGCTGCTCGGAGTTCTGGGCGTTCGCGCGCTCCTGCTTCTTGTCCCCGGTGGCATCCCGCGCCTCGGTGATCCGGCTCAGCTCAACAATCCCTTCGCGCTCCTCGACTGGCGAATCCTCGCTTTCACCATCGGCGTCTCAATCCTCACGGGAATGCTCTTCGGCCTCTTCCCCGCTCTTCAGATTTCGAATCCCAACCTCGCGTTCACACTCAAAGAGGCCGGGACCCGAGCGTCCACCAGCCGGCGCCAGAATTTCACTCGCAAAACTCTGGTAGCCGTCGAGATGGCCCTCGCGCTGATCCTTTTGACTTCCGCCGCTCTTCTCATCCGCACCTTCGCCAGCCTCAGTTCGGCGAAATCCGGTATCGACTCTCACCACGTCTTCACCGCGCTGACTTCCCTCACTGGCGAAGGCTATCAAACTACGGAGGCCCTAGTCCGCTTCAGTCGACGGGCTCTTCAGAACATTGAATCCATTCCCGGCGTCAACGCTGCTTCCACGTCCATGTTCCTTCCCATCACCTTCGGGGGTGGATCGCTGGACTTTGACATCCGCGGCGAAGTCCCTCCTCCCGGCCAGGAACACAACGGCCAGGAACAATGGCGCTCCGCCACTCCTCACTATTTCAGCGTCTTGCGCATCCCGCTTCTGCGTGGCCGCGTGTTCACCGAACATGACGACGCCGGAGGCGCAGCCGTCGCCATCGTCAATGCCGCGTTTCGAGAGAAGTTCTTCCCGCGAGAAGACCCCATCGGCGAGACCCTTGAGATTGGCAAAGGTATCGGTCCGCCGTTCACGGACTATGCCCCGCGCCAGATCGTCGGAGTGGTGGGCAATGTTCGCGAGACCGGCCTCGCTGGCGGCGAAGTCCCAGTGATGTACGTCCCAGAGTACCAGCAACCCCAAGGGATGACTAAGCTCGCCACCACTTCGGCACCACTGGCCTGGGAAGTGCGTTCCAGCCTGGACGAAAGGTCGCTCACCGCCGCCGTCACGAAAGCAATTCAACAGGTCGACGGCCGTCTGCCGCTCTCCAGTGTCCGCGCCATGGACAGCATTCTTGCCGAGAGCCTCTCGCGCCAGAATTTCAACATGCTCCTGCTCTCCATCTTTGCCGGTTCGGCGCTGATTCTGGCAGCCATCGGCATCTACGGCCTCATGGCGTACGCGGTCCAGCAGCAAACCCAGGAAATCGGAGTTCGCATGGCCCTGGGAGCGGACAAGAGCACGACGCTGTTATTAATCCTGCGCCAGGGCCTGACGCCTGCTCTCATCGGAGTCATCGCCGGTTTGGCCGGAGCCTTCGGCCTCACCCGGCTCATGGAAAGCCTCCTCTACGAAGTCACACCAACCGATCCGCTCAGCTTCTTCGGCGTGGCGGCCGTTTTGATACTCGTCGCCGTCGTCGCCGTCCTGATCCCTGCGCGCCGCGCGATGTCTATCGACCCGGTCGCCGCCCTCCGCGCTGAATAAAGACATTATCCACCTGGACGCATAGTCGGCTATGCGTAGAAGTGCTGACAGTGCTCTTGGAAGAGGCCCGGTAATTCATTATCGGTAGCGTTCTAGACGCGCCGACTACTCCCTCATGAGCCACGCAATTTCGGGGCCGGGATTTGAAAGTTCTCTTGAGCAGGAGACGGATGGTTTACCTTGGAGCGCCTCCCCTCCGCTTGTAGCCGTCGATGCGCGTCGTGCCAGTCAGGCTGTTGGTCGGTCTCCTGTTGCCAATGGACAAGCGCAGCTTCGTCACACCACTCTAACAGTCGGCGCATCACTTTCCTGTGAGGTCCGGCGAGCATAAAGGCTTTCATCGCGGATTCTGTAGTCCAGACGGTGCGAGTCCAGTAAGTGTTGTGAGCCTCACGGAGTAACGACACACCGAGATTCCCCAGGTCATTCTTTGCCTGACGAGAAGCGCGAAGCGCGTAGACGATAAACGGCAAAAGCCTGCCCCACTGGCACTGTCCGGTCCCGAAACATTCCATCCCGGTAGTGGACATCGACCCGAGTCCATCAACAAACCTCGCTCCTCTAAATCAATCGATTAGCCGCAAGCCAAGAAGGAACCCAACTTGCCACCCATTGGATAGCCCTGGGAGGCCCCATGAATCTATGGCAAGACGTCCGCATCGCGTTGAGAACCATGTGGAAGTCGCCGCGCATCACCGCGACGGTGTTGCTCACCTTGGCGCTCGGGATCGGCGCCAATACCGCGATCTTCAGTGTAGTGAACGCGACCCTTTTCCGGCCGCTCCCGTTTCATGATCCGGAGCAATTGGTCGTATTGCACGCCGATCTGCGGGGGCTGGGCGCACAGAGCGTCGGCTTTTCCGTTCCGGAGTTCGACGACCTGCGGGATCGCGCCGGCGTTTTCTCGGCGGTCTCGGTTGTATACCAAGGGCCGGGCAACTTGACCGGTGGTGAGCATCCCGAGCGACTGGAAAGTGGGGTGGTCAGTCCCAATTATTTCAGTATTCTCGGGGCGCGCCCGCAACTCGGCCGCCTGTTCGACCCCGGCGACACCGCGCCAGGATTCGCCGATGCCGTGGTGATCACCGATGGCCTGTGGCACCGCGAGTTCGGAGGAGAACGCTCCGTCCTCGGCCATCAAATGCGGCTCGATACCGATCTGTACACCATCGTGGGCGTACTTCCGCCGGACTTTCGGAATCCCTCATCGGCTGGCGCTGTTCCGGTGGAGATATACGTCACCGCGGGCTTTCGCGGCGATCCGTTTCCGCCGGCACAGCGCAGCGCGCGACAGTTGCCGGGCATCATCGGCCGGTTGAAACCGGGGATGACGCTCGCCCAGGCCCAGGCCAAGCTGGCCACCTTCAGTGATTCGCTGCGCCGCGACTATGGCAGCGACTATCCGGCCGGCGCGGGCTGGACGCTGTCCGTGAGTCCGTTGAAGGAAGTTGTGGTCGGCAACACGCGGACGCTTCTGATTTCGCTCTTGCTGGCGGTGGCGTTCATTCTGTTGATCGCCTGCGTGAATGTAGCGAATCTTCTGTTAGCCAGCGCGTCCGCGCGGCAACGGGAGATCGCCGTGCGCCTGGCGTTGGGCGCGAGCCGCGCGAGAATTGTCCGGCAGCTGCTCACCGAATCGGCAGTCCTGAGTCTCTTTTCGGCGGCGGCCGGCGTCGCCGTTGCGACGCTCGGTTTGCAGTCGCTGATCGCCATGTTGCCGTCGCAACTTCCGCGCCTCAACGACATTCATGTCGATGCGCGCGTGCTGGCGTTTTCTCTCACGCTCTCCTTGCTCACCACCGTGCTCTTCGGACTGGTGCTGGCGTTCCAAGCCGGAGAGGTGGAACCATCGCTTTCCGGATTGCGCGAGCGCGGCAGTTCCGGATCGCGGCACGACAGCAAAGTCCGCCAGGTGCTCATTGGCGCGGAAGTCGCGTTGTCGTTGATGCTTTTGGTCGGCGCGGGGGTGTTGCTGCGGACGTTCTGGAATCTTCTGCAAGTGAATCCGGGGTTCAACTCGCAGCATTTGGTCGCGGGAAGCGTTTCGTTGCCGGTGCCCAATGATCCCAAGGCCGACATTTACGACAAGATCGAAACGCGCACCGCACTCGTTCGTGAGACGGTGCGGCGCCTTCGCGCCGTGCCGGGCGTGGAGAACGCGGCGTTGTCAAGCGTGGTTCCCCTGCAGGGCGCGCTAAAGCAAAACGGATACCGCGTGGACGGCGCTCCCGAAAGCGGCGCCGCTCCCACAGCGGTTCCCGCCTCCGTTACGCCCGAATTCTTTCGGACCATCGGCGCGCCGCTGGTTCGGGGACGGGTGATTCAGGATACGGATGACAAGCAATCACCCTTGGTCGTGCTGGTCGATGAGACCGCGGCGCGCCATTTCTGGGGC
>PMUP01000001.1 GCA_003166865.1 Bryobacterales bacterium
CCCGGCCGACGAACCAGAGAACGTGGAAAAGGTTTGCCCGAAATTGCCATGACGGAAACGGCCACATGAAAGGTATGGCCGCCATGGATCAGTGTGGCGTAAGTCCCAAGCGCGACCAACGACGGAATTGCGCCCGGTAGTAAGGCGAGGGCGGCATCGCTTAAACCCAATCCTTGGGCCTGCGGGCCCGGTGCGCTTTCAGCGCGGCACGAATTCACGTGCCCATGTCCGGCGTGCTGAGGCCCAACCTCTCGCGGACTGTTCCAGCTCCGCCGCCCCATCGGTCCTCCGGTTCTATGATGCACCTCCACAACTATCGAGGCGTTGTCGGATTTACACGCCTCGATGAATGATGTGGTGAGGGCGATCGAATCAGAAGAGTCGCCTCTTGGTGACGATTGGATTTCGAGAAGTTTCACTTGGCCCCTCCGGGTGGAGACTCCTTGCGGAGTCCGAGCTACTTCGAGACCGCGCGTGCTGCACCCTCAATTACCTCTGCGACCTCCTTAGGATGCGAGACATAGACTGAGTGGCTGGCACCTGCGACTTCGACCGTGTGGCTATGAGCCCGCTTGGCATACCAACGTTCCAAGTCCGGGTTGATGGTTCGATCGCTTCCCGCCACTACCATCCAGCTCGGCTTGGCCCTCCAGGCAGCCGCGGTGATCGTCGCTGAGAAATTGTCCCCGAAGTTGAGTACCTGCGAGCGCGCCATGAATGCGGCCCGGTCGGTGGGAAGATCAGCCGCGAACAATTCATGAAATTGCGCCGGGTCGATATAGGTGAAACCGTCCGGTGTGTTCTTTATAGCACCCGATTTGGCGAGGTCGCTCGGAAAGCGTTTTCCGTCCTCTGATTCTTTCTCGCCGGAATCCGGCATGTGCGCCGCGACGTACACCAATCCGGCAACCGATGGATCCGTGCCCGCTTCTGTAATTATGGATCCCCCATAGCTATGAGCGACCAGAATACAAGGCCCATCCTGTTGAGCGAGGAGTCGCTTCGTGGCAGCCACATCTTCTCTAAAAGACGTCTCGGGTTCTTGGACAAGGCTGACGTTGTAGCCATCCTTGACAAGAATGTCGTAGACACCTTTCCAGCCAGAACCATCCGCCCAGGCGCCGTGAACCAGAACAATATTCCGAACGCGATGCTCTTGGTTCTGCGCTGAAAGCACGTTGCAGGTGAACAACAATAGAACGATACAGAGGGACTGAGAAATTCCCACTACTACTCGCATAGGGTTCATCAGATTACTCATTTGTTTCTCCTTTAAAGAGTTTTGGGCATTGCCTCTAGGCAGTTCCCTTTTGCAGATTGCCGGATTTCTCGCCGAGGAAGCGCAGCAATTCGGCGTTTACTTCTTCCGCGTGCGTCCATGTGACGCAGTGCGGACCATCCTTCACTACGACCTGTCGCGCCCCTTTGATGAGCTTGGCCGTGCGCATCCCCGTGGCCGTGATGGGAAGGATGCGGTCGGCATCCCCTTGGATCACCAGCGTGGGCACATCGATCCGCGCCATATCCTCACGGAAGTCTTCATGCCAGGTTGGGACGCACGCGAAGCTGGCGGTAGCAGAGGCGCCGGCCGCGATGTTCCAACTGGCCTGGACGGCTTGTTCGCTGACACGCTCTCCCAGGAATACGTCGGTGTTGTAGAAATTTTGAAAGAAACCGGTGAAGAAGGCATACCGGTCAGCTGCTACCGCCTTCTGGATCCCGGCAAACACGCTGCCATCCACGCCCTCGGGGTTGTCCGCCGTCTTTAGCAGGTACGGTGGCACGCCGGAAATAATCACCGCTTTGCTCACACCCTTGGAGCCGTATTTTCCGAAGTAGCGTGCCACTTCGCCCCCTCCCATGGAGAAGCCCACCAACGTGAAATCTCGCAACTTAAGCTGGGTGACCAATTGGTGAAGATCTTCCGCAAACGTGTCGTAGTTGTAGCCTCCGGTTGGCTGGCTCGACTTGCCGAAGCCTCTGCGGTCGTAGGTGATGACCCTGTAACCCGCATGTAGCAGCGCCGGTACTTGCTTCTCCCACGAAGCGCCGCTCAATGGATATCCGTGGATCAGGACAATGGGTTGCCCCGAGCCGTGATCTTCATAGTAAAGCTCGATGTCGCTTGAATTTTCTTTTCCGACCGTAATGTATGACATTTCTAATCTCCTTCTTTAAAGATTGGCCCCGTGGACTGCTTACTTCTCCTCGATTTTTCTCGACCACGCCCGGACTCAGCGCCAGAGATTGGTGACTGCGAGATCGAGCACCTCGCCAGCTCGGCCACCGATGACGGCCTTGACCATGTAGAGGGTGAACCCCTTGGCTATCTCAAGGGTGCGCTTCGGCGCCCGCTGCAAAAGCGGCAACCTCCTCATGGCGGACATGGATCCACTCGATTTTCCTCTGACGACGGATCGAATCGGTGATCCCGTTGAGGCTATCGCCAACGACGCCGAAGATACGCTTGACACCGGACATTGCGCGGATCTCAGCGAATTGATCTGCTACTGTACTCATAATCTTGGTTATCCTTTTCGATCGTTGAGAACCCGATCCACCATGGCACCGGAGTTCCCAACGTAGTTTGTTGGGTCGAGTAGCTTTTCGAGAGCGTGACGATTAAGTATCTTGCTGATTTCAGGGTCCGCTTCCAACAGGTCGATCAGCCGCGCTTTCCCTTGAGCCAACGCAATGCAGATGGCCGAAATCTTGTCATGCGCGTTGCCTCGACCCATCTTGGGGGCTAATGCCATCATCACGGCTTCCGTATTGACAAGCCCATCGGTAAGCCGAAGATTCTTCATCATATTGTCTGGATGCACCACCAACCCACCGAGCATGTATTTCGCCTGCGCCAATGCGCCGGCGGTATAACAGAAGATCTCCGGCAGAACGAGCCATTCGATCTCCCAGGGTCCGGTTGCTCGCTCGAAATCCGCATTCATCGCGTTTAGCAGGCTAGCCGTATGCTGGCGCACTACGCTACTGCAAGCAGTGATATAGGCGCACGAAATGGGATTCCGCTTTTGCGGCATGGTGCTGGAGGCGCCCCGGCCACCCCCTTCATCGGGCTCCTGCACCTCATCGAGCTCGGTCATCATCATGACCTTTACATCCGTGGCGACCTTGTCGAGGAGACCGCACAGGATGCCCAAGAAGCACCCGGCCTCAGCGATCGTGTCTCGGACTGTATGCCAAGCAATGGGCGGCTGCAAGAGTCCAAGCTCCTCCATCATGCCTTGCTGCACGGCCAGCCCCTGCTCTCCAATTGACGCAAGAGTTCCCACAGCCCCGCCGAACTCGCCCATTAGAAGTCGGGCTTTCATCTGGCCAAGGCGCTCGATCTGGCGATGGAAGCCAGCGAGCCATACCGCGGCCTTATAGCCGAAGGTAAGGGGGACAGCCTGTTGCAGGTTGCTTCTTCCCGCCATCGGCGTATTGCGATACTTTCTGGCGAGACCGGCCAGCGATTCGACGACTGCTTTAAGGTCTTGTTCTATGAGCAAGAGAGCGGAGCGGATCTGGAGGACGGTAGCCGTGTCGGTGATGTCTTGCGTTGTTGCGCCCCAGTGGCACCATTGCCCGAGTCCGTTCTTACAAAGCGAAGTCAACTGCTGCACGACCGGCAGGACGGGATAACCGATGTGCTCCGTCGCAGACTTCAGTCTCTCGAAATCCACTTCGGAAACGTTGCAGTGCCTTCCGATTTCTTCGGCCGCCTCAGATGGAATGACACCCAAACGTGCCTCCACCACAGACAGCGCTTTCTCGACGTCTAGATAGCGCTGGATGCGCGCCTGATCTGACCAAACCGCCCGCATCGCGCTCGTGCTGAAGATGTCGTGATAGATCGATGAGTCAATAACCGTTCCGTTAAGTTGCATGTACATACGTCCCGTCCATCTCGCTCGGGTGGCCGCTGGTTCTCTTATGCAATCGGATTCTCCTCAAATAATCGGGCGACCATCGCCGAGTCGAGGTAGGCCCGAACTCGCACGATCAATCCGCCTCGGAAATAGACAACCCAGCAGTAGCGATTGTCGAAGCGCATGCCGTTCTTCGCGGTCGCTAGAGAATGAAGTTCGACTACTGCTTCGTCGTCTTTTACGATCAAATCCTCCACGTGGAGCTGCGCGCCGTTTTGTAGCACCTGGCCCAACTTGGCGAAGGTACCCTCCCTGAAAGCTTTCTTGCTACGGTAGTGACCGGCAAGGGGGTGAGTGCCCATCACTATCCAGTCGACGTCGTCAGCTACCCGTTCGAAGAACGCGGCGCCGTCGCCGTTCTCAAGCCCCTTAAAGATCTCACGAACACTCTCGGATGTAATTGTCATTTGAATCTCTCCTGTCTTATGCGATCTGTCTTCTGCTTTCCTCATGCTGCCTTTGATGACGATGGCTTCCCGTGGCCTGTCTTGACGGAGCCGAGCAGTTTCATCAGGTCCTTGACCTGGATGTTTTCCACCGTTCGCGCGGCATCCTTGATTTCGCCGGAAAGCCCCTCGTCGACGCGACCCGCCACGAGCGTGTCGAACTTATGGACCGCGTCTTCCCAGGTGAACGGATGGGAAGCCAGGCCTGGGTAATCCTGAACCTCGTGCTCGATCACTCTCCCGTCCTGCAGCCGCACGATGATCTTGGCGGGCATTTTCTTTGGATATTCCTCCGTGAATTCATGGTTCGGCCGGACTGAAACCTTCTTCAGCAAGCTCTGCACATCGGGCTTGACGATGCGGTCTGGTTTGAATTGCGCCGGCATCACGTCGCCGTCAAGCAGGGCCACCGCAAGCAGGTACGGCAGGCTGTGATCCGCCTGTTCCTTGATGCGGATGGCTTTGTCCACGCCGTAGAGGCCGCCACCGGCGAAGTCAAAGGCAAGTTGGAACACTTCTGCCTCAATCGAGACAACCTTTTCGGGATCAAGTTTGTTCTGCTTGGCGAGTTCGACCATACAATGGACCGCGGACTGAGTGTGGATCATAGAGTTGTACTTCTTGATAGTGCTCTCCACGACGCCCTCGTACCCCTGTTTGTCCCAGTCAATGTTGATCTTCATTCTCAGAAGGTGATCAATTCCCAGAGGGCCCTCGATGACCTGGAGAGGTCCTTGCACTCCGCGACGAGCCAGGAACAAAGTGTTCATGGCGCCGAGCGCCGACTGCGCCGAGGCGAGACCCTTCCATTGCGACAGTGGCTTCGCCCGAACGACGGCGAAGGACGCATCGCTTACCGCAGCCATCGCGATGGCATGGCCAATCTGCTGCTCGCTCAGGCCGAGCAGCCGTCCAGCGGCGGCGTTGAGCGAGAAGGCCAGTTGCGACGTGTGGTCGAAGCCGCTGCTCATGAAGTTGGC
>PMUP01000079.1 GCA_003166865.1 Bryobacterales bacterium
GGGCCTGGCGGGCGACCGGGACCTGGGCCCGGCGCGCCACCCGGACCTGGGACCGGCACCTCGCCCGGCGGCGGAATTTTCTTGGGACGCGCGTCGAGCTTAGTCAGGATCATCTCCTCGCGCACCTTCTGGTACTTGGGTGTGCCCGGACGCGCACCCGTGGCCAGGATGTCGCGATCGGTCACTTCCTGCGCGCTCGGCAGATACTTCTGCAGGTAATTCTTGATGCGGTCGTGCACCAGGCGCTCGGAAGAATGCGCCAGCAGAAACAGAATCTGATCGCCTGGCGCGGCCGAAAGAGCCTGGTAAACTTTCGACGGCTTCTGCAGCTTCGCCGATTTCAACTCTCGTTCCAGCTTCTTGGATTTGGCCTCCAGCTTTTGCCACTGGTCCACTTCTCGCCTGCTGAGTCCGACGTTCTTGACAAACGACGCGCAATCCTTGGCGGGCAGCTTCTCGGTAAGAAAGTAGAGGAACAGGCCCACGCTCTCCAGGTGAATGTCGATGCCGAACGGGACCAGTTGCCTGGCCTTCTGCAGCTTTTGCAGACCGGGATAATTCAGCTTGGCGCCGGTCAAGTCGGGCGAATAGAGATGCAGCAGCTTCTCTTCCTCCAACAGCTTGATGATGTCGGCGCAGTTGGGTTCGTTGGCGATATGGCGCAACTCCTCCAGCAACTCAAGTGGCGCGATGCGTGTTTCCAGTTGCGCTTCGCGCGCATTGTCGTACTGCATCTTGGTTCGCTCTTCGATATTGAAGCCCAGCCGCACCTTGAAACGCAGCATGCGCAAGAGACGAATGGGATCGTCGTACAGTGTGTAATTGCTCACCGCGCGCAGTTCCTTGCGCTCCAAGTCTCCGACGCCGTTGTTGGGATCAAGCAGCAGCCCCCGCGATGCCGGATTGAGCGAAAGCGCGATGGCATTGATGGTGAAATCGCGCCCGCGCAGATCCTCGTGAATGGTGGCCGGACGAACCGCCGGCTTGGTGCCCGGTTTGGAATATTTCTCCTGGCGCGCCATGCCCACCGTCGCGTGCGCCCCGCTCCGAAACACCAGATGCGCCACCTTCCGGTTATCGTCCTCGGACTGAATCTTCGCGCCCGTCTTTTTTGCAACCGCCTGCGCCACCTTCAACGCATTGCCCTCGATGGTGAAATCAATCTCGACGATCGGAAAGCCGCCCAGCATGTCGCGCATGGCCCCGCCCGTTAAAAACACGTTCAGGTTGGCGTGCGTCGCAGCCGCTTGGATCTCGGAAACCGCCCGGCTCTGGTCAGCGCTCAGGTGGCTCTCGAGCATAAACATGTAATCGCTCATCGTTTCCTCAAGCTCTCGGATGATGCTCGTCCACGGTTCTCCGCAACCGCGAACGCACTACATGGGTATAAATCTGTGTGGTGGATATGTCGGCGTGCCCCAACATGCTTTGCAGGCTTCTCAAATCCGCCCCGCCTTCCAGCAGATGCGTCGCGAAGGTGTGCCGAAGCACGTGCGGCGTCAGGTTGTGGAAAATCCCAGCCTTCTTGCCGTAGGCCCCCAGCAGCATCCAAAAACCCTGGCGCGACATCGCGCCGCCCCGATTGGTAACGAACAGGTATGGACTCGCGCGCCCCTTCAGCAACCGCGGCCTTCCGTCCCCCAAATACCGTTCCACGGCCGCGAGCGCCGATTTGCCCACCGGTACGATCCGGTGCTTGTTGCCCTTGCCCACCACTCGCACGATGCCCATGTTCCGCTCGATTTCCGATATCCGGACCTGGCACAATTCGGAAACCCGGAGTCCGGTGGCGTACAGAAATTCGAGCATGGCACGGTCCCGCAAGCCCTGGGGCTTGGACCCGTCGCAGGCCGCCAGCAAGTCATCGATCTGTTTCTTATTCAGATATTTAGGAAGACTCTGCCATTGCCGCGGCGCCGCCAGATGCGCGGTTGGATCGGCGTCCAGGGCGCCCTTCTCATTTAGGTGCCCGTAAAAATTGCGTAATGTCGCGATATGCCTGGCGATGGACCGGCTGGCCATGCCAGCCTGGTATAGTGAATCGATATAACGGCGGACCGGTGTCGGGCCGGCCAGTTGGTCACTCGGCCGCAAAGAAGCCGCAAACCTTTCTAAATCAGCACGATACGCCGCGATTGTCGTCCTTGACAAGCCCTTCTCGATACGGCAGAAGTCGAGAAAGGAGGCGATGTGAGCCGAGATCGATTCAACGGATCGCATTCTGCCAATGATACAATATTCGCAAATTTGTTTGGAAGAAAAGTGATTCAAGGCGCGATCTTAGCCGCGCGCCCGTTGCTGAGCCGCGCGCGTGAGCAAGCGGTCCCTGAAGGAGGGATTTGGGGGTCTCCACCCACAAAAAGGTTCTGGTTTCGCGGTTTGACCGGGAAACGCTCTCGGGCTTCGTCAATCCACCGGGCTATCTACTGGCCGACGGCTTGGAGCTGATGACCCAGAGCGGATCCGTCAGCATCGTACCCTATGCGGAGGTGAAGCTGGTCTGCTTCGTCCGCGATTTCCAGCAAGGCGAGCCGCGCAAGGAGCTGCGCCTGTTTACCACGCGTCCGAAAATGGAGGGGCTGTGGCTCCGTATGCATTTTCGGGATGGCGACGCCATGGACGGCATTCTTTCGAACAACCTCCTGCAGCTCGATCTATACGGATTCTCGGTGGTTCCGCCCGATCCGGGCTTTCAAAACCAGCGCGTCTTCGTTCCGAAAGCGGCGCTCTCGCGCATTCAGGTACTGGGCGTGGTGGGAAGTCCGCTGCGGCATCCGCGCAAGCCCAAGCTTACGCCTAAGGAACAGATCGAACTGTTCGGCAACACGGAGTGAGTCTTTGTGGCGCACGCTCTCTAGCGTTCCGAGCCCACAATCGCGTGGGCTATTGTCCCTTAGTTAGGCAAATATTAACTCTCCGCAGTAGACAAATGTTTCGGTCCGCATGGAAGCGTCCTGAATCGCATTCTTAGCATCGATCACATGGATGCCGATATAGCGCGATTGCAGCTCTAATCGGCGACCCCACACGAGCCAATATACTGCTTGCCTTGATGGGTGGTTTGGCCCTTCCGGCAGGCGAACTAGCAATGTGCGCGAATGTTGCTCCGCAAACCAGTGTTTGGATTGGGCCGAACGACGGCACCATTTGGCTGGGGCTCTTGGGACAGTCTTGTTGCAGCGATTATTCGAGTTGAAATGGATTGTGCGGTGGACAGAACGCGCGCAGTGCGCGTAACATACAAAGGGCAGGAACGACTCAGCAAGGTGCTTAGGGTTAAGTTCAATGCCTAATTTCGACATTCCTCTTATGGACCGCCGGGAAGAGCACTTCTTTATCCCCGGTCCGAAGAACGGCCTCCGCCTGTTCCTCCGCCTGTTGACGAGCGGAACGCTTCCTACAGAGGATCGCCGCGCGGTGCTCTATGTGCATGGCGCCACATTTCCGTCAGCGCTTTCGGTCGCCCATCGTTTCGACGGACGCTCCTGGCGCGACGCGCTGTGCGAGGCTGGTTTTGACGTGTGGGGATTGGATTTTTACGGCTTCGGCCGCTCAGACCGTTATCCAGAGATGGACGCCGCGGCGGACGCGAATTCGCCTCTATGCCTGGCCGAAGATGCCGCCACGCAGCTTGCCGACGGTGTCCGCTTCATCCTTAAGCACCAAGGTCTGACCTCACTTTCACTGATCGCTCACTCCTGGGGATCGATAGTGGCGGGACGATTTGCGAGCGACCACCCGGCGCTTGTCGACCGCCTTGTACTGTTCGCTCCGATAGCGCGGCGCGACCCGCCGCGCTACTCTTCCCGCCCGACCGGCCCTGCCTGGCGCATCATCAGCGTCGAGGACCAATGGGCACGGTTCGTGGAAGATGTGCCGCCGGGCGAGTCTCCCGTGCTCTCGCGAGTTCACTTCGATGACTGGGGCCGGCACTATCTCGACGGCGATCCACAAAGCCGGACCCGCGTGCCGGCAGGGGTAAAAACTCCCTCCGGGCCCTTCTTCGAGATCTTGCGGGCTTGGCATGGCGAGTTGGCCTATGATCCTTCCTTGGTGCAGGCGCCGGTTGCCATCATCCGCGGGGCCTGGGACGGGCTCGTGCCCGACCAGGACGCTCGTTGGCTGTTCGACGCCTTCTCACGCTCCTCGATCAAGCGGGATGTTAAAATCGGGCGCGGCACTCACCTGATGCATCTCGAAACCATGCGTCTCGCGCTTTGGCGCGAGAGTGTCGGTTTCCTCCTGGGCGAAGACGAGGCGACCATGCCTCAAATGGAAGAATCGGTCGCGCAACCCCAAGCTGCAAGCCCACCAACAAAAGGAGCAGATACCATGGCAGACAACTACCCGCAGTCCGAGGCCATTCCCGGCTATAATCCCGGTTCGCCCGAGGTGGCCCGGTCTCCTATCAGCATGGAGGAGTGGAAGGAACTGCAGGCTTCGGCCTTCTTCACCGACGAAGACGTGACCTATCTCCGGCTCTCCTACGACGTCTTGAAGGACCAGGCCGACGACCTCGTCAAGGTCTGGCGGGGCATCATCTTCCTGCACCCGCATTTGAAGGCCTATGACGAGGACCCGCAAACAGGCGAGGTCGATAAGGCCTATACTGCGCGGGTCGCCAAGCGCTTCGCTCAGTGGGTTCTGGACACGGCCAAGGCCGAGTATGACCAGACCTGGCTCGACTACCAGTACGAGATCGGCCTACGGCACCACCGAACCAAGAAGAACAAAACTGACGGCGGCCACACCTTAGGCCACATCCGCGCCAGGGACCTGATCGCCTTCGCCGCGGCGACTGTCGCCCCGATGAAACCCTATCTGGAGAAGAACGGCCACTCCGCCGAGGTTGTCAATCGCATGTACGACGCCTGGTGGAAGTCGATGATCCTGCAGGTCACCCTGTGGTCCCAGCCGTACATGCGCGAAGGCGACTTCTGAGGGAAGGTCAGCTTCGAGATAAGGAGAGACTGCAATGTTCACGTTGTGCATTCGTTACACGATTAACCCGAATAAGCTTGCGGACTTCAAGGCCTATGCCGAGGCGGAGCAAGCCTCGATTCGACGAAGCGGCGGTAAGATACTAGGCTATTTCCTTCCGACCGACTTCGCGGGGCCGACCAACGAGGCTTACGGGCTCATTGACTTCCAGACACTTGCGAGTTACGAACAATATCGTCGCGCCTTGGCGGAAGATCCGGATCACAAAAAGAATGCAGCCGACCTCGAGCGGAGTGGAGCCATCGTTGCTATGACCCGCTCAATCCTTCAGCGTGTGGGAGACGACCAGGCTGATTGACCCAGCGGTGCCATGTTCGTCGTTGACCGCCGCGCCTTTCCGTCACACGGACGGCGCGAAACTGAACTGCGGCTGTTAGCAGATATGGGCGCCCTGAACACCGACGTACACCGAATACAGCGACTGGCTAGCCGCCATGTACAGCCGATTTCGCTTGGGGCCACCGAAGCACAGGTTGGCGCAGATTTCCGGCAGCAGGATCATGCCAATGCGCTGGCCGCCGGGCGAGAAGACTTGCACGCCGTCATAGCCTGGTCCGCCGTTTGAGCCAGCCCAGATATTGCCATCGGCATCGGCGCGAATGCCATCGGCAATGCCGGACTTCTCGCCCATCTTCATGTCGGTGAACAAGCGGCCATTGCGCAGCTTGGCGCCGTCCAGATCGAAAACCTGGACGTTCCTGGGCGTGCCCGTATCGCACAGGTAAAGCTTCTTGTAATCGGGAGAAAAGCACAGCCCGTTGGGCTTGTCGAATTCGTCGCTCACCATTTCGACGCGGGCGGTGTGCGGATCCACGCGATAGACGGCTTCCTTCAATTCCGGCTTGGCTTGGAAGCCCTCGTAATTGCCCAGAATGCCGTAGGGCGGATCGGTAAACCAGACGCCGCCATCGGGGTGCACCACGACGTCATTGGGCGAGTTGAGCGGTTTGCCGTTGTAGCGTTCGGCGAGCGCGGTGACCTGGCCATTGTGCTCGTAACGCGCCACGCGGCGGCCAGCGTGTTCGCACGAGATTTGGCGGCCTTCAAAATCGAAAGTGTTGCCATTGCTGTAGCCGGACGGGCTGCGGAATACGGCCACATGATCGTCCTCTTCCATCAGCCGCATCTGGCGGTTGTTGGGAATATCGCTCCAGATCACGTAGTTGCCTTCGCCCGACCAGGCCGGACCTTCGGCCCAACGCGTGCCAACGTAATGCCGATAAATAACCGCGTTGAAGACCTGGTATTTCGAAAAGCTCTTGTCGAGGGCGACGACGTCGGGATCGGGATAGCGAATGGGGTTGTGATTCGTCCAATCGCGCGCAGTCTGGCCAACCAATGGCAGAGCGGCCGCGGTCAGACCGAGGAACGAACGCCGGCCGATCGGGCCGATGGAGGGAGCAAGCATGCGAGGCATCGGCTGCCATTGTATGCGAAAGGCGCCTGCGAAAGGCGCGAGCGATAGGTGCCCTCACAGTTTTCGGACCGCGTCTTCCACTTGCTTGGCAAGTGCAAGGTAGTCGCCGCCTTTCAGTTCGATCGGCGCACCGAAGGCGATGTCGACGCGGCCCGGCCGCGCCATTTTCCATGCCGGGTGCAGAACGCGGTCCAAACCCCGGATGCGGATGGGAACCACCGGAATTCCGAGCTTGGCCGCGATCATTCCAACGCCGGGGTGAAAAGGCAGAATCTCGCCGGTTTCCGTCATGATGCCTTCTGGAAAAATGAGCAGACACCATCGGTCGTCAGAAAGCTCGCCGATGTAGCGGAGCGTCGCGAGCGCGCCGGGCTCCCGCTGCGGGATCGGAAAGCAGTTGAAGAACAGCGCGGAGAGATAGTAGTTCATGCTATTCGTGAAGCTTCGGCCGTGAAAATGTTCGTCAAAGAATTCCTTGCGCATCGCGGTCGCGGTGCGGTAACGCCAGCGCGGCGGTAGCGCGCTGAGGATCGTCGGCACGTCCATGTAGCTTTGGTGATTGGCGGCGAAGATCACGGGCGGTTCGAGATCTTTCAGATTGTCCAGGCCCTGCGTATGGATGTGGGCGAAGATTCGATTCAGCGGCAATAGGAATCCCGGAAGGAAGATCCGGCGGGCCGCGCGAGCGAGCGCTCCTCGATTCCAGGTGGGGAAATCAACGACTGCCGATGTGGACGCGGCCCCGGGCGCGCTCGTGATTTCAGATTCGTCCAAGCCGAGTGCCACTATGCGCTCCACGCGCTCCAGGGATGTCAGATTCTCAAGCGGAATATCCAGATCAGTCGAGGCCCCAGCCGCAGGCGGTGGCGCTCCCTTCGCGATCTCATGACGCTTCAGCTTGCCGGTTCCCTCCGTGCGCGGAAATTCGTCATCGGGCCAGATCGAAACGCTGCGCACCCGCTGGAAATCAGCCAGCCGCACGTTGGCGCGGCGCACGATCTCTTCAGCACTCACGCCGGGCTCCAATATGAGCACGGCATGCACGCGATCCGTTCCAATCACAGCGGCATCGCGAACACCGGGCTGCTGCTTCAGCACACTCTCGACGTCGCCAGGAAAGACGTTCAGACCTTCCGGCGTCACGATCATTTCTTTCTTGCGGCCGAGTATCGTCAGCTCGCCATTCTCTTTCAATTCGCCTATGTCGCCGGTGTGGAACCAACCGCCTTCAAACGCGCGGGCGGTTTCCTCTGGATGCTGAAAGTAGCCGGACGTCACGTTCTCGCCGCGCACCAGGATCTCGCCGTCGTCAGCGATCTTCACCTCGACTCCCGCGATGGGCTTACCGACACTGCCCTGACGCGCGTGGAACGGATGATTCAGCGTCACAATTGGCGCGGTCTCAGTCAGGCCGTAGCCCTGGATCACGAGAAACCCGAGATCGGAGAAGAACGCTTCCAGGTCGGCCGCGAGCGGCGCCGCGCCCACGATAAAGCTCCAGAACTTCCAACCGAACAAGCCATGCACCCTGCGATAGCGCCACCAGCGGCGCAGCCAGTGGCCTTTCAAAGCCCTCAATTGGCGGAGCTCCGGAAACGTTTGGATCAAATGCGCGCGCAAAATTTCCAGAATTTGCGGCACCGATACCAGCACCGAGACGCGGCGCGTGCGGATCTGGCGGAGAATTTCGTTCGGATGGAACCCGCGCATGAAGATCACGACGCCGGGTAGCATCGGCGGGATGAACGTCGCCATGGCCTGCCCGAACATGTGGCTCAGCGGCAGAAGGTTGAGAAAACGGATGGGCGCGAACGGCCGGGCGTAGCCGAGGTACTTCTTCACTTCGCGTTCCACCGGAACAATGTTGGCGAGAATGTTACCGTGCGTAATGATCACGCCCTTGGGGTCGGCGGTGGCGCCGGAGGTGAAGATGATCTCGGCGGTTTGATTCTTTGTGATCTTCGCCGGTTCGACGGCCTCCGCCAGCCCGTCGTTCAAGCTAGCCAGTTTCCAGATCCTCGGCGAAGCCGGGAGGCCGACTTCGTCGCCGATCAATATCGCGCGGGCACCCACGATCTCGTCAATACGTCCGACGAATTCGGGTGACGAGCGATAGTCGATCGGAACGGCGATCACGCCTTCCAGCAGGCATCCCCACAGCGCGATAATCCACTCCGGCCGGTTCTCTCCGTACAGAATGACTTTGTCGTCGTGGCCGATCCCCGCGTCGCTCAGCCTCGCCGCAAACGCCTGCGCGTGCGCGGCAATCTCACGATAGCTATACCGCCAGGCATGGAAACCATCGTCATAGACGAGGAAGCCATCGTCGAGCCCGGCGAAGTCCTGGAAGAAGTCGAGCAGCGTCTCACGCGGCATCCACTACCATTATTCCCACCGTCCTATTTCTTGCTCGCCGCCGGCGCCGGCGGCATGTCGGAGTTGAAGATGTCGGCCACGGTCTTCCACTTGCCATCGGCCTGCTTTTTCCACACCTCTATGAGCTTGCCGCGATCCTCCAGCGACTTCCCTTCGGGATCTTTCGGCGTGATCTGATAGACGCCTATCACGTAGGCCAGTTCGCCGGACCGTGCGACGTCTGCTTTGGTGACCTGCCAGGACACGGTGGCGTGCGGACTCAGCAGCGAGGAGGCCCACACGGCGCGTATCGCCTGCTTGCCGGTGGCGATGGGGGCGTTCGGAGGCAGTAGAGAAGCGTCATCGCTGTAATAGGAAACCGTGCCTTCCAAATCGTTAGCAGCGGCCGTCTTGGCCCATTGGGCGTCCGCGTCTCGAACAGCACTCTCATCCGCCGCCCGCGTGTCCGGTGTCTGCTGATTGCAGGCCGATGTCAGAAGAAGCAGAGCAAGACAGCCGCACAAAGCCGCGTATCTTTGCTTCAGTTCGCAACCGCTGGGTTTCACGTCGCAACCGCTGGTCATTCGCAAATCCTCCTGGTCAGGGAGTTCACGATAACACATCCACCCAACTGCTAGTGGGGCAGTCCCGCTCAGCGAATCTTCGGGGAAAACTTAGGTCGATCGGGGTCCGCGGTTCGTTCTTCCTGGAGCCCAGTGAACGGAACCGAGAACAGGAGCGTTTCCGAAGCGCGCCAGCTTGTTCCGTCAGGGAAGGATGCGGATCGCGAGTCAAACCAGTCTCGCGAGTGGGTGGAGATCATGCGGCCTTCGAGTAATCCCAATGCGGGCCGGCGGCTGAGCAGGAAAACGCTCGCAATCTGACCCGCGCCATTCGCTGTACTCACAGACACACCACAAAGTTCGTCTATTTGCTGAGAGTTGGCGAACAGTTGTTGTACCGTCTGCCCGCGCGAACTGTCGCTCTGAACCGGAACCTGGTGCCAAAACCATTCTGGAGACGGCTTAACTGACGGTCGCGTTTCCTCTCTTATACTTTCATCGCGACGAACATGCCGGCCAGAGAGAACATCATGGCCACCGAAAATTCCGAACAGGTTCGACCAGGTCTTCACTCCTATGTTGCCCCACGCCTCCACCGCGGAATTAGAGTAGGGTGGATCAGCCATTTTGTATGCCTGTGGCCCGAAAGAATCCGCCCTCTCGAACTGCGTTCCATTGATAGTCAGCCACGCATGAGTCGTGACATAGCATTCGCAATCGGAATTCGCCCGCATAACGTCATACGCCCAGGACCATGCGTCGTTACCGGCGAAGAAATCCATCGCCAGAATAAGCAGCTTTATGCCGGAAATGACGAACTTTACTGCTGTGTTGGCTCCGGTGCTGTCCTGAGATCCAATCCAGTAAGCCATGTCTTCGCCACCCAGACCAATACCGGAGCCGTAAACCAAAGAGCGGTTCCTTGCGGAGAAATAGCCGGTTGCGAATTGCGTTCCAAGGTGAACCCGGGAGTCGGGGTCGCGTGCGTAGTCGTGGTTACCCGGAGGCGTAATGAATGGGATGGCATTTCTGTCAAGAATCGTCCAGGCGTCCTCCGCGTTCTTGCACTGGCTGTCTGCGGTGTTGTTCACGCAATCGCCGACGCCCACTACCGCCTTGATGTTAGCGTCAAAGAATGGCGGGCTGGATGTGAAAACGATGTGCTTGTGGTCGACGATCCACTGCATCATGCCGGCGTAATATTCACCGAGATCGTTAGGGCACGTAGTAGCCAAGTACTGAGGATCGGGAATAATGGCAATAGTGAAGTCAGCGCCCGCTGCTTCCTCCGCCGTTACCGAAGAAGTATTCACCAGGCGTGCCGCCGCTGCACCCGCGAGACCGCTGAAGACAGACGCCCCGAACCCGCGTCTGGTAATTTTCCTCAAGAGTCGTTTAGGCGCCAGCCCTCCGTGTTTGATTACATATTCTAGTTCAGTCACTACTTTGGGCCCAAACGCTTCGACGCCCACGGCTTTTGAAAAGTTTCCCATACTCGCAACCGGAATGCTCAGAGCCGACGCGCCCGTTTTCATGTGTCCGACGCGCTCCCCGTAGCGGCGGCTTGGTGTGTCCTGAGCGGAAACGCGCGCTTGCATGTAACTACAAAAAGAGCTACATTGAGATGACATACGAATGGGACGACGCAAAGAACCGCAGCAACTTTGCGAAGCACGGTCTGGATTTCGCGGACGCGGAATTGGTGTTTGCCGGCTCTCGCGTCACTTTCGTAGATAACCGTTTCGACTATGGAGAGGAACGGTTTGTCACTTTGGGTCTGCTCGCCGGTCGGCTGGTAACGATAGCCCACACCCAGCGCGGCGAGGCAACGCGCATTATCTCCATGAGGAAGGCGAACCGACGTGAGCAGGAAATCTATCAAGAGCGACTTGGCACGGCTTGACCGGATGAAGGATTCCGATATCGACTATTCCGACATTCCGCCGCTCGGCGACGAGTTTTTCACCAAGGCCACAGTCGCGTGGCCCCCTGCTAAACATCAATTGACCATTCGCCTTGACGCGGACGTCCTGCATTGGTTGAAGGAAAACGGCAGAGGTTACCAGACGCGCATTAATCACATTTTGCGCGCCGCTATGGAGAGCCAGCCCCCGCGCCGTTCGCGTTCCACCGCAGCGCCGAGGAAGAACACCCGCACACGCGGCGGATCAAAGCCGGCGTGACGTCAGCGGGACCTTACCGCATCCGGCAACGAGCACCACCACAGGTCTGACGAGGAGATATGGCCGGGAGCTGCGACGACTCTAGTCGGCCCGCTTGCTGCTCGCTCGCCGGGGCTTCGGCTTGCTCTTGCCCTGGAGATTGAGCGCCATTGCAGCGCGGATGAGATTTTTCAGAGCGCGCTCATTGACTCTGTCGCCCTCGTAAAGATCAATCGCTCGCCATCTATTCCCTTCCAGGCCGGCGTTGAAGACGTGGTCCGGATCTGGAAGGCTTGCGCCCTGAGCAAAGGTCAGTTTTACCTTATCCTTGTGAGCGTTGGCCACGCAGATTAGGCCATCGCGAGACCAACACGGAGAGCCCATCCATTTCCATTCCTCGATTATCTCGGGGTCTGCCGCGCGTATGATCTCCCGAACTTTCGCGAGCGTCTTCCCGCGCCAGTCTGTGAGCCCTGCGATCAGTTGGTCAATACGTTCCGATGGATTCATTGGATCTTTATGCCTCAAATTCTTGTCCCGTTACATGTCGGGCCGATCTCTTCGAAATAAGCCGCCGAAAGACATGGCCTTTCCACATCCAAAATCCCGAAAGGAGCATTACAGGAACGACGACAAACCGAACACGGGCGGCGTACTTTGGAATCTCTTCAAACGGGCTATAAATATAACCGAGTATCGGAATGCTAAAGACGATGTGAATCCAGCGAAGAATCGAACGCTTGGTGGCATCTTTCATGATTAATGTGTCCTCCATTTCACTCCATCCGCGCTATTGAGCCGCCTTAGGCGTCCAACCGGGGGGCTCAATACCGAACTGCTTGGCGTACTCCGCCTTCAATCGCTGCCAGCCGGACTTCATCGCCTCACCGCGGACGATGGGAGTTCCGCTCAGAAGCCGATCCAGAACATCGAAAGAAATATGCCAACCCGCCGCGCCCCACGATATGAAGCGGCGATCGATGTTGTGCCACAGCGTCAGGCGCGTGCCGCCTCCAAAAGCTTCGAGTTCCCAGCGGATATCGCCGTACTCAAGCAACTTGGGAGCGTCGGCTCGCGTCACTGTCGTTTCTAGCGGCGTGGGCCTTCCCACCCAGGTGAGCTTCACCGTTCCAACCGTACCGAGGCTTTCATCGACCACAAAGGGCGCCCACTCGCGCAGATGCGCCGGCTCGGTTAGCGCCTGCCAGACCTTTTCCGGCGAGTGGCGCAGTTCTCTGACCAGTATGAGCGTCCACTTTTCTCCCTCCTTCCGTACCTGTGCCCCGCTGGCGGGACCCGGTGTGTACTGATCGCGATCTATCATTGATTTCCTCGGCTATTTACCGCGAGGCTGTACCAGTAAGACCTGATTGCCATCGGGGTCCTCAAGACTAAACCACTTCACGCCGGACCCCGGGCCGAACAGGTCGTTTCTAACTTCGTTGACCTTAGCGCCCTTTGCGCTGAGCTCCTCATGGAGCCCTACCCACCAATTGTGGTCGTCCCTGCGGGAGTCCGTTGTGACCTTCAAGCCCGGTTTGTCCGAATAAAATGCTTTCGCCTTGGGCATGTCGGTAACAGCAATGCTGAACATCATAAGGTTGTCGACGGTGTGTTTCATTTTTTCCTTGTCTTCCCCTTCGTCGCCCGCCGCGGCGGCCGGCGACAGCAGCAGCGCCGCGCTTGCCAGGCCACCATGAATTGCAAACATACGTCGGTTCATAGTTCAACCCTTTAATAGCGTGCCAGCTGGGTGAGCTGAATGAGGTTGCCGCAGGTGTCGTTCAGCATCGCAATGGTCGCGCCGGTCACGCTGGTGGGCGGCATCGTGAACTCGGCGCCGCCGGCCTTGATCCGCTGGTAGTCGCCCTGGACGTCGTCGGTGAAAAACATGGCCGCGGGCTGGCGCTGTTGAAACATCGCCTCTTGATACGCTTGGGCTGCGGGGTTGCTGTTCAGCGCCAGCTGCAGCTCAGTGCCGTCCGGCTCCTCGGGCGAGGCCACGGTCAGCCAGCGAAATGGGCCGTTACTGAAATCGGCCTTCTTGGCAAAGCCGAGTACCTCCGTATAGAAGCGCAGGGCCTTGTCCTGGTCGTCCACGTATAAGCTGGTAACTTTGATTTTCATTTGGTTTTCCTTGTCTTCCTTTTCGTTGGTGTTGCTTGATCTTTTTTGGTGTGATCCATGCGGTCGAGGTGGCGTTCGAGAGCATCTACTTGAGCGGACCAGAACCGGCGGAACGGAACCAGCCAGGCATCCACCTCCTGAAATCGTTCGGGTTTCAGCCGGTAAAAACGGCGCTGTGCGTCCACCGTGGATTCCACGAAACCGGCGTCGCGCAGCACTCGCAGGTGCTTTGACACGGTCGGCTGCGGCATACGAAGTTGACGCTCGATCGCTCCAACCGACTGTTGTGACGAGACCAGGAGGCTCAGTATCGCGCGGCGGTTTGGCTCCGCAATGATTTCGAACACAGATTCCACTCTCTTTATATACTCCACAACGCATATACTTGTCAAGGTATATATTGGCAAGACCCAGGCAAGCGGCGGCCGCAGGCTGCCATGCTAGAATCCCAGCCATGAAATTCCCGACCCTCACGTCGCTCGCAGCCCTGTTGGCGCTGGCCGTTGCGTCGGCGCAGCCGCGCGATCAGGCCGTCGCCGCCCTCATCGACGATCTCGTCACGGCCAATCACATCCTGGCGTCCGAAGGAATCCTGGATGGCTACGGCCACGTCAGCGTGCGCGATCCCGCGAACCCGAAGCACTATTTTCTTTCGCGCTCCCTCGCGCCAGGTTTGGTCACGGCGGCCGACATCATTGAATACGACCTCGACAGCAATCCCGCCGCCGGCGACGATCGCACGGGATATCGCGAGCGATTCATCCACGGCGAGATCTACAAAGCGCGGCCGGACGTGATGGCCGTCGTTCACGATCATTCGCCGGCCGTGATTCCGTTCAGCGTCAGCTCCGTGCCTTTGCGCGCGGTGTCGCATATGGCGGCGTTCATCGGCGAAGGCATCCCTGTGTTCGAGATTCGCGACGTCGACGGCATGACCGACATGCTGGTATCGAACCCCAAGCGCGGGCGAGCGCTAGCCACCGTGCTCGCAAAGTTTCCGGCGGCGCTGATGCGTGGACACGGCGCGGCCGTTGTCGGCGAGTCGGTAAAAGTCGCGGTGGGCCGCGCGATTTATCTCGATCTCAACGCCAGAGTGCAGGAGCAAGCCATGCTGCTGGGAGGCACCGTCAAGTACTTCGAGCCTGAAGAAGCCAGGAAGACTGCGCCGCAGGACGGCTTCGAGCGCGCTTGGGATGTTTGGAAGCGCAAGGCGGCCAAATGACTTACTGCTTAAACTTGCGAGCCAGATCCTGAGTCGCGCGCATCAGCAGGTTTCCGTCCAGTCCCACGGCGACGAAGGTACACCCGAGCGACAGGTAGTGGCGCGAAAGCGTTTCGTCAGTGCTCAAGATGCCCGCCGCGCGCCCGGCCGAACGAATGCGGCGGATGGCGTCCTCGATGGCGTGCTGCACATCGCCATGTCCAGGTTTGCCCAAGTGTCCGAGCGCCGCGGAGAGATCCGATGGCCCGATGAAAACGCCATCCACGCCCTCAACTGCCGCGATGGCATCCAGATTATCCAGTCCCAAGCGCGTCTCCACCTGCACCAACAGGCACATTTGATCGTTGGCCTCGTGCAGATAGTTCGTCACGCGGTTCCATTGCGACGCCCGCGCGAGAGCCGCCCCAACGCCGCGAATCCCGGCTGGAGGATAACGCATCGCCGCCACCAATTGCTTGGCTTGTTCGGAGCTCTCAACCATGGGCACCAGCAGCGTCTGCGCGCCGATATCCAGCAGTTGCTTGATGAGTGGAACATCACCAATAACCGGCCGCACGATGGGATGCACGGGATACGGCGCCACGGCCTGCAACTGAGCCAGGATGGATCGGACGTCGTTGGGTGCGTGCTCGCCGTCAATCAGCACCCAATCGAAGCCGGCGCCGGCGGAGATTTCCGCACAGATGGGATCTGTCAGGCCCAGCCACAAGCCGATCTGCGCGCGCTCCCCGCTCTTCAACGCGGCTTTGAAGGTGTTCTTCTTGATCTCCATGAATGCTCACTCAAAGTGACACGAGATGCACCCGAACGCTCCATAATCGATGTGGAACGTGTCGCCGCGGCGCACGGGAACAGGGCGCGTGAAGGACCCTCCGAGGATCACCTCGCCGGCCGCGAGGGACACTCCGTGCGGCGCAAACTTGTTCGCCAGCCACGCCACACCATTCGCCGGATGGTTGAGCACCGCCGCCGCGACGCCCGATTCCTCGATCACTCCATTGCGATAACAAACCGCGGCTATCCAGCGCATGTCGGCATCCAGCGGACGGAACGGACGACCTCCGCAAATCAGCCCAGCGCCCGCGGCGTTGTCCGAGATCGTATCGAAAACTTTGCGCGTGGCCTTGGTCTCGGGATCCACTTGCTGGATGCGGGCATCGATAATCTCGATGGCCGGCGTGACGTATTCGGTGGCAGTCAGGACATCGAAGATGCTGCAGTTGGGACCCTGCAACGGCTTGCTCAAGACGAAGGCCAATTCAACTTCCAGGCGCGGAACGATGAAACGCTCGGCCGGAATGCTGGAGCCGTCGGCGAAGAACATGTCATCCAGCAGCACGCCGTAGTCGGGCTCATTGATGTTCGACGAGTACTGCATGGCTTTCGATGTCAAGCCGATCTTATGGCCTTGCACCACGCGGCCGGCGCCGATCTTCAGGTCGACCCAGGCTTTCTGCACCGCATAAGCGTCGTCCATCGTCATCCCGGGATGCTGGAGCGAGAGCTGGCGGATTTGTGTCCGCGCGCGTTCCGATTCGTCCAGCCGCTTGGCTGCGCCCTGAATACTGCGGTCATCCAACATGCGTAGGCTCCTCCGGGGCGTGCCCCTCTGGCTCAGCAATGATCGTATTTTTTAAACTCCCGATGCCGTCGATTTCGGTGATCACTTCGTCGCCTACCTGGACACCGGCCAGGCCCTCGGGTGTCCCGGTCAAGATGATATCGCCCGCTTGGAGCGTCATGAAGCCGCTCAGATACTCGATCAGCGTGGGGATATCGAAAATCATGTCGCGCGTGCAGCCTTCTTGCGTCACCCGTCCATTCACGAGCGTGCGCAGCCGCAGGTTCATTGGATCGGGCACCTCGGCCGTGTCGACCAACCAGGGTCCCAACGGAGTCGCGAAGTCGCGACTCTTCACGCGAAAATTCGGGCGGTAGTAATTCTCCAGGTAATCGCGAATCGCGTAATCGTTGGCGACGGTGTAACCGGCGACGTAGTTGTAAGCGTCGGCCCGCGCGACTTTGCGCGCGGTTTTGCCGATCACGACCGCGAGTTCGCACTCATAATGCATGTACGTGACGCCGCGCGGACGGCGGGTCTGGCCGAGATGTCCGCACAGGCTCTGCGGTCCTTTCAAGAAAACGAGCGGCTCCTCGGGAGGCTTAAACGCCAGCTCCTTGGCGTGGTCGGCGTAGTTCAGTCCCAGCGCGAAAATGGTTCCCGGCTGCACCGGCGGGAGCCAGACCACGGGATGTCCAGACTCGAGGCGGGGGTCGCCCTCGATCACGTGATGGATCGCACCGGCGTAGGCTACGCGGGCGTGCTTCATTCCGGAACGACCTCGTTCTCGATCGCCGGCAGACCGTCAATTTCCACTCGGACACGGTCGCCGGCGCGCGCGCGCGGTGCATCGTGTGGTTCACCGATTAACAGAATGTCGCCGGGTTGGAGAGTCAAGAACTCGCTGATATCCGCGATCAACCGATCGATAGGGCGCACCAGATCGGCAGTGTTTGCGCGGCACCGCAGTTCGCCGTTGATCGAGGTTCGAATCTCCCTCGGGATGCGATCAGTTACCTCAGCTCCGACGACGCAGAACCCATCGCGGCAACGCTGCCGAATCGCCGGCCGGTAGTACGATTCATGCGGAATGCTCACGTCATTGACCACGACATAGCCGGCTCCGATGACTACTCCCAGCGTACCGGCCATCTTCAATTCCTTCGCATCCGCTGGTATCCGAATCGCGGCGCCGCTGGTGTTCCAAGTGTTGCGAGGCCGGAGGTAAAGCACCGGCGCGACAGGAGGTTCGCCCAGACCTTCCAGGTCAGCGCGAAAGTTCAAAGCTACGCCGTACACCGCTCCTCCGCACGCGGGGAGCATCAGCTTTTGGATTGGGTCACTAGATCCCCATCTCCTTGAAAACTTCCCTGGCGATGCGGAAACTATCCACGGCGGCAGGCACGCCACAATAGATGGCGGCTTGCAAAAACAGCTCCTGCAATTCTTCCTTGCTGACGCCGTTGGCGATTGCGCCGCGCACGTGAGCGCGGATTTGATTGGGGCGATTGAGACCGGTAAGCATCGAAAGCGTGACGATACTGCGCGTCTTACGATCCAGACCGGGCCGGCCCCAGATTTCGCCGAAGCAATACTGATTCACCAGTTCTTCAAACGGACGGTTGAAATCATCCGCGCCCGCCCAGGCCTTGTCGGCAAGATCCGAGCCGAACATGTCGCGGCGGATATTCATGCCCTTGTCGAACATCTGTTTTTCCATCGCTCAACATTATAACGGGCTGGTCGTTGTCATGACGACTCTGTCTTGGTTATGACGACTCTGTCTTGACGAAGTCTTCCATCACGGCTTTGCGCAGCAGGCTCGGCGGCAGCAGACCTTGCGACAGGATGAAATCGTGGAAGCGCTGGGCGTCGAACTTGGGACCCAAGGCTTTCTCGGCAGCGGAACGAATTTCGAGCAGGCGCGTGTAGCCGTCAAAATACGACGGGGCTTGGCCAGGCAGGCGGAAGGTGAAACGCTCCACTTCTTCGGTTGCGAATGCTGGCGAACAAACCACGTCCTTTTCCAAAATCTGCATGGATTGTTCGGGAGTAACCTTGCCCTGCTGCAATTCCGGATCGAGAAACGCACGGGCGGCACGAAGCAAGCGGTAGTCCAGTGAGACCAGCTTGGCGTCGTCCGGCATGTAAGGCAGCATCATCCACTCCGAGTAGAGTCCCCAGCCTTCGGCGTTGGTGCTGTTGAATGCGAACAACGCCCGCGCCAACGAAACGCCACGTTCCACCATGGCGTCGAACTGCAGCTCATGACCCGGCCGCGCTTCATGCGCCGTGAGCGTCCAGGATGCGGCCGCGTAGTTGAAATCGTCGTACTTCAGCGTGACGCCGCCCTTGCCGGTCGTCTCCAACGGAAGCACAAACTGGCCGCGCTCGCCATGATTGTTCATGAGCGGAGGAGGCTGCATGTGAGGCGCGGGTGTCTGCGCGGTCTCCGCGGCGGTCGCCAGTCGAATGATGGCCGGACGATTTGGCAGCGTCACCAGATGCTCGCGCCGGACGATGCTCTCGATTTCCGCCAGCCGCTTTTGATAATGCGGCAGCACCTGGTCGCCCGGAATCTGATCCTTCTTCAAAGCGCTGATGACGTCGCGATAGTCGGAAGACGGCAGGTTGCGTTCCTTCGCGATCTTGGCGGCGATGGGCTGCATCTGGTTTTGCAGTTCGGTAAACGTTTGATGAGCCAGCCGCGTGAGTTCTTCGGTCGAATAGTCGATGCCGTAGTTAGCAAGCGCGATGGTGTACAACTCTGGCGGAAGCCGAAAATCGGTGCGCGCCTTGGGTAGCACTTCTTTGCGGACGAAGTCGTCATAGGATGCCAGCTGCTCCTTCAGCTTGGCGAATGCATCCTGATAACCTCGCATCTTGTACTTTTCAAGCAGCAGGCCAACCCCATTGATATAGGCATTCGTGTTTTCCAGATTCTTTTCGACTTCCGCTTTCGAAGGCCCGATGAGTCCTGGCGCTGTCAGTTTCTCGCGAAAGCGCTCTTCTGCCTGGATCGTGGCCGGTTCGTAACCCTGCATGAGGCCGGTATACTTGAGCAGGCGGACTACTGCCGCGGGACGGCGATCGGCGGTTATCTGGTCGTCCAGAAGGCTTTGTACGCCGAAGAAAATGTCGCCCGCGATATCGTTATAGGGCAGCAGATTACGCTCCGTAGCTTCCGAGGACCGGATATCGCGATCGGCTTCTGCGATCAGGATCTCAAGATCCTGCCGCACCAGCGAATCCTTCTCCACCGCCAACCGTTTTTGCAATTCGATGCGAGCAACTGCTGTGTCCCTGCGAAAGCGCTCGGGCTGATCGGGTGACAACGTGCTGATTTGCTCGTCCAACCCCGGCACTCCCGTTTGCGCGGCCTGCTCCGGCGAATATCGCGCCATAATCGCGATCAACAATTGAGAGTTCTGGTTGCTCTTGTCGACCCAAGCGGGCGGGCTTTGGGCCCCCACGACCATCGCGATCAGAAGTACAAGGAAAGTTGAGCGCATACCTTAGAGTATCGGGAAACTGTGATAGAGTGCCCGACATGCGCAGAACGGTCCTGGTACGTACCTCCGCAGTGGTGGCCGCGCTCGCGTGCGCTTGGCTCACCTACACGCAGAACCAGCAACCGCCGCCTATCGGCATTCAAAAGCTGAAGGACGATCTTTATGTGATCGGCGTAACGAAGGGCGTGGGTGCTGGAAACGTCGCGGTGTACGTGACCAAGGAAGGCGTGATCCTGGTGGACGACATGTTCGACCGGAATCACGATGAACTTCTGGAAAGGCTGAAATCCGTCACGGACCAGCCCATCAAGTACGTGTTGAACACGCACCAGCACGACGATCACTCGGGAGGGAATGCCAAGATGCTCGCCATCAATGCCGAGGTGATCTCGCACCGCAACGCCCGCGCCAACATGGCGCTGTTGAAACAACCAGGCCTGGCGCGCTTGACGTTCTCGGAGGAAATGGCAGTGTACTTAGGCGGGAAAGAAGTGTGCGCGCGGCACTATGGGCGCGGCCACACGGGAGGCGACGCTGTGATGTATTTTCCGGCTGCCAAGGTCATCCACACCGGCGACCTGTTTCTCACTTTCCCGCCGCAGCCGTTCATTGACTACGCCAATGGTGGAAGCGCGCTGGAATGGACCAAGACTCTCGACGAAGTCCTAAAGGTCGATTTTGACATCGCGATTCCGGGGCACGGCCCGATGTCGGGTCGCGCGGGGATTCTCAAGTTCCGGAACGAATTTCAGGCCATGCGCGACCGCATCCAAGGCATGGTCCACGCTAGCGCGAGCAAGGACGAGATCTCGAAAGTGCTGGTGAACGATTACCGCTGGGCACCGGCAGGCCTCGCGATCCAGCAAGTGGACGCGATGATCGACGAGCTGGGAGGACCCGTTCGATGAGTTTTGCAAGCTGGTTCGTCGGCCGCCTTTGGAAGCTTCCCGCTCCGATCACTCGCGACATCGCGGCGGAGCCGCTCCGCATCCCCATGCGCGATGGAGTCGAATTATTAGCGGACCGCCATTACCCGCGCCAGTCTGCGCAATCGCCCACCGTACTCATCCGAAGCTGTTACGGACGTAGCGCGTTCAAGTTCATCGCGACCATCTTCGCCGAACGCGGAATGCAGGTTGTCATGCAAAGCTGCCGGGGAACGAGTGGGTCGCAGGGAACCTTTCGGCCATTCTTCGACGAACAGAATGACGGCGAGGACACGGTGGAGTGGATCGAACGCCAGCCGTGGTTCTCCGGCAAGCTCGCGCTGTGGGGCGTGAGTTACCTCGGAAATACCGCTTGGGCCGTCGCCGGGTCGAGAGTCGCGCCGAAAGTAGGCGCACTGGGCCTGCACGTTACGCTGTCTAATTTCCGCGATCAGGTCTATGCTTTTGACGGCTTCACCTTGATGAGCGGCGTCGGCTGGACCCGC
Organism: Bryobacterales bacterium; assembly: GCA_003166865.1. GTDB lineage: Bacteria > Acidobacteriota > Terriglobia > Bryobacterales > Bryobacteraceae > Palsa-89. The sequence goes on from PMUP01000079.1 coordinate 21,353, forward strand.
ATCATGCTGGAGATTGTTCGCGCTGGTGCTAGTGGGCTGAACCCTTTCGTCTCCCTGATTGGACGTTGGAAGACAAAGGCCTTGTTGGAGCGAGCGGTCGCAACCATTCCCATGCGGAAAGCTGACCGGATTCTCAGGCCGGAAGGTGCTTTCTGGTGGCAGGATTGGATGGACCACGCGGAGCCAGGTGACCCGTGGTGGGAGGCGATCGACTACGGGGCCGCGGTTCGAAGCATGCCTCCCACCGCGATGGTCACGGGCTGGTACGACATCTTCCTGCCTTTCCAGCTCCGTGATTTCGCGGCCGTTCAACGTGCTGGCCGGGATGTTCGAATCACCATCGGACCTTGGACCCACGCGGCCTTTCCTGGTTTCGCTGAATCGCTTCGCCAGAGCATAGGGCTATTTCAGGAAAGATTTGGCATCGGGCCGTCCGGATCAGCCGGGGCCAGCGGGAAGCCTCGAGTTCGCCTCCTTCTGATGGGCGCCAACGAATGGCGCGAATATCCAACCTGGCCCCCGCCAAACAGCGCTCCTAAGACTTTTTATCTGCACCCCTCCGGGGGCATGTCCGCCGATGCGCCGGTTTCGGAAAGCCAGAGCGCCTTCGATTACGATCCCGCCCAGCCGACACCCGCATGTCATGGCCCGGCGCTCGAAGCTCGGAAGGGCTCGGGCCACATGGCGGAACTGGAACGCCGCTCGGATGTCCTGGTTTTTACGAGCGAGCCGATAGCTTCGGACGTGGACGCGATCGGACCAGTTTCCGCCGAGATCTTCCTGCGCTCGAACACCGAGCACACGGATCTGTATCTGTGCCTGTGCGACGTAACGCCAGATGGCCGTTCAACGAACGTCTGCGATGGCTACCGGCGCATGCGCCCAGATGGCTCGCAGGGTCGCGATGCCCGCAAGGTCAACATAGAATTTTGGCCTACAGCGTACCGTTTCCGGCGTGGGCACAGGCTGCGAATCATCGTCGCCAGCGGGGCCCATCCCCGCTATGCACGCAACCCCGGCAGCGGCGAGTCTCTAGGCGACGCGACCAGCATGGTTGTCGCCCACCAGCGGATTCTTCACGGGCCGGAGCATCGGTCCGCAATCACGCTTGCGGTTGTATCCAGCTGAACAAGTCGAAGTCCGCTAGTCGCGCCAAACCTCGCGCGCAGTTTCCACTACCAGCCGCAGCTTTTGGAACTGCTGGTCCACGGTGAGCGCGTTGCCTTCGCTGGTGGAAGAAAATCCGCACTGCGGGCTCAGGCAAATCTGATCCAGCGGCACGTATTTGGCGGCTTCATCGATGCGGCGCTTCACATCGTCCTTCTTCTCCAACTCGCCCCGTTTCGACGTCAGCAACCCGAGTACAACCTTCTTGCCTTTGGGAACGAAACGCAGCGGCGCGAAAGTTCCCGAACGTGCATCGTCGAACTCCAGGAAGTAGCCATCCACTCTGAGCTCGCCGAACAGCGCTTCGGCCACGTGATCGTAACCGCCGGAAGCGGCCCATGACGACCGGAAATTACCCCGGCACAAATGCGTGCAAATGGACAGGCCGGCGGGCTTGTTCGCGACCGCTTCGTTGATGGTTCGAATGTGCCGGATGTGAGCGTGCTCCCCGTCTTCGCCCATCTTGTTCACTACCTCGCGCTGCGCCGGATCGTTCAAATAGGCCAGGCTGATGTCGTCGAGCTGCAAATAGGTGCAGCCCAGCTTGGCCAACTCGGCGATCTGGCGAGCGTAGACCTGCGCCAGATCGTGCCAGAACTCCTCGACGTCGGGATAAATCGCGGGATCGATCGCAGCCCGGCCGCTGCGATAGTGCATCATGCTGGGGGACGGTATCGTCAGCTTGGGCGTGGCGTGCGCCACGGATTTTAGAAACGCGAAGTCTTGGCCAAAGATGCATTTGTCGAGCCTGAGCTTGCTTTGTATCTGCAACGACGCGGGCGTGAACTCGATGACTCCTTGTTCGTTGCGGAACTGCGCCTTCTGGTTGCCCTGAACTTTAGCGGTTCCGCCCACCTGGTATAGAAAGTCCATGTGCCAGGAAGCGCGGCGGAACTCGCCGTCGGTGATTCCTTCGAGCCCCAGATCCTCCTGCTGCTTGACGACTTCGCGGATTGCTTGATCCTCGATGCGGCGAAGATCGGCCTGGCTGATGCGGCCATTTTTTTCGTCTTCGCGGGCTTGCAGCAATTCCGGCGGACGGAGCAGGCTGCCAACATGGTCGGCGCGAAAGGGTGGAGTTTTGGTTTGAACCATCGAATCCAGCTTACGCAAAACTGCCGCAGGGCGCTGGCGCGCCGTTAGGGTTTCCGGGCGCGGAAGTGATAGCGTTCCAGTCGCACCGCGAATCCAGCCGGCTGGCATCGAGTCACGCGGCAGATCGCAATCAATTGCAGCGGGGTCTTGCCGTGCAACAGAGAGGGCCAGTCCAGAGACACCTCCAGGCGGCGGCCGACGTGGACGATTTGCTGTTGGGACGCGATCAGCAACCCACCACTGCTCACATTCAGGGTGCGGCCAATTCCAACTGGCGCCGGTCCGTTTTTGAGAGCACGATATCGGACATTCAGCTCCATCCGGTAGCGGGCTTTGAATCGCCGATCCGGTGCAAGATCTTCATAGGCTAGCTGATTTGCTGGCATGCCGCTACGAGAATGGCACGCGCTTGTTAGTCTCTGATGGCACGCGTGTGACGATTGCGTGACAGCCAGAGACAAGTGGTGTCATCCACCTGTAGCAACCGCTCGGCTCCAAATCGCGGGGGCGTCCCCGCGGAGGTATTGGCGTGCGCATAATGGTTGTAGGGTTAATGCACCCCACGCACTCGATACTCATGTGCACCCTGTTGTGGAACTGTCACGTGAGCGTCCCAACCTATCACAACGACCTGGCGCGAACCGGACAGAATCTCAATGAGACGCTGCTAACTCCGGCGAGCGTCAGTTCCGGCCAATTCGGGCGGCTGTTCACCTATGCGGTGGACGGCCAGGTGTACGCCCAGCCTCTGTACATGCCAGGTGTCGCCATCCCCGGCCAGGGAATCCACAACGTTATCTTTGTGGTTACCGAGCATGACAGCGTGTACGCGTTCGATGCCGACAATTATCTGGCAGCTCCGCTGTGGCACGTCAGCTTCATCAATCCCGCGCAGGGCGTGAGGGCAGCGTCGGCGGCCGACTTGGGATGCGCTGGCGATCACGCCTGAAGTCGGAATCACCGGAACGCCCGTGATCGATCCAGCCACCGGCACGTTGTATGTGGTCGCGATGACGGAACCATCCAGCGACAACTTCGAGCATCAGCTTCACGCGCTGGATATCACCACCGGCGCCGAACGGCCCGGCAGTCCGGTGGAAATCCAAGCTTCAGTCCCCGGGCTAGGCGACGGCAACACCACGGTTCAATTCGAGCCCTGGCTGTATAAGGAACGAGCGGGCCTGCTGTTGCTGAATGGCGTGGTGTACACGTCATGGGCATCGCATTGCGATAACGGAAATTACCACGGGTGGATTATCGGATACAACGAGAACACGCTCCAGCAAGTGGCCGTCTACACGGACACGCCGAACTGGTACGCCGGGGCGTTCTGGCAAGGCGGGGCGGCGCCGGCGGCGGACGCCAACGGCAACATCTACGTTGTGGCGGCTAACGGCACGTTCGACGCGAACACTGGCGGCTCGGATTTGGGCGAAAGCATCCTGAAGCTCTCGACCGGGAACGGTCTTTCCGTGGCGGACTACTTCACGCCCTACAACTCCGACGAGCTGAGCGAACAAGATATTGACCTGGGCTCCAGCGGCGCACTGCTGTTGCCGAGCGGGGCCGGAAGCTCGGCCCACCCTAACTTACTGGTGAGCGGAAGCAAGGCCGGCTCGGTCTATTTAGTGGATCGCGATAACTTGGGCCATTTCCAGGCGGAAGGAAACAGCCAGATTGTTCAATCGCTGGTAGGCGCGGTGGGTCCGCTTTACGGAATACCGGTGTACTTCAACAACACCGTGTATTTTTCGGCGGCGCAGGACCAAGTGAAGGCTTTTTCGCTTCAGAATGGACTGCTGTCCGTTGTTCCCGTTTCGGCAAGCAGCGCGACGTTTGTGGGGGATGGGTCCGTGCCCAGCATCTCGGCCAACGGCGCCGCCAACGGAATCCTCTGGACCATTGACCCCACGGCGCAGTTGCACGCCTTCGATGCAGCCGACCTCAGCAATCAGCTGTACCAAGCGAGCGTGGGTTCGTTCGTCAAGTTCTCAACGCCGACCATCGCCAACGGCAAGGTGTACGTGGGCACGCTCAACAGCCTGGACGTGTTTGGCCTGCAAGACGAGGCCTCTGGTAACATCGCGTCGGTGGTGAGTGCGGGCGGATTCCAGCCGGGACCGGTGGCGCCCGGTTCCATTGTTTCTTTGTTCGGCTCTCACCTGGCGAAGCGCGCCACACTTGCATCGGCGCCTTGGCCGAAGATTCTGTGGGGTTTCTCCGTCTTCGTCAATGGAGTGGCCGCGCCGCTCGCCTACGTGAGTCCCACTCAGATCAACGCGCAGATCCCTTACGAGACTGCAGCGGGGCAAGCCACGCTGAACGTGGTGGCCGGCGACCATGTTCTCGCGCCGATCGCGTTAACTGTACAGCCAATCGCGCCTAGCTTGTTTGTCGATGCACAGAACCACGTGATAGCGCAAAATCAAAACGGCACCGCCAACGGAGCGAATCATCCGGCGGCGGCGGGAACTCTGCTGACCGCGTATCTGACTGGACAGGGGATAAATCCCGAGACTCCAATCACGGCCACGCTCGGAGGGCAAAATGTGGAAGTGGTCAGTGCCCTGACGGCCCCCACTATGGTGGGCGTGCTCGAAGTCATCATTGAAATCCCACCATTCAAGCCAGGCGACTACTTTCTGACGGTCGACATTGGTGGCGTCGTCAGTAATGCCGGCGTGGTCACGGTCGGTGTAAATTGAGACGGTGACCAAGCCTGTCATCGCCAGACCAATCATTGCGCTCACCACCGACTTCGGTCTTTCGGACCACTTTGTCGGGGTGATGAAGGGCGTAATCCTCGGCATCCAGCCCGCCGCTCAGTTGATCGACATCAGCCATGGCGTGCAGCCCTACGACATCGCCGATGGCGCGTTCACCATCGCGCAAGCGTACCGTTACTTTCCGAAGAAGACGATTCATGTCGTGGTGGTGGATCCAGGCGTGGGATCGGCGCGGCGGCCGCTGCTGGCCGAAATGGCAGGCCAGTACTTCGTCGCTCCGGATAACGGGGTGCTTTCCATGATCTTGGCTCGGGAGCCGACCGCGCGAGTTCGGCACATTACCAACGAACGGTATTTTCTGCATCCCGTGAGCCGAACATTTCATGGCCGCGATGTCTTTTCCCCCGTGGCGGCGCACCTGGCTGCCGGAGTGACGCCCGCGCAATTTGGAACGCGCATTGAAGATCACATCCGCGCGACCTTCGATGAACCCACGCTTACAGGCAAGCACACGTGGACCGGCGCAATCCTCAAGGCCGATCATTTTGGGAACTTGGCTACGAACTTTCACGTGGATCAATTTCCCTCCGTCCGGACGCATGCGTTCGCTCTGAAGGTGGGACTTCAGAGCGTCACTCGCCTGGCGCTCACTTTCTCGGAATGCGCCGCTGGCGAGTTGTTTGTCGTGGTGGGAAGCTCGGGATATATCGAGGTCGCCGCCAGTGAAGGCTCGGCCGCGCAGGCGCTGGGCTGCGGACCCGGGTCGCCGGTCGAGCTAACTATTTATTAGGCCCGCACCCGCGCTACACTGGGAAAACCGCTTCACTGGATCGCCTCGCCAGTCCACACGTGTTTTCGAGTTGTCTTGAGGAATATTTATGAGTGACAGCAGCAGCGCAATCCAGGTTCGCACTCCGGGCATCTGGTCCTCGCTACGCGAAGCTGTGATGGGCACCAGCCAGGATTTCACTGAAGGCAGCATGGCCCGCGCCATCATCCTGCTGGCCGTTCCGATGGTGCTCGAAATGAGCATGGAGTCGCTGTTCGGAGTGGTGGATGTGTTTTGGGTTTCGCGCCTCGGCGCCGACGCCGTGGCCACCGTCGGGCTGACCGAAACTTCGCTCACGCTGATCTTCGTTATCGCACTTGGGCTCAGCATGGGCGCGACGGCGCTGGTGGCGCGGCGGATCGGTGAGAAGGACGAGCAGTCCGCCGGTCTGGTTGCCGTGCAAGCCATCATCGTTGGGCTGGTGGTGTCAGCGGCCACCGCCATCTTCGGGTACTTCTTCGCGCCGAACCTGCTGCATATTATGGGCGGCTCGGACAGCGTGGTCAAGCTCGGATCCGGATACACCCGCATGATCCTGAGCGGCAGCACGACCATTTTTCTGCTGTTCCTGATCAATGCCGTGTTTCGCGGCGCCGGTGATGCCGCCATCGCGATGCGCGTGCTGTGGATCGCGAATCTGGTGAACATTTGCCTGAATCCGTGTTTGATCTTCGGGCTGGGTCCGTTTCCGCGTCTGGGCGTGACGGGCTCGGCCGTCGGCACAACCATCGGGCGCGGCGTGGGCGTTCTATTGCAACTGTGGGTGCTGACCTCGGGCCGCGGGCGGCTCGCCGTCCACGCTTCGCAACTGCGAGCGGACTTCCTGATCATGTGGCGCCTCATCCGGCTGTCTTTGAACGCAATGCTCCAGTACTTGGTGCAAATGGCCAGTTGGATCGGCATGGTGCGAATCATCGCGAGCTTCGGAAGCGAGGCAACCGCCGCTTACACGGTGGCGATCAAGGTGATCATCTTCGCAATCCTGCCCTCGTGGGGCATGAGTAACGCGGCCGCCACGCTGGTGGGCCAAAATCTGGGGGCCGGCAAGCCTTCCCGCGCCGAGAGTTCGGTCTGGCGCACTGGATTGTACAACATGCTGTTCCTGGGCCTGATCGGCCTGCTGTTTATTGTGTTCGCTCGGCCGATCGTCGGGCTTTTCACCAGCGATCCAGAGGTCACGCGTCTGGCCGTCAGCGCGCTGCGGCTGTTCAGTTGCGGAAATATTTCATACTCGTATGGCATGGTGATCACCGCGGCTTTCAATGGCGCGGGCGACACCGCTACGCCCACCATACTCAACCTGGTATGTTTCTGGCTGTGCCAGATTCCGCTGGCTTGGGCGCTCGCGTTCCATACCGGACTCGGGCCCAATGGCGTGTACGTGGCTGTGGTGGTTTCCGATTCACTGCTTGCTGCGCTTGGAATCCTACTGTTCCGCCGGGGAACATGGAAGCAGGTCGAAGTCTAGATGCCCGCCGATCCCAGAACCTATCTCGCGGAAGAACGCACATTTCTAGCTTGGATTCGGACAGGCATCGCGCTGATGGGTTTTGGATTCGTGGTCGCGCGCTTCGGCCTGTTCCTGCGCGAACTGGCATCGCTAAGAACGCTTCCGCAATTTGAAACATCAGCGCTATCGGTGCCGCTGGGGACGGCGCTGCTGGTGGCCGGAGTGGCGGTGAATATCCTGGCGTCCGTGCGTCACGTACGTATCGTCCGCGCACTGAATACGGGCGCGCCGATTACCGGAAAGCCTTCCAGGATGGCCATTGTCGTCGCACTCGTGCTGGCGGCTGCGGGTTTGGCGATGGCGGTGTATTTGACCAGGGAGTTGGCAGGAGGTTCTCAGTGAATTCTGGCGAGGGAATCATCAGCAAGCCGAGCAAATATTCAGTGTCCGAAACACTGCATCGCCTGGAGACAATTCTGACAGCGAGGGGCATCAAAGTTTTCGCGCTTATCGATCACAGCGGCGAAGCCGAAAGAGCCGGATTGAAAATGCCGCCCACGCAGTTGCTCATTTTTGGCAATCCCAAGGGCGGCACGCCCGTGATGCTCGCCGCTCCCACCTCGGCCATCGATCTGCCTTTGAAAGCACTGGCATGGCAGGACGCCGACGGCCAAGTCTGGCTCAGCTACAACGATCCGGCGTACATCCAGCGCCGCTATGGCCTGAGCGCGGACGATATCAAACCTATCGCGAGCATGGGCGGCGTGATCGAGCAGGCGCTGGTTTGACTAATTGAGAAGATCCAGCAGCGCGATCGTTTCCGCTTGGACCGCGCCTTTGAGCGTCGCTTCCATGACTGGCGCCCACTGGGGCGAATGCGGAGCGGGGACCGGGATCCCGGTTCTTCGAGACTCGGCCAGCTTTTCAGGATCTACCGCACCGATATGCAGCAGCACGGCTTTGACTCCGGCGCGGCCATACTCGCAAAAATCTTCGGATGTCATTTTGGCCGGCATCTCGACCACGCTGCCGGTCCCCATGCCTTTTTCCAGCGCGGCGGCGAGACGATTGGTGAGGTCCGGATCGTTGTAAACAGCCTCGTCGCCCGGCATGCCGGGTGTGGGTTCGATGAGAGGTTCGCGCGGCGCGCCGGCTGCTGCGGCTTCTCCCTTGGCGATGCGCGCGATGGCTTCGAGCACGTGTTTGCGCACCTGCGGGTCGAAGGTGCGGACCGACAACAGAAGTTGCACCTGGTCGGGAATGATGTTGTTCTTAGTTCCTCCATGGATCGCGCCGACGGTGATTACAGCGGGGCTCCGCGGATCGATTTCGCGCGACACAATCGTCTGCCACGCAAGGATGGTTCGGGCAGCGATCACGACCGGATCCACGGTATTCTGCGGCATCGCACCGTGGCCTCCCCGGCCGAAGATGGTGACCGTGGGGAAGTCGGCAGCGGCCCGGAAGTAGCCCGCGTGATAGCCAATCTGTCCGGCGGGCAGCGAGTCATCATCGTGCAGCGCGATGGCGAAGCCGGGTTTGGGGAAACGAACGAAGAGCCCGTCCTTCAGCATTGCGGACGCGCCCTCGCCAGCCTCTTCGGCGGGCTGGCCGATCAGCATCAAGGTGCCATGCCAACGCTCGCGATGTTCGGACATCCATTGTGCGGTGCCGGTCCAGGCGGCCATGTGAATATCGTGCCCGCAAGCGTGCATCACGCCCGCTTTCTTGCTGGAGAATGGCAGACCAGTTTGCTCGGTCACAGGCAGGGCATCGAGTTCGGTGCGCAGCATGACAACGGGTCCCGCTCCATTCTTGAGCAGGCCGACCACGCCGGTGCCACCGACACCGGTGGTGACTTCATACCCGAGAGTGTTTAGGCGGTCCGCAAGGTTCGCGGCGGTTCGTTTTTCTTCAAACGCAAGCTCCGGGTTGCTGTGCAGATCGATATAGAGCGCTTCGATGCCGGGGTAGAGACGGTCTATGTCGGATGCCGATGGACCCGGTGATGCCGCGCGGCAGGCCAGCACCGCGATGAGGAATAAACATGCTAGGCGCATTTACTTGTAGGTTAGATCAATTACTTGGTCACTTGTCATGACTACTTTCCGATGTCCCGGTGCGTTTCCTTCACCTTGAATCCGGCCTGCGCGAGGCGTTTGCGGATTGCACTGGCGATCATCACAGAGCGGTGATGTCCGCCGGTGCAGCCAAACGCGATGGTGAGATAGCTTTTGCCTTCGCGAACATAGTGCGGGATCAGATAAATCAGCAGGTCCGAGATGCGATCGATGAACTCGATGGTCTGCGGAAAAGAGCGGATATAGCGCACCACACCGGGGTTTCGGCCGGTCAGATTCTTGAACCGCGGAATGTAGTTGGGATTCGGCAAAAAGCGGACGTCGAAAACCAGGTCGCTGTCGGCCGGAACGCCATGCCGGTAGCCAAAGCTGGTGATGTCGATCCGGATGCTGGATTCGTTGCGGCTGCCGCTGAATTTTTCCCCGATCACTTCGCGCAGCTCGTGGACGTTGAACTTCGAGGTATCGATGATGTGATCCGCTTCGCTGCGAATCGGCGCCAGCAGCTTGCGTTCCATCCGCAGGCTTTTTTGCACCGACGCCTGCGTGCCCAGGGGATGAGGGCGCCGTGTTTCACTGAACCGGCGCGCGAGGGTGGCATCGTCGGCTTCGAGAAACACCAGCGTGGCCGGAGTTTGCCGCCGCAGCCGCTGAAAAAGCGCCGGGAATTGCGCGAGCAGCTCACCCTCACGAATGTCGATCACCAGCGCAGCGCGCCGGACGTGCGCTGAACCCTTGGCCAAATCCGCAAACTTGGGGATCAGCTCGATGGGCATATTGTCCACCGCGTAGTAACCGAGATCCTCGAAAGCTTTCAGAACCGTGGCCTTGCCCGAGCCGCTTAATCCGGTGATGACCACCAGCTCGGCGCCCTGCGAATCCGATTGCCCCGCGACGTGTTTAGCCACTAGCTTTCGATCAGATCGAAATTTCCGTCGGGGCGGCGCATTAGCACCGTGATCCGATCGGTTTGCGCGTCACGATAAACCAGATAGTCTTGCGACGCCTCCATTTCGAGCATCGCCTCCTCGAGAGTCATCGGCTTGCTGCCGTCCGAATGGTTGACTCGAAACACGCGCTTGGGAGCCGCTTTCTTGGTGGGGCGGCCGCTCGATCCAATTGGACCGGCCGCGCTATTCGCGGCTTTCTTCGGAGCGGCGATCACCGGCCGCAAGCTTTCGCTGGCTCTGGCTCCGTCGGCCTCCTTGTCGCGGACGCGCTTGGTGTCGCGCCAGCGCGCGCCCAGCTTCAGTATCTGCTTCTCCAGCTTATCGAACGCCATGTGAGCGGCCACCGACAAATCGGCGTCGGTAGCGATTCCAACCAGCGCATGGCCCATGGCGTTAACGGTGATTTCCACTTTGTGCAGAAAGCGCTCCTGCGTCAGGACAATGTGCGCTTCCTTTTCTCCGCGCCGCTCCAGCATCCGCGACACCTTCTGCAGCTTGGATTCCAGTTTGGCGCGCTGCCTGGCGGGGATTGCTTCCGATTTTCCTGTATAGCTGATTTTCATCGGGATCTCGCTCGGCGGGGAAGAGGCTTTACGCGCGAACCCGCCGCTGATGAGTGGATGGGATTTTCATGTCTTCTCTATATTTGGCTACCGTGCGGCGCGTGACATCGATCCCTTCGTCTTTCAAGCGGGCCGTGATCTGTTCGTCCGTCAACGGATGCTGGGTGTCTTCCTCTTCGATCATTTTCTTGACCCGGCGCTTCAGGATCAACAGCGGTGTCGCGCTGCCGGCGATTCCTTGTACCGCCTCCGAGAAGAAATAGCGCAGTTCGAACACCCCTTGCGGCGTGTCGGCGTACTTGCTGGCCACCGCGCGGCTCACCGTGGAGGGATGCACACCGATCTCCTCGGCCACTTCCTTGATCATCATCGGCTTCAGTTGATCGATGCCGTGTTCGAGAAAATCAAGCTGCCGCCGCACGATGGATTGGCAAACCTTGAGAATGGTCTGCTTGCGCTGCTCGATGTTCTTGATCAACTGGATGGCAGCCGCGTAGCGGTCCTTCACATAGTTCCGAATTTCCTTGCTCGGCTCTTGATCCCGATCCAGCATTTTGCGGTACTGCGCGTTCAAGCGAAGCTGCGGAAGATCGTCGTCGTTCAACTGGATGATGTAGTCGTCGCTCTCTTTGAAGATGTAGACGTCCGGTTCCACCTGCCGCGCGCCCGCTCCCGAGTACCGCAGGCCGGGATACGGATCAAGAAAGCGAATCACATCCAAGGCCATCTGGACATGCTCCAAAGGCCGTCCAAGTTGCTTGGCGATTTCCTTGATTTGCCGCATCTCGAGCAGCTTGAGGTGGTTGGAAACGATTTGCCAGGCTACGCCGCCGCGCCCATTCCGGCTCTCGATCTGCAACAGCAGGCACTCCCGTACATCAGTGGCGCCGACGCCCGCCGGATCCAGGGATTGCACCACCCGCAGGCCATCCTTCACTTCATCGAGGGTGTGCTGCCCGGACTCGGCGATCTCTTCCAAGGTGGCCGTGAGATAGCCGTTTTCGTCCAAATTGCCAATGATGTTTTCAGCTGCGTCGCGCACGGCCTCCGTCATGATCAGCACGCTCAACTGCGAATGCAAATGATCGCCCAGCGTTACGGGCGAGGAAAGAAACGTCTCAAAGGACGGCTTCTCTACCTGCTCGGATGCCGGGCTTTTATATCCAGGATCCAGATAATCGTCGAAGAAAGTTCCGAAGTCGATCTCATCGAACGGATCCTTCTCCGTCTTTTGGTCGGTGACTTCCGCTTCCTGCGCGGGCGCCGCGGCAGCCGGTTCAAGCGAGGTGGGAGCAGCGGAGTCGAAGTCGATTTCGGGGGGCGATGCTTCCGGAATTCCGGCGGCAATCTCGGGCTCCGAGCCGGTGCCGTTCACGGTCTCGAGAAGCACCTTGTCGGATGGATCCGAGACGCGCTCGGCCTCGAGAATCGATTGCATCTCTTCCGGCGTGAGCTCTTCTATCCCATCCGCCGACTCTTCGAGCACCGGATTCTCGGCGATCTCCTGGGTGATCATGTCCTTTAGTTCCAGCCGGTTCAACTGGAGAACCGTGACCATCTGGACCAGGCCGGGGGTGAGTATCTGCTTTTGCGAGACCTTGAGCTGCAGTCGGGGCGAAAGCATTGACATCTTTAGCCATCATAACACCGGCCCGCTTGCAAGTATCCAGCCAATTCGCTGGCGAATGTTTTCCTTTGCTAAGCGGCTATAACTCATTGATAAAACAGGCGCGAGTTAGTTCGTGGGCGACGGAGACGTGGCTTGCTCGAGTCTCGCGATTACCCTTGCTGCTTGCCGCGAGGGACGAAGTTCAACGAGGCCGAGTTCATGCAATAGCGCTGGTGCGTAGGCGGCGGGCCGTCGTCAAAAACGTGCCCGAGGTGACCGTCGCAGCGGGTGCACAGCACTTCATCTCGGTGCATTCCAAGCGAGTTGTCGGTCTGGACCGCGACATTTTCTTTCGCGATGGGCTGCCAGAAGCTGGGCCAACCCGTGCCGGACTCGAACTTTGTTTTGGAATCGAACAGAACCGTATTGCAGCAGATGCAGTGGTACAAACCGTCGGCGTGGTTGTTGGCGTACTTGCCGGTGCCTGGCCGCTCGGTACCGGCCTGACGCGTCACTTCGAATTGTTCCGGATCCAATTGTTTCTTCCACTCGGCCAGAGGTTTTTCGATCTTCTCCGCCTCGACGACGCCGGTCCGAACGCCCGATGCGTCAAACTCGACAATCTTCACCAGCTTGTTTTTCCCCGTTCCAAAGGCCGATGCGGTTTTGAGAAGCGTCGCGGCAGGAACGCTGGCGCCCAGGAGTTTCAGAAAGAGCCGCCGGTGCGATTTGGACGAATTGAGAGCGGTCATTGTTTTCCTCCCTTACACATTTCTGGGAACTCCGCGCGCAGGTTGGTCAACTTGGGCAGGTCGTTGTAGGCGACGTAGGGTTGGTGCGGATTGTGCGCGACGTAATTCTGGTGGTAGTCTTCCGCCGCATAAAACGCCTGGAGCGGAGCCACCTTCGTGACGATGGCGTGTTTGAATACCTTGGCCGCGGTCAACTGTTGGATGTACGCCTCCGCGACACGCTTTTGCTCGTCGCTGGTATAGAAGATTTCCGAACGGTACTGGGTGCCTTCATCGGGACCTTGGCGGTTCAATTCCGTCGGATCGTGAGCCACCGAAAAATAGATTTTCAGAAGCTGACCGAAGGAAACTTGCGACGGATCGAAGGTGATCTGAACGGACTCCGCGTGGCCCGTGGTGCCAGTGCTGACGATCTCGTAGTGTGCGTTGGCCTTGCTTCCGCCCGCGTACCCTGAGATCGCGCTGGAAACTCCTTTGATTTCGGAAAAGACCGCTTGCACTCCCCAGAAACATCCGCCGGCGACAACCACAGTCTCGGATTTTTTCTCGGACCTGTTCTCATCCACGGTGGGACCGGGCAGGCTGGCTGCGCACAATGTGAAGCTGGCGATCAGACTGATCAGGCCGGCTGTTCGAAGGGAACGGACGATTGATTCTGGCATGGGTGTAACTCCTGGACGCATATCGGTCGGCGTTCGTCTTGATAATATCACTTTGGCAGCCTTTGGGGCGCCGCAGAGAGGATTCCATGGTACTGCTTGTTCTCGCGTTTCTGGGTGGCATTCTCACCATCATCAGCCCGTGCATTCTGCCGGTACTTCCATTTGTGTTTGCAAAAGCGGATCAGCCGTTTCGCAAAAGCGGCCTCCCATTGCTGGCGGGTATGGCGCTCACCTTTGCCGGATTTGCCGCCATCGCGACGGTGGGCGGCGCATGGGTGGTGCGCGCCAATCAATACGGCCGCGTCGCTGCTCTGGTTGTGCTGGCTATCTTCGGATTGACGCTCCTTTGGCCGGCTTTGGCCGATCGACTCTCCCGACCTTTCGTCCAACTCGGCAGCCGGCTCTCGCAGCCGTCAGATTCCGGCGCGAGCCCAAGCCCGCTCCGATCTCTGTTGCTTGGCATTGCCACGGGACTGCTGTGGGCTCCCTGCGCCGGACCGATACTCGGCTTAATCCTGACGGGCGCTGCGCTCGAAGGCGCGAGCAGCCGCAGTGCCCTTCTGTTGCTGGCCTACGCCGCGGGCGCCGCGACTTCATTGGCCGTCGCACTGCTGGCGGGCGGACGAGTGTTCGCCGCGCTCAAGCGCTCTTTGGGAGCGGAAGTTTGGATACGCAGCACCCTGGGCGTGCTTGTCTTAGCGGGCGTGGTGGTCATCGCGTTTGGGCTGGATCGCGGCCTGTTGACGCAAATTTCGCTCGCGAGCACATCGGGCGTCGAACAATCGCTGATTGATCGTTTGCATCCCCCCGTTGAGTCCAAGCCCAAGAACCCGGGCGCGATGATGATGATGTCGGCGACGGCGCCGGGAGCAGGGGCCGGACCGCAGATGATGCCGGATCTCTCCGGCGCGATCGCCTGGATTAATTCCCCGCCCTTGACTGGCGAGCAGCTCAAGGGGCATGTCGTCCTGGTAGATTTTTGGACGTACTCCTGCATCAATTGCCTGCGCTCCATTCCCTACGTTCGCGCGTGGGCGGAGAAATATAAGGACAGCGGCCTGATTGTAATCGGAGTGCATACTCCGGAGTTTGCTTTTGAGAAAGACGCGGACAATGTGCGCCGGGCCGTAAGCGAGTTGAAAATCACGTATCCCGTAGCGCTCGACAATGACTATAAGATTTGGAAGGCGTTCAGCAACTCGTACTGGCCGGCCGATTATCTCGTCGATGCGACCGGCCGCATTCGTTTTCACCACTTCGGCGAGGGCAAGTATGACGAGACGGAGCAGCAGATCCAGCAGTTGCTGAAGGAGAACAACCCGCAGTTGTCCGTCAACGGACTGGTGAAGGTTGCAGCAACGGGCGCGGAGGCTCCGCCGGACAGCGATGTTGAGTCGCCCGAGACCTACGTCGGCTATGAGCGCGCGGATAGCTTCCTGTCTGCAGGAGGATTACAGCACGACGTCGCGAACGTTTACTCCATCCCCAAGCACCTGGAGCTCAATCAATGGGGGCTCTCCGGCAATTGGACGGATCACGCACAGGTTGCCAGTCTCGACTCCGCGCGCGGCACCATCGTGTTCCGTTTCCATGCGCGAGACGTGCACCTGGTGCTGGGGCCCGCGGCCAATGGAAAGCCAGTCCGCTTTCGGGTCAGGATTGACGGTGCAGCGCCGGGAGCGAATCACGGAGTGGATAGCGACGCGCAAGGCGACGGGAAAATCACCGATCAGCGTCTGTATCAACTCATCCGTCAGAAGGATGCCATCGAGGATCGCACCTTTGAGATCGAGTTTCTCGATCCAGGGGCGCAGGCCTATGCGTTCACGTTTGGCTGAGCTACTTTGGCGCGAGCTTCAGACAGACATTGTGACCGACGAGGACCACATGCCCACTTCCCAAACGCTGGAAAGATTCATCGCCCGAGTTGAAGAGAACGCTCATGCCGAGGCCGTTGAAGAATTCTATACGAGTGACGCTTCCATGCAGGAGAACCAAGCACCGCCGCGTGTCGGGCGGGACAATCATGTGGCGCGCGAGCGTGCGTTGCTCGCCAGGGCGAAATCCGTGAGGTCGAAGTGCGTTAGGCCGGTATTCGCGAGCGGGGATCGCGTGGCGATTCGCTGGCAGTTCGAATTCGAATGGCTGGACGGCTCAACAACGCGCATGGAGGAGATTGCCTGCCAGCGGTGGGAGGGCGAGCGAATTGCAGAGGAAACATTCTTCTACGATCCCGCGCAGAGAGTCCCCCAAAAGCCGCCTGTCTGAGTTGGAGGGCTGGTTGCGAAGAAGCGCAGATCGTGGCGCTTCGCTAGGGTTGCTTTTGCTGCGGACGAGGCTCGGAAGCGGGCGGAACGATGTTCTTCATCCGTAAATACACGACCATGCTTCCGTAAATCTCGTTGTTGTGGCCGTAATTCAGGGTCAACAGCCCCATGCGCAGATTGCGCGTCTGGCGGCCGCTTTCTTGCGTGATGTCGACCACTTCGGCGCCGGAGGCATCGGTCAGCGCGTTGTAGGGCCGTCGCAGTAGGTGAACGCGTCGTTCAGCACCTGCATGATCTCGGCTTTGGACGTAAGCTTGTCGAGGTTACCCGGGTTGGGATTTTTTTCACCCTTGGCCTGCGAACACCACAAGTAGTTGTAGGTAGCCACGTGCGTCACCTGTTGGCCGAACGTGCGCACTTCCGGCTGCGTTCCAGGACGCATCCCGTAGTTCTCTTCCGGCATTTTCTCCGCCATGCGCACGATGTTAGTGCGATTCCTGGTATAGGCATCGCGTAGCCACGTTGACAGCGGATTAGTCGCTTCCGGGGCAGCGGGTTGGGCAAAACCGGATGCGGTCAAAACAAAAAGCAATACGATCAACTTGTTCATAGTGCCTCCGTTCAGTTTAACTGTGCGCCACCATCACATGCTTGCTTATGAAAGACTTCATCTCGTATAAACTGCAATGATGAAGATAATGCAACGAGCTCTGCTTTCCGCGATCGCCGTCCTGTCATCTTGTGTGATTGTAGCGGCCCAGCCGCCAGCGCCAGCGGCGGGAAAAGGCGGACCGCCCCCGCCGCGCCTGGTGCTTTCGGTCACCACTACGGCATGGCCCGACGGCGGAGAGGTTCCCATGAGAAATGCCGGCCGGGGCGAGAACAAGTCGCCGGCGTTCGAGTTCCATTGGAGCCTGGGTCCAAATCCGGCAGCCGCTCCGGATACCCTCCAAACCTACGCGGTGATCTTTCACGACGTCGAGAATTCCTCGATGAAAACTACAGTCGACACTCTCCATTGGTCCGCGTTCAACATCCCGGGAACTGCCAAGAGCTTGCCGGAAGGACTAGCGGCTGGTGATCTGCCGGATGGGACGCGAAACGGTCCGGGCATTGCGGCCCGTGGCGGAAATCCAGGAGCCTATTTCGGACCTGGCGCTGGTCCGGGGCCGATCCATCACTACGTGTTCGAGTTCTACGCTTTGGATACGAAGCTGGATCTGCCGGCCAATACCACGCGCGAGGATTTGCTGAAGGCGATGGATGGCCACGTAATCGGCAAGGCGGCGTATTTCGGCCGCTTCCATGCACCACCAGCGCAATAAAACTAGGGACCCAGCCATTTGCCGGAGGACCGCGTGCCGCCTTCCCCAAGCCTTGCTATACTAATGCTTTAACGCTCCCTTACGGCGAGGTGTGGTGTGTTTATCAGCGTCCAGGAGCTGGAATTTAAGAAGGTCCATTTTGACGTGGCCTTCCCGCCCGGTGAAATCGAGTTTTTTGACGACGGCGACCGGCTAACCCAGGCTTCTCCGCTCCAGACGGAAGGTTCCGCGGAGCTTCTTCCGCATACGGTTGGGGAGATCCGCATCCGGGGCCATCTGGCAGTCGCCATGCGCTGCGATTGCAACCGGTGCCTGGAGCCGGCGGAATTTCCGTTGGATTCCGGCTTCGATTTGTATTACCGGCCGGCCGCAGTCGCCGGTGAGGACGAAGAAGTCGAGATTGATGAAGGAGAGGCCGAAATCGCCTTCTATGAAGGCGGCGGGATCGAGTTAGGGGATGTTTTGCGGGAGCACGTTCTGCTCGCCATGCCGATGCAGCGCGTTTGCCGCCCGGATTGCCGCGGGATGTGCCCCATCTGCGGCCAAAATCTGAACCTGATAAACTGCGGATGCGAAGCCAAGCTCGTGGACGACCGCTGGTCAGCTCTCAAGAAAGTTCAAGTTAAAGGCAGCACTATTTAAAGGACGACAAGATGCCGAATCCGAAACGACGACACTCCAAGGAGCGCACCTCCACGCGACGCGCTCACGATCATTTGCGCGTGCTCGGCCACGCCGAGTGCCCCAATTGCCACGAACCGAAGCTTCCACATCGCGCCTGCCCGCATTGCGGCCAGTACAAGGGCCGTGAAGTGATCGAGGTCGCGGAAGAATAAGGCTCCAGAATCCGTCAATTCCATGGTGACCATCGCGGTTGACGCAATGGGCGGCGACGACGCCCCGAAGGCAGAGGTGGAGGGAGCCATTCGCGCTGCCCGGTCGCTGGGCGTCCGAGTCATCCTGGTCGGCAAGCAGGACCTGCTTCGCGCAGAGCTCTCGCTCCATGCAGACATCGCCGATCTGCCCATCGAAGTGCATCACGCCAGCGAACAAATCACGATGGAGGATAGCGCCGGCAAGGCGATGCGCAACAAGCGCGACAGCTCCATTCGCGTGGCCGCGCGGCTAGTGCGTGATGGCGTGGCGGACGGCGTGGTCTCGGCCGGCAACACCGGCGCCGTGATGGCCACCGTCAAAACGGTGCAAGGTATGCTTCCGGGCGTGGATCGGCCGGCCCTGGCGTC
This sequence comes from Bryobacterales bacterium, assembly GCA_003166865.1. Classification (GTDB taxonomy): domain Bacteria; phylum Acidobacteriota; class Terriglobia; order Bryobacterales; family Bryobacteraceae; genus Palsa-89. The sequence continues at coordinate 40,073 of PMUP01000079.1, forward strand.
GGCTTTTCCAACGGTCAAAGGCACTCCGGTGGTGGTGGTGGACGTGGGCGCGAACGTGGATTGCTCGCCGCGCATGCTCGCGCAGTTCGCCGTCATGGGCGACATTTACTCGCGCGTCATCTTTCACACGCACCGGCCGCGCGTGGGGCTGCTGTCCATCGGCGAAGAAGAACACAAAGGCAACGATCTGACCCGCGCCGCCACGCCGCTGCTGAAAGCGCTCCCCATTCATTTCATCGGCAACGTCGAGGGCCGCGACATTTATGCGGGCAAGACCGACGTCATTGTCTGCGATGGCTTCATTGGCAACGTAGCGCTGAAAGTCAGCGAAGGCCTGGTGGAAATGATGTCCAAGATGTTGCGCGAGTCGCTCGAAGCCACCATCACCCGCAAGCTCGGTTCTTTGCTGGCTCGCACCGCCTTTAACGAGTTTAAGAAGCGCGTGGATTATTCCGAGTACGGTGGCGCTCCGCTGCTCGGGGTCAAGGGTGTTTGCATCGTCACCCACGGCCGTCCCAATGCCAACGCGATCAGGAACGCGATTCGCGTGGCTGCCGAGTTCGCTGATGGGAAGGTCAACGAACGGATCGAGGCTGAACTTGCCGGCCACATGGCGCTGACATGATTCGTCTGGTTTCTGTTTTCTTCCTGGCCCTGGTTTCAGTTTTCGCCGCTGAAGACCCGGTGCAATGGACGCTCACGTTCGATTCCATGGCCGCCGCGCCCGGTTCGCACGTGCTGGCCAAATTCACCGGGACCATTCAGCCGCACTGGCACGTTTACTCGATGACCACGCCGCCCGGCGGTCCGAACCCGACTACGGCCGGAATCGCGGACAATCCGGCGGTCGCAGGATTTAAGATTTATCAGCCCAAGCCGGTGCGCAAGCTCGATCCCAGCTTCGGCATCGACACCGAGACCTTTGCCGAGCAGTATGTACTGTTGTTCGATATCGAGCTGAAGAAAGATGCCGCCGCGGGGCCGGCCAATATTACCGCGAACGTTCGGTATCAGACCTGCAACGATACGATTTGCCTGCCGCCCAAGCGCAAGTCAGCGGCGGCGGCGATCGCGATCGATCCGTCGGCGAAAGCAGAAGCAATCCTCATACCCTCCGGTTACACGCTTTTGCCAACCCCTGTGCAGGCAACGACGTCAGCCTCTTCCGTTGCGACATCGGCCAATTCCGCTCCAATCCCGGCCGAGCCGCCGGCAGACGCCGGTGGCTACGGCCTTTTCCTTCTCACCGCGTTCGCCGCAGGCGTCGCGGCGATCTTCACCCCCTGCGTTTTCCCGATGATCCCGTTCACGGTTTCGTACTTCTTGAACCGGCAGACCGGCAACAAGCGCGACGGTGTACTGCACGCCGTGATCTTCTGCCTCGGCATCGTCGTTCTCTTCACCGGCCTCGGCGCGCTCCTCAAGGCCATTGCCGGTCCGTTCGGGGTGGTGCAGCTCGGCAACAGTCCCTGGGTGAACGGCTTCATCGCGGCGGTCTTCATCGTCTTCGGCTTGAGCCTGCTCGGCGCCTATGAGTTGACCTTGCCGTCTGGCCTCCTCACGAAAATGAATCAAGCCTCCGAAGGCGGCGGCTATTTGGGCACGCTTGTGATGGGACTGACGTTCACGCTGACATCGTTCGCCTGCATCGGACCGATCGTTGGACCGTTGCTGGTGGCCTCCGTGCAGACCAGCGGTCTGCGGCCGGTGTTCGGCATGGCGTCGTTCGCGACCGGGCTGGCCGCGCCGTTTTTCGTGCTCGCTCTGTTTCCTTCATTCCTGCAGAAGCTCCCCAAGAGCGGCGGATGGCTGATGCGCGTGAAAGTTGTGTTGGGATTCGTGGTGCTCGCCATCTCGATCAAATACCTGAGCTCGGCCGATCAAATCCTCCAGACCGATTTCATCTCGCGCGAAATGTTCCTGGCGGCGTGGGTGGTGCTGTTTGCCTTGCCGGGCCTCTATTTGTTGGGCCTTTTGCGGCTGGAGGGAATCAAGCCGGAGGATCACCTGGGCGTCGGCCGCGTGTTGGTCGCCGCGCTGTTTCTGACGTTCTCCATCAGCCTGTTGCCGGGACTGTTCGGCGCATCGCTCGGTAACGTCGAGGCGTTCATTCCGGTGCAAGCGAAAGGCGTCGCGTTGTTGGGCGGGGGCGGAAGCGGCCAGGCCTCAGGCCCGGTCTGGATGAAGAACCAATACAAGGAAGCGCTCGCGAAAGCCCACGCCGGGAACAAGCTGGTGTTCATCAACTTCACCGGCTATGC
>PMUP01000077.1 GCA_003166865.1 Bryobacterales bacterium
CTCATCGATATTGGCACGGAGGGTTCACCATCAGCCGGAAAGCTTTAACCTGTGCCGGTGTCCACTCGTCGCAGAGGATGACCGGGATCTCCGTGATTCCGAGCTTGCGCGCCGCTTTGAGCCGGAGGTGGCCATCCACTACCTCGCCGTCGCCGCGCACGAGGCACGGAATCTTGAATCCGAACTCGCGGATCGACGCACACATGCGATCCACGGCGGTGTCGTTCTTGCGCGGGTTGCGCGGGTATTCGACAAGCCGTTCGATCCGCCACAGCTCGATACTCTGCGTGAGCGCTTGGGAAGCCATAAATATGATTCGCGCTGAGCGTTTCAGGTTCGATTATAACGGGCGGGTCGATTGTCTGTAAAGTGCTGGAAGTACAGATGCTTATCCGTTGCTAACGAGTGATCAGGATCGCTAGGGGAGGTTGCGGGGATACTGGAGCCCTTTTCACGCGGTCGAAGACCCAGGAAAGGCGGCTTGGTTTCAGGGGACGGGAGTCGCGAGGGGCTTGCCCTTCTCCACTACATAGACGGCGGCCAGCTTGAGCGGCTGGGTCCCGGTATTACGCGCATCGTGTATGGCGCCGTTGGGCACAACGAAGCCATCGCCCGCCTTGATCTGAAGGGCCGGCTGGCCTTGGATGAGGACTTCCCCCTCGCCCTCCATCACGTAACTGATCTCCTCGCCGGGATGCGTGTGGCGGCCCGCGGAAGCTCCGGGAGCAATCTCTACGTGCGCAATCACGGCTTCTCGTCCTGGCACCGAAATGTCTTTTCTCTGCACGACGGTGCGCTGAACGCCCGGATTCTGCGCCAGAAGCAACACGCCCGCCGCGGCGATCAGAACTAACTTAATTGCTTTCATACTTAGGCTAGCTTACTACAACGACTGCTCATCGAGTTCGATGCCAGCCATTTCAGAAAATCCCGTCAGAAGCGCAGCGCAGTTCCCTGCTCAATCAAGTGTGGAACCGGCTCGATGGGAACGGTGCGAATCCTCGCGATCAACTCTTCCGGAAGTGGCGCCGAAGGCAGAGCGTTCGGATTTGTGATGCAGAGCGACCCATAATGAACGACGCTCTCGTTTACGCGGGTCAGCCAAAAGAGGCCGACACCTCCGATCTTCGCGTAGGCTGGATCGTGGAACAAACCGGGGCCGTATCCGAGCGATCGATGTGTGAGGGCCATCGCGGGCGGACCCCATCCCCCGGCGCCGATGTTCACAAAGCAGTCGTTACACTGTCTTTCGACACTCGGATGTCGAGACATGATTCCCGGGTCCAGAGGCTCTTATGATCGTTCGCGTCAGCACTCTTCAAGACCGTTCGCGACTGAACTATTAACGGGTGAGATAAGCTGCCGTGTTTGAGGATGAATTCTCCGGTCGCGCGCTCCAGTTGTTCGAGTTGCGCGGCTTCTTCCGGCGTGGCGAAGTTGTCGGGCTTTGGAGGCTCCGGACGCGGCTGAGGTTTTTGAAGAGCGATCTTCTCCTTGATCTGCGGGAGGGGAGCGAGTTCGACCTTCTGCCCGGCCTCCTTTCTCGCCCAATACCCACGCCCAGGCACTGGGATCAGTAGCTTGCGGCGAATCTTCGCCAGTCCCACATCGGAGATGCCGTATTTCTTCGCCAGCGTTTGCATCGGCGTGGCCCACACCTCTTCGTAAAGTTCGTCTCTATTCCAGAACCGGTCGTCAGCGCCCATTGAATCCTCTGAGAACTATCTATCTTAGGACGCTGCTCTGTTGCTTGCCGGGACAGTGGCAGTTCGGACTGAGGTCCGAATTTTTCGCTCACATGCGCCGCTTCACCCGGTCCGACAGTCCGCCGAAAAGCTTCATGCCCAGCGTTGACAAATGTTGTTTCATCCGCGGCGCATCTAACAAGTTGTTCCAGGGTTTCTTCCGGAGCGGCTTTGTGCCGCGCGAGCAGCTTCACCAGATCAACGGTTACGGCCGGTTCGCATTTGTACAGAGTTTGGCGAAGGGAGTTTAGCCCGGTCCGGGACTCCGGTCTCAGGCTCGATCACATCCTGCTCTCGCCGGATATGTCTGAGCGGCTCGTAGGTGACGAGCCAGATACCGTCGTCGACCTCTTTGATTCCAACTACCTGACCAGCCAGGCACGTGCTGAGATTGATCTTCTTGCGATACAGGCAGAGGCGGCCACAGTTGGTGATGACCACCGTTTTGTCGTGGAACGGGTAGTGCGGCTCGCCGATGCCTTGATAAGGGCGGCAGGAAGAAGTATAGACCTCAGCCGGGCACTTCATGTCGAGCGCCTGGTGCGGACGTTCGTTGTTGAACCCTTTTCTCAACACTCGCACCCCGAAATTGTTCAGCGCCGATCGTGAATGACGAATCGGTACGGATGCCAGCCGCTCGCTTTGCTTTCTCCCGGAATCCGCAATCAAGCGGAATTCCCAGCTGTGCCGAGCTCATGTAAGTGTTGGGGAGGAGCATGACGCGGCATGTACGCCGCGATGCGATGGAAGATGTCCATCACAAGGCCGGCCTTCCACCGGTACAACATCACCCCAAAACCGCTGCCCAGCGTATTCGTAATGATATCCGTCATGCCAGAATCTCGCGTTGGAAGGTACGCCTGTAGGACTTCGATTGTAAGACTGACTGCTGCTCCGAGCATGACCGTGGTCAATGCAGGCAGATAGGATCGCTTCGCCATGGCCAGGTAGGCATAGAAGAGAAAACCCAAAGGAATGAAGCCGCCGATGTTGATCAGTACGTTCTTCCAATAGCCCCAATCGTTGTGGAACTCTTGCCACGGTGGCTCTAAGAACTTCTCGTGCACGATCAGGAATCGCTCGGGAACAGAAAGATTGATTTCCGAGCCGCTGGAATCGTGAACGGTGCGACCGTGATGCTCGTTAAACAAATAGAGCGCGACAATGTGTTCATCCTGGCCAACGTCAAAACGTTTCTTTGCCGTCCAGCTTTCGAAGTGCCGAGAGACCTGAGCCTCAGTAAGCTCCTGACTATAGATGGCGAGCTCCCGCAATTGACCCGACCAGCTTCTGTTAACGACGGGAGAGGTCCCTAGGACGAGTTGGCCGGAGCAATCGCCGGTCGAAAGCCGGAGTTGCGGGATGGCGCCAAGCAAAACACCATTGACGTAGATGCTTGTTCCGGCCACGCCTGACGCAATCGCGATCAGTAATGGCTGTCTGCTGAGGAAGACGTCGCGAACAATCACGCCACTACGTGCTCCCTTGGCGCGGCTGTCCGCAGTCTGAGGTCGACTTTGCAATGCCATATCCGCGCCAAATTGGTGCAGCGAGAAACGAATCGCGGGCTCAGGCGTGAAGAACGCTAAGATCGTACTTGAGTCGTCCAAGGAGCGCGGCCGCAATGAGATTTCGACACTACAGAAGGTTTCGTCCCCGGAACGCGCTGGCCTGAATGTTTTTGAACTTACGAGAGTTCCGTGACGGTGGAAATCAAGACCGTCAGCATTCTTGAGCCACGTGACATCATTGATCGGAGCGTGGAATGGCCAAAGTCCGGCAACCAAAATGCCGCACAAGACTAAGATGCACAGCACGCCAAGGATTTTGAGTTTGAAGGCACTACCGCTCGGGTCGAACATTACGTTTGTTGACAATTGTTCTGCCGCAACGCGATCGGGCAAAAGCTGCTTCAACCGCCCGGATGTCACCATCAGGCCATGTCCTTGAGGACCGTGTAGCCCTTTATTCTGCACGCCATCCCCGATTCTTGGGCTTCGATGCGAAGCACCTCCGCTCGGCACTGCAAGATGAGACACGGTCCGTCCCGACCATTCAAATTTGGAGCCGATAATTCCAAAGCGGCCTGAAGTTCGTCACCGACAGCGTATCCTGCACCGGCCTGACAATAGAACCCGTGGCAGGTCAAGTTCTCGGTTATAGTACGCCTATACGTGCCGTCGCTTGGCTTCCACAATGAGACGGCACATTGCATTTGCAGTCGCTGCACGCGTCGTCGTTCAATCATACGAAAATTCTGGAAACATTACCGCTCGCTCGAGAACAAAGGCGAAATCGCGGCAAGTTGCGGCTCCATCAAAGAGGGAACCTTGTACTCCAACAAGCTGGTAACATTGGAATTTCCCTCGGGATTCACCAGTGCTAAACCGCGTTGCCCTCTAGGCCTAATGCAGTCCTTGCGCCAATTAACCACTAGTACCGCTAGGACCGCAAGCTTTGCAAGTTTCGAGAAAGCTTGTTATCATGATTCGATTCTTTGGGGTGCTCGCCATCGCACCGAGCTGTCAGGTTGATCGTGAAGACGGTATTACTTCCCGAACCGTCGGCGTTAGATCCTCAACGCATTGTAATTTTGTGCGGCGATATTCACCGCAGTCTTCTCAGCGATTCCTTTTGCAAGGCCCAAAGGCTAATGTGCGTCAGGTGTCACGAGGAGTGGGAGCAGGTGGTGTCTCTTTGCCGGCGACTGAATGTGTCAATACTTGTCGCGAAGCAAGCCTTCCTCGAACAGCTGCCTAGCTCCGAAATAGTGCAGCTTACTAAATATGGGAAAGGCAGTTGCATCGTGGCTATCCTGAACAACGATGCGGTCGACGTGGCGTCAGCGACTAAGCTGCTCCGCCTCGGCTGTCGCGGAATGCTAGGGCGGCGATTCTCGTCGAGAGTTTTGACGAAGGTCGTTTTGGCGATCCTGCGGGGGGAGCTTTGGGCGCCTCGCGCCGTGGTTTCAGAGTTGCTGTCTGATCTCCTCAGAGAGAATTCCGTGAAAGTGGAGACTGGCCTGACACCCCAAGAAGCGCGCATCCTCGAACTTGCTTCACGGGGTCTTAAAAACTCCGACATTGGAGAGGCACTCTTCATCAGCCCGGCGACTGTTCGCTGGCATAAGCGTAGACTAAATCGAAAGCTCCGTGCACGCGGGCGAATTGCTCCCGCAAGGGCCACTTCCCCAGCCCAGGAAACTGCCGCTAGTTGAGCCGGCGCGAAGCGAACTTTGAGACCGCGCCATTCTTTCCGGAACTTTTGCTGATGGCTGGATGTTCGCGAACATGACTCAGACAAATAAGCTGATAGATTGCGCCCACTGAGCCACCCTCAGTTTTACACCTGAAACAAGCAGCATGCCGACTGCGTCGTCGTGCTACGTCGATGGCGAGACGAGAATGGTTCTATGCACCCTCCCCGGGGGTAACAACAGCCCTTGTGAATCGCATTCGCTCAGCTTATTGTGGATATTCCAAAGAGATTTATTTGGAAGGCTTTTTGAGAGAGCAGTGCTCGGATAGCCATCTGCTCCCTTCGCTCTGTCGCGAGGCATCGTGGGACGATCACAAGCTTGGACAACGAAACAGCATACATTGCCGGGAATATCGACACTGAGAAGGTAATCCTCGTTTGCGTTGTCAGCTCCAATGAAAGACTGGCCGAGGCTTGCAGGGCAAGTCTCGACCGTATCTGTCCAGCCGGATACGACATCCAAAAATGCGGACCACCAGATGTCCCGAACGATTGCGCCATCTACATTTGGGATTGTGACTCAAGCCCCGGCGTGCCGCCAGCTATGGTGACTGCCGAGGCAGCCAAGATCGTTATCGTCAAGAAAACCTCACTCTCCTCAATCCGGCGCAAGGTGCCGGACAATGGATTTACTTATCTGGAGAGCCCTTTTACCCCCCTTTCACTGACAGCAGTTTTGCAGGCTGCCGTTGCACAACTCGGGCTCCGTCAGGATGCTTGTTCAACCCATCTGAAGCTTGATCGCGATCGCATTCTTCAACAGTTGCTTGAAACCAATTTGATACTCCGCGAGCATGATCAAGATCGAACTAACTTTCTCGCGCGCTCGATTCACGACATCCGCGTGCCGCTCACCGCCATCCAAGGCTACTGCGGCATGCTCCTCGCTGGACAGGTGGGTTCCATTGATCCCGAACAGACCAGGATCTTGGAGAGAATGCAGCGAAGTGTAAGCAGGTTGTGCAGGCTGGTAGGGGCAGTGATGGATTTGGGCACGGGCTCACCCGGCGTAAACAAGCTGACACTTGAACCCGCTAGTATCGAGGCCTGCGCACATCAGGCAGTTTACGAAATCCTACCCTCCGTTCAGAGAAAGCAGATCAGCGTGAGGGTCGATGTTGAATCTCCAACCGGGGTATTGTTATTCGACGCCGGGCAGCTGGAACAGGTTCTTACAAACCTCCTGGACAACGCGTGCAAGTTCACTCCGAAGGGTGGGGAGATCAATATCCGCGGCCGGTCAATCACCACTCAGGGATTATGGGGGATTGGATCGGCGGAGTCCACGGCTGCCTACCGTGTCGACGTAACCGACACAGGACGGGGCATCGATCCAGGCCACATAGAACAGATCTTTGACGAACACACCTCTTACGGTGATTCCATGGACCGCTCTGGCTCGGGTCTCGGGCTGGCGATCTGCCGAATGATAATCCACGCGCACAACGGGCGGATTTGGACCGATTCGGGAACCCAAGGAGCTTCCTTTTCGTTTGTCTTGCCTTTCACACGCTCATTCAACCACACCCTGGCTTCGCAGGCCGCCGTATGAGCGCAACAAACTATTCGTTCGCGCCTTTCCGAATCCTGATAGCTGAAGACGAACCTGAGATTCGCGATTACCTCCAGTTCGCGCTGCGCAGGCCTAACCTCGTTGTTGACTTTGCCGAAGACGGAGAGGAGGTAATAAACGCCTTGGCCAATGGCGTTGATATGCCGGCTCTCCTTATTCTGGATGTCATGATGCCTCGCAAAGACGGAATTACAACACTCAAGGAAATACGGTGCCACAATGCCAGCCTTCCGATTATCATGCTTTCGGGAATTCCGTCGGCAACTTTCATGGTAGAGGCGATGGAGCATGGCGCCAACAACTTCCTGACTAAGCCGGTGTCATACGAGGAGTTGCACGAGGCCATTGACTTACTTCTCCCGGTCACTCGCGCCCTGCCCAGTTCCACGCGAGGTGGATTTACGGGGAAAGCATGGTCGAGCTTGACGACGGGAAACTGGATCCGGCAGATGGAGCCTCTGCTGAAACGGCTCGCGACGTGTGATGTGCCGATTCTGCTGCAAGGTGAAACCGGAGTGGGTAAAGAAGTCCTGGCCCGCCATATTCACAGCCAATCGCTTCGTGCTGGAAAGATCTTCTTGAAAATCAACTGCGCGGCGCTTCCACCCGAACTCGTGGAAAGCGAATTGTTCGGTTACGAGCGGGGCGCGTTTACTGGCGCATTCAAGACTACCCTGGGGAAATTTGAACTTGCGAACGGTGGAACGATTCTACTCGATGAGATCGGCGATATGGATCTCAGACTTCAAAGCAAGTTGCTACAAGTGCTCCAGGATCGGGAGTTTCATAGAATTGGAGCAAAAGAAGCGACTCAAGTGGACGTGCGCGTCATTGCCGCAACACACCGGGAGTTGGAAGCTCGGGTCGAGCAGGGAGAATTCCGAGAAGACTTGTATTACAGGCTGAATGTCTTCAACATAGCTATACCGCCGCTGCGGGAACGAGTGGACGAAATTGTTCTCCTAGCAACGTCTTTCCTGAAAAAGCACGCTCTCGCCGATACATCCGCCGTGGCGATCGGACCGGCTTTGAGAAGCGCCCTGTTGCGTCACAAATGGCCCGGCAACATTCGTGAGCTGGAAAACGTAATGCGCAAGTACCTGGTCGTGAGGAGTCCCGAAATCATCATTGAGGAACTACATGGACGTATCGCCAGAACCGCCAGTGCGCACCACCAGGCATCCTCAAAGACCACCCACCAAACACAATCGCGACAGGTAGCGGATACCCGATCGGATAGTCTGGATTTGTTCGGAGAGCAGCCGGCGCTCCGCGCAACTGACCGGATCAGCGGAGCGTTGCATATCAGTGGCGGGGCGTCCCAGGAGAGCTCCGACGCTGTGAATTCGGATTTGGCAAGACTTGATCAGGCTCGGAAGGCGGCGGAAGCCGAGGTCATCCTGAAGGCTCTGAACGCGAGTCAGTGGAATAGGAAACGTTCGGCAGCGCTCTTGGGCATAGACTACAAGGCGCTTTTGTATAAGATGAAAAAGTTGGGTATTCAATAGTGTGGCAGTGGAGTTCAGGCAAAAGATCCGCGCGATTTGCGCACCTACCACAAAGGGCGGCGGCGGAATGCGCAAAGTCAAACCTCGGCCGCTCCTCGGAAATGAACGGTTGATGCGACTTGCCGCGTATCCGAGCCCGCTGTCAGCCGGTCGGAAATTTGATGACACCGAACGAGTTCGAACGTGAAAGCCGGTTTTTCCTCTGGACGCTCTTGAGAGCTCGCTGACCGCTGTATTGAGAGATCACCGGTTGAGCATTCGCCGGCGACTCTTCCGTTTGCTGTAGATCTTGCGGCGAATCGGCAGAAATATTTAACGTCCTGCGTATGTTCTCCGCACGCCGCAGCGTTCCGCGAATTTTTTCCAACGAGTGGTGCTCGTTGTGCTCGAACCGCAGCATCTGTCGCCCAGTCCATCGCAGTGCCGCGCTCAACTCGGCATGGGAACGGACTAACTGATCAATCAGTGACAAGTCTAAGTTATCGAGCGTAGTTGTTCCACAATGCACGCAATGCGATGCTTGGCTGTCCTTTTCGACCAGGACTCCGCTCTCCTCACATAAGTTCGACGGTTTGTTCTCCATGTTCTTTGTCTGCGATTAGGACGACGGAACCGACTACAGCAATTACTCAAAACCGTGCTTCAGCTTTTCTCGGTCGGGCTATTTGGTAAGGGCACCACCGACAACGAAGATTCCTTGCGTCGCAAATCTCTTTGTCAGGGTCCAACCACTCTGCATTGGAGTGGCCAAACCAGTTTCGCTTGAAAAGCAAGGTGTGCTCATGAGAAATATCGGACTTCTTGGACAAGGAGTTGGGGTTCGATGCCGACTTTTGGCAACACTGAATCAATCCATCGGTCGCAGGCTTACCGTACAATTTCTCCAAGGCGCCCGGGAGGTGCGAGCGTTTCAGGCAACTCCGGTCAACCCGTGTTCCCGACTGCCGCATCTCAACCAGGCACCGAGGAACCCTTTACCTGGCATTTATAGAGCCAACGTTAAAACCAGGGCCAACCTGCTGATTGTGCGCGATATGCAATAGGTCAATGAATAGAGCTAGCTAACAAAGAAGATAGTGCGCTCCCGAATGGTTACACTACAGACGAGGCACATCAGCTCCGCTTTGGAAACGTTGTGGGATTGACAGCCCGATTATCGGGCGCCGCGAGATAAATCTCATAAATTTGGACGAAGTCCCAATCATCTTCACTCAGAAATCCGTGCTGCTACCCATCTTCCTTTCAAGTACCTCAGAACACGTTGATCCGCCTCCTCCTGTTTGTGGCATTCGACCTGCCTATCTCATGGCACACGACCCAGCAATCCCAGAGGACCAAGTGTCGCACTGGGACTCAGAGCGCGGTAGCTTGTTCGAAGTCACAAGAGGAGGACATATGCACGTCGAAGAACATCGCGAGTCCATCACATATCCTTGGTTCGCCCTCCGTGTGAAGTCGCGCTGTGAGAAAATCGTGTCCACACTAGCTCGACACAAGGGATTTGAGGAGTTTCTGCCCCTCTATCAAACCCGCCGTCGTTGGTCGGATCGCTTTAAAGTGGTAGAGCTTCCGCTATTTCCCGGTTACGTCTTTTGTCGAACGAATCCCGAGCTTCGGCTTCCCGTTTTGACGATTCCAGGCGTTCTGAGTTTTGTAGGGATAGGAAGAGTCCCGGTGCCGATCGCCGATGCTGAAATCGGTGCCATCCAAAGGGCGATCGGAGCTGGCCTTCTGGCGGAGCCGTATCCGTTTCTTGAGGTGGGCCAGCGAGTGCGGCTCGCAGAAGGGCCCCTGGCGGGTCTAGAAGGACTTTTGGTTGAGGTTCGCAAACAACGTCGCATACTAGTTTCCGTGAGTCTTCTAAAGCGATCAGTCGCAGTGGAAATCGATCGGCACTGGGTCAGGCCCTTGGATACGAGCGGATGCGAAATGTCGATTCACATCACGCCCGGGTCGTTGGCCGCACACGCAACGGCCCGCACTTAGTTCGAGTGCAGTAATGTGCTTCCGGCAGCCTCGTTATGTTCGAGGCCGGGGCCCAATGTGGTAGCCAAATGGATTTCACACCACTCATAGCACTTCCAAGTTTAGTGGCGCTAGTAGTAATTTGGCTGTCTTCCGTTGAGAAAGCGGTGTTGTGGATTTATTTGCCTGCATTATTACTGTTGCCGAATTACTTTTACTTTGGTACACCGGCGATCAACGTCGCCCAATACGCAATCATCCCGATCGGCGTTGCGATTTGTTGGAGAGCGTTCAACGGCAAATGGAAATGGTCCACGCTCGACGCTCTGGTGGGCGCATTCGTCGCGTGGAATTTCATCTCCGACTACCATGCTATTGGATATACCGACATCCTGGAACGGCTAGCCTGGCCGGTAACGCTCGCTGTTCTGCCATACATGATCGGCAAAACGATCATTGAACAGCGCGGTCTCAGGGTGGCTTTTATACGGCGGTTCGTGTTTTTTTTGTTTCTGGATTGCCTCATATCCGCATACGAATTTCGGATGGGACTGAATCCAGTGCGGGCTCTCTTCGTACTATTGTTTCCAAGCACCCGCTGGCCCGGTCAGGTCCGCGAGGGCTTCTTTCGGGTTGCGGGCCCGTTTGGCCACCCCATCCTGATGGCAACGGTTGTCGGTATTGCGATCATTCTACATCGCTATATTACGTATCTGGGTCTGTGGGAACGCCGCTTCCGCTTGCTTCCGAATCTTCCTATCAGCAAGGAGCGGCTGATACTGATCGCGCTGTTGGCCGGAATTTTGATGACGCAGTCCCGGGGCCCCTGGATCGCCACAATCGTTGGAGCTGTTCTCGCAGCCTGTGGCGCATCGGTTCGGTACAAGCGTGCGTTCAGGAGAGCTTTAGCGGGCTTATTGGTGGCGGGATGTTTGATTCTCTTCGTGGGGAAAGTCTATCTTGCCGACTCCGGAGATGGTCAAGCGAGCGAGGAGAAAATCTCCGCTGCGTATCGCACCCAGTTGATCAGTCGATATCAGGATATTGCACTTCGGCAGAGTTTCTGGGGTTGGGGGACGAGTACCTGGCCGAAGTTGCGCGACATGCCTTCGATCGATAACACCTACTTGCTTTTCACTCTGATGCACGGTTTGCCTGGGCTGATTTTATATGTACTCATGATGGGAGTCAGCTTTTCACGGCTCTTACGCCGGGCCCTTTCTTCCAGCGACCTTCCCTCCCATGACCGTGCTTTGCTTTTCGTCTTATTTGGAATTGGCCTGGCCATCGCGGTCTCGACAGCCGCCGTGTTCCTGGGGGAACAACTGTATCCGCTGCTGTTTCTGTTTCTGGGATGGGGGGAAGCGTGTCTCGCGCCCAGCCCCCGCAATGGGCCAGCCCTAAACGAAGCCGTGATCCTGGAGTGGCGGCCTAAGTTCCAGTTCCGCAGCATCGTCTCATGAATGAAATCCTGCAGCACGCGATTTTAACCGCCGGCGCGGCTACGGTATTGCTCACGATCCCCGGGGTGCTGGAACTGCTGTTGGTCACCAGTAGCGTGTTTCGGCCACGCTCTCTTCCTAACAAGTGCCCGGACAATGGGTCCCGTTTAGTTGCCGTTGTACCGGCTCACAACGAAGAAGCTCTGGTGGGCGCTTGTGTGGCATCCATTCTCAGTTCTGCCCAAACAGGGCCGTGTTGCGAGGTCATTGTAGTGGCTGACAACTGTACCGATGGCACCGCCGCGCGCGCCCTCCAGGCAGGAGCGCGGGTGCTTGTTCGGGAGGATTCTCAACGGCGCGGCAAAGGCTACGCACTCCGCTTCGCATTCGATCATTTGATGGAAGAGGAATTCAACGGTTTTCTGATCGTAGACGCGGATTCCGTGGTCTCTGCAAGTTTCGTGGAGGAAATCGCCCGCAGCCTGTTTGCCGGCGCGGATGCGGTGCAGGCCCGCTACAGGGTTGCCAGCCCTTCGGATTCGTTACGCAAGCGCCTAATGGAAGTCGCACTGCTGGCCTTTAACGTTGTGCGGCCGCGAGGGCGGGACCGTTGGGGGATATCGGCCGGCATCTCCGGTAATGGCTTTGCGTTGACGCGTCAAACGCTCCTCGACGTTCCTTATTCGGCCGAGTCAATCGTAGAAGATCTCGAGTACCATCTTCTTCTGATCAACCGGGATAAGAAAGTTCGTTTCGCAGACAGGGCGACCGTGTATGGCGTTATGCCCGATGACGCCAATGCGCAATCATCGCAACGCGCCCGCTGGGAGGGTGGCCGTCTGCGCGTGGCTAGAGACTGGCTACCAAAGCTGGCCAAGCAAATTCGCCACGGAAAGTTCGCCGCGGCTGAACCTATGCTCGAACTGCTGACGCTCCCGCTTGCGTACCTGGCGACGGTTTCGCTGTTTCTGTGCGCTTTGCCATATGGATTCTTCCGTTGGTACGGAGCCGCCGTGCTGGCCATCTTGCTGACTCACGTTGTAAGCGCCATAGCGCTCGGCGACGAATGTTTGAAGAACCTTATGTCCCTGCTGGCGGCGCCCTTCTACGTTGCGTGGAAAGTCACAACACTTGTGGCGGTCTTTCGTTCGTCCAGCCGGAAAACGGAGTGGATCCGGACACAACGCAGGACGGGCGCGATTTAACAATTGGAGACAGGCCGTGTTCGAATGTCTTCGGGAAGACTGGCGCACAGCGCAGGGCAATATCCTGTGGCCCGGGCTATGGGTAATGGTTGTCTACCGCTTTGGCTGCTGGCGATATCGGATCGCTTGGCGGTGGCTGCGTATACCGTTTTCTCTGATGTATAAAATGGCGTTCGCGCTGGTAAGCGCGGCAACCGGCGCGGAGTTACCCTGCGAAACGCGGGTAGGTCGCCGATTACGTATCGATCATTCGCACGGAATAGTCGTCAGCGGCGATGCGTCGCTGGGGGATGACGTGATTTTGCGGAATGGAGTCACCATTGGCCTTCGCCGGACCGAATTCAGAGGTTCGCCCGCGATTGGAAATCGTGTCGATATTGGCGCCGGTGCAAAGATACTCGGGCCAATCCGAATCGGAGACGACTCGGTGATTGGGGCGAATGCCGTCGTTCTGACAGACGTACCACCGCACTCGATTGCAGTCGGTATTCCAGCCAAGATCAGGCCTCGGAAAAGTTTAGATCCATGGAGGGAAGAATGTGCCAGCATTCAGGGCAATTCAGAGGAATTGCGCACCGCAAAAGTATGCTAACGGGTTTTTGGCTGGTTGGCTTGGCCTGCTTTGGCCTCTCCTCTGCCAATGCACAATATGGAGGTAGCGCCGCTGATTCCGGCCTCAAGCTCAGCCAGCAAGAACTGATGCGGCAGTTTGAAGAGGCTTCCGAGGGCGAGTATACAATCGCCGCCGGGGATGAGATCGACGTCCAGGTTCCCACCAACGCGGACCTGCAGGGACACCATGTGGTCGGACCGGATGGAAAGATCACACTTCCGATGGCGGGTTCTATACACGTGAGCGGCGAGACTAGGGAAGGCGCTGCGCAGGCCATAACTAAGGCATTTGATCAGTACTACACTGACGTCCACGTCGCCATCCAAGTGACCAAATACGGATCCAATCGGGTTATTGTCGTGGGCCGAGTGGCCATGCCGGGGCCAATCTCTTTCGAAACCGCCCCCACACTTCTGGAAGCGCTGGCCAAGAGCGGCGCATATGACAAAAAGGGTGCCGGCGACGTTGCCACTCTAGGCTCCGCACCAATGGTCAGTCGTTGCGCCATTTACCGAGGTTCTGAACAGGTTCTATGGGTCGACTTGAATGAACTGTTTTCTAGCGGAACATCCGCCGTCGACCTACGATTGCGGCGAGGCGACATCGTTTATGTGCCCGACGAACAGGAGGATCAGGTTTCGGTACTCGGTCAGGTCAGGAGACCGGGAGCAGTCAGACTGAGTCCGGGCATTCGGCTGGTTGACGTTCTGGCGATGGCCGGGGGCCTCACCGATGATGCCGCCAGTGGAAAGATTCGCTTGGTGCGCCCTTCCAACGGGCTGACCCGCGAAATCGCGTTTCAAGATCTAGTCAAGCCCGATCGCGCGAAAGACACGGCAGATATCTCCTTGCAAAGGGGAGATGTGATTTACGTGCCCCAAAATGGGCTGTCCAAAGTTGGGTACATTCTTCAGAAGCTCAACGCGGCGGGAACCCTGATGATGTTCGGCGCCATCGCAGCCGGGCGCTAAGAAGACAACCTTATGCACATATCCGATAAACAACCCGATCTGCCTCTCCCTATTTCTTCGGGCGTTCCAGCCCTCCAGCCTCGCCCGATTTTGCCTCCCGACAAATCCGAGATTGACGTTCTCGACAGCCTGCAGCGCCGGTGGCTGCTGGCAGCGGGAATCTTCATCATTTGCACGGCCGTAGGATACCGGTTGATCCGCCACTTCGTGAAGCCGGCTTACCAGGCGGAAACCACGGTTTACGTTTCCCCGAGCGCTTTGAAAGATAATCTCGACCATGTCAACGAAGTTTCGTACGCGACTCTGATCAATCACCAGATTCTAACGGTTGTTCATTACGACACGTTAAGCGCAGCGCTGCGGCGACTGGACGCCACAGGCCATCACTGGAAACGCGCCGGCGAAACGGAGCAGGCGGCGATCGAGCGCCTCCGCTATATGATTAGCGTCTGGCGTGTACCCGACAGCTACGAAATCACGATAGGCGCGCGCGGCTCCACTCCAACAGACCTAGCCGCTATCGCTAATGCCGTCGCTCAAGCTTATCTGGCTAAAGGCAGCGGAGAATTTATTTCTGAGCGTTCCGGCCGCCTGGCCGTTCTAACCAGGGAGAACGCCTTTGTCGAAAAGAAACTCAATGAGAAACTGGATGATGTAGCTCAGTATTCCGAGAAACTGCAGGTAGTCGACTTGCAAAGGGCCTCGACGTTCCCGGATGATGCCGTGCTCGCTCAGATGCGGATGGCCGTCCTAGCAGCGCATCAAAAGCGGATAGAAGCGGAGCAGCAAATGGAGGTCGATGAAAAATCCAATGCCGCCGCCGAGGCCGAACAAATCGTCATGAACGATGCGGCAGCTCGAAGCATGATGGACGGGCTACTGCAAAAGCAATCCGACTTGCGTCTCCGGCTGGATGGAATGCTGCCGGCGAACCCGTTGTATAGGACTGCGGAGAGAGGACTCTCCAGCATAGACAGCCAGTTGCATTCAGTACCCACCGAAATGGTTCGCACGATCGGGGCGCAGTTAATGGATAAACGTCGCACCGACGTTGATCAGTCCCAGCGCATAGAGCGGGCTTTGAGCGACGAGTTCACGGTGCGCTTGCGAGATATGGAATCAGCATCCCGGGAACTTCGGCAGGCCCGGGCTTTGAACGAGGATATCGAACGGTTGCGAACCCACCTGCGCGATGTCCAGGCGCGCATCGATTCGCTGAATCTTCAAGCTGAGATGCCCGGATTCCTGAGCGTGTTTTCCGTGGCGCAGCGACCTCTGCAGCCGCTGAAGAACCAGAAGCAAAAGGCATGGGGAGCTCTTCTGGCACTGGCTTTAGCTCTGAGCCTCTCTATTCCGGTAATACTGGATGCCGCCGATCCCAGGGTACACAATCCCGCCAGCGTTGAGCGTATTCTGGGCCTTTTACCCGTTGGAATGACGATCGAATCAAAACCCGGCAGAGAGGATTTCGCCGACGAGCATCTACGCCGCCTCACTTCGGGAATCCAACGTTGCATCGCTCGCGGCGCCAAGACGGTGTTACTGACTCCTCTTAAATTTGGCGTATTCGACGCTCTTGCCGGTGAAATCGCAAGAGACCTGACTGAACGCGGCTTCCGCCCTGTTCTTGTTCATGCTACTCGCCAGATGCTAATTCCGAACGCGGTCGAGCGCATCGCAGGGCGGGCGCAAATTTCCGCCCTCGGGCCGTATGCCTCAATGTTGAAGGCCGCGGAGCAGGACTGCGACGTGGTCCTCGTTAGCGCGCCGCCGCTCCTTTTGTCCTCGGACGCCGAGTTGTTGGCCACCGAGGCCGATGTCACGCTGATAATTGCCCAGGCTGGAAAGACCACACGCAAGGACCTCGAGCGGGCAGGGCGACTACTCGAGCGGCTCCACGTCGCAGGGGTCGGCGCCATCCTCACCAATGTAAGGATTGAACGCGCGGGGCGTTTGCTGAGGAACGAGTTGAGAGACCATACCATACTGCGGACGGCTCCGGCGGGAGTGGAGACGTAAATTAACCCAGCATGCCCTCCAGCGCTGCTGCGGCGCCCACAAACTGCAATCTCTTAATTCCCGCCAACTGCCAGCTCAATGCAAACCGTGACGTCAGTAGCTACATCAGCGGTTTTAACTAGCGAACCGTCCTCAAGCTCCAGCAAGGCGCGCGTCCGCCTTGCGTATCTGTTGAGCCGCTATCCCGCCATTTCCCATACCTTCTTGCTGAATGAAATTAGGACTCTGCGAGACCTGAACTTCGACATCGCGATCGCCTCAATCAACTCTTGCGACCGCCCACGCTCCGTTCTTGGTGGGATTGAACGAACAGAAGAGGAAGCCACCTTCTATGTGAAAAGAGCGGGAGTTTGGCGAGCTCTGTGGGCCTTCGCCGACGCGTTGGTGCGCCGCCCGCTGGGCTTGTTGAGGGGGCTGTTGTTTGTCATACGCCTGGGCGGCGCTGGAATTCGTTTCTTCTATCTAATCGAAGCGCTCATGGTTGGCCAGTGGATGAGAGAGCGTGGTCTATCGCATCTTCACGCGCACTTCGGGGTGGCCGTGTCCACCGTCGCCATGATCGCCGCGCGGACCTTCCCGGTGAGTGTGTCGTTTACCATCCATGGCCCGGACGAGTTCTACGATGTCCGGAAATACTACCTTGCCCAAAAGATAGAGACAGCCTCCTTTGTATTTTGCATCGGCGCCTTCGCGCGCAGCCAATTAATGATGCTCTCGCCGGCCAACCAGTGGAACAAGCTGCTGGTGTCGCCACTCGGGGTGGATCCCCGGAAGTTCAATCCTCAGCGCCGTCGCAAAACGGGAGGAGGCCCGGTAGAAATCGTCTGCGTAGGCCGGCTAGTCAGCGCCAAAGGGCAACACGTCTTAATGGCGGCGTTTCGCCAATTAGTGCGGGAAGGCCGAAATGTGCGGCTCCGCCTGGTCGGCGATGGACCCGACCGGATAAACCTCGAAAGAATTGCCGCTCAAGAGGAACTACGAGGTCTGGTCGCTTTTGAGGGAGCAGTCGAGGCGGACCGCGTGCGATGCATTCTCGAGAACGCGGATATCTTTGCTCTGCCGAGCTTCGCGGAAGGGATTCCGGTTGCTCTGATGGAGGCGATGGCTATGGAAGTTCCCTGTGTCAGTACCGCCATTACCGGTATCCCCGAACTCGTTCGGAGCGAAACAGACGGAATACTAGTAGCCCCCGCGGATGAAGATCAACTTGCGGCCTCTTTGGCCCGGCTGATCGATGATCCGGACCTGCGGGAACGTCTTGGCCGCGCTGGCCGTCGCCGCGTCGCGGAAAACTTCAATTTGCATCGGAATGTTGAGAAATTAGCGGAGATGTATCGATGCCGATTGTAGCCTCGCAGGAGCTCCGGCTTCAGGGGAAGCAAAGCCAACTGCATGACCTTTCGGTCATTGTTGTTTCGTATAACACTTGCAATGTTCTGCGCCGCTGCTTACATCATCTGAGAGAATGCGCCGAGGGACTTTCGCTGGAGATCATTGTGGTGGATAACGGCTCCCGAGATGGTTCGGTGGAAATGTTGCAGGAGGAATACCCGGAAGCCTTGGTGATCCCGAGCGATGTCAACCTGGGATTTGCCGCGGCTAACAATCGCGCCCTGCGGCTCGCGCGCGGGCGATATTTCGTCCTGCTGAATTCAGACGCCTTCCTGCGGCCGGGGGCCCTGCGTCGCGCTATCGATCACATGGAGAGCGAGCCCGAGGTGGGATTGGGAGGCGGGCAATTGATCAGCCAAGAAAACTCGTGGCAACCATCCGCCCGGGCGTTCCCCTCGCTCCTGAACGATTTCTTGATTCTAACGGGCCTGGCGAGCCGCTTTCCACACTCACGGTTCTTCGGCAGGCCCGACCGGACATGGGCAGACCCCATGGAGGCGGCCGAAGTGGATTGGGTTCCCGGCGCCTTTTCGATCATCCGTCCGGAAGTGCTGGCGCAAACGGGCTTTTTCGACGAAGCCTTCTTCCTGTATTGCGAGGAAGTGGATCTATGCCGCAGAATAAAAGCGCTGGACCATAAGGTCCGGTACTGGCCCGACGTAGTGATCGTACATCTGGGAGGCGAGTCTGCCAAGTCAGTGCGCCAAGCCGCGCGATCACATTTCGGTTCGCAGCTAATGCTATGGAGCATCCGCAGTAGGTTTTTGTATTATCGCAAACACCATGGCGCTGCCGCGCACTTTGTTCGCATAGTGGAGCTGTGCTGGCACCGATTGCGGCTCGTTCGGAACTGTTCTTCCAGACATGAGGAACGCCGGCGCAAGGCCGCGGAAAGCCGCTCCGTGATACAACTCCTTGGACGCGCCTGGACGGAAACGCGTGGCGGAAGAATTTCCCCGACACGGCCCTGGTAAAAGAGATGCGTGAATCCGTTCTCTCCATAGTCGTCATCGGACGTAACGAAGGCCCTCGGCTAGCCCGCTGCCTGGAATCCATTCGCGACATGTGTCATCCGGACGGGCATGTTGAGCTTGTTTACGTCGATTCCGGCTCCAACGATGGCTCGGCGCAACGGGCCGCGCGATTTGGACCCAAGGTAATCGAGCTCTTGGGCGGAAAACTATCCGCCGCGCGGGCCCGGAACGCCGGCTGGCAAGCTGCCTCCGCTCCGTTCGTTTTTTTCCTCGACGGAGATACCATCGTGGACCGTGATTTTGTCGTACGTGCTTTACCGGAATTCGAGAACCCGCGAGTCATGGTTGTCACGGGGCATCGCCGCGAAATTCGTCCCCAAGCCTCCATATATAATCGCGTTCTGGATCTGGATTGGCTGTTCGAGCCTGGATTCACCGAGTATTGCGGCGGCGATGCCATTATGCGACGCACGGCGCTGGAGCAAGCGGGCGGCTACAATGCGAGTCTCATAGCAGGCGAGGAGCCTGATCTGTGCTGGAGAATTCGCGCCAACGGCGGCCTAATTCTACATATCGACGCGGCTATGACAGGGCACGATCTGGCAGTGGTAAATTGGCGGCAATATTGCCTGCGCGCGATCCGTACAGGCCATGCGTACGCCGAAATCGCCGACCTTTACGGGCGAACGGCGGATCCGCTTTGGAGTCAGGCTTCGCGACACAACGCGATACATGGCAGCGTCTATATGTTCGCTCCCATCGCGGCAGTAACGGCTGCCACTCTAGACCGGTCCTGGGTTCCTCTTCTTCTCCTTGTGCTCGGGGCCCTTGGGCTGATCTTGCGGACTGCACTCCGGACCAGGAGGAGGCGAACCTCTCTGAGCACACTCATCCTGTTCGCGATACATTCCCACGTGCAGCAGGTACCCATTTTCCTGGGCCAGATGCGCCAATGGCTAAATAGCCGGCAAGGTCAAAAGAGCGCACTTATCGAGTACAAGAATGGCTGACCTCCCACACCTATTCTCGCCGCCAGTTAACGCGCCGGAAGGCGTGCGGGGGAATATGCTGCTGGTCATTCCAGTGCCTTTTCGTAGGAGTAAGGGCGCTCTAATGATCGAGGCACAGGCGACTAACGGGATCGATCGGTGGGCAGACAACTTCGAGCAAGTGACGGTCGCCGCACCAGTCATGCCGGAAGAACTCGCCAGGACGAGTAACGGGATCGTTTGGAAAGATGAAAGCGCGTTGATGGCCAGAGAACGGGTAAAACTCGTGCGGCTTCCCTGGGCTTACGAGCTTACCGATTTTCTCAGACATTACGGCGCCGTAAAACTTCTTTTGCGCAGGCATATTCGTGAATGTTCCCATCTGCAATTCGCCATCGGTGCGCTGGTCGGCGACTGGGCCGCGGTTGCTGCGCTGGAGGCGGCGGCGCAGAATCGAAAATTCGCTATTCATGCGGACCGTGTGGAGCACGAGCTTCTGCTGCGGGTCACTCGGGGCGCGTCGTGGCCCCGGCGTCTGAAGGCGGACGTGTTCGCTGCACTTATGCGGCGCTATCATCGCCGGGTTATTCGCAAGTGCTCCGTTGGGTTGTGGCATGGTTCTGATTGTTTCCATGCCTATTCTTCCTGGTGCCCGGAAAACTTCACGATCCACGATATCCACACCAAGAGGTCCGACTACATCAGCGAGCCGGCGCTACTCAAGAAAGTCACCGGCCTGGAGACTTCCAGCGTGGTTGATATCTGCTACGCCGGCCGCCTGGATCCTATGAAGGCGCCCCTGGACTGGCTGAAGGCCATCGCCGTGTCGCGCGATTTGGGAGCTCCCATCCGCGCCGTATGGTATGGCGATGGCCCGCTGCGCAACGAAGCCGAAGCGGAGATCAGCCGCTTAAAGCTATCTGAAATCGTGCGCATGCCCGGATTTGTGAGCGATCGAGGCGATCTTCTGGCCGCAATCAGGAACGCCCACATGATGCTGTTTACTCATATCACGCCAGAGTCTCCTCGCTGTCTGATCGAAGCCTTGTTGTCCGGGACGCCGATCGTGGGATATGAGAGCAGGTTTACCGGCGACTTGACGGATGGATTCGGCGGTGGTAGCTTCGTCCCCACAAATGACTGGGAAAACCTCGGTCGTCGCATCGCCTTTCTCGCAACCAATCGCCCGGCTCTAATCCAGTTGATTCGCAACGCCGCCAGGAGTGGCGAGCGATTCAACGACGCAGCGGTCTTCGAGGAACGCAGCCGACTAGTCAAGCAGTTCGCATAGAGTCCCTCTTAGGCAGGTCCCTAGATGGAAACGATAACTACCGACGAACGCGTCGTAACGAAACCGATCGCGGACTCCACGCGCTCATTTACCGCGCGGGCTGTTCATGGCACAGTTTGGATTGTCCTTGCTTATGCCGCGGGACAAGCCGTGCGGTTGCTGAGCAACATACTTCTGAGCCGGTTACTTGTGCCCCAGTATTTCGGGCTCATGGCACTGTTGAGTACGATTCTGATGGGACTCAGCCTGTTCTCCGATTTCGGTCTAGCCCCCAGCGTTATTCGGAGCAAGAACGGAGATGATCCCGCTTTTCTGAACACGGTTTGGACCGTACAAGTGTTGCGCGGTGTTGGGCTCTGGCTCATCTGCCTATTGTTAAGTTGGCCGGTATCGCGATTCTATGAGCAGCCCCGGCTGCGCTCCCTGATTGCAGTGGTCGCGTTCAGTCTCGTGATCAACGGGTTCAGTTCCACAAGCTTTATCACCCTTGCCCGGCATATGGCCGTAGGGAGATTGTCGCGTATAGAACTTTCCCTTCAGGCCATGCAAGTGCTGATCACAGTACTGTTGGCCTGGGCCTATCCATCGGTTTGGGCACTTGTAGTCGGCCGCCTGGCTTTCGATGTCGCGCGACTTGTCGTCAGCTTCTTTTTGATTCCAGGGTACCGGAATAGATTCGCCTGGAATCCGGAGATCGCGCACGAACTCCTCTCATTCGGGAAATGGATCTTTGCTTCGACGGCCGTGACATTCCTTGCATCGCAAGCGGATCGCCTGGTGCTGGGCAAGCTCGTGTCGTTAGCCACGCTCGGTCTGTATAGCGTTACCTTTGCGATTGCCGATATGCCGCGTCAGGTTATTCTTGCCTTTTCAGGACGGGTCGCTTTCCCTTTTGTGGCCAGGATAAGTCACCTGCCGCGTTGCGACTTCAGGAAAATGGTGCTGCACTATCGCAGGTTCGTGTTGTTGGGGGGCGCACTCATGCTTGCGCTCGTGGTGAATTTCAGCGATATCTTCCTGCGCCATATATACGACAGGCGATATCGCGACGCAGCTTGGATGGCTCCCGTGCTGGCGCTCGGCTTGTGGCACACAATTCTTTACAGCACCACCGGTCCGTGCCTGGTGACACTCGGAAAACTACGCTACACAGTGACCGGATATGTGCTGACCGCGCTGATGATTCTGTTGCTTGTTCCGGCGAGCTTTCATCGCTGGGGAATGACCGGCGCGGTCTGGACCATCGCCTTCAGCGATGTGCCGGTGTATTTTGCCAGCCTATACGGATTGACGCGCGAAGGACTGTCCCCGCTAAAGCAGGATTTTCAAATGACAATCGTATTCGCGGCATGTTTCGCGGGCCTGTATACCCTGCGCGTTGCTCTTGGATTTCCGTGGCCGACCCCCATCGCTCTGCACTAATACTAACCCGGGATTCGAAGCGCCGCGGTGTAATCGCCAGCGGCGGCGCCAGTCCGCAAATTAAGTAGATCAAGGAATTCTCTTAGCGTGGAACACGAAACGGATCAACTTGACAAGATCGCTGTTATCGGCATGGCAGGGCGTTTTCCGAACGCCTCCAGCATCGAGCAGTTCGGGAAGAACTTGTGCGCTGGTATAGAGTCCGTAACTACGTTTACGGATGAGCAACTCTTGGCCGCCGGGGTGCAACCGAACCTAATTCAGGCGCCGAACTACGTGAAAGCCGGCGTTCTGTTGGACGGCGTGGAGCTCTTCGACGCCGAACTTTTCGGATACACCCCTCGAGACGCCGAACTGACAGATCCTCAGCATCGCGTGTTTTTGGAATGCGCGTGGGAGGCCCTCGATGACGCGGGGTACGACCCGGACCGGACCCAACTCCGAATTGGAGTCTTCGCCGGAACTGGCAGGAATTCCTACTTCCTTAATAACCTCCTCTCCGATCCGCATCTCTTAGCGTCGTGGCACCTGCTTCAGAGGTCGATCGCGACTGAAAACGATTATCTGTCTACCCGTGTCTCTTACAAGCTAAACCTAAAAGGACCCGGTCTTACTATTCAGACTGCATGTTCATCCTCGCTAGTGGCAACCCACATCGCATGCCAGAGCCTGCTCAACGGAGAGTGTGACATGGCTCTCGCGGGAGGTGTCTCCATCAGCGTTCCCCAGATAGCGGGCTACTTATACGATCAAGGTTCAACCTTTTCCTCCGACGGCCGGTGCCGGGCTTTCGACGCTTCTGCTCAGGGAATGATGCCCGGAAGTGGAGCTGGCATTATCGTTCTCAAACGGCTGACCGATGCGTTGAAGGATGGAGACTTCATTCGCGCGGTTATTTGCGGGTCGGCGATCAACAATGACGGCGCTTCCAAGGTTGGTTATACGGCGCCCAGCGTTGAGGGACAGGCGAATGTTATTGCGGACGCGCTAGCATTCGCCGGGGTGAATGCTGATGACATCAGCTATGTGGAAGCTCATGGCACCGGCACGGCGCTCGGCGATCCCATCGAGATTGCCGGCCTAACGAAAGCGTTCCGCGGAACGAGCCAGAGGCAAGGATTCTGCGCGATCGGCTCGGTCAAGACCAACATTGGTCATCTCGGACCCGCATCGGGCATTGCGGGATTAGTCAAGGTCGTGCTCGCTCTACAAAATCGAGTGCTCCTTCCAAGCCTGAATTTTGAGCGACCCAATCCTGCGATCGATTTCGCAAACAGCCCTTTCTACGTGCAGCAAAAGCTGCAACCCTGGCAGCCGGAGAACGGCCGGCGTGTGGCTGGCGTCAGTTCTTTTGGCATTGGCGGCACCAATGCCCATGCGGTTGTTGAAGAGGCGCCCGCGATTGAGGTTTCCGGGCCGTCCAGGCCTTGGCAGCTTCTGCCGCTCTCGGCTCACACGACTGCCGCTTTGGATAGGACGACGAAAAACCTCGGGGAGCACCTGAGGAACAATCCTTCCTTGAAGCTTGCCGATGTCGCATATACGCTCCAGAGAGGCCGGAAGCTCCTATGCCATCGCCGCATATTGGTTTGCAAGAACACCGAGGAGGCCGTTGCCCTCCTGGAGTCGCCAGACGGAAGGCGTCTGGCAACACACCATCAACAGTCGGCTCATAGAGATGTAGTTTTCATGTTTCCCGGACAAGGCGCCCAGTACGTCAATATGGGCCTGGAACTCTACAGGACCGAGGCGGAGTTTCAGGAACAGATTGATCGTTGCTGCGAGCTCCTCAAGCCTCACCTTCCGGTTAATTTGCGAGATGTCCTATATCCAGGCGAAGACGATGTCGAAAGTGCTTCTCAGACGCTGAAGCAGACGCTGGTTGCTCAACCAGCTCTTTTCGCGGTGGAGTACGCCGTCGCAAAACTGCTGTTGTCATGGGGCGTGACACCCGCCGCCTTGGTCGGCCATAGCATCGGCGAATATGTAGCAGCTTGTTTGGCTGGAGTACTCTCCCTCGAAGACGCCTTAGCTCTCGTTGCCTCCCGGGGCCGGCTGATGCAGGCCCTGCCCGGCGGTTCGATGCTGAGCGTTTCTATTCCTGAGCAGGAAATCGCGCCATTCTTAAATGAGGGGCTCTCTTTGGCGGCGGTCAACAGCCCTTCGATGTGCGTTGTTTCGGGAGAAACCGAGGCCGTAAAAGACCTCCAGGAAAAACTGTCGAACAAAGGGGTGGCCTGCCGGCTCCTGCACACTTCTCACGCGTTTCATTCAAAACTGATGGACCCTGTCCTCGCCCAGTTCACCAGGCAGTTGGAACAAACGAACCTTCATCCCCCTACAATCCCAATCCTTTCCAGTGTCACTGGCACTTGGATAGATTCAGCGGCAATTACCACGCCCAGGTATTGGGCCAGAAATCTCCGGGAGACCGTACGCTTCTCGGATTGTATTCAGGAGTTGATGAAGGAGCCGGATAGAATCCTTCTGGAGATTGGGCCAGGAAACACACTCGGGACCTCAGCCCGGCAGCATCCTGGTGGATCGGATAGGTGCACTGTTCTATCAACAATACGTCATCCTCTCGAAAGCAATTCGGATGTTGCTTTCATGCTGAACACTCTTGGGCGACTCTGGCTTGCTCAGGTTGAGATCGACTGGGCCGGATTCTATAAGAACGAATGCCGCCATCGAATTCCATTACCCACGTATCCCTTCCAGCGAAAGCGTTACTGGATCGACCCATCGCCGGAGGTCTATGCCAACGGTGCGGCCCAGATGTTGCCGGGGCAAGACGTCACAGGGTCGATGCATAGAAACAACAACGGCGCACTGCACGCTGCTATAGAACAGATTACGAACCCGTCCCTGACCAAAGGAGCGCACCAGCGTCCTGATCTGTCCAGTGACTATGTTCCTCCGGAAACTTCGACTGAGCGGGTCCTTGCTGAAATCTGGCAGGACTTTTTTGGCATTGACCAGATTGGCATGCTCGACAACTTTTTCGATCTCGGCGGCGATTCTCTTTCCGCCACGCGGATGATCTCTCGTGTGCGTTCCCTGTTCGGAACGGATCTGCCGCCCAACACCCTATTTACTGCTCCAACGATCAGCGAATTCGCTTCTTATATGATCGCTCGGGAAGCTCGGCTTGGCCTTACTGAAAAGACAGCCAGCCTTGTGGAGCGGATAAGAGGCATGTCCCAGGAAGAAGTAAGCCGCAATCTCGAGGCAACGACTGCGGTGGCATAAGGTATGGATACAAACTCATCTGAGCTTGGCGGCTTCTCTCACCAGAAACGTGCTCTATTGGCGAGCCTGCTTGACGCTGAACTGCAGACCGATACAATCGGCCGTCGGAGAAATTCAGGCGATTATCCGCTGTCCGCCGGACAACGCCGTTTATGGTTTCTCGATCGGCTCGAGGGAGGCAATCACTATAACGAGAATCTTAGCGTTCGCGTTAAGGGAGACTTGGACCATTGCATCGTGGAGCGGGTATTCCAGGAAATTCTGAGACGCCATGAGGTAATGCGCTCAACTATCGTTCTTGTGGACGGCGATCCGATTCAGCGAATCACGCCGGCACAACTGCGGGAGCTCCCGGTAATTGATCTTCGCTCACTACCCGAGCCTAACCGCGAAACTGAAGCCGGTCGACTCGCGGTTGAAGAAGGGCGGAAGCCATTTGATCTCGATAAGGGACCACTCTGGCGCTTCACGATCCTGCGCGTTGCCGAGTGCGATTATATTTTGCTGGTTATCGCCCACCACATCGCGATGGATGGCTCGTCGGCAACTATCTTCTGGAAGGAATTCGGCCTCTTATATCAAGCATTTATAAACGGACGCCCGTCGCCTCTGCCGGACCTTGCTATTCAATATGCCGACTATGCGGCCTGGCAGACGAAGCGAAATGAAAGTGAAGCTGCCACGCAACAGCTTAATTACTGGACTCGCCAGCTTGCGGGCACATCTCCACTGCTCGATTTGCCGGCCGATCGCCCACGGCCTCCGATCCAGACGTTCCGAGGCGCTAAGCATTTCTTTTCGTTACCGCAACCCCTGATCACCGAACTGAAAGCACTCGGCCGGCGCGAACAAGCAACATTCTTCATGGTGTTGCTAGCTGCACTTCAAGCTCTCATTGCCCGCTATACGCAGAAGGACGATATTTCCGTTGGAACACCGATTGCCAACCGTTCACATCCGGAGATCGAAGGACTCATAGGTTTTTTGGTAAACACTCTCGTCCTGCGTGGCGACTTGTCTGGCGATCCCAGTTTCCGCGAATTGCTGCGAAGGATTCGCCGAACTACGCTGGAGGCTTTTGAAAACCAGGACCTGCCGTTCGAGAAATTCGTTGGTACAGTGCGCGCCGAAAGATCTCAGGCTCATTCCCCGTTATTTCAAGTACTCTTGATTCACCAGAACACTCCGAGCCCAACCTTCGTAGTACCGGGATTGTCTGTAGAACCATTCAAATTTGACTTCGGCGTCTCGAAATTCGATTTGACCCTCGCCGTCCGGGAAGAGCCGCAGGGACTTTCCTGCATGTTGGAGTATAACTCTGACTTGTTTAATGCCAATAGGGTCGAGCGCATGGCGGAACATCTTCTGGTGTTGCTGCGAGGTATTGTGGCTGACCCGGAGCGAAGGTTGAGCGAGCTTCCGCTCTTGACAGAGACGGAGCGGCGTCAAATTGTGGAGTGGAATGACACCAAGGCCGACTACCCGGCTAATGCATGCCTTCACGAACTGTTTGAAGATCAAGCGACAAGAACACCCGGCACCGTAGCTTTGGAATTTAATGGCGAGCGATTGACGTATTCCGAGTTGAATCAGCGCAGTGCTCAATTCGCTCATCGCCTGCAGGCGCTCGGAGTTGGCCCCAATGTTCCCGTCGCCGTGTATGTGGAACGTTCGCTGGAGATGATTATCGCATTATTGGGAATTCTTAAGGCCGGAGGCGCCTATCTGCCGGTTGACCTGAGTTTTCCTCAAGATCGCATAGCGTTCATGTTGGAGGATGCACAGCCTCGGGTATTGGTCACTGTCGGGAAACTGCTGGCGAAGTTGCCTTCGCACCAGGCGGAGGTGGTCTGCGTCGATGATTTCGTAGCCCCGGACCAAGTGGTGGCAGGTCAAAGTGCGGAATCCCGTCATCTGGCTTATATCATCTACACCTCCGGCTCCACGGGTAAGCCGAAGGGTGTCGAGATTTGCCATCGATCGCTGGTTAATTTTTTGACCTCTATGCGGGGAGCGCCCGGACTGGAGGCGCGCGATACGCTGTTGTCAGTCACCACACCGTCCTTCGATATCTTCGGCCTGGAGATTTGGTTGCCACTCACCACAGGCGCCAAAGTGGTCATGGCATCGCCGGAAACGGCAAGGGATGGAAGGGAACTGCGCGCAGTGATCCAACGGTGTGGGGCGACCGCGATGCAAGCCACCCCATCCACTTGGCGCTTGTTGCTGGAAGCCGGATGGGAAGGCGATCCCAAGTTCAAAATTCTCTGCGGGGGCGAGGCATGGCCTCCCCATTTAGCCGAGCAACTGCTTCCGAAGTGCGGATCACTCTGGAACATGTACGGACCAACGGAGACCACCATCTGGTCGTCCGTATATCCAGTGGTGAGGGGAGAGCGGGTACTGCTCGGTCGTCCAATTGCCAACACCCAGTTCTATGTCGTAGATGCGCACTTGCAGTTGCTGCCGGTAGGAGTTCCAGGCGAGCTATTGATCGGTGGCGATGGCGTGGCTCGGGGCTATTGGAATCGCCCGGAGCTGACGGCCGCAAAGTTCATTCCCGATTGTTTCGGTAGTCGCGGAGATTCGCGTCTCTACCGCACGGGCGACCTGGTGCGTTATCTGCCGGATGGAAATCTGGAATTCCAGGGACGTATTGATCAGCAGGTCAAGATTCGTGGTTTCCGTATTGAGCTGGAGGAGATCGAAAGCGTCCTGCTCAGCCACTCCGGAGTCCGTCAAGCGGCGGTGATTGTGCGCGAGGACGGCGAAAAGCAACTCGTTGCCTATGTGGTTCCGGCAGAAGGATCGGCATGTACGACCGCCGAACTGCGGGATCATCTCAAACGGAAGCTACCCGAATACATGGTTCCAACGGCCTATGTTAGCTTGCCGGCATTGCCGCTCACACCCAATCGGAAGCTGGACCGTAAGGCCCTACCGGCCCCGGGCGTGGACGTCGCGACAACGTTGAGCGGCGGTTACGTGTCGCCTGACAACGAGACGGAGCAGAAGATAGCCAGCATTTGGCAGGATGTACTGAAGGTTGCTAACGTCGGCAGGGACGATAATTTCTTTGATTTGGGAGGACATTCTCTGTTAATGGTGAGAGTTAACAGCCGACTGAGGGAAGCCTTTAGTAAAGAAGTTTCCATGGTGGACATGTTTGGGTTCACTACGATTCGAGCTCTTGCGAGGCACCTCACTGGCACGGACTCGAGTGTCGAGGGCGTGGTTCAGGCGCAAGCGCTTCTGACACAGGATAATGGCGGGAAACACGCGTTACGGAGTCGCCAGGTGTTGCGGCAGTTGGCAAATGAGTTAGTCGAGGAGTCGTTGTAGCATGTCCCAAGAAGTTGACGACCTCGACAGGATCGCCGTTATTGGCATGGCGGGGCGTTTTCCCGATGCCTCTAGCATTGAGCAGTTCGGAAAGAACTTGTGCGCCGGCGTAGAGTCCGTGACTAAGTTTACGGATCAGCAGCTCTTGGCCGCTGGTGTGCAGCCGAAATTGGTTCAATCGCCGAACTATGTGAAAACCGGCGTCCTTTTGGAAGGCGTGGATCTGTTCGATGCCGGGTTCTTTGGCTACACCCCTCGGGAGGCCGAACTAACCGATCCTCAGCACCGCATGTTTCTGGAGATTGCCTGGGAGGCGCTAGAGGACGCAGGCTATGACCCGGACAGAGCCCGGCTCCGAGTCGGTGTTTTCGCCGGAGCTGGTTCGAATTCCTATCTCCAGAATAATCTCCTCTCGAATCCTGATCTGATCAGCTCGTTACACTACCTGCAAAAATTAATTGCGACCGAGAACGATTATCTGTCCACACGGGTCTCTTATAAGTTAAACCTGAAAGGCCCGAGCCTTACTATACAGACTGCGTGTTCATCCTCGCTGGTGGCCACTCACATCGCATGCCAGAGTCTCCTCCATGGCGAGTGTGACATGGCTCTCGCCGGCGGTGTCTCCATCAGGATTCCGCAAGTAGCGGGCTACTTGTACGAGCAAGGTTCAACCGTCTCATCGGACGGACGGTGCCGGGCTTTCGACGCTTCTGCTCAGGGAATGATGCCCGGCAGCGGAGCCGCCGTGATCGTTCTCAAACGGCTGGCCGACGCTTTGGAGGATGGAGACTTTATTCGCGCCGTTATTCGCGGGTCGGCCGTCAACAACGATGGCGCTGCCAAGGCTGGCTATACAGCGCCCAGTATTGAGGGGCAGACGATGGTGGTTGCGGCAGCCCAGGCACTGGCGGGTGTGAGTGCTGATGAGATCAGCTATATCGAGGCTATGGGCACCGGCACGGCACTCGGGGATTCCATCGAGGTAGCCGCCCTAACGAAGGCTTTCCGCAGAACCAGCCGGAGGCGGGGGTTCTGCGCGATCGGTTCCGTCAAGACCAACATTGGCCATCTTGGCGCCGCGTCGGGCATTGCAGGCTTAGTCAAGGTGGTGTTGGCTATGCAGAACCGGGTGCTCCCTCCCAGCCTGAATTTCAAGGAGCCCAACCCCGCGATTAATTTCGCTGACGGCCCTTTCTATGTGCAGCAAAAGCTCCAACCATGGCAGCCGGAGAACGGCCGGTGTGTTGCCGGCGTCAGCTCTTTCGGCGTCGGTGGCACAAATGCTCATGTCATCGTAGAGGAAGCCCCGGCGGCGCCTGCCTCAGATGAATCGCACAGTTGGCAAGTCCTGCCAATATCGGCCAAGACTCCCGTCGCCTTGGAGCAGGCAACCGACCGGCTTGCGGAATTCCTGGCAAGCCACCCAGGGCTTAATCTGACCGACGTGGCATTTACCCTGCAGCAGGGCAGGAAGGCGTTCGCACATCGAAGGGTCCTCGCAGCCAAGAGCGTCGATGAAGCAGCCACGCTTCTCAAAGCGCGAGACCAGGAGCGTGTTCTCACGGATTTCGAGCAACATTCCGGCTGTCCAGTTGCATTTATGTTCCCGGGCCCGGCTGCACTGCACGTCAACACTGGTTTGCAGACTTATCGCACAGAAAAGACGTTTAGGGAACACGTCGACTTCTGCAGTGAGTTTCTCAAGCCGCACCTGGGATTCGATTTGCGCCAGGCGCTATTTCCGGCAACCGAAGGAATACCCGATGCCGTTGTTCAGCTAAAGCGGACCGCAGTCGCTCAAATCGCCACGTTCGTCATTGAATACTCGCTGGCCAAGCTGTGGATGAGTTGGGGTGTGAGTCCTGAAGCTATGTTCGGGCACGACGTTGGCGAGTTTGTTGCGGCCTGTCTCGCAGGCGTCTTTTCTCTGGGTGACGCGCTTGCGTTAGTGGCAGGCCGGGCGCGTCTGCTGCAAAGCTTGCCAGCAAGGCTCGAGAGCGGAGCCGCGGGTTCCGCCGATTCCATAATTGAACTGTTCCGAGAGCTGTTGCGCGGCGTGACGCTAAACTCTCCGACAATCCCATACATCGCCAATGTCACTGGCACCTGGATCACACCTTCGGAGGCGAAGGATCCTGCCTATTGGGCGAATCACTTGAGGCGGACTGTGCCTGTCGCTGACGGACTGAACGAACTGATGAAAGCGCCCCATCGGATTTTGCTGGAAGTCGGTCCCGGTCAGACGCTCGCCTCGCTCGGCGGGCATTTAGCTGAGACTTCCGGTCACACGGTGCTCTCCTCGTTCGGGTATCGCGGAACACCAGAGGCGGCTTCGATGCTAACTGCATTGGGCCAACTCTGGACCAAGGGAGTTCGCCCGGATTGGCGCGCGCTATATGCCGGCGAAAAAAGGCGGCGGGTCTCTCTCCCGACCTATCCTTTCGAGCGCCAGCGGTACTGGATTGACGCAAAGAATTTAGATGTAGGTGTTTCGTCCGCTGAGGCGACGGCCAGTGTTTCCGATGGTGTAGAACTGCGCAATGACTTTTCTGCTACGGACACCGATTTGAAGGAAATGCTGGCAGCCGTTTGGCGGGAGGTTCTCGGCTTCGAGAGCATCGGCGATGACGACAACTTCTTTGATCTTGGCGGCGATTCCTTCATGGCCACGATTCTGCTATCCCGCTTACGTGCCCAGTTAACGGTGGAGTTGCCTGCAAACAGCGTTTTCGTGGCGCCAACCATAGCGGCTCAGGCGAAGTTAATCGCCAAGGTTGCGCGAGGCGAGCATGAGATAATTTTGCCGCTTCAGAAAGGCGATGCTTCGAGGCCGCCGTTTTTCCTCGTTCACTCTTATCACTTCTATGCATCATTACCTCGCGCGCTTGAAAGCAGCCAGCCGGTCTACGGGGTTGAGGAGTTTGCCGTTTCCGATCCAGTGGATAACTGGACGTTGGAAAGTATGATGTCGCGATATGTGGAGGGAATCCGCTCGGTCGAACCCCATGGGCCTTATTTCATCGGCGGATTCTGCTCGGCGGCGATGCCGGCGTTCGAAGTCGCCAGACAGCTCGAGGAAGCCGGCGAGTCCGTTCCACTTCTGTTGATTATCGATCCCATGGGTAGCGCTAGCTATGGTCAAGTTCAAAAGAGCGGTTTAGAACGGCACCCCTCCAAGATAGAGTTGGCCAGTGCTTTTTGCCGGTTCCACAGCGGCAAGCTGAAATCGATGCGCGCTGCGGGCATGCTTAGGTACTTGGGGGATCTCGGAACCTCCAAACTGCGAAATTTTCTGACAAATATGGAAATCCGGGCCTGGAGGCGAATCATCCGGCTTTACATGCGGTGGGGTCTCAAAATTCCGAGCGTATTGCGGCGTAAACTCATTTCCGGAATCAGGGTGGTGACCTTGGAGGCTATTCGCGGTTACTCTCCCAAACCTTACAAAGGCGATATCGCAGTCTTTCTGGCGACCGACACAAATCTGGGGCTATCCGTCGACGTCAATCCGTGGCACGATGCGACATCGGGGAATGTTCAAGTAATTTGGCTGCCGGGCGATCACGCCACGGCATTTGTCGAGCCGAACCTCACGATCTTTGCAGAGGAATTGAGCAAGGCCCTCGACGAATCTATTGGAGACCACCGGCAGTCGCATTCTGCTGAACAAGTCCTTTCGGCCTCCGCAGTCTGACGTCCGGATCCTGTCCTCGGTCGATAGACCGATCCAAAAAATGGTGGACCTATTCGATGCCGGGTTGTTCGGGCGAAGACGTCGGCATGTAACGGGAAGTATTCATTCATAAGGAGAGTTTTATGACCGTCGACGATCAGATTATGACCATCCGCGAATTGATTGAGCAGAGCGCGCGCACGCAGCCGGAGGCCAGCTTTCTGATCAGCGCGGAAACTGGACGCGAACTGACATTCGGGGAGTTAAATCAACAATCCATTCTTCTGTCAAACCTGCTTCGGCAAGCGGGGTTGGAGCGTGGCGACAAGGTCGCATTTCTCATGGACAACGGCCTGTTTACCGCGCAGTTGTTCCTAGGCGCGATGTACGGTGGATTCGTTGTAGTGCCGCTGAATGTTCGCGGCGGAGTTTCCCAATTATCCTACACGCTCGATCATTGTGACGCCCAGATCGTTTATGTCGACCAGGAGTACCGTTCCTTAATCGAAGAAGTGATGGCAAACATTGGACGGACGGTCCGGGTGATCTTCGCGGATGTCGATGGCCTCCTGGTGGCATCGGAGACGCCGGTTCCATCGGCGGCGGAGTTGATAGCGCCTGAACCAGAGGACGCGGCACTGTTGATGTACACGTCCGGCAGTACCGGTCAGCCGAGAGCCGCCGTTCACTCTCACCGTACCGTGCTGGCTGGCGCACGAAATTCCATTGCGGCGCATCAACTCTCTTCATCAGACCGATCGCTGCTGGTGCTCCCTCTGTACCACATCAACGCTGAATGCGTGACCCTGATCCCCACGCTGATGAGCGGCGGATCGGTCGTAGTCACTCGTCGGTTCAGCGTCAGCCAATTCTGGGATTGGCTGGACGAATACCACTGCACCTGGTCGGCTGTGGTGCCGACCATCATTTCTCAGCTCTTGGACTGGCAAGATCCCCGCGCACACGATCGCCAAGCCGCCTTCCAGCGCGTCCGGTTCATCCGAAGTTCGTCAGCGCCATTGGCGCCGTCTCTGCATCGCGAGTTTCTAGACAAATTCCCCTTGCTGTTAATACAAGCAATGGGCTGCAGCGAGGGGGGCAATGTTTTCTCAAATCCCCTGCCCCCAGGTGAGAATAAGATCGGATCTCCAGGTCTCCCGTGGGGTTTCGAAACCAGAATCGTCGATCGGGAAGGTTTCGATGTATCGCCGGGCCAATCCGGCGAACTGCTGTTCCGCGGTCCCGCGTTAACGCAGGGCTACTACAAGCAACCTGAGGAGACTGCGGCGATCCTCGATAGCGATGGCTGGCTACACACCGGGGATCTCGCGTATTGCGATGACGATGGCTACTTTTTTATCGTCGGCCGATCCAAGGAACTGATCATCAAAGGGGGAGTTAATATTGCTCCACGCCAGATCGACGACGTGCTGGAATCCCATCCGGCCGTGCTGGAAGCGGCCGCGGTCGGAGTTGCGGACCACTATATGGGCGAGGATCTCGTCGCCTTCGTGGTGCTGCGAGCGGGCGCAGCCTGCAATGAATCTGAACTGCTGAGCTTTTGCGAGGGCCGCTTAGGCCATTTTAAGACCCCAACAAGGATCTATTTCGCGAGCGATTTGCCAAAGGGTCCTTCCGGCAAAGTGCAGCGCCTCCGGCTCAAAGACGATCCCGCCCAGTTCGTCATTAGCAGTCCCGGCTCATCCGGCGGCGAGTTCGCAATAGCGCAGGCGAATGGTCACGGTGGTCCGAGCGGATTGCATGCCACCTCGTCGCTAGAGCAAATTATCGCCGAGAGCTGGGCTGAAGTCCTATGCCGGTCTCGGGTTGATCCAGAGGACAATTTTTTCGCACTAGGTGGGCACTCCCTGCTTGCCGTTCAATGTGTGTCGCGCCTTCGCGAGAGAATTCCAATAGCGCTTTCGTTATCGGATTTCTTCGAGTACGGCACGGTGGCCCAGCAGGCTGCGCTTGTCAGGCGGCGATTGCAGCAGGGTGATGGGTCCAAGGGCCCAACCTCGGCCAGTCGATCGGCGCAAGCTCCTAACGGAGCGCTGCAAAACGTCTCGTCGTCTGTCAGCCCTTCGAAGATTCCTCCGAGGGACTCCAACTTACCTTGCCCTCTCAGTCCACCTCAGCGAAGGTTATGGTTCATGGAGCAGTTGAATCCGGACGTGCCGGTTTACAACGAAGCTGAGGCTATACGTCTGGTGGGCGAACTCAACGCCGATGCGATCGAACGCGCTCTGAACATCATCATCGCGCGACACGAGATTCTACGCACAACCATTGAGTTGAAAGACGGCGAGCCAACCACCGTTGTCCATGAGACCTGGCCGATTCAGATCAAGAAGATCGACCTCCAGGCCCTGACGGCGCCGGAGCGCGAGGCCGAAGTCGAGCGTTTACTGACCGAGGAGCCTCGGCTTCCGTATCGCCTCGAAGCAGAACCGGGGATCCGCGCCACATTGCTGGACCTGGGCCCTAAAGAGCATATCTTGATTCTGATGATGCACCACATCATCTGTGACTGGTCTTCGGAAGGTGTCTTGTGGCGGGAGTTATCGAATCTCTATCGCATGATCATTCTGGATGAAACTCCTGCGCTGCCGCCATTGACGATCCAGCACGGAGACTACGCCGCATGGCAGGTACAGCAGAGCACGGAAGCCAATTTCGCCGAAGATCTAACGTTTTGGGAGCAAAACTTGCGCGGCGCGCCCCAACTCCTGGAACTGCCCACAGACCGCGTTCGTCCATCAACGCTATCCCACCGCGGCGCAAGGCAACGTCTTGTTCTGAATTCAACTCTTACAAAAGCCTTGCGTGATTTAAGCAAGCAGGCACAGACGACGCCGTTCACCGTATTTGCCGCCACACTGAATACACTGCTCTACCGGTACTCCGGGCAGGAAGATATACTTCTCGGCATTCCTATCGCCGATCGCGATCGGATGGAACTGCAGCAGGTGATCGGGTTTCTTCTTCACACCCAGGTGCTGAGAACCAAGCTTTCCGGAGACATGACGTTTCGTCAGTTGCTTGCCGGCGTTCAAAAAGCAGCCCTGGACCTTTACCTTCACCGCGCGGTTCCCTTCGATCAGGTCGTACGCAAAATCCAGCCTGAGAGAAACCTGAGCCATTCCCCTCTCTTCCAAGTGATGCTCAACTGGCGTGACCGCGATCAAATGCTGTCGTTCATCGGAATGGAAGGTCTGAACATAGAGTCGGTTCTCGCCGAAAGCAGAACTTCAAAATTCGACCTCACACTATTCGCAACGGACTGCGGAAATGAGATTTGGCTGGAGATGGAATACAGCACCGACCTGTTCGATAAGGAGC
This sequence comes from Bryobacterales bacterium, assembly GCA_003166865.1. Classification (GTDB taxonomy): domain Bacteria; phylum Acidobacteriota; class Terriglobia; order Bryobacterales; family Bryobacteraceae; genus Palsa-89. The sequence continues at coordinate 35,980 of PMUP01000077.1, forward strand.
GAATCGTTCGCATGCTGAGTCATTTTGAGAGGCTGCTCGAAGCGGTGGCTGCCGATCCTGGCCAAAGCCTCGCGGACTTGCCGCTCCTGAGCCCACAGGAGAAGCAGCAATTGCTGGATTGGAACGAAACCCATGTCGATTATCCGCTCGAGCCATGCCTGCATGAATTTATCGAGTTACAAGTGGAGCGCACCCCTGACGCGCCGGCCTTGAAATTCGAAGGGACCACCCTCAGTTATGCCGAATTGAATCGAAAAGCGAATCAGTTGGCGCACTATCTTCGGAACCGTTACCAGGTGGGCCCCGACCAGTTAGTGGGTGTTTTCGCCGAGCGCTCCCTCGAGATGATCGTGGCGCTAGTTGGCATACTCAAAGCGGGCGGCGCATACCTGCCGCTCGATCCCGAGCATCCACGAGCTCGGCTTTCAACGATGCTGGAGGATGCGGCCCCCAAGGTTGTATTGACGCAGAGATGTCTGGAAGCGCAGTTGCCGGAAAGCAAATCGCCTGTAGTCACACTCGACTCCGATTGGGAGATCATTCAGACCGAGAGCGCTGAAAACCCGGTGAAGGTCGCCAACTCAACGAATCTAGCTTATGTCATCTATACATCCGGGTCGACGGGGAAGCCGAAGGGCGTAGCGAATATTCACCGGGGTATCGTGAATCGCCTTCTGTGGATGCAGGACGCCTATAAACTAGGCGCCTCCGATAGAGTTCTGCAGAAGACGCCCTTCACATTCGATGTTTCGGTTTGGGAATTTTTCTGGCCGCTCATGACTGGCGCATGCCTGGTGGTGGCACAGCCTGGCCGTCACCGGGACTCCGGATATCTGGTGAAAACGGTGCAGCAGGAGAAGATTACGACGTTGCACTTCGTGCCTTCTATGTTGGAAGTGTTCCTGGAGGAGCCAGGAGCCGGGAATTGCCCTTCGATTCGGCGAGTTATTGCCAGCGGCGAAGCTTTGTCCGTGCCGCTGCGGAACCGTTTCTTCCAGATCCTCAATACGGAGCTGCACAACTTGTACGGGCCAACCGAAGCGGCCGTGGATGTGACGCACTGGGCATGTCACAGGGACGACGATCGCAGCAGCGTTCCCATTGGTCGTCCTATCGCTAACACCCAGATTCACATTTTGGATCGACACATGAATCCAGTTCCCATTGGCATCGCCGGTGAACTTCATATCGGCGGCGTGGGGCTGGCACGCGGGTATCTGAACAACCCGGTGCTCACCGAGGAGAAGTTTGTGCCGAGCCCGTTCGGTGAGAAGGCGGGCGCCAGGCTTTACAAAACCGGAGATTTGGCCCGCTATTGGGCTGATGGAACAATCGAGTACCTGGGCCGCATGGATACGCAAATTAAACTACGGGGCTTTCGGGTCGAACTTGGGGAAATTGAGGCGGTGCTGCGGCAACACCCTGGCGTTCAACAAGCCGTGGTAGTGGTACGCGAAGACACTCGCGGCGACCCACGACTAGTCGCGTATCTGGTAGCCTCCGGGCCTGTCGTATTTGAGCCGTCCGAACTCCGCGATCTGCTGAAACGGACGCTCCCCGAGCATATGGTTCCGGCTGCGTTTGTCCAGTTGCCAGCGTTGCCGCTGACTGCCAATGGCAAGGTGGATCGCAAGGCGCTTCCGGTTCCGCGCGCCAGCGTGCTGTCGGACTCCGTTAGTCGTCCCGCGCCATACAACGAGGTCGAGAAGAAGATAGCTCTCATCTGGCAGGATGTCTTAGGGGTGGCTACCGTGGGGCGAGACAGTAGCTTTTTTGATCTGGGCGGACACTCTTTGCTATTGGCGAGAGCGAACATCCGATTGCGGCAAGCTTTTAACAAAGAGATCACAATGCTGGATATGTTTAGGTTTGCCACGGTTCGAACGCTCGCGACACACCTGGCCGACGTAGCGGATTCGAGTGTCGTAAACGCACGTCAGGCAGCAGACGGCGTCCGAGCAGATGGCCTGCGCCGGCGCCGCCAGACGCGGCGGCATTCCGCAAAGGAATTAGTTAAGGAGCCTTCCTAGCCATAGGCGGTGGCCTGAACGCTGGAAATCACTGGGTATTCCAAGTCAAAGCCGTCATCGAAAACGGAGGCAGCGAAAGGGTCGTCGTCGAAGCGAAGGTTTGCGATGAAGAGACCGGAACAACGATGTCGGAGCTTTCATTGGTGTCGGTGATCTTGGGGGCAGTGAGTTGCGTCATTTGCACCGTTCCGGTGGGTGCATTGGCGCCGGAAAATGTCACGGGCAAAGCGCTTGTCAGGTTCAAGTTGAGGAGGATGAGCGCGGACTGCGATCCGTTCAAAAATGCAAACGACTCGATGTATCGGGCGCCGCTGAGCTGGACGCTGTTCACCAAGGCTTGGTTCCAGGTAGGATTCGCACCGCTTTGGACCGTCTGTAGCATGGCGCCGCCGCTGGGAATGGTCTGATTGGCTAGTTGAAGAGCCAAATATTGTGGACGCCGGAGATTGGTAGGTCCGCCCATGTCAATCACAGCCCCCCAAAGCGGGGCCGTAGTAGCGTTTCCGGTCGTGGAGATCGCGAAGTTCCACTGGGGCAACGCCCACAGATTCTGAGTAATAATGCCCTTGGACATTCCCAACAGCATATTTTCGATCTCCGCCAGGCCGGCTCCGATGGACGGCGCGAACTCGTTGAGGACGCTTTGCGTGATGGCGCCCGAGACAGTACTCATGTTGGATTCGTATACCACGACAGGCACCGGATGAGTGGAGTTCTGTATGGCCAACTGGTCAAGATAGACCATGCCACCATTCACAGTTTGCGGATTGCCGTCGATCGTAAAGTAGCTGGAGCTCACGCCCTCGGCGTTACCAGACGGACTGAAGAAAGCCTGCGGCTCGGCCAGGAGCGGCCTGAACAGATCATTATTGTCCGCGAAGCTGTTAACTTCATACATCATGTAGGGGGCAATCGCAAAGGAGTCGTTATTGTCGGTGCTGTCCTGAATCTGCTGGTTCAACCATGGATTCGCGGCTTGTCCACCGAGGACCAGGTCGAACGAAGAAGCACTATAAGCCGGATCGGCCCGCATCGCGGCAAAAATGGTCTGGGCCCGTGCGCCGTATGCAGCGGGACTTTCAATACTGCCGCCGCGGAACGTGCTGTTCCACGCCTCATTGCCGAATTCAAGATGGATCTTCGGCAAGACGCTGGTCCACGGCTCAACCTGTCCCTGTGCGGCTCGTTTAGACCCGTACGTCGTGGTAGGGGCGCTCCCGAGGTATTCGATCAAATTTGCGGCATCAGTGGTACTGAAGGTGCTCGGCACAACAAACCATGGCTCCGCTCCGATCGTCTGGCAGAGCTGAAGGAAATCGTACAGACCGTATTCGATGCTAGTGGCCGACGTAGAGTAGGCCGAGTATCCGGACGGCATACGCCCAAAAGGTCCTGCTATAAGGTTGTCGAGGGTATCGCCTAATTGGTTTCCAGACCAGAAACGCAGAACACCTGGATTGAGCGCGGTCAACGTTGCGACCACGGCGTCTCGAAATGCAGTCGGGTTGGATGGAGAACTCGCTTGGAGACTGACGTCGTCGAGATAGAAAGAGTCCTTTCCGACTGTGGCAAATTCAAGATCGACCGTCCCCACAGCCGAACCGGTCTCCGAAGCGGTGAATGTGAGAGTGTAAGTCTGCCAAGATTTGGAGAGCGAGACTGTTTGGCTCAGGTAAGTCTTGACCCCCTGTCTGGACACGCTTACGGCGACCGAGTTGCTGCCTCCGGTTCCCTTTGCCAGAAACGATACCTCAAAGGTTCCGTCGAGCTGGATGAAGGAGCGGCCACTCGTCGAATCGAAATACGAATCGAGAACGGCGGAATCGGCAGCTGTGGGCGCGGTCAGGGCAATCGTTTGGGATCCGGCGGTTCCAGGCGGCAGATCGGTTTGATTCGTGGTAGTTGCGCCCTTGCCGGAGGTCGTTGTCCACCATCCCGCGGCCGCGTTGCCCGGTACGGTCTGCCGAACTATCACGAAGTCCCCTGCCGCTGGAGCGACCCCGAGGGGTGCGGAAAGAGTGAGAACACCACCTCGCGAACTCGTCGCTGCCGTATATTTGCTCACGGTCCCAGTTAGCCCATTGGCCGCGCCATAGAAGAATTCAAACGTTGCGCCGTTCCAGAATCCGGCCGGCCACGCGGAATACAAATCGCTATCCACGCATGTCGTCACCGAACCGGAGGCACACTCGATTATGGACTGGTAGATTTCACCTTCGAAGCCTGGATTCTGCAAGACCAGGTTTTGCATCATCTGGCCGGAGTCCCAGAAGTTGTGCATTCCAAGGTTGATCCCAAAATGTTTAACCGTGGGCTGCAAAACAGTAGTTCCTATCGCGATCTGAGTACTAGTTGCTGCAGCCTGCAGTGTGAACGACGTCACTAAAGACAGCAAGAAAGCTAACACAGCGGTTTTAGACTGACCGCGCTCTAGATGAGCAACCATTTTTTTTTGTTTCATTTGTAGATCCTTTACCGGCGTCAGCAGCCGGCTGCCTTGCGTATGTCAAACGTTCATTCGTGCTCTTTCTGTTGGGAAGAGCCCGGATGATAGTACTACGGCCTCAGTAGTAATGGTAGTACTATATCCAAGGAAAGGCAACTGAGGAAAGTGCTGGGGAAGCAATCCTTCTCACCCGGACGACGATAAGGCAACCCAACTATGCACCAGCGTTGGATTTTGATCAGCGTGGGACTCCTGTTAATGTTTAGCAGTGAGGACGAAGGCGCGGCGATTCAGGACACCGACATCGCGATCACAACGATCGTAGAGCAGTCCCCGGTTCAGCGCTTCGGCATCAATCTGGGCGGAACTGCTTACTACGATGCTGGACAGATGATGAAAAACCTCGTCTTCGCAAATCCAGGTTTCGAGGGGCAGATCTATCAGTCCACGATTCGATGCGGCATTGCATCAGCTAACGAGTGCGAGGACCACAACACCGGTTCGGGCTGGCCGGATGGTTTTTGGAATGGCGCGAGTTTTGAGTTCTTTTATGGCGCTGCGAAGGGACGAACAGGCACTGTTTCTTCATATTCGGCCGGCCGAGATAAGCGCGGCGGTCAGTTCACTTTTTCCGAGCCCGGTCCGGTACCCGCCACCGGCGACTATATGATTGTGCGCCAAAGCATGCCTGGTTCGGCTGCCGCTGGCTGGACGCCGGCGGTTTCCGGAGGCGGGTCGATTGCAGCCGAGACTACCGATTTGCCGCCGCAAACGGCTGGGAAGCGGGCATTGCGCCTTATGTCCCCGGCTGGAGGACAAGCTTCCATCACCACCTATTTCGACACGCTTGAGGGACGCTCATTTCTTCGGATCAATGGCGCATACGAGCTACGCTTCAAGGCGAAGGGGACCAGCGGTGGTTTAGGGCTTGCCCGGAAATCCTCGATCTCTGTGGTTCTTCAGCGGCTGGCTCGGCCGAAAATCACGTATATTACCGAGAACGTAGATTTAGATAATGGCTGGAAGAGCTACACGCTCCATTACAGGGCGTCGGAGACTGGTAGCGAGATAGGTCCGATCATGCTCCGGTTCAGCGCGGTTGGAGATGACACATTTCTGCTGGACGACATCGATCTGACTGAAGAAAATACCGATCCAAGCAACGCTACCCAGTTTCGCGATCAAGTGGTCGACGCCCTCAAGACCCTCAAACCGGGAATTCTCCGTTTTTGGGGGGGACAACTGGGCGAAACACTCGATAATCTGCTCGCTCCGCCGTTCGGCAGGCAGCGGTCCGGCTACTCAGCCTGGTATCGGGAGCCGTACGCAATTTCTTACGGACTGCAGGAGTTTCTCGAACTCTGCCAGGCTGTCGGGGCCGATCCCTGGTTTGTAGTACCAATAACATTCAGCACGACCGAAGCGGCTAAGTTGATCGAGTATCTTGCCGGCAGCCCCGCAACTCCCTATGGAGCGATACGCGCTGCGCGGGGTCATTCAGCGAAATGGACCGAATGCTTCCACAAGATCCATCTCGAATTTGGCAACGAAGCGTGGAACGCCATCTTTAAAGGAGGCGCGATCGAATACCCGGAGCCTTATGGCAACAGGGCGCAAGATATCTTCCAATCGATGCGGGACGAACCCTCCTTCCAAGCCTCTTCGTTCGATCTGATCCTGGGAGGACAGGCACAGTGGCCGGGAAGAAACGCGACCATCCAGAACAACTGCAACAACAATGACTCCTTTGCCGTAGCCACCTACATGATGGGCACGGTGGACAGTTACAGCAACACCGAGAATCTCTTCGGCCCCACCTTTGCCGAGCCGGAGGCATTTGTACAACGCGATGGAGTCGCTGAGAACGTGAAGGGAGGAGGAATGGTTTATGAGGACCAGAAAGCGATTCGGTCCTCGGCGCATCCAGTTCCGCTGGCCGTCTACGAAACCAACCTGAGCACGGTTCAGGGTACGATTCCGCAAAGCATCCTTAATCATTACGTCACATCGCTTGGCGCCGGCCTTGCGGTCGCCGACAACATGTTGCTTGGCCTGCGTCAGTTCGGCATCGTTACTCAAAACGTGTACACTCTGCCGCAATATGAATACAAGCGTTCCGACGGCAAAAGGGCCCTTCTTTGGGGCGTAGTAGTAGACATGGGCAACAGCAATCGCAAAAGGCCCCAATACCTGGCGCTGCAACTGCTAAACGAGGCCATCGAGAATGGAGCAAGCATGCTGCGAACCAAACACAGCGGCGCAGATCCAACATGGAACCAGCCCCTCGAGAATACGGTGCAAGTAAATGGAGCGCACTACTTGCAATCGTTCGCGTTCGCTGACGGCGACCGGCGCTCTGTCATCGTTTTCAACCTGGCCCGTGAGTCCAGTTTGGGGATAACATTCAGCGGCGCAAACGCACCCTCAGGGCGCGTCGAGATGCAGCAACTTACCTCAGCCAACATCACAGACACCAACGAAGATGCGCAAATTGTCGATATCCATGGGCGGTCGCTGACAAACTTCGATCCTACAACCCCGATGCCTTTACCCCCATATTCCATGACGGTCCTCCGTTGGTCTGAGTCCAGATAGAAGGACGTTGCATGAAAACATTAACATTACCCAGCGAGCAAACGCCTATACAGAAGAGAGCATATAGTGTCCGCTCTGGAGCGAGGAGATCGAAACTGTTCAGGGTCGGAACCTGGTTAGCCGCCACCGGACTGCTCGTCATCGCGGTGGCCGCCATGGTCACCCAGGCCAAACGTCGGATGGAAATCCAAACAGTGTCCGACGAACAGAAGATCGCCAGATCGTTGGAGATTATTCGCACCAGCACGCCGACCGACCGGAAGGTTTTAAGAGTGCTCTTTTATGGGCAATCGATCACCAGAAGTGGCTGGCACAAGTCGGTTGTCGAACATTGGCGACAGAATTATCCTTACACCGATTTCGAGGTTCAGAACCGTGCGTTGGGAGGATTCGCTTCACAAGCGCTGGTGCGGGCGACCGAACAGGATATTCAGGCTTTCTATCCCGACCTGGTCATTTTTCATGTGTACGGCGACCACCGCGCCTACGAGCGGATCATTCGCTTAATCCGATCCCTCACAGCGGCCGACGTTATCGTGCAGACTGACCACGGCGAGGCGCTTCCCGACCCTCCGTGCGCTGAAGGCCTGCAAATGACGCTACGCCGGCAACCAGGCTGTTCCGGAGTGGGTTGGGTACACCAGCGGCTTTGGAACGATGAGATGTCGTATCACAAGATTCCGGCCTTTGCGAACAAATACGGTCTCGCATTCGAGCCGCAACGGGACTGGTGGCGTGATTATCTGGTCAGCAAGCACGTAGAACCCAGGTCATTGCTGGAGGACGACGTTCACCCGAACGTCGCAGGCAAAGAGCTGATTGCCCAGTTCTTCAATCGTTATTTCGATAACCTGATTGAACATTGGAATGGAGAGACGGGAAATAATGTTGTCTCCTTCCCCGCCAATTCAATAGAAAACGCCGGCGGCCAAAATACGTTTCAGTTCGACGGCAACCGCCTCGAGCTGCTATCGAATAAAACCCTGGCCTCTTGGCCAGCAGCAACCGTTGATGGAGTATCGCCGAAGGACATCGACGGGTGTTACCAGGTGACACGCGCCAGTTCCATCCGAACAGTGCCCGACTGGCCGGCGGTGCGCCGCATTACGGTCCGGCGTGATCACACTCCCCAAGACTGGACTGCGACTCTGGTAAACCTCTCTCCGGATCAGAAGGCATTCGATTTCACTGTGAAGGGATCAGTGACAGGGGCTGACGGCTATGGAAGTTCCGGGAGCAACTTCGTATCTAATTCCGGCCGATTTAGCATTGAGGCAGACGACTGGATGGTTGAACGAGCCTTCCAGGAAAAACATATTCCGCTGCAGGCGCCCCTAGAAGCGCACTGGTCGCTCAACTACGTCTGTGGTGGTGAACCTGAAATTATTGGCCTTGGAGATGGGTCCATGCAGTACCGTTATGTCATCGCTACTGGCTTGCCCAATGGAAAGCACACAGTGAAGCTTTCGTCGCTCCCAGGCGGCCGTGCGGATGTTACCGAATTTCGCGCCTATAGGCCACCGCTGCATGAAAAGTGATTGGCCTTCTTCGCGTCGCGCCTAGTTATAACAGTACCTCAAGTTTTTAACCGCTTACCTGCCCGAATTAACCTTGGATCAAAACAAGCATGGCAACCGCCGGGGCTAAACTCAGTCCGTTCGTTCAAGATCCGATCTCCCAGCGAGCCGCCGAAACTCTTGCCGTTTCGCCGTCACACGTCCGGAATGCCATGTTTGCCCGCCGGTTCATGGTGGTCCTTATCGACTTGTTGTCCATCTGGTGCGGCGGCCTCATCGCAATCGCACTGCGCTTCCCGCTGCGCAATGAGTGGTCGGTGGGGACTCATGCAGCATTTCTCCTCCTTTATTCAGGCCTCATCATCCTGTTCTGCAATACCCAAAAGCTTTACTCGGGTGCTCAGTTCCGCTCAAGTAAACAGGAAACCATGGCCATTACTCGAGCTATGGCATTGGCGAGCTTACTCCTGACCACCGTCATCTATGCGTCAGGACTGAAGACTATTTCGCGCTTTGTTGTTACGCTTACCATGCTGCTGGGCCTCGTGACCATTGCTGGATCACGTTACTTGCGCCGCCGAAGACTGCAGAGCGCCGCAGCCGACGGCTTCATCTGCCGAAACGTCCTGATTGTCGGCACCGACCTTGCCGCGCAAGCCCTGCATGAGTATCTGCAACAGCATCGCTATCTCGGCTATGTGGCTGTGGGCTTCATCGCCGCCGACGCGAATGATGTCCACTTGACAAAAGACGTACTTGGCTCCGTGCGCGACTTGGCCGAGATCGCCCGCGCACGCTTCATCGATGAGGTGATCATTTCCACCGACAACCGCGCCGCCGTTAAATTCGCCATCGCCGAGGCACGCGCCTGTGGGCTCGGGGTTCGCGTGGTTCCCGATCTGTACGATGGCCTCGCCTGGGGCGCACCGGTCGAGTATGTAGGATTGTTGCCCACCATCTGCCTCAATCAGAAGCGGATCCCTGCGTTGACCTTGATGATTAAGCGCGGCATGGACGTTATCCTTTCCTCCGCCGCGCTACTGGTTCTTTCGCCGTTAATCGCAGCCGTCGCCTTGGCCGTCAAATTCGATTCGCCCGGCCCCGTCTTCTATACTTCCGACCGTGTCGGTCGCAAGGGCAGAAGGTTCGGATGCCATAAAGTCCGGACAATGGTCCGCGACGCAGACAACATGCTTGCTCAACTTCGGCACCTCAACGAGAGGGACGGAGTTCTTTTCAAAATCTCGAACGACCCTCGCATTACCCGGGCTGGACGTTTCCTTCGTAAATACAGCCTCGACGAACTGCCTCAACTTTGGAACGTATTGAAGGGCGATATGAGCCTGGTTGGGCCTCGCCCACCCATCGCCGCCGAAGTTCGGCAATATCAGCTTGATCATCTTAAGCGGCTGGATGTCATGCCGGGCATCACCGGATTGTGGCAGGTGGAGGCCCGCAGCAACCCCTCGTTCGCCAGCTACATTGCCCTCGATATCGAATACGTCGACCGCTGGAATCTCCTCCTGGATCTTAGGATCCTACTGAAAACGGCCGCGGTGGTTGTCGCGGGAACCGGACGATAAGGTAAGTTCCAGCAACATTTTCCGATTGGTGGAGGTATTGCCAACATGTTCCCAGATGCTCACTCACATCGTACGCCGACAGCGGTCATAACCGTCCCGATGTTCAGCGTGCTCGTTCGCGGACTCTGGTTCCTGCTGCTCGCCAGCACTCTGGTTTCTGAACTTGTTCCACTCTCTGTGGCGTTCGAAGCCCAATTCTCGACATTGACATTCCATTCCTATGAGGCCGCGAAGCTGATAGCATTTTTCGTCTTCGGCTTCCTGACGCCGCTCGCTTGGTGGCGCTACAAGACCTTGGGTGTAGGAGTCCTCTTCGCTATCATTACCACCGCGGTTGTCGAACTGGGGCAGGCCTTCATCCCCGGTCATCGTACTAGCGCGATCGAACTAGGCGTAAAGCTTCTTCTCCTGTTGACCGGGTTCGCGGCCGCGTTGGACATCCGCAAGTATCAGAACTTTAACGCCGGACCCCTGGGCGTGCGCTTTTCATCGCGCCATTGGTAACATTCTCGCTCCCCAATCCTGCCTGTAATCTCAACATAACGGCGGTCTTATGCGCGACGATTCATTAATACATCCCAGCCGGTACACTCTTCTAGGCGTCGAGTGCGACGCATTAACGATACCTGAAGTACTGGAGAGATTCGAGTACGCGATCAATGCGGACCAGCCGAATCTCATAATCGGGAATCACAATCTCCATAGCATCTACCTCTTTCAACGTGAACCGCGAATGCAGCAGTTCTATGATTTGTGCAACGTGATCTACATCGATAGCATGCTTCTCATTTTTTTGGGCAAGCTACTCGGATTGCCCTTAGAACGGAAACATCGAACGGCTTTCCTGGATTGGTATAAGGACTTTCTATCGTTAGCGGAAGCCAGAGATTGGAGAATCTTCTATGTGGGCGGTCGCCAAGAGTCCTTGAAGAAGGGAGGGGAGTGGTTCCGCAGTCATTATCCAAAACTGTCGATCCGTTTCCACCACGGATTCTTCACTAGTTGTCAGCTTCCCGCCCTTTACGATGAGATTCGCGAATTCGGGCCTCATATCCTGCTAGTCGGAATGGGAATGCCGCGCCAAGAGGAGTGGATCCTTTCCGCTCGCGAAAATGTGCGCACCAATGTTATTGTGAACGGCGGTGCGATGATAGAGTACCTGATGGGTGACCTGAAAGCCACTCCGCGCTGGCTTGGCCAGCTTGGGTTGGAATGGATGTTTCGGCTTGTAATGGAGCCGCGGCGTCTTGCACGCCGCTATTTAATAGAGCCGCTCTACCTCCTGGATCTGCTGGCTCGGGATCTCGTGACGGCGTGGAATTGGCGAGGTGTGCAGGCCCAGGCACGGCGATTCCGAAATCCTGGGCGCTGAGCGACCAAAGTCGCGATAACAGCACGTCAGAACGATGCCGCATCGAGCGCCCCCCCTCGCACTGTTCCTTTCGATTGGGGCATATCGTATATTCTCCAACAGGGAGTACCGTCCGCAATACCGGTGCGAATAATCAGCAAATTTCGTTTCTGCCAAATTGAGGAGTCGGATTGGTCCGATTAAGTCTGATCTCAACCTTCCTGGAGCGGGCTACCACGCCGGGTTTCGGACAGAAACTTCTCCGACAGATTGCATGCCTGGCATTCCTGTGGATTATCGCAACATTAGTAATGTATGTAGGGGCTCCTTTTTGGATGGTCATGCTCCTTGCGTTATTCGCAGCGCTGTCTGCATCTCTGTATTTGATCACGTATGCCTATTGCCACTTTGGAAGAAAGAGAAAAACAGCTCCACGGTGGGAGATAGCGTACCTACCGCGATATAGCGCCGGTCGCGCGTATGGCGAGGGCCAAGGTTGCACAAATGGTGTTCGTTACTGGTTCGGCCGTGACCTGATGCAGACGCTGGGATACGAGACATGGGAGCCGTTTGCGGATACAATCCATCGCGCTATTGACATCTGCGCGACCTTGGAAATTTCGGTTGCCGATAACTTTACGTGGACCAAGCGGGAAATCAACGGTTGGGAGTGCGATGACTTCAAGCTGTCCGCATTTGCTTGCTGCCTGACCGCGCTCAACGGGGACACGAAGAAGGCGCGTGTAGCAGCCGCGCAGGCATTGCTTCATCGTTCTGATAAGAGCGAGATTGAAGAGCTAATGTCTTAGATATTGAGCATCGAAATCGGTGACCATGCGCAAGGATTGCTGAAACATTGAACTACCACGCGGAAGCGGCTCATCGCGCGGCGTGTCTCGCTCGAAGCGTTACGTCCATCTTGGAATCTGGATCAGCTCGCAGGCCCGGCGCACGCTGGCGTCACGCCCACTTCGTGCTTGCCACCCTCAAATCCGCGAGCTCTACCAGTTTTTCGCGATTGTCAACACCGGTCTACAATTGGATCTTGACCTGATGGTATGGACTCGGCCCGCGTAGCAGTATTCGCTAAGGTGGCGAGCAAAGGAGATCCATGCCAGCAACGAGCATTGTAGGTCTTGATACCGCGAAGAATGTGTTTCAACTCCATGGAGCCGATCACGAATGCCACCAGCACCAATAGGCGCAAGGATTTCTTAGGGTCCCAAACGTGTCCCAGCGGTAAGGGCCATGGGTGTTGAACAATTTTACTCCCGCAGGCATCCTCAGATCCTGGTTAACGCGCTCTGCTTCCATTGAGAATCCTTCCTGGCCACTGTCTGTATCGGGGACGTTACAGGAGTTGGAAGAGATTGACCAGCAGAGATCGTAATGCGGCTAGTCCGCCGAGCCAGTCTTCTTACTGCGCCGCTCACCGCTTCAGCAGCTCGGTCCAATTCACCACCACGTGGTACGGGCGCGAGGCCGGCGAGACGGCGGCTATCCCTTCTTCGATTCCTCGAGTGTCTGTCATCATGGCGGGCACGCTCCTGAACACGGGCCAGGAAAATTTCGGCCGTGATCGGGAGCTGAATGGAGCGCTCCAGAACGGACATTCTCCGCTTGGTGCTGCTTAACATAAGGATCTTCCATGCGCTGAGTTTCCTCCTAGGTCTTATGCATCTGCTTGGATGCTTCGCTGGCCCGCTCCAGCTCCGACAGACGCGCCTCAATGTCGTCGAGCTCGATGGCCTTCGCGGTATGGCTCAACACGCTATCGGCGGCTCGCACCTTCGTTGACGCCGGTGTGTTCGAGTCCACCATGACCTTCAGCAGCGTCGTCACAGCGGCGCTCGATGCTTGTTGGAGCCGGGCGATAGATTGTCCGAATGCG
>PMUP01000021.1:0-260 GCA_003166865.1 Bryobacterales bacterium
GGCATGCTGTCGCGCAATATCGTGATCCAGGCTTCGCCTGACGCAGATAAGACGCTCTTTGGCGGCCACATCATGGCGATGAACGGGAGCAAGATGTTTGTCGATGGCGTCGAGCTCAATCGCATGGGTCAGAACATGCATCTGGCGCGGTATCCGATCCATTGGCATCTGATCGGCGATGCGCAGGGGCAGTACATCAAGAACTCGGCGATTCACGACACCTACAGCCGCTGCGTGACCGTGCATGGCACGAATTACTT
>PMUP01000021.1:277-6443 GCA_003166865.1 Bryobacterales bacterium
CCGGACGCGCCGTGCGTCCCGACGAACCTCGCTGCAGCCGGAGAGAGCCGACCGGCGGGAGGGAATGGCCAGAATGCCAAGGACATCCTGATTCCCTCGGACAACACGGCGTCGACTTTCTGGATCACCAACCCCGACAACGTCTACCGGGACAACGTGGCCGCGGGTTCCGACGCGAACGGCTTCTGGATGTCGTTGCCGGAGCACCCGACGGGTAAGTTCGAAGGCACGGAGATCAGCGCGAAAACCTGGCCGCGTCGAACGCCATTCCGCGAGTTCAAGGGCAACGTCGCCCACTCCAACTACGACTCGTTCCTGTTCGACCGAAACGTTGGGCCCGATGGCCATTTCGGTGTTACCGGCAGCTCGCAGACCGGCCATGAAAATCCCGCTGACGCGAACAGCAAGGCGTTGGAATCGGTCTTCGAGGATCTCACCGCCTACAAGAACCGGAATGGCGCCATCTGGGGCCGCGGTGAGCTGCACGTATTCAGAAACGTGAAGCTGGCCGACAACGCTATCGGCTTTACGCACGCGTCTGGCGAATTCGGTCGATACCCCTTTACGTCAGAGGTCATTGACTCGCTGTTCGTGGGCGAAACCGAGAACATCGGCAACCCCAGGACTGACGCGGAAAAGGCTTACGGCCGCAGCTTCCCGAAGCCCGAAATGCCGGATTACCCGATCCACGGCTACGAGTTCTACGATTACCGTCATGACGTGGAGAATACCACCTTCCGGAATTTCGAGGACAACGCCACTCGCAAGTCGGGAGCGATCTCTTACCTGCTGTATACCAGCTTCGGGGTGAGCTCCAACAACTCCGTCGACCACGTGAAATTCGTCAACGCAAAGCCGGTATATTTCCCGCCGATGGAGCGTAAGTGGGGCAGCGATAATTTCGGAAGTACGGCCTATAAGACCGCGGTGATCCGCGACAAGGACGGCTCGTTCGGCGGTGGTCCCGATTCCTACGTTCTCATCAACGATGGCGTCAACGACAGCATCGCAGCCGACCCAGGAGCTTGTGAGATCAAGCCCACTTGGAACGCTGCCGTGTGCAAGGGCGATGTTGGACGCCTGAATGTTGGCGGCCCAGGAGGAGGACGTGGATACGGCGGCGGCGCTCGTGGCGCAGGTGCCGGTCCTGGCGGTGTTCAAGGCGGGGCAGCGCTAGCTGGCGGTCCTAGTGTTGGTAACGGCGGCCCCGGTGGTCCTGGCGGAGCGGCCGGTCCCGGCGCATTTGGCGGTCCCGGGGGACCTCCTCAGCCGCCTGTCATTCTCAGCCGCAATGGCAAGGAGTACAACGTAACGGGCAGCAACGTACGAGCCGGTACCGAGATCAAGGTGACCACCGAAAGGCCGTCCGTGTCCCTCTCCCTGACGGAACTGGACAAAGGATCCTGGGTAATCTTCCAGCTGCCGGGATTCACCACCGCAGCTTCGGGTATCCAGCAAAACAGCCTGGATGCGCTGCGCATGTCCAGCGACACCTCGTATTTCAAGGACAAGGATGCACTCTGGGTCAAGGTTGTCTCCACCGGTGAAGGCGCCCACGGCGCCGGCCCTTTCGCCGGTGAAACCAGCGTCCAGGTCAGCCGGTAAGCTGAACCCTGCTGTTTGAGTGTTCCTTTCGTTGCTCGTTCCAGCCTTCTTAGGCCTGGGCGGATATGCCGTCCTCAAAGCGCAGCAAAGCACTTCGACGGCCAGCGCGAAGCGCTGGTCTATCGGCGGCGGCTATTGGCGGACCGAAAGAACGTCCTTTTCGAGAGACTCTCGCACGGCCGACTCCTGTTCCACATCGATGGCGGCCCGTAACTGCGTAATTGCCGAGGGGCCCCCATGATTGCGGATGCACGCTCCCGCAGCTATTCGAAGCATACTGTCCGGGCTTTTCAGGTACAAGGCGGCGAGCGCCCGGATCTCGTCCAGTTGGCCCGGCGGTGCCTGCTTGAGCCAGCTATAAGTTAGCAGGTTAAGAGCCCCAAAGGAGGCCTGATGATCGTCTGGTTCTGACCGGAGCACCTCAAGGACGTCAGATAGACAATCCTGGCGGCCCAGGAAAGAAACCATACCTTGCGCCGCAACCATCCGCAGTGTCGGCGACCAGCTTCGGTCTTCACACATACTCCTCAAAGCGTTCAGCCCCTGATCCGCTCCCAGTTGGGCCGCAGCGGTAGCCAGAATGATTCTGGTACCTTCTTGCGATTCCGCCGCCAGCGCGGCTAAAATCGGAGCGATCGCATTCTTATCCCGGTTCTCGGCAAGCTTGAGCGCCGCGAAGCTCCGTACAAGCCCCTCCCGATGTTGTAGAGCGCCAATCAAGCCTTCTTCGGTTGGGGCAATATGGTACTTTTCCTGGAGGGTCCGCTCGTCCAAGTCTCGCACAGGTGCATCGGCGTTCGCCCGCCCTGGATGGGCGGCCAGCCCAACGCACCCAATCGCAACATAGAGCCACTTATCCATACTCATATTATAGCTACCTCATTGTGTTGATGCTGTCGTTACCGTCATTTGCGTGTCCCACTTATGGAAGAATGGGTATATTTCCTGGTGATCGTAAAACTCCCCACCTGCTTACTACAGGCTGAGTAAATCTGTGAGCATGTTTGCGTACAAGAGTAAGTTGCTCCATAACTTGCAAGTACGTCGCCAGAGCTGTAGACAATATGCTCGTCCTGGAATTGGTTGCTACCGGCGCCGGGAATTGAGTTCCCATAATAAGTTCCTACCGATGTAGGGCCAACGGTAAAAGTCGAATTGCCAGAACAGGCCGCCGCGACGCCAGTCGGACACGTATTGGTTGCGCCGTTGGACACATTTTCCGTAACTAAAGCCCCGTTCGTATTTCCGGGTCCGACCTGCATAGTCGCCATAATTCCGAAGCCCGTCTTGTATGTAGGAAAATTGTTCTGGAGGCCGGCCGCCAACTTAATCGCCGCTGAGGATGATAAGGTAACCGTCGTAGGGCAGGTGGCGGCGACGTAGTAGATTGTTCCGCCGCCCCCGAAATAGCCTTGCAGGCAAGAACAATAGGCCACCCCTGCTCCGCTGGATTGGTACTCCCCTGACACGCCGTCCATCGGCGCGCTGACCGACGAGGAGAAACCCGACACCTCCGAATCTCCCAACAGCGTCCCATTCGGGTCATAGACGGCAGCGATTGCTTCATAGTCGGAATGAACACAGCTGCAGAGCGTACTGGTGTCCTCGGTACTGTATAGCCGTATATAGTTGACTCATCGTCGATAATGGATGCGTCGTTGTAGACGCTAAAACTGAACACCGGTGTGCAGGCAGCCAGGTGGGCGGCGCTCGCGAGCAACGCGGCGATCATGAACTCCAGAGGTCGTAAGCGTTTCATATGCATTTCCCTTCGTCTCCGGTCTCCGTTTACATCGTGCCGCCATAGATCACGATGTGAGTCTTCACCCGAGTCTGGACGTACTGGTCAACCCGGCTCACCCCGGCTGGCGTTAATGACTGCTGCAGATTTGCGAGTGTCGATGCCACCAATGCGCCTTTCTGCGCCTGCAGGCTGGCTAGCGCATTCGGCGTAGTAGCTGCTGCGGTGAAGGCGCTCTCGAGCTGGTCGAGCTGCACCCGAAAGTTCGCCAGAAGCCCGACAAGCGCCGCCGAGTCGGCAGCCGCCAGTTGCAGTGACGTAAATTGCGCATTCTGGCGTCCCTGTTCCTGAGGTGTGGGGTTGGGGTGGGCGGCGAAGGCCGTAAAAAAGTGCGAGTAGGCGAGGGCGTCAGGGATATTTTGCGGGTTTTTAGAGCCATCAACCGTGACTGGCAGGCCACCTGGCCCGGTTCCCGGGGAAGACATGGGATGAACGTGCTGAGCGAATAAGGCTTGGCAGGCTAAGAAGGCCGAAACGAGATACGGATATGCGTGGTGTCGCATAGGGAGCTCCTCTAAAGGTGAATTGTATATGCATGGCCTGCAGTTCGTACTCCGTTATTTCCGCTATTTCCGACAAACCCCGAGCATTGTTTTAAGCATTCACAGGGTGCGCATTCCATCGGTGGCTGGGATTCAAACGCACAGCCGGCACAAACACGCCTGAGATCATGAATGATCTCTGCGGGTTGCCGACTGATTACGCCTGAAGACGGACCGAAGCAGCGCCGGTCCGTGCCGTCAGCCATTCTTCAAACGCTCGTTGCTCGAACCGCCACTGCCGTCCGAGCTCGGCCGCCGGAATCTCGCCGCACTCCGCCCAGAGGCGGACGCTCCGTGTCGTGATGTTCAGGCGAGCAGCGATGTTTGCCGTCGATAGATATCGGCTAGCTGCCCCTGGGCCGATGGGCTGAGCCATAGATTCACGGTGCGTCACGGTCTCGACTCCCGACTTCGGCTCGTTTCCGTCATAAAGAATATCCTCTTACGCCGCATTTATCCCCTCGATGTCTCGACCTGGTCGGAAGATGAATAGCGCTAAAGCAAGTAACACGCGCTTGACGATCATGCTCTGTGGCATAGGCGTTCGCCGCTAGGTGCCAATATTCAACGAATCGAACAGCGAAGTCAAGGGGTTTTTACTACTAAATCGCTTGACGTTGTTATTGCATTAGAAACGATACAAGAACATTCTATGGAAGCGCGGATTATCAAATAGTTCAGCGGTGTGGCCTGACATGTAGAGCACAATCGTACTGGGCTGCAGCGGCGAGATTTGGGAGGTCAGATCGGGTCCGCTCATTTCCGGCATCACCACGTCGGTAATCAACAAATCCCCGGACAATCTCTCTCCCCGCATTGCCGCTCTCAGTCGCCGCGTTCTACGGAGCCAGACACGCCAAGATCGTGACTGGAAGGAATAAGCACCCGGAGCGTTGTATACTCCGGCGTCCGAACCGCCGTGCCCAGATCCCTTCAGCCCTACGCTCCGCAAAACCCATCCGCTCGCGAATACGCTGAAACCAGAGGATATTGTCCGACCGGCGATAGGTGTATAATTATCCCTTGCTACACGTCCTTCGATCCTCGCGGGGGAAAGTAGCGTAACATCATCGATCACGGAGATTTAACCATGCGAAAACGTTCTCGCTTGTTCCTTTCGTTCTTGGTTCCAGCCTTTTTAGTCCTCGGCGGATATGCCGTGGTTCAGGCTCAGCAAAAGACTTCTTCGACGGCTGGCGCGAAGCGCTGGTCTGATCCAGCCACCTGGCCTGACAAGAAGGTGCCGACCAAAGATGCTGTGGTCACCATTGAAAAGGATATGAACGTCGTCCTCGACGTCTCTCCGCCACCGCTGCGCAGTTTGACGATCAACGGCAAACTGAGCTTTGCGGACAATAAAGATCTGGAACTGTCCACCGAATGGGTCATGGTGCACGGGGAACTGGAAATCGGCACCGAAGCCAGGCCCCATACGCGCAAGGCCACAATTACCCTCACCGACAACGTCAAAGACGAAGATATGAGTGGAACCGGTGGAACGAATGACCGCAGTGACCGCGGGATCATGATGATGGGCGGAACCCTGAACCTGCACGGGAACCGGACGAACTCCTGGACGAAGCTGTCCAGGACCGCCGAAGCAGGTAGCAACTCGATTGAAGTCCTGAACGCCGCTGGCTGGCGGGTCGGCGACGTGATTGTCCTCGCGTCAACGGATTTCGATCCCCATCAGGCAGAGCGGCGAACCATTGCTGCCATCCGTGGCAATACGATCACGCTCGACAAGAAACTGGACTCCATGCACTTCGGCAAGATCACCTTCGACGTGGATGAACGCGGCGAAGTCGGCATGCTGTCGCGCAATATCGTCATCCAGGCTTCGCCTGACGCAGACCAGACGCTCTTTGGCGGCCACATCATGGCGATGAACGGGAGCAAGATGTTTGTCGATGGCGTCGAGCTCAATCGCATGGGTCAGAACATGCATCTGGCGCGGTATCCGATCCACTGGCATCTGATCGGCGATGCGCAGGGGCAGTACATCAAGAACTCGGCGATTCACGACACCTACAGCCGCTGCGTGACCGTGCATGGCACAAATTACTTGGACATTGAAAACAACGTGACCTACAACAACATTGGTCACTGCTTCTTCCTGGAGGACGGCGTGGAGCACGACAACCAGTACGTGCACAACCTGGGGATCCTCACCAAGTGTCATACGGACGCGCCGTGCGTCCCGACAAACCTCGCCGCA
>PMUP01000097.1:0-342391 GCA_003166865.1 Bryobacterales bacterium
TTCTGCGCCCACAGCGGCGAATAGCCGAGCGCCAGGGCGGCCCAGGTCAGCGCCGCGATATTTCGGATTGATCGCTTCATGATTGCTCCCTAGTTCTGAATTTTTCTGGTTCTGAATCTTCATGTCCCGCCGCCTGGACCACCGCACTCCTACCGTTGAAACGGCTGCGCGAGTCCTTTCTCAGCGGCGACCTTCACCTGCTCGGGCGCTCCATGGACCGCCAGCGCCGCGCGATACTGCTTCTCGGCTTGCTCGCGCTCGCCGGCCGCATCCGACAACCGGCCCAGATACAAATAGGCCCACGCCTTGGTGTTATCGTCCGGAGACGTCTCCAACGTTTTTTGAAACAGCTTCTCGGCCAGTTCCGGATCGTGATCCAGCGCTGCAATCCGCGCCAAACCATAATACGCCCTTGCGTGTACCGGATTCGCGGCGGCCAGCTCGAGCACCTTCCGGTAAGTTTCGCGGGCTCGAGGCAGATCGCGCTGTCCGTAAAAATCCTCGGCATCGGCCAGCACTTTCGCGGGCCCGCTCACCACTGGTGCTGGCGGAGCAGGAGCTGGCTTGGCTGTGTGGACGGTGGCTTCTCTCGCAAACTCGACTTTCTGCAAGCGCCTATCCTCGTGCTCCAAGTCGATTTGTCCGAGCAGATCCGGGAAATAAAGCCGCAGCGATTCCGGCTGTTTCTCATACACCGCCAAACCGTCCGCCAGAGCGGCCGTTAAAACGAAGCCTTGGCTGACTGCTTGATTGACCAGCGCCTGCCGGTTCTGCGCCCCCCGAGCGAGCCTGCTCTCCACCGCTTTGATCACGCACTCGGTCGCCAACAGTATGAAATCATTTTTGTAAGCTTCGTCCAAGGCCGGCGCTGCCTGCGCGAAATCGGCAACGCCTTTCACCCGGCCCCATTGCTCGAAATACAGCAACGAAAGCGGATCCAGCAGATAGTGAAGATAGGCATGCCGCACTTGATCGGTCTGCGGCTCTGGCGAGGGGGTTACTACGACAAAATAACTGTACTTATAGCTGCGAGTCTGGATCTGGTTCGGCGCTCCCAGCACGTCAACATAGATCTGAAACCGCCGGCCCCGAGCCCCGCTGGTCACATTGCGCAAGTAGGCATTGGTCTCCAGTACAGCCCGCGTCACTCCGCCGTGGTACGCCTGGATCAACTGATCCACGTCCGGCTGTACCTGCTTCCAAAGATCTTGGATGCCCGCTTCGCTATAGAAGTTGGCAATCAATTCATTCAGACCATCCAGCTTCCGCACATCCGGCGGAATCTCCTGCGGCGCGAGCCAATAGTGGAAATCGGGCGGACCCTCAATCGAAAGCGCGAACGAGATGTATTGGCTCAATTCGGCCTCGGGATTTTCCTGGTGATGCTGCGCGATAAACTTCTTCAGTGCGTCCACCGAGTCGAGATGCTTGCCCGCGAGCGCGTCGCGAACCCGCCGCCGAACCGGCGAATTGGCGTTCGAATCCAGGTTGGCGTCGTATCCCGCTGCATTAATCGCGGCGAGCACCGTGAACAGTGCTTCACTGCCGTCCAACTGGCCCTCTTGCGCTGGCGGCTGCGCCTTGGGTTGCGGTTGCGGCTGCGCCGGCAGCAACGCGGCGGAGAGGAGTGCGGTGAGTACGAGAGAACGAACCAAGCCTTTAACCAAACCTGGTCTCATTGTAATCGTTTGCTGGCCCGGATTCGAGATCTCGGGCAGAGTAGCCCGCGCTTGACACCTGCCGTGCCGGCTCCTACGCTGAAGGCGTATGGAAGTCCAACTGACCGCCGATCAAAAGGCGTTCGTCCGCCAAGCTATCGAGAGCGGACGCCTGGGGCGCGAGGAAGACGCGGTGAAGGAAGCGCTTTCTTTGTGGGAGGAGCGCGAGCGGCGGCGATTGGAAATGCTGGCCTCCGTCGATCGGGCAGAGGCATCGCTTGCGCGTGGTGAAGGCCGCAGGATAACGGCACCCGAGGAAGTCAAGCAGCTTGCCGACGATATTAGGCAGCGTGGCTTGGCAAGGTTGGCTGCCGAGCAGAACCCTCACTAATGAGCTAGTTCCGTCTTTCGCCAGAGGCGGAAGCCGAGCTCGATGGCATCTGGATTCGCATCGCGCGCGAGAGTGGCAGCGTCGATATTGCCACCCG
The DNA here is from genome assembly GCA_003166865.1 of Bryobacterales bacterium. GTDB lineage: Bacteria > Acidobacteriota > Terriglobia > Bryobacterales > Bryobacteraceae > Palsa-89. The sequence goes on from PMUP01000097.1 coordinate 2,147, forward strand.
AGCGGTGGAGAGCATCACCGAGCGGTTTTGGCTTCTGGCGCGGTATCCCTACCTGGGGGGGCAGCGTGACGAGGATCTACTTCCTGGCCTGCGAAGTTTCCCGGCTGACGACCATCTCATCATCCATCGAATCGGGGAGAATGATGTGGTTCTTATCCTGCACGTTGTGCATGGCAGCCGTGACATCGCTGCCCTGTTCCGTCATTAGCCCCCTGCGAAAGACCCTGGCCTGCCGCGCTCTCTAGAGACGGCGGGGATGATAGGTCCCTACTTGCCAATGCAAAACGTGGAAAAGATCCGGTTCAGGATATCATCGGCCGTGGTAGCCCCAGTAATGGCGTCCAGAGGCCGCAGCGCGGCGTAAAGATCCAGCAACAGCATTTCGTGCGGGATGCCGAATTCGGCTGCTTTGCGCGCCTGCCGCAGCGCTTCGATGCTTTCGCGCAGCAACTGCGCATGCCGGATGCTGGTGATGAACCCGGAGTCCTGCTCATGGGAGGCCATGGGAGTGATTGCCTCGCGGAGATCCTCGAGCCCCTCGCCCGTAAGCGCGGAGACAGCAATGAAATCCTCCGCCAGTTCGGCCGTGCGGGGCAAGTCCGCCTTATTTCCAACCAGAATCCAACGCCCTTGTCCCCGCGCGCGTTCGATCAGCGCGAGGTCGCCGGCTTCGACAGGCGCCGCGAGATCCACCACCACCAGCGTCACGTCGGCGTCCGCCATGGCCTGATAACTGCGCTGGATTCCCAAGGTTTCGACCACGTCCTGCCCGGGGCGAATCCCGGCTGTATCCACAAATTTCACTGGGATGCCGTGGATGGCGGCTACTTCGGAAACCAAATCGCGCGTGGTGCCGGGGATGTCGGTAACAATGGCGCGATCCTGTTCCAGCAGCCGGTTGAACAGGCTACTCTTGCCTACATTCGGCCGCCCCACGATGGCGAGCGTGATTCCGGAATGCACCAGCTTGCCGTAGTCGAACGTCGAGGCAAGCGCGGTAAGGGCTTGCTCGATCGGGTCCAAGCGTCCTAGGATCTCTTCGAGTGGCGCAACGCTGATGTCGTCTTCGGCAAAATCGATGCCGGCCTCCAGCAGTGCGATCAGTTCCACCAACTGTTCCTTGACGGGGCGGATGCGTTTGGAAACCGAACCCTCCACTTGCTGCGCGGCTACGCGCGCCTGATAGAGCGTGGTGGCTTGGATCAAATCGCGAACCGCCTCGGCCTGGGGGAGATCGATTCTTCCGTTCAGATACGCCCGCAGCGTGAATTCGCCCGGCTCGGCCAGCCGCGCCCCGGCGGCGCAAGCTCGCTCGACGCAGAATCGCAATACCACCGGCGCTCCGTGACACGAGATTTCTACCAGGTCTTCGGCGGTGTAGGAGCGTGGCGCGGCGAAATACGCGACCATCACCTGATCGGCGCACGCGCCCCCGTCATCCATCAGTTCTGCCAGCGCGACCGTCCAGGGTCTCCAGGCATGCCCGTCGCGGAATCGCAGAATGCGCTCGGCTATTGCTACGCTCTCGGGACCGGAAAGACGCACCACACCGACGCCCGATCGCCCAGGCGGGGTCGAAATCGCAACGATGGTTCCAATAGTGACGTCCTGAATTCGCAGCGTGGTTACTTGGCTACGGCCGCGGGCCACCGCGTCGGGGAGGTCCGGAGCGTCTGTTGCGATCGCGGGGATCGCGGTCGCGCGGACCGCCGCGCGGGGGCGGACCAGGCCGGGGCGGACGAATGGGCTCCGGCAGGGGCATGTCCACCGGAAGGACCACCACTTGGCGGAACGGCCCGGTGCCCGTGCTCTCGCTGCGAATTTCGGTTTCGTTCCTCAGGCTCAGGTGAATAATGCGCCGCTCCCGGCTGCTCATGGGGTTAAAGTGAAACGGCCGGCGCGTCCGCTTGACGTTCTCCGCCGCCGTCATCGCGCTTAGCCGCAGCTCCTCGATCCGCAGAGTGCGATAGTCGTTCGAATCGAAGCACAGCAGCGAATGATGCTCGGCGGGCATCCGCAGCACTTCCATCGTGAGGAACTCCAGCGCCAGCAGCAACTCCGCTTTATTGGCGAGCAGTGAATCGACGTCCTCGCCCGAGAATTTCACCAACAAATCGGGATCTTCGAGATCGGGATGAAGGTGCTGGCCTTCCAGAATTTCAAATCCCAAGTCCAGTCCCATGTCCCCGATTGCCATATCGAGAAATGCGCTGATGCGGTGACCGCTGGATTCAACCGTATAGTTCTTCTGGCCCACCTGGTTCTCACCCACGTGTTACTTGCCCTTCTTCTTTACTGGAGCCGGAGGTGGCGGTGGTGCGGGCATCATCCGATTCACCATCCATTGCTGGCCGATTTGCACTAAATTGCTGGTTAGCCAGTATAACACCAGGCCGCTCGAAAAATTATAGAACAAGAACCCGAACATCAGTGGCATGAACTTCATCATTTTAGCCTGCGAAGGATCCATGCCCGGGTTGGGCGTCATCTGTTGCATGACGAACTGCGAGACGATCATGATCAGCGGCAGAATGTGGATGGGCAGTTGTTCCGGCTGCGACAAGTCGGTAATCCATAGCCAGTGCGCACCGCGCATCTCGATGGTGACGTTGAAAACTTTGTATAACGCGTAGATCAGCGGAAGCTGCACCACCATGGGAAGGCAGCCGCCCATCGGATTCACGCCTTCTTTCTTGTAGAAGTCCATCACCTCCTGGTTCTGCTCCGCCTTTTTCGGGTCGCGCATGCTGAGACCCTTGTATTTGGCGTTGATGGCGGCCAGCTTCGGCTGCAGCGCCTGCATCTTTCGCTGGCTCTTCATGCTCTTCACCCGCAACGGCAGCAGCACCACGTTGATCGCGATGGTGATCAAGACGATGGACCAGCCATAGTTGTGAACGAAGTTGTCGTTCAGCCAATGCATGGCCAGGAACAACGGCTTCGCGATTACGCCGAACCAGCCCCAGTCGATCAGTTGCTGCAGCTTGGGATCCACCCGCCGCAGCAGGTCGATGTCTTTCGGCCCAACGAACAGCGCGAAGTGATTCAACGAATCCCCGCCCACCTCCACGCCCACGCGCATTTCGTCCTTGCCGGCCGGCCCCGGAGGCACGTCGTCCTTGATGGTTTCCACCTTGATCTGCGTATTGTCCTTGGGCAGAAACACGGCGGCGAAAAACCGGTCGTCCAATCCGGCGAAGGAATAATCGCCCGTGACAGTCACCGGGCCGTCTTTCACCGATTTGGCGTCTTTGTTGTAGAGCTTGCCCTGCGTGAGGCCGGCCATGCCGCTTTCATGCGGATCGAAGTAGGCCGCGTGCTGCTCAGCCACGCGATTCAAAACTGTCGCGTCTCCAAAGCCGCCGCGCCATTCGATCAGATTATCGGTGGGGACGCCATTTACCGTTACGTCGGTCGAGATCTGGGAAAGATATCCGCGCTGGGAGAATTGAAACGTCTTCTTGGCGTAGTTTTTGCCGTCCGAGAATTCGTACTCGATCCCCAAACCATTGGCCAACGGCTTTGCCACGTATAGGCCATAGTTCAAGACATTCGCGACCTTGTCGTCTTTCAACGAGAGCGCGAATGGAGGGGCCACGGTGGAGTAACCCGCCGGATTTAACAATTCGAGCGGTTTGCCTGCGTGGTCGTGATACTTCTTCAAAACCCAACTGCGCACCGTCGCGCCTCGATTGGAAAGCGTGATGTGATAAATGTCGGTATCCACTTCGAACTGCTGTTCGGAAGTGCCTACAATCTGGCCCGGCATGGCCTGAGCCGACTGCGGCGCTGGCTTACCAGCCTCGGGTACTGCCGCGGTTTTCGTCGCGGATTGAGTGGACTGCGCGGATTGCGCGGCTTGCCCGGCCGGCGGTGTCGTGGTCTTCGGCGGCGTGGGCGGCGGTTTGTAGAAGTACGGTGTTAAGAAGAGCACCAGGCCCATCAGAACGAAGGCCAGCAGGAGCCGTTGCTCCATGGTGAGTTCTTTCTTCCCGGATTTGTTCGGCTGGAGTTGATTGTCGGCCATGAGTCCCTAGCGCACCGGATCGAATCCACCGGCGTGCAGCGGATGGCAGCGTAGCAACCGCCGGAGACCCAGCCAAATTCCACGCAACACACCGTACTTTCCGACTGCTTCGATCATGTATTCCGAACAGGTGGGAGAAAAACGGCAGGCCGACGGCAAGAGTGGCGAAACGAAGCGCTTGTAGAGACGCAAGCTAGCGATTACTGCTTTCTGCATTGCGCCACCAGCCGATCCACTTCTCGTCGAAGCTCCTCCACCGGCGCCGCGATCGCGGGACGCCGCGGGTTGATCACAATATCCCATTCCGGCGCGACCTCGGGCAACCGCACCCGCAGCGCTTCCCGAATCCTGCGCTTCGCTCGATTCCGCAGCACGGCCCTTCCGAACGCCCGCGGTACCGTGAATCCCAAGCGCGGCCCGTCGTCCGATTCGCGTGGCACGCGCAGACAAAACGCCGCAAAGCATCGTCCGGTAAATCGCTTCCCCTCGTTATACGCCTTGCGGAAGTCAGATGTTCGCAGAATCCGGACGCTCTTCGGAAAACCGAAGTTAGTCGGCGTACCGAAGGGCTCTCTCGTCGCTAACGGTGAGCTTGTGGCGGCCCTTGGCTCGGCGCCGGGCAAGCACGGCGCGGCCATCCTTGGTGGACATTCGTACGCGAAATCCATGTGTCTTTGCCCGTTTGCGGTTGTTTGGCTGAAAGGTGCGTTTTGGCATCTGAGTTCCTCGGCCCGGGCAAGCACCCGAAACGTAGAAAATTGCTAACCCTCAGTATAAGTGGCGCGAAATCAGGTGTCAAACGAAGGCTGCAGCCGGTAGTGGGTCCATTTGAAGATTGGATGGGATTCAGGGCAATCCTAACCGATTTTTACCATCTGGAGAGTCGGACCGCTCCAGGCGGTTTCTTCACTACACGACGCGGTTTGCTAGTTTAAAACATTTGCACTCTGATATGTTTTATGTTACTCTAACCCTAATTAGTAGGGTCACCCTTCATCGAGGCCCTAGTCATAGTGGTGCTGTAGTTTCCCCCTAGCTTGCAGATGGCAGAAAACTGTGTCTAGAATGGAGTCCTCAGATGCCCCTCGATGACGAACGTTCCCGACTCAAAGACATCTTGGTCACGAAGTCATTTCTAGCCGGCGGTGACTTTACGCTCGCCTCGGGAGCGAAAAGCTCCGAGTATGTGGACGGTAAGCTGACAACTTGTTTCGCCCATGCGATGCCCTTGATCGGCCGCGTATTCCTTAGGAAAATACGGGAACTCAACTGGGAACCACGGGCGGTTGGTGGTCTGACTGTCGGAGCCGATCCTATCGCTTTTGCAATTGCACGAGAGAGCTTGGACATGCCTCCTGCGATCAACTCTTTTATTGTCCGCAAGACCCCGAAGGATCATGGACGGCATAAGTTCATTGAAGGCGTTGAAGATCCAAGAGGCTGTCAAGTCGTGATCATTGACGACGTTTGTACAAAGGGCGGATCCACTGGCCAAGCAATCGAAAAGGCCCAAGAAGCCGGCATGCGAGTTGTGGGCGTCGTCTGCTTGGTAGATCGCGAACAAGGAGCCGCGGAATACCTACAACGGCAATTCGGGTACAGACTTCATCACGTTTTCACCTTAGACGAGTTGCGGAATCAGGCACGCCATGCTGCCCCACTTGCAATAGAAGCATAAGCTCTGCTTTCATGAGAGGCGGATGCCAGACGCCCGCCTCGACATCTTCGCCACTGGTGGTTTCACATTCTTCCTAAGCGACAAGGAACTCCGAGCGTTCGCAGACGATTTAGATGCAATGAGCGCCGAAACTGGAAGCGCTACCACACTTTTTCTCGCAGAGGCGGTCGCGGCGGTCTGCGACTTATTCGGAGAACACGACGAACGTGGCGGCGTACGAGTTGACTTCATCCAGGAACTTGACAAAATCACTCGGCGATCGTTCCCCCAAGCGCTAAATGACGCGAAGCGCATGCGTAGCTTCAGGGATGAAATAATTAGGAATGTGGCCGCATACAACCCATGACCGCGCGACCGGGCTCACTGGGATCTCCGTCACAACGGACTTGGCGTTTCGCAATGGCAAAGGCGATTGGGTCTGCTCCCATCGTTAACCCGCCCACGGCATCCGGGAACCAAATGTTTTCTTCCATCTTGCGCAAGAAGAGACGCCCGATTAGCGGCATCGCCCTGGGGTCGCAAGTAGTCGGTTTGCAGTCTACATAAACATCGCTGGTCTGGCCCGAAACCAGCGTGAAAGTACCGAACCGCACAGACTTCTTTTTGAGAATCTCCTGAAGTTCGGCTAAATCTTGAGTCGGAGTAGAGGTCATCGAAAACGAGAAAGATCATTGTAGCAAAAGCTATTTCGTGAGCGGCCGCCAACGATGACGGCCTTTCCGTCCATGCTGTATACTCGTTTTTTCACCGCGACGTGACGGTGACCACGGAGATAAACATGCGTGCAATTGACGAACACACCATTACAGAAGCTGCTCTGGATCAGATGGCATCCACGCCCGATCCGCGTCTCAAGGAGATCATGGCCGCGCTCACCCGGCACCTGCACAACTTCGCGCGCGAAGTGGACCTCACGCCGGACGAGTGGCTGGAAGGAATCAAGTTCCTCACCGCCGTCGGCCAAAAATGCACGGCGTACCGGCAGGAGTTCATCCTGCTCTCCGACACTCTCGGTCTCAGCAGCCTGGTGAACGCGCTGCACGATCGCCGCGCCACCGAAGCCGGCACTAAATCGAGCCTCGTCGGACCGTTCTATCGGCAAGACTCGCCGGTTCTGAAGCTGGGCGATACCATCGTGACCAAGCCCACCAACGGTCTGGAAGTTTGCCTCTATGGGCGGGTGTTCAACTCCGCCGGACACGGCGTCCCCAATGCTACCGTGCAAGTCTGGCAGCCGGATGAAACCGGCAACTACGATCTGCAAAAGCACGACCCCTCCGAGATGGACCTGCGCGGCACCTTCCGCACCGACGCCGAAGGCCGCTTCTACCTCCGCACCATCGCGCCGCTCGGCTACATGATCCCGATGGATGGCCCCGTCGGCGATATGATCCGCGCGCAACAACGCCACGGCTATCGACCCGCACATATTCACTTCATCATCGGCGCGCCGGGTTATCGCGAGGTGGTCACCGCTTTGTATTTACAGGGCGACGAGCACATCGATTCGGATACCGTGTTCGGCGTAACGGCGTCTCTGGTCACCGGCGTCAATAGCAAGGATCCGTCTTCGCCCATTCCGAATCTGCCCACCATCAAGTTCGATTTCCACCTCCCTGCCGCGGCAGCTTACGGTTCTGGCCGCGTAGGAGCAGACCCATCGCAGATCGTGGCAAAGGTAGCCAGCTAAGGTCTTACCGCCGGAGGCAAATGCCGTGCGGTTAGCACAGCGATGGCTGCGGCGGCCGAAAAGCCTCTGGCTTCGCAAAGCGCTTTTCCAAATTCATCTGTGGACGGGCGTTTCGCTTGGTGTGTACGTCTTTGTCATCAGCCTGAGCGGAAGCGCGATTGTCTTCCGCAACGAGCTCTATAACGCGCTTTGGCCTGGGCCCAGAACGGTCGCGATGTCCGGCCCGCGCCTGACTCACGATCAGCTTCGCGATGCCGCCCGGCGCGCCTATCCGCAGTACAAGTTGAGCTGGATTTGGGATGCCAAACAGCCCAACCAGGCCACCGAGATCTGGATGGATCGCAAGGGCCATAAGAAAGAGCGCCTCTTTGATCCTTACACCGGCCTTGACCTAGGTGAGTCGCGTCCCTACTCCATCCAACTCATCGCCTGGCTGATCGATCTGCATGTGAATCTGCTAGCGGGCGAAAGGGGACGCCTGATCAACGGCGCATGTGCCGTAATCGTCCTGACGCTTGCCTTCAGTGGAGCCGTGCTCTGGTGGCCGGGTACCGCACGTTGGCGGCGCAGCCTGACGATTCAAACCACATCGAATTGGAAGCTCTTCAATTGGGAGCTCCACAGTGTAGTCGGCTTCTGGATGCTTCCAATAGTATTGATGTTCGGATTCGTCGGCTTCTACGCCGGCGTTCCGAGGCCGGTGCAAGTTATTGTGAATAAGATTGCGCCGCTCGATGTGTATGGCATAGACGGGCCCGTCACTCCCAGCACGCGTTCCTTTCGCCCGAAGCTTACCACCGGCGACACCATCATCCGCTGGATCAGTTACCTGCACTTCGGCAACTTCGGCGGATGGCCGAGCAAGGCCTTGTGGGTCGTCATCGGACTCGCACCCGCGTTTTTGTTTGTGACGGGCTTGCTGATGTGGTGGAACAGAGTTCTCGGCCCAGCGGTGCGGCGGGTATATAATTGCCGATCATGGCCACGAACAAAGCCGCATTTCTCGCGCTCACCGGAATCGCTGCCGTAACACTGGTCTTCGCCGCCGGCAGCGTCGATCCAAACAATCCCACCGGCTCGCACGGATTGATCGTGATCGACAAAATCGGCAGGCACGTCCGCTTCTTCGATCCGTCGACCTATCAGGAAATATCCAACCTGGACGTGGGCGTCGCGCCGCACGATGTTGCCATCTCGCCCGATCATAAGTTCGCCTACATTCCCATATACGGCGACGGCGTCTACGGCAAAAATCCACACCCGGGTCATACTATCGCGATCATCGACCTCACCACGCGGCAACTCGCCGGGACCATCGACGTTTCGCCTTATCAGGCGCCGCACGGCATCCAGATCGACGCCGCTGGCAAGATCTACGTCACTTGCGATCTGAGCCGCAAACTGCTGGTGATCGACCCAAAAACTCGCAGCATTGAAGCCGCCATCGACACCGAGGGCACCGGTCATTGGATCGCCGTACTGCCTGACGCGAGTAAAGCTTACGTTGCCGCCAAGAACGACCGGCTGTTCGTAGCCGTCATCGATTTGAAGAAGCGCAGCATTATCGCGCGCATCCCCGCGCCCAACGGAATCCAGGGCATCACCGCTTCGCCCGACGGAAAGCATGTGGTGGCGAATGACCTGACCGAGCCGAAATTACTGATCATCAATACAGCGACCGATATGGCGGAGGTCTCGCTGCCGCTCCAAGACAACACCAAGGCCTCCTATAAACCGCGCTTTTCTCCCGACGGTTCCAAGCTCCTGGTGTGCAACCTGACTGAAGCATCGGTCAACGTGATCGACACCGCGGACCCGCATGGCAAACAGCATGTGATCAGCGTCGGCAAGGATCCCATGGGATTCGCCTTCGCTCCTGACGGCAAGACCGTGCTGGTGGCCAACCATGGCGACGGCACCGTCTCGGTGGTGGATCTGTCACAAAACCGCGTCGTATCCAGCTTCACGGGCGGTTCGGGCGTTGAATCGCTGGCCTACTATTAGCCTACTTATCCAGAAGCGCTCGCAGCCGTTCATATCCGGCCCGGCTCACCGGAAGCTGCGCGCCATCCGACAACACGGCGACGCGGCTGTCCTTCGCGTAAGGCTCGATCTTTGCGACGCGCTCCAAGTTAACGATGGTGGAGCGGTGAATTCGCACGAACCGCTCAGGATCGAGCGCGGCTTCCAGACTCGAAATCGTTTGCTCCTTCAGATATGCTTTGCCCTGGCTGTGCAGCGACACATAATCGTCCTGCGCCTCCGCGTAGTCCAGGCGTTCGATAGGAATTATGTGGACCCGCGCGCCGTCCTTCACGACAATGCGCTGCAAGTATTCCTGGGGAGGCCGTGCTGCGCGAGCCAGTTCGGTTGCGGGCAGCGCCTTTGGGATAGATGATGGGTTCTCACCCAGGCGCCGGCGCGCACGTTCGAGCGCCTTCTGGAATCGTTCCAGGCCGAACGGCTTGAGCAGATAATCCACCGCGTGCTCGTCGAAGGCCCGCATCGCATACTGATCGAACGCGGTGACGAAGATCACCGCGACCTCTTGTCCGATCAATTCCAACACCTCGAACCCGTCCAACTTCGGCATCTGAACATCCAGGAACACCAGGTCCGGCTTCTTCTCCGAGATCGCCTTCACGGCTTCGAATCCGTTGGCGCATTCGGCCAGGACCTCGACGCCGGTGCTGGACGCGACATACTCGCGCAATAGCGCGCGGGCCAGTTCTTCATCGTCGACAATCACGGCGCGCAGTGTCTTACGCTCCGGGCCGGCCATCAATGCTGCACCGCCGGAATCCCGTTCCAGATTCTTGAGATCCACCACCAGCTCGCGCGCGGTTTGATAGCGCCGCTCGCGATCCTTCTCCAGACACTTCCGCACCAAGCGATCGAGTCCCTCGGGAATGTCGTAGTTGTAGCGCGCCAGCGCCTCGGGCTGCGAGTTGAGAATTCGCGCCATCGTTTCAGACGCGGTGGCGCCGGAGAATGGAAGCCGCACGGCCGCCATTTCGTACAACACCACGCCCAGGCTGAACAGATCCGTGCGATGATCCAAGTCCCGCCCAAGCGTCTGCTCGGGGCTCATGTACGCAACCGTTCCCATCACCACGCCGGCGCTAGTCATCAACTGCGTCTCATCGCGGGTTGGTGTTTCTAGCTTGGCGAGTCCGAAATCCAGCACTTTCACGTAGCCGCGCGGCGTGATCATCAAATTGGACGGCTTGATGTCCCGGTGTACGATGCCCTTGGAATGTGCGTCGTCCAGCGCGTCCGCCACTTGAGCTCCAATGGAGAGCAGCTCGGAAAGCGGCAGCGGACCCCGGCTCAGGCGAGCGCTGAGTGGCTCGCCCTCCACGTATTCCATGGCTATAAATCGGAGTCCCGGATGTTCGGCAATGTGCCGTTCGCCAATTTGGTCCTCGCCGATTTCGTAAATATAGGCCACGTTCGGATGAGTGAGCGCCGACGCCAGCCTGGCCTCTTGCACGAAGCGATGCATGCGCTCAGGGTCGGCAGCCAAACTCGCGGGCAAGACCTTCAGAGCGACGCGACGTCCTAAGCGCGTATCATCGGCCAAATAGACCGCTCCCATGCCGCCTTCGCCGAGGCGCGAGACTACGCGGTAATGGGCGATTTTGGAACCCGGTGTTAAGAGCTCGGCCATGATCCCATCGTTACTATATGTGTTCACCACAGGGTAACTCCACTTCCACGACAAAATGATCGCTGGCCGCGGTAGTGTCCACGCGCGCGCGATTCTCGTACAACGCGCGCAGCCGGTCGCGGACATTCCGCAGGCCGAGGCCGTGCCTGCTGGCGACCGGCGATTCCGGATCGAATTCATTGTGAATCTTTACCTGGAGGACCCCATTGCGGCAGCGCGCCTCTAGGCGAATTGTTCCGCCTTCCACCAATCCGGCAATCCCATGCTTCACTGCGTTCTCCACCAGCGGCTGCAGTAGCAGCGACGGCACCACACAGTGATCGCAATCGTGATCGGCCGAGATCTCGACGCGCATGCGCGCCCCAAACCGCACCTGCTCCACCTCCAGATAGGCTTTGGCGAGCGCCAGCTCCTCGGCCAGCGAGATGCTCTGCTTCTCGCCGAGCTTCAAGGTGCTGCGCAAGAAATCGGACAGCTTGATGCACATCTCTCGCGCGCGAAGTCCGTCCACCGTGGCCAGCGCGCTGATGGAGTTCAGGCTGTTGAACAGGAAATGGGGATTGATTTGCGCCTTGAGCGCCTTCAGTTCCGATTCGCGCGCCAGCGTCAGCGCCTCTTGCTCGCGCGTCTCAGCTTCCTTAGACGATTCCATGGACAGCAGCACGTAGTGCAGCGCCACGGATAACAAATACAAAAGCACGCCGATGCCGAACAGCAAGGGAAGCTGCGCGCTGAGGCGCTCGTTCAGCCGGGGGAAAAGATACCGGCCGAGCAACAAGCCCAGCCCCTTGGCGAGCACGATCCACATCAGCCCAGCGACAATCGCCGCGGCCAGGTGTTTGCCGGCGATCTTGAAAGTTTGGAAGGAGCCAAGCGGCAGGACCAGGCACATGTACCACGGTGCCAGGCAGATCAGCGCATAGAACAGCGTTAGCGGGACGCTCAGGGTAACGGCTTGCAGCCCCGCGAGGCCGCCCATCATCACCAGCAGATAGGCCAGCAGCAGCGCCAACGGAGTCCAGGCCACCAGGTACAGCGATAGCCTGCCTTGCCTTGCGATGAGCGGATGCATGGCGTGATCGTCCGGTTAGTTGCGCAACGTGATGCCGCCGAAGACCACCGCGCCAGTGATCACCAGCCGCGGAGTTTTGACGTTGGGATCCGGTTTGGGGTGAATGGTTTTATCGTTGACGCCCGCGAAAACGACCGATGCCCGGTTGACCACGCTCCAGGTTTCCGGAACACGAACCTCCACTTCGCCGAAGACGACGTTGACGTCGATGCGCGCCTCGTCCACGGTCATGGAAGCGTTCCGCAGGTCGAACCGCGCCGCGCCGAATACCGCGGTGGCATCGCCGCCGTGAAAATCCTGCGTGTCGCTGCCGCTCTTGGAATCGCTGAAAAAGGCGTGCGTGCCGACCACGGGCGATGTGGAGGACGGCGACCCGATAGGGATACTCTTGCGCTCCACCCCTCGAAACACCGCGCTGAGGCCAAAGGCAATCAGCAGTAACGGCCAGACCACGTTGAAGTTGAAGACGATGATATCCAGTGTGTCCAGCAGGAGGAATGCGCCAATCAGCGCGATCATGCCTCCCCAAACGTACCCGGAAAGCGAACGGCTATCCACGACGCGCGACACGCCGTAGGCGACCAGCAATACCGGCCAGTACTGCCAAAAGTCATGAAATCGGACGATCCCAAGATTATCGAGCAGCAGCAGGCACCCGGCCGCGACGACGATGGCGCCGAAGAAAATTCCGTGGCTCCCGGAGTGATACCGCCGCCGCGTCATGCGATCGTCCCAGCGGGCCCGCCGTGCTTCCTGCTTCTGTTCCCAGCGCTGCCGCCGTTCTTCCCAGCGATCCGTATCCATGCTTCGAGCGTATCAGCGGGCCTTCGGAGGTTCGAGGCAAGATCGGCGAATGGCGGTTGGGAATCGGCGAATGGCGGTAGAATCGAGGCGTCACCTTAAGGCACCCATGGAACCCTACGAACAGGAACAGTGGAAGGAGCTCGATCAGCGGCTCGCTGAAGGCGAAAAGAAGCTCCTGGCCACGGCGAATCTGGTGCGGGCTGGCATCCCGATGGTGGTAAGCCAGCAGATGCGGATCGATGCTTTGATCGATTCGGACACGCGGCTCTACGGCCGCATCCAGGAGTTAACCGAGCAAGTCACTCACCTTGCGGGCTCCGTTCAAAAGCTGGTGGATTCCTGGAAGGCCGGCGGCAACGGCGCCCACTAAACCCTCATGAAAGCACTCGTCAAGAGCAAGCGCGAGCCCGGCTTGTGGCTCGAAGAAATCTCGAAACCGGCCATCGGCATCAACGATGCACTGATCCGCGTACGCCGAGCCGGCATTTGCGGCACCGACGTGCACATCTACAATTGGGACGAATGGGCGCAGCGAACCATCCCGGTGCCCATGGCCATCGGCCACGAATTCGCCGGCGAGATTGTCGAAGTCGGATCGAACGTCACCGATTTTCATCCGGGCGATCTGGTCTCGGGCGAAGGACACGTCGTTTGCGGCCGCTGCCGCAACTGCCTGGCGGGGCGGCGGCACCTGTGCGCGCATATCCTGGGCGTGGGAGTGAATCGCGCCGGCGCGTTCGCCGACTACGTCGCAATACCGGTGACCAACCTGTGGCGGCATAAGGAAGGCGTGGATCTGGATGTCGCCGCCATTTTCGATCCCTTCGGCAACGCCGTGCATACCGCGCTTTCGTTTCCAGTGCTGGGCGAGGACGTGCTGATCACCGGCGCCGGGCCCATCGGAGTCATGGCTGCCGCCGTTGTGCGGCACGCCGCCGCTCGGCACGTGGTTATCACCGACAAGAATCCGTATCGGCTGGCTTTGGCGCGCAAGATGGGCGTGACCTGCGCCGTGGATACGGCTCAAATTCCGCTAGCGCAAGTCCAAAAGGATCTTGGAATGCAGGAGGGCTTCGACGTGGGGCTGGAGATGTCCGGCCACGGCTCCGCATTGCGCGAAATGATTACCAACATGAGCCACGGCGCGAAAATCGCGATGCTCGGAATTCCCACGCAGGAATTCGCCATCGATTGGACCACCGTCGTCTTCAACATGCTTACGATCAAAGGCATTTACGGGCGCGAGATGTACGAGACCTGGTACAAGATGAGCGTAATGCTGGAATGCGGTTTGGACATCCGGCCGGTCATCACGCACCGCTTTCCCTATCAAGAATACGAGAAAGCGTTTGAAGTGATGCGCTCCGGCAACGCGGGCAAAGTGATTCTCGAGTGGTCCTGAAAGTTTTCCCTCACGGCGCGGCGCAAACGAAATTCGCGGCATCGTCGGTGCTTCCCGATCCTTTGTAGTGCGCGGTCTCAGGATAGGGGCACAGCGGACGCGTGCGATCGATCGCGCCTCTCGTCTTATGCGCGGCCGGAATGTGATCGGGGGCCTTGCCGGTTTCCACCCACTGCGCGAGCGTGCCGATTTTGTCGAAGTCGTCGGTGCCATCTCCGCCGGCGCAGTGACCCATGCCGGGGACCATGAACAAGCGAATTGACTCGGCCGCTTTGGATTTTCCGCCGGCCGCGTCTTCAACACTGGTGAAATAATTCACGCTGTTTTCAGGAGCGATGCCGGGATCGGCCCAGCCATGATACATCAGCAACTTTCCGCCGTGCTTGAAAAATGGTTTGAGGTCGGGATCGATGGCATTCATAACAGGCCCCGCGACTTTGTCGGCCGTCGCGATGTCACGCGCCGGATCGAACTTGAGGTAGTCCCAATTGGGATCTTTGAACACCAAATATTGATAGGTTTCGGCGGCCAGCGCCATGGGCTTGGGTCCTGAGAGCGTGGCCCAGCCGAGCTCGCTGCCGCGTTCGAGCCCGGGAAAAAGCGACTGGCCGGGTCCGGCATAGATTTTTCGCGCGACCTCAACCTGCGCCGGCGTCAGGCATGTGGCCGCATCTGGGCCCTTGCACGCGATCGCCTGCGGATCGAAGTGGCAGCGGCGCGGATCTTCGAGTACGCGGTCCTTCACGCCGTCCAGCGCGTCGCAGGCTTCGAGCACCGCGTTGTGAATCAGCGGATATTTGGCGGGCGGAATGTAGCCATCGCTCTGGTTCGTGATCTCGGTGGTCCAGACCTGCGCGCCTTGCAGGTGCGTGGGGTAATTCGCGGCAGCGCCCGCGACGATGCCGTCGTAATCGGCTGGGAATCGCTGCGCTTCGGTCAGCGCCTGCCGGCCACCGGTGGAGCAGCCGTTGAAGTAAGCGCGCGCCGGGCTTGTTCCGTAGTACGCCGCGGCGACGGCCTTGGCGGCGAGCGTCATCTCGTGAACCGCGCGATAGGCGAAGTCGATCAATCGTTCCGGATGTCCGACGACAAACGCGGCGGTGGTTTCGGAGTGGCCGGTGTCGGTGCTGGCCGCGGCGTAGCCGGCGGTGACCGCAGTGGCGAGGTCGCGATAACTGATGCTCCCGGCCCAAGCGCCGTTGCCGACAGATTCAAGCTTCCCATTCCAACCCGACGCCGGCATCCAGACTTCGATCTTGATCTCCGAATCGCTGGTGGGCTTGAGTGTGGCGGCCACTCGGCAAAGTGCTGGCAGTTTGGAGAAGCTCGGCGCTGGAAAGCCTGGAAAGGTTGGAACAGCACCAGGCGGCAACGTAAGCTCGCCGGCGGGAACGGCCTGGGCCAGGGTGACGGTGGAATGCGGCAGGGCCAGCGTGGCCAGACTCTGACATGGTGTGGTCGCGGCTGCAAGATGATACGAAAGTGCGGCTACGAGGACCAGGTATCGCATGTGTATTCATGATAGATCGCGCTTGCTAGCTGCATGCAACGTTCGATATGCTGTGGGATCTAAGGAAATTACATGAATAGACATCTTCACCTCGTTGTGTTTGCGATCGTGAGCCTGTCGCTCGCCCTTCCCACAGCGCACGCGCAGCAGCAGAACCCGCCGGCCGTGCAGTCGATGGGAACCGAGTCTGGGTTTGCCACCTTCCAGACCAAGTGCATGGGCTGTCACGGAAATCCAACCATGGCCGGGCGCGTTCCCGATCCCGCGACGCTGCGGCAATTGTCGCCGGAAAAAATCTATGAAGCGCTCACCACCGGGCCGATGAAGGTGCAAGGCCAAGCACTGGCCGACGAGCAGAAGCGCATGCTGGCCGTATTCATGAGCGGGCGGACCTTCGGAAGCGCCGAGCAAGGCGACGCGAAGAACATGCCGAACCACTGCGAAGCGAATCCGCCGATCAGCGATCCGAGCGCGAGCCCTTCGTGGAACGGCTGGAGCGCCGACGTCGCCAACACGCGTTTTCAAACAGCCAAAGGCGCGGGGTTGACGGCCGATCAAGTGCCGAGTCTGAAGCTGAAGTGGGCGTTCGGTTATCCCACCGGCGTCTCGGCGTTCGGGCAGCCGGCGGTGGCGTCGGGCCGCGTGTTCGTCGGCAGCGATATCGGGTATGTGTATTCGCTGGACGCGAAAACCGGGTGCGTGTATTGGTCATATCAAGCGAAGGGGAATGTGCGCGGAGGTCCCAGCGTCGGGCCGGTAAAGGGTCACGGCGCAATCAAGTACGCGGTGTTCTTCGGAGACGCGCACGCCAATGTTTATGCGGTGGACGCGCAAACCGGCGAGCAACTTTGGACCAGGAAAGTGGACGATCACTTCGTGGCGCGCATCACGGCGTCGCCGAAGCTGTATGACGGCTACCTGTATGTTCCGGTGTCGTCGTCGGAAGAATTCGCGGCGGCGAATCTCGATTATCCGTGCTGCACCTCGCGCGGAAGCGTGGTGAAGTTGGACGCCAGCACCGGCGAGCAGATGTGGAAGACTTACGTGGTTCCCGAGACGCCTAAGCCCACCCGGAAGAATTCGCGAGGCGTGCAGCAGTACGCGCCCGCGGGAGCATCGGTTTGGAATTCACCGACCGTTGATGAGAAGCGCCACGCGATCTATTTCGGCACGGGCGATTCGGAGACCGAGCCCGCCGCGAAGACGTCGGACGCCGTGATGGCAGTCGATATGAAGACCGGCAAGATGCTGTGGTATTACCAGGCGCAAGCCAACGACGCGTTCCTGGGCGGATGCTTTGGTCCGCAGGCGACGGACAACTGCCCAAAGGAGAACGGGCCGGACTTGGACATCGGAAATTCGCCGGTGCTGCACTCGCTGCCGGGAGGCAAGAGCATCGTCGTGGCCGGAACAAAGGACGGCAAATTGTTTGCTCTGGATCCGGACAAAAAAGGCGCCATCGTGTGGAACATCCATGTCGTCGATAATCCGCCCAACACTCCGGTATTCCGGATGAGCGGCATCGTTTGGGGTGGCGCGTTCGACGAGAAGGCGGCTTACTACGGCCTTTCGGGCGGCGGCATCACCGCGGTGCAATTGACCACTGGCGAGAAGCTGTGGCACAAGCCGCTGGCGGATCCAGGCAAACGCGTGGGCAATGCCGCGGCCGCGACTGCCATGGAGGGCGTGGTGTTCATCGCCGGAACCGACGGGAAGCTGCACGCTCTGGCGACCGCGGATGGCTCGGAGATTTGGTCGTACGATACCAGCCGGTCGTTCGACACTGTGAACAAAGTCGACGCCAAGGGCGGATCGATCGCGTCCATTGGACCGACCATCGCGAACGGCATGTTGTTTATCGGATCGGGCTACGGCGTGATCTCCGGCAACACCGGGAACGTGCTGCTTGCATTCGGCGTCGAGTAGTGGCTAAGGCTTTTTGCAAATGAAGTTCGCGGCGTCGTCCGTGCTGCCGCTGCCGTTGTAAGCCGCGATTTCGGGGTATGCGCACAGAGGACGCGTGCGAACTTCCTTGCCGTTCTCGACGCGCGAGGCAACCAGATCGCTGGGTGCCTGCTTCTGCTCCACCCATTGTTGGAGCGCGGGAAACAGATCGAAATGATCGGTGCCCTCGCCCCCGCCGCAGTGTCCCATGGCGGGCACCATATATAGGCGGACGGCGCCCATCGCGGTCTTGGCCCCGATGGTTTTCACAACATTGTTGTAATAGTTGACGACTTCGAGGGGAGGCACGCCCGCGTCGTTCCAGCCACCGTACAGGATCATCTTGCCGCCGCGCGCGGCGAATTTCTTGAGATCGGGATCAGTCGCGTTGACCGGCAGATTCGCGGGCTTATCGGATAGCGCGACGTCGGAATCAAAATTGATGGGGCGTGTTTTATAGTCCCAGTTCGGATCTTTGAAGACGAAGTACTTGAAGAAATCGGTCGCGATGAAAATTGGCGCGTCGCCGGTGAGTTGGCCCCAGCCGAGCTCGCTTCCCGGATACACCGGCGAGTAAATTTGCTCGCCAGTGCGCGGATTCCTGGGACCGGCGTAGAGCTTGCGCGCGGCTTCCACCTGCGGTGCGGTGAGGCAGGTATTGCTGTCCGGGCCCTTGCACTCGATGACGCCCGGATCGAACTTGCAGGTGGTGGGTTTTTCGATGACGCCGTCCTTCACGCCGTCTTTTGCGTCGCAGGCGGCTAGAGCAGCTTCGTGAATGGCGGGGAACTTCGCCGGCGCGATGAAGCTGGCGGCGGCCTTGTGCGTGGCCTGCCAGATCCACATTTGCGCGAAGGCGTGATGGGTGAGGTGCGCGGCGAATCCGCCCACAACGACGCCGTCGTAATCGTCCGGATATTTCTGGGCTTCCTTCAGCGCGGCGATGCTGCCGCCACCGCATTCGTTCATGTAAGAGAGCTTGGGCGCGCTGCCGTAAAAGGCGGCGATGGCGGCTTTGGCGGTGATGGTCATTTCATGCGCGGCGCGGTCGCCGAAGTCGATGATCTTTTCAGGATGGTCCAGTGCGTAGGCGGAGCCGTTTTCGTGACCGGTGTTTTCACCCGCGGCAGCAAAACCGCCACGCATCGCCGCAGCCAGCCCGGGGAAGCTGAGATTGCCGCCCAGTCCACCGTTGCCGGTTCCGCGAAACTTGCCGTTCCATGTTGAAGCCGCGGGCATCCAGACTTCGATCTTGATTTCGGAATCGCTGGTGGGCCGCGAGGTGGCCGACACGCGGCAGAACGCGGGAACGTCCTTGAAGTTGGGTGCGGGCGCACCGGGAAATGGCGCTGGCGTTCCGGCAGGGAGCGCGAACTCGCCGGCACCAACCGACTGCGCGAGCGTGATGGAGGTGTGCGGGACGGCGAGCGAGCTGAGGCTTTCGCAGGTCGCGGCGGCAAGCGGGATTTGCGCGGCCAGCGCGAGTGCAAGCAGGATGCGGGTAATCATGCGCCTCACATTGTATCGGGAAGCGAGGTTACCGGTGATTGGTTGTTGGTATCGTGGGTCCTGGGCCTCGCATGGAGTGACGCCCGAGGAGGCGGAGGAGATTTTCTTTCACGAACCTCTTGTAGTACGCACGGACGTGCGGCAGCGAGGAGCCGAAAAACGCTACTACGCGCTAGGGCAGACGAACTCGGGGAGGCTTCTATTCGTGGCCTTTACTATTCGTCGTAAGCTAATTCGCGTTATCTCGTCAAGAGACATGAATCGGAACGAAACGGAGGTTTATCGCATACATGAAAGAACTACCTAAGTTCAAACGCGAAGACGACGAACGGAAATTCTGGTCGACCGCGGACTCGACAAAGTACGTCGACTGGTCGCGCGGGAAGCGCCAGAAGCTGGTCGAGTTGAAGCCCTCGTTGCGGACCATATCGCTACGCCTGCCGGTGGCGATGATCGAAGATCTGAAGTTGCTCGCGAACCAGCGGGACGTGCCGTACCAGTCGCTGCTGAAGGTGTTTCTGGCTGAGCGGCTGGCCCAGGAACGGCCAAAGAGACTCCGAGCTTAGCTGCGCTCCGCGAAAAATAAAGCGTCGAGCGAAAAACGATTGTCGGAGCGATTCACCAGCAGCAGAAAGTAAGTGATGGCGTAGATCATCTGCACACCCACGGTGTTCCAATCGCTCCGCATAGCAGTGCCGAAGACCAGAGCGGCGATCAACAGGCCGCCCAGCGTCAAAGCCCAACGCGTGAACAGGCCCAGCGTCGTCAGGGCGCCCAGCACCAGCTCCGCGAAGGGCACCACAATCAAGAATGCGTGCACCATGCCCGCGGGCAGCGGAGTTTGGCCAAATTCAGACGCCGTGGTGGAAGCGAAAGCTTCCGCGCCCGGACCGAAAATGCGGCCCGCGCCGTGCACGAAAATGTTGATGCCCAGCGTGAGACGAAACACGACGTAGGCTAGCTGGCGGTCGAGCGCGTTGGAATCCGTGGTTGGTATCATGCCGCTTAATTCCACTTTCGCACGAGGCCAGCCAAGCTTTGCATTGGATATGATCGCTGTGGAGCGCACAGCGCGGGACGTGCTCGCCTAGGAACAACAATCGCGGCCCGCTGCGTTGTGCGCGATCTTACTGAGGATACCTATTATGCGCGATTTCGACGAGAACAACATTACCGCAGCGGTCATCGACCGCTACCAGAACACGCCCGATCCGCGGCTCAAGAAAATCATGACCAGCCTGGTCCAGCACCTGCACGATTTCGTGCGCGACGTGGAGCTGACCGAGGCTGAATGGACGCACGCCATCGATTACCTGACGCGCACCGGCAAGCTGTGCACGGACAAGCGGCAGGAGTTCATTCTGCTGTCGGACACGCTGGGCGTTTCCATGCTGGTGGACGCCATCAACCATCGCTTTGCGGAGGGCGCGACCGAGAGCACGGTGATGGGTCCGTTCTACGTGCAGAATCCGCCCGAGGCGGCGTTTGGCGCGGACATTCGCGGCGAGGCGAAGGGCGAGCCGCTTTACATCGACGGCTCGATTCTGTCTGAAGACGGCAAGCCAGTGGCGAACGCGATCGTCGACGTGTGGCATTCCGATGCCGAGGGTTTTTACGACGTGCAGCTACCCGAGCTGGAAGAGCCCACGCTGCGGGCGCGCTTCCACAGCGACGCCCAGGGCCGCTTCCGCTTCTGGACCATCATGCCGAGGTACTATCCGATACCGTACGATGGCACGGTGGGCGATATGCTCAAGGCCTCGGCTCGGCATCCTTACCGGCCAGCGCACGTGCATTTCATGATTATCGCCGGCGGGCACGAGACGCTCGTGACGCATGTGTTCGTGGATGGCGATCAATACCTGGATAGCGACGCGGTGTTTGCGGTGAAGAATTCGCTGATCCGCGATTTCACGCGCGAGGCGCCGGGCATTGCGCCGGATGGCAAGAAGATCGACACGCCGTGGCGCAAGCTGCAAACGAATTTTGTGCTGTCGAAGGTGATGGCGAAGAAGAGCGCGCCGGCGGCGTGACCAACTGCAATAAAAGGCTACGATGAAGGAGGGTACGAACATGGCAACTCTCGATTGGTCACAATGCCCCGCCGTGGAGAGCATCCCCGGCAAGGTTGGGGGGCGCGTGGGTGTTTCGCGGCACGCGCGTTCCCGTGTCGGCGATTTTCGAGAATTTGAAGACCTCGCCTCTGGAAGAGGTTCTGGAAAACTTCCACGTCACGCGCGAGCAGGTTCAGACTGTGCTCGACTTCGCCGCTAAGAGTGCGCTCGAAACATCGCGCGTCGGATGAAGATCATCCTCGATGAAAGCGCGTCCCGCAAAAACTGCGGTTGATCATCGAGGGCGGCCATACGGTCGTGACGGCTTGGTATCAAGGCTGGTCAAGGTGAGCCGGACCACCCTTTACGGGGCGCAATCCCCAGTTTCATAATGAGTGGGGTCACATCCATGCAAACGCTGTCTCTCCCTGCACCGCTCAGAGAGGAGTTCGCGACTGTTGAGATATTGTGGCACTCGACAGCAAAAACCAGGTTCGCAGACGCCTTGATACTGTCTTGGACCAAGTACGAAAAGCAATTGCGCCGTTTGTTCTGCTTCCTTGTATTTCAGCATCCCGAAATCAAGGAAGCGAACATTAATGAGGTCATCGCCTCTCTCGCAGAGAGCCGCGATCTTTATCCGCAAACCTTCATTGAAGGGATTGAACAGCTTGGCGTAGCGTCGGTACCAACTCTGCTCGCCTCGCGTTATGCGGAACTCTGGCAAGAGGTTGCGCGAATACAGAAGTATCGAAACAAGCTAATTCATGGACAGATCACTGGTTCGGACATCAAATCGGTCCAATTGAAACACGATATTCTTTGGATTGTGGATTGGATCTCCTGCCTCGCAACGGCAGCGGACAACACATTCGGATACGATGGCCTTGAGCGCAACACGTACCGCACTGCAAAGGCGGCAAAGAAGATCGCAGTGAACAAGTATCCGTTCAATGCGCCCGCAGACCTAAAGGGATGGCTTTCCAAGCTAACCGGCAGGAAGAGGCGAACGGGCTAGCGGCGGTGAACAAGCCGAGGAACCGTTCAGCCCGCTCCTCATTCGGCAGAAACACGGCGGGAGGCTCGCGGCCAGGCTTGTGAGCGAGAGGGAAACGTCTTTATGTGATGGGCGCCAGCGTTCATTCGTTCTCTAACACGAGGTCGTCAGCCTTTGCGGGTCCGACGATTCCGGGTTCATCCCTATCCCAATGAACCGTCACATAAAGTTGGTGGCCTGTCTCGGTATCCCAGCCCACCTCGTTCACGATCCCGCGTTTGCCTCCCTTGTCCTGCACTTGGTCACCCGTTTTCAGTTTGCGATGTGGCATTGGGCCTCCATATTTGTAATATTGTCCGTAATCACACGTTACTACAAAAAGCCCGAGAAATGTTTGCCCGAGCTAAACTGAGTAGAGGAGGAATCGCTCATGGCACGGCAGATGGATGCGACCGAGCTGGATGAATTCTTTCACCATATTGGGGCCGCGATTTGGCACGTCCAGCACCTTGAAAATGTCCTCGTTAGCTTGCTCGCATTGAAAATTAGCAAGGAGCATCAGCGCGCAGGTCAGGCCCTCACGATGGCCAATGCCGAAAAACTTCTCGCAGAAAAACGAAAGCTCACGTTAGGCCCTCTCATCAACAGTTGCGTTAAGTATCGGATCATCCGGCCACAAGAACAGTCCCGGTTTGCAAATTTCAAATTGGAACGACACTGGCTTGTTCACCGCTCCCTAATGGAGAGCGCGGACGATCTTTACGACAATTCCGCACGGGAGGCTGTTTTTAGCCGCATCGTGGCAATACGAGACGAGGCAATTTCGCTGAGGGCCATCGTCTTTGGAGATTTGCAGAATTGGGCGGATGCGGAAGGTGTCTGTCGAGAGGCTGTTGATATGCACGCAGAAGAAGAACTGCGCAAGCTGAGAGGCACCCTAAGTATCTATCCGACATAACGTCCTTTGCGTTACACGGCCTTCTATCGGGCACGGGCACGTCCTCGGATGGTCAGACATTCGGAGACTACCGTGTAGAAACGCGCCGCACCTCCATGATCTTGTGTCTTATGGCAAAATGCTACGAAACCGCTTGTCTTCGATACACAGCCGGCGAAACGCCCACCTGCCGGATGAACCAGTGCGACAAGTGGCTCTGCGACGAAAAACCCGACGACAGCGCGACGTCCACCACCGGCAAATCCGTGTTGCGTAGCAGTTCCTTGGCCCGCTCAATGCGCCTCGCGAGCACGTACTGATGCGGCGACTGCCCCACCGCGGACTTGAACGCGCGCGCCAGATACAGCGGACTGATGTCCACCTCGGCGGCCATGGCTTGCAGGCTCAGATCGCCCTCCAGATTGTCCTCGATGTACTCGATCACGCGCCGCATTTTCCAACCCGACAGCGGCCTGGCGGGAAGAATGCGCATGGGCCGCGAGCGCGACGAATGCGAACGCGCCAGGTGCACGGCCATCATCTGGGCCACCGTATCGATGTACAATCCGTCCTCTGCGGCACCGTCGCGCAAGGCATTGGTGATGGCGATGGCGAGTTGTTCCAGCAGCGGGTCCAGGATCGCGAAGCGAGGCACCAGTTCCGCGCCCGAGCTGTCGCAGCCATAGATTTCGGTCACCGCGGCTTCGTAAACCGACTGGCGCAGGTACACCTGCAGGATCTCGGGATGTCCCGCGTGCTGCCACTCGGTGGTGGCCTCGCCGGGCGTGAGGCAAATGCGGCGCGGTCCGATGAGACCGCTCTCACGCGTGGCGCCCTCAATCTTGCGCGTCACCTCGGTGGGCCGGCTCAAATGATAGATCAGTGAAGGATGGCGGATCGGCCGCTCGGTGGCCTGGAACGGCGCTTCCTCCAGGATGGCTGCGTGGAGCGAACGCCAGCCCGCATCCTGGCTGTGGGCGATCAAGCGGTTACCGGAACGAAGCACGCGGCCGTGCGTTTCGCGCGCGGTGAAGATGGGATTGGGTGGTACAATCACAGCATCACTCCCAACTGGGGGTGGACGGCTTTATTCTACATCACAGGCTTCGCAGCATATCCTGGAACCGCCGTCTTCGCCACTCCGTCTAATTCGTATCCGAGCCCTGAGGTGAAAGAATGCCTTTCCAACGATTTGTACTTTTGCTCATCGCTGTTTCCCCGTGGACTGGCGCCGCTCTGGCGCAGCAGCCGTCGGCCAGTTCAATCATCTCGAGGATCGTGAACCTTCCGGTGGTTAACCTGGCAAGTTCCGAAACGGCTCAGGTCAGCGTCGTGAACCTGGCGCCCTCCGTTATGTCGGTGGCACCCGGTGGCAGCGTACCGACCGAGGGCACCACTGCGTCCTGCACGGGCGCCATTACCTTCTACAACGCCAGCGGCAACATCATCACCTCCTCCGCATCCTTCACGATCGGCACCGGTCAGATTTCTTCCGCCAGCCTGCCCTACTCGGCTATCTCGCCCAATAACGTGGTGAACGCTAACGGCGGCCGCACGCCCATTCGCGCGGTGGTCACGATCAACTGGACCGTTGGCACCGGCGACCCATGCTCCCTAGCCTCCAGCCTCGAAACCTATGACACCTCGACCGGTGTGACGAACGTCCATATCGACGGTGGCCCGGTGTCGTTTCCCGGGGTGGTACTCACGCCTTTCAAACGGTAGACGATGTCGCTTTGAGAATTATGTCTGTTGAGTTACACTGGATGATATAAAGCAAGTCACGGTCGGCGAACGCACTCAAGTCTTGACGAAATTCCGCCGATAACTCATAATGTGGGAACGGTTTGCAATCCGTTTCTCAAGTGACAGTGTTGCAGAGTAGACCGGACTCGTAGACGGAGTAGGATTCATACTAATCTATGCACCAACGCCTTCTTGTTGTTTTTCTAGCGTTTTCGCTCCTGGCCAGTTCGGCGTTTGGCACCACCACTCGTAAGAGACGCCGCCACACTGCGCGCCCAACCACAACCTCCGCAAAGGTGCATCGCGTAACATACACCACTCGAGCACGCGCCAGGGCGATTTCCGCGGCTCCGTCGCGCACAGGGCGGCTTTCCACAGGTTTCAGGAAAAAGAATTTCGCCAGCCCGTGGGCGACGCCCACATTCGCGGACTCCACCCTAGGGGATTCGGTGGACGGCGAGGATTTGTTAGTCCGGCGGGCAGCCGTGCAAGCTCTGGGGCCGTATAACGGCGCAGTGGTTGTGGCCGATCCGAACACCGGGCGAATTTTGACGATCGTGAATCAGAAGCTGGCGTTGCAGGGCGCCTACGAGCCGTGTTCCACCATCAAGATTGTCGCGGCGCTGGCGGGTTTGAGCGAAGGCATCATCAACCAGGAAACTTCGCTGCGGATCACGAAGCGGCATTCGGTGGATCTGACGGAAGCCCTGGCGCTCTCCGTTAACGCCTATTTCGCATCCATCGGCGAGAGGCTGGGGTACGAAAGGGTTGTTCAGTACGGGCAGATGTTCGGGCTGGGTGAGAAGGCGGGACTAAACATTGCAGGCGAGCAGCCCGGCTTGATTGCCGAAACGGCTCCCTCCGACGGCCTGGGGATGATGACTAGTTTCGGCGAAGGTTTTTCGATGACGCCGCTGGAGCTGACCGCGATCGTCTCGGCGGTGGCCAACGGCGGAACGCTCTACTACCTGCAGCACCCGGGTTCGCAGGCCGAAATCGATCAGTTTGCTCCGCAGATCAAGCGGCAGCTCAACATCAACGAATTTGTGATGGACATCAAGCCGGGCATGATGGGCGCAGTGGAATACGGGACCGCGCGGCGGATTGGGTTCAGCGCTACCGAACCGATCTTCGGCAAGACCGGAACGTGCACCGACAACCGAACGCCCACGCACCTGGGCTGGTTTGGTTCTTACAACGAGGTTGCCGGGCGCAAGCTGGCGGTAGTGGTTCTGTTGACCGGCGGACATTTGGTGAGCGGACCGGTTGCTTCCGGCGTCGCAGGCGCGGTCTACAAGAATTTGTCGGACCAGAACTATTTCGCGCAAGTGGTTCCGCGGATTTCGCCGGCTGCTTTGATCTCGACGCAATCCTACTAACCGCTTCTCAAAAATACTCCCGCAACTCGTCAAAGCGCCCGATGCGCAACAATCGCCCCGGGCCTTCCCTGAGTTCCGCGCGCTCCAGCGTCCAGGTCCGCTCGTGCGGTACGAAAACCGCGTGGAGACCGGCCTCGAGCGCGGGATTGATGTCCGACTTGGGCGAGTTGCCAATCATCCAGGTGTGCGCGGGATCCAGCTGCCGCTCGCGAATCAGCGCCGCGTAGGATGGCGCGTCCTTCTCCTTCACGATGGCCGTGTGGCCGAAATAGATGGCCAGGCCCGAGTGATCGAGCTTCAGTTTCTGTTCTTCGGGATCGCCTTTGGTAAACAGCGTGAGCGAATGCCGGCCGGCCAGATACTCGAGCGTCTCCTCCACACCCGCCATTAGCTCGATGGGATGCCGCAGGATCTGTTCGGTGAAGCTCATGATGCGCGGCAAATCGTCCGGGCTCACGGCTCGCTCCACCAATTTGTGGTAGCACTCGCTGAGGTTGCGCGTGAAGTTCGCCGTTCCATAGCCGTGCGTCTTGTTGTTGACGATCTCGATTTCGTCGAGCACCGCGCGGATCTGATCCGGCGATAGCGCCGAGTGCCCAAGAAAATCGCAAAAAATCTCAAACGCGCGCTCGAAATAGATGTTGTTTTCCCAGAGCGTGTCGTCGGCGTCGACGATCAAGTTTTGGCGTTGTTGAATTCTCACACGCCCGGCGGCCTCTTGGCGTGGCCGTTGGTGGGAGCGACCGCGCGCGCGTGCTGGATCTGACGCTGGCGCGAGCTGTAGCCGGGGAAGAACTCGGCCAGCCGCCGCATGCGATCCGCCTCCGATCGCGTGGCCAGCAGCATCTGGCGGAAATCCAGGTCGGGCACCACTTGCGCCAACTGAAAGCTGAGCTGCGGATCGCTCAGCTCAGGCTCGTGCAGAGGCTCGGCTTCGTGGAGCGAGCGCAGATCGTTGTACGAATCAAAGACGCGCTCGCGAACCTCCGGTGGGATGGGGTCGGAACCCTCATCGTCGAAATATTCCACCGCCCCGCGCAAATATGGTTTTTCGTCATTTAGCAGAATGATTTCAAACCGCCGGCGGCCGATGCTGATCAGATCAATGCGGCCATCCGGATATTTTTTGAGGACTTTTTCCACCGTGGCCGTGCAACCCGTGTTGACGATGCCTTTTTCTCCTGCCAGCACGACGCCGAACTCGGAGTGAGCGCGCGACACGTCGGCAATCATCTGTTTGTAGCGCTCCTCGAAGATGTGCAGCGGCAGCGGCGTCCTCGGAAACAAGACCACTTGGAGCGGAAAAAGCGGCAACAGCTCTTCCTGCATGAGTACCATTATGCGGCTTGATGCGAACAGTTGCACGATGCCGCGAAGCTGTGGGACCATTCCTTACGCGGACGTTACTTGGACGAATGCTACTGAAGCTCAAGCGCACGCCGGGCCTCTACCTGGTCGGCTTCATGGGGTCGGGTAAATCGGCCGTGGGCCGGCTGCTCGCGGATGAGCTGGGCTGGCGGTTCGCGGATATCGACGAAGACATCGAGCAGGCCCAAGGCGTTTCGATCGCCGAAATTTTCGACCTACGCGGCGAGGAGGAATTCCGCGGAATCGAGCGGGAGGCGTTGCGCAAACGGGTGCGGGAAGTCGAGTCCGGCAAACCCATGGTGCTGGCCCTGGGCGGCGGCACGTTTGTCGACCCGGCGAATCAGAAGCTGCTCGAAGAGCGCGGCGTCACCATATGGTTGGATTGTTCTTTCCCGCGGATCTGCGCGCGGCTGGAGGGCCAGACGCATCGGCCGCTGGCAAGAGATCCGGACAAATTCCGCCAACTGTACGATGACCGGCGCGACGCTTACAGCACAGCCGAGCACCGGATCGAAGCGGACACCGATGATACGGCGGCCGTGGTGGCTGACATTTTGAAGCTACCGATTTTCTGATGGCCGCGGCTCTGCACCGCCAGGCTCTGCGCATCTTCCAAGCTGCATTGCGGGCTGCCGATCCCGTGCCGGCTGTGTTGCGGCACGTGCGCCGTGAAGGCGAAGTGCTCATCGCCGGGGGGCGGCGCTACGATCTAGATTCCGTTCGGAACGTTTACGTCATCGGCGCAGGAAAGGCCAGCGCACGAATGGCCGTGGCAGTGGAACGGCTGCTCGGCCGGCGCATTACTGCCGGGCTGATTAACGCGCCGGATGCCAACGCGCCAAATGCCGTCAAACTGCGGCGCGTCGAGATCAACCAGTGCGGCCATCCGGTGCCCGATCGGCGTGGGGTAGCCGGCGCCCGGCGCATTGCGCAGATCGCGAGCGATGCCGGCCAGGATGACTTGATCGTGTGTCTGATTTCGGGCGGCGCTTCGGCGCTCTTGCCGCTGCCTGCGCCTCCCGTCACACTGGCTGAAAAACAGGCGGTCACGCAATTATTGCTGCACTGCGGCGCTAACATCCACGAGATGAATTGCGTGCGTAAGCATCTCTCGCTGATCAAGGGCGGCCAACTCGCGCGGCTGGCGTATCCTGCGACGCTGCTCACGCTGATTCTTTCGGACGTGATCGGCGACGATCTGGACGTGATTGGCTCGGGACCCACGGCGCCCGATCCCACAACATTCAGGGATGCGCGCGCGATCTTCGAGAAATACCGGATCTGGAACAAGCTGCCGCGCGCGGTGCGCGGGCGCATCTTGTCCATGGCCGGGACTGCGACCGGGGAAACGCCGAAACCCGGAGACAGGATTTTCCGCAAGACGCGCAACGTGATCGTAGGCAGCAATGCGTTGGCGGTGGATGCCGCGGGGCGCGAAGCTCGCCGGCTGGGATTCCACACGCTGGTGCTGTCGACATTTCTAGAGGGCGAAGCGCGCGAGGCGGCCAGGGTTCATGCGAGCATCGCGAAAGAGATTCGAGCGTCGGGCAGGCCCGTAAAGCCTTCGGCCTGTGTGATTACAGGCGGCGAGACTACAGTGACCGTTCGCGGCAAAGGCCGGGGAGGCCGCAATCAGGAATTCGCGCTCGCGTCCGCTCTCGCCATCGCGGGCTTACGCGACACCGTCATCCTGAGCGCAGGTACCGACGGGAGCGATGGACCTACCAGCGCAGCCGGCGCCATCGCCGACGGAACCACGGTGGCCCGAGCGGAAGCGCTCGGCCGCAACGCCGCAGCCTTTCTCGCGAGCAACGATTCGTATAGTTTTTTTGATGCGCTCGGCGATTTGATCGAAACCGGCCCGACCGGAACCAACGTCGCCGACATCCAGCTGATCCTCGTTTCTGAGCCGCGACCGTAAGGGAGTCGGTTTTACTGGTGCTCCACCTTCAACGGCGGATTCGGCGGTTTGGGTGGCTTGGCCGGAGTCGGCGCGTTGGGGATGTCGGGCACCGTGGTGTCCTCGGCGCTGGCTTTGCGAACGGTGACCGACCCGCGGCCAGTTTCCAGGCGCATCTGGGGTCCGGCGCCCGCGCTGCCCTGGATAATATTCCCGCGGCCCGATTCCTCTTGGCGCAATGGTTCGCCGTACTCATTCTCGGCGTCGCCTCGATCGGTGATAGCTCTCAAATCGAACTTTGAACCGGGCACCAGCGCCAAAGTAATGTCGCCGGATCGGGTGTGGACCTCCATCCTGGGTGGATCTTTGCCGGGCTTCAGATCGATATCGCCGCGGTTTAGCGTCAAATCCAGCGACTGCGTGAAATTCGAAAGCTGCACGTCGCTCGACCGAGCCTTGAAACGTACTGGACCAATAATGTTGTTCCCGCTGAGCTCGCCCCGCGTGAGCCGGACTTGCCCAGGCAGCTTCTCAAAGCTGATGGAGTTCTGGGGATCTTCCCAGCGCAGGGGCTGCGCCAGGTTGCGCAACTGAATCTCGCCGACATACACTCCATTCACCGTTACTAATCCGGCTATGTTCTGCAGCTCCACATCGTCGCCGCGGCCTTTCAGCTCCAGGCTGCCCTTGATATCCACGGCGCGGATGGTGTCGCTGGCTCGCGTATCGATGTGCACATTGCCGCCGAGATTCTCCAGCCGCACTCCCGCGTTGTCGCTGTTGATGTCGACGTTGCCGTTGACGCTCTGAATATCGAAATCGCCATAACGTCCGTGCGCCTCGATCGACGACCCGAGTGGAACCGAAATGTCCAGATCGGCCGTAGGCTGCACGCGATCGCTGACTTTGTCCTGGTTGGTCCTGATGATAATCTGATCGCCTTGCTGGATCAGCTCGAGCGGGGTTTGCTTATTGGCGTTGTCGGCGTCGGTCTGTTGAAACGACCGGACGGTTTCCTGGCCGCTGGCCTTCACCGTGGCGGCGTCCGCGCTTCCGCTGATCTTGGCGTTGCCCCGAAAGCTCTCGATTACAATGCGGCAGCTCTTGGCGCACGGCTTTTCCACGGGCGCTAGCGTATAGTCGTAGCTTTCGCCCATGTTGATGGCGATCCGGCGCAACGCGTGGCCGGTGGGAAACCAGGACGAATAGTTGTGCGCCGTGTACATGGTTGCGCCGATGACGCAGATCAGAAAGATCAGCATCCATTCGCCACCCGAGACGCCGTTGCGCGGCAGCGCTCTCCCGGTCGCGGACCAGACCAGAACCTCGATCAACCGGATGGCGCCCCAGCCGATCAACAAGAACGGCCAAAAGCGCGAGATGAAATCCACCAGCGGAATTTCGGGCCACAGATTACGAAACAAGAAGAGAATGCCGAATCCGATCAGGATCAGCGGTCCAATAACCGAGCCGCGCCTCATATGACGTTTCCTCCGGGCGGTCCGTCGACGGGATGCTCGGCGGGATAAGACGCGGGCGGTTTCGCGCCAGAGTGTTCCAGCAGTTTCAGCAGGCCGAACAGGATGATGAGAATCGGCCAGGTCCGCCAAAATCCGTACACGCCCGCATAATCGATCGCCACCAGCGCCCCGAGCGCGATCAGCATGATGGGCCCGCGGATGGCTTGCACGAAGTTGCGGTTCATTGGCGGCCTCCCGCGGGCGGCATGCTGTGGCCGTTGGGCGCGGACGATCCCGATACCCGTTCGTAGAGCATATACACTCCCAGACCAATCAAAGCGATCGGCCAGTAGCGAAGGATCTGGCCGATGCGCAGAATATCCAAATTGTGCAGCAAAAAGATGAGACCCACCGCGATGAGCACTGTGGGGGCCAGCGGGAATCGGGAATGCTGTCCGTGCCGGGGAACGATGCTTGAAAACTCATCGACAGGTTCGCCAAGCTGCCGTTTCTTCGCCGTGTGGTACGCCTCAAAGGCCATGTAGAAGACCCAGGCCCCGATCATCATCCCGAACAGAGGCTGCAAATTGCCGCTCATTTCTTCGTTACTCGTGATGCTGATGAGCAGCCCCATGACGACCACATGGATCAGACCCTTCACGTATTGCCCGTTGTAAATGGCGCCGACGCCGGGAATGAAGCCCAGCAGAAACGCCAACCCGGGTGATGCTCCGGGATCCGATATCGCGGGACGCGGTTGCGGCGCCGTATAGGGCGTGGCTTCGGGCGCCCGGTATGGCGTGGGTTCAGGCGCTGTGTATGGCGACGCTGTTGGTGGAGGCACGGGCGGCCGTGCACCTAGGGGCGAATGCTCATCGCAGTAAAGAGTTCCCCCAGCATCGCGGCGGCACGCTTCACACAGCGGCTTTCCGCATTCGCGGCAATACCCAATAGCCGGTGCTTCCAGATGATTGGCGCAGTTCATTGTTGACTCCCTCTATTTCTTGCACCGGCTCCAGACGCAGCGCCGGGATCCTGATCGGTCCATTCCTTGAGACGCGATTGGATCTCGATCACCAGCTTCAGGTTGTCGTAATATTTCATGGTCCGGTCCCAAACCCGGTGCGAGCGGTCGTCTATGCCCTGCCAGACTTTCACCGGATCCAGGTCCGCCGGACGCAACTGCCGCGGATCGATATGAGCGAAGCGCGCGAGCATGGAAAACGAGAGAATCGTCATGGCCATGCCCATCACGTAGCGCGGCTGCAGCACGCTCTGGACGAATCCGCCGAACAGCCGTTTGATCCAGGAAGGCGACGAACTGATGCGTTCCGCGGCGGAAGCTCGCCGTCCGCTTGGCGCGTAGTGCAGAATGCGCGTCATCAGCTCGGCCGGCGGATTCACTTCCGCGACGCGCCCGATAAAAGCCGTTACGCCTTGAACGTCGGCGGCCAGTTGGGTGCAAGCCGGACACCCCGACAAGTGACTCTCGAGCGCAGTCCTCTCCTGAGCGTGGAGCGTTCCATCCACGTAGTCGCACAACAGGATTTCGAGCTCTGCGCACGTCATATACGAATCTTCTGTCTGCGGAGCACCCGAGCCAACTCGGCGCGCCCCCGATTCAACCGCGACTTCACCGTTCCTTCCGGAACGTTCAGGATTTGCGCGATCTCCCGATATTCTAATTCCTCCAGGTCCCGCAGGATCACCGTTTCCCGTAGTTCCGGCGAAAGCTTTTGCAAGGCGGCCTGCAACAGCTCGCTGGCTTCGCGCCCGGCCAGCATTCCCTCGGTCCTGCCAATGGTAGCCGGGTTCTCTTCGAGCGCCGAGAGCTGATCCTCAATCGAGTCGGTGGCCCGTTCCATGCGCGTCCTACGGTAATGATCGATCAGCAGGTTTCGCGTCAGCCTGGTGAGCCAGACGATGAACAACCCCTCGCCGGCGCGAAAGCTTTTCAAGTTCTTGAACACTCGCAGGAAGACGTCCTGCGTCAAGTCCTGCGCTTCCGGATCGCTGTTGGTGAAGCGATAGCAAATTGAGTACACACGCCGGGTATGCACCTTCACCAAATCTTCCCAAGCGGCTTCCTGGCCAGCCAGGCAGCGCTCCACGAGTTGGAGATCCGCATCCAAACTATCGTTCGTCCGGCCGCTTTCCCGGCTGCTCGTCCCGTGCGCTGGGTAAGGTAATTCCCAGGTCCACTTTGCCGCGGGAATCGCCACCGTTGCCATGTTGCTTCCTATCTCCTGCTTCCAGTTAAAGAAACGAGGATCTATGATAAGAAGTTCACTTGAATCCAAGCTTTACATTCTACAGAGCTCACTGGCCGCGCGCCAGTAGCCCGGCGGCGGCCTAACGCATGCCCAAGGAAGCCACCGCCCGGCGAACTGCTGCCCGGACCATGCTTCTGGCGATCATGGCCATCGCGCTGATCCTGGTCCTTCTAGCTTACCGGACGCGAGGCGCCAGTTTCCGATGGAATCTATTTTGGAGCACCCTGGATCAGGTGGAATGGAGCTGGCTGGCCATCTCCATTTGTTTGATACTGCTCAGTAATGTCGGGCGAGCACTACGTTGGCAGGTGATGCTGCGGCCGTTCGGGCGAACTTTGAGCGTCCAAAAACTCACCTCCGATACCGCCATTGGTTTAACAGCGGTGGTTCTTCTGGGGCGAGTCGGCGAGGTGGTCCGCCCTTATCTGATAGCTATTCAGACCGGATTGCCGCTGTCCTCGCAGGCGGCGGCCTGGTTATTGGAGCGCACGCTGGACCTGCTGGTAGTGCTACTGTTCTTCGGCTTCGCACTCTTGTGGGTGCCGCTGCACAGCCGGCGCTTCGACCCGGAAATCCAGACCGCGCTAACTACCGGTGGCGTTGTTTTTGGCGCTACGGGAGCGGTCTGCCTGCTTCTTTTGTTCGCCTTTCGCGACCCCAGACGACAGGCCCAGCAACGCATTCTCAGCGCTCTTACTTTCCTGCCCCAGGGGCACTACCGCCGAGCCGAACGCATGCTGGAGGCGTTCTCGCAAGGGGTTGATTGCACCCGCGACTCGCGATCATTGACACTACTGCTCGGCTACACCGGCCTTGAATGGGCCATCATTGTCGCAAGTTGCAGCGCGCTATTGCGCGGGTTTCCAGTAACGCGGCAATTCGGGCCCATAGACGTGCTGGTGCTGCTGGGATTCATCAGCCTGGGCAGCGTGGTTCAGGTTCCAGGCGTGGGAGGAGGCATGCAAGTAGCTACGGTGGTTGCACTTACGAGGATCTACAGGATCCCTCTTGAGGCTGCGTCCGGGGTAGCCGTCTTGTTTTGGGTGGTGAGCTCGCTGGCGATCGTGCCGTTTGGATTCGCCTGCGCCTTCCATGAGGGCCTCAATTGGAGTAAACTCAAACTGTTGTCAGCAAAGCAGATATTGGAAGAGCCCCAGGGCAAAGAGCCTGAAAAATGACTTGTCCCTTTTGCGGCCACAAAGAGGACCGGGTGATCGACTCCAGAGAGAGCAAGGAAGGCGACGTCATCCGCCGCCGCCGCCAATGCCTGGGTTGCGAGCGCCGCTTCACCACCTACGAGCGGAGTGACGAGATCCCCTATATGGCGGTCAAGAAGGATGGCCGGCGCGAGAAGTTCGACCGTCAAAAGGTGCTGAACGGGCTCCTCAAGGCGTGTGAAAAGCGGCCGGTTCCCATGGCCAAGCTAGCCGAAGTGGTGGACGCCGTAGAGGCCAAACTTGGCGACAATCCAGATCGGGAAATCACTACCACCGAGATCGGAGAGATGCTAATGGACAGGCTGCGCGGGCTCGATAAGATAGCGTATGTCCGGTTCGCCTCGGTGTATCGGGATTTTCAGGATGTGGAGGCTTTCCTCAATGAATTGAAGACGTTAGTGCTGCAGAAGCGATCCTAGTGCGTTTGGGGGCTTGGGACACGCCGGAGCGCTAAGTTTCGTGTAACCTATCTGGAATGAAAACATCTTCTATTTAGGGCTTAACTTCGGAAACGGTTCGATGCTATAATCGATTGCTAATATTCATGGCCGAACCGGTGGCTGCGCGCGCGCCTAAAGTAGTGCTTTGTAAACAGTTTAACATACCCCACCAGCGGGACATCCGTACGAAGTTTTGTGCCCGGTTGGGGAGGTGAGCATCCAAGTGGATCAATTTGAAGATCAGTTTCTAGCTGAGGGTCACGAACCCCTCGGACTTCCATTCGACGAAGAAGCCAATTTCTTCCATCCCGAGGAAGTCCAGGAAGAAGAGTTTCCAGCCCATCAGGCCGAAGAGTCGATTTACACCGACGACCCGGTACGCGTGTATCTGCGCGAAATGGGCGCTGTCCCGCTGCTGACTCGCGAGGGTGAAGTGAACCTGGCGCGGCGCATGGAGCGCGGGAAGCTCCGAATGCAGAAGTCGATCAGCCGTTCGGCTCTGGTGCAACTGCGCGTTTCAGAGATCGCCGAGCTGCTCAAGCGGGGCGACGATGAGCTGGACAACTTTGTGGACTTCGGCGATGTGGAAGAAGGCAGCCCCGCCGACGCAAAGAAACAGGCTGAGATGCGCGCCCAGTTCGCCGAATTGATCGCCTTTCATAAGAAGGAGCTTCAGCTCACCGTCAAGGTGGAAGACGTGCCGCTCAGCAACAAGAAGCTCCGCCGCAAGTGGCAGGGCAAGCTGAACCGCGCCAAAGTGGAAATGTCGCAAGCCATCCGCCGCCTTCCCTGGTTGCCTTCCCGCTGGAAGCAGTTTGCCAAGGAAATTGAGCACGCGGTGGAACAGTTGGCGCATCTCGAGGCTGAGTTGCGAAAGCTGGAGGGGCGCTCGGGCTTGACGGCTCAGGCGCGGGTACGTGAATTGCGCCGCGAGGTCCGGAAGCTGGAGAACGCAGCCGGCGCGTCGCTCTCCGATCTCAAGCACAGCATGTCGGTGATCCGGCATGGGGAAATCGAAGCCGAGCGGGCCAAGAAGGATCTGGTGGAAGCCAACCTTCGGCTGGTGGTTTCGGTCGCCAAGAAATACGTCAATCGTGGATTGCACCTGCTGGATCTGATCCAGGAGGGCAATATCGGCCTGATGCGCGCCGCCGATAAATTCGAATACCGGCGCGGCTACAAGTTTTCGACCTACGCCACCTGGTGGATCCGGCAAGCCATCACGCGCGCCATCGCCGACCAATCGCGCACCATCCGCATTCCGGTGCACATGAACGAGAGCATGAACAAGTTCCTGCGCGCGACGCGCGAGCTGGAAAAGGAACTGGGCCGCGCTCCAACCAACGACGAGATCAGCCGCCGGATGGACATTCCGGTGGAGAAGGTCCAGAAGCTGAAGACCATCTCGCGCGATCCGGTTTCGCTCGAAACTCCGGTGGGCCGCGATGGTGAATCGGCGCTGGGCGATCTGATTGAAGACCGCTGGGTGGGTTCGCCCGTGGACGCAGTTATCGATTCGAACGTCCGCGACGAGACCGCCAACATTTTGAAGACCCTGTCTCCGAAAGAGGAGAAAGTGATCCGGCTGCGCTTCGGCATCGGTTGCGAGCGCGAGCACACTCTCGAGGAGATTGGGCAAGAGTTTGACGTCACCCGAGAGCGCATCCGTCAGATTGAAGCCAAGGCGTTGCGCCAGCTTCGATCCCCGGAACGGGCGCGCCATTTGAGAGCTTTACTGGCTGCCCGATAGAGTCACTCCTCCTCCATGTGAAAGGCCGGGCTCATAACCCGGCCTTTTTTATTGTGTGCCGTGCTATGCTCCCTCCCAGGAACATATGATCACTCGCCGCGCTCTGATTTCCATCTCTCTTCTGGCCGCGCCGCTCTCCGCCGCAACTTGCGACAGTCTGGCCGCTTTGAAACTGCCCGACACCACCATCACGTCGGCCAAAACCATCGCCGCCGGCTCTTTCACGCTGCCCGCGGACCCGCCGCCACCGCCGTCGCTCGCGTCATCCTTCAAAAAGCTGCCGGATTTCTGCCGCGTCGAAGGAGTGATCCAGCCGTCCAGCGATTCGCACATTGAATTCGAGGTCTGGCTGCCCGCTTCCCGCTGGAACGGCAAGTATCATGGCGAGGGCAATGGCGGATTCGCCGGCTCCATCAACTTTGCCGGCCTCGCAGCGTCCGTGCTGAGCGGCTATGCCAGCTCTTCGACCGACACCGGCCATAAGGGCGAGGCTACCGACGGACGATGGGCACTCGGCCATCCGGAAAAGATCGTGGACTTCGGTTACCGCGCCATTCACGAGACCTCCGGGCAATCCAAGGCGATCATTCGCGCGTTCTATGAAGAGAACGTCAAGCATTCCTACTTCAGCAGTTGCTCGAACGGCGGGCGGCAGGCCCTGATGGAGGCCCAGCGGTACCCAGCCGACTACGACGGGATCATCGCGGGTGCACCAGCCGGTTCTTTCACTCACATTGGTGCTTCGTTCACTTGGGATCTGCAAGCCACCGAGATTGATCCAGCCAGCTATATCCCGGCCGATAAGTATCCGGCCATCGAAGCCGCGGGTCTGGCGGCCTGCGACGCGCGCGATGGCGTAAAGGACGGGGTGATCGACGATCCGACCAAGTGCGACTTCAAGCCGGCCGCGCTGCTCTGCCAGGGACCGGAATCGGCCAGCTGTCTTACCCAGCCCCAGATTACGGCGCTCGAGAAGATCTACGCCGGTCCCCGGAACTCGCAAGGCCAGCAGATTTATCCGGGGTTCCTGCCGGGCGGCGAGACGGGAAGGAACGGCTGGGAGGGCTGGATTTCGGGCGCGGCGCCGGGCAAGAGCGTGCAGTACGCGTTCGCTACCCAAGGCGGCGCGAACCTGATGTTCCAAAACGCCGCGTGGGACTTCCGGACCTTCAACCTGGACCGCGATGTCAAGATCGCCGATGACGCTATGGGCGGCCGGTTGAATGCCGTCGATCCCAACCTCCAGGCGCTGAAGAACCGCGGAGGCAAGCTCATCCTCTATCACGGCTGGAACGATCCCGCGCTCGCGCCGCTGGCCACCGTGGAGTACTACCAGAGCGTTGTGGCGAAAATTGGCACGAAGGAGAGCGCCGATTTCGTCCGGCTTTACATGGTGCCAGGCATGCAGCACTGCGGCGGCGGGCCAGGTCCGGACAGTTTTGGAGCCACGCCCAGCGGCCCAAAGGAGGATTCCCAGCACAGCATGTCGGCGGCGCTGGAGCGCTGGGTGGAGACTGGCATTCCGCCCGACAAAATCATCGCGACGAAATATGCGGGAAAAGACGTGGTCCGCACGCGTCCCCTTTGCCCCTATCCCCAAGTGGCGCGCTACTCAGGAACCGGCAGCACCGACGACGCAGCCAACTTCAAGTGCGTCGTTGACAAGTAATCCGGGCAAAATGATCGCGGGCCGCCCTACTTTTGCACAAAGTGGGCGCGGTCCCTCTCGTTTTCGCAGACGTTCTCGAAGATGTCGGAGTCGGCCCAAAGATCCTGGGTGAATTTGATCGTGAAGGGCTTGGTGTACATCTGGGGGTCGTCGAAAGTCATTTCAACATCCAGGTGTCCGAAGTCGCGGCGGTGGTAGCGTTCCAGAACGCGCAGAGCCTCGCTATGAGGATGGCCTCCCAAGTCGAGCCAGGTCCTGTCGTTGAAGCCGGCCGATTCCACCACCAGCGTGTCGCCCTCCCAATGCCCAACCGAGTAGCCGAGCCAGGCCGGCTGCGCGATTTCGGCGGGAAGCGCTCGGCCGTCGGTGTAGATTTGGCGATGAGTGTCGTCGGATTCGTACAGGATGACGATCAGCTTGGGTGATTGAACGATCTTATTCGGCTCGGAGACCAGACCGGTGGCGGGGATGCCGAGGGGCAGGCAGACTCCCCGGAGTTCGCGCTCGGTCGCGCGCCGGCGGTAGATCTCCGCGGCTCCCGGCCGCATGGGAGCTTCTTCGGGCTTGAAGTCCATGAAGATATTGAGCGCGTATTTGGAGATGGTGTCCGGCTCCATGCCGGGCACGCTGGTAATACCGATGCTGTCACCGAAGAGGCGCTTCATTTCCGCGATGGAAGCGGGATGAACGTGCCAGACGCCGGAGAGGTCCGGCTTGCCGTCGGCAGCGCGAGGCGCCGGGGCCGCGAGGTCGGGTTTGCCGTCGGGCGTGCGGGGCGTTCCCGGGGTGGGAAAGTTCAACCACTGCGCGTGCGCACCGGTCGAGAGGAGCGCGAATAGGAAGAGCAGCCGCTGATGTGGAATCATCTCGAAGCCTCCGGGTCTACTTTTGCACGGCGTGGGTGCGGTCCTTCTCGTTCTCGTTGCAGAAGTATTCGAAAATGTCCGCGTCGGCCAGCAGGTCTTCGGTGAACTTGATGGCGAATGGTTTGGTGTACATCTGGGGGTCGTCGAACGTAATTTCGACATCCAGGTGTCCAAAGTCACGTCGGTGGTAGCGTTCCTCGATGCGCAGCGCTTCGCTATGAGGGTGACCAGTTAGATCGAGCCAGGTTTTGTCATTGAAGCCGGCGGTATCCACCACCAGCGTGTCGCGGTCCCATTTGCCGGCTGAATAGCCGAGCCAGGACGGTTGCGCGACTTCGGCGGGAAGCGTTCGGCCGTCGGTGTAGATTTGGCGATGGGTGCCGTCGGATTCGTACATGATGACGATCATCCGGGCTGACTGAACGATCCTATTCGGCTCGGAGACGAGCGCGTCCACGGGCATGCCGATGGGCAGGCATCTGTCGGCAGGGTTGCTGCCTGGCGTGCGATGGCGGAGAATTTCCGCGGATTCGGGCCGCATCAGCGACTCTTCGGGCTTGAAGTCCAGGAGGATATCGAAGGCGTACTTGGAGACGGTATCCGGCTCCATGCCGGGCACACTGGCAACACTGACTCCGTCGCCGTAGATGCGCTTCATCTCCGCGAGTGAGGTGGGCTCAACGTGCCAGACGCCGGAGAGGTCCGGTTTGCCGTCGGCGGCGCGAGGCGCCGGGGCGGCCAGGTTGGGCTTGCCATCGCGCGTGCGGGGCGTTCCCGGGGTGGGATAGTTCAACCATTGAGCGTGCGCGCCGGCGGAGAAAAGAGCCAGAAACGCGAACAGGACGAAT
Source organism: Bryobacterales bacterium (assembly GCA_003166865.1). GTDB lineage: Bacteria > Acidobacteriota > Terriglobia > Bryobacterales > Bryobacteraceae > Palsa-89. The sequence continues at coordinate 42,357 of PMUP01000097.1, forward strand.
AGGCGCTGAGTTGGAATCATCTGTAAGCCTCCGAGTCTCAATGGTAGCTAAGCCTCTTCTTGACATCAGGCCGTTAAGTATTCTACTGTAAACATTCATCTTGGCCGCGGCCTTGCCTCAAAAAGACGGCCTCCGCTGACACTATGGCAGAACGCAAATTGCTGCTCGATTCGACTCTGGATAGTGTAGAGGTGGCGGAAACGGCGGTCTTGAACGCTGCGCGGGAGATTGGCTTCCATGAAGACGATTTGCATCAGCTCGGAATGGCGGTGCGGGAAAGCATGGTAAATGCCGTGGTCCATGGCAATCGCTACAATGCGCGCAAGAAGGTCCATTTGTCGGTGGTGAAGGCGCCGGACCGGCTGACGATCGTGATTGCGGACGAGGGTGACGGATTCGATGTGGACACCGTGCCGGATCCGTTGGCCGAAGGCAATTTGCTGCGGCAGTCCGGACGCGGGCTGCTTCTGATCCGCGCATTCGTGGATGAATTCCAGGTGCTTCCGGGGCAGCCGAGGGGGACGGAAGTACGGATGGTGAAGTACCTGGCGAAGGCCAGTTAACAAGCTCCAAGAAGATATGCGAGGAGGGTCTAAATAAGTGAGCGTTAAAATGTCAAGCCGGCAAGTCGGCGATGTGACCGTGGTGGATGCGGCGGGTCGAATTACCCTGGGAGAGGGCGCGAGCGTTTTTCGGGATGTGATTCGCGACCTGGCCGCGAAGGGAAACAAAAAGATTCTGGTCAACCTGGCCGATGTTTCTTACATCGACAGCTCGGGAATCGGCGAAATGGTGTCCAGCTTCACCACTGTGACAAACCACGGAGGGCAGCTCAAGCTGCTGAGCTTGACCAAGCGGGTGAAGGATTTGCTGCAGATCACGAAACTGTACACGGTCTTTGAGGTGTTCGAGGACGAGGCTTCGGCGGTTCGCAGCTTCGCGTAAACCGGCGATCCCCGCAGCATAGCCGGGAAGCTGCGCCGCACGCGGAATGCGGTTAGTCTGTGGCGCCGACCGCAGATCCCCTCGTATGTTAAGATGAAGTTTCCGCAGTTACGAGGTCTCCGTGGATAGGCATACCCGCAAGGAATTGAAGAGCGACAAATTCGCTCAGGAAGTACAGCACTCGGTCCAATTCGTCTCCGGGCATCGCGAGCAAATGCTCCGGTGGGGCGCGCCGGCGATCGCCTTGGTGCTGATCGTTGCCGCTGTTTATTACTATCGGAATTACCAACACTCCGCGCGGCAGGAGGGGCTGCATGCGGCGTTAATCGTCCAAAACTCCACGGTCGGGCCGTCGCAAGGCGAATACGTGCTGACGTTTCCCACGGCCGAGGCGCGTAAGACGGCGGTCGTGAAATCCTGGCGAGAACTGGCTGCGAAGTATCCAGGGACCGAAGAGGCCAGAATCGCCGAGTATTTCCTGGGCACCAACGCCGCGGACGATGGCAACCTGGCGGAGGCCGAGAAACAGTTCAAAGCATCCATCGATTCCGGCAACGGGCCGTACGCGTCGGTGGGCAAGCTGGCTCTCGCGCAGGTTTACGGCGGCGAGGGCCGAGTTAAGGAAGGCGAGCAGCTCCTCCGGTCCCTGATCGATCACCCCTCGGTGCTGGTCTCCAAGGAAACGGCCACGCTCGCGCTGGCTGAGCTGCTGAGGAAAACCGATCCGCAGCGCGCCAAGAAACTGGTAGATCCTCTGCGCACCAGCACGCGCGCCGCCGTGAGCAGAGCCGCGATCACTTTTGACAGCGACTCGTCCCAGCAGTGAACCGGCTGGAGCGCCTGCGTTTCCCAGTTGAACAGAGCTGCGGCCGGATCTATCCGGAGCCTTCGCATCCCTATCGCAGCGAATTCCAGCGCGATCGCGATCGCGTAATCCACTCGCGGGCATTTCGCAGGCTGGAGAATAAGACCCAAGTTTTCCCGGCCGGCGTTTCCGATCACTTCCGCAACCGGCTGACGCACACCATTGAAGTCTCGCAGATAGCCCGCACGGTGGCCGCGGCGCTGGGTCTGAACGAGGACCTCACCGAGGCGCTGGCTCTGGCGCACGACATCGGCCATCCGCCTTTCGCGCACGCGGGCGAGGAAGAGCTCGATCGCCAAATGCGCCGTTTCGGCGACCGTTTCGATCACAATCTGCACGCTCTGCGGATCGTCGAGTCGTTCGAGCATCGCTACGTGCGCTTTCCCGGCCTGAACCTGACGTTCGAGGTGCGCGAGGGGATCGTAAAGCATTCCCACGATTTCGAGCCGGGCGAGAACCCCGCGCTGGACCAGTATCTGCCCGGACTGCGGCCGCCGCTGGAAGCGCAGTTGATCGACCTGGCCGACGAGATCGCCTACAACACCGCCGATCTGGACGACGGGTTCTCCGCTGGTCTGTTCAATAGCGAGGAGGTCTGCCAGTGGGTTCCTGAATTCGGGCGGCGGCTGGAAGAGGTGGAATCGCAATTTCCCGGCGCGTCCGAACGCGAGCAGTTCCAAGAGGTGCTGCGAGGGCTGGTGGATTGGCTGGTTTCTGGATTGGTGCAGGGGACCGTCGAAGCGGCGGAAGCGGCCTCGGCCACAAGCGTTGACGGCGTGCGGGCGTATCCGGGCCGCTTGGTTTGTTTCACGCCGCCCACCCAGTCCACCAATCGCGCGCTGAAGCAGTTCTTGCATCACTCGGTCTATTATTCGGAGGCGATGGTGGAAGCTCGCCGCCGCACGGCCGCGCAGATCGGCGAACTGTTCGAGTTCTGGGTGGCGCACCCGGAGAAGCTGCCCGAACACCATGTGAAATTACTTCCCGGCTCACCGGTGCACCGCGTAGTCTGCGACTATATCGCCGGCATGACCGATGGTTATTTCGAGCGATGTTTTCAGCAAACCGACTGGCGCACAAAATGAACGTGCAGTCTCAGGGTTTGCCCGGGTCGCCAGGACCGCCATCGCCCGGCGAGCCGCTATAAAAGCTCCGGCCGTCGCTCAGCGTGATGCGCCGCGCGTCCATCAACCGAGAGCCGTCCTTGGCTCCATAGCCGTCGATGGTGACGGTGTCTCCAATCTTGATGGCGTTTTTGCTGAAGCCTCGGCGCGATAAAGTGTTCGGAGCGCCGCCCTCGCACGTCCAGGCGACCAAGTTGCCATGGTCGTCCTTCACATCGATGTACAGGTACGAGTGCGGATTGGTCCACTCCACTTTGCTGATCACGCCGGTGATGCGAATGGCTTTGCTGGCGTCGTATTCGGCCGCAAATGAGTGATGCGCTTCGATGGGCAATACGGCTGCCGCGAATAAGATGCCAAGGAAAGCAGTTAGCCTATTCGTCATGAGGGAGTCTCCTGATATACTCTAGCATCGAGATGCGAATACTGGCGATTAGCTTTTGGCTCGCGGCGATGTTTGCGGTGCCCGTTTGGTCCCAGGTTCCGAAGACTGCCGATGGGCACCCGGACCTCAACGGATATTGGAAAGGTACGCGCGACACCAAGCCGGTCGGCAATATTGCAAAGGATCTTCCGGGGCTCAAATTGCCTCTGACGCCGGCGGGCGAAGCCGCGTGGAATCACAACACCACGGCCACTGTCGATCCGGAAGCCATCTGCATTCTGGGAGGCATCCCGCGCCACAACGCCAGCGGACTGCCGTTCATGGTTCTTCAGACTCCCCAGTATGTTGCGTTCCTCTACTTCTATAGTTACTACCGGCTCATTCCCACCGACGGGCGCAAGCACGAGGAGGATCCGGACCCATCGTTCTTTGGCGACGAAGTGGGCCACTGGGACGGCGACGCGTTCGTGATCGATTCCACCGGGTTCAAGGACACGCAGGTGTGGGCCGACGAGAACGGCAGTCCCCATAGCGACGCCTTGCACGTGATCGAGCGCTGGACGCGGCCCGACGCCAAGCACATCCACGTGGACACAACCATCGAGGATCCGAAGTTTTACACCAAGACGTTCACGTACTCGAGGAGTTGGGAAGCGGGCGACCCGGGCCAGCGCCTGGGGGAATACTCGTGCGCTGAAAACCCCGTGGATCGCGAACACTTGGGATTCGGCCCGGGACCGATTCGTCCGGATGGAACACGCGGATACGTCAACGCCGCGCCGCTTCCGCCGCCTCCCCCACCGCCGACGCCGATCAAGAATTAACACTCCTCCGAGGACGGGTACCTCAAGCGATGCGCTGCTGGGACTGCCCAGCTGAACGGCGGGCGTCTTCCATAGCCACCACTTGTTCCGCGACCTCAAGAATGCTGGAAGCCGCTTGATGTGCCTGCTGCGAAATCCATCGGCGGGCCGAGGCAGGCGTGATGCCGCGCCGCGTCACCAGAATTCCCTGCGCGCGCTCGACGGCTTTGCGCGTCGCCAGATCTTCGCGCAGGCTTGCCAGTTCTGCTTCCAGGCGGGCTCGATTCTGGCTCAGGTGGGTCCGCTCCAGCAGCATTCCAAGCTGTTCGCCAACGTAGTTCGAGACACGGTGCGGCAGGTCGGCCTGAACCAGCAGTTTCCCCAGTTCTCTGCCGCTCGCTCGCAATGGCGCGGCGTAGAACGAGCCCGACAGCGTTTGCACCGGCGGCGACACGAGCCTGGGCAAATAGATCGTAAGCGCGAGCTGGGAGCGAATCCTGGTCACTGCGAGGGAAAAGCTGTCCGCATCGCTTACGATTTGGCTGACTTGAAATAGGATTTCGTTTTCCTGCATAAGTACCTTCCTTCACAAGATGAATTGGGAATCGCGGACGCTGGCAAATCAGAGGCGGCAACAGGGAAAGAGCTGCATAGCGATTATTTAACAGTCTATAACAAGAATGTACTATTGTCCAGTGGAGATCATGAACCTATAGGAAAATATTTGTCTTTACTGCCGCACTTCTCTTGTATTATAGTCCATAGACAATGTGGACTGTTATCGACCGGCTCTGCTCGCTCCCTAGCCCCTTGTCCCGCCGCTGTTGTTGCTGTTAGTTCCCTCCACCCCGTCCCGAAACAGACCATCCGAGGAGAATTCGTTTATGAAAAGCACATTTTGGAAGCTATGGATCGTCAGTGTTTTCTTTTCCACCTTCTTGTCCGCACAGACTTTTCAGGGCACTCTGCGCGGACGCGTCGTCGATCCGAACGGCGCGGTGACGGTCAACGCAAAGCTCACGCTCATTGATGAAGGCACGCAGATTGCCCGCGCCACGGTTACCAACGGCGACGGCGAGTATACATTCGCGTCGGTGACGCCATCGACATACGAGGTGGTGGTGGAGGCGGCCGGATTCAAGAAGCTGGAGCAGAAGGGTGTTTCAATCGCGACGCAAGCAGCGGTCACGCTGGACCTGCGACTGGAACTGGGCCAGGTTAGCGACGAAGTGACGGTTACCTCTGAAGCGCCGCCTTTGCAGACCGCGGATGCGTCCACGGGACAGCTCATCAACACCCAGCAGATTGACGACCTCCCGCTGCTGGGGCGCAACCCGTTCCTCACCGGCAAGCTGGCGCAATCGGTTGTATTTGCCGGCAATCCGACGTTCACCCGGATGCAGGACCAGAACGGAAATTCACAGTTTTCCATCGCCGGCGGCCCGCTGCGAACCAACAACTATCTGTTGGATGGCATCTCCATTACGGATTCGAACAATCGAGCCGTGATTCTTCCGTCGCCCGAAGCGGTGGAGGAGCTCAAGGTTCAGGCGAGCACCTATGACGCCGAGGTCGGCCGCACGGGCGGTGGGACCTTCAACACCTTGCTTCGCTCCGGCACGAACGATCTGCATGGCAGCGCGGTGGGACACATTCGCGAGACGGATTGGCTGGCCAACACCTTCTTTGCGAATCGAGCCGGGCAGCCCATCGCGAATCAGCCGTTCCGCGATTGGGCCTTTTCTCTGGGCGGTCCGATCATCATCCCGAAAGTCTACAACGGAAAAAATAAGACTTTCTTTTTCGCCAGCGACGAATCTTACCGGCAGACCTCGGGTTCGACCACCACGCTTTCAATTCCGACCGCGCTCGAGCGCGCCGGAAACTTTTCGCAGAGCTTCACTAAGTCCGGCGCGCTGCAGGTGATTTACGATCCAGCCAGCACGAATCCCGTGACCGGAGCGCGAACGCCGTTTCCCGGGAACATAATTCCGGCCAGCGACTTGAGCCCCATCGGTCTGGCGCTGGCATCCTACTATCCGTCGCCCAACGCGCCAACGCCGTACTATTCAGCGCCAAACTACAACTTTACCGGCAGCTTTCCCAATCGCGGCGACCAGCGGATATTCAAACTGGATCATGACTTCACGTCCTGGTTCCGCGCGTCGGCGTCCTACATCCATCAGAAGACTTTCGAGACCGACTACCCGCTCGACATTTTCCCCAATCCGGGGACTCCGGACCAATCCTTATGCTGCGATCGCAAGATTGATGCCACGGGAGCCAACGCGACTATCACGCCCGATCCCACTACGGTGATCGCGGTTCGTTGGGGATTTAATCGCTTCTATTCCAAGTCCACCCAAGAGAGTCAAGGGTTCAATCTGGATGCGCTCGGCTTCCCCGACTCGCTAGCGGCGATCACTCCCAATACGGCATTTCCGGCCATCACCTTGGGCTCCGGGGTCAACGGCTGCTCGGCCGCCGGCATCACCGATTTCTCCAACTTTGGAGGCGGCTGCACCAACCAGGACGTTTTCTATTCGCGGACTACCAGCGTTTCGGCCTCGAAGTTCATCGGCAAGCACAATATCAAGGTCGGTTTTGATTTCCGCACTCTGCACGACCTTGGAACGCCGGCTTCGGGACCGACCAGCCTGGGTTTCACCGACGTATTTACGCGCGAGACTCCGCAGTCCGAGACCGCCGGAACCGGCAGCGATGTGGCGACTCTGCTTCTCGGCTACCCCACCAGTGGCCAGATGAGCGTGGTCGCCCACTTCAACGATTTCATTCGCTACTACGGCGGCTTTGTCCAGGATGATTATCGTATCGCCACCAAGCTGACCCTGAACTTCGGCCTTCGCTTGGAGTACGAGTCGGGGATCCACGAGGAAGGCAACAAGCTCATCGTCGGATTCAATCCCAACGTGGCGAACCCCTTGCAACAAGCCGTCACCGGCCTCAAGATTCCAGGGGAAGTGGAGTACGCGGGCGTGGACGGCAATCCGACGCAAACCGCCAACGCTTTGTCCGTTAAGCCTGCGCCGCGTTTCGGTTTCGCTTACTCGGTGGACTCGAAGACGGTGGTTCGCGGAGGGTACGGCATCTTCTGGGCTCCCACCTTCTTCAATTTCCAAAACGCGATCGGCTATTCGCAGACCACGTCCATCATTGCATCCACCAACGGCAACTTCACTCCGGCCACTTCACTGTCCAATCCATATCCGAGCGGGCTCATACAGCCCACGGGGAATTCGCTGGGCGGGCTCTCGGGAATCGGACAGGCGGTCACCGTTTTCTCTCCGAGTGCGCAATCGGCCGGATACGTTCAAGAGTATTCGCTCGAAGTGCAACGCGAACTTCCGCAGGGATTTGTCCTTACGGTCGGCGCTCTAGGCTCGCACTCGCTGCACTTGCTCGAGAGTGGCCAGAATATCGATCAGCTGAACCCGTCGTATTTCGGGCTGGGGTCGGCGTTGACTCAGAGCGTTGCCAATCCGATGTACGGCAACGGTGGTGTGGGCACGGTGGGAACGGCGAAGGTTACCGAAGCACAACTGCTGAGGCCATACCCGCAGTACACTTCGGTAATTCTGGACAATTCCGACGCAGGTTCGGCCCGCTACTACTCGTTCTATGTCCGCGCCCAGCGCCGCTTTAAGAACGGGCTGAGTTTGCTTGCGTCCTACACGTGGTCACGCAGCATGGACGACCTTCTCGGCGTGAGTACCGCCGGCGCCAGTCTGATCGTCGGGGAGGCCGGGGCGCAGAATGCGTACAATCTCAATGGTGAATGGAGCCTGTCCACCCAGGACGTGCCGGACCGCTTCACCACGGCGATCACCTATGAATTGCCGTTCGGAAAGGGAAAGCCGTTCTTGAACACGAACAGCCGGATCCTCAATTATGCCGTGGGCGGCTGGTCCGTCAATGCGTTGAGCACCATTCAGTCCGGATTCCCGCTGTTTATTACGCAGCCGGATAACAACAGCGTGATTGGGGCCACCTATCAGCGGCCGAACGCCACCGGGATCCCAGCGACGACTGCCGGCTCCACCGACGAGCGCCTCAACGACTGGTTGAATCCCGCAGCCTTCTCTGAGGCGCCGCGCTTCACCTTCGGCGACATCAGCCGGTTTATCAACACCCGCGGCCCTGGGCTGTTCGACTGGGATTTTTCGGTGTTCAAGAACTTCCTGATCACCGAACGAATCAATGCGCAGTTTCGCGCCGAATCGTTCAACGCCACCAATAGCGTGGAGTTCGGCAATCCGAACACGACGTTCACCAGCCCGACGTTCGGAGTGATCACCAGCCAGATCAACATCCCAAGGTTGATCCAGCTCGGGCTAAGGGTTACATTTTAGGAGGCTATGATGCGAACAGCAATCCGCACGCTTTTTCTGCTGGCCATTTCGATTCTGCCATCCGCTACGGTGCAGGGCCAGCCAACCAGCCAGCCATATATTGTCGAGTGGGTTTACAAAGTGAAGTGGGGCTACCAGGACGAGTTCTGGCAAATCTTCCAGAAGTATCAGATCGCGACCTTGAACAAAGAGAAGGAACTCGGCGGCGTTTTGAAGTACGAAGTCTTCCGTCCAGGCCTTCACACCAGCGAAGATCATCGCTGGGACTATCGCATTGTGATCTACTACAAGGACGTCGCGTCTTCGTCGCAAGGCAGCAAGGTGGAGAAGCAGTTGTTTCCAGATCAAGCCAAGATGAAGCGCGAGGAGCAGCGCCGTTGGGAACTCACCGAAGTGCATTGGGATTTGCCGATCCACCAGATCGATCCGAATGCGGTGGAATAATTGGATGAATGACAATCATCCCTAGCGGCGCGGCGCTCGCGGCGGAAATTCAGAACGTCGACCTGAAGAACTTGAGTGATCGGGACTTCATCGAAATCAATGCCGCCTGGCTTGGGCATCTCGTCATCCTGTTTCGTCATCAGCAACTCAGCGTGGAAGACCTCATCGCATTCAGCCGCCGCTTCGGTGAACTGGATTGGGCGCCCGTGCAGGAGACCGGCCGCCGCTTTGTCGAGGGCCATCCGGAACTCTATGTGGTTTCGAACGTGATTGAAAACGGAGTGCCCATCGGCAGCCTCGGCGCGGGAGAAGCGGTGTGGCACACCGACATGTCTTATCTTGAGAATCCGCCCAAGGCCAGCATGTTGTACGCGCTGGAGGTTCCTCCGGCTGGAGGCGACACGCACTTCTGCAACATGTATCGAGCGTATGACTCCCTGCCGGATGCCCTGAAACAGCGGGCTTCGGGTCTCGGTCTTAAGCATGACGCCACTTATAATAGCGGCGGCTACGTGCGTCAGGGGCTGGCTGCGACCGATGATCCAGTATTATCCGCCGGCGTTTATCATCCGCTAGTTCGCACCCATCCGGAAACCGGCCGTCGCGCCTTGTATCTCGGCCGCCGCCGTAACGCTTACCTCCACGGGCTGCCACTAGCGGAGTCTGAAGCGTTGCTCGATGAACTGTGGTTGCATGCGACACGCGATGAGATCTCCTGGCACAACCAATGGCATCCAGGCGACGTAGTCTTATGGGATAACCGTTGCACCATGCATCGGCGCGACTCATTCGACCCCAGTTCCCGCCGGATCCTGTACCGCACGCAAATCAAGAGCGCGCCCGGCGAGCCGGCGTGAGCCTGCCGACGTGAGAAAGATCGGCGCTCCTCGGGTTGTTCTTTCGTTACTCTGCGTCCTGTACTTCATCCTGTTTGTGAACCGCGTGAACATCGCAACGGCCGCTCCCCTGATTAGGGCGGATCTCGGGCTGAGCAACACTCAGCTTGGACTGGCGTTTTCGGCGTTCGCGATTCCTTATGCCCTGTTTCAGCTCATCGGCGGCTGGATCGGCGATAAGTTCGGACCGCGCCTGACACTGTCCGCGTGCTGCGCGCTGGTAGGTCTCTCGACCATGCTCACGGGCGCGGCGAGCGGGTTCGTGTCGCTCTTCGTCTTGCGTCTGGCTCTCGGCTTCGCTCAAGGCGCTGCTTTCCCTACGGCCACGCGGGCGATGTCCACTTGGATCCCGGCTCGGGATTGGGGCTTCGCGCAAGGAATCACGCATTCATTCGGCCGAATCGGAAATGCTGTGACACCGCCGCTGATGGCAGCGCTGCTTCTATTCCTATCCTGGCGCCGCTCCTTCGTGATCATCGGATCGGCGAGCCTGGTGTGGCTTCTCGTTTGGGTTTGGTATTTTCGGAACGACCCGCGTCAGCATTCTGCCATCACGCGAGCGGACCTGGCGGCGCTGCCTGAACCCGCCACGCCCGGCCGGCCGGCGATCCCGTGGTTACGGCTGGCGCACCGCATCTTGCCAGTGACGATGGTCGATTTCTGCTACGGCTGGACGTTGTGGTTGTTCTTGACTTGGATTCCCACGTTCTTCTTCGAGAACTATCATCTGAACCTCCAAACCTCTGCGATATTCTCCGCCGGCGTGCTCTTTGCGGGCGTCATCGGCGATACGGCGGGCGGTGTGGCGACTGATCGATTGCTTCGCAAGACCGGCAGTTTGGTTGTGGCGCGCCGCTCGGTGATCGTGGCGGGATTTGTGGGAGCGGTTATCTTCCTATGTCCGGTGCTGCTGTTTCACGATCTGGCGGTAGCAGCGGTGTGCCTCTCGCTCGCGTTCTTTTTCGCAGAACTGATCGTGGCGCCAATCTGGGCCGTGCCCATGGACATCGCTCCGCGCTACGCCGGTTCCGCCAGCGGCATGATGAATTTTGGCTTCGCTGTGGCAGGCCTGGTGTCGCCTTCCAGTTTTGGCTATCTGGTGGATCGCACGGGCAGTTGGGTTTTACCTTTCATCTGCTCGATGCTGTTGCTGCTGGTTGGAGCGGTGCTGGCGTCTCGGCTGCGGCCAGACATTCAGTTCAATGAGGATGCCAGCCAATCATACTAGATCTTCTCTATCGACAATGTTATGATACCCGAAGGAGATCCTCATTATGTCCGATTATGCCCACCCCGAAGTTCTGGTCAGCACCGAATGGCTCGCCCAGCATCTGGCCGATCCGAAAGTTCGAATCATTGAAGTCGACGTCGACACAGCCGCCTACGATGGCGGACACATACCCGGCGCGGTGGCTTGGTCTTGGAAGACGGATCTATCCGACGCCGTTCGCCGGGACATCACGCCGTGGTATCAATTTGAGTCGCTGTTGACGCGCTCGGGAATTGAGCCGCAAACCACGATTGTCATTTACGGCGACAACAATAATTGGTTCGCCGCGTGGGCCTTCTGGCAGCTAAAGATCTATCGTCACGCCGACGTCCGTTTGCTCAATGGCGGGCGGAAGAAATGGCTGGCCGAGGGGCGCGATTTGACCAACGACGTTCCGCAATACAAGACCTCGCAGTATCCGGCTCCGCGCGAGGATTTCTCAATCCGAGCCTATCTAAGCGATGTGCAGGCGGCCGTGAAGGCCAAGTCGAAAGCGCTGGTGGACGTGCGAAGCCCGCAAGAATTTAGCGGCGAGATCCTTGCGCCTCCGGGACTGCCGGAGACTTGTCAACGCGGCGGGCACATTCCCGATGCGCGCAACATTCCGTGGGGCAAGACGGCGAACGAAGACGGTACGTTCAAAACTGCCGAAGAGATCAAGGCGATCTATGATGCCGAAGGCGTGACAGGCGGCAAGCCGATCATAACGTACTGCCGAATCGGCGAGCGATCGAGCCATTCCTGGTTCGCTCTGAAGTATCTGCTAGGGTATAAGGACGTGGTGAATTACGACGGATCGTGGACCGAATGGGGCAATCTGGTAGGCGCCCCGGTGGAACGGACTGCTCGTAGCCAAGCCGCTTAGACCAGCAATCGAGCAGGAGCTCCCTCACGAATGGCAAATGAAGAAGTGCAAACCGCATTAGGCGACGTAGCAGCTAGACAATTAGCAAACGCCACAAAGACCGCACCGCAGATGGGGCGGATCACTCCGCGCTGGCTCACCCACCTGCTGCAGTGGGTGCCGGTGGAAGCCGGCATCTATCGATTGAACCGCGTGAAGGACGAGTCCAAGGTGATCGTGGACTGTTCCGACCGCGACGAGCGGGTATTGCCGCAAACCTTCGTGGACTACGAATCGCCCGCGCGAGAGTATATGCTGACGGCGGTGAACACGGTGGTGGATGTTCACACGCGCGTGTCGGATCTTTACAGCGTTCCCTACAACCAGATCAGCGAGCAATTGCGCTTGACGATTGAAATTGTCAAGGAGCGGCAGGAAAGCGAGTTGATCAACAATCGCGAGTACGGCATGCTCCACAGCGTGGCCGCAAAGCAGCGCATCAAAACCCGCGCGGGCGCACCAACACCGGATGATCTGGACGAGTTGCTGGCGACGGTGTGGAAGGAGCCCGGGTTTTTTCTGGCGCATCCCGCCGCGATCGCGGCTTTCGGCCGCGAGTGTACGCGCCGTGGAGTTCCTCCGCCAACCGTATCTCTGTTCGGCGCCCAGTTCGTCACGTGGCGCGGCATTCCGCTCATTCCTTCGGACAAGCTGGCGCTGGAGCGTCACAAGACGAATATTCTGCTGATCCGCACCGGAGAACGCAAGCAAGGTGTGGTGGGACTGTTCCAGCCGAATCTGCCGGGCCAACAAACACCGGGACTCTCGGTGCGCTTCATGGGTATCAATTACAAGGCAATCGCTTCGTACCTGGTCTCGCTATACTGTTCTCTCGCCGTTCTCACCGAAGACGCGCTGGGCGTTTTGGAAGGCGTGGAGACGAACAAATACTATGACTACAACAAGCGGGCCTGACGGTTTCGGCCTGCCTAAAGGCTTCAGCCTTCCCGATGTCGACACGCTGACGCGGCTAGCCAATCAGTTTTTTAGCGAGTGGCCGGGGAAAGATGTCCCCGCGCCGGCAGCGGCGGCGATCCCGCAAGACCTCAGGGCAGACGTTCCGCTGGACCGCACGGGTGCGCCATCGGTTACGTTGCCTGGCGAAGCGGAATTGAAGGCGCTCCTCGATTCGCTCGCGCCGGCTGTCCCTGGCTGGCCTGGGTCCGCTGCAGCCGTCCCTTCCCCGTCTATCCCGGCGTTCGGAGCGCCGTACGACGTAAACCTCGTCCGCCAGGATTTTCCCATTCTTCGGGAACGGATCAACGGGCGAGAACTGGCGTGGTTGGACAACGCGGCAACAACGCAAAAGCCGCAGGTGGTGATCGACCGGCTGAAGTATTTCTACGAGCACGAAAACTCCAATATCCACCGGGCGGCGCATGAGCTTGCCGCGCGCGCCACGGACGCCTACGAGCAAGCGCGCGAGAAGGTGCGGGGTTCCTGAATGCCTCCTCGGTGAAGGAGATTGTCTTCGTGCGCGGGGCGACGGAAGCCATCAATCTCGTTGCGCAGAGCTGGGGACGGCAATTCATCGGCAAAGACGATGAGATCGTCATTACCTGGCTCGAGCACCACGCGAACATCGTGCCGTGGCAGCAGCTCGCAAACGAAAAAGGCGCGCGGCTCCGAATTGCTCCCGTGGATGATAGCGGTCAGATCCTGCTGGACGAGTACACCAAGCTGCTGGGCTCGAAAACCAAGCTGGTTTCGTTTCCACAAGTGTCCAATGCGCTGGGAACTATCACGCCCGCGCGGCAGATCATCGAGGCGGCGCACGCGGCAGGAGCTAAGGTTTTATTGGACGGCGCGCAGTCCGTCTCGCACATGCCGGTCAACGTTCAGGATCTCAACGCCGACTGGTTCGTGTTCTCGGGTCATAAGATTTTCGCGCCCACTGGTATCGGCGTGCTCTACGGCAAGGAAGCGCTGCTCAACGAAGCGCCGCCATGGCAGGGCGGCGGCAGCATGATCAGCGACGTTACGTTTGAGCGCTCGCTCTACCAATCGGCGCCGGCGAGATTCGAAGCGGGCACTGGAAACATCGCGGACGCAGTGGGCCTGGGCGCCGCGCTCGATTACGTAAGCAAGATCGGCCTCCAGCGAATCGAAGAGTACGAGCATCAGTTGTTGATTTACGCAACGAAACTGCTCAACGACATTCCCGGGCTCAGAATCATCGGCACCGCGCCCGAAAAGGCCGGAGTGATCTCGTTCGTTCTGGACGGCCATAAGACCGAAGACATCGGCACCGCGCTCAATCGAGAGGGCATCGCCGTGCGCGCCGGACATCACTGCGCTCAGCCGATTCTAAGACGCTTCGGAGTGGAAAGCACCGTGCGGCCTTCCCTCGCCCTTTACAACACGTGCGAGGACATCGACAGATTGATCGCGGCGCTGGGCAGGATCGCGACGTATCGGGTGCCGTACTGAGCCGCGCACGTTAGTAAGCGGTGCTTTCGGCTAAGCCACCAGAGCGACGCAGCCGGTGACAATCAGCGCGGCCGCCCACACCAGATCGAGATTGAACCAAGCCTTCCGCAACAGAGCCAAGCCGAACTTTCGATATACCAGGAGCGCGACCAGGGCCGTGACGCTGAGATAACCGAGGGTGTGCACGAGCGTCGCGGCGATGCCGGTCCAAGGGCCGTTGCTGGCGGCCATGTGCATGTGTTCGTGTCCCATTGGCATGGCGCTCGTCGACGCCGCGTGCAACACGATCGGCAGCACCATCAGTCCCGCGCCATGCGCGCTGGCCATCAAAAACGACCAAAGCGTGAGATCTCGAAAGCCCACTTGCATTCCACCCCAGGCAAAATGGCGCCGCCGCAAAATTCGCAGGATGCCGAGGGAAATGAGCGCGCCGGCTACAACCATCTGAACGTAACCGAGCGGCAACACGATCTGGATCAGACCCGCTAGCGCTAAGACCAATCCGATGGACAGCGCGTGTCCCAGCGTGATGGGCACCAGTGCGCGAGCCACCGCTTTGGTGGCGTGTTCCTGCATTCCCCGGGCGACCGCGAACAGCCATCCCATGCCGGGATTGATGCCGTGGTACGCGCCCAACAGAAACAGGGCGGGCCATCCCCAGGACATGATGGATGTCATGAATAGCAGTAGGAATCCGAAGAGGTGTCGCCGCCTTCCAGCCGCACCTGGTGCAAGCGCAGATCGCCGGACTCCAGGAAAAACTTCGGATCCAGCTCCATACCGCCTTCCGGTTTTGCGTCCACTTTGACCATCCAGCTTCGAACGCCCTCGGGATAAAACTGCGCGTCCCACGGCGAGTACAGCGAATTGGTGAAATAGATGCGCTTGCCATCGCGGCTGAGTTCCACCATCTGCGGACCGCCGTTCAGCTCGGTTTTCGGCGCTCGCGGATGCGCTGCGTGCCGCACAATTCCACCGAGATGGATGGATCCGGTCTTCTTGGGATGAAATGGATCGGATACGTCGTACTGAAGAAACTCGCCGGTGCCCCAGCAAGAAATATAAAGGAAGCGATCGTCGAGCGAGAGGTTGATATCGGTGATCAGCGGCGGCACGGCCTTGAAACCCTGCAGCAGTGGCGGCAGCTTCTCAGGATCGGCCGGCTCGGCGGGAATTTCAATCACCTTTTTGACGCTCCACTTGCCGTCGTCGCGATGCCATAGCCAGATGGACGCCGAAAGATCCTTGAGCGAAACCACCACGCCGAGAAAACCGTAAGCGCGCGTGGGATCGTGCGCAGGGCGAAGCTCGAGGGCCATTTGATACTCGGCGCCGAGATCCAGCTCTTGCAAATGCCTCCGTTTCCGCAAATCCCACACGTGCAGCTTGTGCCCGTAGCCGCCCTTCAGGAGAATCTCGGGATTGATTCCGTGCTTCACCATGTTGGGCGTGCCCCATTCGCTGGTGATCACGGTATCGAAGCCTAAGTGCCACCCGAAATCGTAAGCCAGGTACTGCGGGCCGCGATCCAGTTCCCATTTGCCGAGGATGTCGAAGCTGTCGTGATCGATAACGAAAATGCCGCCAGGCCCATCGCCGTTGGTTGCGCCCAGCGCGCTTGAGTAGATTCCTTCGGGACCGCAGTGAATGGTGTGAGGAGAGGCGTAGCCCGTGCGAGCGGCCAGCGTTTCCGGCTCGATCACTTTAACGATCTGCGGCTTCTTCGGATCCGGTTTGGTGTCGACGATGTGGATGCGCGAGGAATTGATCCCGGGCACGATCAGATAGCGCCGCTCGATGTGCGGGTGAGGCGCGTAGGGGCAAAGGCTCGCGCTGCAGGCGTTCCATCCGAAATGGTGCAGCTCGTCGCCGGTGTTGGGCATGTCCAACTGGCCCACCAGCCGCCCGTAGCCGGTAGACGCCGGATCCACATCCACCACTCCTAGCGCGTCCGGCCGTTTGTGGCCATTCGCATTCAGCATTGCCACGTACGCCAGCTTCTCGGGCGGCGCAGCCATAGCCATTTTGGGAGAGGGATAAAAGGTCGGATCAGGTCGCCACAGGCTCATGGGAGCTCCTTCTCCAGAGGATTCTAACACAAGGAGCGAGCGGTACCATGCCAATCTATCGACAAGTCTGCCGATAATTGGACCGCTACAATTCGAGCTTGCCTTGGAACTGCATCGCCTCAACTAAGAAGTGCTGTGACACTTGAAGCCGGCCAATGAGCGCGCTGAATTCGACCACGTCGTCCTTTTTGCCAATTTCCGCCGACGGCGGGAATAGGTACGCCACCACCACATTGTTTTCCAATTCGAACACCTCGACCCTGGATGGCAGAACGTCTTTTTTCCCTTCGCGCTTTAGAGCGGCGGATTCCTTGAGAGGTTTTCCAAGACTCGTTGGATCGCCCTTGGCGAAACTGGCCGGGACGCCGTAGACAGCGATCAAGTATCCGTCCTCGGAGAGAACGGGTGGCGGGGGCTCATGCGCCTTGAGCTCGGCGACGCGAACCGGAAGCGCGCTCTCCCAGCGAACCAACAGCCGAATCGTGGGCGCGCCGGAAGGGAGCGGCTTTCCCGGGACGAGAGGATTGCCAATCACTTCTTTCAGTGGCCTCTTTCTGTCCTCCACGCCGTCGTACCCGACGCCATTGGGCTGGCCCATCTGGCCGCCTTCCCTGAGCTCGTCTTCGCTGCGCCTGCGGGCAATGCCGGCAACGACGACTTTGGCCCACGGAGAGTTTTCGAGAACCTGATGGGCATCTGCCTCGGACCAGTCGGCCACCGTTTTAGTCTTCCAATCCGGGTCCGCTGCCAATAACAACGCGGCGCCGCCGAGGATCAATGAGAGGGATCGTGCTTGGATCATAAGCCTTCGCCGAATGCTTCCTTTTCCTGCGCTTTACGCTGGCCGCTCTTCTGAGATTGAATTTTAGAATTTCACCATGACGCCGAACCCAAGCGAAGATGTGCTTTCGCGAAGATCCGGGAACCATACATCGTTGGCGCCGCCGCAGGCTGCTTGCGCGCCGGCTAGGCTGGCTGTGCCGGCCGAGGTGCCGTTCAAGCAGGTAAAGTATTGCGGCAGGCCGTTGTTGCCACCGGGAGGCGTGATGCCACCGCGCCCGGAGAAGTACGGCACATTCGAGTGGCGATAACCAAGTTCCGCCCACCACGTAATATACTGCCTCGGCATGTAATGGAAGGTGAGGGTGCCGTCATACATTTTAGCCGTCGAGCCGGGCTCTTCCGGAAAATAAGCGCTGCCTACCGCTGCCCACGCTCCGTCGATCGGAGGTAGCAGCGTCAGATAGCGTCCCGCGTTGTTCATCTGGCCACCGCCGACCGTGACTGCAAAGCGGTCTTTGTCCCACCAGACGCGGTCGTATAACATCCAGCCAAGGAACGAGCTCTTATTCGGGCCTCCATGACAAGTGATTCCGCCGCCGTATTGGCAGCCGGCGTCGCCGGTGAGCGAGAACGCCATCTTATCGATGCCACTGCTCTCGGGCTTGTTGTAGTACCTGACCTCGATACTGTCGTCCGTATGGACGCGCTGTGTGTGCGGAAGGCCCAGGTTGTCTTCCCCGAACCCATACTGGTTCCCGACGAACTTAAACCATTCCTTTGGCTCCCACAGAAGCTGTCCTCCTAGCCCGAGGTGACCGTTGTACTTGGCATAGGATTGCCAGCCATTGATAACCCAGGGCTCGATCTTCAACTTATTGGTGGGAAACCACTGAATACGTAGGCCATTGAAGAACCACGGCGTGTTAGAAGACACATACGACGGTTGATAAACCCAATTATCGAAATTGTAATAACTGAACAGGCCGATGTACGAGACGAAAATACCCGCGTCGACGTTCAGTCCGTGCTGCACGTTGAAGTGATACCCTCCGTAAGCTTCCGACACATACTTGTAGGCGTTCTGAAGATCCCACTGTCCGACGCCGCCCGTATTTCCCGGCCCATTGCCCGTCGCCGAACTGGCGTCGTTACGAGGCGTAGTGACCGCGAACAGGCCGTCCATGAACATAATCCGGCCGCGCACGTTTTGCCAGTGAAAATCACCGCCGATGCCAATGTCCTCGATCTGAAATTCGCCGTTGCGGAACTCCTCGGTGGACCCACCCATCGTATGATCGATCGGCTGGTTGAAATCGTTGATGAAGTTCGTGTCGAAACGAATTTCGGGAGTGAAGAAGGGCGTGTCCAGGACAACATCTTTGTTGCGCGGCGTGCCGTTGAGCCAGGTAAAGTCGGCGTAGGCGAATGGCGTTTGATTGTCCACTGCGGGCGGCGCGGCGGGAGCCGGCGCCGGTTGAGCATCTTGCGCGCTGGGCGAAGCGGAAGCGACCGCTTTGCTCATGTCAGGCTTGGCGAGCGTTGCCGGGACAATCGGTATCGCGCTAGGATCCTTGGTCAGCGTAGCGACCAGATCGCCGCGCAGCGCCGGCGTACTCGGCTGTTCCGGAGCGAACTTGCTCTGCAGTTGCGCTTCGAGTTGCTCGATGCGCGCCGCCATGCGCGCCTCCATGGCCTCCATCGCCTCCAGTTTCTTTGCGACGGCTGGACTGATATCGCCGGGAGTCTCCGCGGTTGCAGCCAGCGCGAGATCCACTTTGAGATCCTGCCGCGGGGCCAGATCTACAGTTGCCGGCAGACTGTGCAATTCCCCTCGGCTGGCCTTTACTTCGTATCGGCCGGGTTTAAGATTCGGGACCGAAAACGCGCCGTCGAAACCGCTGATAACAGTCCGGTCCGTATTGTCGTCCCCGCGGATAATCACTTGAGCTGACGCGATCGGCGTGCCATCTGCCTTCGCTGTGACTCCGTGAAGCGTGCCGAGTGGCGATTCCGCCTGAGCGGAAACAAGATTGAATGCCATCCAAAGCGGTATGGCGATCGAGACTAACGGTCTAATCAGTGGTCTAATCATAAGATTGTTTCCCGAGTGTAGAGTGACTAAGTAACTGTGTCCAATCTGAAATTTGTATCCGCATTGAAAATGTTCTCAATAACTAAGTGCCGCATAAGTACATCGTAAGGATGCTGTAAGGATTCACTCTCCGACAAGGGGGACATTCAGGTTTCGCGAGGAACCTATGCCGTCCTGGCACGAAGATCAGAATGCTTGACGGTGTGCTCTCGAAAGCGTTGAAACAGCTCTTTTGCAGCTAAAATGACGGCCGGTGTCCGCGGTTCGCCATTCGTGTGAGCGGCGGAGACCTGGGCTTCCAGGCGCGCGCAAAGCATCTTGGCGCGGGCGAGCAGCGGTTCGCAGGAATCAATGTTCCCATTTAAAGGCTTGGAGCAAAGTAGCAGTTGATTGTCGAGAATACCGACAATCGTGTGAAGCTGCTCAGCCAGATTTGATCCTCTCAGTTCTGTAGCGACCGGCATGGCGAGTGGTGGCTCGTCGACTTCCGATGTGTGTACAGGACCTGTTTTCAGGGCCCTAGCAACAGCGGGGCTCGCCCGAACCGGCATCTCGGACGATTGGCTTGTCTCCTCCAACCGGACCCGCTGGAACACCGCGTGCGCTGGTTCGATCGCTTGTATGAACCCTTCCTTTACCGCACGAATCCGCCAGGCCGTCAGGATCTGCCCCATGCGCTGCCGTCCCAAGCCATAACGCCTGGCGAGGTCATCCATCGTCCAGCCGCGTACGAAGTACAGGAGCACAAGTCTCTGTTGAAGATCGGGCCGGGATTGTTTCCCGAAGACCGGAACTTGAGATGGAAAGCTGACCAGATTCTCCTGCACCGCTTGCCTCAGAACCTTGTTTTCCAGATCAATATGGACTCTGTTCATACATTCAATCGATCCACTCGGAAGTATGGCGCTCAAACGCTGAGGAAAGCATAAAGCCGTTATTAGTTTTTCATCATGATTCGGTGCTTGGTGAAGAACGGGCATGTTAGTCTCGTGAGTTAGTGCGCTCAGCGGATGGCCGTCTGGCTGTTAAGCCGCTTTCCCGGAAACGATAACCGATTTGGATATCAGTTAGTAGATACCTCGGGTTCGCGGGGTCATCCTCGATCTTCTTGCGTAACTGGCGTATGAACGTGCGGAGATACTCGACCTCGTCACCGTATTCCGGTCCCCACACTGCATTCAGCAGACGCCCATGGGTAATGGGCAGCCCGGCGTGGGCCATCAGATAATGAAGCAGATCGAATTCCTTGGGCGTCAGACGGATGAAGTTTCCCGCTTTATGAACCTCCCGGCGCGCCGGATCCAGCTCGATGTCGCCCATGCGAATGCTGGCTTTCGTGTTGTCTTCCAGAGCTTGCGCCCGGCGAACCGCGGCCCGAATGCGCGCCGTCAATTCACGAATGTGGAAGGGCTTGGTGACGTAATCATCCGCGCCGGCCTCCAACGCTTGCACTTTGTCGTCTTCGCTATCTCGAACCGTGAGCATGAGAATCGCGATGCGAGGGAGTAGCCGGCGAAGCTGGCGGCAGGTCTCAAGGCCGTCCAGGCCGGGCAGATTGATGTCCAGCAGCACAACGTCATAAGGAGCTGTACGGACAAGCATCAAGGCTTCCTCTCCGCCGGACGCCTCGGAAGTGCTGAACCCGAGTGTCTGCAATGTGATGTGAAGCGCGCGGCGAACGGAGGCATCATCATCCACGATCAGGATGCTGCCTGACGAAGGGGCAGCCGAAGAGTACGAGGAAGAGTGCGGCCCCGTCTTATTGCTGGACGATGACGTTTCGCCACCTGGCCGGGACTGCCCCGCTGTAACCATTTAGAAGCGAGTATAGGGTTGCCTGCATAAGGAATGCATAAGGAGAGGATCGGAAAACTTTGGCAACCCATTCATACGTCCTTTAATTGCATCAGGGGCTGATGACTACCGCACAAGAATGACGTAAAGATGGCGAGACCGCCGGGAACTGAATCCAGGCGGAGGATTATCGCGAGACGATGGTGCGAACCCTCTCGGGTCCCGAGTAGGGTATGATGAATCCCTCATGGCCAGCAGGACGATGCCGCACGCGGCATTACCAAGGGTGCCGTATGCGTTCCCGATCCGCGGCAGGGCCGCACTCCGTTCAGATTAAACCCTCGTGCCGGGTGGAGACACAAGCGGAGGCTGGACGAGACAAGGAGAACACGCATGAAAGCAGTCCTCATGACTGCAGTCAAAGAGCCTTTCACGACGCGGGAGATTCCAGTCCCGCAGCCCGGTCCAGGCCAAGTTCGAATCAAATTGCATGCGACGGGCGTCTGCGGAACAGACGTTCACGTGTGGAATGGAGAGCTGCCTGTCCCGCTACCGATTGTTCCGGGGCATGAGCCGGTCGGAGTTATCGATAGCGTAGGCCAGGGAGTCAGGTCGGTAACAAGCGGGGATCGCGTGGGCGTGTCTTGGTTTCAGGCTGGCTGCGGCAGATGTCAATACTGCCAGAAGAGACAAATCAGGTTTTGCCCAGAGCCAAGAACCTGGGTCACAAACGGCGGCGGGTACGCGGATTACATGATTGCCGAAGCAGAGGGCTGCACATTGTTGCCCGCTGGGTTGGCGTGGGAACCGGCGGCTCCGATGTTCTGTGGCGGCTTTTCGGCCATGAGCGCGTACCGCATCGCCAGACCACGCGGAGGCGAGCGCATCGCCGTGATCGGGATAGGCGGTTTGGGGCACTTGGCCCTCCAGGTTGCCAAGGCGATGGGTCATGAGGTTGTGGCCATCACCAACTCGGCCAACAAAGTGAAGGATGCGCGTGACCTGGGCGCCGATGAGGTTCTGGTGGTAAAGAATCACGTCGGGCAGGAACTCCAGGACATGGGTGGGGCTGACATTGTCCTGTCCTTTTCCCCCTCCATGAAACAAAACAGCCAGGTGTTGCAGGGGCTCCGTCCCGATGGCAGGCTCGTCACAACGGCGGTCAGCGCGGAACCCATTCAAGCCGATCCCGTTCCAATGCTGTTCAAGCAAACGTCGATCATCGGTTCCGCGCAAAATGACCCTGCGGATCTGATTGATATCTTGCAGCTCGCCGCAGCGGGTAAAGTGAAACCCGTATTGGAGCTGTATCGGATGGATGAGATCAACAGCGTCATCGCGCGGCTCGTGGAAGGCAAGGTGCGGCACCGGGCTGTCATTTTGCAGGACACATGACGCATCGGTGGTTAATGCATCGCCGCCACGGAACGCGCAACTGAACTACGGTGCTTCCCGGAAACGATATCCGATATGCGAATCCGTCAGCAGATACTTGGGGTGGGACGCATCATCCTCCAGCTTCTTGCGCAACTGGCGAACGAAAGTCCGAAGATACTCCAGTTCACCGCCATACTCCGGCCCCCAGACGGCGCTGAGCAGGCGGGCATGCATCATGGGCAAGCCGGCGTGCTTCATTAGATAGTGCAGGAGATCGAATTCCTTGGGCGTCAAGTGAACGGTCTGGCCGCTCTTCTGGACCAGGCGACGAGCTGGATCGAGCGCGATATCGCCAATCGTAATGACCGCATCTCCGTTTCCCGTGGGAGGAGTATGCGAACGGCGAACCGCGGAGCGAACGCGCGCCACCAACTCGCGGATCGGAAATGGCTTGGTGACGTAATCATCGGCGCCTGCCTCCAGGGCCTCCACTTTGTCGTCTTCGTCATCGCGGACAGTAAGCATGAGTACGGCCACGCGAGGGAATTGACGCCGGATTTCCCGGCAGGCTTGGATGCCTCCCATGCCCGGCATATTGATGTCCAGCAGCACCGCGTCGAAGTTGGACGCGCGCAGGAGCGGCAACGCCTGTTCACCCGTCACGGCCTCTGCAATGTCGTAGCCGAGTGTGCCGAAGGTAGTGTGAAGCGCGCGGCGGATAGACGGCTCGTCGTCCACAATCAGAACTTTAGCTTGGGGTGTGTTCATGTCACCCTCCTTTCGGTGCGCGGAAGCGACAGAAAGAACGTAGTGCCTCTTCCTTCCTCACTGTTCACCCAGGCCCGTCCGCGATGTACTTCCGCTGCCTCTTTGGTAATCGACAAACCTAATCCTGTCCCGGGCGCCCGATGATTCGATCCTGGACTCCGGTAAAAGCGCTCGAAAATCCGCTCACGGTCTTCCGGCCGGACCTCGGAGCCTTCATTGTGAACCGAGATGAGGATTTCACCATCGCGATCGTCCACCGCGATGGCTATCGGAGAGCCGGGCGTGGAATACTTGGCCGCGTTGTCGATGAACTGCATGATGGCCGTGCCCAGTAACTCGCGATCTCCGTAGGTTGCGCAGCGTTGATTTGCGATCGAAACTTGTGTCGGACGTCCGCCCAGTTGATCCGAATGCCGGGTGAGGATCTCGTCGATGAGCTGCGGAATCAAGACCGTCTCCTTGCGAAGGTTGGTCTCCGAAGCTTCCAGCCTGGCAGTCTGTAGCAAGCGTGTGCTGAGAACATTCAGCTTGTCGGACTCTTCGTCGATGAGAGTTACTAAGTCCTCCTGCGCCGCATCCAGGCGACCTGCTTCCAGCAGGCCCGAACTCGCGGTCCGAATCGCGGTCAGAGGAGTTTTGAAAGCATGCGCCAGGGCATCCAACACCGCCGTGCGCAGTTTTTCGCTCTGCCGCGCCGCCTCCGCGTGGCTCTGCTTCTCGAAGGCCCGCGCACGTTCCAAAGCGATCGCGGTGAGCGATGCGATCGAGTCGGCTAGGAGCGGACTTAAGTTAATCCCACGCAGGACCATGGCGCCGATGGAGCTGGTTCCCGGCCGGAGCACCCGCTGCCACGTCACCAGATCGGCGTGATCTTCGTTGCGGTCTTGCAGGTACGTATCGCGAGCGAGCACTTCCAATTCAGGGTTGTCGTCTCCGGCTGTGTCCACGCGCGCCCGCGCGGCATCGAAGAGCGCTACCGCCTCGACCTGGACGACGTCGCGAATTTGAGCCACAATCTGCGATCCGGGCGATTGTTGCGGATTCATCAGAAGAGTACGGCGGCTGAGTTCGTAGAGCTTCTCCATGCGGCGGCGCTCTTGAATCGCCGTGCGCGCCTGCTTCTCCCTCTGAATGGACAGCCGGCTCACCAGCAGTGCGGTGGATTCGAAGGTGATCAATGCGACCCAATTCTGAGGGTCGGCGACATAGAGCGTGTACACGGGGGGAACAAAGAAGTAGTTCAAACAGGTAAGAGCCACCAAGGAGGTAACGGTGGCTTCCCAGAAACCGGACATCATTGCTACAAGTACAACAATCAACAAGTGTACAAACCCAGTGGTGGAGAAATTGACGTGCAGACGGATTCCTACGTACGCGACCGCCAACACTGCCGCCGAGCCGGCCAGGGCGTGCCCCGCGAATCGCATAGCGCTTTGTCGCCCGGTCTTCGCGTCGATCTCCGTCATCATGTTGGCGAGCTTATGTGAATCGATAAAGCTGACATAAAGATACACCAAGGTGCATGAAGAAGTCGTTAACAATGCCTAAAGATAGAAGAAAGATCGAAGCGGAGCGGGAGCCGCTCGGGAAACGCACCTCTTCGCAATCGTTCCTGACTGGCTGGCTGCAAGATCTTGCAGCTTCAAGAGTTAGCTATTGCAGCCGGGTGCCATCGGATTGCGTGTCATCTCAATGAATTTCCATTGCAGTTGCACCGCGTGGCCGATGTCGAACATGCCCGGCACACACAAAAAAGGCTCAGAGGTCTTACCCTTTGAGCCTTCCGATTTAACTGAAAACCGATCAGAACATTAGCTTCAGACTGAACTGCGTCTGACGGGCCACATCGGGGAGGCCGCCGCTTCCGACCAGCGAAGTGATCGCGGCGCCCGAGGGGGCGAAGCAGGCTTGCGCGGCGGCTGTGCTGTTGTTGTTGTAGAAAACTGAGGGGCCGCAGTTCGTGCCCGGATTGATGATTGTCCCGCCCGGGACCGAGAAGTTGGGATGGTTGAAGATGTTAAAGATCTCGGCTCTGAACTGGAGGTTCACCCGTTCCGTGATCCTGGTGGTCTTGGTTAAGCCGATATCGGTCTCCGCATAACCGGGCCCCCTCAGCACGTTCCTTCCCAGATCGCCGGCGCTGCCGTAGGTTGAGGCCGTGAAGCAGTTTAGATTGACCCACTGATTTACGCTCTGGTTCGCGTAAGGATTGTTATTACATCCGGGTGCGTTGGGTGCGTAGTTCGGGCGCTCATTGTCGAAGGTGTTCTGTGTATCCATCTGATCACCCTCTCCGAGGGAGAAATCCACGCCGGTGTGCCATGATGTAACTCCGCTCAACTGCCAGCCTTCCTTCCATCGATTGCCCTTGAACGGGAATTGGTAAACGGCGTTGAACGAGACATTTTGGCGAAGATCGAAGCTGCAGTTGCCTTTGTCCGCATTCCAGTCATAGGGATTCGTGATGGCGGACGAAGTGTTATTGAAGCCCAGACCGCCATACGTGTACGCGCTATCGATGCAGTGCGAATAGGTGTAAGCGAACTGGTAGACCAGATTCGCGGACGCCCGATGCGTAAGGCCGACCTGCAGCGCGTTGTAAGAGGAGTAGCTGGAAGGGGCGGTCAAATCCTGGGAGCCCAAGGCGGGAACGGGCCGCGGATTCTGGGTGCAGGGCCCGTTGAGGGCGCACGGGGCACCATTGTCGGTCGCCGCGTAGTCCACGCCGTTGATGACCGTGGGGATCGGCGAGTTGAAATCGTGGAAGGCCAGCAGGTGAACGCCGCGCGTGCCTTGATAGCCGACCGTGAACAGGTTATGCCAGGGAAGTTCACGCTGGACGCTGGCAGTGTATTCCAACGTGTACGGAGTGGTGTTGGTCCCGTAATACGTGCCCGTCGTCTGACTGTAGGACGGTATCCCGCCGCCCACAAAGGGGTATGGCCAGCCGCTGGGAAAGATTTGGATCTGGGTGTCATACGGCGGGCTCGACACATAGGCGGACGAGAAAGTGTACGTCGTGTAAGGATCGTGGAAAATCCCGAAGCCGGCGCGCACAGCAGTCTTGTGGTCGCCGAAGACATCCCACGCCACGCCGATCCGCGGGTCGAAGTTCCGGTTGGAGGGATTGTTGGCGTAAGCGTGCGGGACACTCACGAAATTGGGCTGGAAGGGCGGCCCCACCACGTTGGTGAAAAGG
Source organism: Bryobacterales bacterium (assembly GCA_003166865.1). Lineage (GTDB taxonomy): Bacteria > Acidobacteriota > Terriglobia > Bryobacterales > Bryobacteraceae > Palsa-89. Next base: position 68,875 of record PMUP01000097.1, read on the forward strand.
TTGTGGATCTCGATGGGGTTGGTTTCCCAGTCATAGCGCAGACCGAAATTAATCGTCAGGTTCTTGGCAACTTTCCAGTCATCCTGGAAGTAGGGCTGGACGACGTCGTAACGCTCAGCCCGATAGCTGTTGGTTCCGCCGTTCGGCGCGCCTTCAAACAGGAACGGTTGGCCTGCCAGGAAACTTGCATCGCCGCCGGTGAATATGTAAAACCCGTTCCAGAAAACCAGGACATAAGGATCTAGCTGCTGCCGCTGGAACATGCCGCCAATCTTTAGTGTGTGGGAACCCTTCACCCAGGTCAGGTCATCCTTTTCGGTGAACTTGTTCTGAAGATAGCGGAAGGGGTTCACGAAACCCGCGCCCAGCGGGGTGAGGTTGGGAACGGCTACATAGGCATCCTCTCGCGCGGGAGTAAAAATTTGCAGCGCCGGGTGTTCAGCCGGCTGAGATTCCGAGGTCCAGGGCCGCGAGAAAGACGCGGTGAACTGGTTGATCAACGTAGGCGAAAAGACATGACGTTCCCCCATCGTAAAGAACTGGTTATGGGTTACGTCGTCAAGAGGCCAAAGACCGAGGCCGGCATTCGTGGTGCGAGTGCCGAAATCGGCCTCGTAGCGTGCGAACATCGCGTCTTTGTCGGAAATATTCCAATCGATACGGGCCACACCGAAATCCTCGGGTGTGGTTTGCGGACCTACAAAGTTATAGATGCCGACGCCTTCTTGGGCATTAAACACTCCTCCGTTGGGAGCCGGGTACAGGGCCAGCATCGCGGCGGAAGCCGGGTTTTCCACGCACTTCGGAGCTACGCAGTTGAGGGCGACAAAGTTAGGTTCCGGCACGTAATTCACGTTGGTGGTTGCTAGATACTGCCGAATTCCCTCATAGTTGGCGAAGAAAAATATCTTGTTCTTCTTGATGGGGCCGCCGATGGTGCCGCCGTATTGGTTTCTGCGGAACGGGGGCGCGGAAGTGCCGGGGTCGAAAAACCCCCGGGCATCGAGGTCGCTGTTGCGGAAGAACTCATAGACCGAGCCGTGAAATTCGTTGGTGCCTGATTTGGTCACTCCGACGATGGCGCCGCCGTTGCCCGAATACTCCGCACTGTAAGTGCCGGTCAGCGTCTGAAACTCGGCGATGGCGTCGATACCGAGCGTAGTGCCGGTTACGTCGCCTCCGGCGTTCCGCTGCCACCAGTTCAGCACGTCTTCGCCATCCAGCAAGTTGGCGTATCCCTCAGGGCGTGTACCCGAGATGGAGTAAGCATTGGCGACTGAAGTCAGCGCGCTCGATCCGCCCTGCGGATAACTCAGAACGCCGGGCGCGAGCAGAATCAGCTGTTCCCAATCACGGCCGTTCAGCGGCAGTTCGCGCATCTGGGTCTGATTGACCAGCGAAGAGACCGCGGCGGTGGTGGTCTCCACCTGCGAGACCTCGGCCGAAACGCTCACCGTTTCGCTGGATTGGCCCACCGTCAACTGGAAGTCCAGCACCGGCGACGCGCCGACCGTCACGGCAAACCCGGTGCGCGCCGCGTTCTGAAAGCCGCTCTTCGACACGGTGATGTCGTAGGGACCGATGGGCAGGTCCGGCAAAGCATAACGGCCCTGGTCGTCGGTATTCGTCGTTTGCGTCGCCGACGTCTCTCTATTCTTGACCGAGACGGTCGCGCCGGGCACTGCGGCGCTGGAGGCGTCTGTCACGCGGCCCGAGACATTTGCGGTAGCCGCCTGTCCGAATAAAAACGTGGGAGTTACGGCAGCGTAGAAGCAAAACAAACCGCTTAAGAGAAGAACTGCCTGGTTCCGAAAGCCCTTCATTACGTGGTTCCCCTTTTGTACAGACTTTGTACTAACCCTTGGAAGCGATGAAGACAGCGCTAATGAAACATACACCAATTTTTCATCAATGACCAGATTGCTACATTGATACACGCGATCAGCACAACTGATATTGCGCCCTGCATGCAGGCCGTTCGAAGAATTTGCTGAATTTTCTAGGCCGCGGAGCTGACCTTGCCCCACAGCTTCTGTGATGCCAGTTCGGCCCCATCGGAAAGCGCGCGAAGCTTCAGCCAGCAGAACTCGGGGTACACCGGACCGAAACCAGCGAAGGTCCCAAAGCCGCAATCGGTGCCCGCGATTACGCGCTCGCGTCCCACCAGGCCGGCATAGCGGATGATCCGTTGCGACACCAATTCCGCATGTTCGACAAAGTTGGAACTTGACGCGATTACTCCAGGCACCAGGATCTTATCATCGGGAAGCTTTTGAGAAGACCATACCTCCCATTCATGATCATGGCGAGGATTCGCTCCTTCCAGCAGCAGCGCCTGTGGCTTAGCCTTGAGCACAATGGGAAGAATCTTCGCGAGGGGTAAATCGTGCGTATGGGGGCCCTGATAGTTGCCCCAGCAGACGTGCATGCGCACCCGGTCCGAGGGAACATTTGCCAACGCGTGATTCAGCGCTTCCACCTGAACAGCCGCCGCTCGTAAAAACTCATCATCGGTCATGTCGCGAAATCTGCTGTGCCGGCCCATGGCCAAATCCGGGCAATCCACCTGCAACAGCAATCCCGAATTGACGATCGTTTCATACTCCGATCGCATGGCGTCCGCCAATGCCTGCATATATGCGGCGTGCGTCGGGTAGTATTCATTCGGTTGGAAGACGGCAATGGTTCCTGGCGAAACCGCGTTCATAAAACCTTCGGTGGCTTTTACCTGGGCTTTTACAAGTGCTAAGCCATCTTTCATTCGAGCAATGTCGTTCTTCAGCGGTTCCAAATCCTTCACCGCGATCGGACCCTTGCAGACAGGCCGCTGATATTTGGCGGATGCCCCGGCAGAAACCAACTGATCGCGGTAGCCCGGAAAATCCTCGAGATCCTGCGGCGTTGGGCGCGCTGAATCACCCTCGAATCCGGTCAGCCGATGGCGGATGTACGTGGCATAGCTGATCTTGCCCATTTCTCCGTCGCTCACTACGTCAACTCCAGCCTCTACCTGCTTCCGCAGCGCGTCCAGGACCCCCGCCCGGATCGCCTGATCGAATTTCACCGGATCGTAATTCTCCCCTCGATCCTGCGCAAAAAGGTAATCGACAACCTCTTGCGGGCGTGGCAAGCTGCCGACATGGGTAGTCAGGATGCGTTCAGTACTTAGCTTCATGTTTGAGTTCTCCCCACAGCATATTTGAGTTTGCCGCATTTTCCGCGGGGATGGCATGGCACGCGCGAAATCAGATGTCCGAGATCACTTGCTGTGATAATGCCAAGAATTTGCATGAACCGCGCGACAATGTTACCTGGAGGGGTGTCCCTCCGGAGAATCGCAGTGAACACCAAAATTTTTGGCGGCCTACCCATTGCCCTGGGACTTGTCGCCGCCGCCCTTCCTGTTGTCGCCCACCACTCGTTTGCGGCTGAATTTGACGGGAACAAAAAGATCACGCTCACCGGCGTCGTAACCAAAATGGATTGGGTGAATCCACACGCCTACATATATGTGGATGTCAAAGGCGACGACGGTGTCGTGGCCAATTGGGCTATCGAAACCGGGGCGCCTAACGCGCTTTACCGTCAAGGCTGGCGGAAGGATGACCTCCAAGCCGGGGACACCGTCACCGTGGAAGCCTTCTTGGCAAAGGACGGATCGCGCACCGCGGCCGCGCGGACCGTAAAGTTGCCAGACGGACGAAGCGTCTTCGCCGGCACGCCAAATAGCACCCCGGATCAGAAGTAAGGACGTGGGGCTGGCGCGAACTGGCAAAACTGGCCGTCTCGCCGAATCACTCGAATTGATGGCCACTATCAGGCAGGTACTATCGACTTTCCCCCGGGGCACCGGTCATGCTTCTGGGTGTAATTTAGGACTACTGGAGACGAACGATGAAGTATAACGTAACAGGCATCCACCACATCACCGCGTGTGCAGGCGGAGCCCAGCAGGACATCGATTTTTTCACGCAGATAGTCGGTCTGCGGATGGTCAAGCAGACCGTTCTGATGGACGGCACCATTCCGGTCTACCATCTGTACTACGCCAATGCGAACGCCGAGCCAGGCTCGGTGATGACTACGTTCCCCTACGGCCAGAAGACTGGACGTCAAGGCTCGGGCCAGATCTCGGCCACTGCGTATTCGGCGCCCAAAGGCTCGCTGCCGTTCTGGAAAGACCATTTCGATAAGCACAAGATTCAGCACGCCGGCATTCAAGAGCGCTTCGGTCAAAAGTACATCCGATTCCAACACCCGGCTGGACTGGCGTTCGAAATCCTCGAAGACGCGAATGACAACCGGCAGGGCTGGACAACGGAAGAGATCGGCGCCGGTGAGTCCGTGCGCGGCTTTTATGGAACGGTCCTCTCGATGCGAGAGGTGGCCGAAAGCGAGCGCTTTTTCACGGAAGCTCTGGGCTTCCGCAAGACCGGCCATGAAGGCAAGTTTCACCGCTTCGAGGTGAGCGCCGGCGGTCCAGGAAAGACGTTGATCTTTGAACACGATCCCGATCGCTCCGCCGGGAGCTGGGGCTTCGGCGCAGGGACGGTGCACCACGTTGCGTTAGCAGTGAACAGCCACGAAGAGCTGGAAGAGCAGAAGGCCATCTATGAGGAACTGGGCTTCACGGACGCGTCAGATATAAAGGATCGCTATTACTTTTATTCGATGTACACCCGGTCTCCCGGCGGCATTCTCGTCGAATGTTCTTGCAGCCAGGCCGGCGGCTTCCTCCGCGACGAGGACGAGGCCCATTTAGGATCGAAGCTCCATCTGCCGCCCTGGTGGGAACATCGGACCGAGGAAATGCTAGCGCAGTTGGAACCGATTCACGCTCCCGAGACGACGGGGACCGTGCGGGCATAGAGGTTTCATTGAGAACGTTTGCAATCGCGCGAGTATTGTGTCTGGGCGCAGGGTTGTGTTCGACGGCCCAATGGGCGACGGCGCAATTCGGTCAGCCGCACGATCCGAAAGACGACAAACCCGGGCCCTTTAAACGGACGGCGGACGGCAAGCCGGACCTCAACGGCCTGTGGCTCGCTGACACGCTCGCGCCGTTTGACGTGGAGGACCACGAGGCCGTCTACGGCATCCCAGCCGGAAAAGGCGTTGTCGTGGATCCGTCCGATCGCAAAATTCCCTACCAGCCCTGGGCTCTGGCGAAAAGAACCGAGCTATTCAATGACGCTTCCAACGACCCTCAGGCACATTGTCATTTGCCCGGAGTACCGCGCGCGGTCTACACTCCGTTTCCCTGGCAGGTGATCCAAAAGCCTGGCTTGGTGGTCTTCTTGTATGAGTACCCGCATGGCATTCGCATCATTCACACGGACGGATCCCACAAGCACCCCGAAGGACGCGATGTTCTGAACACCTGGATGGGCGATTCGGTTGGCCATTGGGAGGGCGACACCCTGGTAGTGGACGTCAACGGCTTCAACGACCAGACCTGGCTCGACATGGCCGCCAATTTCCATAGCGACCGGCTCCACGTTGTCGAACGCTACACCCTGATCAACCCGAAGACCATCCAGTACGAAGGCACTCTCGACGACCCCAAGGTTTACACCCGGCCTTGGACCATGAAATTCTTCATTCGCGCACAACAAGCGGGAGCGGACATCATGGAGTTCGAGTGCAATGAAGGCGAGCGGGACCTCCAGCATTACGTGAAGTGAGGAATTCATCCATTGAGGGCATAGATCCTATCTCATGAAACACAGCGAACATCGTATACTCACCACGCACGTAGGAAGTCTTGTGCGGCCCAAAGAACTCCGTGATCTGGCCCCGCCCGGAGAAGAGCCGAAGGACTTGACGCAGTACAACACTGTACTGTCTCAGCAGACCTTGGACGTCGTCCGCAGGCAGGCCGAGCTCGGAATCGACATCGTGAGCGACGGCGAATACGGGAAGCAAAGCTGGTCGAACTATATTCTGAAGCGCATCAGCGGATTCGAAATTCGCCCTGACCAATTGCGTCCGGTGATTTGGCTGGGTCGCGACCGGGAGCGGTTCGCCGAATCCATCTTTCAGGAGTTTCCCCGGCTTGCGGCCGGGACCATTACCGAGGCCTGCGTCGGGCCGATCCGCTATCTGGATCACTCACCCCTGGATCGCGCGCTCACGAATTTCAAAGCAGCCTTGAAGCAGGTCAAGGTTGAAGAAGCTTTCTTCACGGCCGTGGCCCCGGCCAGTACCGCGTATGACGGCGTCAACGAATACTACCCGAACGAACACGATTACGTCTACGCCATTGCCGACGCGCTCCGCGAAGAGTATCGCGCCATTTACGAAGCGGGCTTGCTTCTCCAGGTGGACGATGCAGTGCTAGCCAACATGTACGACCATTTGGTTCAGCAGAGCCCCGAGAAATATCGCGAGTGGGCCAATTTGCGCGTTGAGGCGCTGAACCACGCGCTCACCGGAATCCCGGAGGACCGCATTCGATATCACGTGTGCTTCGGAAGCTGGCACGTGCCGCATGTCGCCGATGCGCCGCTGGAAGAAATTGTCGATTTGATTCTCAAGGTGCGAGCCGGAGCCTATTCCATCGAAGCAGCCAATGTTCGGCACGAACATGAATGGCGCATCTGGGAGAACAAGAAACTGCCCGCGGGCAAGATTCTAATTCCAGGCGTAATCACCCACCACACAGTCACGGTGGAACATCCTCAGTTAGTAGCCGACCGCATCGTGCGCTATGCGGGCTTAGTGGGCCGCGAAAACGTGATCGCCGGCAGCGACTGCGGATTTGCACAATCCGAAGTGATTCAGCGCGTCCACCCGACGGTGATGTGGGCAAAGTTCGAGAGCCTGGTGGAAGGCGCGCGCCTGGCTACCCAGAAGTTGTGGTGATTGGATGGGTTACGGCCTGTTGTCCGGCATTCATCCGTACTGATTAGCCCTATCACTAGCCCTTGATCTCAATGCATGCGCTGCAGCGTCAAGCGGGCATGTTCGGCTCGGCCTTTGCGGTTCGGCCAATGCCTTCGTTTGACGCCGATACATAGCGATTGACGCTATTTGACACCGCCGATACCCAAGCGATAGACTTGATCGCGTGCATGCACTGTATCGTTACAATGCATGCATAGTGATGGCCCGATGAAGCGGCGGAACATGACGAATATCGATCTTAGACTCCTCACCATAGTCAACGAACTCAATAAGACACGCAGTGTCTCGCAGGCAGCCGAAAACCTGGAGCTGAGCCAGTCGGCCGTCAGTATGAGTCTTGCCCGGCTACGGAAGCACTTCAAGGATCCGCTCTTCGTCAGGACCCCGGACGGCATGGAGCCGACCCCACAGATGAGCGAACTGATCGAGCTGTTGGAGAAGGCGGAGGGCTTGCTCGAGACGGCGCTCGTGCATCGCATTGCCTTTAACCCGTCCACGTCGGACCGCTCGCTCCGTCTCGGGACTACCGATATCACCAGAGTCACTATACTGCCGGCGCTCATGAAGCGCTTGCACGCGACAGCTCAAGGCGTCGGCGTTGAGCTACAGGACATATCGGAAGAGACTCCTCGGCTCTTGCACGCCGGACGCCTCGATCTAGCCGTGGGATACATGCCCTCTACGGCTTCAGGATTCTGCCAGCAGAGGCTATTTAGGGACAGGTTCGTTTGTGCCGTGCGGGCGAATCATTCACGAATCGAGCACACCGTTACTTTAGAGCAATTCGAGAGCGAACCGCAGGTGGTGCTTACCATGCCTGGCAGCGGCATCGAGGTCGTCGAGAAGGCGCTGGAAACCAATCGCATCAATCGCAAGGTGCGATTGCGCCTTCCGGGTTGCTTCGGAATATCAAGCATGATCACCGGCGCCGATTGCTTAGCCATTGTTCCCGAACAACTCGGGAAACTGATCGCTTCCGCCGGGCGGATCAAGCTTCTGCCCCTGCCGTTCGCCCTCCCGCCCTACTATGTGATGCAACATTGGCACGAGCGTTATACGCACGACCCGGCAAGTAAGTGGCTTCGCTCCGTCATTGCGGATCTGTTCCGGGAAAAAGGCCTGTCGTCCGGCGATACGGACCCAGGCGTTACTTCGCGCGAGGAACGGACAAAATCAACAGGAGTGATACGTTGAGTCAACCGGACATTATCGACTTAAGCCGTCCGAAGGGGTATTCTGGCACTTCAGTCCCCCTGGACGCGCAGCGCGAGGGGACTCTGCTGCACGAACCGCGGGCTATGGCGTTCATGAATCAAAACTCGGCTACTGGAACTCTTTTAGGAGAGGTTAGCGTGCGTCACGAATCTTTGCAGGACTTGCTGCAGGCCGCGGGAAATCCGGTGGACATGCTCCGCAATTCGAAAATCGGAGCCTACATCTATCCAGTGGTTCCCCCTGAGTTCACGAACTGGCGCGATGAGCAAAGAGCCTGGCGGGAGACCTGCGTTCTTTTCGATCAGTCTCACCATATGGTGGAGCAATACGTGGAGGGGCCCGACGCGCTCAAGCTGCTGTCGCATCTCGCGTTCAACAGTTTTGCCAGCTTCCCCACCAGCAGAGCCAAGCAGTTCGCTCCATGCGGCTACGACGGCCATCTGATTGGCGACGGCATTCTGTTTCGCCTCGAGGAGAATAAGTTCACTTTTGTCGGACGGGCTCCAACCGCGAATTGGATTCAATTTCACGCCGAAACCGGCGGGTACAATGTCACCACACAGAAAGACGATCGATCGCCCTCTCGCACCGGCGGGAAACCGGTGATTCGGAAGCACTACCGCTATCAAATTCAAGGGCCGAATGCGCGGCAGGTGATCGACAGATTAAACGGCGGACCGGCTCCGGACATCAAGTTCTTCAACGTCGGAGTCATCAACGTCGCGGGACGCAAGGTGGCGGCGTTGCGACACGGCATGGCGGGCGCACCCGGATTGGAGATCTGGGGACCGTATGCGGAAGGCGAGGAGATTCGAGCCGCGATTCTCGAGGCCGGCAAGGACTTTGGCCTGGCGCAGGTTGGATCGAGAGCTTACTCAACCAATGCGCTCGAATCCGGATGGATTCCGTCTCCTCTTCCGGCTGTGTACACCGGCGAGAAGATGCAGCCTTACAGGCAGTGGCTGCCTGCCACCAGCTATGAAGGCAAGGGCGGTTCCCTGGGGGGAAGCTTCTATTCCAACAACGTTGAAGACTACTACGTGACACCGTACGAACTGGGCTACGGCTCATTTGTAAAATTCGACCACGACTTCATCGGGAGTGAGGCTCTGAAGGAGATCGCCGGCAAACCGCACCGCAGGAAGGTGACGTTCGCCTGGAATGAGGCCGATTTCGGCCAAGCGTTAGCTTCAATGCTGAGTCGCGACAATTGCAAATATATCGATTTACCGAATCCGAACTATACGTCGGCGACCTATGACAAGGTGATGCACGGTGGAAAGATCGTCGGCCTGTCGATGTTCAGCGGCTACAGTTTCAATGAGCGGATCATGTTGTCGCTCGGCATAGCCGACCCCGATATCGAGATCGGGCACGAGGTCACGCTGGTCTGGGGCGAAGAGAGTGGAGGGTCCGGGAAGACCACGGTGGAACGCCACAAGCAAACGAGAATCCGGGCGGTTGTCAGTCCCGCTCCTTACTCGGAAGTGGTTCGCACCACCTACGCCGAGGGTTGGCGAACCGCTCAGAAAGTATAGTCGAAGTCTCCAAGGAAGTGAGGAGCCGTCAGATGAGGGCGTCGAGAATGTCCGAGGAGCGTTGGAACAGGCTCCAACGCGTATACCGGCGAGCCGTCTCGGCCGAATACCCGAATCCAGGGCGAAAAGATTGCCCCGGCCCGGAGGCTCTACGCGACCTTGCAGAGCGCGTTGTGCTGCGTGAGGATCTGCGAGAGGACCCCCGGTGGAAGCACGCCATCCAATGTGGGCCGTGTTACGAGGAGTACGTCGCCTTGAGAGACACCTGCCTTGTACGTTCGGCGGGGCTCGACGTAACCACGCCGAGTCTCCCTAGAATCAAAAGATCAGCTTAAGTGCGAACTGGATCTGGCGCATGTTCGATGGGTCTTAGAACAACAGCTTTAGGGCAAACTGGATCTGCCGCGAAGAAGTTGTGGTGTATGTGATCTGCCCGAACGTCGAGTTGGGGATGCCGGTACCGTCCGGACCCTGCGAGAAGGCGGTGGGGTTAGGCAACCCGAAATTCGGATGGTTGACAATGTTGAAGAACTCGGCGCGGAACTGAAGGCGGTAGTTTTCGTGAATCCGAGTGTCCTTCAACAGCGCCATGTCCAGATCTACCAGACCGGGGCCCGACAGATAGTCTCTCTGGAGATTGCCGAGCGTACCTACCGCCGGCACTGTGAAGGCCGCCGGGTTGGCGTAACCGTTGACGCTGCCGGTAATGGGGTTGCTGCCCGAAACGATGTCGGGCCGCTCTTCGCCGCTATTTCCGTTTCCGGCTTGATCAAATCCAAGCAGTACGTTCCACGGCGCACCGCTCGAGTACGTAAAGTTGCCGCTCAGTTGCCACCCGCTTACCAGCACGTTGCCTTTAAAGGGAAATGAGTAGACGCTGCTGAACTTCACAAATTGCGACCGGTCAAACTGGCAGCGGCCTTCGTCGTAGTTGCCGGCCAGCGGATCGGTCCAGGGCGCACCGCCCTCGAGGCCGGAGGTGCCGGAGGTGTTGTCTATGCATTTGGACCAGGTGTAGGAAAGCTGGCCTTGTATGTTGTGCGAGAAGCGCCGGTTCAGACCCACCTGCAGAGAGTTATAGTGCGAATCCCCCACCGGAGCCTCGCTGCTGAGAGAGCCGAGAGCGGGATTCTCACGCGGGTTACTAACGATTGCACCAGTGGGCGATAAATGGCCGAAATATGGGACGCCGTCCACGACGTCAGGCACCACGGGATTGATGTCGCGGCCTTCATACAAGTGCAGGCCCCGCGAGCCAACGTAGCCCACCGTCAAAGTGGTGTTTTCAAACAATTCGCGCTGGATGTTGATGTTCCACTGGTACATATGCGGCGAATCGTGGATGTTGTAATCGATACCGACGATCTCGGATGGAATCGAGTAGCCGGTCGAGAAGGCGTTCGGGAACGGAGGAAATATCTCGAAGGCCAGCTCGTACGGCTTATTGAAGTAATAACCGGAAGCGTAGGTGCGGGCGCGAATGGGATCGTAGAAAATTCCGGCGCCTACGCGAATCGAGGTTTTGTGATCTTTGAACGGGTCAAACGCCAAGCCGAGTCGCGGATCCCAGTTGTGGGTGGAGGGGTTTGACGCGAAAACGTGCGTAACGGGAACGAAGGTTCCAAACGGAGGATCGATTATGTTATTGAGTGGTTGCTCGTGGGTAGTAGGATTGGTGATGAACTCATACCGGACACCGATGTTGACCGTCAACCTGGAAGTCGCCTTCCACTCATCCTGAGCGTATCCATCGACCTCAATTTCGCGGAAGTCGCGAGAGGAGTCCGTATAGGGGGGGATGGGTCCGATAAAGAGGAACGGGTTCCCTTCGAGAAAGTTAGGGATGCTGGTAAAGGTATAAGAGCCGCCCCACCATCCGTCTTGCGTGAAGTTGCTCTGCACCCGGCTGAATACTCCGCCAAACTTGAAGCTGTGAGACCCCTTGTTCCAGATCAAGTCGTCGGCCACCGGGAATTTGTTTTGCACCTGGCTCAGCGGAGCGAAAATGCTGGTGCCGAGCAAGGAAAAGCCCGTGACGCTGACTCCGCCGTTTTGGTGCCCCGTGTAGAAATTGAGCGCGGGCGTTGGATCTAGATTAACTTGATTGTCGGCCTCTTTGGTTCGCGTGAAGCTGAAGCGCGCCAGGTTCACCACGTTGGGGGAAATTATATGGCGCCACTCCACGGTTGCGAAGTGGTTGCCCGTTATGCCCTGTTCCGGCCAGCGGGGCGGTAGTGGTGAACCAAGGAAAGGCAAAACGGTGCTGGCGCCGTCGTGCACGTAGCGCACAAAGAACGAATTCTTCTCGTCCATCGTGTAATCGATACGAGTCAAAAGGTAATTTTCGTCGCCGGTCTGGCTGGCAACCTCCGGCACCTCCAGGATGCCAGTCGGTGATACTGCCGTTGTAGCCGGATAGAGAGCCAAGATCGGCGCCGCCGCTGCACTGACTCCGACGTTCGCCAATCCGCCCGCGCATGCAAGATTTGGAGCCAGGCTGCACGGCACCAGCCCCTTAAGCGTATTGGCGTCGGGGATAAACGAGGGGACGGTTGAGCCCTCCGATTTCCTCAACTCCTCGTCGTTGAAGAAGAAAAACAACTTGTCCTTTTTGATGGGCCCGCCGATGCTGCCGCCAAACTGATTTTGGCGGAAGGCAGGTATGGTCGAAGGGTCGAAGAAGTTGCGCGCGTCCAGGGCGCTGTTGCGAAAGAATTCGTACGCGGAGCCGTGAAAACTGTTGGTGCCGGATTTGCTGGCTGTATTCACCACCGCGCCATTGCCGCCGAATTGAGCGCTGTACGTGTTGGTGAGTACCTCGAATTCGGCGATGGCCTCAATACCGAGGGTAGTGCCCAACACCCCCGAACCCGACCCGTGGGCCCAAAAACCCTGAATGTCGACGTCGTCCAGAAGATACGCCTGGCCTTCCGCCCTTGCGCCGGAAACGCTGAAGTTAGCCTCCAGGCCGTACAGCAAGTTCGCGCCCCCGGCTGGGGCTCCCACCCCGTTTCCCGTTGTGATTCCTGGCGCCAGCGCAATGAGATCCGTAAAATTGCGCCCGTTCAACGGCAGGTCCGCAATTTGTTTCTGTTCGACCACCGAGGACAGCGTAGACGAAACGACGTCCACCTGGGAGGCCTGTGCTTCGACGGTGACCGTTTGCTGCTGCTGTCCGGGCGAAAGCGCAATGTCGACGACCAACTGGCTGCCGACGATGGTCGTTATGCCCTTACGGATTACGGTCTGAAATCCCGGAGCCGAGGCCTGCACTTCGTAGCTGCCCACGATCAAATCCACCACCGTGTAGCGGCCCTGCGAATCGGTTGTCACCGTCTGCCTGACGCCAGTGTCGACATTTGTAACTTGCACCGACGCGTTGGGCACAACTGCCCCCGATGCATCCGTTACGGTGCCTAACAGCGTCGCGTTTGCTCCCTGTCCATTTACCAGGTTCGGCAGCGCGAGCAACATGACCGCAAAAAACGCGAAGACGAGGCGAACTCGCCCGCGAAAGCACAACTGCGTCAGCATACTGGGCTAACCTCCGGCTGTTAAAGCGTCACTTGGTGCAAGAGCGGACCGCGACCCCAACCCATGCGACCGTTTGCATGCATACCGAAGGAGTATATCTGTGACAACTGCGTTAGTCGAGGGGTTGAAGCTGATATTGCGCATCAGCGTCGCTGATAGCCACCGCTCCGCGAAGCAGCCTCAACGCGCCGTGGATGGGCGAACCGACGATGACAACTCGATCAACTTAGCGCCGGCCATGTCGGGCGGAAGTTCCGAGTTCCGGAGGGCGTCCTCCAGATTCCGCCGCGCCACGCGCGCATGTTCTCGCGTGAGGAGTTCGGCGCGCATCCCGTCACGATTCGCGATAGCGTCTACGATCTCGCAATGCTGGTCCGCGCAAATCAGGAAAAGCTCCCACAGATCGCTTGAAACGTACTGCCGCTTCAAGAACGCGCTAGGAGAGGCAAACGGGAGCGAGCAGGCTTGTTGGATAGCGCGGCGCAACATCCGGCTGCGCGACAAATCGATCAAACCTGAGTGAAAACGCGCATTGAGATCGATGTAAAGATTGAACGTCTCCATCGTCAGCTTCTTGTGGCCCCGCACTAGACTCAGGATTTCGTAGCTGGTCGCCTGCAGGGGACTTAGCTCACTTATGTGCTTAAATCGCTGAGCCGCGAGTTTCGCCGCTGCGCCTTCCAGCAAGCCACGCAGTTCGATGGCGTCATAGATGTCCTCAGTCGAAAATCTTTGAACCACGAATCCCCGTGTGGGACGGATCTCGAGAAACCCCTCGTGAGCCAAACGCTCTAGGGCCAGGTGCAGCGGAATACGGGAAACCTTGAGCTCGGCGGCCAGCGGAACTTCCCGAATGCGCTCGCCAGGCCGGAAGCGGCCTTGTACCAACATTTCGCGAAGCGAGAGGACGGCTCGAGCCGTTTGCGACGACGCTTTCGACTTAACCCCAGGTGTTTTCGAAGTCTGCTTTATTCGTTGCATTCGGCTGCTCCTTACATTATATTCGTTCGTAGTGATGCATGCATTCAACTCACTGATTGCATGCAAAAGACCGTTGTGAAACGCATGCATTCTCTCGATGGTAAGACCACTGGCCCGATCGCCTGCCTCATCGCACTCGCTCTCTCGGCTTCGATCTGGGCCCAGACGCCAAACCCGAATGCAAAGCCCGCGTGGCCGCCTTCCGGCCCCACGCCCCGCACTGCGGACGGCAAGCCGGACCTTTCCGGCGCTTGGGCGCCGAATGCTATCCGTCAAAATGTCGACTTAATGGCCACCGGAGTCCAAGTCCCTTTTCAGCCCTGGGCCGAGAAAGTATACCAGCAACATAAGGACAACATTTCCAAAGACGATCCAGAGGCCCGCTGTCTACCTCCTGGAGTCCCGCGCATGACTACGACTCCCTATCCATTCCGGATCGTGCAGACACCAGGTCTCACCATCATCGTGTATGAAGGAGGAGCGCATGTGTGGCGGCAGGTCTTCACCGATGGACGCCCACATTCGGAAGATCCGAATCCCTCCTGGCTCGGAGAATCCATTGGCCATTGGGAAGGCGACACTTTTGTCATCGACACCATTGGACTGAATGGCAAAACCTGGCTCGACGAGGCGGGCTTGCCCACCACCGAATCCTTGCACGTCATCGAGCGGTTCCGCCGCCTTGATTTCGGTCACTTGGAGACCGAAAACACAATCGACGACCCTAAGGCATACACCAAGCCGTGGTCGTTCACCACTCATCCAGTCATGCTGAAGGGTGAATTGATGGAGTACATTTGTCAGGAAAACAACCGCGATGTGGAGCACCTGGTCGGGAAGTAACTATTTCCGAAGCGCAGCCAGCTCTTTCATCTTCCTCTGAAACTCCGGGTACATGGTCTCGGCGCCGCCTAACGTTGCGGCCAGCGGGATTCCGTATTTTGCGGCAAATTCCGCGATGAATGGATTTTCATCGGGAAGGTAATTAGGTACCGCGCCGCGCGGCTGGTTCGCAATTTCAACCACGGATTCGCATGGATACAGCCAATTCTGTCCCTCTTCGCTGATGCGGCGAAAAATTTGCGTTCGCACAAACGGCTCGGTCAAAGTCGCCGGATCGGTTACTTCGCTTACGTGCAACAGATAATCTCCGTGCCGCATGAAATGCTCTGTCAAGGTTGCCTGATCGCTCTCGGGAAGACCGTTGCGTCTCAAGTAGCCGGCCTTGAGGTGAGTCGTATAGACCGTCAGCGTGTTGCCTTCCCACTTGCCGGTGGAGAAGCCCATCCAGGTATGCGCGGCGGCCTCGGGAGGATGCGGCCGATCATCCATCCAGATCGTACGATTCTGTTCGTAGGTGCTGATATACATCCGGATGTCCTCTAGCTTTTGCGACTGACTCTGGCGCTCTTCCCAGATTCGCAGGTTGAGAGGCCCGCCCATTATGTACGGAGCAACGTGAACCTGGCACTGATGTTCCGGGACAGTAACGCGAGAGGGGCTCCAGGCCAGCCCCAGAGCACGCGCGCCTTTATTGATCGGAACCCCAAGGAAGTCCGCGATTGCGGGGTTTCCGATACTCTCCTCATGCGGCGCGGGCGACCAGGCGCCGCTGAGGTCGATGCCCGGCTGCGCGTTGAACGAACCGGAAAATTGGGCCATCGCACCCGGCGATTGAACCAAGCCCGCAAATATCAAAATCAATAGTGAAGTATGCCTCATGCTGCCGCCCTCATCTGCTCGGCGAAGCTTTCAGGCTTCGATAAATGGCAGCAACAAAATTGTCGGCGGTCCCCGGGCCCTCCTTGGCGCTCCAGCGGGCGTCGTAGTCCTTGGTAAAACCGGCGGTCTTGATCTGCTCGAGCGTCATACCTTTCTTGATGGCGTTCCGAACGCGATCGCGCACGATGGTTACCATATCGCGGTATTCGACGACATCGAACTCATCGCAGATGCGCCCGTGACCTGGAATAATATACGTTCCGCCTTCCTCTTCGTGCTTGGGAATAGCGATATCAATGATGTTATTCAGCGCATCGATCTCGCCTTGAATACCGCCGCCGCGTTCCACGTCGATGAACGGATAGCTGACGGTGCTGAAGATATCGCCGGTTGCTACCACGTCGGAGCGGCGAAAGATCACCAGGCTATCGCCATCGGTATGGGCCGCGGGCTGCCAACGAACTTCCACCGGCTCCTCGTTAAAGAAGACTTCCTTCTGACCGGATACATAGGTGTCCGTGGGCCAAGCTCCGGCCGGCGCCGCCGCCTTTTGGCCTGTGGGAGCGCTCAGGCGGTCCAGAACATTTTCGTGCGCAATGATCTGTGCTCCCTGCCCGGCATCGGCTATATCGCCGGTGACATTTGCGCCGGTGATGGTCACTCCGATTTTGCGCAAAGCTTCGTTCCCGCCCGTCTGATCGGGATGCGCACACGTGTTGATGATGTATTGCAGGGGCTTGTCCGACAACTTACGAATCGCGGCGATTAGTTTACTGGAGTTTTGCTCCAACCCGGTATTTACCACTAGAACGCCCGTGTCGCCGATCTGGACTGCGACGTTCCCTCCCAGTCCGTGAATCATGTAGACGTTGCCCTGAACGTGTATGGTTGTGAGGTCGCCTTCGACACGATAATCGTCCCACGGGAACTGGTTCTTCTGTGCGAAGACAAGCCCGGCAATCGCGAAGATTCCAATTGTGGCAGCCGCGCTTGCGAATATTAGCTTAGCCATGGTGAAATTCCGTACCCGAAGTAGTCCCTACTTCTGCGCTGACGTTGAAGTCAGAGTCGTCAGGATTGTCTTGTACTGCTCGTCATACGGGTTCAAGACATCGGGGCCCGGAGAATCGTTGATCTCACCGAGGATGTGCGGCATGTCGGAAGCCTTGAACGGAGCCCACGCCGGGAGATCCTTACCGTTCGGGTCGCCCGTCTTGGCGAAATTCACCCAATACGAGGAGACCATTTCCGCCATAGCGCGATCCTTCTCCGACGCTGCGGCCAGCTTGGGCGAACTGGTATCCGGGATGGTGCGGGGCGCGCTGAGAGTTTCGAATACATAGGGAATCTCAGCGGCATGCGTGGCTTTCAGATTACGGGCGCCAGGATCCACCGGCGGCTCGTGCGTGAAGAAGTACCAATAGGCATGTTTCCCGATGGCGGTCTGGCGCTCGGCGAACAGCCGCATGGACCACATCAGCGTGTCCCGAAATGCAACCTTACCGCCCATGGCCAAATGCTCGTCCTTGTTGGAGCCGACGATCATATCCACAGCGTTCTGCCTGCCTTGCGCAAAAGTGATCGATAAATCTTCCGGCACGATCCAGCCGTCGATGATCATGCCCGAGCCACGCAGCGTCTTCGCTACGTCCTCGGTGGATCGGGCGCGCAGTTCGGCCAACGGCGGATAGCTTGCTGGAGGAGCGTCGGAGGCGGGAGGAGCAGCGCCGGGAGGGCCGCCACGGAACGGCCGCGGGGGCTGTTCGGCGCGCGCAAGCGGAACCATGGGAGCCATGCCGAGACCCATCCACGTTCCACTCTCAGAGACGGCGCGATGGAACAGGCCCTTGGCCACGGGAGATCCAACTAGCGCGGCAACCATGCAAGCGCCGGCCGACTCGCCAAAAATCGTGACGTTATTTGGATCGCCGCCGAACGCGCGGATGTTGGTCTGTATCCACCGCAGCGTGGCGATGGTATCTCCGAGCGCCTGGTTTCCGGATGCGTTCTTGTCAGATTCCTTGGTCAGCTCGGGATGCGAGAAAAATCCGAAAGGTCCGAGCCGGTAATTAAACGTGACCAGGACCACGCCCTTGCGCGCCAGCGCTTCTCCATCGTTGTGCGGGCTGGATCCCGCGCCTTCTGTGTATGCGCCGCCGTAGATCCACAACATCACCGGCAGCTTCGCGTTCGCGCCCTTTGCCGACGTCCAGACATTCAGGTAGAGGCAGTCCTCGCTCATCTTGGGTGAATCCGGCAGATCGGTGGCCACGTTGTTCGGGACGCGCTTAGGCGCCGGATTCTGCACACAAACATTTCCGAACGCGTCTGCTTTACGAACGCCTTTCCAGGGCTCGGCCGGCCGCGGCTGTTTCCAGCGCAGATTGCCCGTCGGTGGCGCGGCAAACGGAATGCCTTTGAAGGCTCGGACGCCGGAACCGAGCGTGACACCGGATATCTTGCCGTCGTTGGTCTTGACCGGATCCGAGATCGCGGCTAGCGTTGTCAACGGAGAAAGGGCGGCTAGCGCCAGCGAGAGTTGGACCGCGATCCGGATTTTCATCAATGTGGCTCCTACTGGTGTTGCGCGGCGGCCGGCTTGGCAGCCTCCTGGGCACGCTCGGCGCGCGAAGTGCTGATCCAATGAGGAATCATGTTGTTATCCTCGGTGCACGCGTACTCCAAAATCTGGAAACCGTTGTCGAGCTTGAGCGGGAACCGCGCCGTCCAGGAATGCGTGAGCACTACCGGATCGTCCACCGTGATTTCGTATATCAGAAAGTCTTTGTTCAGACGCGTGAAACGCTCCGTCATTTTCATCTGCTCGCTGATCGGAAAACGATTTCCGGGAGGCGATCCCCCTACGCCGGTGTTGGTGGCGGAGGCGCCAGACTTGAAGTTCGTCGTTTCGACCACGAGAGTGGTTCCATCCCAGTGCCCGCGGGAAACGCCGAGCCACTCCTTAATCGCGGGAGATACCGGGGGCGCGTTGAGCGCGACAATGCGAGACTCGTGGATCATTTCCATGCGGAGAGCCACGTAGCCTGGCGCCTGGATGATCTGCAGCCCGTTGTTATAGCGGAACGGGAACATGGATGCGGGCAACCCGCGCGTGATGCAGCGGTCCCAACTGTCGAAGTCGGTGTAAGTATCGAAGGCCAATTTCTCACCAGGAAGCGGCCAGCTACTCTTCATCAAGCTGGAGAGCCGCTTGCCTTCGGCGGTCATCTCTGGCAGCTTGCCGTCCGGCGGATCCATGATTAACGACGTCTGGCGCTGAGGGGTGAAGGTGTCCATGATGCCGCTCAGAAAAGCGCGGCCGGCTTCGCCATCCTTGACCACCTGCTTATAACGGTCGGGCTGCTTGGCGGCCCGTTCCTGGACAGCGTCAAATTCCGTCGCCGTCAGAAAAGCTTTGTGAGGATCGCAGGGAGGGCTACCGGCCGGCGGTCGAGCGCCGAAAGCAGGGACGCATCGCTGCAGGGACACGGTGCCGACGTAGGAGATCGGCCAGATTCCCTGCAGATCCGGATCGCCCCAAGGCGTCTTCGGCTGCGTCCAGGCCGGGGGAGTGGCGATGAAGAAGTTCGACTCGGTGGGCGTTGGCCCAAGCTTCACCGCCGGCAACTGTGCGTTCAGGACAGAGCCGAACACGAACAAAGCGAGATTGGCGCCGATCAGGATTCGAGGTGCTGTGTGTTGGATTGCGCGCATGGGATCACTCCTTTGCTACTTCGCGTCAGGCGGCGGAGCTTCAGGCGGCGGGCCCTCTTGGCCCGATGAGCCCAGGAAAATCTTCTTGCCGTCCGGGAATGTGATGTCGCGGCCGTTGGCGCGGTGCGATGCATCTTTGGCCTGGAAGCCTTCAAAGACGACCTCCGTTCCAATGGGAATGGAGCTCTTGGTAAAGCCGTGCCGGATTAGCGCGTTGGGTGAGCCTCCTTCGATCATCCATTCGGTCGTGGTCCCGTCATCGTTCTTCACGGCGACATGAAACCAGGCGTGTGGATTGACCATCTCAATTTTCACAACGGTGCCTCGCAATTTAACGGGCTTGTTGGTGTCGAATTCGGCTGCGAAGGCGTGATGAGCGAACAGTGGGAATGCCGAAAACAGCACTCCAATAGCGGCCAACGTGAGACTGATTGTCTTTTTCATGGCACCTCTGATTATATTGCGTCCGCGCGGCAAATGTAGTCCCGGGCCGTTGGGCAACCTCGCACGTTATGGCAGCGCGAAGGCATAAATTGCGTTGTTGCCGGAGGTAGCTCTCAATTCGGGAACCTCCTTGGACAACTCGGGCACCTTCAAATTGTCGCCGGTCATCACGCAGATATATTGTTTGCCTTTCGCCGAGTAGGTGATCGTACTCACCGAGACGTTGCCGCCGACGATGGTTTCCCAAAGCTGCTTTCCATCGCGGGCGTCGAAGGCGCGGAACCGGCGGCTCATGTCGCCATGAAAGATCAAACCGCCCGCGATGGCAAGCATAGCGCCATTGCCCGGAGCGCGTCCGACGTCGAAGCGCAATATTTCGCCGGTAGCCAGATTGATCTTCGCCAAACCGGTCAGCGCGTTGGGATCGGAACCTGGGCGCGGAATCACGCTCCAGCTTCCCCGCCCCGCCGGTCCATCCAATGTGAGATCGCGGCAATTATCGATATAGGAAACATACAGTGAATTGGTATCCGGATCGTAAGCGGTGGGCCAATAGCTGCGCGTGTTCCAATAACAGACTATGTGGCGCTCACCAGGTTTCTGAAAGACCAGGTTCCAGTTAATGGTGGTCTTGCCGGTCTTGACGTCGATGTCGGAAATCACAAACTTGGGATCGTCATAGGGAAACGGCGTGGCCCAGATAAATTGGCCCGTTCCCCGGTCCAGTTCAAACACGCCGCCGGCCTCACCCACAGTCACTGCCACATCGCGCTCTTCGCCGCGGGGGACGTTGGGGTTAATCCACTTCACGTACTTAGGATCGGGATTAATCTTGGTTCGCAACAAAGTGCGTTCGTGCGTGTAATCCGAATCCCAATCATCGCCGGGTAAATGCTGGTAATACCAGGCGAGCTTTCCAGTCTGGGGATCCAGCGCCACCGTCGAGTTGCTATATAGATCGGACGGAGCGGTACGCGAAACTGCGTCCGGATTGCCATCGTGACGCGACATCCGCTGGTCGGGCATCGGATTTGCAATGCCCCAATAGGTCAGCTTGCGCACCGGATCATAAGTTCCCGGCAGCCCCCAAGTGGATGCTTGCCGCTTGTCGATTGCCGCGCCGCCCCAGGTTTCATCTCCCGGCTCGCCAGGGGCTGGAGTGGTATAGAAGCGCCAGAGCTCTTTCCCCGTCAGGGCGTCGTGAGCCGCGATGTAGCAGTTTTCTCGCTTTCCGGCGCAGGCGCCGCCAGAGATCACTTTCCCCTCCACGACAATCGGACCTGAGGTGTGCCCGCGCCCGTCGGTCTTCGACTCCCAACGCAGTTCGCCGGTGCGTGCATCCAAGCCAACCACGTAGCTATCCGGCGCCGTGTAAAATATGAGGTCCTGAAAGATCGCCAGATTCTTGGTGCGCGCGACTGCCGCGACGCCCGCCGGCACCTTCCGCTTGTACTCCCAGAGCAAGTCTCCCGAAGCCGCGTCGAGCGCCTGCACGATCGCGCCGGGCGCCACGACGTACATCACGCCGTCATGAATCAAAGGAATGGTTTCGGTTTGTCCGGATGGAAGCCCCCGGCTCCACGCCATCCGAAGCTGGCCGACATTGTCGCGCGTGATTTGCTTGAGCGGGCTGAAGCGCTGTGCATCGTAAGTCCGGCTGTACATCAACCAATCGTCAGCACTAGGGTTCTCTAGCTGCTGTTGCGTCACGGGTTTGAAGTTTTGCACCTGCGCGAACAACGGGGCAACCAAGAAACCGGCGAGACAAACGATAAGAAATCTCATCGCGTTCCTCTCAGGATACGTCCCTTTCGAGCACGCGGGGGTGGGAGCGTGTGTCTGCGCTGCGGCGATTTCTTTTTATAAAAACGAACCCATGCTCGGAGCGCGCTATCGGGGATGGCTGCGGTCGACCAATTTCAGATGGTTTTTTCGGGAGGCGAAGTTAGTGGCCACTTACGGCGCAAGTGGCCTACTTTTGTGTTTGGCGGCGGATTTTTTCAGGTTGGCGGCGAGGGGCCGCGGCTGGTGATTGGTGGCAGGTGGCTGGCGGGCGGTGAGTGAACATGCTGATGGAAGGATAACCTGTGAGAAAGCTGCCGGTTTGGCGTGGGGCGTGTAAGCCGATGAAGTGGAAGGGATGAAGTCGGAAGTTGCGATGTCATTGGCGGATTGACGGGGGGACGAGAAATGTGGCACAACTCCAAACCGGAACAGTAGACTTATCTCAATGAAGAAAATCGGCTTCCTCTCATTCGGCCATTGGACACCTTCACCGCAGTCGCGAACGGGGTCTGCTGCTGACGCGCTCCTGCAGTCCATTGACCTCGCCGTGGAGGCCGAGCGCCTCGGAATGGACGGAGCCTACTTCCGTGTTCATCACTTCGCGCGGCAACTGGCATCACCGTTCCCGCTGCTGGCGGCAGTCGGTGCAAAGACGCGAAGGATTGAAATTGGCACCGCAGTGATCGACATGCGGTATGAGAACCCTCACTATATGGCGGAAGACGCTGGCGCTGCGGATCTCATCGCTGGCGGGCGCCTGCAGCTAGGAATCAGCCGCGGCTCCCCCGAACAGGTGATCGAAGGTTGGCGCTATTTTGGCCACCTCCCGATTGAAGGCGAGAACGATGCGGACATGGGCCGTCGGCACGCGGAAGAATTTCTCGAACTGCTGCGTGGTAAGGGCTTCGCTCAGCCAAACCCACGTCCCATGTTTCCCAATCCGCCAGGGCTGCTGCGTCTTGAGCCGTACTCCGGAGGATTGCGTGATCGTATCTGGTGGGGGTCGGCTTCCAATGCGACAGCCGCCTGGGCCGCCAAGCTCGGAATGAACCTGCAAACCTCAACCCTCAAATTCGACGAGACCGGTGAGCCGCTCCACATCCAGCAAGCCGCCCAGATTCGCGCGTTTCGCGCAGCCTGGAAGGAGGCTGGCCACGCTCGCACTCCGCGCATTTCGGTCAGCCGGAGTATCTTCGCGTTGATTGACGACCGTGATCGCGCCTATTTCGGACCAGGAGGTCGGGAAGAGGACAAGATCGGCTTCCTGGACGAAAACACGCGGGCGATCTTCGGCCGCAGCTACGCTGCCGAGCCGGATGTCCTGATCGAACAGCTTAAGAAAGACGAGGCGATCGCGGAGGCCGACACGCTATTGCTAACCGTCCCAAACCAACTAGGCGTTGCCTACAATGCGCATGTCATGGAGGCAATTCTGACTAATGTCGCCCCAATTCTCGGTTGGCGCTAAAGAATATTCGGGTCGGTTCTGACTGCAATCGAAGTGGCAGCTATTGCTGAGGGTTGAGATTTGCCATGCCAACGACAGTGCCAGAGCCATCGCATCCAACGTCCTTCAGTTCGCCGCCCCTACGCGAGCCGTGGCGCATTCCTCGGCGACCTTGAGAAAGTTCAGGACCTTTGCATTCCCCACGATGTATGGATTCGGACTGCCGGGCGCGCGTTTGGCCAGCATCGGCAGGTTAATCTTGGATCGGTCCCAATCGGTGTGATTGGTAAGGATGATATCCGCTTCCGCCTGCTTCACAATGCCGCTGAATCGCTGCGCCGAGCGGATGTAGAGCTGAACGCGTTCGCGGTCTGGATTGAGCCCCACCCCGCCCCAGAGAGCCGCCAGGTGCGGCGTCCCATTGTCCTTTACCGGAAACACAGTTGAGATGGTGCCCGGTGTGTGACCGGGCGTGATGTAGAGCGTCAGTGTGGTGTCGCCGAGCGTGAGCTTCTGGCCGTCGGTGGCCTCGATGTCGCGCTTGGGCTTCGTGCCGATGGTTCTCTTATCGAGCACATCCCAGTCCGCCGGCGACATGATGACACGCGTGCCGTAATGCTCCTGAAGGAACCGCGCACCGCCGTCGTGATCGGGGTGAGCATGACTGACGATGGCATATTTGATATTGGCTGGATCCAAACCCAGTTTCGTCATCCCGCCGGCGACTTCGTCTTCCACTGAATAATCAAAGATGGTGTCGAGAACGATGATGCCTTGCGAGGTCGTGATCGCCCACACGGCGTACTCGGACTGGCCGAAAAAGTACAGGTTGTCGAAAACCTTCACCGGTTCGGCGTACCACGTGGATCGGTCCGGCGGACCCGGCGGTCTCTGAGGGAGGGCGCCCGCCGGCGGTCGCTGACCTCCAGGGCCAGGCCCGTAGCATTGAAACTGGAATAGATTCTGAAAATCTTCACCGGCCGCGGCTTTCGCGGCAGCGATGTGGGCGTCGTCCTGAGCCGATAAAGTTGAGACCGCCAGCAGCAAGCCACATGTCGTGAGAACTCTCATCAGATGTCAGATTACATGATATGTTCAGACGATGAAGCGAATCCTGGCATTGGGTGGGATCGGCATCGGCCTGATGCTGTGCCCGGCTGCCGCGCAACAGTCGACTTGGACGGCGCCCAAAACTCCCTGGGGAGAGCCGGACCTGCAAGGTATCTGGCCGCTCAACCATCTGATCGCCACGCCATTCCAGCGGCCGGAGAAGTACGGTGACCGCCGGTTCATGACCGACGAGGAATTCGCCGCCGCGCAGCAGGCCGCGCAGGCCCGCAACAAACGTTTCGAGTCCGGTGCGATACCTCAAGCCGACTCGGGCACCGAGGTGCTGCGGCTGACGTCTTTGCTGACTGACCCGCCGAATGGGCGCTTCCCAGCGCTTACGCCCCAGGGCAAGGAGCGATACGACAAGAACCACGGTAGCTACAAGCCGGGCCAAACCGTATTCGATAGCCCCGACGACTTCGATAGCTGGGACCGCTGCATCACACGCGGCATGCCGGTTTCCATGTTGCCGCGCAACTACAACAACGGCATCCGGATCATGCAGTCGCCGGGCTATGTTCTGATTGTGATCGAGATGGCTCACGAGGTCCGCATCATTCCCACCGACGGACGTCCGGCGCTGGATCCATCCATCAAAGAGTGGTTAGGTGAGTCGCGCGGTCACTGGAAAGGCAATACGTTGGCGGTGGAGACGACCAACTTCAACGGCAAAACGGACATGACCAATGCGGGCGTTCCCGGTTCTCCGCCGATCAACCCAACCACGGAGAACATGCGGATTACCGAACACTTCACGCGAACCGCCGACGATACGATCGATTATGAAATCAAGGTGGAGGACCCGGAGGTGATCGTCAGTTCGTGGACCGCCGCGTTTCCATTGAAGCTGGATAACAAGTATCAGATGTACGAATATGCCTGCCACGAGGGGAACACGGCGATTCGTGGTTACATCGAGACGTCGCGTTTCGAGCGGGCGCATAAGACGGCGAAGTAAGCAGGCGTTGAAGGGACGACCGGCGATTACTTGTCCGGCGATAGCCCAACCGCTGGCGGCTTCAGAAATCCGATGTAGCGCCTGCGCCTCCCGAATCTCCGCCACCGAAGTGGAAGTCGGGATTGCTGGCTTGTGGGCTTGGCGTTGTTATGTTCGGCGATACGAGTCCCAATGCGACGGCCCCGGCGTTCATCCAGGCTTTGTCCTTACCCGAGAGGCGCCGGGAGGTAAAGCCGTGGCGAATTTCGCCCGGTCCATCGGCGAGCCAGCGTCGGATGAAGAGCGCAACACCGATCAGCAGCGCGCCCAAGAGCATCGGGTCCCAGGTATGCCGCTGCCAGCCGAGATAAGGCTTATTGGTGACCAGCGTTAGTATCGCGACGAGAGCGCCCACTGCGATGACGAAGCGGTCTTTCAGGCGCAGGCCGCGCGCCAGCACTACGGGCGTCAAGCACCAGGTCAACACCCAGGTGGCCCAGTAGAAAGGCTTTGAGAATTCGGTGCTGGCCCGAGGGGTGCCCCACCACTGCCCGAGCAGGTTCACTGACGAAAGCTGGAGGTTGATCGCCAGGTAGATGCCGAGCCAGAGGAGTGCTTCGGCAATCGAATACTGGAGGTTGAGATACGTGAATCGATAGCGGGAGCGTACCGCAACCACGACTACCAGGCCGGCTGCATAGATCGCCGCGACGATCGTATGCTGCGCCGAATGTGACGAGGTCCAGTAGCTGGGCAGCCAGACGACGAAGATCATCGCGCCCGCAGATGCATAGGGGAGCCCGAAACGATGCCATATCCAGAGCGAAACGATGGCGCCGGCAGCGGGAACCACGAATTCGGGCTTCGCGGAGTAAGGTTGACCGCTAAACAAGGCGGCCTGCAATCCCGCGCAGAGAAAGGCGACCGAGGAGAGGGCGAGGGCTTCTTCAATCCCGAAACGATAGAGCCGGGCATGGGAAACGGCGAGTTCAGCGGCCACATATGAGATGGCAGCGACGACCAGCAGGATTACACCGGTGGCTTGCGCCTCCAGTTGCAAGCGAAAAATCGCAAAGAACAGCCCAACCGCGGCGCCCACGATGATCAGGGTAAAGAGGAACAGGACGAGCCGCAGGAAGATGTTGGTGCGGCGGAGCTCGCAGACGGTTTCTTGTTCCATGCGCTGGTACTGTGCCTCGTCAAGAAATCCTTCTCCGGCCCAGTCCTTCAGCAGAACGCGGGCGCGCAGGGCTTCTTCGCTCGATGCACTGTAGGCTCTAGTGCTTAGTTGCATGAATTGGCGTAGTTGATTTTTTGGGAGACCGCTTGCTAACGCGCGCGGCTCTGAAAGGGTTTCCGAGCCGTGACCGTGAGGGAGCGGTGTAGGGTAATTTTCGCAGCCAAGTACGAGGCGCGCTGTAGGCTCTCACGCTTCCCTCCCGAAGCGGCGCGCAATGAGGATCAGCAGGACGAGCATGGCGATGCCGGTGACGACGAAGTAGCTCAGGACAGCGGTATCGCCTCTTATGTCGCGGATGAGGATCGAACTGACGCCCACGTAACCGTACACGGCGGCATAAGCGACGAAGGAGAACTCCCGGCGTGCAATACCCCAGGCGAGAGATGCGCCGCAGGCGGCGAGGAGAGCCAGAAACCACACGATGTAGCCCTGCCGATTGAAGACCCCGGAAAGCAGCGCCAAAAAGAGAACGTTGGCCGCGATATTCAGATAGGTGCTGAAGAAATGCGGTTTCAGCCCCCGGCGCTGAAGCGCGGCTCCGGCGCCGGCGACCGTCAGGCTGTAGAGAATCGCATATTGCCGGTACTCTGCGTCCTGACTCGATGGCCAGCGCGAGATGGTGAGTCCGAACCACCCAGCGAGCGAGGACAACGCCAGCGACAGCACGAAGCGGTTGTCGAAACGATACGCGAGGAAGAAGAAGAGGGCGGCGGTCGCCAACAGGTAGAGGTCCCACTGTCCGGAGAGTATGTGAAACCGCTCCTCAAGGTAAGCGAGTTCCACGGACCAAATGAGGCTGCCGAGATAAAGCACGTAATCGAATATCAGGCTGGGTGAAGAAGTTTCGCCACGAGACCAAGAGGGCGCGCGGGAGAAACAGTACCAAAAACTGGCGGCGAGCATCATGGAGAGGATGCTCAGCACGAGGACGTCACCCAGTTGGTGCGACCAGGTGGTGACCGTCCAGCCGAGGCCCGCGACGAACGACAAAATGCCAGCGTAGAGGAGAATGTTCAGCTCAAGAAAAAGGGAAAAGGGTTCTCCACGCGAGAGGCCGGCGAGGCGCGTGTGTTGTTCCGGCGATATAACGCCGCGCTCCTTCCATTGGTCCAATCGGGTGAGTATGGTCACGAAGTCTTCACGACCGGCGCTGCCGCGCGGGACGACCGACGATTACTTGTCCGGCTTATCCTGCCCGTCCTTGCTTGCCGAGCCGCCCATATCCATCTTCCTGCCGTCCGGAAACTCGATGTCTCGCGTACTCCCGCGCAGCGCGCCATCCTTGGCCTGGAAGGCCGTCACTTTGATCCGGGTGCCGGCGGGAAGCGAATTCCTGTTCCAGCCCAGGCGGAGCAATACCGACGGCGATCCGCCCTCCAGGCGCCACCGCTCCACCGTGCCATCTTCCTTCGTCACGTCGATCGTCAGCCAGGAATGCGGATTCACCCATTCCATCTGGACGACTTTCCCTTCGAGCTTGACCGGCTTGGTGGAGTCGAACTCCGCGGAAAAAGAATGATGCGCCGCCACGGGCAATCCCGCCGCCAACAGTATGCCGGCGCCGACTACAACTTTCAGCAATTTCCTGTGCATTATTCTGACTCCTTGTTTTACTCGATCACTGTTTCGGCTGCAGCAAGTCATGATAGAGCAGCATATCGGTGAACGGTACGCACTTATGCTCCAGCAGTTGCGCATGGTTGTCGATCAGACGGTATAGCGGCATCTCGATCGTCCAGGCCCTAGCGAACGTCTGCGGATCTTCCAGCGTGGCCTCATACCAGATGTGGTTGACGTCCAGAAGCTTGAAGCGCTCGGTGACTTTCAACTGGTTGGTGGCGAAGTTCCCGGCGCGATCGAGCCACGACTGGCCGTTTTGCGAAGTGGTTGTCACAACCAGAACGTCGCCTTCCCAAGCTCCGTTGGACTTACCCATCCACGAATCCACCGGCAGATCGGAATGATCCTTCATATAAATGATTCTGTTCGTGGCGGCGAACGGGTAGACCATGAGAAGATCGCCGTCGGCTTGGAAGATCTGGAACGGCAAATTCTGGTACGTGGCGCGCGGAACCCCCAGCATATAGCACCTCGCTTCGGGGTCGGCCGCCGGCCAGTGGGACCGGTTTTCATCGCGCTTCTTGAGCGCTTCTGGCAGGTACGGAATGGTACCTCCTCCGCGCAGAACGCTCTGCCCCGCCGGAATGACGCCGATCGCGCCGAGCTGCCAGAAGTCTTTACTCAATCCTTCCACCGGATGACTTTCCAGATTCCAATAGGCCGTGTTCAGAGCCTGCCAGATTCCGTTGAGGTTCGGATGCCCCGAAATAGTTGCCGGACGATCCAGTTGCTGCGCTTGAGCGGCGCTCGCGGCGAACAGTATCGTTGCCGCCGTCACGATCGTGAGGATGGATCGATGGTGCAATCTTTAAGTATATTCACGTGGGGAGGACCCGTAAGAACTGGCTGATGGCGGAAAGAGTGGCCTCCGAGCGGTCCCGATGTGGGGCGTGCTTGCAGTTTTCAAGGATGACGGCGGACGCCGAAGGAATTCTACGCTGAATGGCGTCGATTTGTTTGGTCGTGCCATATTCGTCCTGAGCTCCTTGGAGCACCAGGACAGGGCAACGGATGGAATCCAGGAACGTTTCGATGTTCCAGTCCCGAAAACGTGGATCGAGCCAAATGTTGTTCCACCCCCAGAACAGCGAATCTACATTCGCGTGATACCGGCCTAACCGTTGCGGCAGGTCGGTTTCGTTGTACAGCACTCGAGCTTGCGCGATACTCGACACCGTGATGTCTTCGATGAAGACATGAGGCGCTTCCAAAATAAGTCCGGCGGGCGATTCTGGGAACGTGCCCGCATAGAGCATGGCAATTGAAGCGCCGTCGCTTTGTCCAAGAAGCAAAGGCCGCTCAATCCCCGCCTTCTGGAGAATCTCCGGAAGCACGACCTGCGCCTCGTGGTGCATGTAGGAAGGTGACCGGGGCTCGTCTAAGCCATCCGAGCTGCCGTGACCATATCGCGAGTAAAGGAACACGCCGGCGCCGGTTGCTTCGGCGAGAACGCGCGGAAAGTCCTTCCAGTGAGAAACCGAGCCGAGCCCTTCGTGAAGCATCACGATCGTCGGAACAGTTGAGTGACGCGCCTCGATTCTGGCCGCTTCGAGCCAGTGGCCGTCGATCAGATAACGGCATGGGATCGGCAACCTGCTACTCAACGGGAGATGACCGCCGGCGTCAGTGATTCGCGAACCGAGGTGTCCCTTAAAGCTTGAATCAGAATCTCCAGGCTCTCTTCGAAAGTATGTCCCGAAGCCTCGACCTGAATATCAGCCTTCGAGTAAAGCGCCTTACGTTCAGCGAGGATTCGCTTCAGGTCCGACATGGCGTCACGATTGTTCGCCATTGGACGCATGTCTCCGGCGCGCTTGCGTGGCGCGCTGGGCTCCCGTTTCGGCGGGCCGGCGTTCCTCATGGTTTCTAACAGCATACGATACGGCCGAACCTCGGCGATTTTTATGGGTACAGTGCCGCAAATGGTCAATATAGAGCAGTTCCTCTTTTGGCTTGGCCTCAATATGGAAGCGAGGCGCCTGCCTATCTAAGCAGATCGGCCAGCCACCGCCGCCCTGCGGGCTCGGCCAACTACCGCCGCCCTGCGGGCTCAATCAGAGGGGATGAAAATGACCAGATTCGAAAACTCCTATAAACTACCGATATTTATGGCGTTATTATTCGCCACTTTACTTGCAGGCGGCGGAACCGGAAGGGTCTTTGCCGCCGTTGCTCCCGGTGTTACCGTTGCCCCCGGCACTCTTGTCGGGGCAGCTACGGAACCCACGGTGATTTCGTCAAGCCCAGGTGACAGGGCCACGAACGTACCGATCAGCACAAATACCAGCGATAACGTTGTAACTGGCGCCGCAGTGACCGCAACCTTCAGCCAGCCGATGGACCCGGAAACGGTTAGCTCGTCCTCGCCGGGAATTTCGCTCACGTTTACGGTCGCGGAGACAAACGGAAACGACGTACCAGGCACCGTCGTCATGAATGACGCAAACACCGTGGCAACCTTTACCCCCACCTGGTCCGCTCTCAACCCGAATACCAGCTATACCGCCACAGTTACGATGGCGGCGAAGAACGCAGCCGGAGTTGCAATGGGCAATCCCGTTGCATGGACATTTACAACCGGCGCCATCGAGTTTACCGGACAGGCACCGGTATCGCTTGGAGCAGCAGGCCGGTTCGCGATCCTGACTAAATCGGGAATTACAGACGTTCACCCATCTGCTATTAACGGGGATGCTGGAGCGAGTCCAATCACCGGGGCTGCTATCCATCTGACGTGTGCAGAAATGGTGACCGGGATCATTTACTCCCCGAATGCGGCGGGGCCTCTTCCATGCAGGGTGACTGACCCCACCTTACTCACCACGGCTGTCGGCGACTTGCAAGCCGCTTACACCGATGCCGCCGGACGGACCTTGCCAAATTTTACTAATCGGGGAGCCGGAGACATTGGCGGGTTAACCCTCGCGCCCGGCCTCTACAAATGGACCACCGGTGTTTTAATATCCAAGGATGTCACGCTCTCGGGTGGCGCAGACGCTGTCTGGATATTCCAGATAGAGGGAACTCTTACCGAGGCCGACGCTACGAGGGTGATCCTGAAAGGCGGCGCTCAGCCCAAAAACATCTTCTGGCAGGCTTCCGGTGATGTGGCCATTGGAACGACTGCCCACTTTGAGGGAGTAATATTGGCTAAAAAACTCATCGCCATGAAGACGGGCGCCTCGGCAAACGGCAGACTGTTAGCACAGACTGCGGTCACTCTTGAAAAGAATGCGGTTTCACAGCCCTAAGCGGCAGCCTCAGGCATTAAAATGCATGCGACGCATTGACTTCAAACACTAAAGCGCACTATCTTGTAGCAGGTATGGACGCGGTCTTAGCCGAACCGAATTCCGTTTCAGACTTCGTAGACTTTCAGACCGCGCCTTCCCGCTATCGACATTGGAAGCTCTCTATTGAGGATCGGGTGGCGACCCTTGCGATGGACGTCCAGGAAGACGCGGGCATCCGTCCAGGCTACAAGCTCAAGTTGAATTCGTATGACCTCGGCGTCGACATCGAATTGCACGACGCCCTTCAGCGAATACGATTTGAGCATCCGGAAGTCGCAAGCGTCGTTCTCACCAGCGCCAAGCCGCGGGTTTTTTGCTCGGGCGCCAACATTTATATGCTGGGGCTTTCCAGCCACGCCTGGAAGGTGAACTTCTGCAAGTTCACCAATGAGACTCGCAATGGAATGGAGGACTCCAGCGCCGATTCGGGGCTGAAATTTATCGCCGCTTTGAACGGGTCCACGGCCGGCGGCGGCTATGAACTGGCGCTGGCCTGCGACGAAATCGCATTGGTCGACGATCGGTCATCTGCGGTCAGTCTCCCGGAGGTCCCGCTACTTGGAGTGCTTCCGGGCACTGGCGGACTGACCCGTCTTACAGATAAGCGGCATGTGCGCCGAGATTTGGCGGATGTGTTTTGTACCACGCCCGAAGGTGTGCAAGGTCAGCGCGCCAAGGATTGGGGACTGGTCGACGCCGTGGTCAAGCCGCAAGAGTTCGAGGCATATGTGAAGAGCCGCGCGCTTGCACTTGCTGCATTGAGCGACCGGCCCAACGATGCTCGGGGAGTCGAACTTACGCCGCTCAAGCGAGCTATCGACGAGCACGGGTATCACTACCGATACGTAGACGTGGCGCTAGATCCGCAGCGCCGGACGGCGACACTGACCATCCGGGCGCCCGAGTCCGCCGGGCCGGCATCGATCGACGAGATCCTGGCGGCTGGAGCCGAGTGGTGGCCGTTCGAGATGTCGCGAGAGCTCGACGACGCCATTCTGTCGCTGCGCATCAACCAAGTCGAGCTTGGCGTTTGGATCTTCAGCGCCGAGGGCGATCGGAAGAACGTACTCGATATTGATTCTGTGTTGTTCTCGAATCGCGACCACTGGTTCGTGCGGGAGGTCATCGGGATGATGCGCCGGACCTTCGCGCGCATTGACGTTACCTCTCGATCACTTTATGCGTTGGTTGAGCCGGCTACATGCTTTGCCGGTAGCTTACTGGAATTGGCATTGGCCGCAGACCGCGTCTACATGCTCGACGACCCGCAATGTTCGATAGCGCTCTCGGAGATGAATTTCGGCGGCTTGGAAATGCCCAACGGCCTTGCACGCCTGGAAGCGAGATTCCATGGTGATCAATCCCGAATCTCTGAGCTACGGGAGCATATCGGGCACGCACTTGGACCTCGCGAAGCAGCCCAACTTGGCTTGGTCACGTTCACGCCCGACGAACTGGATTGGAATGACGAGATCAGGCTTGCGATCGAAAGCCGTCTCGCTCTTTCACCCGATGCGATGACCGGCCTGGAAGCGAATCTCCGGTTTGGAGAGCACGAGAGCATGGAGTCGCGCATCTTCGGACGGCTTTCGGCGTGGCAAAACTGGATCTTCGTTCGCCCCAACGCAGTGGGACCGCTCGGGGCGCTTAAGGTTTACGGCACCGGAAACCGCGCCAAGTTCGATTGGGAGCGAGTTTAACCGATATGGCGGACCTACCAGCAGGAACACAGCAAGCAATTGACTATTCGCAGCATATTCCTAACAACGTCGATCTCTCCAACGACCGAGCCTTACAACGCGCGCTCGAACGCTGGCAGCCGGCGTTCTTGAACTGGTGGGATGAGACCGGGCCGGCAAATACGGCGAATTTGGAGGTGTATCTGAGAACAGCTATCAGCGTAGACCGCGACGGCTGGGCGAATTTCGGATATGTCCGGATGCCGGAGTACCGATGGGGCATCTTTCTCACGCCACGGGACGAGCACCGGAAGATCCACTTCGGAGATCGTAAGGACGAGCCGGCCTGGCAGGACGTTCCCGGAGAATACCGGTCCACGCTACGGCGCATCATTGTGACCCAAGGAGACACAGAGCCCGCTTCGGTGGAGCAGCAGAGACTGCTGGGCGCAACCTGCCCTTCCCTTTACGACCTGCGCAATCTGTTCCAGGTGAACGTCGAGGAGGGACGTCATCTGTGGGCGATGGTCTACCTCCTTCACAAACATTTCGGCCGCGACGGCCGGGAAGAAGCCGAAGCGTTGTTACAGAGGCGGTCGGGAGACCCGAACAATCCGCGCATCCTCACCGCGTTTAACGAAAAAACGAGTAACTGGCTCGCGTATTACATGTTCACGTTCTTCACCGACCGTGACGGCAAGTTCCAATTGGCCGCTTTGGCCGAGTCGGCTTTCGATCCTCTGGCGCGCACCACCAAATTCATGCTTACCGAGGAAGCGCACCACATGTTCGTGGGCGAATCCGGCGTGGCGCGCGTACTGCAACGCAGCTGCGAAATCATGCGCGAGCACAACTTGACCGATCCTTCGCAGGTCCGCGCCCAGGGAGTGATCGATCTTGAAACGCTGCAGAGGTTCGTGAATTTTCACTACAGCGTCACGCTTGACTTGTTTGGGTCCGAGGTCTCCTCGAACGCGGCAAGCTACTACACAGGCGGCCTGAAGGGTCGATACGGTGAAACTAACATCACCGACAATCACTCGCTCGGGACCGATTTCTACACGATTCAAGAAATCGAAAACGGCGCGGTGGCGAACCGCCAGGTGCCCGCCCTCACGGCCCTGAATGCGCGGTTGCGCGACGACTACACACGCGAAATTCAGGCCGGCGTGGACCGCTGGAACAGGATTCCAGAACGATTCGGGATCCCATTCCAGATGATGCTTCCTCACGTGGGATTTCACCGCAAGATTGGAAGCTTTGCCGGCCAATACGTCAGCCCGGAGGGACGCCTTCTTTCCAAGGAAGATTGGGAACGCCAGTCGGCCAGTTGGCTTCCGTCGGACAATGACCACGAGTTTGTCGGTTCGCTGATGGGACGGGTAATCGAACCGGGAAAATTTGCGAACTGGATCGCTCCGCCCGTACGCGGCATCAACAACCAGCCCATTGAATTCGAATACGTGCGTTTCAATTAGAAGATTCGTTTGCCGTGGAGAATCCTGCTTCGTTCATCTCTGACCGGCTGCTAAGGGTCTCCATCCCTGCGCGCAAGCTTTTCGATGTGATCGTGCGTGAGGCTTATCATGGCCCCCTCCGCCCCAAGCCTGAGGGCACGGCAACACCGCCCGAGATCCTGGAAGCGTGTGGTCTGGATGTAGGAGAGTTTTACACTCTGCTAGACATGTTGACGCAAGCCGGTCTGATAGGCTTATCAAGTTCTTACCCGTTCGAAGAAATCCGGCTCACTCCCGAGGCAAAGGACGCCCTTCGTGACGCTTGATAGCTTCGCTTCACCGCCCGACGATCGATACTTCGAAGACTATACGCCAGGGGACGTGTACGAGTTCGGGACAATCACCGTCACTGAGCCGGAGATCATCGAGTTCGCGCGGCAATTCGACCCGCAGTATTTTCATGTCCACCCTGAGAAGGCAGTCGAGAGCAGGTTTGGTGGAATCATCGCCTCCGGTTGGCACACTGCCGGTCTCACGATGCGGCTGTACGTCGACCATTTCCTTTCGCACGTCGCGAGCCTGGCTTCACCGGGCGTGGACGAGGTTAGGTGGCCAAGTCCGGTGCGGCCGGGGGACAGCCTGAGGGTGCGCGTCACGATTTTGGAAGCACGGCTTTCCCGCTCCAAGACGGATCGAGGCGTTGTTCGCGCCAAGATCGAAGCCATCAATCAGAAAGATGAACTGGTGTGCAGCATGGTGGGCATCAGCATTATTGGCCGCCGTCCCCAGTCATCCGCGCGTTAGCGTTCGCGGGAATCCCGGGATGGAGCCGAACGCACACGGCCAAATCGACTTGACGCGCAAACGTACTCTGTAGTAGCATTACCGAGACGAGTAGGAGAACATGAATCGAGCGCGTTTTTCTAGAGCCGAGACCCGAATCCTGGAGCAATACTGGAAATTGGGGACCTGCGCTGTCCGGGAAATTCTCGACAGCTTGCCCGTGGAGGAACGCGTTGCTTACACCACCGTTCAGACGCTCGTCTATAGGCTCGAGCAGAAAGGCGCTCTTCGCAAGGTTAAGAAGATCGGCAATGCGCAACTATTCGAGCCTGCGATTGATCGGAGTGAGTTCCGGCGTGGCCTAGTCAGAGATTTCCTGGCTTTGTTTGGCGATTCCCCACGTGTGCTCGTTTCCAGCCTCATCGAAACTGGCACACTGACGCTAAAGGATCTGAAGGCCCTTCAAAATGCCGCGGCCAGCGGCAAGAGCAGCCGTAGCGGCGGAGCGAAGCGACATGCCTGAGTACATCGTGCGCGCGTTCTATTACGCCGCAATCCATCTAATGTTCGCGTCGATTGTCTCGCTCGCGGCTTTGGCTCTCACATCGGTCCCGCGGGGCAGCGCCACCACGAAATATTGGATTTGGACGGCCACATCGGTCAATTTCTTTTTGCCGGTGGGCGCGATTCTCGACCGATTGTGGGCAACGCATCTCTCCTGGGCGCGACCGCTCGGGATCATCGGCGGAGAGATCCATGACATCCTTCAAAACGCCGCGGTCGCCGCGCTGCTGGGCGTAGTGTGGTTGCTGGGGGCGACCCTCATGCTAGTGCGGCTCTGTTGGCGGATACGCGCCGAACGCCGCGGCACTCGTGAGGAGCGGCCGGGGTTCCTCGCGCATGGCGTACCGGTACAGTTTGCCGCCGACGGGCAGGGTCCGGAGATGGCCGGGGTTCTGCGTCCCCGGATCTCGCTTCCCGACGGAATTGACAGGTTGTTGAGCGAACCTGAGATCAACGCCGTCCTCATCCACGAACTGACCCACGCTAGAAGGCGCGACAACCTGACACGCCTTATTTACGAAGCAGGCCTTTGTGTGCTGTGGTTTCATCCGCTCGTCTGGCTGGCCGGATCTCGTCTTGCCTTGTATCGGGAGCTCTCCTGCGACGAACCCGTGATTCAGAGCGGCCATGGAGGAGACCTGGTTTCCGCACTCACGAAACTGGCCAATCCGGAAGGGACTCTCTTGCAACAGACCACCGCGTCGTCGTTTCTAAGCCATCGTCTGGCCCGGTTGGCTGCCTCTCAGCCTCAACAAACGTGCCGGGCTCAGAGCACACTAATGACCGCGGTGTTCGCAGCCGTGTTCCTGGCGGGCGCTTTTGAAACGGTAGCGCATACCGCTTGTTGTTTTTTCGGAAAGGGGTAATACTCGTTTGAAATTCCTGCTGCTTACGCTCGCTTTTAGTTTTGTCGCATTCGCCCAGAGCCCGCCGGCGTCACGTTCAGTGGATCTAAAAGCGGCCGACGGCACGCCGCTGAAGGCCACCTACTTTGCCGCGCCAAAGCCTGGCCCCGGGGTGTTGCTTTTACACCAGAGCAACCGGGACCGCAAGTCATGGTACGGGGAAGCAGCGCAGCTTGCGGCGGCTGGCTTCAACACCGTCACGTTGGACATGCGTGGATCCGGCGAGAGCGGCGGCAAGCGTGGAGATTTTAAACGCATGCCTGAAGATGTTGACACGGCGCTGGAGTTTTTGATGTCGCAGCCTGGGGTAGATCGCCAGGTAATTGGCCTCGGTGGAGCAGGCTGGCTCGGCGTTACCTATTCTGTGGAGGCGGCCCGCCGGCATCCTAAGGACATAAAGTCGCTGGTCTTGATGTCGGGTGAGACTGGTCGCGATGGTCTTCAATTTTTGCATCAGGCAGCCCAATTGCCCGAGCTGTTCGTGTTTTCCGACGAAGACGAATATCCACCAACGCAAGACGCCATGAAACTGCTTTACCTCTCGGCATCCAGTCCCAGCAAGAAACTGGTGCACTACTCGGCTGCCGAGGATGCGCCGTGGCGGTGGTACGAGACGTCCGATGCAGCCAGGGTTCCCGCTCACGGCGGCCATGGGACGGATGTGTTCCAGGTGCACCCTGAGCTGCCCGGGATCATCGTGCAATGGTTTGTCACTACATTGATCAAGACGCCCGGTCACGCACCAGCCGACAGTCTGGCAGCGGCGGCGCTCCTGAACCAGCTTCAGAATCCCGGCGGAGCGGTCGAGGTAAAGCAGCAACTGGTCGAAGCTCGAAAAACAGATCCGCAGGCGCAGTTGTGGCCGGAGGTTGCCGTGGACATCATCGGCGAGGACTACCAGCGCGTCGGAGACATCAAGGCGGCAATCGAAATCTTCAAGCTCAATCTGCTGGCCTATCCGGATTCGGCCGACGCACATTCCAACCTTGCCGATGCATATTTGGCGGACGGGCAGAAGGACCTGGCGCGGCAGTGTGCCGAAAAAGCTTTGGCGATGCTCGATTCTCATCGGGCGCCCTTATCTTCGTGGTCCGATACCGAGGAGCGTCGCGGCGAGATTCGCCACAGCGCGGAGCAGACGCTGGCACAAGCGACCAAATAATGAAGCATTCACGAAGCGGTTTGCTATCAGCGATGCTCATCTCCGCAATCGCCGCCTCCGGCCGGCAAGTAGCGAGCGCCGCTTCTCCCGCGGACATAGTTTTCGCGCAGCCCGGCCAGCTCGTTTCCGTCAACGGATTTCGGCTGAATCTCTATTGCACGGGGAGCGGCTCGCCCACGGTCGTCTTCGATTCCGGATGGGGAGACTGGGCGCCCGCGTGGTCGAAGGTGCAGCCAGAGATCGCCAAATGGACGCGCGCCTGCAGCTATGACCGTGCCGGCACGGGATTCAGTGATCCCGGTCCCATGCCGCGTACCAGCGTGCACATCGCCCGCGAGCTACGCACTGCGCTTCACCATGCCGGCATCGGCGGGCCCTACATTCTGGTCGGATCCGCCTTCGGCGGCGACAACGTGCGCACGTTTGCGGACCTGTACATGGGCGAAGTTGCGGGGCTGGTATTGGTTGACGCCGATCCCACCGACGTCGAACCGGAGTCAATGCGAGAAGAGGAACATCGAGCACATGCTGGGATTCCTTCCGACTTGCGCGATTGTCGTAACGGGATTGCCGAACACAGGCCACAACAGACCTGTGCTCAGCAGTTTTTCTTTCGCGGTTTGCCGGAAGCAGCGTGGTCTCCGGAATTGAACGCCAAAGTATTGGAGATCGCGCAGACCAAGGTTGCCATGTATGACGCTTATTCTTCAGAAATGGAACAAACAGCGTCGGACGAAACCTATCTGCAACAGCACCGCCGCTCGTTCGGCTCGCGCCCCATCCGCGTGCTCACCTCGGGAAACCACGGCGTCGGCCACCTGGAGACTAAGCCTCCGGACACTCCGAAGCACCTCAAATATGAGCAGGAGACCACGCTGGCCGAGACGCGCTGGCTCGAGCTATCTTCCAATGCTAAACAGATCTTCGCTCACAATAGCTCGGAATACATCCAGTTTGACGAGCCGGAGACGGTGATTAACGCCATCCGTGAAGTGTATGACCAGACAAGAAGACCGTAGCTGCTTACTGCTACTGAAGAACCCGCGCAAACCAATTTCTTGCGCAATCGAGATGCCAGCGTCGCTACGCTCCGACGGTGTTCGGGATCATCCTGGAATGCCGTTCGCAATCATCCCGGGTTCAGCGTTCGGCTTCGCCATCACGCAGCTTGTATCGCAGAACCTTTCCCGCAGCCGTCTTGGGCAATTCCGTCAGGAATTCGATGCGGCGTGGATACTTATATGGCGTGATTCGCTGTTTCACGAAGGCCTGGAGTTCACTGGCCAATTCCGCTCCCCCGGCATAGCCCTCCCGCAGGACTACGAATGCTTTCGGCGTGTGAAGTCCTGTTTCTTCCTCGAACGCAACCACGGCGGCTTCCAAAACACAGTGGTGTTCAACCAGCGTGCACTCGACTTCAATCGGCGAGACCCACTGACCCGATACCCGAAACATGTCGTCCGATCTACCGGCGTACCAATAGTAGCCATCCTCGTCGACAATGTACTTGTCTCCGGTGAAGAACCAGCGCCCGCGCATGCGCTCCCGGGTCAAAGCGTGGCGATTCCAGTAGCATTGTGCGGTGCTGGGGCCGGCCACCAGCAAATCTCCGATAGCGCCGGGTGGCACGGGTTGGTCCGCATGGTCGAGAAGCGCAAGTTCATAGCCCGGCACCGCCTGTCCCGTACTTCCTGCGCGAACTTGTCCTGCCCGCGCCGAAAGATAGATGTGCAACATCTCCGTCGATCCGATGCCATCCAGAATCTCGACGCCGAAGCACTCTTTCCAACGGCGAAAGATTTCCGCGGGCAGCGGCTCGGCGGCCGAAGCCGCTAAACGAACGGACCGTAAATCATAGGCCGCTCTTTGCTCGGCCTCCTGTAGCATCGCTGCGTAGAGCGTCGGCACCGAGAAGAAGAGCGTCGGACGATTCTCCTGCGCGGTATCTAGAATCGCTTTTGCGTATGGCTTGCCTGGATATAAGATCGTCGTCGCGCCCACGTGAAATGGGAACATCAGTCCGTTGCCCAGACCATAAGCATGAAAGAGCTTGGAGGAGGAGAACGTTACATCGTCTGCTTGAATATCCAGCACGCCGCGAGCGTAGCACTCGCAACAATTGACCCAGCCGTGATGCATGTGCACGGCAGCTTTCGGCCGGCCCGTGCTGCCGGACGTCCAAAGCCAGAAGGCAGCATCGTCCTTCCTCGTGGGCGCCGCCTCCAGCTTCGGCGACCCGTCCTTCAACAATTGATTCCACGGGATGTAGCCGTCCGCGGGCTCTCCGCATACGATCACGTTCGAGCAATAACGCTGCCCCGCGAGCGCCGGCCCAAATTCAGCGAGAAGTGTCGAGTGGACGATCGCAAGCCGGGCTCGACTCTCCTCGAGGAAATATGCGTAATCGCTGGACCGCAACGCGGTGCTTGTCGGCACCGCCACGGCGCCAATTTTCATCGTGCCGAAGTACGCAACCGCGAACTCCGGGATGTCAGGCAGTACCAAAAGGACTCGTTGCTCTTCTTGTAGTCCCAGATTGAGCAACCCGTTGCCGACACGATTAACCTGCTCGGCAATTTCGCCATACGTAAGCCGCCGATCGCTGCACATGATCGCGGTCTTTTCACCACGGCCCTCGCGGAAGTGCCGGTCTACGAAATGGTCGACGAGATTATATCGATCCGGAAGGTCGAATCCTGGTAAAGAGCTTGTAAGCATCCCGTCCAATCTGCCCGCTATTCGAAAGTAAGTCGGATCATTGCTTGACGGCGCTGCCGAACTTCGGTCCACTTCCGCCGCAATGGACGTACCCGAGCTGCAGAGCCGGCAGACGCAGAGCCCAACTCGGCTGGGCGCCCGCATGACCGGAAGGTGGATACTTCGAAACTGCGGTGAGAGCCTCCGTCAGATCGTTTAAACTCAGATCGCTCCTGGCTAGGGCGCAGCCGGCCCAGGCATCCGCGCGCAGCTCCGGCGTCCAGCCGCTCTTCATCCAGCTAGCTGGGTAAACTTCGTCCAGAGCATGGCCGTATTCGTGGGCGATGATCGCGATGATGGCGCCATCACCATACTTGTCATAGACCGCCGTGAAGAACTGTGGCGCGTACACAAACTTCGCCTGATCGGCCGTTACCACCAGCATGGCATTGGGCGCGGTGGCGTTGCGGAATATCGCGATCTGAGGGCACTTCGGCGAGCAAGTTGGCGACAGCGCAGCGTTCATGCGTCCGGCCAGTTGCATAGCGTCGCCGGTGGGGCGCTCATCGGCTTTAGCATCGTAGGAAGAAGCGCCGGACCCTAGCGCGCACAAAACTTCCGCGCTTGCGCTGAAGGAGAAAAGGAACGCGCAGAGGAGTCCCACGCTAAACGTTGTCCCCATCAGAACGTGCGGTGTGGCCGCCCAATCAATTCATGCAACGCGTTCACGCCCGCGCCACTTCCCACCAGCAAGTCGTCGGGAAACTTGCGGTACGACAAAACCTCGCGATAAACCTGCGGAGCGGACACCGAGTTCAGCGCCAGTCCCGCCATGTACTGCAAGCGCATATTCAGATCGTCATTGATCTGAGCGTTGGCTAACATCGGCGCAAGGTCTGAGGCGCGGCCCGCGTAGGTTGCGAGCAAATCAACGGCAGAATGGAACTCGACGCCGGCCAGCGACGCCGACACCGCGGAGTAGCTGGGCTGGTCCAGACGCCGCTGCAGCGCATCCATATTGATGCTTGCCCCGGGATTAATGGTCGCCCCGTCCGCACTTCCCAGTAGCACCAGGTCGTACCCGTCGCCGTTCAAGTAGTTGCTCCAGACCGTCGCGTTGGGAAAGACGCTGAAGAAAGTCGCCAGCTCGGTTTTGACGGTTTCCTCGTCGCTCTCGTAAATCGGCAGCCATTGCGCGGCTACTCCACCCGGATTCAAATGCCGCTTGACCAACTCATAATATTCCCGGGAGTACAGCGTCGACGTGCCCTTCACCCACGGATGGATCGGATCGGTGGTGATGACGTCAAACTTCTCCGGTGTGATCAGGATATAGTGCCGGGCGTCGTCGTAGACCACGCGGGCGCGCGGGTCGCGCAGCACGTGGTTATTCTCTTTACCGAAAAACTCATCGGAGGCGGGCGGAATCAAAGGCTCCAATTCGCAAATCACGATACTCTGGACCTCGGGGTAGGGAACGAAAGCTCCGGATGTGACTCCCGCGCCGAACCCGACCACCAATACCGAACGGGGCGCAGCATTCATCAGCGCCGGCAAGTGTCCCATCATGCGTTGCAGGCGCATGTCGAGCAGGGCCGACGAGGCCTCCGATTTTCCGCTCACGTAGAAAAATCTCTGATCGCCTCGCTCCGTGATCACCACCGATGAATTGAGTCCCTCGCCCACGAACACGGGAGTGGTCTGGGCATCGGTGGCACGATATAGGCCTCGCAAAATAGGCGCGACGCGGCGGCCATACGCGATGGCCTGCCATGGAACGGCGCCCACGGTTGCGCCCAAGCCCCACGCCAGCACGGCTGCGCAAACCAGCGCGCCTGCAAACGCCATGCGGTTACCCGATGTGGCTTTCCTCGAAACCACCGGCACAACCGCAACCACCGCGGCCGCTGCCGCCAACCAGATCAATACCTGTTGAGAGCCTTGCGTTCCGATAGCGGGAATCAGCAGCAGACTGAAAGCCAGCGCGCCCAC
Source organism: Bryobacterales bacterium (assembly GCA_003166865.1). Classification (GTDB taxonomy): domain Bacteria; phylum Acidobacteriota; class Terriglobia; order Bryobacterales; family Bryobacteraceae; genus Palsa-89. Next base: position 111,600 of record PMUP01000097.1, read on the forward strand.
AATGGACCCGGCGGTATTGGCCGCGTACACCTCGCCGGTCAATCGTCCGGGATCCTCCCGGTTCGCCGCCGCAGCGGCTAGCGCCAATGGAAAGCTCGCGCCCCACAGCAGCGTTGCCGGGAAAATGGCGCGTATGCAGCGCGTCAGGTCCAGATCGAAATTGAGCCAGGGATTAATCGCGAGCCACGGATCGACCGGCCACCAGGGCAGCACATACGCCAGCGTAAAGGCGGTCCAGGCGATCGCGAGGGCCAGCAGGATCTGGCAGCCGGCCAGCGCTAATTTTGGATCGGGCACGCGACGGGCTAAGAAAGAACCGGCGCCGCTGCCAGCCCACAGGCCGGTGAGAAACACGGCCAGAATAATCGAGAAGGTGTAAACCGTCGCGCCCAGCAGCAGCGAGAGCAGGCGCGTCCACACCACTTCGGCGCCCAGGGCGGTCAGTCCGGAAAACGCAATCGCCGCGTAAACGAACATCACGCCCGGCGCGCGCGTCACCCGTGTGCCGCGTTCCTCGCCCGGCCAGCGCCCGGTCTGGCTCGCCAGCGCCAGTGCGAGCAATGCCACTCCAACATTGATTGCCGCGGCGGTATACGTCGCGAAAGCCATGTCGTGCACGCGCAAGAGATAGAACCCGGCAAGAACGCAGCCAGCTACCGCGCCAGCGACGTTGGCGCTATAAAGCAGGCCCAGCCAGGAGACGCCTCTGGGCGTGGTTTCCACCCAGCGGGCGATGGCGGGAAGCGAGGCGCCCATCAGAAAAGCAGGAGGAAGCAGGCATGCCGCGCAAACCACGCCGCGCAGCACCAGTCCCGTTAACCCGGTGCTTGCACCCGCAACGTAAATGCGTGCGATCAAGGGGACGCCGAACAGCGCGATGATCCCGAACGCCGCGACCCCCAACTCCAGAAGCGCGTAGACGCGCATGGGATGATGCCGCATTGAAACCAGCCTCGGCAAAGCGGCGCTGCCCAGACACAGTCCGCCCATGTAGGCCGCGAGAAGTAATCCCAGCGATACGGCCGAGGAGCCGATCACCAGTTGCAACAACTGAAACCAGACGATCTCGTAAATCAGCGCGGCGCAACCACTGCCGGCAAACAACAGGAGCCAGGGAACCAGATAGCGGTAGCCGCGCTCAACTGCTGGGGTTTCGGCCTGGACCGGTTTGGTTTCGCCCGCCTTGGCTTCCGAAGCTTCCCGCCGCATCACTGACGAGCGTCTGGACATTCCCTCATCAGTTTAGCTCGCAAGGACGGGTGATGCCGGTCATCGAAGTCATCTTGTACTGTTCCCCCAAATCGTCGTCTTGGGATTGTAATTCCTCCAGTCGAACCAATAGTCTTTGAGCATGGGAATGCGCTCGAGGCACGCGCCTTTTGCTTTCCCAGAGGTGGCGCAGCCCTGGAAGTTCCATTCGCTGCCGGTTGCCGCATCCATCATTAGAGCGCTCGGCGGCAGCCCGCCAGGTTTGTTCGCGGTCATGCGATAGAAATCGGGCACGCCATCCTCGCCGGGGATTCGGTCGCGGAACGCCCGGACGGATTGCCCATCCGGACCCGCTACAATCAGCACCGGCTCGGCTCCCACGTAACTCTTGACCAGCTTCTCCTTGATGACCCGGTCATAGAGAAACGCCCGGCTGGCGCCAGAGTCCTGAATTCCCAGGATTAAATCGCGCGACTGCATTCCATGCTCGGGAAACTGGATGACGGCCGCCCGATGCGCCATGCGCACATCCCAATCCTTGGCCTCGTATTCGGAGGCGTACTTCGATACTTCCTTGAGCACCGTGCCCCCAGGCTCTTCCGCTTTCCAAGTCGCGAAAGTAAGCTCATCGGAGAGTACCAGGGTGAGCTGCCGGCCCTTCAGCGGACCAGAGATGGCAAGGCCGCTGATCTGCTGCCAATAGCTCCCTGTCTCCTCGTCGCGCATGAGGAAGTTCTGATTGTTGATGCCGGCCAGATGAAACGTCAGCCGCCGGCCATCCACATCTCTCATCCACACCAGACCGGTGTGACAGAGCGTTCAATACGTCGCAGCCAGCGCCGTCCCTCCGACCACGTCGTTGACGATATGGTGGTAACCCATTTCGCGGATCGGGTAGGCGCGCGCGCTGCCGCCGATCTTTACCACGATCAGCTTGTCATCGTTATCGAGCTTTACGTCAGTAGCCGCGGCGAATGTGGGATGTTCAACCTGGTGGAACATCAGGTCTTCGTATACATTCACGCGCGCCAGCACCGCCAGGACGCACACCAACATGGCGCCCGCTGCCGCCAACATGCGCCGCCACATTTGAGCTTGTGCGCGCCAGTACGCAATCGCAGCCGCCACAGCCGCCAGCGCTGACACCACGGTGAGTGCGGGCCGAAAGCGGGAAACCGCGAGCGCCGCCGTCAGCTCCCGCGCTCCCTGGGCGCGGAACGGCCGGATGACGTACAAGGGGTACGCGACCGCGACCAAGGACACAGCCAGGCAGGCCAGCAATACGAGAATCCACCGTCGGTCCGAACGTTTCATGTCGCTCATTTTCTCACACTCGGCCTATTTCCTGACATACCCAACAGTGGCGGACCGCTTAGCGTTCTGGCGGTGCGCCTCGTCTGACAACGCGTGAACTCCGCTGGCATCGATCCAGCGATTGTAGAAGTTGAAGAGCGCGCACACGGTTATGGCGTAGTAGATTGCATCATCTTCCCAACCCGCCGCGTGCAAGGTTTCCATGTTACTCGGTGTGATGCTAATTGAGTGACCATTCACTCGGTCGACGAAGCGGAAAAGCGCCTTCTCCTTTTCGGTCAGCCCGGACGTTTCCAAATCGCGAATCACGCCGGAGACGAACGCTTCAGCGTCCATGTCCGCGTCAGATGCCTGCTTCAACAGAACCGCCGCGACCGCGGCGTGGGCCTTCAGTCAAAATGGACATTCATTGCGGGCCGAGGTGAAGGCAGCTATCAACTCTCGAATCCACGGACTGAGCGGAGCCGGCTCGCGCATGATCTCCTGCGTAAAGCGCGCAAGATGATCGGTCGCATGCGGCTTAAAGGCGAACATGTGCCAGATTTGCGGGTACTCGCCGGCGGCTTGCATCATGCGCAGCGCATCGGCGTATGGTCCGGGCTGCGGATTCTTCTCCACGCCGGGAAGAAACATTGGCTCCATTTTGGCGGCTGTTTTATCGTTATCGCTCATGTTGCACTCCATGTGAATTGTACTCCATCAAAGACCGGCGGCTGGTGTACACTGATAGGGATCTAGATGCGCCGCCTAGCAGCATGGGGACTGATTCTGTTGGCCGTGAACGGTGCTTATTTGGCCGCTTTCGCGCACGCCACCATTTTCTATGAAGCCAATGTCATGCTTCATCTCGCGCTGGGCTTGGCGCTGGCGTTGGTTGCAGCGCGCTATGTGCGCCGCTATCCGATGGAATGCGGGATCTTCCTGGCCGCCGCTCTCGTCGCCATATATCTTGTCTTCCGAGGCAACACGTATGATCAGCGCGGGGTATTGTGGCTGCATATCTTGCTCGCTGAAATCGCGCTGGCAATCATCGGCTGGCGCTTCATTCGCGCTCGTGCAGGCGTTGCTGCCATTGCCGCCCTCGGCGTTCTCGTGCTTCTTCCGATCGTCCCGTGGCCGCGGGCTGTCGAGCGGATCACGAATCCAAAGAGCGCGCCGCTCTCCATGGACTTGGAAGGCGCCGGCGCACGCTCTCCCTTCGCGCCCTCTTCGGCGCAGACCAATACCGGCAAGATTATTCCCTCGAACTTTTTCATGGACTCGGCGGGCTGCGGCCGCTGCCACAAGGACATTTACGAACAGTGGAAAAGCTCAACGCATCATTTTGCTTCGTTCAATAATCAGTTCTACCGGAAGTCCATCGAATACATGCAGGACGTCGCCGGTACCCGCCCCAGCAAGTGGTGCGCCGGTTGCCACGACCACGCCGTGTTCTTCAATGGCCGCTTCGACCGGCCCATCAAGGAGCAGATCGACACTCCGGAAGCCCAAGCCGGGCTCGGCTGCATGTCCTGTCACGCCATCGTGCACGTGGGCGGCTCCATGGGCAACGCCGATTTCACCGTTGAATATCCTCCGCTGCATGAGCTGGCATCGAGTGAGAACCCTTTCATTCAAGCGATGGACCGCTTTCTGATCTATCTCAACCCGAAGCCTCACCGGGCGACATTTCTCAAGCCGTTCATGCGCGAACAGGCGGCGGAATTTTGCGCGTCTTGTCACAAGGTGCATTTGGACGTGCCGGTGAACAGTTATCGGTGGGTGCGGGGGTTTGACGATTACGACAACTGGCAGGCTAGCGGAGTCTCAGGGCAAGGCGCGCGCTCGTTTTACTATCCGACCAAATCGCAATCCTGCGCGGATTGTCACATGCCCCTTGTGGCGTCGCACGACCCCGGCAATCGCGAAGGCCAGGTGCACTCGCATCGTTTTCCCGGCGCAAATACAGCCGTGGCGTTCGCGAATCACGATGACTCTCAATTGAAGGCTGAGGAAGACTTCCTGAAATCCGGTTTTATCACAGTGGACATTTTCGCGGCGTCGCCAGCCTCGGATCACACCGGAACTACGGCCATGCATCGACGCAACGACTCTCCCCAAACCAACACCACCTTTGCAGTTGGCGAAGAGGCCGAGCAGCAAGGCGATGTGACAATTCGCGAGGTCGGCAACATCGCGGCCCCGCTCGATTCTTCCGGCGCGAAGCTGGAGCCCGGTAGTACCGTGCGTGTGGATGTCGTGGTGAGAACTAGAAAGATCGGACATTTTTTCCCGGGCGGCACCGTGGATGCCTTCGACGCGTGGTTGGAATTACAGGCGCGGGATGGCGATGGGCGCATGATTTTCTGGAGCGGGAATGTCACGGATGGCGGGCGAGGGCCGGTGGAACCTGGCGCGCATTTCTATCGCTCCTTTCAGCTCGACGGCGACGGCAATCCCATCGACAAGCGAAACGCCTGGCAGACGCGGAGCCTGCTGTATGTAAGACTCATCCCGCCCGGCGCGGCCGACGTGGCCCATTATCTGGTTCGCGTCCCCAAGGACGCGCACGGGCCCTTGCAGTTCACCGCGCGGCTGAACTATCGGAAGTTTGCCTGGTATTACACGCAATTCGCGTACGGCGCGCGCGCGAAAGCGGGGCAAGATCCGCACCTGCTGACGATCGACCACAACGGTTTGGACTATGAATTTGGCCCGCAATTCATTCCAGCCAACGTCTCGGGAGCAATTCGCGATCGAATTCCCGATCTTCCGATCGTGACGCTCGCGGAAGCGAATGCCACGGTTCCTCTCGGCGAGCCATCTTGGTCGCCCGCCGTTCGCCAAAAAGATCGCGAGCGCTGGAACGACTGGGGCATCGGTCTATTGCTGCAAGGCGATCTCAAGGGCGCCGAATATGCGTTCCGCAAAGTCACCGAGGCCGAGCCGGGCTATGCCGACGGCTGGCTGAACCTTGCTCGAGCGTTGATCCAGGAAGGTGAGACCGATGCCGCGAAGCCCGACATCGCCAAGGCGCTTCAAATCGCTCCCCAATTTGGGCGCTCGTGGTTCTTCAAGGCCGCGATCCAGAAGGCGGATGGCGACTACGACGGCGCGCTGCAATCGCTCGACCGCGTTCGCTCCCAATATCCGCGCGATCGCGTGGTGTTGAACCAGATCGCCCGGCTTTTATTTCTGAAGCGTCAGTACACGCAGGCCATCGAAGCGCTGCGAGCCGTGAATGCCGTGGATCCGGAAGATGTTCAGATGCACTACACCTGGATGCTGGCGGCTCGCGGTCTTGGAGACACGGCCTCCGCGCAGCGCGAGGAACAGCTCTTCCGCCGGTTCAAAGCCGAAGAAGCTTCGCAGGCGCTGACTGCGCGCCGGCGCGCCGCTAGCCCCGAAGACAACAATGAGCGGCAGCCGATCCACGATCACGAGAGCGCAATCAAATGAGGGGTTGGGGATTGGGGATTGGCGTCCTGGCGGGCGCTCTTTTTGTGGGAGGTGCTAAAGCCCCCGAGAGTGGAATCACCTTCACCGATGTGACCGCTCAGGCCGGCATCCATTTCACGCATAACAGCGGCCGGGCAGGCAAGAAGTACTTGCCCGAAACGCTCGGCTCCGGCTGCGCTTTCTTCGATGCCGATGGCGACGGCTGGCCCGACATCCTGCTGATCAACGGCAAGGACTGGACACCCGGCGGCCGGAAGTCTCTGCCGGCTCTCTATCACAACAATCACAACGGGACCTTCACCGACATCACGCGCGGCAGCGGCCTCGACATCGAAATGTACGGAATGGGCGTGGCCATCGGCGACTACGACAATGATGGACGCGACGACGTGTACATCACGGCGCTCGACGGCGATCATCTTTTTCACAACGAGGGTAATGGGAAATTTCGCGATGTGACCAAGGCCGCGGGCATTCAAAACGCGAGCTTCGGCACCAGCGCGGCATGGGTCGATTTCGATCGCGACGGCAAACTGGACCTCTTCGTTGCGAACTATGTGCAGTGGAGCCCCAAGCAGGATCTTTGGTGCTCGCTCGATGGCGCGACCAAATCCTACTGCACTCCCGAATCGTACAAGGGCACGCGTTGCAGGCTATTTCACAATCTCGGCGGCGGCCGTTTCGAAGATGTCGCCGAAAAGGCGGGCGTGGCCGATCCCACCAGCAAGTCTTTGGGCGTAGCGGTCCTGGACTACAACGGCGACGGCTGGCCGGACATCTTCGTCGCCAACGACACGCAGCCCAACAAGCTGTATCGGAACAACCGGAATGGAACTTTCAGCGAAGAAGGCATGTCGGCCGGAGTGGCGTACGGCGAAGAGGGAGTGGCTCGCGGCGCGATGGGCGCCGATTCCGCCGATTACGACCGCAGTGGACGAGCGCATTTGCTGGTCGGCAACTTTTCCAACCAGATGCTGGGCTTGTATCACAACGAAGGCAACGGGCTGTTCGTAGACGAGGCGCCTTCTTCCACCGTGGGACGATCCAGCCTGCTTTCCTTAACGTTCGGTGTATTCTTCTTCGACTATGATCTCGACGGCTATCCCGATATCTTTACCGCCAACGGCCACATCGATGAACAAATCGGCCGCGTGCAGCCCAAGGTAAGTTACCGGGAAGCCCCGTTGCTGTTTCGCAATCTGGGCGATCATCATTTCGCGAATGTGACAGCCGCGATGGGCGCCGCTTTCAATCGACCAATTGTCGGGCGTGGAGCCGCCTACGCGGATTTCGATCGCGATGGCGACCTGGACCTTCTCATTTCCACCAACGATGGACCCGCCTACCTATACCGCAATGACGGCGGCAATCGCAATCACTGGCTCACCATTCGGCTGTCGGGCACCAAGAGCAATCGAGATGGCATTGGCGCCGTGATTCGGCTACAAAGCGCTTCCGGCAAACAGTCGAACATGGTGCACAGTGGGTCCAGCTATTGTTCGCAGAGCGATCTAGCGGCGACGTTTGGTCTGGGGAAGGACACATCGGCATCCATCGAGATCGAGTGGCCCAGCGGAACCAAACAGTCGATCGGCAATGTGGCCGCCAATCAGTTTTTGACGATTGATGAAAGCCGCGGCATGATCGCACGAGAGCCTCCAGCCGCGCGCTAGCCATGCAGCAAATCTTGCGTAAAAAGTTGCGCTCCGAGCGCCTCTTGTTGATAATATTCCTCCTGGCGGGGGCGTGTTCCAAACCGCGTAATCAGAACCTGCTAGAGCAGCACCGCAATCTCGGCAAAGCGTTCTATGAGAATCCCACCACCCAACAACAAGCGGTCCAGGAGTTTCAGCAGGCACTCGCAATCGCACCCGATTCCGCACGCGACAAGCTGAACTATGCGCTCGCGTTGCTCAAGGTACCAGGGCACGAAGAGGAAGCCACAAAGCTTTTGCAAGAGGTGCAGCGCCAGGATCCCTCGCTGCCGCACACTTGGTTCAACCTCGGGATCTACTATAAGCGTCAGGGCGACGCGACGAAAGCGATCGCGCAATTCTTGGGGCTGCTCGCGCGAACGCCGGACGAGGCGATCGCGCACTATCAACTGGGCACCCTGTACAAGCAAATGAACCGGCGCAATGAAGCGCAGGCTCAATTCGAAAAAGCTGCCGAGCTGGATCCGTTGCTGGCGGCCGCGCGGTTCCAACTCTACAACCTGAACCGGCTGGAGGGAAACACCGAGCAAGGGAATCGCTACCTCGCCGATTTCGAGCACCTCCAAAAATTGCAGAAAAGCTGGGTGATCCCGGAGAACGTGGAGTGGTGCAACTACGCGGAAATCTACGACCCGCCGGAGGCTCGCGTGGAAGCAGCAGCTCCGCCGGAACCGAAGTTCGCAGACACGCGCCTCGAGGGAACGGTGGATCCAGCAACCGCGGGCCTGACCTTAATCGACTCCACTGGCAGCGGCCAAACCGATCTTCTGGTGTGGTCTTCGCAAGGAATCCGTTTGTTCCTCAAGGGGCAGCGCCCCGCCAACGACACGGGCCTGGAAGGACTGACCGGCGTGATCGACGTGGCTCCGGGCGACTTTGATAATGACGGCCTGATGGATCTCTGCGTGCTGACGACGGCCGGTCCGGTTCTGTATCGCAATACAGGCGGCAAATTCGTCCGGTACCCGGCGAAGCTTCTCACCGGGCGCTTCGATGCCGCCGTGTGGATGGACGTCGATCACGATTACGACCTCGATCTCATCCTGCTAGGACCGCAGCCGGCGCTAATGCGGAATCAGGGAGCGGCGGGATGGGCGGATCGGACCGAGGATTTCCCGTTTGTGAAAGGCACGGTCACCTCAGCCCGAAAGCTGCGCGTCATTCCCGACAGCAAGGCTTTCGATCTGGCCGTGTTCTACCGTGATCGCGCACCGGTGCTGTATCGCGATCAACTGGGCGGCAGATATACAGTGGAAGCTTTCAACGGACGTCCCGCTGCGAATGGGATGCAAGTGGATGCCGACTTCGACGCAACCGGGCGGCTGGACCGTGCCCGCATCGATGCCGACGGCAGCATTCATTTCTTGCGCAGTCAAAGCGAGCAAGGCCACTGGATCCGTGTTCAGCTCAAGGGCGTGCGAAGTCTCAAGCTGGCGCAGGGTGCGTTGGTCGAGATGAAGGTTGGAACTCTATACCGCCGCCAGTTCTACAACGGCGTGCCGCTGACCTTCGATGCGGGAGACCATACTTCCGTCGATGTCATTCGCATCACTTGGCCGAACGGGCTGATCCAGAACGAAGTCCAGCAAGCGACGAATCAGACGCATATTTATCAGGAAGCGCAACGATTGTCCGGCTCCTGCCCGATGATCTGGACCTGGAACGGGCGCGAGTTCGAGTTCATTACCGATGTTCTGGGAGTGGCTCCGCTGGGCGCTCGCGATGGCGATGGAAGTTACTTCCCGGTGGATCATGAGGAGTACGTGCAGATTCCCGGCGCGGCGCTTCAGCCCATAAACAACCAGTATGAAGTTCGCGTCACCGAAGAATTGAGCGAAGTGTCGTATCTCGATCAGATCCAGTTGTACGCCGTCGATCATCGTACCGGCACTGAGATCTTCACCAACGAAAAGTTCAAGGGTCCTCCCTACCCCGAGTTCCGCCTGTTCAGTGTCGAGCGAAGGATCTATCCCAAAACCGCGCTCGACGACCACGGCGCGGATGTGTTGCCGCAATTGATCGCCAAGGATCAGCGTTATCCGGATCATTTCCGCCGTTCCGAAACGGGCGTGGCGGATCTGCATTCACTCGATCTGGATTTCGGCGACCCTGCCGGTAGGGTGGCCCCGTCCGGCAAGGCGATCCTGTTGCTGAACGGATGGGTGGATTGGCCCGATGGCAGCACCTTCCGCAGGGCCTCACAGGAGTCGGAGCCTGGCTTGGTGATGCCGTATCTCCAGGTGCAGGACGCCGCCGGCGCCTGGAAAACCGTGAATCCAGATATGGGCATGCCGGCCGGAAAGCCCAAGACGATCGTGGTCCCAGTCGAGTTTCTTTCGGCGAGCCGCAAGGTCCGAATCGTCACCAATCTATGCGTCTATTGGGATGAGATCTTCTTGAGTGAGGGTGCTTCGGATGCTCAAGTGAAGCCCACTCTCATCCCCTTTGACTCCGCCAATCTGCATTTTCGCGGATTCTCGGAGACGCGCATTCACCCGCAGCGCAAACAGCCCGATACATTCTTCTACGATCATGTTTCCGCGGCTTCCTTCTGGAATCCCACTCCGGGCCTCTATACAAGATTCGGCCGGGTGGACAACCTGCTGCGCGACGTCGACGACCAACTCGTGATCATGGGCTCGGGCGACGAGGTGCGCTTGCAGTTCCCCGTGGCCGCTCTTCAAGCACTACCTGCTGGATGGACCCGCGACTTCCTGCTCAAGGTGGACGGCTGGGCCAAGGATCGCGATCCGAACACCGCCTTCTCTTCCACTGTTCAACCGCTCCCGTTCCATGGGATGTCCCGGTATCCGTATCCGGCGAGCGAACACTTCCCTCGGGACGCCGTGCACGATTCCTACCAACGCACCTACAACACCCGGCCCGCGCTGGTGTTGCTCCAGCCACTGCAGCCATGACGGATGTGTGCTCACTCTCCGGAACCGCGCAAGCGCGGTTGATTCGTAGCGGAGAGGTGTCGGCCACGGAATTAGTCGAAGCCCATCTTCGGCGCATTGACACGGTGAATCCGTGCCTGAATGCGGTCGCGGAGGTGCTGGAGGAAACAGCGCTCCAATCGGCCGCGCGTGTGGATCGCGAGCGTGCCCAAGGCAATCCGCTGCCTGCTCTAGCGGGCGTTCCGTTTTCCATCAAAGATTCGATTGAGGTGGAAGGTACCGTTTGTACGGCCGGCACAATCGGCCGGAAATCGGCCGCGCCTTCGATCCGGGATGCGACGGTAGTGGCGCGCCTGCGCGCAGCCGGAGCGATTCCGATCGCCCGAACGAACTTACCGGATCTTTTGTTCGCGTTTGAAAGCGACAACCTCATCCGCGGCCGCACCAACAATCCCTACGATTTCTCGCGGACATCCGGCGGCTCCAGCGGAGGCGAGTCCGCGCTGATCGCGGCTTGCGGATCTCCCTTCGGCCTCGGCAGCGACGCGGCGGGAAGCGTACGACTGCCGGCGCATTTCTGCGGCATTGCAAGTATCAAGCCAACGTCGGGACGCCTGCCTCGCACCGGCCACGTTCCCCCGGCGGGCGGGTGGATCGAAACGCTGTGGCAAATCGGTCCCATGGCTCGCCGCGTGGAGGATCTGAGTGCCATGATGGCGCTGCTGGCGGTGCCGGATGGATGCGATCACACCGTCATCGGCATGCGGTTCGGCGATCCCGATGAGGTGCGGATGAAGGATCTACGGATCGCGTTCTTCACCGACAACGGAATCGTCCCCGCGGAACCGGAAACAGTCGCCGTAGTTCAACAGGCGGCCGCTGCGCTCGAGAATGAGGTTAACCGGATCGAGGAGCGTCGCCCACCGGGCGTGGAGGAAAGTTACGAGCTCGAAATGCGGATGATTGGCCCGGATGGCGGCGACGGTTTGCGGGCATACTTGGCCGCCGTTGGGAGCACGCGCACGCATCCGCTTCTCGACGGATGGTTGATGAAACTCGAACGATACCGCACCACCATAGACGGGTTCGCGGAATATTGGGCCGCTCTCGACCGCTTTCGAGCGCGGATGTTCGCGTTCCTCGAAGACTACGACGCCATCATTTCCCCAGCCTGCCCGCAAGCGGCGCTACCCCACGGCAGCTCGATCGAAGAGCAGACGTTCCGCGGATTCAGTTACACAATGACCCACAATCTCACCGGCTGGCCGGCTGCCGTGGTGCGCTGCGGCCAGACAACCGCGGGCCTGCCGATCGGTGTGCAAATCGCCGCCCACCCGTGGCGCGAAGATGTGGCGCTCCGGATTGCAGCGCAACTCGAGTCCGCGTACGGCGGCTGGCAGCCTAGCCCGTGTCTTTAATGTTAGATCCCCTGATGTTAGACCCAGTCGCCGCGTACGATCGCATCGGGCCCGTGTTCGCGCGCATCGCCGAAAAGCGCAGATCGTATCTGGACAGCATCGATCAGCTTGTGATCTCCGAGATACCACCTGGAAGCCGCTCCTTGCTCGATGTCGGAGCAGGCGATGGCGGGCGAGCGCGCCGGATCGCACAGGCCCGGGACATTGCGGAGCTGGTTCTGGTAGAGCCCAGTGTGGCGATGCAGGGCGACACCTCAGACACCAAACTGCGGACCATGCGCGCTGAAGAGCTTCGCTTGGTCCAAGGCGAGTTTGACGTCATCACCTGTCTCTGGAATGTCCTGGGGCACATCTTTCCCTCCGCCAGCCGCTTGGAGGTTCTCCGCCAGTTTGCGCGTCTGGTCTCTCCACAAGGCCGCATCTTCGTCGATGTGCAGCATCGCTACAATGCGCGCCACTACGGCGCGATTCCAACCGCGCTTCGCTTTCTGCACGATCATCTGAGCTGGAAAGAGACCAATGGCGATGTCGTGGTCGCCTGGGCTATCCAGGAAGACATCGAGGAAGTGCGATGCACAACGCGAGGACACGTCTTTACTCATAGGGAGTTTCGTTCTCTCGCCCAGGCAGCCGGCCTTAACATCGAGAACCGGTTTGTCGTCGACTACGCGACCGGAGAATGCCGGCGATGGAGCATCGAAGGACATCTCCTTTACGTTTTGGGACCAACCGCCCGCCGCAGCGTGCAGCAGACTTCGTGAATCTGTTCCCTGGTCAGACGATTGAAAAACGGCAGCGCCAAGGTTTGACCCGCGGCTTGCTCGGTGATTTGCAGATCGTCCCGCGGATTCCCATAGGGCGCAAACAGCGGTTGCCGATGCAGCGGAGCAAAATACCGCGCGCAACCGATTCCCTGCTCTGTTAATCTTCCCAGGATCGCGTCGCGATTTTCCAGACGAACCACGTACACGAACCAACACAAGCGTCCATCTTTAGTCGTTAGCGGCGGCGTGGTCACTTCGGGGATCGCCTGAAGTTCCTCGGAATACTGAATAGCAAGCGCCTCGCGACAATCCAGAATGTCGTCGATGCGTTTGATCTGCTCCAGACCGAGCGCGCAGTTCAATTCAGAAAGCCGATAGTTGTATCCGAGGAGGCGATGGTCCAGCCAACCGTCAGACTCCATCCTCCCTTGATTGCGAAGCGCCCGGATTGTATCCGCCATTTGAGAATCCCGAGTCACCACCATGCCGCCCTCGCCGGTCGTGATCGGTTTGTTGGGATAGAAACCAAACACCCCGAGATCTCCGATCCCGCCGACGGGCCGCCCCCGATAGCGGGCTCCGATCGCCTCGCAGGCGTCCTCAATCACGGGCAAACCGTGTCTCCGAGCGATGTCCATCATCGGATCCATATCGGCAGGATGCCCGAACGTGTGGACAACGATGATGGCGCGCGTTTTCGGAGTGATGCTCCGCTCCAGTTTTTCGGGATCGATATTAAGCGTGAGTGGCTCGATATCCACAAATACGGGCCTGGCGCGCTCATAGAGAACCGCGTTTCCGGCGGCAATAAATGTAAAAGACGGCAAGATGACTTCGTCGCCTTCGCCTACGCCCAGCGCGCGCAGGCAAAGATGCAGACCCGCCGTTCCCGAACTGACGGCGATTCCGTGCGGGACGCCCACCAGATCCGCGATCGATCTCTCAAATTCCTCCATCTTGGGGCCAATGCTAAGCCGCAGTGTTCGCAACACGCTCACCACGGCATCGATGTCGGCCTCCGTAATGTCGGGAGCCGAGAGCGGGATCCTCATTCGATTGCCCGCGCGCGCTTCATCAAAAGTTCCTCGCCTAACGGCAGAGACGTCAGTGCCGCGACGATTCTTTGAGAAGCGCATCCATCCCCGTATGGGTTCGCCATCCCTTTGAGCGATTGCCGGAATGCTTCGCTTCTCGCGGTTTGGATGCGATCCCGAATGGAAGCGGCGTCCGGTTCCGCATCGAGCACGTTGCGGCCACGCTCGCGACCCTGCTGGCGGATTCCCACGTTGACCGCGGGCAAAGCGAAGGACGCAGCCTCAATGATCCCGCTGCTGGAATTTCCGAGCAAGAATTCGACGTGCGGGAGTAAACTCCAATATACAAGGGGCTCCAGGTTGACGAATACTCTGCCCTGACTGCGGTCGCAGAGGAACGACTCAATTCGCTCGATCAGTGCGCGGCTGCCCGCATCGGCGTTTGGATAGCAGAACAGAAGCTGCACCGGTACGGCCTGGAGCGCCGTGAACAGGGCATCCGCTTCGCGGGTGGTGTCCCGAGCGATGGTCGCCGGATGGTAGGTGACTAGCGCTGTAGGCACGCTGAGGTCGATGGCCAGACGCTGCTCGAGTTGTTCACGGCTCAATAGCGGACCGCGCCGCAGATGATCGAGCGACGGAGCCCCCGTGCGGTGGACGCGCCACTCTTCCTCGCCCATGGCGATTACCCGCGCGCGCGCCAGTTCCGTGGATGTGAAGTGGACGTGACTCAGCTTGGTGAGCGCGTTGCGGACCGCGTCGTCAATTGCGCCTTCACTGATCTCTCCTCCTTCAATATGCGCTACCGGAATCCGCAGTGCCAATGCAACCGAAGCGGGGGCGAGCATTTCGTAGCGGTCCGCGGTCACTAGCAGCAGATCGGGGCGCATCTCGCCGAGGCAATCCGCCAGACTCAAGGTCGCCAAACCGATGGTCTTGGCCATGCCAACATCCGTATCCGAACTCAACAGGCACTCGATTCGCGCGTCGACGCGGAATCCGGCTTGCTCGATCTCGCGGATTGTCGATCCGAATTCCGGAGACAAATGCGCCCCGAGCGCTATGATCTTCAGATCCACGCCGGGATGCGACACGAGGTCATGTAACGGCCAATAGAGCGCGGCGAAGTCAGCTCGAGACGTAGTGACGGCGGCGATCTTTCTCATCGTAGGAGAACGCTCGGTACATATTCAGGAACCACGGCGCATAACGTTCGAATGAGCGCGGGAACGTCGTGGGAGGCGATCGAATCGCAAAGCCGCTGCATGATCTCCTCGAGTTCGACAGGTTGAAGCCGGCAAATCTCGAATTTAGAAACAAGCTCTTCGGTGAGCTTGTCGCCTGGACGGCACCCGGTAAAAACGATGGGCACTTCCGCCGCACCGATCAGGAACGCGGCAAGATCCGCAATTCGCGTTTGCTCGCCGAGTTCCGGCACGGAAATTCTTCCTTCGGGCTCTCCCCCTTCGATCTTGGCGGTTCCGCAGGCAAGAATCGCAGCGACGGCTTCGTTCAAAGACATAAACCAGCGGGCCGCTTCCGGGTGCGTGACGGTAACGGGCCTGCGTTCGGCGATCTGTCGCAAGAAAATCGGGACGACACTGCCGGGCGACCCGATCACGTTAACGAGGCGGATCGCATTCATCCGGCATGCCGTGCCACTGAGTGCGACGACTGCCAGCTCCGCGAGGCGCTTTGAAACACCCATCACGCTGTGCGGGTTCACGGCTTTATCGGTGGAGATCAGGATCAGCTTGGGCGTTCCGTGGCGGAGAGCCGCTTGCGCCAGCGTGTACGTACCGATTGCGTTGTTGCGAACAGCCGCGATCGGATTGCGCTCGAGCAAGGGAACGTGCTTGAATGCCGCCGCGTGATAGATGATCTCGGGCCGGAAGCGAGTGAAAATGTCGTCGAGCAAATTAACAGCATCCACGCTTCCAAGGACAGGCTCGCAAAGCACGTGGCCGAAGGCCGATTCGAGGTGCTGCCGGATCTGGAAGAGGTTGTGTTCCGCCGAATCCAGCAGGACGATGCGGCTTGGACCAGCAGCGGCAATCGCCTTGACTAAGGCCGATCCTATGTATCCTCCGGCGCCAGTTACGAGGACCGACTGTCCAGCGTGGGCCGACGGAAACGGGATGCTGACGGTGTCGTCGGCCTGCGTGGGAAGAAACGAAATTGGACTCTTCAAAATTCAGTTTCCATGATATCGCGCGGGAACTCGCGCTCCCTCACGGTCGCGGTTCAGAAAGAGGCGCTGACGGCACGAGTGGGAGGCTGCATGTGGAAAAGCACATGTTCGATGTGGCGCGACTGGTTCAGGCGCTTCAGGCGATCGGAGAAGGCTTCGACTTGGTCTTTTGAAAAAACGAAGCCATGATCGGCGGGCTCCCAGGGAACTCCTTTGTGTTTGTGGAGTTCGAGGAGGGCGGCGGCGTCTTTGAGGTCGCGGCGCAGGCGCTCGATGCGGTCAACTTGGACCTCGCGGAGCTTGTCGAGGCTCTTTTGGAACTGCCGGGAGAGCCGCTGGTAGTGCAGGCCGAGGGTAGCGAGGTCTCGGTGGGCGTGGCGGGTTGGTATTCGTCGAAGAAGCTGCGGCGATGTGTGTCGTACGCTGCTTGGTCTTCGGAGGGGAGGACGGCGCTGGCGGCCGTTAAGCCATGGCGCAGCGCATTCAGCGAGGAACGCTGCTTGCCGGAATCGGTGCGTGGTCCGGTGGAGTGTCGCGAGTTGGCGCGGTTGGCGGCCGTGCGATCCACGGGAGTTCGATGGAGGGACGTGACTGGTGTAGCAGACATTTAGGGACCTCGGAACCGGGATAACACGTGGCGCTGCCCCCAGCGGGGCGAGATCGGCTTAGGTTGCTGATAAATTGGCGAAGATGGCGTGACGGAGGCGGGTGACTGGGGATTGGGGCGGATACTTGATTTTCGACTCTCCATAATGCACGTATGCGAGCCATCCTTTTAACGTTTCCCGGGCATTACTCGAAAGGTCGTCTCGGGTGATCGAAAGTTTCCCACTTGCCAACGAACGCGATAGACACCCGGCGTTGCGAAATATCTGGGGCCTAGCTCGTATCCAAAAGATAGAACTTCTCCCGGAGGCAATGCTGTAAAGGAGGGTGTTCTAATTCCATTGTTTATGACAAATCTCCAGTCGCTGGGCTCAATGTCATTGATGAACAGGTGCGAGGACCCGACGCCGGGATCCGCTACCGCGTCCCCATCATTGACAACAACAAAAGAAACCTGAAGCTTGGCAGTCTCCGCCAATTGATATATAGGCTTTGCAACACCGATCGCAACCCAGAACCTGGGTTGCGGCTTTACCTGCGCGGCTAGGCGGGGGACAGGCGACGAACAAAAGACAAAAGCAATCAAAGGAATCCGCCACAGCATTCTCGGGATGCTCATGATGCTCAGTCTATCGAGTTTGCGGCGTGATCCAACGCAGGATTCACGTTCCGCGTTCTTGTCACATGGACGCGAAACGTTAGATTCTTATCGGAAGTGTTCCGGCGCCCAGTCTTGACGGAGCGGGTAAAAGGCGAAGCCGGGACACTTTCGATAAGGGCGTTTGAAGAAAGCCGCTGGCGTTTGCGGAGGACGCAGTCAGCTATGGGATTTGAATGCCACTTTGGTACCCACAGTACCGTGATGAGCACTGAGTCGATGGCACTGTCCTGGCCATTAGCATCCCTGCTGGTGATCCTAACCCGGATCGTTCAGATCCGCAAGAGCGTTCGCGCTTTGCACATCAGCTAACCAACCGGCACGCGCAGCGTCCCCCGCGCCAGCGGGTTAGTTCAAACGGCCATTGCTGAGATGTGGCGGGCAGGCTGGTGAATGCTACCTGATGCGTCGTGCTTAACGGCCCCATTACCGCCGCGCGGATGGAAGGCCCGTCACACAGCCAAAAGGCCTCGCCGGTTTCCCGACGAGGCCCGTGGCTTATTGCCCAGTAGTTTATTGCAAGGTTGCGCTACGTCAGAACGTAAAGCGCGCCACTAATTGGCCCGATCTCGGATTCGCCAGGTTTCCGGCGAGAGTGTTCACGAACCCGTAGCCTCCGTTCAACGCGGCGTTCACCCCGGGTGCCGGGGATTGGGAGCCCGGGAACGGGTTGCCGAACGTGGCGGCCGTTGTGCTGGTTTCAACCGTGGGCATCGGATATTGCACGCGATTGAACACATTGAAGAATTGCGCCTGGATCAACAACTGGACCTTTTCTTTTATGTGGAAACTCCGGCCCAAGCTGAGAGATTCGGCTGGCTGGCGCTGCCACCGGCAGTCGCTGTAGTAAGGCGCCGCGTCGCCAAACGTTGCCGTTGACTGGTTGGACCAGGCGGCCGGATTCAGAGCCAGCGTGGTAGTCGGGTCGAAATGGCTGTTCGGATTGATGGACAAGCACGGCTTGCCGGACACGTAGTTCTCAAGGGGATCGGTTCCCCCGAAGACCGATACGCCATTGTTGCTACCGCCGCAGGGGGGTACGCCATTGCCAAGCCCCATCACGGCAAACAGGCAATTGTTCGATGAGGGAGTCGCGATCAGGGCGCCGCTGGCATATTTGAGGACGCCACCGATGGTCCAGTCGCGGACCAGCCAGTTAGCAGCTTTACCGGCACCGCTTTCGCCGAAACTCTGTACCTTCGGGGTGGTGTAGCTGAACGATATCACCAACACCTGGGGCTGATCGAAGCCGGAGAGCTGCTTCTGGGTCGGCACGTTGTAAGGATCGTTTATAATCGGATCGTCCGGCGTCAGGTAGGAAGTGTTGGAATTGGCCGCGTTGGTCAACGACTTCGACCAAGTGTAGGCAACCTGAGCGGTCAAGCCATGCGAGTAGCGCTTGGTCATCTTAATCTGCAGCGAGTCGTACCACGTGTCGCCCTGCGGCGGTCCCAGGAACGGAGGAACGCCGAACCACTGCGGGTAGGCCCGCAGAGCTTGGGCGAGGGTCTCGGTGCTGGGAAAACCCGGATAGACGTTGCTGGGATTTGCCAGCGCCGGGAATCTATTTATCACGGCCGGGTTGCTGATCTCTTGGCTGAGCAGGGCGAAATCGGCCGAATTGGTGAAGGCCATATTTGAGCTTGCGCCGTAGAGGCCGCCGCCCCCCGGGCCTTCGGTGGTGAGGTGCGAAAGCATGTTCTGGGTCAGGCCGTTGAACGCCTGGGTATCCATCAGAGGCGCCGTGAACCATGCGCCGCGATTGCCGACGTAATTCGCGTCGACCACCAGGTTGCGCATGATCTCTTGCTGGAAACCGATGCTCCACTGGAAGAT
This sequence comes from Bryobacterales bacterium, assembly GCA_003166865.1. Taxonomy (GTDB): domain Bacteria; phylum Acidobacteriota; class Terriglobia; order Bryobacterales; family Bryobacteraceae; genus Palsa-89. The sequence continues at coordinate 130,680 of PMUP01000097.1, forward strand.
ACGAGGCAACCTGCCGGAGCTCTTCTCGATAGTGATGAAGGGCTCGGTGGGGGGAACGCAAGGGAGGTTCGATTTCAAGCCGCAACCGGTGGCAGTGCTTGGGAACGGGTACTGGTTATATTCCGGGAACGTAGGGGCGAGAGAACCCGTGAGAGGGTTTCCACTCGACATTTGAGTCGCCGGGAGGAATGACCCGGGTGAGCCAATGGTGTAGAAGTTGGCCACGCTGTAGGACAGGAAGGCGTTGTCGGGCGACGATGAGTAAGCGATTGACCCGCCGGCGCGGAATACGGTCTTGGGGGTAATTTGATAGGCAACGCCGATGTGCGGACCAAGCGAGAATGGATAGGAGTCGCTCAGCGGCTTGCCACCATTCGTGGCGCCATACACGATGGATCCGGCGCGGCCGCCGGGGTATTCCGCAGAGGCCAATGCCGGATTGACACCCTGGAAATCGGCGTCAGACATGCGCCCGTACTGCTCTTCCAACAATGTCGCGTAGTCCCACCGCAGACCAAGTTCCAGGGTCAGCCTGCGACTCACCTTCCAGCTATCCTGGATAAAAGCTCCCCAGGTATGGTTGCCTAACCGCGAGTCGTTGATCGCGGAATCTTCGACGGCATTTGTCTGGCCCAGCAGGAAACTGGCGTACGAGAATCCAGACCCAAAAACGATTCCTGGAACATTGTATTCAGCGGGATTCTCGGTCTGCTGACCGCTGAAGGTGTACTCGCCGAAGGCGCGAATGCTGCTCTGCTGCGGGAAACCTTCCAGGACCATATCCGCGCCTGCCTTGAAGGTGTGATTACCATGGACCCACGTCATGCTGGTGTTGGCGGTCGGTTTGATGTCCTTCAGATCGGATTCGTCAAAGCCGCTGGGACCCGGAGCCGGAGCGAAAAAGCCCGTTCCAAGGGCCAGTCCGCCGTTCGGGAAACCGGTGCCATTCAGGCCGGCGAACGACGGCATGTAGGTATTGGCTTGAAATGGCGCGAAGCTTTTGCCGCCCGGGGCGCCGCCGTACCCTTGCGCGGCCGCCGTGGCTGCCTCGGCGTCAAAGGTCGAAGGCGGCGTATATACGGGGTGGTTGAAGTAGAGCAACCCAGCACCAAAATGGAACAGCATCGTGGGAGTGAGCGTGTCATCGAAATTGAGGCGGTAGGTATACGAGCGATCCGCGTCTGGCGCGACCGGAGCCAGGAGTGGGGAGAACCCGTTAGTATTGGGCGAATTAGTTTCCGTCACCGAAATGTAGCCGGACAACTTCATCTTCGAACTGAGTATCTGGTCGATCTTCATCGACGGGATGGTGGTGTGCTGGAAATTGGAATAGGCCGGGATGGCGTAGTTGTTCGTCGTCGATCCGCCCGATATGTTGGCCCCGGGGAAAAAGCTCTGCAGATACAATGCCACGGGATCCATCCGGCTGATGGGAATCGCGTTGCCCTGAAATGGGCTTTCCACCGGCGCGCCGTTTACAGTGTGTCTGGTGGCCGGATCGAAGATCTGGTTCGGAATGGCGCCATCTGAATTCAGGAACGAAAGAAACGGCACTTCTGCCGCGGCGAAGTTCCCCTGTCTGTANNGGGCCGCCCAGCGTGAAGCCATAATCATTGCGCCTTATGTCGTTCTTGATGTGGCCGGAGTTGGGGTTCGTCGGGCAGTTGTTTTCCTGGTTGCAGTTCGCCGTAAACGGCAGACCGGCGTCCAGCACAGGATTGACAAAATAGTCGTATGCGCTCCCGTGATATTGGTTGGTGCCGGATTTCATGGTGAAGTTCAGATAACCGCCGCCCGCCCCGCCGTATTCAGCGGCGAAGTTGCTGGTCTGTACCGAGACTTCCTGGACGGCGTCGGCTCCCTGCTGGGTGGACTGATTCTGCTGGCGCCACATACCATTGGTGGCGTCCATCCCTTCAACCATGATGGTCTGCGAACTCGAGGGCAGACCGTTGATGCGCAGCACTGTATCGGTGGTCTGTTGCGCGCCTGGCAGTATGTTCAGAACGGTCAGCGGATCGCGGATATTACCCATAGTGCTGGTACCGGTGCCGTTGGTCGTGAAGAGAGGCAACAGATCCGCAGCTTCGTAGTCCACCTGATGGCTGATTTCGCCGCTTTCCGTTTTCAGCAGCGGGGCTTCGGCGTTGACCGTAACCGTCTCGGTAGAAGCGCCTACCTGAAGAATCGCATCGACGCGGATAGTTTCGGACACCTGCACCACCAAGCCGGGCCGTTCGAACTTCTTAAAGCCCGCCGCCTCCACGGTAAGCACGTACGTGCCTGCAGGAAGATTGGCCAGCGTGTAATTGCCGGTGCTGGTGCTGCCAACCTGATAGAGGGCGGCCGTTTCGCTGCTCGTTATCTGAATGTTGGCGTTGGGAACGACGGCTCCTGTCGGATCCGTAACCGTTCCAGTAATCGTGCCGCGATCTCCCTGAGCAAACGCCGCTACGGCGCACACCAACAAAAAGCCTGCCACTCTCAGCTGCATTTAATTCGCCTCCCGAACGTACAAAGTTCAAAGGTCGTCGCGTGACACTGACCCACAAAGACAAACCACAACTTTCAATATGATATACCAGAGTTTCGTCAATGTCGACAGGGGAGTTAAGATTTTTCTGGCGGCGGGCGGCTGGAACTAGGTGTGACCGCTCAAGACGAGAATTTGACGCCATTTTGACGGCGCATAAGCTTTGAGAGCGGGTCCGGGCGTTCAGCCTAGCCGGATCATCACGCGGCGTGGGGTGGCTGTATCAACTGATATGATACGCAAGCCTCGGGGGGGCTATTGGGCTTTACGCAGACGGTTCAGCAATTCCTCGAGCTGGGGGTCGGGTCTGATACGCGCCGCCGCCTCGATCTCCTGAATTGCTTCCGGAAGCCTGCCGGGCATGTGCGACAGGGCGATTCCGAGCTGATAATGAGATCCCGCGTCATCGGGGTCGATCCTTACCGCGGTCTCAAGCTGCACGATGGCCTCGGGCAGTCTACCTGGTATCTGTAAGAGAACGCTTCCCAAAGCGGCGCGCCGGCGTGCGTTTTCGGGATCCAGACGCACTGCGGTTTCCAGTTCGGCGGTAGCTTCGGGTAGCCGGCCGGGAATCCGCGAGAGCGCGCTTCCCAGATTGCTGTGTGCGTCGGGGTAATCCGGATCGAGACGCACCGCAGCCCGATACTCCGCGACCGCTTCCGTGGTGTGGCCGGACTCGAGGAGAATCGCCCCGAGATTGTTGTGCGCGTCGGCGTAGTTTGGATAAATCCGCAGGGCTCTTTGATACTCGGAGAGCGCGTCCGGCATTCGGCCCGGAATTTCGAGCAGAGCATTTCCCAGATTCACGTGAGCCAGCGCGTCATCGGGGTTCACCTCCGTAACGGCCGTCCAAAGTGTGGCTTCATCATGCCAATCGAAGTTACGGGCGTAGGTTCGTGCGCCCAAGGCGAGGCATACGAGGCCGGCTGCAGCCCACAGGTACTTCCGGAGGACTTGCTGCGAATAGCGTCGGGAGAGAGCGCAAATCAGCGCCACTACGCAACCTGTTAGTCCGATGGCGGGCAGGTACATGAAGCGCTCCGACATCGCGCTGCCGATGAGGATGAAAAGGTTCGAGGTGGGAGCCAGCGCGATAAAGAAGAACACGACAAAGAAGCAGAGCGGCTTATTTTCGCGGCGCAGCCGTAATGCAAGCGCGATTCCGGCGACGCACAACGCAAGCACGATCGGCGCCTGCAGATCCTCCCAGCGGGCCAGAGGCCACTGGAACACCCGAGGCCATTGAAACAGGGGTACGGAGTTGTAAGAGTAGTCCGCCGATAAGCGGGCCGGCCAGATAAACAGCCACAGAAATCTGCCGATTACCTTCAAGGCTGTCATTCGCGCCGGCCAGAAGGCAGCGCCAACCAGGGGATTCTTGTGGAAGGGAACTTCCAGATGCATGTGCAACTGGCTGCGCAGAACGAAGAAAGCGATGAGCGGGAGCGCCAAAACCGCATAGGACAGGATGCGCCGCCAGACGGGCCGCCAGGAGAAATGCTCGGACCAGATCAGGTCATACGTCAGCATCAGGGCCGGCAAAACGACGCCATTCTCTTTCGAAAACAATGCGATGGTCTGAGAGAGAGCCAGCGCGATCAGCCAGCCGGCCTTGCGCCATCCGGCGCCAGCCGTCGCCCGAATGTGGCAAAGCAGGCCCATTAAGACGCCCAAGGCCGCGAGTAAGTCGGCTCGGCCAACGATGTTGGTGACACCTTCCGTCAGCAGAGGATGCAATCCCCAGATGGCCGCCAAGGCAAGGCCCAGCGCAGGCACGCCAAAAATCGATATGCCCAGGGCGTATACCAGTGAGACGTTGGCTGCGTGCAGAACCAGGTTCACCCAGTGATAGCCCGCCGGGTTCGTGCCGTTGCCGAGAATCGCGTAATTCAGGAGGTAAGAAAGCGTAGTGACCGGACGGTACAGGTCGGTGGTGGGCTGACTTACCCAATAGCCTTCCGTAAGAATGCGGTGGGCGTTATGCAGGTTCGCCTGGTGGACACGCGCGTCTTCGAGGATGGCCGATTCGTTGTCGTATACAAAACCGGCATCGAATGAATTGGAGTACGCTGCAAGCACAAAGGCCCAGAGCAGGGCGAGTTTCCAGAGGTGCGGCCACCAGGAGGGACGCGTCGGGATCGCAGCTTTGGGTGTCCGGGCCGGTTTTTTCTTCATGGCGGACCACTCCCTGACGGTCGTGGCTCAGTAAGAACTTCCGATCAACCGGAGCCCAGGCTCTTCAAGTTACTTTCGATCTGCGGCAGCAGATTCGATGGTCCGTTGCGCAGCACATACTGGTGGGCTTGCTCGAGATATTTTCGCGCGGTCGCCCGATCTCCGGTGTTCACGTACGCCTGCACGAGGAACATCATTGCAACGGGGGTGTTCTGGTCTTCCACCTGAAGTGCCGGGAGCAGCACAGGGATGGCTTCTCTGCTGCGGCCTGCATAGAGCAGGTCTTTCGCCAGTTCCAGCCGGGCTATGCGAAAATCGGGCTGCTGCGCGATGGCGATGCGATATTGCTCGATCGCATCGGCAGGACGGTGCTGGCGTTCGCGCACGTCGGCCAGCCATGCGTGGGCTTCGGCAGTGTTGGGCTTGAGCTGGATGGCTTTATCGAGCTCGGCCACGGCCGCATCGTACTTGCCCTGCGCGGCAAGCGCGGTGCCGTGGTACATGTACACCTCCGCCAGCTGCGGACTCGCGGCGCGGGCTCTCTGATAGAGATCTTCCACTTCCTCGGGTGTCGCCTGGTTCGGGTATTGCGCGATGTAAAGAAGGTTCACCAGGCAGTCCAGATTATCCGGATATTGTTTGAGGACCTCTTTGTAAATCCTCGAGGACCGGTCGTACTCCCGCTTGTTCATGAGCCTTTTGGCCTCCATGAGCCGGTTCTCGATGCCGGTGGCGAGCTTCGTCATTTCGAGGTAGAGCTCGTCTGCGCTGGGCGGGTAGTGGTCCTTGTGGGTCTCCGCGAGCTGGTAGTCTCTTTCGGTTTCCGCGTCACGGCCAAGTCTTTTGCTGGTTTCGCCCAGGCCGAACCAGGCGGAGCCGAAGGTCGGGGAGGCTTCGGTAGCGCGGCGATAGAGATCGTCGGCAGCGGCGAAATCCTGCTGCGCGAACTTCACCCGGGCCATGAAGTAGAGAGCCATCGGCGAGCCGGGGTTCTTTGCGAGGAAAGGTTCCAGCGCGGCGGCGCTTTCGGGGAATCGTCCCAGCTTCAGGAGCAGTTCGGCTCGTTTGAGGATCGCGGGCGCATAGTCGGGCCGGATCCTCAGACCTTCGGAAATCGACGCCAGCGCCTCATCCAGCTGGCCGGTTTTTTCGAGGCAAAGCGCCAGATAGTATCGCCACGCGAAGTCTTTCGTGTCGAGGCGCACGGCGCGTTGATAGACAGGCACAGCGGGTTGATACAGAGTATGCGCTTCCAGGACCATGCCGAGATTGCCCGAGGCCTGGGCGCTTTTTGGCTGGGCCACGGCTTCATCGCGGGCTTTGACTATGGCGTTTCTTACGTCCGCGTCGAGACCGTCGACCGGGATGGCCGGGACGGGCGGGACGGATTTAGCACACGACAACTCCAGCAACGCCGCCAAAATTACGGAGGCGATTCCCCGCTTCATAAAATATCGCCATGATATCATGCCCTGCGATGGTGCATCATAACGGGTTTTTAGTCGTAGTGTCGGTGTTGTCGTTCGTCGGGCTGTTAGCCTGTAAAACGTCCTCTTCTCAGAAATCATTCCCCTTCGAGGACGTCTCCAAACAGGTCGGGATAGACTTCTGGCAGTATTCCGGCGCCACGGGCGAGATGCTTCTTCCCGAAATGGTCGGATCTGGCGCCGCGCTGTTCGACTACGATAACGACGGCGATATGGACGTTTATCTGGTCCAGGGGTATCCCACCGCTCCTCAAGGCAAGCCTCTGGTGCCCGTTCCGCCGGGTTGGAAACCGGGCAACCGCCTGTTCCGGAATAATCTCGCCGAAACGGGCAAACTGACGTTCACCGATGTCACGGAATCGGCTGGATTGGGCTACGCCGATAAAGGCATGGGCGTGGCAGCCGGCGACTACGACAACGACGGGTACGTCGATCTCTATGTCACCAATTACGGCCACAACATTCTGTATCACAACAACGGAAACGGCACGTTCACAGATGTAACCGCCAGCGCCGGTGTCGCTTCATCCGGCTGGTCCACTAGCGCCGCATTCATCGATTACGACCGGGACGGCCGGCTGGACATTGCGGTGGTTCACTATGTCGACTTCTATCGCCGTCCTTGCTACATGTTCGATGGCAGACTCGATTATTGCGGTCCGTCACCTTTCAAGGGAACGGCGACCGAGTTGTACCACAACCTCGGGAACGGGCGGTTCAAAAATGTGACCGAGGAGGTCGGTCTGAACGCGAAGCCGGGGCCCGGGCTCGGCATTTTGACGGGAGATTTCGGTGCCGACGGGTTTCCCGGTTTCATGGTCGCCAACGATGGCGCGGCGAATTATCTCTGGATCAATGAGCGCAGCGGCCCGCAATCGAAGCCGGGCATTAGTGTATTCAACGACAGAGTATTCAAAGAAGCGGGGCTCACCCACGGGCTGGCCTATGCTTCGGACGGCAGGCCGCGGGCCGGCATGGGCATTGCTTCGGGCGATATTTTTGCCGACGGCGGCGAATCCATCATCGTGACGAACCTGCCGACCGAGGCGTTCACGCTGTTTCAACGACAGCCGAATGGGGACTTTGTAGACGCGACGGAGCAATCGGGGCTGTCGCATATTTCCCTGCCCTATACGGGATTTGGCGTGGGCCTCTTCGATATGACAAATAGCGGGTTATTGGACATGTTCAGCGCGAATGGCGGCGTGAGATCCATGGCCGGGGATTTGAAGTCGAATCCGAAGGGCGATCCGTTTCCCTACCGCGAGCGCAAGTTGTTGCTGCGGAATGTCGGAAAAGGGAAAGGGTTCGAAGATATTACGGCGCAAGCGGGTCCGGCGCTGGCTACCGAGGAGGTGAGCCGGGCGGCGGCGTTCGGCGACGTAAATAACGACGGTGGAGTGGACATCCTGGTGACGAATAATAATGGCCCCGCGCGGCTGCTGCTGAACACCGTGCCAAACCGCGGACATTGGCTGCTGGTTCATCTGGAGGGCACGAAAACTAATCGTTCGGCATATGGGAGCGTGGTGGAACTGGTGCGCAAGGATGGCACATCGGTGAAGGCGTGGGTGAGAGGGGATGGGAGTTACCTGGCGGCCAACGACCCCCGGGTTCATTTCGGTTTGGGGAAGGACGCCGAGGTGAATCGCATACGAGTTTATTGGCTGGCGGGTGAATGCGAGTCGTGGAGCCAGATAAAAACGGATGCGATTCTGAATCTGAAGGAAGGCACGGGTCAATCGTGCGTCGTAGTGCCGTCAGGGTCGAGTCACTGACGAGTCTGAGGCTCCCCCGCCGTGTTTCGCAACGCGTTACAATCGGCGCGTGATGGAGGAAGAGCGGCACGAGGAAAGCCCGCCAACGAAGTGGTTAATCCCCGCCTGCGCGGTTTTCGTATTCTTGTGCGGGTGCGGAAAACCTAAGGCCCCTTACCAGCGGTTCGTTCCCCTATCGAGTCAGCCTGAAAGCCTCAAAGGCGATGCGTGGCAGGGAGCTTATGCACTCGATACGAAGACAGGCCAGCTTTGCGTAACATTCGATCCGAGCGCCTCCCGCTCTGCAGGCGCAGTTCCAACTTGCTTAAAACTCTACCGCGACTTTCCTGATTAGGAAATCATGCCATCGTAGACACATTCAACAAGCTGACCGAGATTATTGACCAACGGCGAGCTGCAGGAATCTGAAACAAGGCACGGGGCAACCGTGCGTCGTAGTGCCGTCAGAGTCGAGTCACTGACGGGTCAAATTTGTGTCAAATTTTTACATTATTTGACAAACTTTTCTCAAACCGCAATATGCTGTACCCACGTCGAGACGGGGTGTAGTTGCAGTGTTGTTGTTACACGTGTTGTCCGCGTGTAGATACACGTCTGTTCATAAGGAGTCCCCTTTCGAGGACGTGGCCAAACAGACCGGGCTCGACTTCTGGCAGTTTTCCGGCGCCACGGGAGATTTCCTGCTGCCGGAGCTGATGGGATCGGGCGCTGCCCTGATCGACTACGATAACGACGGCGACCTGGACGTATTTCTGATCCAGGGCTCGCCAACGTATCCGCAAGGCACGCCGCTGGTGCCGATACCGGCCGGATGGAAACCGGGCAATCGCCTGTTCCGCAATAACCTGCGCGAAACCGGGAAGCTTTCGTTCACCGACGTTACGGAATCGTCGGGCCTGGGCCTAGCCGATCAAGGCACGGGCGTGGCGGCGGGCGATTACGACAACGATGGGTACATTGATCTCTACGTCACCAATTACGGCCACAACGTTCTGTATCACAACAACGGCAACGGCACGTTCACGGATGTGACCGCGACGGCGGGAGTGGCGTCGTCGGGATGGTCGACCAGCGCCGCGTTCATCGACTATGACAAGGACGGCCTGCTGGATCTGGTGGTGGTTCATTATCTGGACTTTTATCGCCGGCCTTGTTACACGCCGCAGGGATCGCCGAATTATTGCGGACCGCAGCCGTTCAAGGGGACGGTCACTGAGGTGTACCACAACCTCGGGCAGGGGCGGTTCAAGAACGTCACGGATGAAGTCGGGTTAAACGCGAAACCGGGACCTGGGCTGGGCATCCTGACCGGGACGTTCGGCACGAGCGGGTATCCGGATTTTCTGGTGGCCGACGATGGGGCGGCGAATCATCTTTGGATCAACGAGCGCAGGAGCCCGCAATCAAAGGAAAGCGATCGGGTGTTTCGTGAGGAGGGTCTGAGCCGCGGGCTCGCCTACGCTTCAGACGGGAAGCCGCGGGCCGGCATGGGGATTGCGTCGGGAGATTTGTTCGGCGATGGCGGTCAGGCCCTGGTGATTACCAATATTCCGACCGAGGCGTTCACCATGTTCCAGCGGCAGCCCACCGGGGATTTCATGGACGCCACCGAGCAGAGTGGACTCGCGCACATTTCCTTGCCGTATACGGGTTTCGGCGTGGGTTTAATCGATATGGAGAATCGGGGGCTGCTCGATCTGTTCACCGCCAATGGCGCGGTTAACGTGGCGATGGTGCGGGCGGGGGACAGGTTTCCCTACCGCGAGAAGAAGCTGTTGCTGAAAAATATGGGCAAGGGGAAGGCGTTTGAGAATATTACGGCGTCCGCCGGTCCGGTTTTTCAGATTCCCGAGGTGAGCCGGGCCGCGGCTTTCGGCGACGTGAATAATGACGGCGGAATGGACATCCTGGTGACGAATAATAATGGCCCCGCGCGGCTGCTGCTGAATACCGTGCCGAAGCGCGGGCATTGGCTCCTGGTACATCTCGAGGGCACGAAAACCAATCGTTCGGCATATGGGAGTGTGGTGGAACTTGTGCGGATGGACGGCACATCGGTCAAGGGGTGGGTGAGAGGCGATGGCAGTTACCTGGCGGCAAACGACCCGCGAGTTCATTTCGGTCTGGGGAAGGGCGCCGAGGTGAATCGCATACAAGTTTATTGGCTAGCTGGGGAATGCGAGTCGTGGAAGCAGACCGCGGTCGACACCATCGTGAATCTGAAGGAAGGCACGGGCCAGCCGTGCGAGAGGCTGTCCGCCGGCGCCGGCCGCTGAGAGGTAGTCCTCGAAAACTGATATAAAAAAATTAGACGGGAAATTTATGCGAAAAGCTATTTTCGCGATCTTGCTGACTCGCCTGCTTCTCGCCCAGTCTCCGCAGTTCGAGGTGGCGTCCGTCAAGCCTTTCGCCCCCGGGCAGGGACAGGTCGCCGCCGGCCTTCACTTTGACGGTGCGCAGGTTCGGGCAGTCGGGCTGTCGCTCCGAGACTATCTGGCCACCGCCTACAGGTTCAAGGCGACGTTGATCTCCGGACCGGATTGGACGGCGACGGAGCGCTACGATATTTCGGCAACGCTTCCGGACGGCAGCACTAAGGCTCAGGTTCCGGAAATGCTTCAGGCTCTTCTCGCCGACAGGTTCGAGGTGAAGCTGCACAAAGAGAAAAAGGAGCTTCCGATTTACGCGCTCGTGCTTGCCAAAGGCCCGCCGAAGCTGAAAGAGTTACCGCCCGATCCGAACGAAGATAAGGATAATGACGAGCCTGTGGGAATGGCCAATGTCGCGACCATCGTCGCTGTCGGCAACGGAGTGAGCGTGAACTATGCGCGCGGAGCGTCATTCTCGGTCGGCGACAACCGGATTGAAGTCAGGAAGCTGCCGCTGTGGGTGTTTTGCAGGAACCTGGAACGATACTCCGATCGCCAGGTCGTCGACATGACCGGGCTAACCGGCTCCTACAATTTCGCGGTCGATGTCACTCCGGAGGATTATGTGGCCATGATGCTCCGTTCCGCGGTCATACGCGGCGCGAATCTCCCGCCGGAGGCCCAGAAGTTGCTGGACGCCAGTTCACCCTCTGCGCTGAGCGACGCCCTGCAGCAGGTGGGCCTGAAGCTGGAGGCGCGCAAAGCCCCGCTCGACATTCTTGTAATCGACAGCGCCCTGAAGACCCCGACAGCCAATTAGGCGGGAGCTTGCTTTCTTTTCAGATAGACTCTAGTCATGCGTTTCCGCGCTCCTCTGCGACTGATACTGATCGTTTCCGCCTGTGCGGTTATGATCTGTCCGGCGCAGCAAACGCAGACCACCGCCGAGGTGACCCAGCGCGATACGCCGTTCACCTTCAGCACCGGGGTAAATCTGGTGCTGGTGCCGGTGGTGGTTCGCGACCGCGAGGGGCGGGCCATCGGCACGCTGAAAAAGGAAGACTTCCAGCTCTTCGACAAAGGCAAGCTTCAGGAAATATCGAAATTTTCCATTGAGAAGGCCGAGGCGCCGCCCACTCTGGCCGACACCTCGATCGAAACCGACGCTAACGGAAATCCCCAGGCAAAACCTGCCGGGACGGCCGCGCAACCCATCGCCGGGCATTTCATCATTTGGCTCTTTGACGATATGCATCTGAGCTTCGGAGATCTGGCGCAAACGCGCGAAGCGGCGAAACGCGTACTGAAGGAGTCGTTCGCGCCTGGCACCCGCGCCGCCGTTTACACGACGTCCGGCCACACTTCGCTCGACTTCACCGACGATCGGGATAAGCTGGACGCAGCCTTGGACCAGATCAAGCCGTGGCCGACGATACCCACCGACGCAGCGGTGAAGCCTTGCCTGGATGTGAGCTACTTCCAGGCCGATCGAATCATCAACGCAAACGATCAGCAGGCACTTGTTGCAGCGCAGGCCGATTATCTCTCGTGCCCGGACGCCGTCGGCATTACGGCCGAGGCCAACGCGGTCGCGCGTCAGAACGGTCAGACACCCAACGTCCAGCCTTATATTGCCGAGCCGGTAAGAATGCTGGTGCTGAAAGAAGTCGAAATCGGCTTTCAGGATACGCGGAACACACTGCTGATTCTGAAGGGGCTGGTCCGGCGCATGTCGGCCATGCCCGGCACCCGCGCGATTGTTATGGTTTCGCCGGGATTCTATCTGGTCAGCGACCATCGAATCGACGAAATGGACGTGATCAATGCCGCCATTCGTAACAACGTCGTCATCAGTTCGCTGGACGCGCGCGGTCTCTACTCACTGACTCCCGGCGGCAATGCGGACACCCCGGCCGGCGTTATCGATCCGAATACAACCAACATCAAAACGAACTACGAGCGCCAGACCGCTCTAGCCAATATGGACGTCCTGGAAGAATTCGCCGAGGACACTGGCGGCGCGTTCTTCCACGACAACAACGATTTCGCCGCGGGCCTGAAGCTGGTTGCGACGCAGCCGGAATACATTTACGTCCTGGGGTTCGCGCCGCAGAACCTGAAGCTCGACGGCAGTTACCACAAGTTAAAGATCGTGCTGAAGAACGACGCCGGGCTGCAGATGCAGGCGCGCCGCGGATATTTCGAACGCAATCATCTGCAAGATCCTGCCGAGGAGGCGAAGGAAGAACTCAAGGAAGCGTTCTTCTCGCGCGATGAGATACGCGAGCTGCCGGTGGAGTTGAAGACGCAGTTCTTCAAGACCGGCGATCTCAAGGCCACGCTCTCCATTCTGGCGCGCATCGACGCCAAGCACCTGCGCTACAAGAAAGCCGACGGCCGCAACGACAATACGTTGACAGTGGTGGGAGGAGTGTTCGACCGGGATGGAAAATATGTTGTCGGCACTCAAAAAGTCGTGGACTTGAAGTTCCGGGACCAGACGCTGGATGCGCTCCCCGAGGCTGGCATAACGGTGAAGACGAATCTGGATGTGGCCAGCGGCAGCTATATCGTGAGGCTGGTGGTGAGAGATTCAGCAGGCAACGTGATGTCGGCGCTGAACGGTTCCGTCGTAATTCCGTAGCGGCGCGACCGTCAAGTGAGGAACTAAACTGTCGGTCCTTTGACAGCTTCTATCCGATCAGACGCCGCGGTAATCACGCTGTAAATGCGGGGTGCACGCCGGAAAATCAGCGGTGAGTGAAGCACAATACGCCATAAGTTCGGCTTCGAGACGCCGGCCGAGGCACACAAGCTTCGCAAGCGCTCAATAGCCAGCTCATTCCCATTCTGCATTAGTATTTGACAAACAATCCGCTCGGCATCACTAATCAACTTGCTTGCGGCGAGCTGAGTAACCCGCTCCAAGCAGCCGTTAGTAACACGACAGAGCGGCACCTGCCTGCAAAAGTTGATTAAGAGGCGGCGACTGATGGCTGCTCTTTGCTTCGCCGGCAGGCGGCCTATCGCTCGATGAAGATCCGAAAGAGCCACGGGACTCACATAACAAATTACCTTCTTTAAGCACCGGACCATTGGATTCCGCGGCACAGACGCGAGCCAGAATGCTTCTTCTGCGGAATCCAGCCAACGGATATCGCGACGTGTGTTCAACACTTGCCTGATAAAGAGACGGCCGGTACGACGCCGGTGAATCTCAGGTATAGCGGAGCACAACGCGGAGACAGTCTGGACTCCCCGCCTGCCGCTCGATCTCAAAGCGGCTTTAATAATCGAGCGAACCACACCAGGACCGGCGACTACAAACAATTTCCCCCCGGTTTCCTCCAGGGTAAATTTAAGAGCACGCCCAAATATTTGAGCCGTCTTCACTAGGGCTCGAATTGCAAACGGATATCTCGTGAATCGGCGCAGTAGCAGCTCGGTCTCGATATCGCCGGCGGCCCTGTTGGACATGCGATTCACAAAAGCGAGCACCTCATCCAGCGCGGAACTGACTTCGGCATTACAGAGCTGCTCGATCGCCTGATCATAGATTTGGCGCGCTCGCTCGCGTGTGATCCGCAACTCTTCTCCCGCATCCTTTAGGCCACATCCCCGGCGGCCGTCCCATCCCAGAACACGCCGCACCAAGCGGCAATCCCGTGGGCTCGGAACACTGGACTCCAACAGGCGCGTAAGATCATCCTCCAAGGGCGTTCGAAGCGAGGTAATACTCCTGAGCACGCCTCATCTTATGGGGGCTATCGGAAGGCGTCAATGGACTCGAGCGGATATTGGCGTTCATGACTCTTGATACCGTCCTCGATTGAGGAATTCGCCACTTTTGCGACTCATAGTTCCATGGCTTTAAGCTCGGCATCACAAAAAGTGATAGCGACGATCTGCATTTCTCTATTGGTAGAGCCAGTTCGGCCGCTCGGGCGCACCCGCGTCCGCTAGATCCTGCGCCGCTCCTACTGCGCCGGTTCTATTCGCAGAAGGGCGCCGTCATCTTCGTCCGTCAGCAGGTAAAGGTACCCATCCGGACCCTGCCGGACCTCGCGAATCCTCTGCCTTAACTCGCCCAGCAGTGATTCGCGCCGTAGCTCCTGGGTACTCTCATTGAACACGATGCGCTCCAGATGACCGGTGCCGGGGATCTCGCCAGTGCGCATCGAACCAACAAAGACGTTGCTCTTCCACTTAGGAAAACGGTCGCCGGTATAAACGGTCATTCCAGCAACCGCGATGGAGGGTATCCACACTACCAGAGGATTCTCCATGCCTTCCCGCGTCGGGCTCTCCGAAATACGCGGGCCCGCGTAATCCCGCCCGAAGCTGACAACGGGCCAACCGTAGTTACGGCCGGGGAGAATGATGTTGATCTTATCGCCACCGTTCGGCCCATTTTCGTGGTTCCACAACGCGCCGGTCTCCGGATGAACGATGAGACCCAATGAATTGCGGTGCCCCAGCGTGTAGATCTCGGGCCTGTAACCGGCACGGCCAACGAACGGATTATCGGGCGGCGCCGAGCCATCATCGCGCACGCGGAGAATCTTGCCCCTCAGGCTGCTTGGCTCTTGCGCGACCCATCCCACATTCCCGCCGGTCGCCATGTAAAGCATCCCGTCGCGCCCAAACGCGATGCGCCCGCTGAGTCCTCCGGTGCCCTCATACGCGTCGGTGACCACAATGTCGCGCACATCCGTGAGAATGCCGCCTTCCAGCTTTCCGCGAGCAACCGTTGGTGCGCCTTTGTCGTTTTCCATCGGCTTGTCGTAGGTGAAGTAGACCAAATGATTCTCGGC
Organism: Bryobacterales bacterium; assembly: GCA_003166865.1. Classification (GTDB taxonomy): domain Bacteria; phylum Acidobacteriota; class Terriglobia; order Bryobacterales; family Bryobacteraceae; genus Palsa-89. The sequence goes on from PMUP01000097.1 coordinate 145,836, forward strand.
GAACTTGGGATGCAACGCGATGTCCATCAGGCCGCCGTTTCCCTTGGTTCTCGCCTCCGGCACACCGCCGATCGGTTTCGGGTCCAGCACTCCCTCGCGCACCACGCGAATCCGGCCCGGCCGCTCGGTGACGAGCATGCTGCCATCCGGAAGAAATACCAGGCTCCAGGGATGCACAAGTCCTTTGGTGACGACTGTGACTCGAATCTTATGCTGCTCCGCTGTATCAACCACGAACGGACCGGCGCCCAAGGGAGGCACCGGGACGCCGATGGGCTGCTGCTGGGCTGTGGCCGGGTAGAGCGCGGCGAACAACATCGGTATCGCGAACCAAGAGGCGGCGCTCATATCTACCGTGCCGTCGCGGTCGCTTGTTTCTTAAACACCGCGTCGATCGCCGCCTGCGCGCATTTCTCGCCGTCGGCACCGGATACGCCCATGGCCCCTACGACTTGGCCATCGACCACGATGGGAAGCGCACCCGGTTGTGGGAAGTCGTGCATGAAGGTCGGCGCCAAATTTTCACCGCTCCGCACCATCTTGTTAGTCTCTGAGGTCGGGCGCCGCCAGCGCAAGGCCGACTTGGCCTTCAACAACGCAGTGTCGATCGCGTTCATCGGCGCGCCTTCCATGGCGTGGGATTCGATGAGATTACCGCCCCAATCCAAAATCGCCATTGCCACGATTTGTTTGTTCTGCTCGGCCCAAGCGGTACAGGCGTCCGCCAAGGCGCGCGCGCCCGCACTCGATATGACCTTGATATCCCTCGTGGCTTGAATCACCGGTGTCGCTGGCATCGCCGGCTCTGAGCGCGTCTGCTCCTGAGCGTTCAAGTGCACGAGTAACGACAGCGTCAGTCCAATGATCGTTCCAGAAATGGCAAACTTTTTCTTCACGTCGATCCTCCCCACACCACGCACGCACTGCCCCATCGAGTTTATCGCAGCGACATAGAGTTTTCCTCCCCGACGGGGGTCCGTCTCCCGGCGGCCAACGCGGTGCTTATGGGCGTAAGATAAACAGGTGTCGTCAATCCGCCTGATGAAAGGAAACGTTATGCGTCTCGTCCGCGCTTCTTCACTCGCCTTTTCACTTTGTGCAATCGTTGCCCCGGCGCTCCATGCGCAAGGCGACGCTTCCCGTGTTGTTCCAAGCGGCGGTATTTCCGTCCCGCAGTGGGCCGGCAAGATCGACGCCGGCGAAGAGCGCGCGGGCCGAAGCTTGAACGATGCGAAACTCGCGAAAGATGGCGACACATTCCGCGTAACCACGGGTCCTGCCGTGGCCTATTGGAATCCAGCCAACAAGGCGACGGGCGACTACACGGTGAAAGCCACCTTTACCGAGCCAAAGTACATGAACCTGAACAACCACCCACATCCGTACGGCATTTTCATTGGTGGCAACGAAATGGGATCGGCCAGTCAGAGTTATCTTTACTGCGCGGCATACGGCAACGGAAGATTCATCGTGCGCGGCTTCGGCCCCGGTCCTTTCCAGATGAACGGCTTCCAAGGGGACGCGAACGCCGCGGTGCACCAGGCTGCCGGCGTAGGACAACCCGTGACTCAGGAGATCGCCCTTTCCGTGAAGGGCGACCGCGTGGCGTGCTCCATCAACGGAACTGTCGTTGCCAGTTACAACAAGACTGAGTTAGTCACGGAAGGAAAGCTCAAGTCCACCGATGGCGTCTATGGCCTTCGTTTCGCCCACAACACGGAAGTCAACGTCACGGGATTCGGCGTGTCGAAGAACTGAAAATGTCGAACTAAAACGCATCCGCGGCCCGTCAGAAAGTGATGCGAGCGGTCAACTGGATTTGCCGCGGCCCAGCTCCTTCGGCCGATTGCAGAGCCGTGATCGTCCCGAATGCGGCAACCCCCACCGTTAGGGTGGAAGGCGTCGCGAAATTCGGATGGTTGAACAAATTGGCGACTTGCACTCCCACTTGAGCGCGAACGGACTCCTTGATCGGGATGCTCTTAATGAGAGACATGGATACCGCCTCAGTGCCTGGTCCCACCACATCGCCCGCCTCTGAGTCTCCGAAGCGGCCGATGGCGTTAGCCGGGGTTGTGAAAGCAGCCGGATTGATCCATTGGGCCAGCGATTGCCCCGCGTACGGACTGACTCCGGGGACCGTGTCCGCCCGGCCTCCGGTAGAGTTGAAAATGTTGAAGCCGCAACCACAGGGATCGTTGAGCTGAGAGACCGTCATGAACGGACCGGTTTGAAACAGCAGCACGCCGGCGAGTTCCCAACCACCGACCACCCGGTCGACAAATCCGTTGCCGCTGTTCAGCAACATCTTTCCCCTACCGAACGGCAAGTCGTAAAGAAACGTGGTGAGAAAGCGATTGCGTCGTGAGTAATTGACATTCCCGTAGTCGATACCCGGCTGGGCGGGATTGGAAAGCACCCCGCCATACTCTCCGGCGAAACCGCCCGCCGGGGTGCCGGGGTTCCCGCCCTGATTGGACAGATTCCGCGTATAGATATAGCTGCTTTGCAGCTGCAACCCAAACGACAGCCGCTTTTTCACGGATATCGTACCTGCATTGTAGTTGCCGAAGCCTTCGTTGTCGTTGTAGTAGATCTCCGACCACAGGGGGTACGGGAAAGCCGATGTCGGCAGATTACCAAATCCAATCTTGTTCGGACCAGGCTGATCGATATTCATACCCGTTCCAAGATCCGAGGAGTGGTTCCCGTCATAGGACAGCCGCAGACCGAAGCCCGCGCCCAGATCCCGCTCGAGGGTGAGATTCCATTCCTGAACGAAGGGGTCCTTGTAGTGCAGAGCGGTCGCCTGGAAGTAGGCTTGCGATCCGGGTTGCGCGATGTTGGAGGGCCAAGAGTAAGGCAATTGGAAGGTCGGAACGCCGCTGCCGCCGATCGAATTGGGAAAGGTCCCCACATCGCTCGCCGTCGTGCCCCAGGCGCTGAGTGCCGCTGTACCCCCCAAAGCCTCGATGTATCTTCCGTAACCTCCGCGCAGAACCGTCTTCTCGTTTCCGAACATGCGCCATGCGAATCCAAAGCGCGGCGCGAAATCCGTCTTTGTGGAATATCGCAGCGCCGAGGGGTCACCAATCGACTGGGCAGTGACGATCGGCGTGGGAGCGATCGATTGCACAAAGCCCTGATCGAGAAACCCCAAGGTGCCCTGACCCGGGACGATCACCGCTCCGTGCACGCTCTGGCCGTTCACGACGCTGGTGTAATTGAGATCGATATTGGACACGTTGTTGTACTTGTCGCGGAACGTCGGATGGTACTCATAGCGCAGTCCGTAGTTGAGCGTCAGGTTTTTGGAAAGCTTGTAGTCGTCCTGCGCGAAAACAGCGTAATGTTGCGCCATTGCGAAAGTGCAGCACGCCAGATTGGTGGCGATGGTGCTGCTGTCCGGGTAACCCAGGAGAAAGGAAGCAATCGGAGTAGCGTTGCCGGGACCGAGCAGTGAACTCATCACCGATCCGTTGAAGGCATAACTACCTTCCAGATCGTTATAAAAATCGGCGTTGTAATAGGCGTGGAGACGCCGGTAATCGGCGCCGAACTTGATGGTATGCTTTCCTTTGGTCCACGTCAGTGTCTCCAGTAGCTGTTTGGTGCCCTGGTTGGAGTTCTCATTCTGAAGTCCGAGCGGTGAAAACCCGGCGATGATGAATTGTGGAACGATGTCCGCCCCTGCTGGTGGAGCTTGCGGCAGACCTGTCAGACCCAGCAAATTGGCGGACTCCTGCGCAGTGACACCGAAAGTGTTTGCCACGTGGCTTACGCTGAATCCCCCGCGTAATTCGTTCACGATGGTTGGGCTGATGGTGTAGTTCCATGCGATAGTCATTGCTTGATCCAGCTCGGGCTGGGAATTCTCGCCTACTGTAGGAAAAGAGGGAGCGCCCGGGTTCGCATACGCGGGCGCCTCAGGCACCGCGGTTACCCGCCGATTCTTATACGTGTATCGGGCAAAGACGAGGTTTTTCGAACCGATCATTTGATCCACGCGGGCATCGCCCTGAGCGCTGTTAATCGGTATGGCGAAGCTCGCCAGATAATTATTCGCGATCGCACCCGGCGGGCCGTAGTTTGGCAATGGGTAAAAGGTGCTCAGCACTCTTTGCGAATAAGGCGAAAGCATGGTCGCCGGGATGATGTTCCCCGGGTAACCAGTCAACTGGTTGGTCGCGCCTCCGTTGGCGGCAGACAGATAGGCGGACAAATCACCGTCGCGCATGGCCACCGTGGGAACGCTCTCGATTGCGGTCTGAGTCTTGGGCAGCCGCAAAGCTTCAAAGCTTCCGAAGAAGAACGTCTTGTCATGTCCGTTATACAGTTTTGGAATCACCACCGGCCCGCCCATATAGATGCCGAAATTGTTCATCTTCACTTCGTTAACCTGATGGCTGAAGAAGTCGGCGGCGTTGGTGTAGCTGTTCTGAAAGTTTTCAAAGACCCCTCCGTGAAGGTGATTGGAACCCGCCTTTGAGATGGTGGTGATGTCGGCGACTCCTCCAAATTCAGCCGGATTGATGGTCTCGCCGATGCGGATCTCCTCAATCGCGTTGAACGACGGGAACATTTCGGAAATGGCTCCAACGGAGTTAGTAGTAATGGCTGAACCGGTTCCCATGGAGCTGATTCCGTCGATGCTCATGGAAAGCTGGCTCGGCAAAGTGCCGGCGACAGAGATGTTCCCATTGGCATCTGTTTGCACCCCCGACTGCGCGGTCAGCGTCGACATCGCGCTGGTGGAACCAGTGGAGCGCGAGGTAATCGCCACCGGAAGATCGGTCAGCTCGATGGATCCTTTCGTCTCCGCGATGCTGGATGTATCGGTTTCGATGACAGAGCCTGCCGAGGATTGAACCTCGATCGTGGTAGTTTGCGTCGCGATCTGCAACTGCGCGTCCAGTCGTTTCGTTTCGCGTCCACCCAGGTCGAACGAAGCAAAGTCAGCCTTTTGAAAGCCGGCCGCTACGACATCCATTTTGTAGGTCCCCACTTCCACATTCACGAACTGGTACGCACCCGTTTCATTGGTAACGGTCGAATGTTTCGCGTTGGTTCCGGTGTTAGTCAAATTCACTACGGCGCCGGGCACGACGGCTCCCGAAGGTTCCTTCACGGTGCCTAGCACCGTCCCGAGCGTCGATTGGCCGTTCAGCGCCTCCGAAAACAATAGCGCGGCAAAAAGCGCAACGAAACAACCGAACCTGGACCTGGAATGGGGTCTCGGGAAAGATGGGCGAACCATCGTCGCTGGCATGTTGTCTCCTTGATCATCAAAGCGTGTGAACAGTCAATGAATGCGGATGAAGGCACAAGACTGCCCACCTCTGCTTGAACGAGAGCAGCAGCCGAGAGCACAAGGGGGGCTCTGGCAGGACGTGAGATTTCATTGCGCCCTATGGCGCCTGGGGGTTACGTTCGCCAGCGGGAATACGGGGAGTGACTTGCTCTAAAGCCCCCTGGCGAAAAGGTAGAAGCAAGTGTAATCGGGAAACTGTTGAGTGTCAATAAAGAAAACATTAAGAAGTCATAAAAAAGTCATAAAGAACCTTGAGGCGCCGTAGGGGGCGATCCCAACTTCGGCTATCGCGGCCGGAGCAGAAGATCGAGGAGTCCTTACTTCGCGTTTTCGAGCGCCAGCACCGCATAAGCGGTAGCCGCATCGCTCATGAATCGTCCCGCGTCGGAGGATAATTCCCGTTGTTTATTCAGCGAAGAGGCCGGCCAGCGGCCGTCGCTGGGCTCCTGATGCTGCCCCAGCCAGTCGATGGCGCGCTTCAACCCGTCTTGAGACTGGGTCCATCCGGCCTGTTCCAGCGCGAAAGCAACCAAGCCCGTGGCATAGCCGTCGCTTCCCGCGTCGAGAGGGGTGTTGTCCCTGCGCTTCCAAGAACCGACGAGTGAAGACATACTGAAGCCTCCGTCGGCCTGCTGCTTCGCCAGGGTCTGGTCGATAATGGTTTTCTGCTGAGCTTCCGTGAGAAGTCCCGGAATCTTTGCGGCCGCCCACAGCAACACCACGCGATCCGCGGGTGTTTGCGCATTCATGCCCTTCACCAGGTACTCGCGCAGAAGCTTGAGGCCGGGCTGAATTGCCGGCTCGGATTTGTAATCTCCGGGTGCGGAGCCGATGGCGATCGCGGCCAGCGCCGTCCCGTAGTATTGTGAATCGCCCTCCCAAGGAGCGTTGTGAAACTGCAGCCACGCCCAGGCGCCATTCATGTCGTCGGCGGACTTCAATTGCAGCGCCCACATGTTGTCGAGGGCGAGGCGGGCATCGGCACTCAGCTTGCCGGAAGGCGCATCGTTCCAGACCAGAATCAGGGCGTCCAGGATCGATTCGGTTCCGCGCGATTCGGACGTTTTCGGCAGCCCCCTCGCCTGATCGGAATAGAACGGCTCTACTTCTTTCCACATTCGGACGCGCTTGGTGACGTTGTCCAGCAACTTCTGTTCAGTGGGCGAGGCAGATCGCTCCGCTAGTGCCCCGCGCAGCGCCGCGCGGCCCAGCGCATATGGCGCGGCGGTGTGGCATGAGATGCAAAACGTTTCGTGATCGCGCGCGGCCGTGGGCCAGTTCATCCACCATGTGGATCGCTGGTCAAGATAGGCGGCCGCGGCTTTCGGACTCCACGTGGGAGCTTCCGAAGATTGTGCGAGCGCATGCCCTGCCAAACAGAAGGCGCCGAGAGCGCATGTTGCGAATAGAGACTTAGGCATCAATTGGACCCCCTTTTGAACAGTCCGACAACACATTCCAGACGGGGGAAAACAACTGCGCCGCGGACAGGTCAGGCCAAACCTGATGATAACCGAAAAAGGCGGCGCAGGTGCCGGCAAGTTGCGTTCGAGCGAATTCATAGTACCCTCTACCCATGCGCATTCTTGCAACATTCTGGCTCGCAGCGATGATTGCGTTCTGTCAGCTTCCTCCGCCAGTTCCTGCCACGATTGCGATTACTCACGTCACCGTTATCAATCCGGGGACATCATCAGTTCAAGCCAATCGGACCGTTGTGATCGCCGGCGATCGCATCGCCTCCGTTTCCGATGCGGCAAAGGCCCAGCCGCCGAAAAACGCGCGTGTGATCGACGCCACTGGTCAATACCTCATTCCGGGGCTTTGGGACATGCATGTCCACTCCGCCTTTGGCGATTGGTTTCCCGGTGGGCGCGACATCATCCTGCCGCTTTTTATCGCCAACGGCGTCACCGGCGTGCGTGATATGGGCGGAGATGTTCCGGTTCTCTTCGGGTGGCGCAAAGAGATAGCGAACGGCCAAATAATAGGTCCACGCATGGTGGTCTCAGGCCCCATGCTGGACGGGTATCTGCCGGACGGCAAACTGCGCTTCCCCAGTTCCATCCCCGTCACTACTCCGGCCGACGCGATTGCCGCCGTGGACTTGCTCAAGAAGCAGGGAGTGGACTTCATCAAGGTCCAGTCTGAGATTTCGCGTGAAGCGTATCTTGCCGCCGCCGCGGAAGCTCACAAACAAGGCTTGCCCATTGTCGGCCACGTCCCCGACAAAGTTCGTATGCGGGAGGTGGTCGAAGCGGGGCAGAAGAGCGTGGAGCACCTGATGGGTATTTTCGAAGGCTGTTCCACTGAAGAGGACAAATTCATCAAGGGTGAAGGCAACCTGAAGCTGTTGCTCTCGACCCAGGACAAGCAACGATGCGACGCGCTCATCAAATTGCTCGCGCAGCGCCAGACATGGCAGGTACCCACGCTGGCCTGGCAGCGTGGCGGAGAATTTCTCGACCAGCCCGATCCGAAGCGTCAGCCTCTCGACAAGTACGTTCCCCCCTATTGGCGCGACGTAACTTGGCGCCGCTTTACCGATGAGATGATGCCTGACCTTTTACGCGATCCGCTGGCGCTGCGTCAGGAGTACTTCGCGCGCAATCTGCAAATAGTGGGCGCGCTGCACCATGCGGGTGTGCCGTTCATGGCGGGGACCGACTCAGCCCCGGGCGTCTACATCATGCCTGGTTTCAGCTTGCACGATGAGCTAGCGAATTTCGTCGAAGCCGGTTTCACGCCGATGGAATCGCTCCAAACGGCGACCAGCAATCCGGCGAAGTTTCTGGGGATCGAAGCCAGCTCGGGTGCGGTGGAATCCGGCAAGATCGCCGACCTGGTGTTGCTTACCGCGAACCCGCTCGAAGACATCGGCAATACCCACAAAATCAGAGCCGTCTTGGCCCGCGGCCGGCTATACGATCGCGCCGCGCTCGATCAGATCCTGCAGCAAGTGGAGGCCGCCGCGAAACGGCGGAAGTAATCGGCACTATTTTCGCCGGACCGCGCAGAGTGGTACATTATCCCAATACCCACCGGTAGCTTTTGTGCCACGTTTGCTTGCTTGGGTAGTTGCAGGTGTGCAGCGGCCCAACAGGAGGAGCCGATCATGAAGCGAAAGCAAGCTCAGTGGGTTCTCATTGCAATCCTCGCCATCGCAGGGGCGCTCCCTGCATCGGCGCAATCGCACGCGTTGCCTTCAGGAGATGTCCAGGCAATTTATCAGCGCCTGTTGGAGAAGATCAAATCGATCAAGATCTTCGACCACCACGCGCATCCGGGATACGGCGACGATTCGGATGTGGACGCTCAAGCCACCCCGCCCCAACACCTGCCCTTCCGCGAGCGCGAGACGAACCCGGAGCTGGTAGCGGCGGTCAAAGCCTTGTTCGACTACCCTTACTCAGACATGTCCGAGGAGCATATGCACTGGTTGCAGGAACGATCCAGCGCGGCTGAGAAAGCGGGAGGCACCGCCTATTGGGACCATATTCTCGACTTGTGCGGCATCGAGTCCGGCGTGGCGAATCGCGTGGCCATGGCGAGCTATCTGAACCCGAAAAGGTTCCGTTGGGTATTCTTCGCGGACTCGTTTCTGTTCCCCTTCGATAACAAGACCGTGATCGCTGAAAACCCCGACGAAGGCGTGTACATCCCGCTCCAGGAAAAAGTCCTGCACCGCTATATGCAGCAGGCCAGCCTCGGCGGCTTGCCCAAAAGCTTCGATGAGTATCTGGCTTTCATTTCGCGCATCCTGGAGGAGAACCAGAAAAAGGGCGCCATTGCCGAGAAGTTCGAAGCCGGCTACTTCCGTTCGCTGTATTTTGCCGATCCGCCGCGCCAGGCCGCGGTCGCCGTGTATCAGAAATATCATTCGGGTGGGGTTCCCACGCCGGAGGAATACAAGATCTTCCAGGATTACGTTTTTCGTTACCTGGTGACGGAGGGCGGCCGGCTGCATTTGCCCGTGCATATTCACACGGCGGTGGGGGAAGGCGACTATTTCAGCCTGCGGAAAGGCGACGTGCTCAATCTGGAGAACATCGTCAAGGACCCGCGCTACCTCAACACAACCTTCGTCCTCATCCATGGCGGCTATCCGTATTTCCGGGAGGTGATCTGGCTGGCGTCGATGAAAAATGTTTACCTCGACAGCTCAGAAATGGAAACGCTGGTCTACCCTTCGGAGATGAAGAATGTTTTGAAGTTCTGGCTGGAGACCTATCCCGAAAAGATTACATTCGGCACGGACGCGTACCCATACAGCGCGGCTCTGGGTTCAGAGGAGACGTACTGGTTGGGCGTCTACTCGGCGCGCGACGCTCTGGCGGCCGCTCTTGCCGAAATGGTGGCTTCGAATGAAGTAACGGAGGACAAGGCGTTGGAAATCGCGCATGGCTACTTGCACGACAATGCCGTGAGCCTTTACCCGCCGTTTCCCCGATAGCTGTTGTTGGCACGCGACGCAGGAAGGTTGGCTTTCAACTTGTGTGGTCCAGAACGACTTTCCACCCCATCCGGGTTTGCTGGAACAACAGCGAAAATACGCCCGAAGCATCCCCGCCTGCCGCTGCGGTGCGCTGCAAGTGGAAACGACCGGTTACGGACGCATAATCGCTGCCGAGAAGCTTCACGGTAAGGTCCGTAAAAGTGAGCGAGCCCATACTTTCTCGCGTCGGGTAGCGCTCATGATAGTTGCGCAGAACATCCTGATATCCGTGCTGCACAGTCTTTCCAATGAACGTCGTTTCGGGAGAGTTATCGTACCCGGTCATGTACCCGTCGATGTCACCCCGGTTCCAAGCCTGAGCCTGATCGCTCAAGACGCGACGGATCGCCTGCTCCGGGGAATCGGCGCCGCTACAACATGTTGCCGCCAACAAGAACACAAGTGTACGGAACATACAACTGATGTTAAACCAGGAAGCGCTTGCCAGTTGTGATCCCTCGCGAGATGCCCGCTACAATGTGGGATCGGAGTGAACATGTCAAATACGCGCCGGAGGTTTTTCAGCAGTGCATCAGGTATTCTCACGGCCGCTCTTGCTGCGTGCCGCAAATCGGAGTCGAGCTCAGTAGGTGCTTCATCGACCGCCGCGCCAGGCACCCCGCCGGCCTTCGGCACTGCGCCGGATGTAGGACCGCCGGTCTCGACTTCCACCTTCGCCGAAGCCGAAAAGCTGGTGCAGTTTCAGCTCAGCCTCTCAGAACGTGAAACAGCCGCGGGCAATTGGCGCAGCTCGATGGCTCCCCTTTACGAGCGCCGCACTGGACCGCGCAAGTTCTTTCCGCCGTCATCTGTGGCGCCCGCTTCGCGATGGGAACCGGCGACGGTGGGGCCGCGAGCCGATTCCGTAAAGGATCGCTTGGTTCGCACAGCTAGTGCGCGGCTGGCGCTTCCCTCGAGCGACCAGGACATCGCCTTCGCTCCGCTGTCGCAACTGTCGCGCTGGATTGAAACGCGCCAGCTCACCTCTGAACGTCTCACGCGCCTGTATCTGGATCGCCTCCAGCACTTCGATCCCAAGCTGCACTGCGTCATCACGCTCACCAGCGACTTGGCGCTGTCGCAAGCTCAACAGGCCGACCGCGAGATTGCCGCCGGACACTATCGCGGTCCGTTGCATGGCATACCGTGGGGCGCGAAAGATCTGCTTGATACTGCCGGCATTCCGACCACATATGGCGCTGAACCATATCGCAACCGCGTTCCGAAGCAAGACGCGGTCGTTGTGAAGCGCATCCACGATGCCGGAGCCGTACTGGTTGCCAAGCTGAGCCTCGGTGCGCTGGCGCTGAATGACATCTGGTTCGGCGGCCAGACGGTGAATCCCTGGCTGCTGGAAGAAGGAGCGTCAGGGTCGAGTGCCGGTCCAGGCGCCGCCACCGCAGCCGGATTGGTCGGCTTCTCCATCGGCAGCGAGACGGGAGGCAGCATCGTCGGTCCCGCCATGCGCTGCGGCATCACAGGTCTGCGCCCTACGTATGGAAGAGTGCCCCGCACGGGCGCGATGACGTTGTGTTGGTCGCTCGACAAGCTCGGACCAATGACGCGCGGAGTAGAGGACGGACTGCTCGTGTTACAGGCGATCTCCGGCCCGGACGCCGCGGATGTCGCGAGCGTCCCAAGTTCCCTCGATTTCGACGCATCCGCTCCGGTGAGTGGTCTGCGTGTCGGCTACTTCCCTGGCTGGATGAAGGAAGCCCCCGCCACCGATGTCGATCGCGCCGCGCTCGATACCATCCGAAAACTCGGGATGGTTCCAACAGAGGTGTCGCTTCCGGATTGGCCGTATGACTCGCTCAACCTGATTCTCTTTGCGGAAGGCGCGGCCGCGTTCGAGGAACTCACGCTGTCCGGCGGCCTCAAGGAACTCAAGGCGCAGGTTCCCGACGCATGGCCCAATCTTTTTCGCCAGGCTCGTTTTCTATCCGCCGTGGACTTTGTCCAGGCCGACCGCTTTCGACGCAGCGTGGCCCAGGAAATGGCCCGCATCTTTTCTCAAGTGGATCTGCTTCTGGTTCCATCGCTGCGCGATGAAATGCTCACCCTCACCAACTTCACCGGTCATCCGTCTCTTACTCTCCGCGCCGGTTTCATTGAAGTATCGGAGGCGCGTAGCGATTGGGCTCCCGACCCGGCGTACCCCCTTCCAAAGTTCTCGCCGCCTCGACGCGTGCCCCACGGCGTGACGCTCATTGGGCGGCTTTTCGATGAAGGGACGATCGGACGTGTCGGGCTCGCCCTGGAGCGCACGCTGAATGTAACAGCCGAGCGTCCGCCGGGTTTCTGACTTCGCGGATGGTCGCCGCTACTCGGAGCAGGCCACGCCGGCCGGGGCGCCGGTTGGAGCAACCAGTCGGACGTCCTTTGAATCAATCTTGCGGAACGCGAGGTACTGCACGGCCGGCGGCGCGGTCGGCGCGAGCGTGTAGAAAACACCGACGGTGCCTTTCACGCAGGTCATATTGAACTGCCCCCGCAGCCAGTTCTCTGGAATCACCGGACCGGCCGCACTGCACTCGCCAACTTCATCCTTCAGCTTTTGGATCTCGGCGCGCCGCTGCGCAACCGGAGCATCGAGGAACAGGTTCATGGACGCGATCTGCTTCGCCTCTGCGTCATCCCACCTCTTCCAGAGATTCACGATGTGGCCGCGCATCTCGGAGAGGATCGGCGAAGCGGGCCACTCGCGCTTCTGCAGTCCGCCGGTTTTCAGCAGGACATCCCACGCCTGGCTGATGGGCTCGGACGGCCCAACATACGTCAGGTCGGCCATGGCAAACATTCCGATACCGTAGTCGGGGAGCCACGCCATGTAGGAGCCAAAGCCCGGAAGCCCGCCGCCGTGGCCAACGATGTGTTCGAAGCGGCAATCGGTGGAAATGCGCAGGCCGTATCCGTAGCCGGATTCAGTCGCCTGCAACATGCCCGCGGAACGCCCCGCGGTCAGGTTCGAAGGCGTCCACATGTGGCTCATTTCGCGCACCGAAGAGCGCCGTACCGGACCGGTTTCCGCGTCGTCGCGCGCCGGCCACGCCGAAAGGTGAAACGCGACGTAATGCCCAAGATCCGTGGCCGTGGTGAGCAGACCACCCGCGGACCCGAAGGCCCCTTGCGGAAGAGGAGGTTCCTCGGCGTAGGTTCCGTCCGGCTGCAGGCGATAACCTAGCGCGCGGTTTCCGGCGGGCACTTGGGAGAACTCGAAGGTCGACGCATCCATGTGCAACTTCGCCAGAATCTCGGCGCGGACGTACTTCTCGTAGGGCATCCCCGACGCCTTAGTCACAACGCGGCCGAGGAGGCCGAAGGCGTAGTTGGAATATTCGTAGCGCGTGCCCGGCGGCGTGGAAAAAGGAATGCCGCGGCGGAGCCATTGCGTAAGATCGGCATCGCTGGCGGCGAGTTGCTGATCGCCCCAAGGATTGTCCTCCGGGAAGCCGCTGCTGTGGCTGAGGAGTTGCCGGATTCGGAGAGGCGCGGTGTCGCGCGTCGGCAGCTCCATGCGCGCGAATTCGGGAAGCCATTTCGATACCGGATCTTCGAGCGACAGTTTGCCCTCATCGCGCAGCTTGAGAATAGCGAGAACGGTGAAACTCTTCGTCATGGAAGCAATACGAAACTCCGTATCGGCCGTGATGGGACCGTGCGCGGAACGATCCCGGACACCGGCCGATTCGACATGCGCGAGCCGGCCATCAATGACGACGCCCCACACCATGCCTGGAATTTTCCCTTTCGGCGGCATAACGGCGGAAGATCTGGTCGACTTCCGGAAGCGCGGATTCGAGCTTCCGGACTCTCTCGGGATCGATGAAGCGCGGTGGTGGGTAGGCGTCGCTCGCGAAGAGCGCGGCAGCGGCAAAGAAGCAGAACACGGGAACGAATCGCATGTACGCTATTCTCGCGCGGCCCGACCGTGTTTGTGGCGAGCAGTCAATTACTCACGGCAGCGCAAACGCAAACAACGTTCCGCCGGCCGGGATCACGACGTATTGCCTGCCATCCAGCGCGTATGTCATTGGTGACGAGTAAACGGCAGCGCCGATTTGGATATGCCACAGGTCCTTCCCGGTACGCGCGTCCAATGCCAGGAAGTTGCCATCGGAATCCCCGGCGAACACCACTCCGCCGGCCGTAGAGAGGGAGCCGCCATTGGGAGGTGTAAAGTACTTAAACTCCCACTTCTTTTCTCCCGTGAATGGGTCAAAGGCCCGTAGGGCTCCCCAAGTTTTCTCGCCGGTTGCGGGCACATAGACGCTTCCCATAAAATCATGACCTTCGTGGTATTTCTGCGGCGCGTTGGTGAAAACGTCGCATTCCTCGGCTGCCGCGACATACAGCAACCCGGTCTCGGGACTGTAGGAGGGTGAAAACCAGTTGGTGGCCCCCAGGGCTCCCGGGCAGGTTCGAGTGCCCTCGAGCGTAGGTTCGCTGCCGGGCACGACAACCGGCCGCCCGTCAGAGCCAATCTCCTTGGCCCAGTTGAGGCGCGTGAAGAACGGCTTGGCCGAAAGGAATTTGCCATTGGTTCGGTCCAGCACATAGAGAAAGCCGTTTCGATTCGCCTGCACCAGCAGCTTGCGCGGCTGCCCTTGCCAAGGTGCATCCAGCAGGACCGGGATCTGAGTGGAGTCGTAGTCATGCAGGTCGTGGGGGGTGAATTGGTAGTGCCATTTTAGTTTCCCCGTGTCGGCGTCGAGCGCCAGCATCGAGTTACTGTAAAGATTGTCGCCGCCGCGTTCGAGGCCATTATTGCTTGGTGAAGGATTGCCAGTCGGCCAATAGATGAGATTCAATTCGGGATCGTAGGAGCCGGTGATCCACGCGGGTGCGCCGCCGGTCTTCCACGAGTCGCCCGCCCAGGTCTCGTGGCCCGGTTCGCCGGGGCCAGGTACGGTGTAGAAACGCCAGGCACGCTTGCCGCTATCCGCGTAGTAGGCATCGATAAAGCCGCGCACTCCATATTCGCCGCCTGCGATACCGACGATAATTTTGTCCTTTACCAACAGGGGGGCGACCGTAAACACATAGGCCTGACGGTAATCGGCTGCCTCAACATCCCAGATGACGTTTCCGGTCTGCATGTCGAGGGACATCACATGGCCGTCTAGCGTCGCCATGAAAAGGTGCTCACCGAGCGCCGCGAAACCGCGGTTCACCATCCCGCAGCAGGCTTGCACTTTGTCCGGCAGCCGGCGCTGATAGCGCCAGATGGCCCGGCCGGTGCGCGCGTCTAAAGCGAAAGCCCGGTTGTCTTGTCCCGTGCCGTAGAGGACGCCGTCGATCTCGAGCGGCGTGGTTTCAAACTGGCCGAGATCGGCGCTTTGAAACGCCCACTGCAAGGCCAGATTCCCCGCGTTCGAGGTATTAATCTGTTCGAGCTTGCTGTACCGCCAGCTCTTGTAGTCTCCGGAGTAGGTAAGCCAATTCTGCGGCTCCTCCGCCGCCTTCAGGATGCGGTTGTAGCTCACCTGCGAACGGCCGATCACCGCCGCGGTCATCAGGCCGGCTACCGCCAATGTCACGCGGATTGTAGCCATCTTCATCTCTATTCTCCGCGTTGTCTGCTCAAGTAAGCTAACAGGTGTTGCAACTCCTGGTTGCTTAGGCGAGATTCCGTGTATGCGGGCATCAGCGAGCGCCGCTCGTGAATTACGTCGCGCAAATCCTTCTTCAAAAATAAATGCAGCTTGTCATCTTGACCTAGAAGCTGCAGTGAAAATGCATCTTCGTTCTTGGCCACCCCGATCACTCGCTCTCCTTCTTTTGTCACCGCTGTCACCGTATCGTACTCAGCGGGAATTCCGTAATGGTTATTTGGGTCGGACATTGCCAGGCTGAGTTCTTTGTCCGGTTCACGGATCGACTCGGTTAAGTACTCCACGGATCGCGCGGCGCCAACCCGCGTCAAGTCCGGACCCAGACGCCCTCCGCGTCCCTTCACCATATGACATTGCGCACACCCGGCCTTGCCAAAAAAAAGGCGCTCCCCCTGGGCCGAATCGCCGGCCACGGGCGTTTTCGTCCCGGCGCTGACGGAACGCAGATAGGCCACCAGCGCCCAAACCTCGCTATCTTCGAACGGATTGGCCGGCATCTCCGTGCCCGGAACGCCCTGGCTGATGGTGCGGAAAATGGCCGCGTCGCTGGCCCCATGGACCCAGAGGCCGGCACGAAGGTCAGGCCCGCGCCCCCCGCCGCCCGCGTTAAGCCCGTGGCATGGCGAGCAGTTGGCGCGGAACAGCGAAGACCCTTCCTTGATCGCCGACTGGTCGCCTGCCAGAGGATTCTGGATCTCTTTCTCTTGCCCAAGCGCCTGGGTTGTCCACGTGAGCGCGCAAGCAGCAAAGTAAACGTATCCCACCCGCATCATGTCTTAGGGCCGGGCGGAAAGGCTCTTCGGAAGATCGAGAACCGGGTTGGCCTGGAAGAAGTGGAAAGGCCGGATGTAGAACGAATGCCACATGGTTGGCATGATTGGCCAGTCTTCCGATCGCGTGATGTGGTGGAATCCAAGCGTGTACCAGCCAACAATGTCCGTATTCGCAATCGGCCGGTTGGCCTGGGTCCAGACGGCGAGGCCATCGTTCCCTTTCGAGCTGATGGGGTAAACGCCAGAAGCGTATCGTTCATTTTCGTTGTAGGGCGTTACCCAGAATTGATGTTCAGAGAAGGCGCCCACCTTTTGCGGTGGATCGTCCGGGGACAGTAACGACTTTGCCGTGGCGCCCGGCATTACTTCATAGCCGGTTGGATGGTTGAGGGGTCCTTTGACGGATGGATTGATGAACATCCACATGGACGGCTTATCAAGCTGAATGTCGAGGATGGCATCCTTTTCGCTGGCTGCAACGCTTGGTTGGGCCACCCACATGGATTTGCGCATGGGGTCGTTGGCCAGGCGCTGGAGCACCATGCGATCGGTCATGAAGCTGTTGTTTGGTCCATCGACATCGAAGTCCAAACGAAACGAAAAGAAGTGGTCGTGGTTAATGCCGATGGTATGCGCCGCGACGAATTGACCGTATTCGGGCGCATCGTGGTCTGCATGGTCCGGGGCCTTCTCCTCAATTGTGGCTTTTGTCTCGATGACTCCCGTAGCGCCAACGGCAACTTCGATGCCGCCGTCGGGGTCGAACCGCCAGTCCATGATGTAGTCGTAGTTGCCGATGGTCGCTGCCGAGCGCAGAACCAGTTGGCGCGTGGGGCGGCCGTAGATTTCGCCATCTTCGGAGTGGCGCCAAGCGGCGGTTTCCGGGTCGCGCTCAAATAGGCAGGCCACGTTCGAATTGAATTTGGGCGAGCCGTTCTCGTTGGCCGATAAGCCGTCGAACCAGGTTGCATCCGCCGGACAGTCGACGCCGAGACGAAGAGGCGAAAGGAAACCCGTAGCGTAGAATTCGCCGGCGTCCACGAAGACGCGATTGTTCCACCCGTTCGACGGCTCCATATAGGGGACGAATAACTCGCTGACGCTGGCTTCATAAAGAATCGACCGGGGCCGGCCTTTGTCGACGAAGCGCACCAGGTTGAGGACGGTACCAACGCGCTGATCGATGCGGACGCGGAAGAGCCAGTTCTGCCAGGAGATCTCCCCGTTCTCGATTTTGTAACCGGGGCCGGCGGGTTGGGAAATAGAGATGGGTGTGGTGTGTGGGCGAGGATTTTCCGGAATCCCTTCGTAGTCGATGTTCCCGGTGGGGACCGGGGCGATTTCGGTGTCGACGACCTTGAGGATTTTCTTGGTGGCCATGTTCACTTGCAAGGTGAGGCCTTCGATGGTGCGTCCCCAACTGTGATAGACGCCGTGCCTTTGGGAGCACGAGCCGAAACCCATGCGCTGGGTGGCCTGTTCGGGAATCGACTGGTAAGCGCCCGGCAGGACGATGCACTGGATAGTTCCGAGATCGGTGATGCCCCGCTTCTTCAGAGCTTCCACTACTCTTGGGTCACTCTTGATGGCTTCGTCTTCGCCGAACAGTTCGCTGGCCAGGATGGGGGCTTGGACGCCTGGCAGCTCTTCAAAGCTGAGAACTTTTTTTCCCACGATGTCCACTCGAGCGGCAAACGTTTTTTCACCGCGTAGAAGGACCACGTCGGCCTCTCGCGCGAATGGTTGGCCGGCTCGATAGCTGAGTACGGCCGATTTGGCGGGAGCATGGAGGAGGACACTCGCAAAGAGAGTGGTGGGAGTGACTTGGCCCGCTTGTTGGAGAGCATCGTAGACGGTCCAGTATTCGGCGGTCGTAAGACTATCGAGAGGGTGACTGGGGGATTGGGCGCACACTTCGGCGGCGACGATGACGAATAGAGAGACAAGGCGCATCGAGAATTCTCCTCGCTTTAGGATCACAACAGTATAGCCTGCCAAACCGCCCAGGCACCTTTTCGCGCCGCGTTCGGTTTGCGCGAGTTCCTCAAAAGGTCAGGCGCCCGGTTAACTGGACCTGGCGTGGCCCTGCGCCCTCGGTGTTTTGCATGGACACGATCTGGCCGAACGCCGGAACCCCGATCGTCAGATTGGCAGGAACGTTATAGTTTGGATGGTTGAACGCATTTGCTACTTGCATTCCAAACGCGACCCCAAACCGTTCCTTGATTGAAACCCGCTTGAGCAGCGACAGGGAAACAGCCTGGGTGCCGGGCCCGGCGATGGAGCCTGATGTCTCGTCGCCGAACCGGCCGATGGCAGTGGTAACCCCGCTCGCGGATGTTTGGCAATTCGCACACGGGTCGGCGAAGGCATTCGGATTGATCCACTGGTTGATCGATTGACTGGCGTAGGGACTCACTCCGGGCACCGTGTCAGCACGTCCGCCAAGACCACTGAAGTTGCCCCAGTCGGTGAAGCCGGTGCCGGATGGATCACTAAGAACTGAGACGGACATGTAGGGTCCGGTCTCGAACAGAGCGACGCCGCCCAGTTGCCAGCCGCCTACGATTCTGTCGAGCAGGCCACTGCCGCTTAGCAACGCCTGGCCCCTACCAAACGGGAGTTGATAAAGAAACGTCGCCAGGACTCGATTGCGGTGGATATACGGCACGTTCCCGTAATCCAGACCTGGATTTTGAGGATCGGTCAAAATATTGCCATATTCACTGGCGAAGCCGCCGGTGGGTGCCGAGGGAGATCCATTGACGTTGGAAAGATCGCGCGCGAATGTGTAACTAAGCTCGAACTGCAGGTTCGCCGAGCGCTTTTTCATAGAGATTGTACCGGCATTGTAATTGGAAAAGCCGAGGTTGTCCTGAGTGCCGATTTCCCCCAAGAACGGGAACGGAATGGCGGCCTGGGTACTCGCGGCATTATACCCGGCAGTATTCGGGGCAGGCTGATTGGAGTTAACGGCAACCGGCAGGTTGTAGCCGTGGCTGCCATCGTAGGAAATGCGCAGACCCACTCCTTTGCCCAAGTCCTGCTCCAGGGTAAGGTTCCATTCCTCTACGATCGGATCCTTATAGTGAATGGCTACGGCGTCGTCAAAGAATTCTGAGCCGGGTTGGGCGATATTGGAGGGGTAGGAGTAGGGCATCTTGTAGATCGGCTGACCGTTAGTGCCGAAGGCCTGCGGGAAGTATCCGATTTCGCTCGATCCCATCGACCAGCCGGCTTCCGCCGTGCCGCTCAGTAACGTTTCAATGAATCGGCCGTATCCGCCACGCAGTACTGTTTTGTTGTTGTTGAAAACTCGCCAGGCAAAACCGATGCGAGGAGCAAAGTCCAAACGGGAAACGTCACGCAAGTAGCTCGATACACCAGCTTGTGAGGCGAGGATCACTGGAGTGGGAGCGATGGACCCTACGAAATAGGAATTCAGGTTCGCAAATGCGGCCCGGTCGGGATAAATGATGGCTCCCTGAACGACCTGACCATTGACCGTGCTCGAGTAGTTGGGATCGAAATTCGCAACGTTGTTGTAATAGTCTTTGAACGGGGGGTGATACTCCCAGCGCAGGCCATAGTTGAGGGTGAGGGACTGTGAGACTTTAAAGTCGTCTTGCGCAAAAAGCGCATACGAACTCGCCCATGCGTATGTGGCTGGGTTCACCACGCTGCCGATGGTAGTCACGTCCGGATAGCCGAGCAAGAAGGAAGCGAATGGCGTGGCGGCGCCGTTTCCGAGCAGCGCGCCCATTACCGAACCGTCGAACAAATAATCGCCCATAGTATAGTTCGTATTTACCCCGGTGTTGAGAGCCTCAAGATACCGATAATCGACACCAAACTTAAAGGTGTGTTTGCCTTTGGTCCAAGTTAAGTTGTCGGTGACCTCGTAGGTGCCTTCATGCGGAATTATGTATTCCTGCTGACCCTGAATTCCCATGAATCCGTAGATAGACAAAGTCGGAAGGTTATCTCCCTGCGGATTCTCCAGCAGGGCGCCCGGGCCGGCGGTCAGGCCTAAGTCGCTGGCCACTTGCTGCGCGGTGGGAGAAGACGTGATGTTTCGGTGAATCAAGCCAAACCCAGCTCGAAACTCGTTCACCACAGCCGGAGAGATGACCCAGTTGTAAGAGAAAGCTAATGAATTATAGACCTCGGGCCTCGAGACCCCTCCTAGGAGTGGCGTGCTCGGGGCGCTGGGATAGTAGGACTGTCCCTGAGGAGTGGTGATGCGGCGGTTCTTGTAACTGTACCGGATGTAGATCGAGCGCTTGGTACCAAAGTTCTGATCAAGGCGAGCGTCTCCCTGCGCGCTGTCGATCGGGATTTGATAGTTACCGACAAAGTTGTTCGAAATAGCGCCAGGCGGGCCGTAATTGGGCAACGGATAGATCAAGTCCATCAATTTCTGCGAATAGGGGTTCAGCTGGCTAGCGGGAATCTGGTTGTCTGGGTAGCCGGTCAACTGGTTGGCTGAACCACCGAGGGCGGGCGCGAGATAGGCGGATAGATCGCCATTGCGCAGGGCCTGAGTAGGAACGCTATTGACATAGGTCTCGGTATTCGGCAGCCGAAGCACTTCGAAGCTTCCGAAGAAGAACGTCCTGTTGCGGCCGTTGTACAGTTTCGGAAAGATCACTGGGCCACCCAGGTAGATTCCAAAGTTGTTCATTTTGTCTAGGGCGACGATGTGACTGAACGTGTCGGCGGCATTGAAATCGGTGTTCTGAACGTTTTCAAAGACGCCGCCGTGGAACTCATTGGTGCCGGACTTGGAAATGGTGGTAATATCGGCGACGCCCCCAAACTCGGCCGGATTCAGTGTTTCGCTGATCCTGATTTCTTCAATCGAGTTGAACGAAGGGAACATTTCAGATAGAGCTCCCAAGGTCCCTGGGCCTACCGAACTGATGCCGTCGACAGTGATGGAGAGCTGCGAAGGTCCGGCTCCGGCGACCTGAATCGAGTTGGCGTTATCGATCTGCACTCCCGGCTGCCCGGTCAACGTCGCGTAGGCGCTCGTAGAGCCGGAGGAACGCGTAGCGATGGCCACCGGGAGATCAGTCAACTCCAGGTTGCCCTTGGTCTCGGCGATATTGGAGGCATCGGTCTGGACCACCGCCACCGCCTCCACGGTTACAGTGGTAGCTTGCGACGCGAGCTTCAGATCGATGTCAATGCGTACCGTGGCTCGGGCCGCCACGTCGAACGCCTGGTACTCGGTCTTTTGAAAGCCTGTCGCCACTACTGTAAGTTTGTAATTCCCGATCTCGACGTTGACGAACTCATACCCTCCGTTTGAGTTGCTGATGGTGGACTTTTCCGAGTTCGTGCCGGTATTCATTAGATTGATGATCGCCCCGGGAATCAAGCTCCCCGACGGATCCTTCACCGTACCGAGCACGGTGCCGAAGGTGGACTGAGCATAGCTTGCCTGACAGAACGCCAGAACGCAAGAAACCGCGAGGGCCAGGTGAACGAAAAAGAGCATCCGCCGGCGATCACGCGATACAAAAGAAACCAAGTATGTTGGGGAACATGCAGAGGACACCAGATTTCTCTCCTTCTGAATTTCGAGCAGTCCTGCTGTTCAGGGACGTACGTTAATTTCCATCAAAGTTTTTGATGGACCTTATGCCGAGTGCTTTCAGCGGCTCGTCGGAGAGTCTCCAGCCAACCTCATCATGGCGGTTGCACCTTCCGCAGACCGCAACAGACCTGCTCTTGGAACGTGACTCGCGCAGCCGGATAAGTTTACATTACAACCAGTTGGACGACTATTTCAGCTTTTCTTAAATTAAGGGCGCGCCGTCGCGTCCGGTGCCCCTTGTATAAAAAACCAACCTGGGTCCGATGAAATCGGACAGCAGTATAAGCGACCATCGAATTGCTGTCAAGCACTAGTCTCGCAATGGCCGGCGTTTGCCCTATTTCGACTTGACGGCGATGACTTCGACCTCTAGCAGAGGCCCCGGAGCCGCCAGGGCTGCCACCTGCACGGTGCTGCGAGAGGGCTTATTGGGCTGCTCCTTGGTGCCGAAGAATTGGCTGTAGACGGCGTTCATTCCGGCAAAATCGAGCTTTCCGCCATTGGCCGGATCGCCGATCATGTAGACGTGCATCATCACCACGTCGCCCATTCCGAGCCCCTGTTCCTTGAGCAGGGCTTCAATTTTCCCGAAGACGCTCGCGGATTGTGTCTTGGTGTCGCCCCATACCGCCGCAGTGCCTTTGTCGGGAACCGCGGGAGTTACCGGCGAGGGCAATTGCCCGCTCACGTACAGCGTGTCGCCTACCCATACGGCGGATGCGATGGCGGCCGTTCCCGACTGGATGTGCTTGACGGTGGGGCCGCTCTGCGCCGCAGCTGTCCCATAGAAGGCCGCCGTCAACGCCATTAGTGAAATTGTGTGGTTGAGGTTCATGTTTTTGTCTCCAGACCGATCCGGGTTGAACTGAACGATTACGTTTTTACCGAGCGCACCCGTTCACCGATCATTCGTACAGTGCGGTGCGCGGAAAGCGCGGCGCCCTCCTGCCAGGCGACCACGTGACTGCAATGATCTCCCGCGAAATAGACGCGCTCGTCAGGCTCGAGAAAGGTACGATAGGGCCCGCCGTAATAGTCTCCAAACGAGGAAATCCAGGCGCCTTGATTGTAAGGTATCTTCTCCCAAACCACGAACATGGGACTGTTCAGATCCTTGCCGTGCCCGGGATGGAGCGTCTCCACGGCAGCTCGCGACGCGGCGAACCGGGCTTCCATGTTCGGGAGCTGATTGAACGCGGGGAGGCTTTGCAGCCCATAACCCGAGAGCACGACTCCCATGTCGCTGTGCATCTTTCCGCTTGGATACCATACCATGTTTATGGGTCCACCCTGCAGCCAGGAGATACCGCCGTAGATGTTGTACTCGGTTTCCCAAAAGCGCTTCGACTCCCACGCGATCTTGTACGAATCGTTGTAGTGCGTGTCCGCGATGGCTTGCTTGACTTGCGGAGAGAAATCGTTGGCGATGGACTTGAGCATATTGACGGGCAACGCGCAGATGCAATAATCCGCAACGATACTCTTCTCCGCGCCATGATGCGTGTAGACCACCTTCACGCCGTTGTCCGATTTCCGGATCTCCTTCACGACGGATTGGTACTGCATGACTTTGCCCAGCTTTTTGGCAAAGGCGTAAGGGATGTGATCTAAGCCGCCAACGGGCTGGAACATGGTCGCTTGCATGTCCAGCGTTTCTTCATGCGTCGTGTCGATCCATAGGTTAGCGTCGAGCAGCGAGTGCAGATCGAGACAGGGACGCGGAGTCTCGGTCACCTCGCCCGCACCAGGCAAACGCGCGACACCGGCCCGCTCGGACCCTGGATAGTCGAAACCGGGCCTCAGGTCGCCGAAGGATCGCAACAGCACCAGCAACCGCTCCCGGTCATCTTTGTTCAGCTCCTGGTCCAGAGCACCCTGGTTTACGCACTTGGCAAGAAGCTCCGCGACGTGGCCGCGCGTATCGTTGATCACCTGCCGCTGCTCCACCGGTTTCCCGCCAAAGGCTTTGTCGCTCACCATCAGCGTGCTGCGATTGGTATTTACGAAGACCTCCAGAGCGACGTCCAACTCCCTGCAGTAGCCCAGCATGGTTTTGTGAATCGAGGGAATGCGGGCGGGGCCGGCGTTAAAATAGCTATCCGAACTGATGTATTGGGCGGTCTGTTTCGTACCATCCACGAACTCCACCGTGGTTCCGTTGCGCACGGTCCAGTTACGGCCGCCGGGGCGTTCCCTGGCCTCCAGCACAGTGCAGTGAAATCCGGCTTTGCCCAGCTCGTACGCGGATACGAGTCCGGCGATTCCTCCGCCGAGGATGACGATCTTCACGCCTTTGCCCGCGGTCACCGGCAAGTCGACCACCGAAGCGGCGGAGCCCACGCTCGGTAGCAGCCCCAGCGTTTGCATGGCCGTGAATGTGGCGCCGTAACCCCCGGCCAGCCCTACCTTCGTGAGAAAGTCGCGTCTGGTGTTCGCCATTATTCTGCTCCTGAAAACAGCAAGTATATTCGCTGAGCTGCGCTCTTGCGGTCTGACTGGGCGCAAATTCCGACGATCCAGGACACTGTGAGCGTGGTCGGAGCAGATCTTCGCTCAACGATTGAAGGATCATAGCACAAAGATCTGCCGGGACACGAGATCATTCCCGAAATGGTGTAGAGTATAACTCGTATCCTTCACTCGCCAGGTCGCATGATGGATTCGCCAGGTTGCGTGCCATGTCGCGTGATGGCTGAATCCGCGCGCGATTCAATTCACTCAATTTGAGGCAAAATGGAAATCACACGACGCGAGTGGATGCTGGCGGCCGCTTGCTGGGCTGAAGTGCTCCGCGCTCAAAACCAGCAGTTCGCCTGGTTCGACACCAGTTCCGCGGCTGAAGTCAACGCCATCGCCTGCCAGATTATCCCCGATGATGAAACCCCGGGCGCGGACCGCGCGGGCGTGATCTGGTTTATCGATCGCGCGCTGGCCGGTTACGATGAGGACAAGCGCGAACTCTACCAGCGGGGTCTCAGCCAAATGCATTCCAAACGCGTCGAGATGTTTCCTGGTTCTTCCAGCTTCGCCAGCCTCTCCAAAGACCAGCAAATTCAATTGCTCCACGCGATGGAGCAGACCGAGTTCTTTCAACTGGCGCGCTATCACACCATCCTGGGATTCTTCGGACATCCGATGTACGGCGGCAATCGCGATCGGGTGGGCTGGAAACTTCTCGGCGTCGAATACTCCATGCACTACGAACCTCCGTTCGGCTACTACGATGCGGAAGCGGCTGAAGCAGGTTCCAAGTGAGTGCAACGTTTCGCCCCTCCGATGCAGTCGACTTCGTCGTGGTCGGCGCCGGCGCCGCGGGTGGCGTTGTGGCGAAGGAACTATCCACGGCGGGCTTCAAAGTGGTGGTGTTGGAACAAGGGCCGTGGCGCCGCGAGAAGGACTTCGTTCACGATGAAATCGGCGTCACTCTACGCGGCGGACTGATCAACGATCCCAAGCAGCAGCCCAACACGTTTCGCAAAACACCCGGCGAGCAGGCCAAACTGCAGACCGCGCACGGAACGTTCGATCAGAATTCGTAATTCGCCAACATCGGCGTGATTCGCCGGCCGGATCTGGAATTGCTGACCAATCACTCTGTTCATTTTCTCTACTGGATCACAGATCCGGACGCCTATGGCGAACGCCCGCGGCTTGTTCGAAGGCAGCTCCAATCCGGAATACGTCCGGCTCATCGAAGGCCCGGCCGGCAATCTGTATCCCCAAGGGCGGCAATAGAGGGCGGCGGCCAGTCCAGTGGGAATTCGTCGAGCCTCGGTGCCGGAGTCAGCGCAGTCGCGGTCAGCAGCGCGCCGTGGTACGCGAGGGCCTCCGTGTTAAGAATCCTCGTTAACTCACGGCGCAGACGAAACGCCTGCGTGATATCCGCGGCCGAAAGCGTTGCTCCGGCGATCATGCGCTGGTAAGTATAGCGTCCATAGTCCAAGGGCCGGCTCCTGAGATTGTCCTCATGGATCGCGTACGCAGCGTTTGCGCTGCTGCGTCTACCGGTGGCGACTACTTCGTTCGAAACGCCCTGAAGTCCCGCAAAAAGTCCTCGTGCGTATCCGATTCTCAAGCCCTTCAACTTCTGGCCGATCTGCCCCGTGAAATCCGGAATCGGAGCGTCAACGCTGCTGGGGTCGAGCGGATCGACGGCCGCAATCACATTCATTGCAATCACCGCCTCGCCAACCGTCGAAGCATCGGGCGACCGTTTACTCGATACCGGAGACTGGCGGGTCTCAACAAACCGGTAAGACCACACCTTCTGCGGCACACAGCGGCCACACAGCTGTTGTTCAATGGCTGTCCTATCGGACTCCTAGGGCATGAGCGCCTGGAGATGACCTGCCGGTACTACTTAGGATTGGATCGCCGCGCGGCTAAGCAGGCTCATCAACGGTACCTGGCCTACGAGCCACAGCAGAGCGACGAACCAGCTATTGCTGCGGCGGCCGCTTCGGCGCTTGGCAATAGTGAGGCAGTAGTGCTCGGCTGAAGCGACCCATTCCGGGAACGGAAACTGGGAACCGATCCGTCATCCAAGCGGCAGGCGCGCTATGAGGGGGAATTGAGAGACGGGCTGTATCATCCAGCCGAAGCCGTGCGGGTTGGTTCCACAAACGGCTCTCGAAGACGCGGCGTCGTTCAGGATCTCTCAAAGGAGCACAACCGGACTTCGCGTTCTGTGGCTCCACTTCCACGGGCCGGGCGTCTCATCCAAGTGGCGAAGCCTACATATCAGGCGGCGGAACGGTGTGACGTGACAATTTTCCGGTGCTGCCAGAATCGGCATCGCCCAAGTTTCGAGACGACCCGCGACAAAGGTCCGGGCGTTGATAATCCTGCTTTCCTCATGAGTATAAAGAAGTTCCTTCGCTATACCGATTCTTAGATCATGCAGGGTCCGGCTCAGACCGCCTTCCCGAGTGACTCGCGGCCCAACGCGCCGAGTGAGGCGCAGATCCGTTCGGCAACGGACTTAGTCGTGCGGCACAGCCTGCGTACGCTGAGCGGCTGGACCGTGTTTATCGTTGGGGTTAACACGCTTGCCGATACCGTGTTCCGTCCACCCGGTGCAATCATACAGCTTGAATTCGTCTTTCTGGCCGCGATCCTGGGGGTTTATCTTTCCCTGCGGAAATGGTGCCTTCCTGCATCCTGGGCGAATCCGGCGGTAGTGGTGATCGGCGGCCTAGTCATGATCGATAGCCTGATTCCGCCGCTCTTCGTGAAGGATCAGATTCAAGGCTGGACTGTCGCGATGGTGATGATGGGCGTGGGCTGCTTTCTTCTCTCGTACCGTTGGCTGATCGCGTTCATCGGCATGTCCCTCGGCGCCTGGGCCCTCATAACCGCGACGATGGCGACCACCCCGGATTGGCTGACGGGTTTCTTCATGCAATTCTCGGCTGCCTCCATGGCCCTGATGATTCACACCGCCAGGTGGCAGGCCCACCGTCGCATTGAGGCGATGCGCATCGAAGAGGACCGCCGGAAGCTGGAGCTCGAACGGGCCAAAGACTCCGCTGAAGCGGCCAACCGCGCGAAGTCTGAATTCCTAGCCAATATGAGCCACGAGATCCGGACTCCCATGAATGGCATCCTCGGGATGACGGAACTCACGCTGGATACCGCGCTGGATTCCACGCAGCGCGAATACCTGAATGCAGTCAAGTATTCGGCAGACTCTCTGCTAACCGTAATCAACGACATCCTGGATTTTTCCAAGATCGAAGTGGGAAAGCTGAGTCTGGACGCCACCGAGTTCAATCTGCGAGACCATCTGGGACAGGCGATGAAAACCCTCGCGGTCCGAGCCCACGAAAAGAAGTTGGAGTTGGCGTACTTCGTCCCACCAGAACTTCCAGACTTCTTCGTCGGAGACCCTACCCGGCTGAGGCAAGTCATCTTGAACCTAGTCGGCAACGCCATCAAGTTCACCGAGCAGGGCGAAGTGGTCCTGCGCGTGGAGGCCGAATCGCAACAAAAAGATTGTGTGACCTTACACTACGCTGTTACAGATACCGGGATTGGGATTCCTCCCGACAAGCAGAACCTGATTTTTGAGCCGTTCAGCCAGGCCGATACATCGACCACGCGCAAGTACGGCGGTACAGGCTTGGGGCTCTCTATCTCGATTCGCCTGATTGAAATGATGGGGGGACGAATCTGGCTGGAAAGCCAACAGGGTTGTGGAACAACGTTCCACTTTACGGCACGGCTTGAAAACGGGAGTCCTTTGGCGTCCAGAACGGCCAGCCTGGATCCGACTATGCTCGCCGATGTGCGAGTCCTGGTCGTTGACGACAATGCCACCAACCGGCAGATACTGGAGACGACCCTCAGCCACTGGCGCATGAAATCATCCTCCGCGGCTGGGGCCGAAGACGCGATCCGTCTTCTTAAGAATGCGAAGTCGGCTGGGACGCCGTTCGGACTGATGGTGGTGGACTGCCAAATGCCGGACATCGATGGCTTCATGCTCGTGGAGCGAGTTCAGAAGCTACCCGAACTGGACGGCTTGATCACCGTGATGCTGACCTCCGGCGGACAACGCGGCGACGCCATTCGCTGCAAAGAGCTGGGCATCGCAGCCTACATGATCAAACCCGTGCTGCAATCCGATCTTCTGGAAGCGCTCCTTAACGTGATGGGATTGTGCGAAGGGGCGGCGCGACCCGCCGAACTCGTGACACGCCATACCCTACGAGAGGGACGAGCGCCGCTGCGCATACTTCTCACGGAAGACAACGCCGTCAACCAACTGCTGGCGTTGCGAATCCTGGAGAAACAAGGACACGTGGTAGTAGTGGTGGACAACGGGGCCAAGGCTTTGAAGGCCTGCCAGGAAAATACCTTTGACCTGATCCTGATGGACGTGCAGATGCCCGTGATGGATGGAGTCGAGGCCACAGCCGCCATACGAGAAAAAGAGAGAACGACTGGCAAGCACGTTCCGATTGTCGCTATGACCGCGCACGCGATGGCTGGTGACCGAATGCGCTTCCTGAAAGCCGGGATGGACGGGTATGTGTCCAAACCGATCCACCTCCAAGAGCTGTTGGAAGCAATCGAGTCGGTACTTTCGGTAACCGCCCCTAGCAATCCCAATTGAAAATCGCAAGAAACGAGTGGCTCTTGTGCACTTTTGGGTTTCTTGAGGCTTGCGCCCGGCCGAGTGATCGATCACAAGTAAACTCCGAAGGACTTTCCACGCTCATTCGTGTTGCGGTGGGATTGTCTCGCGCCGCCACTCTGGCTTTTACCATAGGGCTGCCCGCAAGCCCGCCAGCGTGTCTGACACGGCCTGCCCATGGCCCATTTAGTCGACTTTCGCGTCGAAAATTCCCGTCTCTATTACGCCGCGGTGCTTCATCTGTACGATGACGCGATAGTCGCCAGGGGTGGGAAATCCATAAGGAAAATCGGCTTCGGGTGGCAGGCCGGACATGTGGTGCATGCTGTGATCCTCGCCCGGCGTGGGATTCGCCAATGCGAGCGCCGCCATGGGTACGGACCCCGAGGGATGCACGTGCGCGAATGCGGTGCCGTCGTTTTTCAGGAACGCCGCATGGCCCAACATTCCCATGTACAGTTCAGCATCCTGGACTGGTGCGCCGTCCCGATCGACCAGGCGAAACTTGAAGATGCTGGCCTGATGGGCTTTAGGCGGCACCGGATCGCGATCCCATACGATGTGTGCGCCATCCGGCGATTCGCCGCGGACGCCAGCGGCATCGTCGCCGCCGATGGGAGTCCCGGCCAAGTCTTGCGGAACGGTAAGGCTCGCGACCATGGTCTCCGCCAGGCCATCCCGGTGGACCACGTCGCCGTACAACTGGTATTGGCCGGCGGGAATCGGCGGCAAGGCAAGTGTGAAAACACCGCTCGCGGTCATCTCCGGATGCAGATGCCAGACGCGCGCGGCATCCGGCTGGCGAATCATATACAGGTGCATGAGATGGCCGTGATCCGGCAGAAAATCGTCGATCTTGCGTGGGACCGACCAGGCGGGATTGGCAAGGGTCAGCACTAATCGGTCATTCGGAGCGATGCTTGTATGCACGATGCTGGCCGTCATTTGAAGAGGCCGGTAGAGGTTTCCTGCGAAGTCGCTGGCTTCTGCCGTCCACCAGCGGTCGCCGGTCCAGAGAATCAGGATTACCAGAGCCGCGGTCGCCCCCATCAGAATGCGCGCGCGGCGTTTCGACCTTGTGGTAGCCTGCATTCCTGGTTCGAGCTGCCCTTCACGGACCCCCGCGCCTACGATGCTCACGAGTCCCACCGCGAGGACCATCATCATCGCGAACAGCGTTGCTCCCAGGGCGAATAGCATCGGCTTGGCCCGCGTCGCCACGGCCGGCACCGGCACCGAGAGCTGGCCGGCTCCCTTCGCGCCGTCGGCTTCGATTCGGACCTGCCATGAGCCGGGCGCCATCATCCATAAGGTTCCGGTGAAAAACTGTGCATCTGCCTTGGACCGCTGCATCGCGTCCGGCGTGGGAGCGAACTTCGCGGCTGCGCCAGTCAGAGGCGTGGGCGTGACGTGAATTGCTTGAATTTCCGGCGAGGCGCAGCGGATTTCGATCTCAGCGACGCCGGGGATCACCGACGGCGGCCGGATGGTGACGTACATCGGGTACGGACCGGCTGAGCCTTCCAGGAACACGTCGGGGGAACCGACATGTGCGTAGGCGCACGCCGCGGTCCATGCGACGAGGAGCGCGCGCCGCATCATCGCTGAACCGTGCGCATCCAATCACCCCACCCGACGCCGATCCGCGATGTGACGATCGCGACCAACCAACCGATCCCCATCAACGTCCAGAAGTTGCTTTCGGGTCGCATAAACATCGAAAGAGCTTCAAACGAGTCGGAGGGATTCCCGTAGTCCCGGTACATGGTTCCGAAAAAAGCGTTCGCGGCCGCGGGCGTCATCAGAAAATTCGCGAAGGCCCACTGCGCGGCAAGAAAAACCACGAAGAAGACCGAGCCCAGCGCGCCTGCCTGAAGCCATCGATTCCATCCACCGAGACGCGGCCGCAGCAGATCGATGGCAATGGCCGGTACGATCAACAGCAGCGGAAAATCCGGCGGGATGAACTGGGATACCGGATTCAATACCGGACCCAGCTTGGGTTCCGCGGGGAACAGCGGCAGAATCCATATCAGGGATGCCGTGAAAAGCATGTACACGGAGGCAACGATGGTCGCGCTCCAGCGCCGGTCCGACGCGATGGCGACTCCGATCAGCGACGTGGGCACCGCGATCGCGACCGAAATATAAAACCACGCGGTGTGTTGCTGGACATGACTGGTGTGCTCCATCGTGAGGATCTGCAAGACCACCACGATCATCGATCCGAGATACAGATACAACCAGCTCAGCCGCAGCCGTTCGTCCCCGTGGGCGCGATTCATGTAGCCGAGCACCAGCATCAGCGCGCCGATCTCGATGGCAAGTATTCCCGCCGCCAGCACCATGTGCGGCGGGCTCAGGATCTTTACGTCGAGCCCATAGGCGTTGTGCCACCAGTCGTCGAACGGCGCCGAGACTAGCATCGCAACGCCGCCCCAAGCTGTAACGAACGCGCCCAGCGGGCCGTGAAAACCCCACATCCGGACCGACGACGCGCGGACCGCGGGCAAGCGACCGAACGTCGTCGCGAGGATCAGGTACGCCGACCAAATACCTGCGATCACGCCGCACAGATAAATCGCGATGTGCGGCGGCGTCCAGAAAGTATCGCGGCCAATCGAGCGGTGCCAGGAGATGTCCCAGTGCACGCCGATCATGGCCGAGGTGACGCCAATCACCGAAGCCCACAGATACCAGGGAATAGTCGAAAGAGAGATGGCGCGTGGCTCCGCACGCGCCGGTAACGCAATGCTGTCCGCCATCCCTCTATAATTTCACACCTTAGGCGATTGCGCAGCTTACGGAGGCGATTGCGCAGCTTACGGCCGAATTTTCATCTGCTTTGCGGCGCGGGTGATAATTTGAATCGCGCGTTCGAGAATATCCGTGGCGCTTGCCGCTGCAGTCGTCCTTCAGCGGCTCGCGAGCGTCTACCCTTGAAGAGAATGCCGTCAAATTGAGGAGGCGTGTAAAACGGTGGCGAGGGACCGAGCCGAACAGCCGACCCAAGTTGGTTCAGGTGGGTCATCCACAGCAGAGCGAAGCGACATTCGCTTCAGTTCATCAAGCTCTAGCTAACTCTCCGGATGAGGTACTGGCGCAATTCTTCCGGTAAGCTGGTTTAGGGCACGGAGGTCGCCAATTGCTATGAGCGACGTTTTCATCGTAGACGCCATTAGAACTCCGATCGGACGTGGAAGGCCCGATGGGGCGCTGCACCATGTGCATCCGGTCGATCTGCTCGCGCAAACGCTCGAAGCCCTGATGGTGCATGCGCGCGTAGACAAGGGCCAGGTGGAAGATATCGTCACGGGTTGCGTCACGGCGCAGGGCGAACAGGGGACCAACATCGGCCGCCTGGCGGGCCTGAAAGCCGGCTTCCCGGTGGAGGTGCCGGCACTGCAACTGAACCGGTTCTGCGGCTCCGGCCAGCAAGCCATCCATTTCGCGGCGCAAGCGATTGCGGCGGGCGATATGGAGACGGCGATCGGTTGCGGCGTCGAATCGATGAGCCGGGTTCCGATGGGCTCGGACAGCGGGATCACCGACGAGTTTCGCGCCGACTTTCCGTGCCAACTGCTGCACCAGGGCGTTTCCGCCGAAATGATCGCCGCCAAGTGGGGCGTCGGACGCGAAGAGTTGGACGAGTTCGCCGCCGAGAGCCATTGCCGGGCAGCCGCCGCTCAACGTAATGGCTGGACCCGATGCGAGATTTTCCCGATACACGCCCTGGAATCCGATGAAGGGGTGCGCTGGAATCCCGACCTTGCGAAAATGCGTGCGCTGAAGCCGGTCTTCCGGCCCGACGGCGTCGTCACTGCCGCGAATTCGAGCCAGATTTCAGACGGCGCGGCGGCTGTGCTGTTGGCGAGCGGCCGTAAAGCCGATGAGCTCGGATGGCGGAAGCGAGCGCGAATTGTTGCGAGAGCCGTGGTCGGCAGCGATCCGGAGTTGATGCTGACGGGTCCGATCCCAGCGACTCAAAAAGCTCTCGCGATGGCGGGACTGCAGGTGGAAGACATCGACGCCTTCGAGATCAACGAGGCCTTCGCGGCTGTTCCGCTGGCGTGGGCGCGCGACATCCGGCCGTCCATGGACCGTGTGAACATTCAAGGCGGCGCGATCGCACATGGGCATCCGCTGGGCGCGACGGGCGCGGTGTTGATGACCAAACTGGTGAATATTCTCGAACGCACCGGCGGGCGCTACGGTCTGCAATCGATGTGCATTGGGTTCGGCATGGCGACGGCTACGATCATCGAATGTCTGAATTAGTTCAACTTCTGAGTCGATGTGCTCAGTAATCTACTGGCCGGTGAACGCGGACGGGCGTTTTTCCAGGAAATGGGCTACGCCTTCCTTGAAATCCTCAGTTCCGAAACTGCCTTTCATCTCTTCAATCGCAAGGTCGAAAGCCTCGCCCAGGTTCTGCAAGAGACCGGTGTAGATCTGCTGCTTCATCACGCGTAACGATCGTGGCGATACGGTCGAAGCCAGTTCTCGCGCGAACTCCTGCACCGCTCCCAGAAAATTCTCTTCCGGCAGAACGCGGCTCACCAGGCCGATTCGCAGCGCCTCCCGCGCGTCGAAGAGCTTCGAGGTGTACATCAGCTCGATCGCGTTGCCGACGCCTACCAGTCTGGGCAGCATCCATGCCAGTCCATACTCGGCCACCAAGCCGCGCTTCGAAAAAATTACCGAAAAGCGGGCTTTCTCCGATGCGAACCGGAAATCGCAGTACAGCGGCACGACGAAACCGAGCCCGACGGCGGGTCCGTTGATCGCCGCAATGATGGGCTTTGGCACTGTCAGCAGCCACGCATGCTTTTTCTGAAAATCCGCCCGTACAGCGCCTTCGACTTTCATGTCGAATAGAAATTCAGAGCGCGGCGAGGACTCCTGCGAGATCGCGGAAAGTAGCGACATGTCCGCTCCAGCGCAAAAACCCTTACCGGCCCCGGTAAGAATAATGACGCGCACCTGATCGTCGGAGGACGCCGCTCGAATCGCCTCGGTCACTTCCTTTTCCATCGTCTCGGTCCAGGCGTTCAGCTTATCGGGCCGATTCAGCGTAACCGTGGCGACCTGGTTTGAAACCTCGTAGGCGATCTGCTCGTAGGGCACATCATGAGTATAAACTTCGTGATTCACCGGTTGTATTTCACCTCGATCTCCCCCTTTGCGTGACGCGCCCGCAACACCTTCTTGTCGAACTTGCCAACGCTGGTCTTGGGCACCTCATCGAGGAACGCCCACCTCTCCGGGATCCACCATTTGGCGACTCGCTCGCTCAGATGCGCGCGCAGGTCGTCAATCGTCGTTTTGACACCGGGCTTAAGCACGACGCACGCGAGTGGACGCTCGTCCCAACGCTCGTCGGGAACACCGATCACGGCCGCCTCCAACACGTCCGGGTGGCCGATAATCACGCCTTCCAACTCCACCGAGGAGATCCACTCGCCGCCAGATTTGATGACGTCCTTGGACCGGTCGGTGAGATGGATGTATCCGCGCTCGTCCACCGTGCCGACATCGCCCGTTCGCAGCCAGCCGTCGTGAAATTTGTCGGGTGTCGGGTCGCCGTAATACGACGCCGTCACCCAGGGTCCGCGCACTTCGATCTCGCCGATCGACTCGCCATCCCACTCGAGAACCTGTTCGCCAACGCACAGCCGCACTTCCACTCCGGGCACCAACCTGCCGGTCTTCGTGATCCAGTTGATCTCCTCGCCCGCCGGACAATCCCTGGGCGGATGCGCCACGGCCGCGAGCGGGCTGGTCTCCGTCATGCCCCACGCCTGCACGATTTTGACGCCATACTTCTCAAGGAACTGCTCCGTCAGACTGCGCGGCACGGCACTCCCGCCGCATAACACCATACGGAGGGAAGAAAAGTCCACTGGCTTTGTAGACGCGTGGTGGAGTGCGGCGGCCCAGACCGTCGGCACCGCGCCGGCTATGGTCGGTCGGCAGGTTTGGATCATGCGGCATACCGGCTCCGCTTGAAGGAAGGGCCCGGGCATCAGGAGGTCGGAGCCGGCCATCCATCCGGCGTATGGCAACCCCCAGGCGTTCGCGTGAAACATCGGAACGATAACAAGAATGCGTTCGCGATCAGTCAGCCCGGCCGCCCACGGCTCGCACATCCCGAGGGTATGCAGGTACGTTGACCGATGGCTGTACGCCACGCCTTTCGGATCGCCCGTCGTACCCGTGGTGTAACACATGGCGGCTGCCGACCGCTCGTCAAGCACGGGCCAGTCGTACTCGGACCGCTCGGCCGCCAGCAGCTCCTCATAGCTCAGGATTTCGCCCGGCAACCCTTCTTCGCGGCCGATCACGATGTAAGATTCCACCGTTTTCAAATCCTTCGCTATTTTGGCAAGAAGCGGCGTCAAAGATCCGTCGACAATCACGACGCGGTCGCCGGCGTGATTGATGATATAGCTTAACTGCTCGGGAAAGAGCCGGAGGTTCAGCGTGTGCAGTACGGCGCCCATGCAGGGTACGGCAAAGTATGCCTCCAGATGCTGCTGC
Organism: Bryobacterales bacterium; assembly: GCA_003166865.1. Taxonomy (GTDB): domain Bacteria; phylum Acidobacteriota; class Terriglobia; order Bryobacterales; family Bryobacteraceae; genus Palsa-89. The sequence goes on from PMUP01000097.1 coordinate 181,310, forward strand.
GTATTCCAGCCGAGGGTCCCCACACGGTCGCCAGCGCGAATCCCGATTCGTCGAAGCGCCGACGCCAGTTGCCTCGCGCGGGCAGCCACCTCACAGAAGCTGGCGCGGCGGACGCCGTCACCCGTCCAGGTTGCCACCTCGCTCGAACCGTGGATCTTCGCGCCCTGCTCAAGAATCGGCACGAGGGTCAACGGATAATCTTGCATCGTTCCAAACATGCGGAATGCGCCTCACGGAAGTTTAGATTTTTTCTTCTTTGGCGATGATCTCTTTCATGATTTCGGAGGTCCCAGCGCCGATCGTGTTGAGGCGGAGGTCGCGCCACATGCGGCCAATCGCGTATTCGGTGGTATAGCCGAAGCCGCCGAAGATCTGCATGCAGTCATAAATCACTCTTTGAGAAAGATCGGACGTGTATAGCTTCGCCATGCTGATTTCCTTGACGGCGCGCTGGCCGCGATTCATGAGGTCGAGCGCGCGGTAAACCAGCCACCGCCCGGCTTCAATGCCGGTCAGGTGCTCGGCGAAGCGGTGACGCCAGACCTGGTACTTTCGCACGGGAGTGCCGAAGGCTTCCCGCCCGGCACCGTATTCAAGGGCCTTGCGGACGGCATAATCCATCGACGCCAGGGCGCCGATCGCGGCAGCAAGCCGCTCGCCCTGGAAGTTGTGCATGATGTAGTAGAAGCCTTTGTTCAGTTCGCCGAGCACGAAGCGCCGGTCGACACGGCATTCATCAAAGAACAGCTCGGCCGTGTCCGACGCCAGATTGCCAATCTTGCGGAGCTTCTGTCCTACTGAAAACCCTTCGGTCTTGGCGGGGACCAGCACGAGCGAGATGCCTTTGTGGCCCTCCTCTCCAGTCCGAACGCCGAGCACGATAAAATCGGCGCGGCAGCCATTGGTGATCCACAACTTCTGACCCGAAATGACGAGCGTGTCACCGTCGATTCGCGCGCGGGTTTTCATCGCCGCAACGTCCGAACCACCACCGGGTTCACTGATGGCAAGAGCGGCAATCCAGTCGCCACGAATCGCCGGCGGCAGGAACTCCCACTTTTGTTTTTCCGTGCCAAGCTCTTCGATTACGGGAATGGTTATGTCGGATTGGACCATGAATGCCATGCTGACACTCCCGCTTTCGGAGTAACGCATGGCTTCGAGGTAGGCCGCCGTGGCCCACCAATCGAGTCCGCTACCGCCCCACTTCGGATCTACCCGGATTCCGAAGAGTCCTAGAGCGCCGGCCTTTCGAAACAGCTCACGCGGGAACTCCCCCTCTTCATCCCACCGCTCGGCATGCGGCGCGATTTCCTCCTGGCAGAACCGCTGCACCGTCTGCCGGATCATCTCGTGCTCTTCGGTGAAGCCGGGAAACGGCGTCGGGGTCGTTTCAGTCAGTTTTGCATTCATAGGCGTCCCAGTTGTTCGTCGGTGTGTTCGCCTAGGCGCGGCGGCCGGCCGCCCAAGTGTCCCGGCGTGGCGCTCAGTCTTGGCACGACGACGCTCTCGCCCTTGCCGAGGTCGAAGTCGCGCATCACTTCGGACACGTTTCGTACAGGCGCCACGCAAGCATCGAACGGTTTCAAGTGAACGAACCATTCCTCGGCGGAGCGGGATTCGAATAGTCCCGACAGCGCCTCGATAATCTCGATCCGCCGCTTGCCCTCAGCGAATTGGTCGGGTATGAACTGTTCGCAGGCGAGTGCCCGGCACAGCGCCGCCCAGAACTTCGCTTCGAGTGCCCCAACCGAGATCCATCGCCCGTCCGCGCACCGGTACAGGTGGTAGCAAGCGTAACGCCCGGTCAGCACGCTCGCGCCGCGCTCCGGTATCACTCCTGTGCCCTGGTAGAACGCTAACGCGGCCGGTAACAGCCAAGCCACGCCATCCAGCATCGCGACATCCACCATCTGCCCCTGCCCGGTCCGGGATCGCGCCGCCAGAGCCAACAGCACACCGATCACCGCTTGCAGAGCACCACCCGACAGGTCGGCAACCTGCACGCCGGGAATCGCCGGCGGCCCGCCCTCCGGCCCCGTGATATCGATCGCCCCGCCGAGCGCCATGTAATTGACATCGTGCCCCGCCATCTCTTTATATGGTCCATCTTGGCCGTACCCGGTAATCGCGATGTAAATCAGCCGCTCATTGCGTACCCGGAGGATTTGATAATCCAGGCCCAGCCGCGCCATCACTCCGGGGCGGAAGCTCTCCACCACAACATCGGCGCGCGAAACCAGGTCCAGAAACGCGGCCTTCCCCCGCGCATCCTTCAGATCCAAAGCCACGCTCTTTTTTCCGCGGTTCACCAAAGCAAAGACGGCGCCCTCTCCGTCGAGAAATGGCGGCATCGCCCGCCCGTAATCGCCGGTCCCCGGCTCCTCGATCTTGATCACGTCCGCGCCGAAATTGGCCAGCAACATCGTGGCCGCCCCGCCTGGAAGCAGCCGGCTAAGATCCAATACCGTGATTCCGTCGAGGGGTCTCATTTCTTCTTTTTCACCAGCAGCTTATCCACGTAGACCATCACCGGCTCAGCGGGCCGCCGCCGCGCCCTTCTTGTTCAAACCGGCGGACCCGGTCGGGATCGCTGGCGAAACCAGCGGGGAGCACCTTAATCGCTACGTCGCGTTCCGGCTTGGTGTCGCGTGCGCGATACACCTCGCCCATCCCGCCAGCCCCGAGAGGCGCAATGATTTCGTAAGGACCGAGTTTCGAGCCTGCGGCCAAAGACATCGAGTTTGAACGATTCTACTCCAAACCAAGGCTCAAGGACTGTATAACGCGTTATACGGAAAGTGAACTTGGCGGACGCGAGCCAGAATCGGACTCTTCGGTACCGACAAACACGCTTCTGGAAACTCCTGCCTGGTCGCCCAGCAGTTTACCGATCGCGCCGCGGATTGTTTGCGACCCTACTCGGATACTGGAAGCAGGCTTTTGAGACTCAGCGCAGACCGCCTGGGTCAGTTTGGAAAGCACACGGGGTCACTTCTAGCAAACGCTGAATGCCGGTTCCAGATTCAGGAGTAGTTGAAGTCTCTAGGTCCCTGGCGCTGGCGGGATTTTGTGAGCACGGTTTCGCTTCTTTTGGTCGTGCAGCTTGGCAAGAGTAATACTTGTAGCGCCGCCCGTGCCGGGTCGTAGCCACATGCAGCGCAATACAGCAGACCGGAGAGCGGTGAGTGCTGTCGGCCATGCGCCTTGTTGTTGACAGCATCCGACGACGGCGAAACTACACTTCTATCCGCAAGACTGGCCATGTGTTGCCGTTTTCGCGTCCTGTTAACTTCGTTCAAAAGGGAGCGTCCAATGGGGGCAATCGAGGGCGGGCCCACTCCGGAAAAGTGCTGCCGTCTTCCTCAGTCAGGCGAGTGATGGCGGGTTGCCGTCGCATACCCGAGCGTATACCATTACGCTAACTAATGTTACGGAAGAGGGTTACGCGCACTCGTCTCCACAGGGTCTTCCAGGAGCTTTGGCCGGCTCACTGCATCGCGAAGGGAGATAATCCCTTCCAGTGGCCGGCCATCTTGCTGCTTGGGTGATTCCGTCAAGCGTACGAGATTCTCGGATGCTGAGCTAGCCTCGCTCTGGACTTTTGATCGTCTGGCGGCAAACATTCGTTTTTCGGCTTCCGTGATCAGGGTCTCAGGTGTATCGCCGTTTAAGGGAAAAGTGACTGCTCCCGCGCTGAGTGATAAAAGGTCGGCGGCCCAGAGCTCCAGACCCGCTTCGCGGATTAGATGCGTCAGCGTGCTGATCCGCCCAGCGACTGCCTCTGCCGGCAAGCCAGGAAGCACGAACACAAAATCATCTCCGCCCCGCCAGGCGAGGTAATCGACTTCCCGGCACCTCTCGCGAAAACGCCGCGTCACGAACTGAAGCGTCTTCTCCGCCGCTTCTCGCCCGAAGGATTCGTGAACGTCGGCGACTCCCTCCAGACCGCACAGCAAGACCGTCAGAGTAGAAGTGGTGCCCCGCCGCTTCGCTATTTCTGCCGAGATATTTGAAAACAGCGCCCTGGTATCCGGTAAACCTGTGAGCTCATCCACGTTGGTAAAGGTCTTGCTGGGTTCCTGCTCTAAGGAAGTCTCAACTGCGAGCGAGATTTTATCGCTCACCGCCATTAAGTCCTCCAGGTTGTCGCGAGAAAACGCGTCTTTCTCTGTCCGGTACAGAGCCAGCACGCCGATGGTTCCCGAACTGGTCTGTAGTGGAACGGCGAGCACTGAATTGAGCGTGCTGGACGGGCCGGCACAATAGCCGGGTTCTACCGCCGGGTTTCCGTTCAGAATGGCCTTGTGGTTCTCCGCAACCCAGCCGGTGACTCCTTCGCCCAAGCCGATGCGCAAGGATGTCAAGAGTTTGAAATTTTCGCCGTGGACATATTTGGGAACAAGTGTGCCGCCCTCCAGTAGGTATATCGAAACGGCATCAGCCGAGACCAGCGTGCTCATGCGAGAGCACAGGACGCCGAGTGTTTCCGTCACGCTAAGTGATATCCCCAGCGTGCCTATAACTTCATCGAAGGCGTTTACCTTGACACGATTACCGTCCCAGCCGGCCTGACGATTTAATGAATTCGCCTCCTTCCGTGAAGCGGCGGACTCAAAGCCCGCATCGGGCGAGCTACCCCGCACCACCTTCACATCCAGCGATAGCTTCGGTTGAACGCGTGATGGCTTGGCTTGGGCTAACTCCTCAATTTCCTTGTAGCGCCGGCCCAGCAATTCGACGATCTGTGGATCGAAGCTCTTTCCGGCTTCATGGGTGACCACCGCCATGGCTTGTCCCAGTGGCAGCGCTTTGCGGTACTGACGGTCCGACGCCAGAGCGTCGAAGCAGTCCACCACCGAGAGTATCCTAGCTCCAATGGGAATCTGATCGCCGCGTAAGCCGAAGGGATATCCAGATCCATCCCACTTCTCATGGTGGGCTCGTACGATGGCCGCCACCGGATAAGGGAATTCGATGAAATCGACGATCTCGGCGCCAACGATCGGATGAATCTTCATTTTCTCGAACTCGTCCGGGCTAAGCCGTCCCGGTTTCGAAATGATGTAGTCTGGAACCGCAATTTTTCCCACATCATGGAGAATCGATGCAGCCTGCAGCGCCAGCTTCTCGTCTTCCAACAAACCCAATTCCTGGGAGAGCTCTCTGGAATAGATCTGAACCCGCTTCAGATGATCGGCGGTAGTCTGATCCTTTGCTTCGATCGCAAGCGCAAGTGTCTCAATGGTGCGCAGATGGAGCGCGGCCATTGTCTCCGCGTTCCGTTTCTCCTGTTCCAGCTGCCTAACGTGCAGAGTATGAGAACGATAGATGATGAAGATCATCGGCAGGACGGCGAGAGCGATCTCCCAATTGAACTTCGTCACATAATTGATCGAAGCCGCGATTGAGGCGCCTAGCAGGTAGTAAGGAAACGACCAGAGATAGAAGTTTTTCCAAGTCGCGATCAGCGGCTTATGCTCCATTAAAGCAATCCCGCCCGCGACCGAGGTGGTGTTGCTAAGGAAATAAGCACAAGTGGCGGAGGCGATGGAGATGACCAGGCCGAAGCGAGGCCGGCAAACATGGTACGCCGCGTACGCCATCGCGGTGCTTAAGACCATCACGCTGGTGTTGAATGAGAGATGGATGAGCCGGGGCCGCTCTTTCGCCTTCCACAAGCACTGGACCAGAGCGGAAATCACTGCAATATCCACCACCTCACCCAAGGAGAACTGGATAACGCAGGACAGCACCAGGACAAAGCTCACTGATATCGTCCCGGTGATGCCGGGCAGCCCGACCTTCATGCCGGATGCGACCGCGGTTAGAAGAAAATAGGCGAGAAAGCGAGCATAATCGGTGGAAGCCCAGTGGAGGTTCGCTCCGAGCAAGATACTCAGCCCGGCGCAGATGACGCCCCCGATGTAGACCCTGGCTGTGGTCGATAGGCCCACGGAGTAGCTATCGACGTAATTGAGTGGAAGGTGTAATCCTTGGAATCTACAGTGGAATCGACGGTGTTAGATAAGTAAGCGCGTTCCTTGATTTAAGGCCTTTAGCCGAGTTGTAGACTTTAAGCCAAGAACGATAGCAAACGGTCGCCAAACAGACGGCCATCGATGTCCGCAGGCCCAAAGCTTGAGGTGCCAAGTTGGAACCGCACGACCGTACGCGGCGCGATGCTGCGATGCGGCACGCATGCCCGGCCCGACTTCGTCCTGAAATTACCAAGGAGAGCCGTGCGCACAGGTCGCTCATCCAGTTGCTTGCACCACAAAGTGCAATAATTTACGCCAAGTAGTAACCAATCGCCAGTTCTGGTTTCAGTTGCAGCGCGCGCACCCAATGATCTCGCGCCGCGTCCTTTCGGCCTGTGGCGTTGAGCACGTTTCCCAAGTTCAAGAGGGCTTCCGGAAAGTCTGGTTTGAGCGCCAGGGCATCCCTGTATTCCGATTCGGCCTTCGCACTTTCCCCCTGATTTTGATAAAGAACGCCCAGATTGTGCCGTACCTCAGCCGATTGATCCCCTAGTTCGAGAAGCCGGAGGTGGTATCGAATCGCGGTTTTGAATTGATTCTGTTCGAGCGAGAGCGCCGCAAGCATGCGGATCAGTTCCACGCTATCAGGTTCGTGGGTCAGTGTGTTCTGAAGCACGCGTTCCGCCTGTTCCTTTTGACCGTGTTTTCCATAGGCGATGGCGAGGTTAATTTCGGCTTCGATCCAATCGGGGCGTAACTGTACACACTTCTCAAAACAGAGCACTGCTGCATTGAACTCGCCTGATCTTAGGTACATCGCGCCCAGGCGGAACCAGGCGCCCGTCATGTTCTCGTTCGTTTCCAGCAGCGCCCTGTACATGTCGGCGGCTTTCTCGGTTTCACCGCAGTCGTCGAGAGCGATGGCGGCCTCATATCGAATGTCATCGCGCTCCGGAGCAATCCGATGAGCTTGCTCCAATGCATTGGCCGCCTGCGCGGCGTCACCCCGCTCCTGGTAGAGAAGTCCCAGGTTTACGTAGGCCGAAGTGCCCTCGGGACGAACCTGCAACGCCTTTTGATAGCTTTCGGTGGCGCCGTCATGATTTCCAACGCGGTGCCGCGCAACGCCCAGGTTTAACCAATAATCGTAATTCGTGGGATGCAGTTCGACCAGCTTTTCGTAATACTGCGCTGCAACCTTAAACTCTTCCACCGCCAGGCCGGCAGCGCCGAGTCCCTGGAGGGCGATCTCCGAATTGGGGTCCAACTTGAGAAGACGGTCGGCGGCCGCTCGAACCAAATCGAAATCCGAATTCTGCAGGCCCAACAAGGTCAAGTTTGCCAGGCATTCTGCGGAAGGCGAACTTCGTTCCAGAAGCTGGCCGGACACACGCGAAGCCGCCTCGATATCGCCGACCATTTGGAGCGCGACCGCTTTACCCACCATGGCGCTTTCGTTATCGGGATGCTCCGCAAGACACTTCTCAAATGTGGACGCGGCGTCCCCAGGGCGATTGAGGTTCAACAAACAATTCCCTAGCGCTATCTGCGTGTCGGCCCCGCCTGGCGCCAGCTTGCGGCTTTCCTCGAACGCACCCAGGGCCGCTTCATACTGACCGAGCTGGTACAGACAAAATCCCGAATGATAGTGAGCAGCTTCGAGCGACGGCTTGATGGAGAGCAGCCGCGCGAATTGTCTCTGCGCTTCCTCGAAGCGGTTGGCACGCAACAGTAGATGCGCCTTGGCGGCAACCACATCGGCGATGTTGCCGTCTTCGCCGTCTAGGGAATTGAGCTTGGCCAGCGCGCCTTCGATATTTCCGTTTAAATGATCGGCGAGCGCCTGAGCCAATGGAATCGTTGCGCCATTCACCAGCTCTGAATGGTTTTCCACGGGAGTTGAGTCTTTTTGTCTTCGAGTCAGTTTCATAGTAGCCCCTTAGAGTATCGGACTATTCCTACTTGTACTTTATGGATAGAACTTGGGTGTCTCATGGCATCGGCACCCAGGGTATTTTGTGGGCCACCCACTTCAGGTCGCCCTTGGCGCCACCCGGCTTGGTTCCAGTGGAACGGCACACCGCTGCTGCGGTCTCGCTGGCACGCAACTGTAAATGCAGTCTTGTTCCAGGCAGAGCCCAAGTGGCGGTGCGAGCCACGCGGGAAGATCCAACCAGAGCGACCTTCGCACTGTTCGGATTGGCGGCAAATTGGAGGCATGGCGTCCGCTCGGGATCCCAAGATGGCAGCCGTCGAGATGGAACACCAATCTTGTAATTAAAGTCGAAGCCTTTGGCTACGAATTTCGGCCGCTGTGAGCTTAGCTCGCCTCCCAGAAAAACAGGCGAGTCGAATAACATTGAGGCTACGGACGTCAGGCGAAGATCTCTGGCATAGATACGAATCGCCACAGTCTGGCCGGAGCCTAGCTGCTGGGTAGTCCGGATTTGCGAGTCCATGGGTGATGCGCCAAAACGGATGGCTAGCGCATGGAAGCTACAGTTAGGTAGCACCGGCGCCGTCCGCCCGCTAGTGATTCCGAACGCTTGCCGTGCTCGGATCTGCACGGCCGATGGCAGAGGCGGAGTGGTTGGGCGCGCCAAGATCGGGTTAGATGTAATATGCCAGGCAAATACCGGCTTGCGCGTCGCCCTTTGACTGCGTAACGCGATGCGCCGCGGTTGTCGGAGCTGGCTCGATGCAGCGTATTCCTTGGTTTCCAGCTTCTCTGGCCTGGACGCGACGATCTGCGTCGTTCGGGTAGTAGTGAAGACTTGAGAAGGCCTAAAATCTAGCTTTCTTCGCTGGACTTGCGCCGCGCCGGCCTGGAGGCTGGGCGGCGAACTAGCGTAGGGTTGCGTCGTCGTTTTGGCATGAGCCGGTGTACTCGGTCTGGTCGCCACTGCTTGAAAGGTGCAATTGGGCAGGGTCAGACTCAACCGTACCAGCGAAACGGGTGCCGCCTGGGATGTTCGCGTCGCCGCAGTCACGTGCGAACCCCCGTTGATCGGGCCTACCAAGCGGGTCAGGGGGATCTTCAGAACCCATGCATCCACTGGCTGGCGGTCCGCGGTCCGTCGGAGGAGGGCCAATGGCCGCACTTCGTAGCTGAGTTCGGATGCGCGGCACACCTTATTTTCCGCCTTTACCGGCAAGACCTGAATCGCGGCGGCGGAAAGTCGAAACACCTGAAATTCTCGCTGTCTCGACTGGACCGGTAATACTGTCCCCCGGACCTTCTGGCGCGGCGAGGCGATGGGTCGTTCGGAGGCGATGCGCGGTAGAGTTGTAGGCTCCGTCTTGACTGGTATGCTCTGGTTGATCGCTAGCGCGCGGTCCGCGCAATCGAACAGCCTGGAACTTAGACGCCCGATCGAAATTGCCACGCCTCGCGGCTGGGCGCTGGAATGCTGCGGCCGCGAGACTTCTGGACGAGGCAAACTCGCCGGGCGAATCTTCGGGTACGGGATTAATGGCGCGGTCTGCTCTGGCATCTCGCGCCTACACAGCGCCGTCAGGCTCACTTCAGAACTTCGTTTGCCCGCGCTCTGAAGGGCCGTCGGCTTCTCTCGATTTCGCGCGAAACCTTCGACCGGAGTGACGGGCACTCGACAGCCTGCAAACCCACCAAACTGTCTCGGCTGGAGTTGCTGTGCGAGCGGCTGCTGCGGCATACCTGCGCCTGACGCAACTAGGGATGTCGCTCGGGTTGATACAATCCGCTCCGGTGCCAATGCGTAGGAGCCGCAATTGCGCGGCGCTGGATTGGTGCGCCCTACCGTGAGAGCGAAGGCTTGTGGCGCCTGAGTGTACCCAACCGGCTGTGTGGCGGCGGACTGCGGCAGGCTCGCCTGACCAATTTTCGGACTCTGCGTGCGGGTGGAGCGACTTTCGACCTCACGCGTACGCAAATGCACCGGCCGCACTTCGTACGATCCAACGGCCGCAGTGGGCACCCTCGCTTGCCAGGGTCGCGGCTCTAGTTCGCAGGGGTGGAGCACAGGGTGCGCGACTTTACAAGCTTGAAACTGTAGCGGCGTAAACTGACCCGGTAGGATCTGGCAAGCGGGCAGCGCTTGGAAACTGCTGGGTGCCGGCGAATGTAACGGCTCGAGTGCAGCTCCAAGCGCCAAGCTCGGCAAGCTCGCCGGGATGGTTTTCGAAGGCACGGTCACAGGAGCTGGCAGTGTCTCACGCTGAAGCAGGAGCGTTGGCTGGACTGCATAGGCCGCCCGCAGCCCACTGTACAGGGTTAGTTGCGAAGCCTCTGGTTGTAATGCACAGGCCTGAACCGGCTGGCCAGGTTCGGCACAGGTGAGAGTTGCGAGGCTCCTTAGCTGGACTTGTCGAACCTTGTCCAGGTGCTGACCGTATGGCAAATTCAGAGATGGCGTGGGAGCCGAATGGCCAAATAGCCGTGCTTGGCATCCCTCGGTTGAGGAGATGCTCAGCGCCGGAATGAACCGTATCCGCTCGTATCGCGCATCTGGGGTTCGAACTACTCTGTTGATTAGGTTCGAGTCGAAACCGTCGTTGCGCCCCTTCTCTGACAGCGCCGGACGCCGGTTGAAAACAGGAAGATGCAAATCCTTGTTAACGCCGATTGTCGAGATGAAGCCCGCGGCTGGCGGCGCTTGGCGGTCGAAATCTGAGCCGTAGTAGAAAACACCTCGTTTTTCGGAGGCGTCTGGGATTGCGGGGGTGACTGGAGGATTTATTGCCTCGCGCGAATTGCGATGCGCGAATAGCACCGGAGGAGGAACGGTATCTCTTGCAGTCTTGTCATAACCGAAGGCCTCTGTGAGGCGCTGCATAGACAATTCGGCTTGCTGCTCACGCCATTGTTCGCGGTGTTTCTTATTACAGAATTCGCCCCGTGATAAGAGCCCTAAGGTTGTCCCGCAATACAAGCACTCCATCAGATGTTCCGCCGTTCTTGCATGTGGATCGAGCCGAGCCCTCAGTTTTGCCGACCGGGAAGTTCCACGGCACCCGATCGCCGACTAAGATTTTGAGATGATTCGCTGACTCACTTTAGATCGTCTGCTCGGCGGACCTTTCGATATAGGAGAGAAACCTTAGCCGCGTAAGCGCTGCCGCTATGACCGCAGCCCCTAGGGTTCTACAGGAAAGCGCTCACCCTACCGATGTAGGACCTAAGGAGCAACGCCGGCCTAGTACCCTATGCTGCCTACGACCATTCCAGCGAGCGATCCGACGAAAATTTGCCCAGCCGTGGCCATATGGCTGGTTCCGGTGTCTCAGTCAGGCCACGAATGTAATCAAATTCAACCTTTCGCGCCCCGTTCCTCCGTCTTTGAATTTATTGCGGCAGCCGATTTCAGGCGGAAAACCGGGCAGCCGGAAGGTGAGCTGTTTGCGTTTCTGGTTGCGCCCGCTGAGCTGCATACCGAACGGGTCGAGATTGCGCCCTTCGTTCCGAAGCAGCACATTTCCGCGCCTCCCTGTTACGCCAAACCCGGCAACGCCTGCGGGCCTCGCACCGGCGGAATGGGCGGGATCGAGTTCGCCTGCGCAGCGGGGCGGAAGGATCGAAACGGCCGTTTGCTGGATGCGACGCTTCCCGTGCCGCCGCCTTTGACTTGCGAGCCACATGCGCAGACAGAAGCGTGGCGGGCTGCGGCACTGCAGCCGTCCCAGCCCCTGTCAAGTAAACCATCGCGCCTGGTGTGGCGAGCACAAGCGGGAGGTTCTAAGGCGATTCGGCCGAAGCAGGGTTTACGCGAGCTGGCCTTGCCCTCGCCGCGGCCTTGGCATTCGCTGACAGTTTTATGGGAGTCGCTTGACGGCTTCCATTTTGCGATGCCCATGCCGGAATCGGCGGCTGCGGTTCGTTTACCGAATCCAAGGTCGATCGCGCCATGGAATACGTGCGTGGACGCGGCTCTCCCCGCCAGCCGATTTCTTCAAGAATCAGCAGAGATACCCTTTGAGCTTCAACCCTCCCTCGAGGGCGCGCGCACTTTGTTAGCGCCCGTTGAGATGCGGGAAGCAATCGCGCCGTTCTTGCCAGGGCTGGACAAACCCTTGAGAGGCGGCAACCCGTCTGTGGAAACAGAGCCGATTCCCGAAGCCGCGTTATCCGAAATGCTGCCCTTGCCTATGTCTCCCAAGACGCCGTTACCTGGCATCGCGCTACCGGAAGGCCTATTGATCTGGAGCGGAAGCACCAATTCGTATACACGCCGCTATTGGTGCGCACCCAGGCTGCGCGAAGGAGGACGGGTTGTTCACACTCTGCGGCTTGCTCCGGCGAGCGAAGTAAGCGAATCGTTGGAAGTGTTGGCACTATAACCCTGAAGTACTAGCATGATTCCGCCGATGATCTAAGGGAAAAGCTACTCGGCGTAATTGCCGGACTGTGAGAGGAGAAACCGAATGATGAAGGAAGAGGTCGTTACGGCCAACGAAATGCAGAACGCCAAGGACATATCCAGTGCGCTCGCCAAGGCCGTCACACACCACCTGGCTGGTCAATCCGAGAATGCGTTAAGCGACTTGGGGATTGCGCTAGACAGCGGCAACCGGAGTGCCGAGCTATTCTCGGCCCGCGGTTACCTCCAATTGGAATTAGGCCACTTCGACGAAGCCTGGGAAAACTATTCCAAGGCTTTGGAGACCGGGCCCGGCGACGCGCAAATCTCCTTTAATAGCGGCATTGCTTTGCAGAATCTTGGACGCACCCAAGAAGCCATTCCGCATTTTAAACGCGCCTTGTCGGAGAATCCAAACTGGATCGAGGCGAAAACGTCCATCGGCGTCTGCACGCTGAACCAAAAGGAATACCCGGAAGCGATGAAGATCTTCGAAGAATGCCTCGGGTCCGATCCGTCCTATCAACCGGCCCTGTTTGGCAAAGCAGTATCGCTCCAGTTGCTCCTCCGCTTCGATGAAGCAAAGGCGCTTTACGAAAAGATACTCCAGATGTCGCCCGATTTTGAGCCTGCTCTCCTGAACTTGATCAGTCTGGGCCTGCAAAAGAGAGACTACGATACGGTTCGGAAATACGCCGAGCAGCTTTTGTCGCAGCGCCCCGATCATCAGGTGGCCCTCGAAAGTCTGGCGGCGGCGGCCTTTGCCCGCAACGATGTCGATCAAGCTCAACGTCTCTGTGCGAAGCTCACCCAAATCGCTCCGAAGGAATTCGAACATTGGTTTAATCTTGGGCTCGCCTGTCAGCGGCAAGGCAATTTCAACGACGCCATTCAGTCCTATGTTCGGGCGCGGGCGATACGGCCGGAGTCGGCCGACGCTCACATTCAACTGGGTGCTGTGTACTTGGAAATCGGAGATCTGACGAGTGCTCGCGTCGCGTTCGAGCGCGCGGTGGAACAAGCGCCCCAGCGGAGCGACCTGCAATATCAACTAGCGTGGGTCCGCGAGCAGCAAGGCGACGTCGACGACGCTGAGAAGATTTACGCAAGAATCGTCTCTCACCATCCGGAATTTGTCGAGGCCGAGTTTCGTCTCGGCTATTTGCAGCTGAGGCGCGGAGACTACGCTCGGAGCAGCGCCGCCTTCGAATCGTGTGTGGAAAAACGCAAAAACTGGCGCGAGGCCGAGCTCAATTTGGCGATGGCTCTCTGGAAGCTCAACCAGCACGATGCCGCTCGGGACGTGTTGATTCGGTTAATAGACCGCGAGCCGGGTTGTGTTGACGCCGTGCGAGGCTTGGCGGCGATCGCTTTGGATCGCGATTATGCGCAAGAAGCGCTAGATCATCACTTGCGCCTGCAAGACCTTGGCGAGAAGACCGCGGAAATCCTTTACAACAGCGCGCTGCTATCGCACAAACTGGGTAAGAACGAGCAAGCAGCAGTGCTCTATCGTGAGGCACTGAATCAAAAGCCTGAGTTCCCAGAAGCTCTCCTGAACCTTGGACATGTGCTCAAAGCTATCGGCCGCGAGGATCAAGCACGCTCTTACTGGACGCTCGCGATAGAGGCCAAACCCGAACTTGCTCGCGGATATTTCCATGCGGGGTTGAGTAACAGCCAACAGTAATTAACAATGGACTCGGAGTCCGGCGACTTGGACATGCTCACGTGGATCTCCATGTAGGACAAAAGTTCGGCGAGTACGAAATCATTGGCCTGCTCGATGTCGGCGGGATGGGGCCAATGTACAAGGTCGAACACCGCCTCAGCAAGCGAACTGAGGCAATGAAGGTTCTGTCCACGGAACTGGCAACCGAGTCCCAGATCAAGAGATTCGAGCGCGAGCTGCGGGTCTTAGCCCGTTTAAGCCATCCCAATATTGCTGTCCTTTATAATGCCCTTCATTCGGAAAATCAGCTGATCCTGTTCATGGAGTTTATCGATGGGCAGACGCTCGAAAGCATGCTTAGTGCCGGGCGCCTGCCTCTCGAGAGAGGAATCGGATACATTAAGCAGATCCTGCTAGCGATTCGCTATGTGCATCAACAGGGCGTCGTGCATCGGGACATAACTCCCGCCAATGTCATGATCACCACGGCCGGCGAAGTGAAGCTGAGTGATTTCGGACTCTCGAAGGCTTTCAGCGATTCTCTGTTGACCAATTGCGGAGAGATACTTGGCGCCCTACCGTACCTGGCGCCCGAACAAGTGAAGGGCTCCACTCACCCAGACCGGCGATCCGACCTCTATTCCGTCGGAGCCATCCTGTATGAGCTTCTCACCGGACGAAAACCCTTTGGAGCAAACCGAAAGCTTGCGCCGGTGCTAACTGACTCAGAGGGCGACCCTCAGCCGCCCAGTCAGCTTGAGCCAAGCCTGTCACCGCAATGGGACAAGATCACCCGCTGTGCCCTGGCCAGAGATCCGCGACACCGCTATCAGTCGGCCGATGAATTCCTGGACTCCATTGCTCAGCTTGAGCAATCGGTCAAAGCCGGATTTTCAGCGGCCCACAAGGGTGCTCTTGGCATCGGACTCGCGATCGTAACCGGTCTGATCCTGGCGTTGGTAGCTTCGCCCGCCATCCACCCATTCCACCCTGCACCGTCTGCGATCATGCCGTTGCACACCCTGCATATCCCGCCTCCGGCCTTCGCGACCTCTACTACGGTCTTCGGGAAGGAGACTGCTCTGCGCACCACCGCGCCGCTCGCCAAGCCGGCACAAAAACACGGTTCGAAGCGCGCCGCGGAAGCCAGTGTATTCGAACCACCTCCACCAGCGCAGACATCGAACCATGACCCAGCCGAGCCAACACCCAGCCCGGAGCTGACTGTCCCAACAGCAAACGTCGGGCAAGACGTCAACCAAGCAAGCGCCCCGGAACAAGCAGAAGTCGGTGTATCGCCAGCTACGACCCAGAAGAAAAGAAACTTTTGGAACAAGTTAAATGTGTTTAAGAAGAAGAGTCTCGATACGAAGGAAAAACAGTGACCGCCGATCAGTCTTCCTCAGAAGGGCTTCGCCAAGATCCGCATTAGTCCTTGTACTTGTCGCCATCATTCTTGTCGGGTATATAAAAAAGGAACCCAACCCGCCAGTCCCGTTCCTCCCCAACGCGAAAGCCTCCGCGCCGGCCTGATCGCCAAATAGCTCATTACCCTGGTGCGAAGCCCAAGGGCGGGCGCAAAGGTGATCCGCTCTGGTAAGACTTGTGCGGGTAAATCCTCCAATGGCTGTTGAAGGCGATCAACGCGATTATGATAGCTAGCACGATGAGCAAGGCTAGCCAGGCGGGAAAGTGGACGTGCGCCGGCGCGCAGAGATGACAACAAAGGAAGCCGGGACGGGAGGTGACTCAGTGAAGCTGCTCTCCGATAGCCCGGCTTCGGGAAAGGTAACGACACCATAGGAGCGTCAATTTCGCAGCCTCCACGCCGCATGTATCACGCTCAGTTTTACTTACGATTAAAACATTTGTGGGCCGTACTGTCTGTTCAGAAGTGCTCACGTTCCGAGATAAACTCTCAAGATGCAGCCGTGCTGGTTCGGAAGATGCAAGAGCAGACAAAGACTCTATCTTTTGTTTAAGATCCGAAGCATCGGCGGTGGGAGTGCCCGTGATCGAAGAGTGTCATCAGGTGCCCGGAGTGCCCCAGATCCCACGAATACACCTCGGTGAGATTTGGTATTTGGCGGCGTGCAGCCTTTGAGCGAACGATCGTTCGCGGCGTTGACATCCGCTTCGTTGGGCTCGTTGGCAAGCAGGATATGCTCTCGGGTTATCGCTGGGCGATCGTTTTGACAGGGCCGCCTTGCAGATATTCGTTGATGCTCTGTTCCATTTCAGCTGGAAACTGCGGCGCCGGCCCTACCAGTTTTTCGGTATAGACCCTGAGCGCGATTTCTCTGAATACGGGAAGGGCAACCCTGCCGCCGGTTTCTCCCGCTCCGAGAGAACGATTGTCGTCAAAGCCGATGCGCACAGCGATCGTGATTCCTCGGGGGCCGTAACTGGAGCCTACAAAGAGCGCATCCCGGAATTCATTTGTCGTTCCCGTCTTGCCCATCACTGGTATCGGGAAACTGCCGGAGTCCAGTGCGTGAGCCGTGCCAGTGGGCAAGCGCACGACACCGCGCATGCCTTCCTGAATGAGCAAGAGAGCCAAGCCCTCGACATGAACCGGGTACGACGGGTGTTCGCTTTCGGCCATCACCTGATGAGGGTCGGGCACGATCCTCTGGATTACATACGGCTGGGTGAGGATGCCTGATGCCATCGCACGGTAGGCGTTAGCCAGCTCCATCAAGTTCACTTCGGACGCTCCCAAAGCCGTCGTCACATAAGGCTGCAAGGGCGTCTCTATCCCCAGATTTCGCGCTGTCCGGAGGACGCTGGCAATGCCGATCTCGCCTGCGATCCAAATCGCGACGGCGTTTCTCGATTCGGCCAGCGCCATCCGCGCGGGAATCATGCCCTTGAATTGACCATCGTAGTTTGAGATCCACTTGACATCCTGCTTTGCTCCATTAGGAACGCTAATGGGTTCGTCGGGAACCACAGAGTCGAGATTCAGCATTCCTGCCTGAAAGGCAGCAAGATAGACAATGGGCTTCATCGCGGACCCTGGCTGCCGCAGGGACTGCGTGACGCGGTTCAAGTCAGTGTATGAGGCGGAACGGTCTTTGTAGAGTTGGCGGCCGCCCGCTTCGGCGAGGATGCTCGCATCGCTGTTCTTCAGCACGACCACCGAGCCTTGAATCAAACCTTTGGCGCTTGGGTGTCTCTTCTCAAAAAGCAAAAGGCCATGTTCCAGCGACAGGGTCACGATTTGCTGCACCCGCGCATCCGCCGTGGAGTAAACCTGGATGCGTCCTTCAAACAGGTCCTTCGCGCTGAGATCGGCGTCGCGAGTCTTGAGCTCCTCAAGAACATTCTCAACTATGGCGGGCGATTGGAGCATCCTGTCCTTGGGTCTCTGGACGACCACAATCGGACGCTGTTTGGCTCTCCTCATGAAGTCTGGAACAATAGACCCGTTTGCCGCCATGAGTCCCAGAACTTGATTTCGGCGTTGCCTGACCCTCTCGATTTCGCTCCCCGTGGGCGCGTAGTAACGAGCGGACTTTATGGCGCCAGCCAGCAACGCCGCCTTGTCCGCATCATCCGTAGTGAAAGACGCCAGACTCCGGCCAAAATAGTAATCCGCAGCCCGCGCCAGGCCGTACTGACCGTTTCCCATGTAAACCAAGCTGACGTACCGNNACCATGTTGACGCTTCGCGCGCCGATCAGATATGACAGCCCGCGAGCCAAGAGCCCGGTGTGCCGGAGCTGGTTGCTGTTTTCTCGAGCTGTCACGGCTTGAAGAAAATAGCCTCGCACGAGCTGTTGAGTGATGGTGGATCCGCCTTGCGGGAAAATCGGAGAACTATTTACTGCGTCGCGCCGCCCCAGCTTAGTGAGGCGTCCCAGAAGACTTTTGAACCTCAGCTTGGCTAACACGCGAGGAATGCTCGAATAGTCGACACCATTATGCGAGAAGAAGTTCTTGTCCTCAGCGGCGAGAATGGCACCACAAACCACAGGCGGGATGTCCTGGTACTTGCTGATCCACCGGTATTCGGTGGCCATCTCCATGAGCGGCTGGCCATTCGTATCGTAGATGTGGCCGACTGTAGGGAAGTCGGAGCGTACGAATGGTTCCAAGTCAGGCAGATTAGTTCGATCAAGATAGATGCGATAGAAACCAATCCCCACGAGAGTGGCCGTCATGAGTGTTGTGCAAAGGAAAAGCCCGGCGGCTGGCTTTCTCCAGCGCAGCTTGGCGTAGCGGCTGCCGCGCGTTCCGCGAGCCGCCATCGCCTGAGCAACAGCCAGCATGCGCATGAACCAGGTGAGAACAACACCGACCCAATCCCATCGCGAAGGTGTGTCATGTGTGGTTAAGTTCATTCGATATCCACCAGCTCACGATGGGTCGAGCGCGTATTTCATCTGAATTCAGAGGTCGCCTCTGCAGTTTGTTACACCACCCTGCGGACGAGCCAAACAACCAGACAAATCACAATAATGGTTCCTACCAATCCTAATCCGAGCATTTCGTTTCTCCTTTGATACCGACATCCGTCAATCTCCCTCTAAGGCATGAGGATGGCCGAACGCCGCCTAAGCGGAGTAGTCTAAGGCGGCCTTACAGCCAAACGCCCAAAACGGCGCCACTTCGCTCTGAGAGACCTTAGGCTGGTAACGATATATGGTCAAGTGACCAAGTGTGGTTACAGGAAGCGTGGCAATGTGCGAAGCTTGTGGGAGTCCAATCCCGACTGTTCCACCGCGCTTCGCTGCTTTGGACCTACATCTGCCGTGACAAAGACCGGAAGTCTCACTGCTGTTAAGTGTGATGCAACTGGAGGAGATTGCGAACCATGAGTCTAACCACGTTCAATCCGGCCATAAGAGACACCAATGTTATTTGACCGGCGGAAGTTTGTTCTAGCTGTACACCAAGCTCTCAAAGAGCACGACAAAGACAAGGATACAGCAGGCGATTCCGGCCATAATATGGCCATAGACTGCGATAGCGAGTTGGAACATTTTGCAGACCGCATCTTGGAACTAATGGACTAATGCCGAAGCGTCCGTCGCGTTAAATGGCCCCGTGATCTGCACGTGATCGATCAGCGGAATGCCGTTCATGTTCTCCAGATCCAAAGTCGCGAGTGAAGGGCTGCAACGGCTCATTCGATTCCGCCGAATCGCGCCGTAGGAATGAAACCGCGACGTCGTGCGGACCAGCTTTCACATGCACCTTGGTCTTCAACCGCGCGTCCAAAGTGTCGCCCGCCAGCGCCACGTTCGTATCTAAAAGCTCCAAGTCCTCTTCGCCGCCCACCGGCGCTAGAAACACGCGTTTGTTATCGATGCTGATTTCGAGCTGATGCGGAAATTCCATCCCCGTCAAGTACCCGACGATGATCCGCAAAAGAACCACGTTCATCTCGTAGTCGGCATCCAGCGGAAAATTGTGATGGATCAGGAGTCCGCCGCGCGTTCCCAGCGGCAACCCTTCAATGTGGTCCTCCTGCGCCAGGTCCGGCGGCACACGGAAGCTGTCACTCCTCGGGGCGGTCTTCGGATCGCCCACTGCCAGGGCGCTCACTTCCCGCGACGCCGCTAAATAAGCTTCCAGCAGCGATGGTGACACGCGCAAAACTTCAGCGATGTTATCGAAACCATTGCTTTCGTCATCGGCCGGTAGCAACTCGGAAACATCCACCTTCAGACCCAGCAAGTCGCGGATCGCGTTGGCATACTCCGTCCGATTCAGCCGATGCAGCGGCGATCGCCCGGGTTCCGGATGCGCCGCGTTGGCTTGATCGCGCGACGTCTCCGGCCACGTGATCAATCCATCGATCTGCGCCTGCGCCGGCCGTGGCATCCCCTGCGGCGGCATCATACCGCCCCGCAGCTTGCGTACCACCTTCTCCCACGTTTCGGCATGCTCCGCGGCGTGATCGATGTCCAGCTTGTCGAGCATCAACCCCGCGGTCTTCGCGCGTTCGTTATGACAGGTCACGCAAGCGATCGATGAGCGTGTTGTGGAGAAATGGCTGGGGCCGGCTTTGACTGGGGCTTTGCCGCCCACAAACACAGTCCCGATACCGCGAAACCGCTAACCGCGCCGCAAAACCGATCGCTTTGTCCACCCGCCTCCTTTCTCTGTAAGATATATCACGTTAGTAGCGCGACCGAAGCGGACAGCAGACCCTCCGCTATCCTTGTCATTTCAGTAGAGTTCATCCACCAACCAAAGAATGGGCGACGATCTGTATCATGTCTATAAGCTTTAAGTGAGGTTTTGTTGGAAATCGATGACTGGTGTTCTGACAGAAGTTTGTGGTTTCCCGAGGCGGAGCAGAGTGGTTCTCGGAAACCTCAATCTTGCTGAAAGCATTAGTTTGCCGAACCCCTGCGTCGAATACCTGATGCGGCAATGGCACATCGGCGAACAGGCCGGGGAGGCGCTCCTCGATCCGCGCTCAGGTCTCGGCCGGCCAGTACCAGCAGATCGAAGATGTAATACGCAAGCGGAGCCTGCGAAGAACTGTAGTTTTGCAGCGCGCTGAAGGAAGGCTTTCCGGCTTCGTCGAGCGCGATGATCTCTCCATCGACGACGGTGTGCTCGGGGAGGTTCGCGAGGGCATTCACTATGCTTGGATACCTTGGACCGAAGTCCCTTTCGTTCCGCGACCACAGGTGCGCGCGGCGTTCTGCTTTCGCACCGATCACGCGATAACCGTCGAGCTTCAGTTCGTAGAGCCAGTTCGGGCCCTCCTGGAGCCGCTCGGTGCGAAGGAGCAACATGGGCTGAATGAAGTCCGCTTTGGACTTCTGACGAGTCACTGAGGTTTACATGATGGCAAAAGTGGACGCACCAGTGCTTCCTCGAATGAGATAACCGTTGTCTTACCGGCTCGAAGTTGGCGGCGGTGTCGCCAGGCCTTCTGTGATCTCGATTTCTGTGCCCCAGGGATCGGTGATGTAGACGATCCGCAGGCCGGACGCGTTCGAGCTGTTGCGGATTGCGGCGTCGGTTTTGATCCCCGCCGCTTGCAGTTTGCCGACGAAGGCGTCGATGTTCTGCACCTCAAAGCCAATGTGATCCACAGAGCGGCCTTTAGTAGGGGCCTGGGGTGTATCGCTCTTGCTAAGCGTTATCTCGGCGCCTGGGACATTGGCGGTGTCGTACTGCGCGCGTTTGCCAGCCGTGGCGCCGAAGTTCTCCATGTACCACTTCTGCGCCGCCAAAGGATCGGGCACAAACAGATGAATATGGTGCATCTGTATGGCAGTGGGTATCGTCTTGTTTTCGTAGATCTCGACGCGGACGTTGTCGGGACCGGTGAGGAAGCCCTGCCCAGGATTCTTGGCCGCCTCATACGTGAGGCCGGCAGCCTTCCACTTGGCGACCGATCCGTCGAAATCTTTGACGAAGAAGCCGAAGTGGTTGACCACAGATCCCACCGTGCCTCCGCTGTTGTCCTGCTTCCGCAACAGCACGTAAATACCCGGAAACTGTGCCATCACGAGCTTTTCCCGGTTGACAATTGTCCCGCCAACCTCGGTCCAGAAACGTTGCTGGGCGTCCATATCCGTGGCGTTGATGTGAATGTGACCGATGGCGACGCCGGCAGCATTGGGCGGCGCGAGTTGAGCCAATGCCGGGGCCGCCGCTAGTACGGTGAGAGCAACGAGGGATCGAGTCGTCATAGCAAACCAGCCTACAACGAATTCGCCTCAAGCAGAAGCACGGCAGCCTATGGCCGGCGACTCGGAAGCTATACGGGAGCCGGCAAATCGGCAAGATTGTTCCCGGAGTAGATACTAAATGGCGACAATGGATTTCAATTGGTGAGGGCTGAAATCTAGACGTTCCCTGTGTGCTTGGGTTCCTTCTCGCCTTCCCTCTCGACTCACACCCTGCACTTAGATTTCAGCGGGGGTGACAAAAGGAAAGTCTGCGAGGTGATTTGTTCGCGCGCCAAGCTATTTCAGCTTTGAGTACTCGGCTTTGGCTTGCTTCAGGATGGGGAGGTCGGGGTCGGCGTCTTTCCAGAGGGTGAGGAAGTCCTGATATGACGCCTTGGCTTTGGCGGTGTCGCCCGCCATCGCGTAGGCTCGACCGAGTTGGAGCCGCGCCAGCGCCCTCAGTGGGTATTCCACCCAGCGAAACGCAATCATTTGCTGAAACTCAGCGACGGCCTGTTATCCCTGCCCGGCCTTCAGGTAAGCCTGCGCGCGCACGTAAATCGGGTACATGGTCGGTTGCGAGGTATTGAATGCTTGCGGACAAGCCAACTCATACCCGGAGGTTTCTGCCGTCAGCTTTAACGCCTGCTCGCCCTGCCCCCGGCTGAGCTCGAGCATAGCGCGTATCGTCGGGAGCACATTGCGCTGCATCAGTGTGTCCAACGGAAATTCTTGATTCAGGCTGTCCGCCAGCTTGGTGACTTCTGTGGTGTTTCCGGCTCGTGCCAGAGCCATCGCCGCCAGCACCCGCACATCGCGTCCCGGTGTCAGTGACAAGGCGGCCTCAGCCTGCCGCGACGCCTCAACGGCATTACCGAACTCAGCCTCGCGCAATGCGGCGTGGGCCCAACGCGTCCAGTACCTTCTCCTTGGACGCTGCCGTAACCTGCTCCTGCGCCAGTGTGTCTCCACTCTGGCAATTCACGCCTTCAACCCCAGCACATATTCGCTGCCCAAACTGCCAATTGATCCGGCAAGGTAGGCTTTGCTGCCCGCCCGCTGGCAAAGCTCGCGGGCTACCTCAGGCGTGAGTTTCGTGCTGGTAGGACGGGTCATCTGTTGCAAGGTCTTCGCAACCCCACTGTCGGAGAGCATATTGAGGAAAGGCGATTGCCGCAGGGAAACGTTGAGCGCCGTCTTCAGCGTGTCGTCGCACACCGCATCGCCCGTGCTATTGGCAAATTCGGCGAGAACGATGGTGTCTTTTTCGGTGAGCTTGGGCGCGCGACGGTGCACGAAGAAATAGGCCGCGCCTGCTGCCGCGATCAGGATGAGGGCCGCCGCGCCGGCAATCCAGGGCCATCGCCTGCTCGGCGCCACCACAGCCGGCAATTTCCGCGACCCGCTGTCTCGCTTCAGCCGTTGCAGGTCCGTGCGCATGTCCGCCGCACGCTGGTACCTCAGCTCGCGATCTTTCTCCAGCGCCTTGTTGATGATGTGCTCTAATTCCGTCGTCACTTCAGGATTCAGTCGCACCGCTGGCGTCGGCGTATCATCCAGAATCGCCTTGAAGATTACTGCGGAACTTTCTCCGCGAAACGGCAAGATGCCCGTCGCCATCTCGTACAACACCGCGCCAAAGGAAAACAGATCGCTACGGGCGTCCAGCTCCTTAGCCCGCGGCTGCTCCGGCGACATATACGCCACGGTCCCCATCGTCGAGCCAGGACTCGTCAGGTGCTCCTGGTCCATCGTGGCAGTCTGCGTGGTGGGCGCGAATCTGTTATGCGCGCGACCATCACGGCGACGGGCAACATTCCCGTGCCGAAACCGCTACCGAAACCGCCGAAGCTCAAGATTGTCTCCGATTGGAAACCTGCCATCTGGGACGCGGTTTATCGTCTGGATGCGTATCACGATGGCGCTTTGAACCGGATGCGGCCCGGATTCGTGATCGCGCATTCGTGCGGATTGTCGCTCGTGCATCCCAGCGAATCGGGCGAGCTGGGTGTCACCGAACACGGCGGAGATGAGGACATCCGGCAAGGCTGGCTCGTAACGCACACAGCATCGGGCAAGGCTTCGGCCTGACGCTCAGTTTCAAGCGCGCCACGGAACCGCTATTGCTTGCCGCGTCGTTCGCCGTCGATTGGACGCAAGACACGGAGGCACTGAAGGCCAATCCTGAGTTCCGCCGGGCCGGGTACAGCGTCCAGGCGGCATTCTCCAGCGGATTCGAGAAGGACTCAGCCAAACGTCGTCTCGCGGAAATGGACCGTGCGGCATGACGAACGCGGAGTATCAAGCCAAACGACTCACCGAAGGTCCCAGCCTTCTCGCGGCGCTGCACAAGGTACTTGAGAGCCACTGCGAGGCGCAAGGCCTGGAGCCTGTCTCAGCCATGCGGGACGCACTCACCGACATGCGCCATTTGGCGGACATTTACCAGCTCGATTTCGGAGAGCTGGATCATTACGCACACGAAGGCTACATCGAGGAGATGGGGGCCGTGCTGTCGGAGGAAGTGTCATGAGCGGGCCGCTGGAGGTTATCGGCCCAGTCACGGGCGGCAAGGGGGCGGACATTGTTCCGCCCTCGCTCGATCGAGCACGCGAGTTCGCCCGGCAGAGCAAGGCGGAGAACACGCTCCGCGGATACCGGGCGGACTGGCGGGATTTTTGCACATGGTGCGAGTCACACGCGCTGAGTCCGCTGCCCGCGGCGCCCGAAACCGTCGCGGGATATATCGCCGAACGTGCGGGACGGCTGAAGGTCGGCAGCATTCAACGCCGGTTGAACGCGATTGCGGAGGCGCACAAGGCGACGGGATTGGACTCACCCGCCACGGCCGGCATGGTGCGGAACACGCTGAAGGGCATCCGGCGGACGCTCGGAACCGCGGCGCGGCAGAAGGCGCCAACCCTGACCCGCTCGGAACTCGTGGGCTTGGACATCGCGGATTGCGCGTTCGGCAAGGACGGCCTCACGGTGATGTTGCGCTGGTCCAAGACCGATCAGGATGGCGCTGGCCGCAAGATCGGTATTCCGTACGGATCGAATCCCGAGACCTGTCCAGTCCGCACGGTCCAAGCATGGCTTGCAGAGGCGGGCGCGGGCGCAGGCCCGCTGTTCCGCTCGATCAACAGGCACGGGCAGGTTCAGCCGGGCCGGTTAAGCGGTATCGACGTGGCGCGGGTGGTGAAGAAACTCGCACAACGGGCCGGACTGGACGCTACGGCTTACGCGGGCCATTCGCTGCGGGCGGGGCATGCGACCAGCGCGCAGCGATTGCAGGGGCCTCGGAACGGTCGATCATGAACCAGACGGGGCATAGGTCGGTTCAGATGGTCCGGCGCTACATCCGCGACGGCAGTTTGTTTCGGGAGAACAGCGCCGGGAAACTGGGCCGTTAGATCACGTGTACCGTAGCGGGAGTGCTAGGCAGTCGCTTTTAGCCAAACCGGGATGCGTCCCAGCGCTACTTATAATGACTCAACGCCCAGGACTTCCCAAGGGAAAACCGGCCATTGGTGATTTTGGCGGGTTGTGTAGTCTCAGCGATTGGATAGTCCTCTAGCCATTCTGTTAGTGTGAGCCACCCGACTGCCGCACAAACTCCTCGGGCATGATCCCCTTGGCCGCAAACTCTGTGAAGCGCTGCAATGCCCGCAGATAGGTCTGTAGAGCGCTACGCTTCTCCTCTTCGGTCGATACTAGTCTTGTTTGCTCCCTGGCGGCGTGCAGTTCGGAGGCTAATTGTTGCTCTATTTCGTGCGGACGAAACTTGGCTATAGCCGAATTCGGCGTCATAGATATCATAATGGGTTGGATCGAGCAATTACTTTGCCATTCCTACCAAAGCTCCCCGGAGTGGGGAGATGTCCGTCCCCCAGCCGCCGTTCGCTATGAAGCTGCCGGCTTTTCGCGGAGACTCCGGCGCGCCTCACCGATGCGCCGATGAGAAGTCCGTCTGCTACGATCAGCGGTTGCCCTTCTGAAAAGCCCGTCCAGGGCGCAGAGCATCGGAGTGATGTTTGCCGCCGTCTTTTACGTTGTCGCGGGCTCGCTGCATTTCATCAAACCCGATGCCTACTTGAAGATCATGCCGCCCTATATTCCGTGGCACGTGGCGCTGGTGCGGCTGAGCGGCGGTTTCGAGACGCCTGTCCTCAGATGGGGGCGATTGCCCGTGCAACTGCTTCTGGTCTGGTGGCTACTTTGGTGTACCCGGCCTCGTCTGGCGTTCCGTTGAACGCACGCTCGCGCTCCCGTCACTCCGGCGTTCCGCTGATGATAGATTCATGACAGCCAATACGACCCGAGGACCCGCTATCCTGCAAGCATGGAGATCAACAAAATGCTCGCCGAACTGCGGAACGAACGGGACCAACTCGCCGAAGCGATCATCACCTTGCAGCGCCTTGCAGCAGGACAGGGCAAACGCAGAGTCGCCCATCAGCCTGGATGACCGCGGTGAAGCGGCGCGGCAGGCCGCCGGGGAGCAAGAACAGACCGAAGGGCGCGTGAGCGCGCAAGAGGGCCGTCGTTCGCCGTGCTTCGATTATGGCCAAGGCAAATCTACGCCGCTATTGACACACACCGCACTCTCAGCGATTATGAGGACACATTTTTGACCGCCGGAGTGTGACATGACCAAACAGGTAAGTGCCGAGACCATCACCAACTATCTCTCGCGCCGCACTTTCCTGGCGACGGCGGCGGGACTCGGCACATTAGCGATCGCGCAAAGCACGACCGCGCGCGCCGCCATCGTGAACACCGATTTTTCGGCCTTCCCGGCTTACGGTAACGGCACGATCCCCGCCGCCATCCGATCCCGCCGAATCGCAAACGTGAACGGCATGACCGTGCATATTTTGGAGGCAGGTTACGAAACGCCGGGCCGGCCGGCAGTCTTGCTCCTGCATGGCTTCCCGGAGCTCGCCTATAGCTGGCGCAAGGTGATGCCGTCTCTGGCGGCCGCCGGCTATCACGTGATCGCTCCCGATCAGCGCGGTTACGGTCGAACCATCGGCTGGGACGATTCTTACGACGCCGATCCCGATCCGTTCCGTCTTCTCAACATGACACGAGACGCCATCGGGCTGGTCTTTGCGCTCGGCCACCGCTCGGTAGCGATGGTGGTCGGACACGACGCCGGTGCGCCGGTTGCCTCGTGGTGCGCGCTCATCCGGCCCGATATTTTCCGTTCTGTCACGATCATGAGCTCGCCATTTGAAGGCGCGCCCTCGTTGCCCTTCGACACAGCGCCCCTTGATCCAGCAAATGCCGCACCCCTGCCGCGCCCGGCAATCCCGGACGACGAGCTGGATGCCGAGCTTGCGAAGCTCAACCCACCGAGGAAGTACTATCAGAACTATCAACGCACCCGCGGCGCCAACGACGACATGCTTCACGCGCCGCAAGGCCTACACGTCTTCTTCCGTGCCTATTACTTCTACAAGAGCGCCGACTACAAAGGGAACCATCCCCATCCCCTGAAGGCGCGGACCGCCGAGGAGATGGCGCAAATTCCGACGTATTACGTGATGGAGAAGGACAAGGGCATGGCGGCTACCGTGGCACCGTTCATGCCGCCGGCGGAATACATCGCGAGTTGCAAATGGCTCACTGAAGCCGAAGTCGACGTGTACGCGACCGAATACGGCAGGACTGGTTTCACCGGCGCGCTACAAGGCTATCGCGTGCGGCGGGGCTCCGATCCCAGAAGTATCGCCGAGATGCACACCTTCTCGGGCCGCGCTATCGACGTGCCCTCTCAGTACATCGCGGGGAAAAGCGATTGGGGCGTCTATCAAACGCCGGGTGCGGTAGACAAGATGCGTAATAGCGCCTGCACGCATATGGTCGGATTCCATCTTCTCGATGGCGCCGGACATTGGGTGCAACAGGAACAGCCGGAACAGGTGAGCGCATTGCTCGTTCAATTCCTGCGCGATTACGCAAAGCCCTGATCGTGCGTTATCCACACTTCGCCCACCGCGTCCGTCACTCTGGCGGGTGGCATACTTTGCAGGTTTGCATGTCGAGGGTGTCAATGGGTGAGGCTCGCCGGCAGATCCGCTGGGCGATTTATGGCGGGATCGCGGTCGCGGCTGGAATCGCGCTATTGTCCGCGGCCAACATGGTAGGCTCGACACGTGGAACAGGGCTTCGAGACAATGTGGCGAATGGCCAAGTTGGCCGGTGGGATCGACACGACCGTCAAGCTCATCGAGACGGTTATGGAGACGGCGCCGACGTTGAAGTTCCGAAATACTGCAGGGAAGGAAATGCCGATCCGGGATCTGGCCGGGCTCGCGAGGTCAGTGCAGGCGGGCACATCCGTGTCTCAGGGAGCATCGTTCGATCAGCGTGACGTGCAGTTCCTTGAAAATAAGTTCGTAGGCATACAGGCGGACATGAATGCGATGCTGGCGCAGTTGGCCAGAGGGTTGATAGCGAACCAGTAGCTACCCGGACGAGCTGTCGGCGATGTCCAGGCGCCTGCGGCGGCCTTGGCTGACGCTTCCGGGTCTCGAAGCGAAGGAGCAAGATGATGCTCAAATGGCCTGATGTTCTGAATTTGGCGAAGAGCGGCAACCCGGCGCCGGATCGCAAGGTGGTCAAGACGGACGCCGAATGGCGCGAACAGCTAAGTGACGAGGAATACCATGTCACTCGGCAGGCCGGAACGGAGCGCGCCTTCAGCTCGGAGATGTGCAGCCTCTTTGAGCCGGGAATCTATTCCTGCCTTTGCTGCGACACGGTCCTTTTCGATGCGTCGGAGAAATTCGAGTCCCATACTGGCTGGCCATCGTTCACACAGCCCATCAAAGATAATGTCATTGCTTACCGGTTTGACGGGCCAGCGTTTTTGAAGCGAATCGAAACCATTTGCAACACCTGTGACGCCCACTTGGGCCACGTCTTCCCTGATGGCCCGGCCCCGAGCGGTCTGCGTTATTGCATGAATGCGGTGGCGCTTCAGAAGGCCGCCAAGGTCTGAGGCCCGGAACCGGGCGACACGGGGGCGCCTGATTCCCCAAACCGTTAGAGCCGCCGCTTCCTGAGGACCGCCACGTTTCTCGTGCTCCTCAGCGTTCGCTCAGCTCCGCTCGCGTTAGCCGGCGCTTGGGAAAGCGGCCGCACCCGGAACGGCGGCGCTATGCCAACAGCGCCAATCGGCGGAATCTAGCGGGAAGATTTGTCGATAAGAAAATCAGAGCACTGGGCGGGAGTGGGCTTCATGAAAATCCGGTTCGGCTTCCGATCGCGCGGCCAGTGGGCCATTCGGAGAGCGCCAGCTTGCCAGCCCTCGCGCCAAGCGGCCTCTTCGGCAGGGCTCCACTTGGGTTTCCCCCGGCGGGCGCGTGCCGCAATCGAGGCCAGCAAGCGCCGCTCCAGGCTATTCCATCGCTTCATGCGTGCCTTCACGCGGCCGCACCACCGAGACGGCCTATCTCCCGCATCCGTTCGACGCTCTTAGGTGTGCGGTTTGCCATGCTTCACCGATAACCCATTATCTTCTATGTGTGAGAGCGGGCTGGCAACGACACCGAACCGATACAGAAGCCGAGCCTGAAGGTTAGCAGCGTGTCAGCAGGTTGAACTCAAAACCTGTGACGAAACGCGGGGGTAAGCGAGCCTGCTTGTGGACACGCGTGTGGGCGGGTGAGCCGAACTGGCGAGATCGCCGGAGCTAACATATTGAAGGAATTGGTCGGGGCGGGGCGATTTGAACGCCCGACCCCCTGCGCCCAAGGCAGGTGCGCTACCAGGCTGCGCTACGCCCCGACTGGCTTGCATGTCAATTATAGCTTGCGTGTCGCTTGTCCGCGGATACCAAGTCTGGCAGGGACGAAAATCTCAGCCTTACAGAATCGCTCTGCGGCGGCGTGCAAAGCACAAACCGGCCAGGCCGAGCGCTAAGACTGGCATGAGTGCCGGTTCCGGAATAACTGTTACGACTGATCCGAAAGCGATCCCGCCGTTGATACCAATGTCCACAGTAGTGCTGGGGCTGCCGGTCACAGCAAACGCGGTCACATCAGTGGCTAAGTATGCCGGGGCATTGGCGCTGAGTCCAAGAATTTCGGCATTCGTGCCTATGGTGCCGCTGACGAGCCAATCTCCAAGAAACCCGTACCCTAAACCAGGAACTAGCGTGTTCCCCGGCAAGAAGATCTCCGGTAGCGTGCTGTAGTCCAGGGCTTCCGCAGCGTCAAACGTGTTTCCATCCCACGAAACGGTGAACGACGACAATTCGCTGGCAGGGAGATAAGTACCAGTTGAGTCAGTGAGGGGGGTGGCCGTCGAATTATTATAGGTAGCCACGACAGACCCAGGGTCGCCGTCCAGCAGAAAGGTGAAACCCACCGTGACCGTCGAGGCCGTCATGGAAAGAGGCAGAGCTGCCAACAGGGCACCAAGGCCGAACCACCGGGCAGATCTGATCATCGCTTTGGCACAGGAAGAGGGCAGCATGCTAAAGATTATAGGGGACATTGACGTTCATCACAATCGCGAATAGTACTACCGTATCCAGTACTATTCTGCGAACTAACTCTAAAGCAAGCATCGTCCAGTTCCCGGGTTCTGCTTCCAACACGAAGCAAACAATGCCATTAGCGCGTCGCTTTGGTTCCGGATATATGCCTGACGCGGGAAGCAATCGCACCATATCTTCTGGCTAGTACTGGTACTAAACAGTGGATTCTGGGCTTCCTTCCCAAAGCTGGCTAGCGGTATGATTGAGGGACGAATTGAGCGTGGTTTTTGCTCCGCGTACGCGGCGTGCGTCAGTTCGGTATCTTGACGGAGGCGAAACGATGAACATGACGCGTTGGCTGATGGTTGGCGCACTGGTGGTGCTTGGTTCCACCCTGGCTCGAGCGGACATTGCTACAGGGGAAACTTACACCATCACCTTCACGGATTGGGACGCAGACCAAACCTTTAACTTCACTCCGACCACCGGTCTCGATACGGGCGACTTCACGAATCCTGACGATTTTTGTCCCAGTTTCGACGCGTGCTTCGATCCTAACGCCGATGTCGGGAAAGGTGCCGATCCCACGCCCGAACCTGGAGAGTTCAGCTTTTCTACCGATTCGAATGGAAACGCAACATTGTTTATTGAAAACACTGGAGCGCCGATTAGCGAGGTCCTGATTTCGCTCACATCCAATGATGGACAATTGAACCCCGATCAGGACGACGAAGTGTTCACCTGTAGCGGCGGGACCGGGACGAACCAGCTTTTCACAAACTGCGGATTTAATAACGACGGGTTTGAGATAGGTTTCTGGAGCGTTCCGGAGCCTTCGCTGGGAATTATTCTGCTGCTTGCGTTCGCCGCGGTGATCGTGGTGCGGGCTCGCAAAGGGCGCGCTAGTTCGTCTTTCGCTCGAACTCTGCGATAAGCTTATCCAGCTCGGGATTCGTAGCCAAGGTTTTCAGTTCCGGGTCGTTCTTGGCTTGCTGTACCGGATAGCCCTTCTGCAATGCAACGCGCAAGCTAGCCAAGGCTTCCGCTTGTTGTCCGGCGATCGCGTCCACCACGGCTTCCTTATACATGAGCTCGTTATCGTTGGGAGCAATGCTCCGTGCCCGGCGGATGAAGTCGATCCCTTTCTTTGAATCTCCGTTCTTGGCGTAGTAGGATGCCAAGAAGCCCAGCGTTTTCGCATCCTGCGGATTCACTCGCAGCCCTTTGAGGGCCAGTGTGATGGCCTGTTCATACATGGCCTTGGCCTTGACCGTGTCTCCAGACCAGCGATAGCCATCCGCAAGAAAACCGACTGCCTCGTGGTCCTCGGGGCTCAGAGCCACGGCCTTCTGGAACATGGCCACAGCGTCGGCGCGGTGTCCAAGATAGAAATACGCCGTGCCCAGATTGGAGTAGAGGCTCTCCGACGGTTGAATCTTCAGCGCCTTTCCATAGGAGACGATTGCATCATTCCACTTCCCGGCCTGAAAATAAGCCGCTCCGAGATTGTTGTACCCCAGAGCCGAGTCCGGCGACAGCTCCACCACCCGCCGGAAGGCATCGATTGCTTTTTCGTTCTGGCCGACCTTGAAGTAGACCGTGCCCAATCTGTTCGGGTTGACCCAGTAGTAGGGGTTAACATCGATGGCCCGCTGGTAAGCCTGGATGGCGTCGTCCTCCTTCGCCGTAGCCAGGTAGACATCGCCCAGGCGCCGATAACCCTCATCCGAATTCGGGGCAAGCGTCAAAGCACGCTTCACCTCGACGATGGCCTCCGCGGTTTTTCCCGTTACCTTGTACGCATTGGCCAGCGAAAAGTGGACCTCCGGAATCTCATCATTGAGCGTCTGCGCATGCTGGGCGGCGCTGAGCGCCTTCTGCGACCAGGCCGGGTCTGAATTCAGGTCGTACATAACCAGACTCGCATCCGCCAACGCCGCGTAAGCGAGCGCGAAGCCGGTATCCTTCTTGATCGCCTGCTCGTACAGATCCACAGCCGACTGCACCCGCTTCACGTCGCGATTGCCGCGCAGGATGTCTCGGCCCTTAAGATAAAGTTCGTAAGCCGCCACGTTCTCGGTTGGGCGCAGGGCGTTTCGCGCCAATTCTTCATCGCTCGGTTTTAGCGCCAGGGCCGTGGCCAGGTCGTTATAAATCTGATCTTCAATCGTTAGCAGATCCTGGCGCACGCCCGGAAAATCCTTGGTCCACAGTTGTTTTCCGCTGGCATCGCTCAAGCGCAGCACCACGTCGATCTTGTCGCCCGCGCCTTGCATCGATCCTTGCACAATCAATTTGGCGCCCAGTTGATGTGCGATCTTCGGCATCGGATCTGCGGCATTGATTTTAGCCGCGGCGCTGGACGAAGCCAGGTGGACATTTTTTATCTGAAACAGCTTGGCGGAAACCGCCTCGGTAATGCCGGCTGATTCATACTGCAGGGCGGGATCGTTTCCTACCACCGCGAGCGGCAACAAAGCCACGAACTTGTCGTTAGCGGTGGAGCGGGAAATGGAGACAGGCACAATCGCGCGCGCCTTGCCCAGCACGCGTTCGCGGACCGGACGGATGGCCATCCCTATGCCCGCCAGCAGCACCACCCCAGTCACCGCAAACAGCCACTTGGGATAGCCCATCTCCGCTTGCCGCAGGCGGACAATGCGAGTGAGTGGAGTTCCCGACTCGAGATCCTGCAACAGCTCCTGCGCGCTTTGATAACGCAGCGCGGGATCTTTCTCCAGGCATTTCATAATGATGGCCGCCAGATACTCGGGCATCTCGGGATTCAGCAGCCGCGGATCTTTGGGCTTTTGCTGGACGTGCTGGTACATCACCTGCAACGACGATTCGCCCGTGAATGGCACTTCGCCCGTGAGCATTTCATAGAAGATAATGCCCAGCGAGTAAATGTCGCTGCGATTGTCGGCGGCTTTCGATTCGGCCTGCTCGGGCGACATGTAGCGCGGCGTGCCCAGCACTTCACCCGCGCGTGTCATGCCGGTTGTGTCGGCGTCCAGGGATTTCGCCAGGCCGAAATCGGAGACGTAGATATGATCGTCCACGTCGATCAGCACGTTACGCGGCTTCAAATCGCGATGCACCACGCCTTCCGCGTGCGCGGCTTCCAGAGCGCTGGCCAGCTGCTTGGCGATTTTCAGCGCCCGCTCGAGCGGCAGCCGGCCCTGCTTCGCAATCAAATCGTGCAGATCCATGCCCTGCACAAAAGCCATGGAAATGAACTTCACGCCCTCCACGTCGCCGAGGTCGTGAATGCGCAGGATGTTGCGATGCGAAATACGGCTGGCCAGCAGCAATTCCTGCTTGAACCGTTGCAGTGAGCTGCCGTCTTTCGCCAACTCGGGCCGCACCAGCTTCAACGCCACCGTGCGGTCGAGATCGCTGTCGTGGGCCTTGTAGACCTTGCCCATGCCGCCTTCGCCAATGACCGATTCGATGCGATAACGCGGCCCGAACTGCGATCCGGGACCAAGCGCAGCCAGGGAAATGGACGACGCTTCGGATGGAGCACCGCTGGGTGTCGAACTCGCGCCCGATGAACTGCGCGATGAACTGGACGAACCGATGCTCTTCGTGTCGCCCATGAGATCATCCAGAACCTCGTGAACGCTCTGATAGCGCTTGGTAACATCCGGCTCCAGGCACTTGCTCACCACCGCGCTCACTCCGGGGGGAATCGTGGGATCAATTTCGGTTACCGCGACGGCCCGTTGCTGCACGCGCTGCAGGAGCTTGGCCATCAGGGTATCGGCCTGGAAAGGCAGCCGGCCGGTGAGCATTTCAAAAAAGATGATGCCCAGGCTGAACAGGTCGGAGCGCGCGTCCACCTTTTCGGCGCGAGCCTGCTCGGGCGACATGTAATCCGGCGTGCCCATCAGGACGCCCGTGCGCGTCAAACCGGACAACTCCATGGAGCGCGCCAGGCCGAAGTCCATCAGCCAGACCCGGCCCGCGCCATCCACCATGATGTTCTGCGGCTTCAGGTCGCGATGCACCACGCCTTCGACATGCGCGGCTTCCAGACCGCGGCAAATCTGCTGTGCGATCGGAACGGCTTCGACAGCCGGAAGCTTTCCGCGCTCGTTGAGAATGCTCTTCAGATCGCGGCCCTCGATGAAGTCCATGGTGATGAACTTGCGTCCATCGGCTGTGCCGAGATCGAAGATGCGAACCACGTTCTTATGTGTGACCTGCCGGGCGAGAATCAGCTCCTGCTTGAAACGGCGCAGAATATCGGGATGACCGGCCAGTTCCGGGCGAATCACTTTGACCGCCACCAGCCGGTCGAGCTCGTGATCGCGCGCCTTGTAGACCGCCCCCATGCCGCCTTCGCCCAAGCTCCTCAGGATTTCGTAGCGCTCGCCCAGCATCATGCCGGGCTCAAGCGCGGCACTGGGATTGGTGGAGGTCAGCTTCTGCACTGGCACCGACCAGCCGGTTCCGCCGACCGCCGTTGCCGCGAGCGATACTTCGGTGAAGACTTGCGTGCCGTCCGGATCCAGCAGAGCGGCCGAAGTTACCGCAGGTTCGATGGCTAGAGTAGCGTTGTCAATCCCAAACGGGGCACTGCATTTGGAACATAGCCGCGATTCTGGGGGATTGCTGGTGTGGCACGCTGGACATTCCACCATAAAATCAAAACAGACTTACCTGCGGGTCTCTATTATACACGGTAACGCAGATGAACAGCAGCCCGCAAACTTGAGGGTACTCGAACAGGACTAACTCAAAACCGGCCCGCTAAAAAAGTTGTCGCGCATGTCGAACCCAGCAAGTGGGCCGCATGCGCGACTCGAACCTTGGCTAACGCTGGAACTAAAAGTTAGCTCTTCTTGTCGGTGTCGGCCGGTTTGTCGGCTTTCTTCTTCTTGGCCTTCTTGGCCTTCTTGTCGGACTTCGGCGCATCCGCCGGCTTATCCTGTGCGAACAGGCTGACCGTTCCCATCAGGAACGACAGGCCCAGCATCAGAGTCATGATTTTCTTCATTTTTAAGGTCTCCTATAGGTGTCAGAAGCTATATCGATAACTTCAGCACTATCATTTCAGCCTTAGATGAACGCAACCTTAACTGCTTGTTAAAACTGCTTCATTTGAGGTTGCGAGTCACGAACGTTCGCAGACCCTAGCCTTATCCCTATCTGCCTGAAAACACATGTCAAAATAAACAAGATGATCGACGAGACACAGGCCGCGCTGCCGGGCGTGCATTATGATCTGTTTGGAAATGAAGAAAGAGCAGCTCGCGCGGCGTTTGGCACGGGAGTCGGGAATCACCCCGGCTGCGGCAGCCGATCAGCTTGACCGCATCCTCAACGACATCCTGAAACGAGTGCGCCGCGGACAAAGCGCTTCGCTTCCCGGGCTAGGAACGTTCTGGCCTGGCCCGCAGCCTCAGTTCTATTTTGAACAGAGCCTGCCACCCGGCGCTCGGGGCGTCCCGTCCCCTAGCGCTCAACGCGTCAGAGTAACGAAGCGATCCAGATGAGCGGATGTCGCTCCAACGCAGCCCTCACGCGCCGCATCGCCCGCGTGCTCCGCCAAGCTCTGGAACGGGGCGCCACGGTGGAGATCGACGGCCTGGGCAAATTCGTACCGGCGGGCAGGCGCGGCGCCCGTGGCGTTCGCTTTGTGGGCCAGACCCAGCCGCGGGTGTTCATTGCCTATGTCCAGGAGGATCTCTCGCTCATCAAAAAGCTGTATCAGGCTTTCGAGCAACATGGCTTTCGCCCCTGGCTCGACAAGAAGAAGCTGCTTCCTGGACAGAACTGGCCCAGAGCCATCGAAACCGCCATTCAGACATCCGACTTCTTTGTGGCGTGCTTTTCGCGTCGCGCCACTTCCAAGCGCGGAAGTTTTCACAGTGAGCTTCGCTACGCCCTCAATTGCGCGGCCAAAGTGCCTCTCGATGAGATTTTCTTTATCCCTCTGCGCTTGGACGACTGCGTGGTACCCCGCCGCATCTCAAGACAGGTGCAGTATCTGGACCTGTTTCCGGAATGGGACGCCGGCGTAAGCCGTGTGATCGCCGTGATCCGCGCACAAGACGAATGCCGCAAGCGCAACCGCCTGGCGCTGGCTGGCTAGCAAAGGGTGCGGCCCGCTACTTAGAAGCTAGCTTTTTCTTGATCGCTTCGGCTTGCTTTTCGTTGGGCGCCAGCGCGACGTACTTCTCATAGGCCTCGTGGGCGGCTTTCTTGTCCTTCAGCTTCTCCGCGCTTTCGCCGAGCCGCAGGAATGCCTCGGCATAAGTGGGATTCCACAGCGTGGCCTCACGGAACCGGCTCATGGCTGCTTTGTAGTTGCCCTTTTTGAAGTAGTAGAGACCGACCTTGAGATCCTTGTCGGCTTCCAGCGGATTGAAGGAATAGGTCTTCGGCGCGAGGCTCTCGTCTTCTTCCGGAGGCTCCTGCTCCTGCTGCTGGGGCTTGGCTTGATCGGGCGGCCTGGTCTTGAGTTCCTTGTCGTCTTGACCGACCAGCACAGCGCAGAGTAAGAAGCCTAGAAGAGAGGCACGCACCACAATTCTAAGTATACCGAGGAGAGAAAACCGTTCGAAAGACCTCAATCATGGAGGCGAAGGCCCGATCGGTCGCCTCCGGGTCGTAGCGCGGCCCTTCGTCACGCATGAACGCATGCTCGGCTGGGTATAGCTGCGAAGAATAGTCGACTCTAGCGTCGCGCAACTTGCGATCGATTTCGGCGCGGCCGGCCTCAGGCACGTGCGGGTCGGCGCTTCCCCACGCCATTAGCAGCTTGCCGCGAATTTCGCCCGCTCGCGCCAGCGATCCGGCGTCGCGATCCTGGCCCAACTTTCCATCGTGGATGCCCGTTCCGTAGAAGCAGACCGTCGCCCGCACGGCCGGCTCCAACGCGGCGCGAAACGCCAGATGCCCTCCGATGCAGAAACCCATCGCGCCCAACTGTCCTGGGGCAACTCCCGGGTGCTGCGTTAAATAGTCCAGTGCCGCGCGCCGATCCTCATCGAAATGCGCCACTGGTGTTTTGCCCGCATCCTCTTGCCCGCGCGTCCGCCCCGCGTCATCAAATGGAATCGCCGCGCCTGCTGGCTCCAGGCGATGGTAGATTTCCGGCGCCACAGCCACGAATCCATAACCAGCCAAACGAGACACGGAGCGCAGCATGGGCCCACTGAGTTGGAAAATGTCCGAGTAACAAACGATGCCCGGATATTTTCCCGGCGTTTTCGGCGCCGCCACGAACATCCGCATGGGCGCGCCACCGGCGGGAATGTCGACATACTCGGTTGTAATCACCATTGGCTGAATAATACGTCAGGCTGCGAGCATGCCGGCGAATACGCGGCCGGTCGCTTCGTCCATGGATTTTCCGGTTACGAGAATTGCCGGCAGTTCCGGAACATGGGCGCTGTAGCCAGATGCATCGCCTTCCACTGGAAGTGAGTACTGCCTCGTCATTCGGCCTCTTCCTTGATTTTAGTCTGCTTGAGGATCGCCTTGTAAGTGCCGGGGCGGACATCATCCAGCACGAGTTGGCGATCGGTAGGGCTATAATTTGCGTAATCCTTGATGGCTTCCCTAGTTGAGTTATTTGAAGCCCAGGCGAATCGGAGTCCCGGCCGCATCGCGGTGCAGTGCGAACGTGCACACCTCACGTTCGGCGAACTGAACGACCGGGCTAACCGGCTGGCGTGGACGTTGCTCGCGTCCGTGAATCAGGGCGACATTGTCGGCGTTTGTCTGGACCGGTCGCCCAGCTACATCGTTGCAATACTCGCCGTACTGAAAGCCGGCTGTGCGTTTCTGCCGCTGGATCCGCGCTATCCGCGGGCCCGTCTCGACTTCATGCTGCGGGATTCCGGGGCGTCGGCGCTCGTCACCGAAAGCCAATTCGTGAGCCGGTTCCACGATCCGCCGGGCACTGTTCTGCTGAATGCGGTTCTGCTGAATGCGGAGAGTGACGCGGAGGATACGGCTGCCGGGCGCGAGAGTCCGGAGAATCCGGGGATCGCACTTCAGCCGGATGGTCCAGCGTACGCCGTCTATACATCCGGTTCCACGGGAAAACCGAAAGGAGTCCTGTGTCCGCAAGCCGGCTTATTGAACCGCCTGACGTGGATGTGGGAACAATTTCCGTATCAACCGGACGAGATCTCGTGCCAGATCATCGCTCTGAGTTTTGTGGACTCGATCTACGAAATCTTCTGCCCCCTCTTACATGGCGTCGAAATCATTATTCTTCCCGACGAAATCGTGCGCGGTTCTACAGCGGAGTTTATACGAGCGCTCCAGCGGCACGCCATCACGCGCGTCATTACGGTGCCATCCGTGCTTTCCTATTGGTTGCATGCTATCGCCTCGCTTAATGCGGGTGCGTTTCCTCTCAAGTATTGCTTTGTGAGCGGCGAGGTGCTCTTGGGCCCGTTAGCCAGCCACTTCCGCGAGACTCTTCCGAGCGCTCGCCTCATCAACTTCTACGGCGCTTCGGAACTTTCCCAGCACGCTACCTGGTTCGAAGTGACCGGTTCACCCGAGAAGGTTCTTGAAAAATCCGTACCGATTGGCCGCCCCATCGCGAATACGCAGGCGTACGTTCTTGACTCCCGGATGCAGCCGGTTCCGCTTGGCACGCCAGGCGAACTCTATATGGCGGGCGGAAGCGGGCTGGCTCGAGGATATTTGAACTTGCCCGAGCTGACCGCCCAACGTTTTGTGGAGAATCCCTTCGAGGCTGGATCGAGGCTGTTCAAGACCGGCGATCTGTGCCGTGCGCTTCCCGACGGGAACCTGGAATATCTGGGACGCATGGACCAACAGGTGAAAATTCGTGGCTGCCGGATCGAACCGGCTGAAGTGGAAGCAGCACTGAAGTTGCATACCGGCGTCCGGGAAACCGTCGTCGGCGGGCGCGAGAACGAGCGGGGAGAACAGCAGTTGGTGGCGTGGGTCATAGCTGAACGAGCGGGATTGCTGACTTCCACTGAGCTGCGGCGCTCCCTGGAGCAGAGCCTGCCCGATTATGCTGTGCCGTCGCAGTTTGTATTTCTTTCAGCTTTTCCGCGTCTACCGAATAACAAAGTGAATCGTCGCGAATTGCCTGAGCCGGGATGTTTTCGCTGGGACCGGAAGGCGTCGGGCGCAAGGCCACGCGAGGGACTGGAGCAGAGTCTCGCAGCGATCTGGGAACAGTTGCTGGATCGAAGACCGCTGGGCCGGGAGGATGATTTCTTCGAATTAGGAGGGCATTCGTTGCTGGCTGCGAGGATGATCGCAATGATCGAGGATCAACTGGGGCCGGCTGTCCCAGTGGCCGTGTTCATGGAATCGCCGACCATCGCTCAGCTCGCTCGTGTGATTCAAGGAGAAGGTTCTTCGGCGTATCCGCGACATATAGTGCCGATCCAGCCCCTGGGTTCGAGGGCGCCTTTCCTCTGTTTTGGAGCCGGCGCGGCTTTCCGTGGTCTTGCGCGACAGCTGGGGTGGGATCAACCGTTCGTCGGGGTCAGCCTGGATCAGAGTGACTTGCAGTGGTTGACTCCGGGAACCACGTTGCAGGAGATTGTTCGGAGAATGCTCGAATCTGTTCGCGCGTTTCAGCCGGCCGGTCCATACTGCCTGGGCGGGCATTCGATGTACGGATTGTGTGCATACGAAGCAGCATGCCAGCTTCAGGCAGAGGGGCAGGAGGTGGCCTCCGTCTTCCTGCTGGACACCTTCCTGCCTGTGGGCGCGCGGAATCGCTACTCAATTTGGATGCGCATCGGGGCGCACCTCTCCGCTCTGCGGGAGCGGGCCTCAGGGAGAGACATCGGGGCGATCTCGCGGCACATGGCTCACCTGTTTCCGATCGGCTGGTCGTTCGCTCGGAGGGCGCTCATGAAGAACTGGCGGGATGGGCAAAGTCAAACCGCCGGAACGCTCGATCATTTCCTCGCCGCAGCGGAGCAGTCCTATATCCCGCGGCCCTATCGCGGCCGGATCACGCTCATGGAAGCCGAAGCTCAGCGGCTGGGAGGAGCGGTCGGCGTCAGGTTCGGATGGAAGGATCTATGTAACGGCGCGCTGGAAATACGGACCGTGCCAGGCGATCATAGCTCCATCGTCAACCCGCCACACGTGGACGGTCTGGCCCGAGAGATCGCGGCGTGTCTCTGCGATTCAGACATGACCCACTGCCTCAGCCTGCGACAATAGAGGTACCCCTCCCCATGGAACTCCGGGAAAAAGCCGCCCAACTGCCTCTGCTGCCCGGAGTGTATCTCTACAAGGACCAGTACGGCGAAGTGATTTACGTGGGCAAGGCCAAGAACCTGCGCGCCCGCGTTCGCAGCTATTTCTCCGATGACCGCTTGGCGGAACGCAAGACCGGAACGCTCATCTCCGACGCCCGCGATATCGAATACATCCTGGTCGACAACAACAAAGAGGCGCTGGCGCTTGAGAACAATCTCATCAAGCAGTGGAAGCCGCGTTTCAACATCCTGCTGCGGGATGACAAGACTTTCCCTTAC
Organism: Bryobacterales bacterium; assembly: GCA_003166865.1. GTDB lineage: Bacteria > Acidobacteriota > Terriglobia > Bryobacterales > Bryobacteraceae > Palsa-89. The sequence goes on from PMUP01000097.1 coordinate 221,940, forward strand.
ATCAAGCTCACCAGCGAGAAGTATCCGCGCGTGTACGTGACGCGCCGCCTCATCAAGGATGGCTCCACTTACTACGGCCCATATTTTCCGGGCAACCTGGCGCACCGGCTGGTGCATTTCATCCATCGCCACTTCAAGGTCCCGTCGTGCAAGGTGGATTTCACGCGAGCGCACACGCATCCCTGCCTGGAGTTTCATATCCATCGCTGCCTAGGCCCGTGCGTCGAAGGCCTAACCACCGATGAAGCCTTCGCCGCCGCGATCCGGGACGTGAAGCTGTTTCTGGAAGGACGCCACAAAGACCTGGCTCGCGATTTGCGAACACGCATGCGCGAAGCGTCTGAAGGGACGCGTTTTGAAGAAGCTGCCGCGCTACGCGATCTGATGTCCACGGTGGAGGAGATGGAGGAGAAGCAGAAGATCGCCGCCGCCGAAGGCGAGAACATCGACATTTTCGCCTGCCATGCGGAGCCGCCGCTGGTTGCGGCCAATCTGTTCCACCTGCGCAACGGGCGCATCGTGGATCGCCGTGAATACTTCTGGGAAGATCTGTTCGACTTTCAAGAGCCCGAATTCTTCTCCTCGCTGCTCAAGCAGATTTATCTCGATCAGCAATACATCCCCAACCGCATCCACGTGCCGGTGGATTTCGAGGATCGCGAAGAGCTGGAAGAGCTGCTCAGCGAGAAGCGCGGCCACAAGGTGGAAATCCTGATCCCGCAGCGCGGCCAGAAAAAGGCCCTACTGGATCTGGTGGAGACCAACGCCAAACACGCGTTCCAGCAGCGTTTCCGCATCATGCACCCGTCGTCGAAGGCGATGCAGGAAGCGCTGCAAGACGCGCTGGGATTGCCCGATCCGCCCAAGCGCATCGAGTGCTTCGACATCTCGCACATCCAGGGCACCGACAAAGTGGCTAGCATGGTGGTCTGGGAAGAAGGCCGGATGAAGAAGTCGGACTATCGCAAGTTCATCATCCGCACCGTGGTGGGCAACGACGATTTCGCGTCCATGCGCGAAGTGGTTACGCGCCGCTACTCGCGTCTGCAACAGGAGAACAAGGCTTTTCCAAGCCTGATTCTCATCGACGGGGGCCTGGGACAATTGCACGCGGCCGTCGAAGCGCTGGAAGCCATCGGCGTCATCAATCAGCCGGTGGCGTCGATCGCCAAACGCGAAGAGATCATTTACGTGTACGGTCAAGAAGACGAGCCGATCAAACTCGATCGCTATTCACCCGTGCTGCACGTGATCCAAATGGTCCGCGATGAGGCGCACCGTTTTGCCGTGACGTTCCACCGCACGCGCCGAGGCGCCGCGCGGCTGACTTCGGAGCTGGAGCAAGTGGAGGGCATCGGCGCGAAGACCATCGCGAAACTGCTGCGCGAATTCGGAAGCTTGGAGCGCGTTCGCGAGGCACCGGCGGAGGAGCTGGCGAAGGTGATCGGTCCCGCCGCGGCGCGCCGCCTGCGCGAGTTCTACAATATGTCGGCAGCATCTGAACTGAAGGTCTTGAATTAAATCTAGTGCCGGAAATGCCGCACGCCGGTGAACACCATCGCGAGGCCCAGCTTGTTCGCCGCGGCGATTACGTCGTCGTCGCGTACCGAGCCGCCTGGTTGAATCACGGCCGTGATGCCGTGCTTGGCGGCCTCCTCGACCCCATCGGGAAACGGAAAAAAGGCGTCGGAAGCTAGCACCGTTCCCTGCAAGGGCAGCACGGCTTTCATCGCGCCCACCTTCACCGAATCCACGCGGCTCATCTGCCCTGCTCCCACGCTGATGCTCTGGCCATCGCGCGCGTAAACGATGGCGTTCGACTTCACGTGTTTGCACACCTTCCAGGCAAACTCAAGCGCGCGCCACTCCTCCGCGCTGGGGCTGCGCTCCGTTTTCACCTGACCTTCGCCGCGCTCCAGCCGGTGCGTATCGGCAGTCTGCACCAGGTAGCCGCCGCCGATCGACTTCACCACCGGCTCTTCCGGCGCGCGAGCCACCGCCAGCAACCGCAGGTTCTTCTTCGCCGCCAGCAATTCGCGCCCGGCGGAATCGTACCCCGGCGCGGCAATCGCTTCAATAAACGTCTTGGCGATCTCGGCGGCAGTTTCGCGATCCACTGTCCGATTGAACGCCAGCACTCCGCCAAACGCGGATACAGGATCGGCTTCGAACGCCCGCCGATAGCTTTCCGCGAGCGTGCTCCCCTCCGCGCACCCGCATGGATTGGTGTGCTTGATGATCGCCGCGGCCGGCTCGTCGAATTCGCGAATCAGTTGCCAGGCCGCGTCCAAATCCACCAGATTGTTGTAGGAAAGCTCCTTGCCCTGCAACTGCTCGGCGGCCGCGATTCCTCCGTGGCGGTTGGAATAGAGCGCGGCCTTTTGATGCGGGTTCTCGCCGTAGCGCAGGTCCAGCGCGCGCGGCGCGCGAATATCCAATAGCGCCGGCAAACCGGATTCGTCTTCCGCGCCTACCCACGCCAAACGGTTGCTGATGGCCCGATCGTACGCGGCGGTCAGCGCGAAAGCCTTCTTCGCGAGTCCCCAAAGCGTCGCCTCCGGCAATTCGCCGTGGCGCTCATGCAGCTCCTCCAGTATCCTCGGATAATCGTCGGGCGAAACCACCACCGCGACGTCTTGATAGTTCTTGGCGGCGGCTCGAATCAGCGTGGGCCCGCCGATGTCGATGTTCTCGATTAGTTCCTGGAGCGGCACGCCCTTCTTCGCAGCCACTTTCTCAAACGCGTACAGGTTCACCACCACCATGTCGACCGTCGGTATTCCGTGCGTGGCCAGCGAACGCATATGTTCCGGATTGCTGCGGACCGCCAGCACTCCGCCCGCAATGCTCGGGTGAATCGTCTTGAGCCGCCCGTCCAGCATTTCCGGGAATTGCGTTACCTCCGACACTTCGCGAACCGAAACTCCGGCCGCCTCCAGTACCCGGGCCGTGCCGCCCGTGGAGATGATTTCGACACCCAGGTCGCGCAACCCCTGCGCGAATTCCGCAACTCCCGTTTTGTCGGTCACGCTGATCAAGGCGCGTCTGATGAGAGCCATGCTCTACTCACAACCTTCTTTACAATGGTAAACGTGTCTCATCCAGTTACGTTAATTCCCGGCGACGGCATCGGGCCGGAAGTCGCCGAAGCAACCATCCGCGCGGTCAACGCCACGGGCGTTTCCATTGATTGGCAGCGCGCCGATTTGAACTCCAGCATCATCGCGAAATCCGGGCAGGTGCTTCCGCCGCACGTCATCGAATCGCTCGAACGCACCCGTGTGGGTCTCAAAGGCCCGGTGACCACGCCCATCGGCGGCGGATTCTCGAGCGTCAACGTTGCGCTGCGCAAGCATTTCGATCTTTTTGCCAACGTGCGGCCGGTGCATTCGCTCCCCGGTCTGAAGACCCGCTTCGACGACGTGAAGATCGACATGGTGATCTTCCGCGAAAACACCGAGGACTTGTACTCGGGCCTGGAGCACGAGGTGGTGAAAGATGTGGTCACGAGTTTGAAGGTGATCACGCGCGTGGCCTCGATCAAGATCGCCGAGTATGCCTTTCAGTTCGCCAAGAAGGGCGGGCGCAAGCAGGTAATCGCCATCCACAAGGCCAACATCATGAAGCTGTCCGATGGACTGTTCCTGCGCTGTTGCCGCGAAGTGTCGCAGCACTATCCCGAGATCGGCTACAAGGAGCTGATCGTCGACAACGCATCCATGCAGCTGGTGATGCGGCCGCAAACCTTCGATATTCTACTGCTTCCCAATCTATACGGCGACATTGTTTCGGATCTGGCCGCGGGGCTGGTCGGCGGATTGGGTGTCGTGCCCGGCGCCAACATGGGCGATCATATNNTCGTCGGTGCTGATGCTGGTTCACTTGGGAGAGACCTCGGCGGCTAATCGTTTGCGCTCCGCGGTGGAACACGTCTATGCCGAACAGAAGCATCTGCCGCCGGACGTGGGCGGGGACGCCTCGACGGGCGAATTCACGGACGCGGTGATCGCGGGCCTGGGGTAGCCGCGATTCTCAGAAATCCACCCGCTTGTTGATGAACTCCCCGTCCCGAAGCTGAACATCGAAATCGATAGACGCCCCGCTCCGCGCCACTTTGATGTGATATGCGCCCGGAGCCAGAGTGAAGGTCGTGGGAGTCCGCTGTGTTTGCAAAGCACCGTCCAACTCAATCGTCGCGCCCCGCGGCTCTGAAGTAATGCTCAACGTGGCGGAAACCTTGGTGAGCTGCAGAAAAATATCACTCTCTTGCGGAACATTGAAAACACGCGGATATGGCCGGTACCCGGCGAGTTGCACGGTCAGCGCGTGCCGGCCGGCGCTGAGCGGCAGCATGCAAGGAGTCTTGCACCCTTGCGATGAGTTGCCGTCGATGACCACCTGCGCGCCCGGCGGCTCGGTCAAGAACTGAACGCTCTGCTGGAAGCCCAGCTTGGGCGCGGTAACCGGCGGAGGAACCGAGGAGCGTTCCGGCTGTCTCGTCCTCACAGACTTAGGTTCGTCATCCGTGGTGTCGCGGGACGTCTCAGGCTCCTGGCTCTCGGGAGCCGTGGCTTCGGGCGCCTTGTCGGACGCGGGAGCTTGCTTGGTTGCGTCGTCCGGTGCCTGCGATTGTCCCACCGGGCTTGGCTTGGATGAATTGTCCGCCGGCGGCGCGTTGGCCGGCGAGTTCGATGGCTGCGTCTCTGCGACGGTGGCCGGCGCGGGCTCCGCGTTGCGATTGAACAAATACTTCTGGGCGCCGAACAGCACCAGTCCCACCAAACCAATGCCCACCAGCATCCAGACCAAGCTCTTGAGCAATGGGTTGCGAGGCTCGGCGTCCTCAACGCGGCCTTCGTGATCACGCATGACGCGCGGGGGTTCCTCCGCGCGATTCACCGGTTGCTCTGTGCGCGCCGCCACAACCCCAGCGATCGGTTTCCCAGCGGCCGGCCTGGGAGCCCCGGGAATCTCCACCGCCGGGCCCGCGAACGTCGGCATGCTATGCGCGCTGCTCCTCGGAAGCGGATGCCATCCAGGACTGGACTGCAACACACCAGCCAGTGCATCCACAAACTCCAAGCACGTGCCATAGCGATCGTTCGCGCTTTTCGCCAACGCCTTCTTCAACACCATTTCCACTTGCGGCCCCACCGTGGGGTTCAGGCGCTGCGGCGCCACCGGATCTTCGCGCACGATGCGGAACAACAGCGCGGGCAATTGATCGGCTAGAAAAGGCTTCTCGCCGGTGAGAATCTCATACGCGATCACCGCGAGCGAAAACTGATCGGCGCGGCCATCCACCGAGTGGCCTTGCACCTGCTCCGGCGACATGTAGTTCGGTGTGCCCATCATCACGCCGCTCTGCGTCATCTGCTGGGACATGATCTTGGCCACGCCAAAGTCCGTGATCTTGGCGTGTGTGCGATCGTGTATCAAAATATTGGCGGGCTTGATGTCGCGGTGGACAATGCCCTTTTTGTGCGCGTAGTCCAGCGCCGTCGCCGTCTGCCGTAGAATGGTCAGCGCGACGTCGCCGCGTAACGGCGGGTCCTGGCTATTGAGAACTTTTTCGAGCGGCGGCCCATCCACGCACTCCATGAAAATATAGGCCAGCCCGTTTTCTTCGGCGATATCGTAGATGGTGACGATGTTCGGGTGCGAAAGCATCCCGGCCGACTGCGCCTCGCGAAACAGCCGTTCGCGCAGCCGCTCACGCTCCGATTCGTCGGTGAAATCCGACAGCCGGATGGTCTTGATGGCGATGGTCCGGCCGATGGCGGGATCCTGGGCGCGGTAGACCACGCCGGTCGCACCACGGCCCAGCTCGTCCATTATCCGGTATCGGCCAATTTGATCCACCCTGATACAGCTAGCTTATCAGCTTGACTGATTTCAACTGGACGCGTGGCCTTCAGGCGCCGCTGTGAGCGTAGTCTGCTTGGGGCAAGCCGATCTGGCGGCGCAGCTCCTGGAACCGCGGATGATTCCGGAGGTTGTCGAACTCAGTGCTCAAAAGCCGCAGGTGCAAGGAAGTGTCGCGAATCTCCACCGCGCGATCCAGATACCGCAACGCTTCGTCCTCTTCGCCCAATCCCGAGTAAATGGCGGCGAAGCTCATGGGCGACACATAGCTTGACTCGGACCGCGTGTTCAAAATTCCGATTTCGCGGAGAGCCTCCTCGCGCCGCCCGGACCTGGCGTAACAATAGCCCATCTGGCCGTGCAGCAGCGAACCGCACTTCATCTGCGTGGCGTTGGTGAGATGCGCGATGGCGTCGGCGAACTGCCCTTTGCCCGCGCAGGCCATGCCCAATCCGAGATGCGGCAAGCCGTAATCGGTGGCCAGGCGCGACACCAGCAGATGTTGCCCGATGGCTTCGTCGAAGCGGCGGCAAACGCCATACAGCCAGCCCAGCACAAAATTGGGAAACAGAGACGCTGGGTCGAGTTCCAGCGCGCGCTCCACCTCGGCGATAGCTGCAGCCTGTTCGCCGCGGCAGGCCAATTGGATGCCGTAGGCGATGTGACCCACCGGATCGCTCTTGTCCAACTGAATGGACTTTTGCATTTCTTCTTCGCCGGCCGCCCAATCCCAATCGAGAAGCGATAAGACCGCTCCCAGGGCCACGCGCGCCTCCGGCAGCGAAGGATTCAAGGATGTAGCGCGAACCGCCGCCTCCTTCATTCTTGGGTGCGTCTCGACGGGAGGCAGCAATCCAAAAACGGAGCTGACCAGCAGTGCTTCCGACAGCGCCGCCCACGCCGCCCCATAATTGGGATCGGCTTCCACGGCGGTGGTGAAAAAGGCAATGCTATTGCGGATGCTGTCCGGCGTGGCCAGTTTCCAGTGGTAGCGGCCCTGCAGGTACGCATCGCCGCTTTCGGTGCGATCGGGCTGGCGGCGCGCATTCACCGCTTCGCTCGCGGGTGCCGTCAGGTCGCGCACCAGTCGCTGCGCCAGATGGTCGACGCACGCCAGATCCTGCAACCGGCCGGCCGTGGTTTCCGACCAGATGTACGAACGATCCACGCTCTGCAAGAGCTGCAACAACAAACGAAAACCATCGTCATGAAATTCGATACTGCCTTCCAGAACGTAGTCGGTCGGGCTCGCGGAATTGGATACGGGAGCCGTCTCGCCGGGCGCTGGATTCGGCTGGAACTGAGCGACTATCTGAAAGTAGCCTTCCTTGATGAGCACGTGCGCCAGCCGCCGTTGAATCTCCTCGGCCGCCGAGCCGGTATCCGGCGCCGCGTTGGGCATCGCATTGATGATTGAGAACGGCGAGATTTCCACGCTGCGGCGCGGCGCCATCGGGCTCGCGCCATTGCCGCTGCTGCGATATTCGAAGATCGGTACGTAGCTGCCCTTACGCAGCACAATCCGGACGGAGTCCTCGCGGCCCTCAAGCCGGTAATATTCCTCTAGCTTGTAGCGCAAGCGGCGGGCTTCCACGCGCACGATTGAGTCGACCCGCGGATCGAAAGCCTCCCGGCGGTCGAAGACTTCCAGCCCGATCAGGTACTCCTTGAGCCGGTGCGGCTGGCCCAGGAGGCTTTCTTCAACCACAAACTGCAGGAAACGGCGGATGCGATGCGATTGTATGAACGCGCGGCTTCGCAGGATGAGATCCAGCTCGGCCCGGATCTCGGCGGAAGGGACGCCGTGCAACACTGTGGCGGTCTCTTCGATGGGATTTACAACGGTGGACGTCATCTCACTAGTTCGACACCATTCCGAAGTAACTCGTTACATAGTTCTTTTGGGGATTGACCTTCCTGGATGGCCTAAATTATAGATTTGGAATGCGGCGTGCTCAGTCTTTCGCTCTATCCGCCACCAGCATGGATTGCAAAATCTGATCGGAAACGTCCTTGACGGCCATGGGAGAGTGCGGCAGGAACAGCGTGTTGGTCTTGTCGCTCTCGCCAATGGACTTCAGCATGTCGAAGTATTGCGTCACCATCACCAATTGCATGACTTCTCTCGCGGACGCCCCTTCGATGCCCTTCTGGAATTGTTCGATGGAGACCTGAAGCCCCTCAATGATAGCCTTCCTCTGGTTCGCGATTCCTTGTCCCTGCAGCGCCTTGCTCTCCGCTTCAGCCTCGGCCTTTTTCACCACCAGAATCTTCTCGGCTTCGCCCCTGGCGTTTGCGGCAACCTGCTCGCGCTGCGCCGCATTGATATCGTTCATGGCCGACTTCACCTTGGCGTCAGGAACGATGTCGGTGACCAGCACGTTCACAATCTCATATCCGAACAAAGCCATATCCGCGTCCAGCTCCTGCTTCACCGCGGCGGCGATACTGGACTGGCTGGCGAACACCTCATCCAGCGTCATTCCGGGAACGTGCCCCAGGATCACCTGCTCGACATAGGACTTGATCTGCGCCTCCGGATCGGACAGCTTGTAGTAGGCATCGTAGACTTTTTCCGGGCGAACGCGATTCTGAACGGATATAGGAATGGTGACGAACACGTTGTCTTTGGTCTTCGTCTCCATGATCAGAGTGATCTGATTCACTCGCAGGCTCACGTAACCCGCCACGGAATCGAGGAACGGCCGCTTCCAGTTCAATCCCGCTTCGGCGACGCGCAGAAACTTACCAAATCGAGTGATCACAGCCACCTGGGCGGTGTTCACCGTGAAAAAGCTCCCGAAGATCAAATAGAGGACCAGGAACGCCACGAGCACCAGCAGAATCAGGGATAGCTGTGCCATTTGGTCTCCAATTGTAGCAGCGCCGCCATTCACCTACCCGTGCCACCCACACGCCGAGCCGCGCGCGCCGGTAAGCGGTCCTAGAGGTTCATGAAGGCGATGTCCACCGGCGAGCGGTACCCCTGCACCACGACGATGCCGCTCTCCGTAACGTGATAAAGCTGGCGGTCGCTCTCCAGATCGTAGCCGATGGTGGTGTCCGGCGGGACCCGCACGTTTTTGTCCAGGATGGCCCGGCGCACCTTGGCTCGGCGGCCGATATCGCAATTATCGAAGATGATGGAGTCTTCCACCGAGGCATGCGAATGGACGCGAACCCCGCGGCCAATCACGGAAGTCCGTACCAGGCCTCCGGAAAGAATACTGCCGCCCGCGACGATGGAATCCAGGGCCTCGCCGCGCCGGCCGTCACTGTCGAAGATGAACTTGGCCGGAGCGTCGAAATATCCGGCGGTGCGGAGCGGCCACTGCCGGTTGTATAAATTCAGCTCCGGCGAGATCGACCGCAAGTCCATGTTGGCGTCGAAGAATGCGTCGATGGTACCCACATCACGCCAGTACACCGGCGCGCCCGGCGGGTCGGCCGGAATGCGATTGGTTTGAAAATCATAGGCATACATGTCGGCCCGCCCAATGAGTGCCGGCAGGATGTCGCGGCCGAAATCATGCGAGCTGTGCTCCTTCTCCCCGTCCACGCGCAACTCGTCCAGCAGCAACTTGGTGGAAAAAAGATAGTTGCCCATGGACGCGTACACGCGGTTGGGATCGCCCGGCATGGTGGGCGCGTCGGGCTTCTTCTCGTGAAACCCGCTGATCAGCCCGTCTTCGCGCGTTTCCAGCACTCCGAATTCGACGGCTTGCTCCTTTTCCACCGGGATCGCCGACACCGTAACCTGCGCGCCGCGGTCGATGTGGAACTCGATCATCTCGCGGATGTTCATGCGATAGATATGGTCGGCGCCGAAAATCGCAACCACGTGCGGCTCGGCCTGCTCGATCAGGTTAATATTTTGATAAATGGCGTCGGCGGTGCCCCGGTACCAATCCTCGCCCTGCGAGCGCATCTGCGCGGGAACCGGAATGATGAAGTGGTTGCGAAGCAGGCTGGAAGCTTCCCAGCCCTCGCGCAAGTGCTCCAGCAGCGACTGGCTCTTGAACTGAACCAGGACGTAGATCGAATAGATCCCTGAGTTAATCAGGTTGCTGAGTACGAAATCGACGATCCTGTACCGGGCTCCAAATGGAACAGCCGGCTTCGCTCGTTCCTTGGTTAGGGGATAGAGGCGTGTACCCTTGCCTCCAGCCAATACAAATGCGAGCACGCGCAATTGCATCTATGTGGGTCTCCGATCGAATGATTGCCTACAGCGCCCATGCTTATTCTTGCAGATGGCGAGCCAATCGCGAAAGGGCGCGGGCGATGTTTACATAGACTTACTTCGCCGACTTAGAGATGGTGGCACGGCGAGGTATGTTTCGATTCAATTTGACGCCCAACGTCGGATGACTATCTCGGCGTTGTTAAACACGAGGGGTAGTATCCACCAGCCCGCCCGCGACACCTCAGCAACGACCGCTACATGTCCACGTGTGTTGGACCATGCTTCTTGCTAGGCGTTACCGGACACCATCCGTCCGTTTCAGAACGGGTAAGTTTTGAGACGGCGTAGACGCCTTAAAAATCGGGTCTTGGATGTCGCATAATCCAGTCCCAAAACTGAATCCTCCGGCTTCCGATAATTCGGCGCTATGTCCACTTGACGCATAGTCGCCATGTCGTCTCCTAATTTCCGAGTCACCCGCTCCGTCACGCCATCTTCGCCGCACTATCAGCAATCTAAGCCAATCTCGCCCCGCTGCCCGCCGACCCACATGCCACAACCGAACTGAAGGTTCCCATATATGACAAGCCCGGTCCCTAATCCCAAATCCCCAACCCCCAATCCCCGCACTCGCGCGAACCGCGCGAATGCGAGGCACTCCACCGGACCACGCACCGATTCCGGCAAGCAGCGTTCCTCGCTGAATGCGCTGCGCCATGGCTTAACGGCCGCGCCAACCCCCAATCCCTAATCCCCCTGCTTGCCACTCTCGGCCTGAACTACCAGCGGCTCCCCCGCCAGTTCCAAAAGGCCGTCGACAAGCTCCGCGATATCCAAGCCGACCGCATCGAGCGCGAGCGCCGCGACCTCAAAGACGCCGCCGCCCTCCTCGAACACCACAAACACAAAGGAGTTCCCTGGGAGCCCGCCGACCATGGCTTCGTTTTTTCAAAAGACCAAGTCGAAGCCTTCTCCGATCGCCTGAAGCGCCTGAACCAGTCGCGCCACATCGAACATGTGCTCTTCCACATGCAGCCGCCCTCCCGTGCCGCCAGCGCCTCTTTCTGAACCGCGACCGTATGCTACGATTTAGATTCACACCGCAGTCATGATTCGTGCCTATCGCGGCATCGTACCCCGGATTGCCGCTTCCGCTTACATCGATCAGAGCGCGCAGGTGATTGGAGACGTGGTGGTCGGCGAACGCTCCAGCATCTGGCCCAATGCCACTGCTCGGGGCGACGTGAATGCAATTCGTATCGGTGACGACAGCAACATTCAGGACAATTCGGTGTTGCATTGCGACGCCGGCCGGTTTCCTTTGCACATAGGGAATCGCGTCACCGTGGGCCACTTGGTTATGCTGCACGGCTGCACCATTGAGGACGAGTGCCTGATCGGAATCGGCGCGGTGGTCTTGAATGGCGCCAAAATTGGAAAGGGCTCAGTGATCGCCGCTGGCGCAGTGGTGCCCGAGGGCGCCGAAATTCCGCCGTTGAGCATGGTGATGGGCGTGCCCGCCAAGGTGAAGCGATCCGTTACCGAGGAAGAGCGCGAGCGCTTTCGTCTCAACGCCGAGCACTACGTCGAACTGGCTCGTACTTACCGGGACGAACCGGCTTGAAAACTCCGAGCCGCGCAATACCGAGCCGCGCGCGTAAGCAAGCGGTCACAATTTAAATGATCAAGGCAGTCAAAGGCACTCGCGACATCCTTCCCCCTTCCAGCACCCTCTGGAACCGGGTTGAAGCCGTCACGCGCGAGGTGTTTCGAGTCTACAACTATCAGGAAATCCGGACGCCGATACTCGAGGAGACCGCGCTTTTCGCGCGCGGCGTCGGCGAGGAAACCGACATCGTCAGCAAGGAGATGTACACCTTCGACGATCGCGACGGCAGTTCGCTCACTCTGCGCCCGGAGGCCACCGCGTCTGTGATGCGCGCCTATATCGAACACCACCTCGACCAAAAGCCGGGACTGCAGAAGCTCTACTACATCGGCCCCATGTTTCGGCGCGAGCGGCCGCAGAAGGGCCGTTTCCGCCAGTTTTATCAGATTGGCGCGGAAGCCATTGGTTCGGAATCGCCCGCGGTGGACGCCGAGGTGATCGAGATGGTGATCGATCTGCTCCAGCGCGCGGGACTCGCCGGATTCCATCTGTTGATCAATTCAGTCGGCGATCAGAACTGCCGCCCGCAGTATGTTGCGCTGCTCAAAGAGAAGCTTCGCGAGGTCGTCTCGCGCCTGTGCGGCGATTGCCAGCGGCGCGCGGAAACGAATCCGCTGCGCGTGCTGGATTGCAAGGTTCCCGAAGACCAGCCCATCATCAATGCGCTGCCGTCCATTCAGGATCATCTGTGCGAGCCTTGCCTCGCGCACTTCGGTGCGGTCCGGGCACATCTGGACGATCGCGGAATTTCGTACGAAGTCCGGTCCCGCATGGTGCGCGGCCTCGACTATTACATGCGCACGACGTTCGAGATTGTGCACGGCTCGCTCGGCGCGCAGAATTCGGTGCTGGGCGGCGGCCGCTACGATGGGCTCGCCGAATCGCTCGGCTCGCGCGTGCATTCCCCTGGCATTGGCTTTTCCATCGGTGAGGATCGACTGGTGATGAGCCTGGAGCAAACGGCCACGGTCGCCGAAGATCCTTTGGTGATCGTGACGTTCACCGCGGGCGAGGCAACCCAACGTGCTGCTACAAGTACGGCCGCGGAATTGCGCGCAGAGGGCATCCGCGTCGAGGTGGCCGAAGGCAAATTGAAGAGGGTTTTCGAGATCGCCAACAAGCTGAACGCGCGCGTGGCCGTCATCTGCGGTGAAAACGAAACCGCCACGGGCGATATTTCAATAAAAGACATGGAGAGTCAGGTGCAAGTGCAACTTCGTCGTGAATTGCTCGTGGAAAAGGTGAAAGAATGCCTGAGCAAGTACCTCTAGATTTCTTGGGCGAACTGCGTCGCACGCACACCTGCGGCCAGTTGCGCGCCTCGGACGTGGGGAAGACAGCGTTGTTGATGGGTTGGGTGCATCGCCGGCGCGACCTCGGCGGCGTCTTCTTCATTCATCTGCGCGATCGCGATGGCGTCACCCAACTGGTCTTTCATGCCGACGCCGGCGCGGAACTGCACGCCAAGGCCGAGATGCTTGGCTCCGAGTACGTGATCGCCGTCGAGGGCACGGTGGCCAAACGCACGCCGGAGACCATCAATCCCACGCTCGACACCGGCGAAGTGGAACTGGTCGCCACGAAACTTTGGATCTTGAATGAATCGCGCACGCCGCCCTTCCCCATGGAAGAAACCGTCGACGTCAAAGAAGACGCGCGGCTGAAATACCGTTATGTTGACCTGCGCCGTCCGCATATGCAGCGCAACATCATGCTGCGCTCCAAGATCAGCTTCGCCGTGCGCGAGTTCCTGTACAGCCAGGGCTTCCTCGAAATCGAGACGCCTTTCATGACGCGCTCCACGCCCGAAGGCGCGCGCGATTATCTGGTCCCCAGCCGCGTGCAGCCTGGTTCGTTCTATGCGCTGCCCCAGTCGCCCCAGATCTTCAAACAACTTCTGATGGTGAGCGGCTACGAGAAGTATTTCCAGATCGTGCGCTGCTTCCGCGACGAAGATTTGCGCGCCGACCGGCAGCCCGAGTTCACCCAGATCGATCTCGAAATGTCGTTCCCGCAGCAGGAGCGCATCTACGAAGTGGTCGAACCCATGCTCCAGCGCGTGTTTGAAGTGGCGGGCTTCAACGTCCCGAAACAATTTCCGCGCCTGACCTACTCTCAAGCCATGCGATCCTACGGCAGCGATAAGCCCGACCTTCGCCTGCCGCCGTTCCATGTGCTGGATGGAGAGTCCTGGCAGCTCGGCTTGACGTTTCCACCCGTCGCCATCCACGTTCCGAAAACTGGCCCGCTCAGCCGCAAAGAGCGCGATGAGTTGAAGGAGTATGGAACCGGGCGTGGGCTGCGCGTCTATGACGATCTGAAAAAGCTCGATCCAAAGCTCGTGGAACAGGCACGCGCGGCCTCGGGCGCAACCGAGGAAGACCTGTTGCTGATAGCCGGATGGCCGGGCGCTCCGCAAGGACAGCGCCCCGAAGAGACCTTCTATCAAGCTTGCGGACAGCTTCGTCTATTCGCCGGGCAGAAATATAACGACCGCCACAAGCTTCTCGATCCGCAAAATTTCAAGCCGCTCTGGGTGGTCGATTTTCCGATGTTCGAATGGGACGCCGAGGAGAACCGCTGGAATGCCGCGCACCATCCGTTCACTTCCGTTCACGACGAGGATCTCGACAAGCTGACCAGCGATCCCGCGCGCTGCCGCGCCAAGTCGTACGACGTCGTGCTCAACGGCGTCGAGCTCGGCTCAGGCTCCATTCGTATCCATCGCCGCGACGTGCAGGCCAAAGTTTTCTCGGCGCTCGGATTCTCCGATGAAGAAGCCAAGCGGCGCTTCGGATTTTTGCTCGAAGCCCTGGAATACGGGGCGCCACCGCACGGCGGAATCGCGCTGGGACTCGACCGCTTGGTCATGATCCTGGCAGGCGAAAGCTCCATTCGCGAAGTGATTCCGTTCCCGAAAACCGCGCGCGGCAGCGATCTGATGTGCGAGGCGCCCTCCTCTGTTCCCGAAAAGGTATTGCGCGAGCTGGGCATCCGCATCGCCAACGCGCCCGGGAAGCCGTAAAGTGGAATCATGCCAACGGGCAGCACGGTGTCTTCTTCGGCTGTAAGCATCGACGGCGTGTGGAAGTATTACGGCGATTATCCCGCCCTGCGCGACATCTCGTTCAACGTCGACGGCGGCTCGTGTCTCGCACTGCTCGGCCGCAACGGCGCGGGTAAGACAACGTTGCTGCGTATCCTCGGCGGCCTCTCGAAGGCCGCGCGCGGCCGCGTCTCCATCCTCGGTAAAGACGCGCGCGCCGGTAGCACTCGCCAGCGCATCGGTATTCTGGGCCACGGCATCGGCGTTTACGAAGAGCTGTCGGCGTTCGAGAATCTCAGTCTGTTCGGCCAGCTCTACGATTTGGCCGATCCGCGCCGCACCGCGACTGAATGGCTGGAGCGCACCGGTCTTGATCGCGTCCGCGATGGCCTGGTGCGCGAGTTTTCCCGCGGCATGCGCCAGCGCCTGGCCATCGCGCGTTGTTTCCTGCATCGCCCGTCGTTGCTGCTGTTGGACGAGCCTTTCACCGCTCTCGACGATCGCGCCATTCAGGTCCTGCAAGATCTGTTGAAGTCCGCCATCGCGGAGGGCCGCACCATCATCATGGCCACGCACCAACTGCGCGAAGCGCTGGAACTCGCCACCGATGTCGCGCTCATCAATCGCGGCAAACTCGCCTACCGCGGCGCACGCACCTGGGAAATGTTGGAAGATCCCGGCTGGCTGTACCGTCATTACGGAGAAGCATGAAGTTTCTGCGCCAGACGCTGGCGGTCGCCGCCAAGGATCTGCGCTCGGAAATCCGCGGCAAGGAGGCCGTGAACGCTTCAGTTTCCTTCGCGCTCGTGATCCTGCTGCTCTTCAGCTTCGCCTTCGATCTGGAACCCGCGGAGATCCGCGACATCTCGGGCGGCCTGCTGTGGCTGATCTTCGCCTTCGCCGGCACGCTGATCCTCAATCGCAGCTTCGCGCGCGAGCTGATGAACGACTGTCTGGATGCCCTCCTCGCTTCGCCCGTCAGCGGCGCGCAGCTATTCCTCGGGAAATGCCTCGCCAACTACGTGCTCATCGTAATCGTGGAATGCATCAGCCTGCCGGTCTTCGCCATTTTCTATAATGTTCGGTTGCCGCAACGCCTCGCACTGCTGTTCGTAGTAATGCTGCTCGGCACCTGGGGCATCACCGTGATCGGAACCATGTTCAGCGCCATGACCGTGAATTTACGCCTGCGCGAGCTGATGCTGCCCACGCTTATTTATCCCATGCTCATCCCAGCGCTGATCGGGGCCATCGAACTCAGCCGCGTCCTGATCACCGGGGCTCCACTCGCCGAGAGCCTGTTTTGGTTCCGCGTTTTGGTGGCGTTCAACGTCATCTTCACCATTTTGGCTTTGGCTTTGGTAGAAATTGTTCTGGTAGGTTGAACACCATGCGTCTGAAAATCATCGTGACTTTGGCAGTGATCGCGGGCCTGATTCTCGCCTGGAACCTGCACCGAATCTTCATCCAGGTTCCCGACGAAGCCAGCCAAGGCGCCATCTTCCGCATCATCTATTTTCATGTGCCGGCCGCGATCACGTCGTTCACCGGCTTCTACCTCGCGATGTTTTCAGGCGTCGGCTACCTGATCAGCAAGGACCTCCGGCTGGATTCCATCGCCGCATCCATCAACGAAGTTTCGCTCGCCTTCGCCACCATCACCATCTGCACTGGCAGCATTTGGGGCCGCATCATCTGGGGTATCTGGTGGACCTGGGACGCGCGCCTCACGTCGTACTTTGTCTGCTTGCTGATCTACTTCGGGTACTTCATGCTGCGCCGCGCCATTGACGACCCTACTACGCGAGCGCGCCTCTCTGCCGTGCTGTCCATCTTCGCGTGCGTCGATATTGTGCTGGTCTGGAAATCAATTGAATGGTTCCGCACGCAGCATCCTGGTCCGGTGCTTGAGATTCGCGGCGGCGGCGGCATGGCGCCTGGAATGGAAGCGCCGCTGTGGTGGAACTTCCTGGCTCTGCTGATGCTGGCGACGGCTTTGGTCCTCATCCGCACGCGGCAGGAAGGCATGCGCCGGGAGATCGATGCGCTGCGCCGCCACGCGCACGCGTTCTAGGAGATTGGTTCATGAGCCCACAAAACTTCACGTTCATGTTTTATGGCTTCACGGTCGCCTGGCTCATCATCATCGGCTATGTGATCTCGATTGCCGTGCGCGAAAAGAAGCTCCGCCAGGAACTCGATCGCGTGAAGCGCATGGTTGAGGAAAACGAGCAAGCTAATACGCGCCGCCAGTAATTGCTTGGACGAAAGCCCGCGGGATCGGCCATGCCCCGTACACTTGTCGCTCGCTGCGGTGGAATGTTCCCGCCACTAAAACACCGCTCAAGTCATCTGGATCGGGCTTTCGATTCACCTTCGACAACACTTGGCGCAGCGCATTGGTGGTGGCCTCGAACTGAGTCAGCAAGGCGGACGCCGCGGTCGCGTCCCTGCATGTGACGTGAACTCCGAGTTGCAATTGCTGAGCCGGATCTACACCGATACTGAATACAATCTGCTCCGCTCCTTGCAAGGCCGGCATGTACGCTTTTGCGGCCGCCGGCAAGTCGTCCATCTTTTGAAGGGCGCCAGCCGGGATGATCGCCCACACTGGCTCCTGCGGCGGCGCCAACGCCAGTTTTTTCGACGCACTCGTAATCTGATACGCCGCGAAATCGTCTGGGCTGATCGCCATTGCCATCACGTCGTGCTGCAAGGGATAAAACGAAATCCGGCGATTCGGCTGGCTGCCTGCGACCACGCAAAAATCACCGTGACACGATCCGCCCTGCCGCCCCGCGTAGTCCTTCAGATCCTTCCAATGAAAGCGCCCGCGCAGAGCGAGGTAAACCTTGCCGTCCTTGAAGGCCGCGGCAATTGCGTCCAAATCTTGACGATAGTCGAACTTCGTTTCTTTCACAAACTGCCGATAATCGGCATCTTCGACGGCCTTGGAGCCGGCCACCAAGTTGAGAATCCCGGACCGCCGCATCGCATCCACGTCGATGTACACCACGCTCGCATTGGACGTGGGCAGCAGCAGCACCAGGTTGCTGGGCAGCGCCGCGCTGTGCGTTCGATGAAACCAATAAATGCCGCCACCGGCCGCAAGCGCGCACGCCGCCACCAATAACGCTACAACCTGCCGGAGCTGGGGGCGGGCGATGGCTACAGGCACGTTATACCGCCGCGGCGGCCTCGGTCACGCGCGATTCTTTCCACAGATCGATGTACGGACCCAGCGATCGCATCATGGCCTGAAATTGCGGCATATCCAGCGATTGCGCGCCATCGCTCATCGCCTTTTCGGGCGCCGGGTGTACTTCCACAATCAGCCCGTCAGCGCCAATCGCAACAGCCGCGCGCCCGAGCGCCGGAACCAGGCTGCGCTTGCCCGTGGCATGACTCGGGTCCAGGATCACCGGCAAATGTGTAAGTTCGTTGAGCACCGCCACGGCCACGATGTCGCACGTATTGCGCGTCACGGTTTCAAACGTCCGGATTCCGCGCTCGCACAGAATCACGTTCGGATTGCCGTGCGCCACCACGTACTCCGCCGACATCAGCAGCTCCTTGATCGTCGAGCTCATGCCGCGCTTCAGTAACACCGGCCGGCTGCACTTGCCAAGCGTTTTGAGCAGCGCGAAATTCTGCATGTTGCGCGCGCCGATCTGCAGCACGTCGGCGTAATCCGCCACCAGGTCCACGTCGCGATCGCTCATCACCTCGGTGATGATGGCGAGACCGGTGGCGCGCTTCGCTTTGGCCAGCAGTTTCAGGCCTTCCTCTTCCATCCCCTGGAAATCATAGGGCGACGTTCGCGGCTTGAATGCTCCGCCCCGCAACAGTTTCGCGCCCGCTCGCGCCACGCCCTCGGCCGCTTGCATGATCTGCTTCTCGGATTCCACCGAGCACGGCCCCGCCATCACGACGAACTCGTCGCCGCCGATTTCGCAGCCGTCCACGCGAACCCGCGTGCGCTCGCTACGGTACTCCCTGCTGACAAACTTGTAGGGCGCCGAGATGCGGACCGCCTTTTCCACTTGCGGCATCGCCTCCACCGATTCCAGGCACGCCGTGGTGTCTCCCGTGCCCACCGCGCCGATCACCACGCGTTCCTCGCCCTCGATGGCGTGAATCTTATAGCCGAAGTCCCGAATACGCTCGCACACTTGCTCGATCTCTTCTTTCGTCGAGTGGAGTCTCATCGAGATGATCATCGTTCTATCTCCTCAAAAATGAAAAACCCACTCTTTCGAGTGGGCCGCTTTTGCTAATCAGTATTGCCTAAGCCAACGCCACTCGCCCCGATTCAGGCGCTAAACCAGTACCAAAATCGAAACGAGTTGTGGGCGCTACGACGCATGAAGCCCCAGTATATGCGCAACCCCGTGCCCAGCGCAAGGCAGGCAGACCTAAGTGCCTGCCCGCGTTCTAAAAGCCCGCGTTCTATATAAGTGACCCGCACCGGATCAGCTCCAGCGGACCCAGACCGGGGAACCGCTTGGGCGACAGTTCAATGGCGCTCCGTATCGGCTCGAAATCGGCGGCGTTGTTGTGGATGAGGGGCATTTTCGCTACCAGAGCGGTTGCCGCTATCATTCCATCGAACCGCCAACGGGCCAAGCGCTCCTGACGAGACTCAGCCATTTGATGAGACCGCCGGGGCGGCGTGGGAGGATGGGGCAGCATGGCCATGATTTCGCCGGCTACCACGGCCACAGCCCCATCCAACGGCCACACCGGACCGACCGCATTGAGATAGTCGATCCGGGCCGCCTCGATACGCTCGCGCCGTTCCTGGTGGGCACGCCGCGACAAAAGACTGTAGCCCCGAACTCGCTCGACAAGTGTGACTGCGGATATGTGGATCGGATGATGCGACAGGTACGCACGCATCCAGCGTGAAAATTCGGAATCCTCTGGTCGCTCCAACCAACTCTCGGCGCTAGTATCGAATAGAAATGGCCCAGACGCGGGATCGATCACGAATCAGCGCCTCGGGGTAGGTTCAAGAACAATGCCGTCAAGAAGCGCCCTCTCCACTTCGGTGAAGCCAGAAAATGCCTTCCTGTATGCGCTGAGTACTTCTTCACTGCGCTGAGTCGCCGCATGCACACGTAGGCCCTCGGAAAGTGCTTCCGAAATAACCGTGCTGAGGGTACACTTTCTGGCGCGGGCGATCCGCTCTGCTTGCGTGAGCGAGTCGGACGGCAGGGTCAACGTAGTCCGCCGCTTCTTGATCTGGCTCCGACGCCGGCCACTTTGGTTCATAGATACAGTTTAGCATCAAGAAGGTCATCAATCCACATCAAGCAGCCGGTCTCACCGCCATGGGAACCGTGGACTCCAGCCGCCGAAAGTGAAAGAATAGCTCGTGGCATGAAAAAACTCGCGGCCTTATTCCTTTTCACCGCTGCATCGCTTGCCGCCCAAGCCCCCGCACCGCCCTCGGCGCCCGCACGCCCTCGCGGCAACATGCTCATCAGCCGCGCCGTTCCCGATCCCTCCGCCGTTGAGCGCGGACAGAAGATCTTCTCCGCCAACTGCGGCTTTTGCCATGGCACGAACGCGCAAGGCGGCGACACCGGACCGGATCTGGTGCGCTCCCCGCTCGCTCTGGATGACGAACGCGGCGATAAAATCGGTCCCGTGATCCTCGAAGGCCGCGCCAACAAAGGTATGCCCGCCTTTCACCTGCCCGCCGAGCAGATCCAGGATATTGCTGCCTTCCTGCGCTCTCGCCAACAGGCTGCCATCGATCGCAACGCTTACACTATCCTCAACGTCGTCACTGGCGATCGCCAAAAAGGCCGCGAATACTTCAACGGCGCGGGACGTTGCAACACCTGTCATTCCCCCACCGGTGACCTCGCAGGCATCGCCAAGAAATACGACGCCGTTACGCTGCAATCGCGTTTCTTATACCCGCGGCCCGTTGAGGTCCGTCCACAGGTCACCGTCACGCTCGCCTCCGGGCAGACGTTCGCGGGCACTCTCGACTATCTGGACGACTTCAACGTCGCCCTCCGCGACGGAGCCGGAGAATATCATTCGTTGTCGCGCGACCCCCGGCTCAAAATCGACGTCCACGACCCTCTGTCCGCGCACGCCGAGTTACTCAAGAAATATTCCGATGCCGACATGCACAACCTTCTCGCTTACCTGGTGACCCTGAAATGAAGCTGACACTGGTTGCGTCCTTACTGGTTCCACTCTGGCTGGTTGGATTTTCGCTCTTTGCACAAGGTCTCGACCCCGCGCAGTTACTCAAATTGCCAACCGATACTTGGCCCACTTACAATGGCGATTACTCGGGACGCCGTTTCAGCCCGCTCTCGCGCATCAGCTCATCCAACGTTACCGCGATGACTTTGGCCTGGGAATACCGGCTCGACGCAGGCTCCGGGACTCTCACGTCCCCTATTAAATCCACACCGCTCGAAGTCAACGGCATCCTCTATTTCACGCTTCCCGATCACGCCTGGGCCGTCGATGCACGCACCGGCCGCCAGCTCTGGCATTACCAATGGGAAACGCACGGCGGCATCCACATCGGAAACCGGGGCTTCGGGATGTACGGGAACTGGCTCTACTTCGAAACGCCCGACAATTACCTTGTCTCACTCAATGCCAAGGACGGCTCCGAGCGCTGGCACGTCCAAATCGCCGACGTAAATCAGGAATACTTCTCCACGCCCGCGCCCATCGTGATTCGCAATCACATCATCGTCGGCGTGGGCGGCGATTCGCTGGACGTTCCCGGCTATCTTGAATCGCGGGATCCGGAAACCGGCCAGTTGCAATGGCGCTGGAACACCACGCCGCGCAAAGGCGAGCCGGGCGCTGAGACCTGGCCGAATCCGGACGCGATGGAACACGGCGGCGGCATGACATGGGTGCCCGGAACTTACGATCCCGAACTCAATCTCTATTATCTCGGCACGGGCAATCCCAATCCGGTGATGGCCGGCCAAGGCCGGAAAGGCGCCAACTTGTGGACCTGCTCCATCGTCGCCTTGAATCCCGACACTGGCAAACTGGCATGGTATTTTCAAGCCTCGCCGCACGATACGCACGATTGGGACGACGCCGAAACTCCCGTGCTCATCGACGGCGACATCGATGGACGGCCCCGCAAACTGCTTGCGCAATCCAGCCGCAACGGTTACTTCTTCGTGCTCGATCGCACCAACGGCAAGAACATCTTGTCGAAGCCCTTCATCGATCTCAATTGGTCCAAGGGCCTGGACGCAAAGGGCCAGCCCATCGGCAACCCGAACAAGGAGCCCAAGCCGGACGGCACGCTCGTGATCCCTGCCCAGGGCGGCGCGGCGAATTGGCCTTCGCCCAGCTTCGATCCCGAAACCGGCCTGTTCTACGTGAACGCCGTGTCGTCCTACAGCCTTTTCTACCTCACCGATACCGACGACAAACCTGAAGGCTACGGCGGCCGTGATTCAGGCGTGTACTCCAGGCTCGCGCTCAAGGCCATCGACTACCGCACTGGCCAAATTCGCTGGACGCACGAATACAATCGCGGCGGCGGGTCCATCGGCATCTTGACCACTGCGGGCAAGCTGCTATTTACCGGCGATCCCTCTGGCAATTTCATCGTCTATGACGCAGCTTCTGGAAAAACCCTGTGGCACGCGCATCTCATCAGCACGGTAAGCAATGGACCGATGACTTACGAACTCGATGGCCGCCAGTACGTCGTCGTCGGCGCCGGCGATACGTTGTACGGCTTCACGTTTCTCCAGTAGAAGCAAAATTGGCGTAGTACCGTGTCTCCGCGCACACAAATTTGGCAGATTTTACGCGCCTTTTGGTCACGGCCTCACGATCACGTCACCGTAACTCATTGCTGGAGTGACACCAGGACGGTATGGACTACGCTTTGCTATTTCCTGCATCGTGACCGGGCGGGTTTTTCACCGGCATCGCTAAAGGAGATCTTATGTTCGCAAATGATTCTGACCAATCGCCACGCTCCCACACTGCCGTCCTATGCGTTTTGTTCCTCGGATTGGCTCTCGCGCTGGCGGGAAATATCTATCAATTCAATAGAAGCGCTCGTCTCGCCAGCAATATGGCTGCGAATGAACGCAGCACGCAGCTCGAAATTCGCAAGCTCGCCGATAGCGCCGGCGCCGCGCTGCAACTCGATCAGCAACGCTTCGATCAGCTCAAAGATCAACTCAGCACCTCTGCCGCCGCCACTCTGCGGCAGGCCCGGTCTGACGTAAAACGCAGCAGTTCGCAATTGACGCAAAGCCTTTCGCAGGCGCATCAGGACGTGGTCAATCAGCTGTCCGATCTAAAGCAGGAAACCGGCGCCAAACTCGACGACACGAGCTCCAAGCTCAACGACACCAGCGCGAAGCTGAATCAGGTCTCGGGCGATCTCGACAAGACCGGCTCCGATGTTCGGCAAGTAACGGGCGACCTCGGCGTGGTCAGCGGCCAAGTAGCTACCAATGGAAAAGAGCTGGCGGCTTTGCGCGAGCTCGGCGAACGCAACTACTTCGAGTTCGATCTCAGCAAACCCAATCAACCGCAAAAGGTCGGCGACATTCGCTTGGTCCTAAGGAAGTCGGATCCTAAGCACAGTCGCTACACGCTGCAAGTGCTGGCCGACGACAAGACCGTCGAAAAGAGAGACAAGACCATCAACGAGCCGGTTCAGCTCTATGTTTCCGGCAACCAGCAGCCCTATGAAATCGTCGTGAACGAAATTAAGAAAAATGAGGTGGTGGGCTACCTGGCTACTCCCAAAGTGAAGGCCCAGCGCGGCCGATCCAGCTAGCGCTAGCCTCTCGAGCGTAGGTCTGAGTAACTCGGGAGCCCCGCGATTCCGCGCGCGTTCATCACTGCTCGCAACACCGCCCGGGTCATCACTTCCGCCGCCAGCGCGCCGATGGCCCCGGGATTGGCGCGCGCCGAATTCGCACCGGTCGCTACCGCAAAGATGGTGTCGCCATCGCTCGGTGTATGCACCGGATAAATCGTCCGCGCCAGACCATCGTGCGCCATTTGCGCGACCTTGGTCGCTTGCGCTTTATCCAGTGCGACGTTCGTCGCTACCACACCGATCGTTGTATTGGCGCTGTCGGCCCGCACGCCGTAGCCTTCCCGGATGCGCGCCATCGAATCCATGAACCCGCTTCCGTCGGCCTTACGCGCGCCCGCGATAATCTGGCCGGTCTTCGGATCCAGCACATCGCCAACGGCGTTCACCGCCACAAGCGCCCCCACCACAATCCCGGTGTCACCCACGCGAACGCTCGCGCTTCCCAGCCCCGACTTCATCGCCTGCTTCGGACCGAACATCTTACCGATCGACGCACCCGCACCCGCGCCAACGTTACCCTCCACCACTCGCTCCGTCGTCGCCGCCTGGCAGGCCTTGTATCCCGACTCGGCCGTCGGCCGGACCTTTGCGTCGCCGATCTCTAAATCGTAAAGAATCGCTCCGGGCACAATCGGCACGATGATGTCTCCCATTGCGAAACCTAAGCGATGCTCTTCGAGATAGCGCATCACACCCGACGCTACGTCCAATCCAAACGCGCTTCCGCCTGAGAGAAAAATCGCTTGCACCTGTTGCACCGTGGTGACCGGATTCAACAGATCCGTGTCGCGCGTACCCGGCGCGCCTCCGCGCACATCCACACCCGCCGTCGCGCCCTTCTCAAACAACAGCACGGTGCAACCGGTCGGCCTGCGCGATTCGGTGAAGTGCCCAACCTTCACGCCTTGCACATCGGTAATGCTGCCGCCCGGATCTGCTTCCGTAGCCTGGATCGCCGGCAAGGCAACTCCCGCGGTGAGCGCCGCCACTGCCCGGTTGAATTCGCGTCTCTTCATCCTTTATTCAGGTTACTCCCAGCACGCTTGCCCCGGTAACTGGGACGCGCTACAGTCGGTTTCAAATGCGACGAGTCTTTGGAGTAATGTTCGGCTTGATCCTGCTGGTGAGCTGCACGCTGCTGGCGCAAAATCGGCCCACTCGCTCCTGGACATTCGCCGTCTCGGGCGATTCGCGCAACTGTGGCGACATCGTCATGCCTGCCATCGCCGCCGGCGTTCACAAAAGCGGCGCCGCTTTCTACTGGCACCTGGGCGATTTCCGCGCCATCTACGAACTCGATGAAGACATGTCGCCGCCCGCCGAACTCGGCCTGCACACCAAGCCTCTCGATACCCCCACCTACTTAAAGGACGCATGGCCCGATTTCATCGCGCGCCAGATGGTTCCCTTCGGTGACCTGCCCGTCTACCTGCTCATGGGCAACCATGAGACCATCGCGCCGATGACGCGCGAAGCCTGGCTGTTGCAGTTCGCCGATTGGCTGGAGACGCCCGCGCTCCGCGCGCAGCGCTTGAAAGACGATCCTCGGGATCACAAGCTGCGCGCCTACTATCACTGGATGGAGCGCAATATCGATTTCATTTCGCTCGACAACTCCACCACCGATCAATTCGATGCCGATCAAATGAAATGGCTCCACGCCGTGCTCGCGCGCGATGAAGCATCGCCACAAATCCGCACCATCGTCGTCGGAATGCACGAAGCGCTGCCCGGCAGCTTCAGCAGCATGCACAGCATGAGCGAGTCCCCGCTCGGCGACAAAAGCGGACGCGAAGCCTATGCAGCACTGTGGCACGCGCACGACGCCGCGCACAAGCGCGTCTACGTTCTCGCCAGCCACTCGCACTTCTACATGGACAATATTTTCGAAACCGCCGACTGGAAGGACAAAGTTCTGCCCGGTTGGATCGTCGGCACCGCCGGCGCTCAGCGCTACAAGTTGCCGCCGGAAGCCACGCCCGCGCAGCACGCCCAGACCAATGTCTACGGATACATGACCGCCACCGTCACCCCCAACGGCGAGGTGTCATTCGCCTTCGAACGCCTGAGCCTTGACGACCTTCGCGCCATCAGCGGCGCCAATTACCCCGAGCCGCTCATTCGCTGGTGCTACGAAAACAATCATCAATAACGCGCTCTACTTTCCCGCGCTCTCCCACCCGGTCTTCGAGTTGTACGGCATCGTGTATCCCATCGCCTCGATCTCGTGAAACTTGCCGCCTTGGATCTTGAAAATGTGTGCGGCCGGCAGATCGAACGGCGCGATATTTAAATCGATCTTTTCCAGGCCCGGCACTCCCACGATCTTCACGAACTTCTGCTCCATCGGCTGCCGGAATTGCGAGAGCCCGAAGACCAGCCCCGTCTCCGGGTCGGCAATCCATACGCGCCGGGGCTCGATTCTGGTGATGTAGTCGAAGGTGTGAGTCTTGATTTGCGCCGCGCAACCCATGGCGCCCGTGGTCCCCAGCCCAGGCGTCTTGGAAGGCGGATTGCCGGTAGTCTGCATTCCGTTTTCGTGGCGCAAGCAATCGTCGGCGAAGGGCGCATCGTTGCTGTCGGCGGTCACCAGCGCCGTGTAATAGGACTCGCCGATCTTCAGCATCTTTTCGCGCGAAACTCGCTCGGCCGGCGGCACTGTCGCGAGCAGCCCCGGTCGCGGCGTTTGCAAATTCTTGAGGCTGTTTTCCCGCAGATTGCGCGCGATCAAATGCTCCGCCTCCGTGATTTTGCCGTCCTTCAGCTTCAGGCGCAGGCCCAACTGGATGGGCTTGTCGCCATCCTTGTCATGCTCCTTCATCATGCACAGGAAGCCCACCTGCTGCGCCTTCGGATCCGGAACATAAATCTTGAAGGTCGTCGGACCCTCCAACGCCGTCTTCCACAGGCCTTCGCCCGGCTTCATCGGGACCGTGTTCTCGACAAACTTCAGATCCGTTGCGAATGCCACGTGCGACGGATCGTGCGCCACCATCGCCGCGATGTAGGCGTCCACGGTCTTATCCAGACACGCCCGATCGCACCTCGCCGCGTTAGCGTTGATGCTCGCTCCAGCGAAAGCCACGCCGAAAATCAAAACAGCGTTGAATGTTTTTCTCATCGAATTAGATCCTACTACTTTCCCGTCATGTGCTGGACCGATTTTTCATTCTCCAGGCAAATCTCGTCCGCTAACTCCGTATCCAGCTTGATCACCTGCTTCAATGTCACCGTCCACGGCTTGGTGTAGGCCTTCGGATCGTTCACTGTCACTTGGATCTCCAGGCTCCCGTAATTCGGACGCCGGAACCGCTCGGTTACTCTCGCCGCGTCCGTCATCGGATTGCCTTTCATGTCCAGCCACAAATCATCGCGGAATCCGGCCGACTCCACCACCAGCGTGTCGCCCTCCCACTTGCCCGACGAATAGCCGTTCCACGACGGCTGCGGATCTTCCGGCAGCGGACGCCCGTCCGTGAAGATCTGCCGGTAGCTGGCGTTGAATTCGTCGAGAATCACCACGAGGCCTGGGATTTGGATGAGCTTCTGCAAGTGCGGAAACGCGAAGGCGCGCGGAAAATTCGGTGGCAAACAGCGCGCGTGCGGGTCGTCTTTCGAATGGCCGGCCATGCGCTGCTTCACCAGAGCCGCCGCCCACGGCTGATACGGCAGGCCGCCCGGCAAGCTGGAGGCGAAATCCACTGCCTCGTGCGAAAGCGGGATCTTTTCGATGCAATCATCGCCATCGCGCAGGTCGGCGGGACACGGTAGCGCGTTGCCTGCCAGCCAGATTCCCGACAAATCCGGCTGGCCCTGGGCCGTTCGAGGCGTCGGGGCGTTGAGGTTGGGCTTTCCATCGGCCAATCGAGGAACGTCCGGCGTCGGATAGTGAAACCACTGCGCTGCGAGCGGCATCGCGCAAAACATTCCGAATACTAGGACTCCCAACTTCACCGTGTTCCATATTATCCGAATCAAGCGTCACAATAAGCACAGGAGACACGCATTGCCTGAAACCTCTTTCGACGTGATCGTCATCGGCGCCGGACCCACCGGTGAAAACGTGGCCCAGCGCTCCGTTAAAGCAGGGCTGAGCGTGGCGATTGTCGAATCGAATCTGGTGGGCGGCGAATGTTCCTATTTCGCGTGCATACCCAGCAAGGCTCTGCTTCGAAGCTCCGCCGCGCTGGAAGCCGCGCGCCGCGTGGATGGAGCGAAAGAGTCGATCGCCGGATCGGTGGATGCCTCCGCGGTACTCGCGCGCCGTACCCGTCTCTCCAAAAATTGGCACGACGACGACCAGGTGGAATGGCTTAAGAAGACCGGTATCACGCTGCTGCGCGGGCGGGGGAGAATCGCCGGCGAACGCATGGTTGAGGTGCGCGCTAGCGATGGCACAGTTACTCGTTTCACAGCCCGCCACGCGGTAGCCATTTGCACCGGCACCGATCCCGCGCTTCCGCCCATCCCCGGTCTGGCTGAGGCATCACCGTGGACCAATCGCGAAGCCACGCGTGCCGATCGCGTTCCAACGCGTCTCGCCGTTTTGGGTGGCGGCCCGGCGGCGTGCGAGCTTGCCCAGGCCTGGCGCTCGCTGGGGACAAAAGAGGTGACGCTGCTGGCACGCGCCGATCGCCTGCTCGATCGCATGGAGCCCTTTGTTGGCGATCAGATCGCGGCGGCGTTCCGCGCCATCGGTATATCCGTGCACACGGAAGTCAACGTCACGCGCGTCCAGCGCCGCGCGCCCGGTACTCCGGTACAAATCTGGTTCGAGCATCCCAAGACAGGCCCGACGAGCATCGAAGCCGATGAACTCCTGGTCGCCACTGGGCGCATCCCTAACACGCGCGACCTTGGGCTCGACGCGATCCAATTAAAGCCTGGCGATTGGCTGGATGTCGATGATACCTGCCGCGTGAAAAGCGTCAGCGCTGGCTGGCTGTACGCCGCCGGCGATGTCAATCATCGAGCGCTGCTGACGCACATGGGCAAGTATCAGGCGCGTGCCTGCGGTGACGCCATCGCGGCTCGTGCCAAGGGCGAGTTGAAGGAACCGCCCAAACCGTGGTCCCGCTGGGCGGCAACAGCCGATCACACCGCCGTTCCGCAAGTGGTTTTCACCGATCCCGAAGTCGCCGTGGCGGGGCTTACCGAGGCGCAAGCGCGGAAGGCGGGCCTGCGTATCCGAACCATCGAATACGAACTGAGCCATATCACGGGTGCGCAACTGCTTGCCGACGGTTATCAAGGCCATGCCAAAATGATTGTTAACGAAGACCGCCGGGTCATCGCCGGCGCAACGCTGGTGGGCCAGGACGTCGGCGAGCTGATTCACGCGTTTACTATTGCCATCGTGGGCGAAGTTCCGTTGGAGCGACTGTGGCACGCCGTTCCGTCTTTTCCCACAATCAGCGAAATCTGGCTGCGGCTTTTGGAGTCTTACGGAGTAGAGAATCTCTATGTTTGATCACGACAAGCTCGAAATTCACCAGAGAGAAAACGAAGGCATCGTCATCCTCGATCTCAAGGGACATCTTGTGCTGGGTGCCGGCGACAACGCGCTTCGGGAGTTCGTGGACGCGCTTTTTCGCGGGGGAAGTCGGCAATTGATCCTGAACTTCGCCGCCGTTTCCAACATCGATACTCTCGGCGGCGAAGCCCTGTTGTTCCTGGGCCAACAATATCGCGCGGCCGCAGGAAAGCTGGTGTTGCTTCAACTGGCCCACGTGCACGAAGAAGTGTACGAAATGGCGCGCCTGGAAGCGAACCTAGAGTTCTATGAACTTGAACTGGATGCCGTGAATAGCTTCTTCCCGGATCGCGCGATCAAACACTACGACATCCTGGACTATGTTGAGCACCGTGATGATCTGGAAGAGAAGAAGTGATCAAGGCGCTCAAGTCGTAAAAAACATCCGCCAGGTGGTGACTACCAAGGCGTGCGTCACCATACTGGCCTTCACGCTGCGCGCTTTGATGAGCGCCAGCCCGCAGAACAGGCCCAGCACTCCCGCGATAATGGCCACTCGCCAATTCGGAAATTTCCGGAACGGCAGATGCGCCAGACCGAAGAGCACCGAAGCGGCCAGCAATCCGAAGGTCTCGCTGTGCAGACGGCGCGCCAGCACCTGCTGCAGAAAGGCTCGAAAGAAGAACTCTTCGGCCAGCGCCACCACCCACAAGATGCCGGCAAATGTCGCCACCAGCAGCAGCGCAAACTTCCACCAGTCCATCGTCTGAAGATGAAATCGCGCGAACCGTTCCCAGTAGCCCAGCGCCGCACCCACTGGCAAAAAGTACAAATAATGTTGCACTCCGACCAGCCATTCGTGACGCGACGGCACGAATCCGAAGCGCGCGTCCTCCAGCGGCCGCAGCGAAAGCACCGCCATCAATCCCACGCGAATCCACATCAACTGTCCCAAGATGCCGAGTGCGACGTGCGGCGCCGCGTGTCCGTAAATCCGATCGAACGGGCGGCTCAAGTACACGGCTGCCATGAAGCCTAGAAAGAGTAAATCCCACGGCAGGCCGCGCGGGACGCACGCGTACCAGAACGCGGCTATCAAAACAACGCCCGTCAGCTCTAAGAAGTGGACCGCATCAAATGTTCCCGTTCGCGAGGTCTCCATCAGGTAGGGAAGCACGGCGCTCGCGCTCAGAAGTGCGGCACGCAAGGAAGCGGGGCCCAGTGCGTCAAACTTTTTTCGGACCGCTGGGAATCCCGACGCCAGGTAAAATGCAAGCTCAACCAGAAAGGCCGGCACGACAGCCAGGGCGATGCTTGAAGATATATGCTGTTGATGAGAGTAAAAGTAGGCTGCGATGCAAGCTGCTATCCAAACCAGGGACAGCGTCGTCAGGAACTGGCGCATCTGCACCATCCTAGCATCGGCTCTTGCGCTTTCCGGGCTGGCAGCGGCTCCAGCACGGGCGGATGATGCGCCACCGAATCTCACCCGGCTGATCGCCGCGCGGGAAACCGAGACCGCACAGGCGCAAAGCAACTACACCTACCGTCAGACGGTCACGCTGGACGAGCTCAATCCGCAGGGTCTGGCTTCGGGCACTTATCGCGAAGTTCGCGACATCATCTTTTCACCCGAGCACGAGCGCACCGAGCAGATGGTGGGCAAACCGTTCCTCACGCTGAGTCGTCTCAAATTGACCGACGAAGATTTTCGCGATATGCGCGAGGTGCAGCCGTTTCTGCTGACCACGGATCAGGCCTTTCTCTACGAAACGAAGTTTCGCGGCGAGGAGAACATGGATGGCGTGGATTGTTTCGTGGTGCAAATCCGGCCGCGCCAGATTCTGGATGGCCAGCGCCTGTTCGACGGCATGCTGTGGGTCTCGAAGCAGGACTATTCGGTGATCCGCAGCGAAGGCCAGGCGGTTCCAGAGATCCACACGCTCAAGACCGAAAATCTGTTTCCCCATTTCACGACACTGCGCCAAAAAGTGGAAGGGGATTTCTGGTTCCCGGTTATGACTTATGCCGACGACACGCTGTATTTCCGCGGCGGCGGGCAACGCATCCGGCTGAGGATTCGGTACACCGAGTACCACCGGTTCGGCGCCGACTCGAAGATCACCTACGGCAAATGACGGAACTTGGAACCCGCGTGTTAACCGCTTCGTATAGAGTGTAGAATCGAGATATTCCGTAGGTTGACCTGTAGATCAGGCAGGAGGGTGCATGGCGCAGCACGTGAAGATCTTGGGGATTTTGCATATTGTTTTCGGGGCCCTGGGCGTCCTGGCGGCGATTTTTGTGCTCCTGATTTTCGGGGGCATCTCCGCTGTGGTCGGCCTGTCCGATCATTCTTCCGATAGTCTGACGGCCATCCCGATTCTGGGCATGGTTGGCGGCTTCGTGTTCATGCTTCTTCTGGTGTTGTCGCTGCCGGGGCTGATCATCGGCATCGGTTTGATGCAATTCAGGCCGTGGGCGCGCATCGCGGGCATTATCCTGTCGGCTCTCGATCTGGTGAGCGTTCCTCCATTTGGGACGGCCTTGGGAATTTACGGTCTGTGGGTGCTGCTGAATCGCGAGACCGAGCAAATGTTCGAGCCTCGGCCTGTACGCGCCGCTTGAGCCCGGACGGATCGAAGCCGTCGCCGGTGCGCCGCATCCAGTCGTTCAGCAAAGCTTTGAGCTCGTCGCGTTTCAACTCGAGCGCGGGATCTCGCGCACGATTGTCCATTTCGTCCGGGTCAGCGCCGAGATTATAAAGATGCGTGACATTTTGCTCGCGATCGACCGCAAGCTTGTCGAGCCCGCGCACCAGCATGCGCCATTCGCCCGGAGTTCCGAGCTGGCCTACAGAAAAGACCGATTGGGGCTGCTCGCGCATGAGATCGCGGCCCTGCATGGACTCCGGTGGATTCACGCCGCATAGGCTCAGTAGCGTGGGCGCAAGATCCACCGTGGACGCAAGCACGCCGGTGCGCCGGCCCGGCTCGAGGCGCGGTGGAAACCTCAACATCAGGGGCACGCGCACCACGGGTTCCAGCGGACCCGACCCGTAGCCGTGATTGGAAGTGAACACGGCGATGGTGCCATTCTTGAGTTGTAGATCATTGATGGCGGCGAGCAGCTGTCCGGCATTGTCGTCGATGATGGCGGCGTCCGCTGGATGCCAGGCAATCAGCAGGAAAAACGGATTCCGCCGGTTTTGTTTCATAAAGCTGATGGCTGCGCCGGTCTCGCTGTCCTTTTGCGGACCGTCTTTTTGCGGGCCGGTCAGGCGCCAATCGCCCAGGATCGCGGTTTGGTATCCAGCATCCTTCAAGAGTTGCGCGATGGTGGTTTGATCCGCGGGCAACGGGACGCCATCGCGGGGGACGCCGCACGCGAATGGAAAGCGTCCCGTGATCAGGGACGCTTGCGACGGACCGGTCTCCGGACAAGCGACGTACGCCCGCTCAAACTGGAGGCTTTCCTGGGCGAAACGGGTCAGATTCGGACCGCGTAGCCCCGGAGCGAACGCAAAATCGGGCAGGCTGCCAGCCAGCATGACAACCAGATTGGGCGGGCGCTTTTGAGCCCAGCCGAGTCTTGCGGAGAGGGCCGCCAGGCCGGCGGATTGAAGGATATCACGGCGGCTCGGCATGGCTGCTTTCCTTGGTAACACAGTCATGGGCACACTAAGGGACAAGGGAATATCCGACGATAGCTTGATTAGGATGCGGAGGCTGCGCGTACAAAATCAATCCCGCGGGACCATGCTGGCCGACCGCGCCGAGATCGCCGATACCAGCAAGACGCGCAAGACCGGCCTGCTGAAGCACAATCGGCTGGAGCGGGGCGAAGGACTGTGGATCACGCCCTGCGAGGGTGTGCATACGGCCGGGATGAAATTTCCCATCGACGTTCTGTTTCTGAACAAAAAGCGCAAGGTCGTGAAAATCCGGGCGGCGATGCCGCGTTGGAGGCTGGCGTTGTGTCTGTGGGCGCATTCGGTGCTGGAACTGCCGAGCGGCACGGCGGCGGCGACTGAAACTGCACGTGGGGATCAATTGGAGTTTGAAACGTTCGAGAGCTAACGGCTAGCTTTCGGCGGCGCCTGAACGGTAATCACCACAGCGACCAGGAATCGCAACATCTCCTGCCGGGCTTGAATGGTGACGTGGTCACCGGACATGATCTCTTCGGCCTTGATCTCCTTTTTCCCTCGCATCACCTTGGTCTTGCGGTTGATCTCGAAGTCGGTCAGGTTGCCTTCTTCGGTTTCGAGCGTGATTTGCTTTTTTGAGATGGTGTGGACGGCACCGCTGAAATTCGCGAGCGGGATTTGTGCGACGGCCAGCGCGGCGAGGAGTGTGACGAGCAATACCATCGCGCCGAGCAACTGACTGGACTTCCCGCGAAGGCGGAAGCAGAGAGCGGCGCGAAGCATTCGATTTGAGTCTAGCAGCGAGTTTCGACGATCGAAGGGTCCAGTGGCCGCAAGGGATTGAAGGTTCGGGAGTGAAAGTTTTACGAGCGCGGCCACCACCAATAGAAAGGGCGTGGCGTTGGCGAGTATCCGCAGCAGTTCGGAGGAAGCATTCTGGATTTCAGACGTCCCTGTGAGATAATACTCCGTCGAATGCAGGCCGTTCAGCGCCGATAGGGGACTGAAAGCCGAAGCCAGAAGATTGGAATTACGATGGCCAAGACCGACTTCAAGTCCGTGGATGAGTACATCGCGTCGCAGCCCAGGGCGGTGCGGGACGTACTCAAGCGTGTGCGGAGCGCGATCCGCAAGGCCGTGCCCGGAGCCGAGGAAGTGATCTCGTACAAGATCCCCACGTACAAACTCCACGGTGGCCCCATGCTCTCGTTCGCCGCGTGGAGGCAGCACTACTCGCTGTACGCCGCCACTGATCAGGTGGTCGCGGCGTTCAAGGACGACCTTGCACTGTACGAGGTCAGCAAGGGCACCATCCGCTGCCCGTTCTCCGAGCCCGTTCCGATGAAATTGATTGAACGCATCGCGAAGTTCCGCGCAATGGAAGTCGCCGAGCGCGAAAAGGCGAAGGCGGCTGCGCCGAAGAAGCGCTAAGGGACTGCTTGCCCGCGCTATAATCCGACCTATGAAGCGTCTAGGGACCACCTTGCTTTGCTGCTTGCTTTCGGCGACTCTGGCGACACCAGCGGAGCCGCCCATGCTGCGCGGATTTTCAGCGGAATCCGATCGCGCCGAGCATGACTGGGAAACCAAGTTCCGCGCCATTCCGGATCCGGCCAACCTGCGGCAGTATATGCAGCGGCTCAGCGCGCGCCCTCACCATGTCGGATCGGCATACGACAAGGACAACGCCGAATGGCTCCTCTCGAAATTCAAGGAGTTTGGGCTGGACGCGAAGATCGAATCCTATGATGTGCTTTTCCCGACACCCAAGGAGCGCGTGCTGGAACTGGTAGCGCCCAGCCATTTCACGGCGAAGCTTCAGGAGCCGACCGTCCCGGGCGACCCCACTTCCTCGCAGCACGACGAGCAACTCCCGTCCTACAACGCGTATTCGATCGACGGCGACGTGACGGCGCCGCTGGTGTACGTCAACTACGGAGCCCCGACGGATTACGAACAGCTGGACCGGTTAGGCATCTCCGTGAAGGGCGCCATCGTAATCGCGCGTTATGGGGCCACCTGGCGCGGCATCAAGCCCAAGGTAGCGGCTGAGCATGGCGCCGTTGGCTGCATCATCTATTCGGATCCGCGCGACGACGGATTTTATCAAGGAAGCGTTTACCCGGCGGGCCCATTTCGGCCCAGCGACGGCGTGCAGCGCGGCAGCGTGATGGATATGCCGGTTTATCCCGGCGATCCGTTGACGCCTGGGATAGGCGCCACCAAGGATGCCAAACGCCTGAAGCTGAGCGAGGTGACGACATTCACGAAAATCCCGACGCTGCCCATCTCCTATGGGGACGCACAGCCGCTACTGGCCGCCATCACGGGCCGCGTGGCCCCGGAACGTTGGCGCGGAGCTCTACCGATCACCTATTTCATCGGCCCGGGGCCAGCCAAGGTGCATCTCAAAGTTAGCTTCAACTGGGATATGAAGACAATTAACGACGTGATTGCGCGGATCCCCGGCTCCACGTACCCGGATGAGTGGATCATTCGAGGCAATCATCACGATGCCTGGGTCAACGGCGCAGAGGACCCGATTTCGGGTGCCAGCGCGCTGCTTGAGGAAGCCCGAGGCCTCGGGACGCTGTTGCGCCAAGGCTGGAAACCGAAGCGCACCATTATCTATTGTCTTTGGGACGGCGAAGAAGAGGGTCTGCTGGGATCCACGGAATGGGCGGAAGACCACGCCGAGGAGTTGCGCAAGAAGGCAGCGGTGTACATCAATTCGGACGGTAACGGACGAGGGTTCCTGGGCGTGGCAGGGTCCCACACACTTGAGAAGTTCATTAACAGCGTGGCGCGTGACGTGAAGGACCCGGAGACCAACCTCAGTGTCTGGAAGCGCCTGCAGTTGCGAGCCCTTGCCGATCAACCCGAATCGGCCGCGGGCGCCACCAGGGAAAGCCCGGCCTCCGATCGCCAAGAGCTCCGCCAGCGAGCTGACTTGCGCATCAGCGCCCTGGGTTCAGGGTCGGATTACACGGCGTTTCTGGATCATCTGGGAATTGCGTCTCTCAACCTCGGTTTTGGAGGGGAAGACAATGGCGGGGTCTATCATTCGGTCTACGACGATTTCAACTGGTACACGCATTTCTCCGATACAGATTTCAGTTACGGCCGGGCGCTGGCCGAGACCGCCGGTCTGGCCGTCCTGCGCCTGGCCGACGCCGAGATCCTGCCGTTCGATTTCGCCGACTTCACCGATACCGTCCAGCGTTACGTTGACGAAATTCAGAAGCTGGCGCAGACGCAGCGCGCTGAAATTGTGGAGCGGAACCGTGAAATCGAGGAAGGCGTTTTTGCCGCCAAAGACGATCCTCAGCACAAGACTGTTCCCCCGCCGGCAGAGGCGGTGCCGCCATTCCTGGATCTCGCACCGCTACAAAACGGTCTGGCCGCTCTTCAGACCGCCAGCGCGCGCTACGACAAGGCGTTCGAGCACGCCAGGGAAAGCGATGGCTCGATCCCGGCTCGCTTGTCGCTTCGAGCATTGAACGCCGATTTGATCGCCGTGGAACGCGCTCTTACGCTGAGCGATGGTCTGCCTGGGCGTAGTTGGTTCCAGAACCAGATTTACGCGCCGGGCTTTTACACCGGGTACGGCGTCAAAACGCTGCCTGGCGTTCGCGAAAGCATCGAGCAGAAACAGTGGAAGCTAGCTCAGGAGCAGATCGTGCGGGTGGGCGGGGTTTTGGAAAATTCCGGAGAGAGGATTCAATCCGCCGCCGCGGAACTTGATCGAGGCTCGCAGTAAAATCGAGGCTCGCAGTAGCGGGCGGGCAAATTCCGAATGAGTCATAATCAACTGGAGAGGTATTCACATGAAATTGGTTTTGTCATTAGCGGCGACGCTAGCCCTAGGCACCATGGGATTGATGGGTGCGGATCAGAGCTGGACTGGCACCATCAGCGACAGCATGTGCGGCGCAAGCCATGGGACCACGCCCGCTAAGGCGTGCACGACTGGATGCATCAAGAAGGGCGCGAAGTACGTAGTGGTGGTGGGCGACAAAGTGTACGGCATCACCAATCAGGATGCGCCGGGCCTGGCGAAGTACGCAGGCGACAGCGTGAAGGTCAGCGGGACGATGAGTGGCGACACGATCACGGTGACGAAGATCAGCAAGGCTTCGTAAACCTGGAGTGATCGAGTCCGGGAACCCGGGCTGACGCCGCGGTGTCCAACCGGCTGTTGGGAAACACGTGCCGGACTGCATAAGAGCGCTGTGCATTGCAGGGATGTTGTGCCTGCCTCTGGTGCACGCAGTCTGTCAAGACGATCCTGACGGGCCAGTCGCGGCGCACGCGCGACTGGTTGCCGAGGATCCGAAAAGCTCCCTGGCGCATTATCGGCTGGCCGAAGTGTATCTCCGGGAAAACAACTATCAATCGGCCGCCAACGAGTTTCGTGAGGCGCTGAGCGGCGATCAGGAACCGGTGTGGACCAACGTTTGGTCGCATATCCAGCTAGCCAGGATATTCGATGTCACGGGGCAGCACGATCGCGCGGTGAACGAGTACCGACAAGCGCAGCGAACCGGCGACAATACTGACGGCGCGCTGGATCAAGCGAACAATTACCTAAAGCGTGCGGAGAATGGGAATTACGTGCCGCGCCCTCAGCGTCTGTTGGTGAATGGCATTCCCATCGTGCCGATTCAGAAGACGGATCCGGAGTACACCGAACAGGCCCGTCTAGCGGAACTCGAAGGGACCGTGCTGCTGCGCGGCACGATCGGCGAGGACGGTTTCGCCCACGATCTTGAGGTGACGGAACCGGTGGGGCTGGGGCTGGACGAGAAGGCCATGGAGGCCGTGAAGCAATGGCATTATCAGCTCACCGTCACGACGGGTCAAATCGCTGTAGACTTTCGCCTCTCCACGAAACAATCGCGCTGGCACCTGATTCGGGTGCAATTCGATACGCCGCCGGGGACTTCGCGGCCGGTTTTCACGAACGCGCTATATCCGATTGGCGCGGGCCTTGGGCCGGAAGCGATCGAGGAAGGCACGCTAGTGGTGGCGATGGGGCGCCTGGCGACTGCCAAACTCACGTTCGATGTCGACGAGCAGGGAGTCCCCGTGCATTTTCAGGTGCCGAATTCTTCCGAAGCCGTCTGGGGAAGCGAAGCGACGGCGATAGTTGGTCAGTGGCGATTCACGCCGGGCATGAAAAACGGAATCGCGGTCGCGGTGTCTTGCACGGTTGAGCTGGTATGGGGCGAGAGAGAACTGAACGACCCGATGCTAGCGCAAGTGCGCCAGGCGATGGCTGAGCAGACGGCTGCATCGTCCGATATCGTTCCACGTTCGACGGCCGGACCCAGCGGCATGGAAGCCACTAGGATTGCAGTGGATGCGCAAGCGCAGGCCTCGAAACTCGTGATAAGGATTCCGCCAGAATACCCATCGGCGGCGAGCGTCAGCGGCTTGCGGGGCACGGTCCGGCTCCGCGTGCTGATCGGTATCGACGGGCGCGTCCGTCAGGCCGAGGTGATGGATGGCGATCCGGGTTTGATCCAGGCGGCCGCTGAGTCCGTGAAGCAGTGGGTGTATCAGCCGACGCTACTGAACGGACCGCCTGTGGAAGTGACCTTCGAGGCCGACGTGGATGTAGGTCCATCACGATAGCGGACAGCAAACTACTGCGTTAACTGCACCATTACTGCGTTAGCTGCACGACGTGCTGGCCACGCGGGAGACTGAGGACGAAGCCGGCGCCGGATTCCGGCAGTTTTTCTTTGGCGACTGCGCCGTCGATTTCGATCTTGCTCGGGCGGGCGTTCAAAAGTGCAAGCGCGCGCGCGTTGCTTCGATAGGAGAACTGCAGGTCCTGGGTCGAGGCATTGGCGGAGTCCAGGTCTCCATTGAAATCGACGATGCGGAGGCTGGAGTCCTTGGGCGCGGGCTCAATGACGCTGGCTCCAGCGGGGAGCCAGAGGATGGTGTCGTTGCGAACGGGCCAGAGGTGGCCATTCACAAGCGCCGGACCCTGCCAGGAAACTCCCACGCCCTGGCGCGAGTCGATGATGAGGCGCGTGCCGGTTTGTTCGGCCTTGTCCACGGTTGCGGCGGCGGAGGCGAGCAGAGACAGGTCGGGCGTCAGGATGGAATTCTCGAAGTACAAGGCGACCTGGGGAAAAGCCTGCGCGGCCACGTGGACGAGCTGGAACAATTCCGTTCCGGTTTGTTGCTTGGTGGGATAGACGTCCTGGTAGCGTTCGACGATGTTGATGTCGATGGCCAGGTGATCGGTGTGCTGCGTGATCGGCTGGTAACGCGCGGCGATTTGCGGATAGCGCTGGGGGCCGAGGTTCCAGATGGTGGCGGGATCTTCGATCAGAAACGTGAAATCATGCTGATCGAGCAGTGGCAGCACCCGCGAGGCGTCGGCGCCGATGAGATCGCGCATGCGGGTATCGAAGCGGTCGTCCACATGCGTGAGCACGAAATCGAGATTGGGCTGGGCGGCGCGGATGGATTCGATCTCGCCGATCCATTTCTCCTGCTGGCGGCGCGCGAGGTCGGCGCGGTAGTCGAGAAAAGTTCGCAGACGCGCGGGGTCGGGATTGGTGGATTGAAACAGCTCGATGGGATCGAAACCGTTCAGGCCGTAGAACTCGTCGCGCACATCCTGGTTCATGGGCGTGAAGCGGGCTGGGTTGGCGGCGCCCTCGAGCGATTCAAAGTAGAGCTCGGCAAGGTTGACGCCATCCCAATCGAAGCGGCTGATCAGCTGTTTCACGCCCGCGGATACGGCGGCTGAACACTCGGGATTGCTCAGGTTCATGAGCTCGCGCCAATCCAACTGGGCATCTTGAAGAATGGCGGTTTTTTCGCGCCACTCGGGATGATCGTCCCAGAACTTTTCGCTGACGTGGGGGAGTTCGAGCCAGACGTAAACCAGGATCGCGTTGCGGTGGCAGGCTTCAATGAGACGGCGCAAATATTCGTCGGACTCGGGCGTCGATTCGTAGTAGTGCCAGCCGGCGACATGCAGCGCGCTGATACCGGCTTTGCGCCAACGCTCGGCGAAATAATCCAGATCGACGCGGGAGCGATAAGCGCCGTCGAAGAAGGCCCACAGGCGCTGGCTGCGGAACGGAGGCGTGACGCCGAGATCGTGGAGAGCCTGGAGCAGGTATGGGAAGCGTTCATAGCCTTCCTTGCCGGGCGGGGCGGCGATCCACAGCACGGCGCCGGAGCCGCGGTGGAGCGCGACCATCACGGGAGCATGATCCCAGCGTTCAGCGGCCAGGACAGTTGCGTCCTTGGGCAGATCGAAGACCGGGATTTCGAGCGGCGTCTCCCAGACGATGGATAGCTTGGGCGCGCGCTGATCGACGATGCTGTGCACAACGACGCGCTTGGTGGCCGGTTTAAAGCCGAGCGCGGCCGCGAGATCGCTGGGGCCTTCCAGGACCACCACGCCGCCTTGCTCCACCCGCTGAATCCACTGGGGAACGGATCGGGGCGCGACCTGGCGAACGACGATTAAATTCGCGGGGCCGCCGACCGCGCGCGTGAGTCCGATGGCGGACAAGATTTGAGGCCAGGGCCCGGGATCGTCGCCGGCAATGTAGTAGTTGAAGGTACTGCGCTGAAGCGAAGCGGCGTGGAGAGCAGCCGCGAGCAAGAGAGAAGCGAACGCAAATCTAACGCGTGAAAGCATACCAGAGTCCAACTCGCAAATCGAAGAAATTGGGACGGCGCGGGTTATCCAGATTGACGAAGTAGGCGCCGCGCAGAAAGTTCACCGAGAACAGCAGCGACTTCGGCAGATCGCGGAATCGGAAGCGCAGGCCGGGGCCGGTTTCGCCGTAATTGGCCCAGTACTGGCGCAGGCGATCGCCGGTAGCGTTCGCGTTCCAGTAGAGTTGCGACTGGAAACCGCCGAAGCCCTCCATAGGAGCGAAGGTATAGCCTCCACGATTTTGCGAATAGAAGAGCAGGTCGTCTTGAAAGCGGCTGACGAAGACCATGTCATCGTTGGTTTCAAAGTAGAGGCCCTTGGAGCTGTTCATGAGATGGCCGAAGCCCTTGGCGCCGGAGATACCGCCGCGATAGTCGGGAATCATCCTGCCTTCGTCCGTGCGGCTGGGAAGATAATTGACCGATTCGCCCGCTTCAAACCATGCGTTAATGCCGCGCCAGGGAGTGGTGGCGGCGCCGGCGGCAAAAATGAAGGAGCTTTCCGACAGATACTGCGGATTGATATTCCCGGCGGTGGGCCCAATGGTTCCCTTCAGATCGCCATCGAATCGAATAGAGAGATAGGGGCGAAAGGGAAGGCGCCCGAGTCTCAACTCGGTTTTCACCTGGCCGTAGCCGAAGGCATCGTGCCAGCGTGTGGAAAAGAACGGATAGATCCAGACGGTGGTGCGGAAGAGGGCGAACTGAGCCGCGAGGTTATGGTAGGCCTTCTTGGCTTCATCGGAGATGGAGGAATCGGGACTTTGGCTCGCGAGTTTGAACCATTTCATGGAGTCGCGGTCGTCGTGCAGGATATTGTAGACCCAGCCGAGCTTGAGCATCACGGAAAAATCGACTGGATCGTTTTCCTGAGCGATGGTCAGGTATTTGAGGGCGTCCTTGAGGTAGCCCGCCTGCATGCTCCTTTCGCCGAGCGTCTTGGCTTCCTGGGAGGTTTGTTGCGCTGAACCGAGGCGGTTGCGCAGGGTTTGCGGAAGTTTGAGGGCTACGCGGGCGCGATCGGCCAGCTCCTCGTCATCGCCTTTGAGGACTTGATCGAGCAGCGGTTGCGCACCGGCCTGATCTTGACGATTCAGGATCAAGAATCCAAGCTGGGCGGAGGTGAGGAGATCGCTTGGGTCAGCTTGGTGGAGGGTTTGAAACTGGCGTTCAGCCTCATCCTGCTTGCCCATGGCTAGGAGCAGATAGGCGTATTCGCGGCGCAGCTCGAAATTGCTGGGATCGATCTCGAGGGCCTTCTGAAATTCGTACACGTATGGGTAGCGATCGGGCAGGAGCTCCCGGGCACGCTCAGCCACGCGAGGTTGGCCGCCGCGCGAAGCTGCCAGCAGGATGAAGTCGGCGTCTTCGGCGCGGTCGAGCATCTTCCAGACGCGGCCGAGGTCGAGCATCAAGGAGCGCTCGGCGGGCCGGAGCTTCCAGGCCTTTTCGTAGTGTTCGGCGGCCAGATCGAGTTGATCGCGCTGTTCGGCCAGCGCGGCCAGTTCCTGGTGCGCGCTGAAATTGTCGGGGGAGACCTCGAGCGCTTTGAGCCAGCGTGCGATGCCGGTCGCAAGGGGCCCGTCTATATTGTGAAAAGCCTGCTCAGCGGTATCTTGAAGGGTTGCCTGGCCGGTTTTGCGGATCCGATCGAAGATGCGGCGGGCCTCGGCTTGCTGCTTGGTTTCATAGCACAGGAACGCGTATTCGAGCGCGACATGCTGATCGGCGGGATCCAGCCGCATGGCTTCGCCGAATTGATCGCGGGCAGCTTCGTTCTCTCCGACTTTCAGAAGTGTGTAGGCGAGGTCTTTACGGATGGAGGCGCGGTTCGGCGAGAGAGCAAGGGCTTGGCCAAAGCTGGCGATGGCTTGATCGTAGGCTTTGTCCCGCAAAGCCTGGTAGGCACGCTCGAGCGGCTGGTACGCGGGATCGGGGGGTTGGGCCGAGATCGAGCTTAGAGCCAGCGCAAGGAAGAACGTGATTCGTGACACCATGCCCCTTCTTAGGACATAGGGCTAGTGCCGGGGAGGCTAAATTTCTCTCATTTTTGGTGAGAGGTTCCTGGGAAATCACGTGCTCTAACCGTCCGGTCAGGCTGGAAATCCGATGCGACGCTTGCTCGGGTCCGGCCTCGGTTCCAGCAATGCGCGAATGGCGTCGAAGACTTCTTGGATTTGAGCATCGTGGGTTTGAAATTTACCCTCCAGTTCTTCGAGCCGCTGAGCCAGCTCGTGGTGCGTGGCCAGAATTTCACGGAGCTTGACGAAGGCGCGCATTATGGCGATATTCACCTGGACTGCGCGAGTGCTCTTGAGGACGCTGGATAGCATCGCCACGCCCTGCTCGGTGAATGCGTAGGGACGATAACGCCGCCCGCCGCGGGAAGAGTTTGATATCGCAATTTGCGATGTCAAAGACGAGGCTTCGAGTGCCGTGAGCTGGAACATGAAATCTTTCGGAAAGCGGCTGCGGTTCCGCTTGACTTGCTCGTTGAGGCGGAAGGTGGGGACTTGGTAGAGGCGTGCCAGATCGGCGTCTAGCATGACCTTTTGGCCGCGGAGGAAGTAAATGGTCTTCTCGAGGGACGGGATCCGCGGCGCTGAGGGCCTGCGGACGAGAGCTCGCGTCTTTTTGGTTGCCATGCACAGGAAGTAGCCCGAGCGAGAAGGTTGTCTCACCGGAGTGGGAGGGAGTAAGTGAGTAATTCAGATCCGTAAGCGCGCTGACGCCGCGAGGGGCCGGAGCTACTCGGATTTGACGCCGTCGGACTTCCGGTATTCGGCCCAGCGCCGCTTCATAGCCGAGTGGAGTCGAGAACGAATGTTACCGGGCCATCGTTGACAAGATGGATTTCCATCTCGGCCTGGAAGACGCCCGTTGCCACGGTGACGTTACTGGACTCTAAACGTTGCACAAAATATTCGTACAGGCCGCGGGCGTGCTCTGGAGAAGCAGCCTGGTCAAAGCCAGGACGGCGGCCTTTTCTGCAGTCGCCATACAAAGTGAATTGGGAGACAACTAACAGCGCACCGCCGGCATCCAGCAGACTGCGGTTCATGCGGCCTGCATCGTCGGGAAAAACGCGGAGTTGGATGACTTTGGATGCGAGGTAATCGGCGTCCTCGCGAGTATCCTGGTGAGTAACGCCAAGCAGAATCACCAATCCGGCGCCGATGGAACCTACGGTTTCGCCGGCGACTTCGACGTGTGCGCGAGTGACGCGCTGCAGGACGATTCTCATGCCATGCGCCCGTTCGGCAAAGGACCAGTATGGCATTCATAGGGCCCGGGGTAAGCCACGCTAAGGCGATTACCCGATCTCTAATTGGCCCAAAAGTCCTGATAATGGAGTTAATGATCCATCGCGGCATCTTCAAGCGCAAGCGTACCCACAGCAAGATACCGGGCGGCTTCTTCAGCTTTGAAGAAGAGGGCGCGAACACTCGTCTGTACGGTTTCGGCCACGGCGAGCACCTACGATTGCGTGACGAGTTCGGCAACATTTGGCGCGGCACC
Organism: Bryobacterales bacterium; assembly: GCA_003166865.1. Classification (GTDB taxonomy): domain Bacteria; phylum Acidobacteriota; class Terriglobia; order Bryobacterales; family Bryobacteraceae; genus Palsa-89. The sequence goes on from PMUP01000097.1 coordinate 265,899, forward strand.
GCCGAGAAAGTAAGTGAGGAGTCGGTGAGATACACATTTCGCGACGCCAACGGCCGCACGATCACGGGCGTTTCCGACAGCTTCGGCATTGTGCTGCGCGACGGGCACGGCAAAACCTGGCGCGGGTTCATCGAGTAGTTCCGTTCTAGTTGGGATGCATCGCTTTTAGCTCCAGTTCATCAATTTTAATGCAGTTCATCAATCGCGTATCATAGTGATTCACGCAGGGTGATTCGCGGCGATGGCGTTTCAAAAACCGGTCACTTACCAGGACGCGGGAGTCAGCATTGATGAAGCCGACCGCGCGGTATCACTCATTCGCAAGCATGCGCGCGGCACGTTCACGCGCGGCGTACTGACGGACATCGGCAGCTTCGGCGGCGGCTATTTGTTGTCGGGCTGGAAGAATCCGGTGCTGGTGAGTTCGGCCGATGGCGTGGGGACCAAGGTGAAGATCGCGTTTCTCACCGGGCGGCACGACACCATCGGCGAGGACCTGGTGAATCATTGCGTCAACGATATCGCCGTGCAAGGGGCGGTTCCGTTGTTTTTCCTCGACTATTTCGCGGTGGGCAAGCTGGACGCAAACGTCGCGGGGCAGGTAATCGAAGGCGTGGCGCGAGGCTGCCGTAACAATGGATGCGCGCTGATCGGCGGCGAGACGGCCGAAATGCCGGGCCTGTACCAAAAGGGTGAATACGATCTGGCGGGATTCATTGTAGGCGGCGTGGAGCGCAGGCGAATGCTGACCGGCGCCGGGATTCGGCCGGGTGACGTGCTACTGGGCTTGCCATCCAACGGGCTGCACACCAATGGCTACTCGCTGGCGCGCAAACTGCTGTTTGAGATCGCGCGGCGGCCGCTCACCAGGGCATTGGCGGACGAGCTGTTGAAAGTGCACCGCAGTTACTTGAGGCCAATCCGCGCATTGATGGACGCGCGATTGCTGAAGGGCGCGGCTCACATTACCGGCGGGGGAATCACGGACAACACGCCACGGATTCTGCCGGAGGGCATGGCGGCGCGCGTGGATGTTTCGAGCTGGACGGTTCCGCCGTTTTTCGAGGAGCTGCGCGCGATCGGCAAACTCGATCTGGCCGACTACCGGCGAACCTTCAACCTGGGCATCGGGATGATTCTGGTGCTGGCCAAGCGGAATCTCGGCAAGGCTGAGGCGATCTTGAGCAGCCTGGGCGAAGCGTGCTTCCAGATGGGTGACGTGGTGGAGTCGCGCGGGCCACGCGTTGTTTACAGCGGCGGTGGCGGTGAGGTGGGTGATAGTTGAAGCGGCTGGGCATCCTGCTTTCCGGGCGCGGCTCGAATTTTGAAGCGATCGCGGACAACGTGCAGCGCGGGCGCCTGACCGCGGAGATCGCGGTGGTGATTTCGAACCGCCAAGAGGCACGGGGCATCGTGGCCGCGCGGGCGCGAGGATTGCCCGCCGTAGTGTTGCCTTCTCAGGGAATCGCGCGCGAAGAGTACGATCGGCGCCTGGTGGCCGAACTCGAATGGCACCGCGTGGATTTGGTCTGTCTGGCCGGCTTCATGCGGCTACTCTCGGCCGACTTTTGCCGGGCCTTCCCGTTGCGAGTGCTGAACATTCATCCATCGCTGTTACCGGCCTTTCCAGGACTGAATGCGCAGAGGCAGGCACTCGAACACGGCGCGAAAATCAGCGGATGCACCGTGCATTTCGTGGACGAGCAGTTGGATGCGGGTCCGATTATTTTGCAGGCGGCCGTGCCGGTGCTGGATGATGACACCGAAGAGACGCTGGCGGCTCGGATTCTGATTGAGGAGCACCGCATTTACAGCGAGGCAATTGCTCTCGTCTTGTCCGAGCGCTGGAGGATCGAAGGCCGGCGCGTGATCGCAAAGTGAAAAGACTCGTTCGCACCCTTCTTCCGACATTTCACTACCTGATGCAGACCGAAGTGCATGTATTTGCCTTCTCGGTATCGGCGGGCTTGCTGTTATCTTTCTTTCCGTTCCTCACGTTGATGCTGTCGATCTGCCGGTATGTTCTCAAGTGGCCGGCCGGAGTGGGCGCGGTCTATTTCGCTTTGAACGACTATTTTCCGGATACCATGGGCCAATTCATCCGGCGCAACTTCGAAGTAACCGTGGCATCGCGCGGGCCGGTGCAAGTGGTTTCATTGATCCTGCTGTTCTTTACGGCCAGCGGCATCTTTGAGCCCTTGGAAGTGGCTTTGAACCGCATCTGGAATTGTCCAAAGAACCGGAATTACTTCAAAAACCAGCTTGTCAGCTTGGGCCTGATCTTTGCCTGCGGGGCGCTGATGCTGGTTTCAACCACGCTGACCGCGTTGAACAAGGAGTTTCTCGCCGGAATTTCGATCAGGCAGACGGCGCCGGTGGCGAATATTCTGGGCCTGGTGCTGTTCAGAATCGCTGCCGTTCCGATGTCGATGCTGGTGCTGTTCCTGATTTACTGGCTGCTGCCGAACTGCAAGATCCAGCCCGCGCGGATGGTACCCGCGGCGATCGTGGTGGGATTGTTGCTGGAGCTGCTGAAGTATGTGAATTTATGGACGTGGCCGTATCTGAGGGCCAAGCTGCAGTCCGAGTACGGGCCCTTTTATTACACGGTGACAATCATCCTGTGGGGTTTCCTGGCGGCGCTAGTGGTTCTCGCGGGAGCGGAATGGACGGCGCGGAGATCGCAGATGACCAGCGACTAAGGCGACAGCGGCGCGCGGTCAGCAACCGAGGGATTCAACCTATCCCGAAAAAGGACTAAGTTCCTATTGCGGCACCCGTATCAAGATCTCACACTAGATCTTCACCCTTATGCTACCTACATCTGTGCTGACTGAATCCACCTCGGAAGAAGTTGAAAAACAAGGAGAACGCGATGCTACGAGCCTGGAACTTCTTTCCCGGGCGCTGAGCGGGGCGGCTGGCGCGGACGCGAAATCGCAAGGCAACAAGGCCGCATTTGCCCCGCCGGTTCCAGAGACGCTGGAGGACACCGGGCTTTCCCCATCCCTGGTGCAACAGCTCATCCTGAAGAAAATGTACTCCAAGGGCGACATGCTGGGCCGCGACCTGTCGGAGGCCCTGGGGCTCAAGTTCAGCCTGATCGAGGGGATCATCGATTTTTTCAAGCAGCAGCACTTTATTGAGGCCAAGCGATCGCTCGGCATGGGCAACAGCACTGTGTCGTTCGCGCTGACAGAGACCGGCCGGAACCAGGCGCGCGAGTATATGGAGGGCAACCAGTACATGGGGCTGGCGCCCGTTCCGCTACACCAATATAAGAATGTTGTCAGGCAACAGCGGCGTGCGGAAGGCTGGCTTACGCCTGAGGCCTTGCGACAAGCTTACAGCCGGATGGTGATGACGCCGCGCATTCTGGCTCAGATCGGACCTGCGGTCAGCTCCGGAAATTCGTTCCTGATCTATGGCCAGCCGGGAAATGGAAAGACCTTCCTGGCCGAAGCGCTGATGAACATCGACGACTCGTGCGTGTACGTTCCCCATGCGCTGGATTGCCAAGGCACCATCGTTCAAGTTTTCGACCCGCTCTATCATCAGCCGGTGCAGGATACCGAAGAGGTTTCGGTCTTTGCGTCCGGGCCGCAGTATGACAGGCGCTGGATCAAGTGCCGGCGTCCCTTCATCGTGACCGGAGGCGAACTGGTGCTGGACATGCTGGATCTCAGCTACAACGCCACGTCGAAGGTTTACGACGCGCCCTACCAGTTGAAGGCCAATAACGGGATCTATCTTATCGACGACTTCGGCCGGCAGCAGTGCACTCCCGCCGAGATACTGAACCGCTGGATTGTTCCCATGGAACGGCGCGTGGATTATCTGAAATTCATGAGCGGCGGCAAGATCACGGTGCCCTTCGAAGCCTTTCTGATCTTTTCGACCAATCAGAACCCGGAACAATTGGGTGACGAAGCGTTCTTGCGCCGGATTCAATACAAGATGTTGCTTCGCAGCCCGGACGAGCACGAGTTCACGACCATCTTCCAACGATTCTGCGAATCTAAGAACCTGAGGTTCCAGGACGGCTTGATCGGGCGGTTCATCGATAAGCACTATCGGAAAGTCGGGCGGGCGTTCCGGCGATGCCATCCTCGGGATGTGCTGTCGCATGCCATCGACCTGATTCACTTCGAGAAACTGCCGTTCGAGCTGACGGACGGTCTGATGGACCGGGCGTTCGAGAGCTGCTTCCTGGAAGAGACTGGCGACTAGTCCCCCAAGGTCCGAAGATATTCCAGGTCGACGTTTCCCCCAGAGAGCATTACGCCAATTCGCCGGATATCGGACGGAAGCTTGTGATGGAGCGCTGCCGCGGCGGAAGCGGCGCCGCTCGGCTCGACCAGGATCTTCATCCGCGTAAGCAGAAATTGCATCGCGGCGCGGATTTCAGAATCACTCACCAGCACAATGTCCTCGACGTGCTTCTGAATGAGCGGAAAAGTGAGCGCGCCCGGCTTGGTTGCGCGCAGACCATCGGCGATGGTGTCAGGCAGCGGGATTTCGACGCGCGAGCCCGCGCGTAACGAGAGCAGCGTGTCGTTGCCCTGTTCCGGTTCAACGCCGAAGACGCGAATGCCGGCGCGAATCGCATGCGCGGCGATGGAACTGCCGGAGATCAAGCCGCCGCCGCCGATCGGGACCACCAGCGCATCGAGATCGGGCGCTTCCGCGAGCAATTCCAGAGCGGCCGTGCCCTGGCCTGCAATGGTCCAGGCGTGATCGTAGGGAGGGACAATGGTTGCGCCGGTCTCTCGCCCGATCTGCTGTGCGATGGCTTCGCGATCTTCGGCAGCGCGATCGTATGTAACAATTCGAGCACCGTGGGCGCGGGTGGCCGCGAGCTTCAAAGCGGGCGCGTCGGCCGGCATGACAATGATAGCGGGAATCCCGAGCGATTCAGCCGCGATAGCCACAGCCTGTCCGTGATTGCCCGATGAATACGTGACCACGCCGCGCGGCAACGCGTCTTGGGGGATCGACCAGATGAAGTTGGCCGCGCCTCGGATCTTGAACGCGCCTCCGCGCTGGAAGTTTTCGCATTTGAAAAAGACGCTGGCGCCGGAGAGCGCATCGAAAGTACGTGAAGTGAAGACGGGTGTGCGGCGCACGATGTGGCGCGTGCGCTCGGCGGCTGCCTGTATATCGGCAAGGTGGATTTCGGCCATGCCCTCGGCCTAGTAGCCCGCCTGTTTGTCCACGATGAATTCCAGCGGCTGCCCGTTGCGGAAACGCTCGAAATTTTCGATGAATTGGTTCACGGCCAGCTCCATCCAGCCGGTGGTGTGGTCGGCACAGTGCGGCGAGAGCAACACGTTCTCCATGCGATAGAAGGGATGCTCGGAAGGCAGCGGCTCTGTTTCAAAGACGTCGAGCGCGGCTCCGCGGATGATGGCTTGGTTGAGCGCTGAAATAAGGGCGGATTCGACGACCACGGCACCACGGCCGACGTTGATGAATACGGCGGAGCTCTTCATGAAGTGGAATTCGTTCCCGCCTATCATGCCCTGTGTTTCGGGTGTGAGTGGCGCGGCGGCCACCACATAATCGGATAAGCTCAGCATTTCGGTCAGTTGCTCGCGTGTGAACGAGCGCTCCAGCACCGGGTCATTTTCCGGCGAGGGAGTGCGCCTACGAAGAGCCAACACTTTCATGCCGAGGGCGTGGGCCAGGCGTGCTGCCTCCTTGCCGATGCCGCCGTAACCAATCACGCCCAGGGTCTGATCGCGAAGGAAGGCGACGTCAAACTGCTCCCACCGCGCGGCCTCCTGCTGGCGAATCAAGCGCCGCAGATCTTTTGCGAAGTAGAACATTCCTGCGATGGCGAACTCGGCCAGCGCGGGACCAAAAACGCCCCGGCCGTTGGTGAGCGGAACGGGGCTCTCGATCAGCTCGGGTGACAGGACTTTCTCCACGCCGGCCGATAAAGCATGGATCCATTTCACACGCTGCGCGAGCGGCAGGATCGCTCGCAACGCGGAGCCATCGTGGAAGCCGTTGAGGATCACGTCGGCATCGGGAGCCTGCTGTTTCAAGAAATCGAGATCGTTCCCAGTATGCACGGTCACCGGCTGCGGGAGGCGGTCCAGGAAACGCAGGAACGGATAGTGTGGGCTCGATATGACGAGAAGCGTGATGGGGTCCATGAAACCAGGAAGATAACACAAGCGAAGCCGGAGGCTGATTCAATCATTGCTAATATCGTGGCGTGGCGCTTACCGAACAGTTACGGGATTTGCCCTCCGTGGATCAAGTTCTTGCCGCACTGGATCACTTGGAAGGGCGTTTCCCTCGGCGGCTGATGGTGGAAGAAGTGCGCCGCGTTTTGGAAAAGACGCGCAAGGAAATTCGCGCCGGCCGTCACGCGAGCTCGGGCGCGATCGAAAAGCTGGTGGAACGCAACCTGGCGAGGCTGGAAGAGCCCTCGCTGCGGCGCGTGATCAATGCGACAGGCGTGGTCCTGCACACCAATCTGGGGCGCGCGCCACTGGCGCCGTTCGAGCCGCTCGTGGGCTACTCGAACCTGGAATACGATCTTGCCGCGGGCCGGCGGGGCAAGCGGGATGTGCACGCATCGAATTTGATCGAGCGGCTGACGGGTGCGCCGGGGATCGCGGTGAACAACAACGCGGCCGCGATTTACCTGGCGTTGAACGAGCTGGCGGCCGGGTTCGAAGTGGTGGTGTCGCGAGGCGAGCTGATCGAAATCGGCGACGGATTCCGCATCCCGGAGATCATGCAACGCTCGGGCGCGGTGCTGCGCGAAGTGGGAACGACGAATCGGACCCACATTGATGATTATCGCGAGGCGATCAATGAACGAACCCGGCTGCTGTTGCGCGTTCATCCGAGCAATTTTCGTATCGAGGGATTTACGGCGAGACCGGAGTTGCGTGAGCTGGTTGCGCTGGCCAAGGACCGCGGTGTTCCTCTCTATGAAGACCTGGGCAGTGGCTGTGTAGCGGATTTACGCGCGTTCGGAGTGGAAGAGCCGCTGGTCGCGGACAGTATTCACGCGGGCGTCAACCTGGTGTCATTCAGCGGGGACAAATTGCTGGGCGGGCCCCAGGCGGGGATCCTGGCGGGCGATCGGGAGTTAATCGCACGGCTGCGGCGCAATCCGATGTTTCGCGCGCTGCGGCTCGACAAAGTGATTTATCAGGCGCTCGAGACCACGCTGCGACATCTGGTGCTGGAACGCTGGGATCAAATTCCGGCGCTACGCATGATTTCGCAATCGAGCGAGGAGCTGCGCGGGCGGGCGGAGCGCTTGTGTGGGAGCTTGGACGGCCTGCGGGCTACGGTGATCGAAGGAAGTTCCGTGATCGGCGGAGGGTCGACGCCTGGGCAGCCGCTCCAAAGCTGGCTGATCGCGATTGATTGCGCGGATGTGGTGGAGGCGGAGCGGCGCTGCCGGTTGAGCGATCCGCCGGTGGTGGCGCGGATCGAAGATGGACGCTTGTTGTTTGATCTGCGGACGGTCTTCGCCGATGAAGAAGACGAATTGGCGCGCGTGATCCGGGCCGCCTGCGCCTAGAGCCGCGACAGCAACATGGCGAGCAGCGCCGTCCGATCCGCGATGCGGTCCAGAAGAATGCTTTCGTTGGCCGCGTGCGCGCCTTCCCCGACACCACCCAATCCGTCCAGCGTGGGAATGCCAAGTGCAGCGGTAAAGTTGCCGTCCGAGCCCCCGCCTGTCGCCGATTCCTGGAGTGTGATGCCGAGCTCTTTCGCGCAGGCGCGCGCCGTTTTGAATAGCTGGCGAATGGCCGGCGTCCGCTCCATGGGCGGGCGGTTGAGTCCGCCGTCCACGTGGATCGAGCAGCGCTTATCGAACGGGCGTAGCGAGCGGAATTTCTTGTCCAGCGCGGCGGCGTCCTTGGCATGCGCAATGCGGATGTCGACTTCAGCGCGCGCTTCCGCGGCGACCACATTGGTGCGCGTGCCGCCGGAAATTACACCCGGATTCACCGTGATGCCCTGCTTCAAGTTGGTAAACCCGGCGATTTTCGGAATCTGCCGCGCCAACTCAACCACCGCGCTGGCACCGGCTGCATAATCGATCCCGGCGTGTGCTGCCCTTCCCTTCACCGTGACGGTGTAGTCGCCGACGCCTTTGCGCGCGGTCTTTAGTTTGCCCTGGAGTCCGGTTCCCGGTTCAAGCAACAGCACAACAGCGCTTTGCCGTGCAGCCTCTTCGGTGAATTGCCGCGAGGTCTCGCTGCCCACTTCCTCGTCCGAATTCACCTGAAACACAATGCTACGGCGCACCGGCACCTCCAGCGTCCGGAGCGTGCGCACGGCGTAAAGAAAGAAGCCGATGCCGGATTTCATGTCGAGCACGCCGGGCCCCCATAAACGCCCTCTTTCCTCACGAAGCGGCATTTGCGCGAGTGTTCCGAGCGGCCAAACGGTGTCGGAATGCGCCAGCACGAGGATTTTTCCGGCGTCCGATTTCGCGCCCGGGAATTTGAACTCGCAGCGGAGGTGGTGTCCAAAGCGGCCACCCGGCAAAGTCTTCACACTGGCGGCGCCATCAATGCGGCTGGCAAGAAGGTTCACGAAGCGGTTCACGGCCTGCGGCTGATCGCTCGGAGACTCGCACCTTACCAACTCGCTAATCAATGCGACGATGGCGGACTGCTTCGCTTCCGTAAAAGCAAGGAACGGATGCACTGCCTGTTATAATAACCACTTCGCATGCCCCTTCTGGATATCCAGCAGATTCGTGACATTTTGCCGCATCGCTATCCGATGCTGCTGGTGGACGCTATCCTCGAGCTGGAAGAGGAGCGCATCGTCGGAATCAAGAACGTGACGGTGAATGAACCCTTCTTTGTGGGGCACTTTCCGGAGTTTCCGGTGATGCCGGGCGTGCTGGTGGTGGAAGCGATGGCGCAAGTGGCCGGCGTACTGGTGCTGAAGTCGGTGCCGGATCGCAAGAACAAGCTGGTGCTGCTCGCATCCATCGAGCAAGCCAAATTTCGCCGTCCGGTGCGTCCGGGCGATCAGCTTCGAATCGAGATGAAGGTCGCCAAGCGTAAGGCGAGCATTGCGAAGATGCACGGGACAGCCACCGTGGACGGAGTGGTCGTCGCCGAAGCGGAGCTGATGTGCGTGCTGCAGGATCGCGAGGTGTCGGTCCCTTAAGCGCGCATGGCGATTCATCCTTCCGCACTCGTCGATCCACAAGCTCGTATCTCCGCAAGCGCTGAAATCGGGCCGTATTGCATCATCGGCGGCGATGTTGAGATCGGAGCGCGCACCCATCTGATGGCGCATGTGTACGTGGAAGGCGTCACGCACATCGGTGAAGACAACATCTTCTATCCGTATTCCACCGTCGGAGTGGCGTCGCAGGATTTGAAATATAAGGGCGAGCACGCGGAGACGCGCATCGGAAGCCGGAACAAAATCCGCGAGTTTGTCAGCATCCACCGCGGGACCCAAGGCGGCGGATTAGTCACCGAAATCGGCGACGACAATTTGGTGATGGCCTACGCGCACGTGGCGCACGATGTGCGGGTCGGAGACCACACGCAGCTCGGAAACGCGGTCACATTCGCGGGGCACGTTGTAGTGGAAGACTGGGCGGTGATCGAGGCGTTCAGCGGCGTGCATCAGTTTTGCCGGATCGGGAAGCACGCGTTCGTGGGCGGCTACAGCGTGGTGACCAAGGACGTGCTGCCTTTCTCGATGACCGTGAGTCCACGGGAATCCAAAGTGTTTGGCGAGAATAAAGTCGGGCTGGAACGGCGCGGCTTCACCAAGGAGGCGATTGAAAGCCTGCACAAAGCTTTCCGGCTGCTGACCAAGTCCGGGCTCAACACGACACAAGCGGTGGAGCGAATTCGCGCGGAGGTACTCGACTGCCCGGAGGTTCGGGATTTGCTCGCGTTCATGGAACGGTCCGAGCGCGGGTTCGTCAAATGAGTGTCAAAAATGGCCGCCGTTACGGCATGATCGCGGGTAACGGCCGCTTCCCGCTCCTGGCGCTCGAAACAGCGCGCCGCGCGGGCGATGAAGTAGTGGTGCTGGCGATCAAGGAAGAAGCGTGGCCTGAGATAGAGAAACTTGCCGGTCGCTGCTATTGGATTTCGCTGGGCCAGCTCTCGCGCTTGATCGAGATCCTCAAGGAAGAAGGCATCACCGAGGTGATGATGGCCGGCCAGGTGAAACATGCGAAGATTTTTTCGTCGATCGTGCCGGACTGGAAACTGGTGAAGCTTCTCGCGGGTCTGAAGCAGAAGAATACTGATGCGCTAATTGGGGGCGTCGCGAAGATCCTGGCGGAGGAAGGCATTCGGCTGGCGGATTCCACGCTGTTGTTGAAGCCGCTGCTGGCGGAGTTGGGCGTGTTGAGCAAGCGCAAGCCGTCATCGGACGAAGAGCGGGACATTGCGTACGGCCGAAGGATCGCGAACACACTGGCGGGCGTGGATGTGGGCCAGAGCGTCGCGATTTCGGACGGCGCCTGCGTGGCGGTGGAGGCGATGGAAGGCACCGATGCAATGCTGGATCGCGCCGCTTCGTTGGTCAATGGCAAACCGCTCCGGCTGGTGAAGGTTTCGCGGCGCCGCGGGCACCTGTTGTTCGACGTTCCGGTAGCGGGCCCAGGGACGATCGAGGTGATGCAGAGGACTGGAACTACAGCGGTCGCGGTGGATGCGGGCCGGACGCTGCTTCTCGATCGCGAGGCGATGTTTGCAAGAGCGAATGAACTCGAAATTGCGGTCGTTGGCTGCGAGCCGGAGCCGTAAGCGGCGGATTATTCCCGCTTGTTGCCGATCAGAAGCGAGAGCAGGTATTCGTTCGCGGCGGGATGGGTTCGGATTTTGGCCCAATTATCGAATGCCTCGTGTGTATCGGCGACTACCGCATGCACGTCGCTATAACCCCAGAGTGCCGAATTATCGTAATCCGCCTGGTGCCGTGCGTCCTGCAAATCCACTAAGGCGCCGGCCACGGATCGAAGCTCTCCGGGCACAGGGATCGCAGGAGTGGTCCAGCCTTTCCAGGTACCGTTCGATACCGCCCTGGATACTTCCTTCATGACCCGGTGCTCAAATCTTCTTTCGAGGGCCACTCGGGCCGAGCTGGAACTGGACCAGATTTGCACGGCCTCCTGAATTAGAAGATGAAAGAGTGCATAGTAGGCCGTCGATATCGCTCGCCGAAAGGAGGCCTGCTCAGGCTCGTCCCGCGCTGGATGAGACAGACGGTCAGCCAGCGCCAGCAGATCCTCAGCTATTGCCATTGTGGATCTTTTAGCCGCTCCTGTTCACCTACAGTCCTGAAGTTGAAGTAAGGGATATAAAACGAATACTCCGAGCCGTAGAGTGCCAGATCTTCAATCAGCGCGTTTCTTACTCCATTCGTCAGTGCGGTTAACGGATGGCGCATAAGCGCCTCGTCAGAGAACAGAATCTTGAAGTAGATGGCTGGATCGCCGTCCCAGTCGCGACTGAACGAATGGCGAATGCGCACCACTTCACCGGGAAACTTCTTGGCAACTTCCTCAACCCTCTGCGCGAAATCCTTCAATTGCTGCGGGCTCAGATACGTTGTCGCCATGGTTCACCTATATTACCCATGATAAGTTAGGTCTTGAACAAGATTCGAGTCGCCGTCATCGGCGCGGGTGTGTTCGGCCGGCATCACCTGCGCGTGCTGAGCCAATCGTTGAATGCGACGCTGGTGGGCGTGGTGGATGCCGATCCTGAACGCGCCGCCGTGGCCGCGGCAGAACACAATTGCCTGACTTTCGCGACACTCGGCGAGCTCCAGGGCAACGTCGATGCCGCAGTGGTCGCTACGCCGACGTCGCTTCACGCCGAAGTTGGTTGCGAGTTGCTCGAATCTGGTATCGATGTGCTGGTGGAAAAGCCCATCGCGGCCGACTTGGCGTCCGCGAGGCGCCTGGTGGACACCGCGGTTGAGCACAAGCGCATCCTGCAAGTCGGGCATCTGGAGCGCTTCAATCCCGCCGTTGCCGCCCTCAGGAAAATCACGAACGTGCCGCTGTTCTTCGAAATTCACCGGCTCAGCCTATTCAGCCCGCGCAGCCTGGACGTAGACGTCGTACTTGATCTGATGATCCACGATCTGGACATTGTGCTGGACTTGGCCGGCGGGATGCCCGAGGAGATACGCGCGGCGGGGATTTCCATTTTGTCCGACAAAGTCGATATCGCGAATGTGCGCCTGTCCTTCCCAGGTGGATGCATCGCCAACTTGACGGCCAGCCGCGTCTCCACCGAGCGCGTGCGAAAGCTGCGCCTGTTCCAGCCACATCAGTACATTTCGCTGGACTACCAGAAGCAGGAAGCCGTGGCGTTCACGGTCGGCGGAAACCAACAAATCGGATTTCAGCCGCTTGCAGTCATCAAGGAGGAGCCGCTACGGCTGGAGGTGGAATCGTTCCTGGAGGCAGTGGCGACCCGGCGCAGTCCCTTAGTCCCGGGGGCGGACGGATTGCGCGCGCTCGAAGTGGCGCGGGCGATTCTTGATAAAATTGAAGAGCATTCGAAGATAGTCACCGAACGGCTTCAATCACTGACCTAGCCGCTCCCTGGCAACGGCGGGCGGGCGATTGACGTCTTTCATTCGGCCATCATGAGCTCAGGCGCGGATTCCGGTCCCAATTTCGTGCTGGACTGGCACGAGTCCGATGCCTCGCACAGATACTGGCGCGCGGGAATCGGGTCGCTCGTGGTGCACGCCGGAATCCTCGCGGGGGTGCTCACGCTGGCGAGTTTGAGCGGCCCTGCGCCCAAGCAAGGCACCGAGATTATTCCAGATTTTAGACAAGCTGTTCACTTGGTTCTGCCAAGCGACCTCACCCAGAAGGCGCCCAATAAGGGCAAGGTGGCCAAGGAAGTGAACGTCGAGGATCTGAAGCCGCGCCCGCCGACCCAGGAGCGCCTGCCTCCCGCGCCCGCGGTCCGGGCGTTCAAACCCCCGAATCCGCAGCCCCCAGGTCCACCGCAGGCCGCGCCGCGCATTGCCGAACCTCCCAAGATCGATACGCCGTTAACGGCACAGAATGCTCCGCCTGCACTGCCTGCGCTGTCCGGGACGCCAAAGGCGCCACCGCCGCCCCAGATCCAGCCCGTGGAGCAGCCTAAACTTGCCTTTGAAACTCCGGGGCAGAACGGGACCAGTGAGAACAAGGGCGAACGAAAGCTGACCCCTCCGAAAGACACTGTCGAAGATGCGATCCGCGGCGTTGCGCGTGGCGGTGGCCGCCAGGGTAGCTTCGCGGTGGGAGACCTGGATCAGCCGCCGGATCTGTCCGAAAGCATCAAGCGGCCGACCCTACCGGGCCAGACTGGCAGCAGCCTGGAGCTGATGAGCGACCCGATGGGCGTGGATTTTAAGCCCTATTTGATTCAGATTCTCGCGCTCGTTCGAAAGAATTGGTTTGCAGTGATCCCGGAGAGCGCCCGGCTCGGTAATCGCGGAGTGGTGGAGTTACAATTCATCATCGATCGCAATGGGGATGTCCCGAAGCTGGTGATTGCGACGCCGTCGGGATCGGAAGCTCTGGATAAAGCGGCGGTGGCCGCCGTCAGCGCATCGGTGCGGTTCCCGCCGTTGCCGAACGAGTTCAAAGGGCAGCAGATAAGATTGCAGTTTGCGTTTAAATATAACTTCAAATAAATTCCAGGAATACAAGGAATACGAGGGAGACAAGGAATACGAGTTACTGCAGCACAACTAGAGGAGCGCGGGCGAAACCGAATTTCCGTGCCTGTTCGTCGATCACGCTCACCTGGCAAGTGTATTGGCCGGGCGGGATGTTGGCGAGCGGCATCTCAAACTCGAACGCCAGTGTGTTCGGCCGTCCTGATTTCGGCTTCGTGACGCGAACCGGGGCCGACTCGAATGACTTCGACTTGCCACGGAACATCATCAGTTCGGCCGACACGCTGGGCGACGCCACCGTTCCTGGATCGTAGACCTCGAAATAAACGTACAGCTTCTGGTTCTTGCGGAACACGCGCGTGATGTCGGGGACTAGCTTTTGGCCGTTCTCCACCAGCGGATGCTCATTCAGTAGCTTTTTGTTACTGCCGCCAGCATTGCCGATGCTGGCCGATAGCGGCTCGCGCTGATTGCTCCACACCACCGAACTCATGCGCACCGAAGAAGACTCCTTGCTCAAATCAGGCACGTTGAACTTCATTTCGAACGTTCCCATTTTGCCGTTCTGGTTTTCGCGCGCCAGGAAGCGCAGATTGTAATCGCCTGGGGGAAGAGTGACGCCCGTGTCGTATTCGACGTGCCTCTGAGCAAGCTGCGCGGCATTTTCCTCGGTGAGCTTCAGCTTGATTTCGTCGCGGATTCCGCCCAGCATCTTTCCGTGCGGATCGCGAATCTGGCCGATGAAATCGAGATCTGTGGTGGACTTGGGCGATAGACCCAGAGCGGACCCCGCGATGCGGACGGTAATCGGCACGAAGTATTTGTCGCGCCCGGTCTGGAAGTAATCCACCTCCAACGCGAGCGGCAGCTCGGTGAACGGATCGTCGAGCGTGAGCGCGTCTTCAAGCTGCCGTTCTTTATCGCTCGAATTCATCTTGCCCCAGACCTTGGCCGCGTAATAACCTTTGCGATAGTCGAGCTTGGCCGACTCGGGCAACGACGCGATCTTCACCGTAACGTGACGGTACTTGCCATCCGCCGCTGGATTCGCGCTGTAGTAGCCGAGGACATAATAGCTGTTGAAGTCGGTCTGCACGGCCTTGATGCCGAGCGTAAGGTCGTTGCTATCCAGCAGGGCCTTCCCTCCAGTGTCGGCGGCGAGCGTGTAAATGGTGTCCTGCGTATCGTGAAACGAAGTGCGGTTGCTGGCATACGTGCTGCCAGTGAACACACCGGTGCCCTTGGGCGAGGCCTGCGTCGCGTCGCCAGCCGGCGCCATGGCCACCAATCCGCGGGCATCGATCGGATAGAACGCCACGTTCGCGCGCACGGCGGAGTTCACGGTAGCGCGAAGTTGCGACTGATTATCGACGCCCGTCTTGCCGACGCCGCTCGAAAAGTAAACCAGCGCCTTCTTTTCCGGGTACGCCGCCAACTTGTGCGCGGCGTCTTCGAGCGCGCTCAGCTTGCGATCGGTGTTGAAAATGTTGAATTCGGTATCATCGGCGGTGAACTCGCCACTAGTGTCGGTGGAATCGGCGCCGGTTGCGGCCAGGGCCGCCAGCTCGCTGGAATCGCCCACCCGCAGCGCTTGAATCGCGGTCACCAGCGTCTCACGATCGTTGGTGAAATCCTGCACCACGCGCAGTTCGTTCGTGAGCGTCATGATCGACACCGTGTCGGACGCGGTCATTTGCGTGTCGATGAACTTGATGGCCGCGTCGCGCGCGCGGATCTGCTCAGCCGGCTGCATGGACGAAAGGTCGAAGAACATCGCGATCAGCCGCCGGTCCTTGAGCTGCTCGGGCTTTAACGCAGGGGCTGGCGCTGCCTTCCCTGGCGATGTGGGCTTGGCTTCCGCTGGTTCGCGAGTCTTCAGCGCTGGCGCCGGCGCTTCGAGCGAGGGCAAAGTCTCTCCATTCAGGCGCTCCAGTTCGAACACAGCGATCTGTTGCGGCTTGCCGTCTTCCAGCAGCGTGAACTGATCCTTCTTCAAGTCTTCGATCGCTTTGCCGCTCTTATCTTTTACAGCAACGTTGATGATGACCAGATTCGTGTTGGCTTTGAAGTTCGGTGGCGGCTGATCTTGCGCCACCAGTCCCGCGCACACCAGTGCCGACGAAACGATTCTAAACGCGCAACTGGACATGCTAGCCATCCCCTTAAAAACGGAACCTGATGTTTACATCGGCGGTTCGCATCGCGCCGGCGGTTATGGGCACACCGTACTGGGTGGAACCGACCACCGTGTTCACGTTGGTGATGTTCACGTGATTCAAGGTATTGGTTGTCTCGAAGCGCAGCTCGATGCGTTTGCGGCTGCCCTCGCCGCCAATCGTGAAATAGCGACCGAGAGCCGAGTTGAGCGACCACGACCACGGCCCCGGAATCGTGTTGCGCCCGACATCTCCGAGCTCGCCTGGCGGCGGCGCCGTGAAGGCCGCCAAATTGAAGTATCCACTCCCGTCCTCCACCGGCAGACCGGTAGCCTCGGCGCGCCCGCTTCC
This sequence comes from Bryobacterales bacterium, assembly GCA_003166865.1. GTDB lineage: Bacteria > Acidobacteriota > Terriglobia > Bryobacterales > Bryobacteraceae > Palsa-89. The sequence continues at coordinate 282,068 of PMUP01000097.1, forward strand.
CACCACTCCAGTGCCCGCGACGTTCGACTGATTCCCCAAAATTCGCGCCGTAAATGGCGTTCCGTTTTCAAGCAGCGCCGATCCACTCAGCGTCCAATTGCGTTTCCACCAGCTGGCTTGTGCCGGAGTGCTGAGGACGTAATTCAGCGTCACCACGTTCGGCCGGTTGAAGCTCGACAGGCCGCGCTCGGCGCTTAAATCGAACGCGTTCTGCGCGACGACATTGCCAACTCCGCCAAACGTGGAACTGTCGTCGATGGACTTCGAATAGGTGTAAAGGACGTTGAAAGACATGTTGCGCGCGAAACGCCGCATCAGCCGGACTTGTCCTGCGTGATAAATCGAATTACCCCAGGAGCTGTCGTAGATAAACTGCTGGGCGTCGGCGATTGGCAGGATCTGCTGCGACGTCAGGGGCGACGAGCCGAGCGCCGCGCGATTTGGCACCGTCTGGGTATCCAGGTCGGTCCCCTTGGTTCCCAGATAGTTCAGCTCAAAGAAAAACGAGCGGCTCAAGTTCTGCTGCACACTGACGCTCCAGCTTTGAGCGTAGCCCACCTGGTAATTCTTTTGGACCGCGTAGGTGTTCGCGATCGTGGTCTTGGTTGGAGCAGTGGCAAGCCCGTTTTGGATTGTCAACACATCAGTATCGCTGGTAGTCAGTCTCTCGGTGACGGCGAAGGGCGGTTGTTCGGACAGCTCGGTGGCAAGCTGATTGAGCGCGGTGGGATTGTAGTAAATGCCGTAGCCCAAGCGCACCACCGTGGAATGCTTCGCGCTCGGTTTCCACGCCAGTCCGCCACGCGGAGCAAAATCGTGCCGATCCGGCTGGATCAAGCTGTTCGGAAATGCTCCGGAGTACGGTCCGGACTGCCCCGCCTCGACCGAAGAGACCGCCGTAAAATCGGGCGCAATATCCAGATTCACCAGGTGCCCGTATTTTTCCGACAGCGGCGAGTAATATTCGTAGCGCAGGCCATACATCAACGTCAGATTCGGATTCACGCGCCAATCGTCGTTCGCGTAAACGTCGTAGGCATTCTGGCGGAAGTACGTGCTCGACCCTCCGAATTGAACCGAGCTGGCCGCTGGCAGACCCAGCAGAAAGTCCGCGAAATCGAATCCCGTGTTGGGCAACGGCTGACCCTTCGAATTGAGCTCGCTGGTTTTAATTCCGTCGAAGGTGAACGTGCCGCGTGCGTTTTGGTCGGTAATAGTGTTGCGGTCCTGCCGCTTGAAATCCCCTCCGAAGGTCATGGTGTGATTGTGCTTTACCCAGCTATAGGCTTCGCTTTCCGTGAAGTATTGCACCACCGAATCGGAGGGAATCGCGTCGCTGAGGCTGGCATAGTTAGTGAAAGAGAGGGTGGGCGGTCCGTAGTTGATCGCCTCCTGCGACGTTCCTTGGATGCCGAGTTCCGAGGCAACGTCGGTGCCATACGAAAAGAAGGAGTTTTGCGTAGTGCGATTGCGGTTAAACGTCACTTGCGCGGTGTTGAGGGCCGTGGAGCCGACGTTGTGAATCCAACTCAGATTCGTGTTGTCGCCGAAACCGGTGCCGGGATCCAGAAATCCGAAGAGTTGAGCGGTATCGCTCTTGCGCCGCTGAAAGCCCTCGGTCAGCGCCAGCCGGTCGTTCTTGCCGAGATTCTGGTTCAAACGAACGCTTACGTTGTCGGTATCGGCCGGAACAGCCGCGACAAACTCGTAGTTGTTTACCGTGCCCGGCAGATTGGCAGACGGGATGAATTTGAGCAAACCCATCACAGCCTTGTTGGTGTCAAACATGCTCACCGGGATCACGTTACCCATGAACTGATTGCCAGTATCGGGATTATAGATCTTCTGAAGCACGCCTTTGATGAAGTCCTGTGAAAAATCGCCCATGCGTTCCAAGGCCGTCGGCACCGAGCCCACGTTATAGGAGATGCTTTGGCCGCGCGTGGAGTAATAACTCACCGTGAAGAACGTGGAGTCGCCTTTCAGCAGATGCGGAATGCGCAGCGGTCCGCCCACCACTCCGCTCCAGCGGTAATTGTTGAAGTTCGGCTGCGGCTCCGGCTGTCCGCTCAACGAGAACTGCTTGGCGTCGGTGGCCGCGCCCTGCCACTGGATGGACAGGTTGCCATGAATGCCCTGACGCCCGCGATTTCTGCGATTGCCGATGAGCTGGCCGTTGCCGTTGCCTCCGGGACGGTTGCGGCCCCCTGGCCCGCCGAATCCACCGCCACCACGTCCGCCGCCGAACCCACCTCCACCGCCGCCTCCACCACCGCCGGGCCCGCCAAACCCCGCTCCACCTCCACCAGGACCGCCGCCACCGGGTCCTCCGGGAGCGCCTGGAACACCGCCTGGCTGGCCTTGGACGCCCAGTCCCCCCAGACCGCCGGGTGGACCCTGCATGCCCAGCAGAGGTCCACGCAATCCAAAATCATTCTGGTCGTTTTGCAAGCCCGTGCTCAAGGTTCCATTCACCAGGAAGGCTTCGTTGGCGTTGGCTGAGTTCTGGGGAGCGATGTCCGGTGGCGGAGCGGCTGCAAGTTGATCGACCTCGCTTTCCGCGGTGGCGCGGAAGCCGGCCTGTTGCCCGGCCTGTGGTCCCCTGGGACGTTCCGCAAGCTCTCTCGGCCGAGACTGCAGATCGAGGCTCCACTCCACAGGCGGGGCTCCCGAAGCAATCTGCACTTCCTTGTGAGCCGTCTGGAACCCGAACATCTGCACTTCCACGGTGTAGGTTCCCGGCGCGAGATCGGGCAGTTCGTAGTTGCCGGACTCATCGGTGGTGGTTACCGCGCGATGATTGCCTTGAGTCGCGATCACCGTGGCGCCCGGCAGCGGCTGCCCGCCGAACTTCACTGTTCCCGTGGATGTGACGCTGGTCTGCGCGCACAGCAACGGGCCAAGAACCACAAGAAAAGACAGCCGCGGCACTATGACTAAAGGATCGCATTTCCAGCCGCCGCCGTTACGAGAATCGGTGTAAAAGAGGGTAAAGCTACCCGGCTTTCAACAGCACCACGGTGATGTTGTCCGGACCGCCCGCTTGTTTAGCGGCTTCAATCAGCCGTTCACACTTCGCTTGGAGGGAGCCGTTGCCCGACAACGTGTCGGCAATTACGCCCTGCTCCACCACACCGTGCAGACCGTCGCTGGAGAGCAAGATCAACTCGCCGGTATGCGGCTGCAGCCTGTAGCTGTGTACGCGCACCTCCGGGCTGACGCCGATCGCCATGGTCAACACGTGGCGCATCGGGTGAGTTTTCAGGCTGGCCTCGTCGATCCCCAGGCGGCGGCCCACCTCGTTTACCCAGGTTTGATCTTCGGTGACGCCGGTGAGCTCGCTGCCGCGGTGCACATACGCGCGGCTGTCGCCGACGCTGGCGATCAACAGATCGGGACCGCTCTCCAGCGCAGCCACCAAGGTAGTGCCCATGCCTTCCAGAGTAGGATCGCTCGCGGCCTTGGTCATCACCCGCAGATTCGCTTCCCGAAAGGCCTGGAAGAGGATTTCGGCATCCGGCTCGCCGGCCTTCTGAATGAACGCTGCCACTGTATCCACGGCGAGCTTGGACGCGTGCTCGCCTGCCTGGGCGCCCCCCATGCCATCCGCCACCAAATAGAGGCCGGTGGTGGGTGAGACCAGATAGCAATCTTCGTTGTTTTGGCGAACACAGCCTGGGTCGGATAGACCGAACGCTTCCAGCATGAGCTTTTTGGATTATACCCGTTTCAGGAATTTAGGCCGATGGTTGCCTCCACGGGAGGCGAACCTTGCTCAGGGCTTGTCTGGCTGCAGCACGGCCTTCAACTGCCAATAAGCGCTCTCTTCATAGTTGGTCTTCAAGCGCTCCAAACCCTCGGTTTGCGAATCGCCGGGTCGTGGACCGCTCTGTTTTTCGCAGCGCGCCAGCAGCAGCGCGGCTTCGGCGTCGGCCGGATCGTGATCGAGCGCCGCGTGAAAGCGTTCGGCGGCGGCGGCAAAACTGCCCGTGCGCCACAGCGCGTAGCCTAAATTGAATTGATATACCGGATCGCTGCGGTCGCCTTCCAGAGCTTTGCGAAAATCATCCACGGAGGACGGGAGAAGATTGGCTCGGGACTCGGCCGCCGCCAAGTTGTTGTACACCTCGCTCAGAGGAACCACGCGCGCCACCTCTTGAAAGGCTGCCGCGGCGCCCGCAAAGTCGCCGCTCTGGTAGCGGCATAGGCCTAGAAAGAAGCTCGCTTCGCGATAGTGAACGTCGCCCTGCGCCACTTTTTGGAACCATTCCGCGGCTGATTTGTATTCTTTTTTGCTCCACAGCAACCGGCCGAGCTGGAAGTCCGGCAACGAATAGTGGCTATCCAACCGCGCGGCTTGCGTGAAGAAGCGATGTTTCTCATCGGCGTTGGACGCGAGCAGGCCGCGAGTGTAGTTTTCCACGGCATCCACGCGCACGGCCGGGTGCCGCTCACGGAACTCGGTCTCGGACGGCGCGCCCGCCGGTTTGAGAAACCGCAGGGTCTGCCACGCCAGGTGTTCTTGCAGGGCCGCGAGATCTTCGAGCGCCCCCACCTCGCGAAATTCCGGGCCCTCCTTCACGCGCTTCAGATCCAGCACGCGGGCCGTGATTAGCAGTGAAGCGCCGTTCCCCAAGCCCTTGGCGGAAACATTCAGCGCGCCCTTGAGTGCGGAATCCGGCGCGGCCTTGACATCGTACTGCCCGAAGATCACCTGCTCGGCATCCAGCTCTTCGCCGATCTTCACCACCGATGCCTTGGTGAGCAGAGAATAGGGACGCAGCGACAGGCGGCTGTAGGCTTGGATGCGGTCGTCCCGATCGAGCGCCATTAATCCTTCCGAGGAAAGCCCCTCGCGCATCGATTCAGCCAGGCTCTCGCCCATCCAATCCAGATTGGGATCTTTCGAGAGGTTGAAGAACGGCAAAACCAGATAAGTAACAGCCTGCGCCGATGGAAGGATGAGGCAGAGACAAACCGAGGCCCACAGAATAGTGCGCACTTGCTTATTTTACCGCGCCCCTGGTTTACTGACGCGCGGCCCGGTGTTGCCGGAGTAGAAGCGGGCCTCGGTAACTAGCTTAATTGGTTGCGTTGCCCGATTTTTCGAACACTAGCCGCTTGCTGGTGCCGCCCAGCCGGATCTCTTCCACCTGCGTGCCGTTGATCCGTACGGAACTGCGCGAAAACTTCTCGCTCTCATTCTCCACTTTCACCGGGGCTTCGGTCATTGTCTTGCCCTGCTTGATGACCGCCATGCCGTTGTCCTTCAGCTCCAGCTTGTAGTCGCCCGCCTTAAGTTGCGTGCCGTTGATCGTGACGGGCTGGTAGAACGTCACCGTGTAGCTCGAGGCCGCGCTGGCCACCGCGAGAGCCGCGGTAGCAAATCCCAATAGAACATTCTTAACCATGATTGTAACTCCTCAACTGAACTTGTCTGACTTCACGTACTAATACGCAGCAGCCGCGCATACGTTCCGAAGAATGCAGAAAAATGTTCAATTACTAAGGAGTTTCAAAGAATGTTCAAAGACCGCTATGCGCGACTTCGCGTTGCACGATTGCGAGCGCCTCTGCTTGCATGCGCGGATCGTCTCCAAAGCCTGGGAGCCAGTGCACGTCATGTTCTTTTCGAAACCAGGTTAGCTGGCGCTTAGCGTAGCGGCGCGTTTCAAGCTGTGTGGATTCCAGCTCCTGCTCGAGCGTGAGGCTTCCTTCCACCACCTGCAAAGCTTGTTTATAACCGAGCGACTCGAACGGCTTGGCTCCACGCGAAACGCCGGCCGCCAGAAGCTGGCGCACTTCGTCCACCAGGCCGCGCTCAAAGATGGCGCTGGTGCGGGCATTCAAGCGCGCGTAAAGCAGCTCGCGTGGCGGATCCAGGCCGAGCTTGATGGGACGAAATCCGGTGAGCGGCGCGCGTCCGCGTTCAAACAGCGAAGACAGAGGCCGGCCCTCGATCAACCGGACCTCCAGCGCGCGCATGGTCTTGTTCTTGTCGTTCGGATGAATGCGCGCGGCCGCCGCTGGATCAAGACGTTTCAGAATCCGATGCAAGCTTCCGGTGCGGCTTTCCTCGCGACGCACGAGCCGCGCGCGAAGCGTTTCGTCGCGCGACGGCCCAGGAAATAATCCGTCCAACAATGCGCGCAGATAGAAACCGGTGCCGCCGGCCAGCACCGGAATCCGGCCGCGTCCCGCAATCTCGCGCAGCACCGCCTCGGCCAATCGCGCGTAATCGCCGGCGGTGAAAAGTTGGGCCGGTTCGATCACGTCGATTAAATGATGCGGAATGCCCTGCCGTTCGGCCGCGGGGACCTTAGCCGTCCCGATGTTGAAGCCGCGATAGACCTGCAGCGAATCGCAGTTGACGATCTCGCCGCCCACCACCAACGCGATGCGTAGAGCCAAATCGCTTTTGCCTGAGCCGGTGGGCCCCACGACGATCGGAAGTGGAGTTAATAGCCTCTCGTTCACGTTCGTGAGAATGATAGCGCGGCCTCGTCATTCCGGCTCTCCAGGCCGGCTCTCAAGGCCGGCGTAAAACCCAGCCGCGACCTGGCCCAGACTTCAGGGTTATACTGGAATTGAGTCCGTCTGTCCTCGGATCCCACTCGATCCAGGTCAAGGAAAGAGAGCCTTTTTCGATGATCCCAACTCGCCGGTTGGTAAGCCTTCCCGGTCTTCTTTTGGTGGCCACGGCTGCCTTCGCACAGAGCGCTCCCGCTGCCGCGCAGGCCGCTGGGCAGGTGGACAAAGCTGCCGCTTACTACAATTATTCGCTTGGACACTTGTACTCGGAATTGGCGGCGGCCTACGGCAATCGCGGCGAATACTTCAGTAAGGCGGCGGAGAGTTATCGCGCCGCGTTGAAGGCCGATCCCAGCGCGACGTTCATCTCCGAGGAACTTTCCGATTTGTACATCCAGTCCGGCCGGCTGCGCGAAGCAGTCCTGGACGCTGAAGACGCTCTCAAGCAGAACCCGAACGATTTGAATGCGCGCCGCCTGCTCGCGCGCATCTATACCCATCTGATCGGTGATTCGCAAAACAACCAGATCGATCCGGACATGGTGAAGAAGGCCATCGAGCAATACCAGAAGATCACCGAGACCGATCCTAAGGATGTCGAGAGCTGGATCATGCTGGGCCGCCTCGAAAAGGCGCTGCAAAACTCCACCGAAGCGCTGGCCGCCTACAAAAAGGCGCTGGAGCTGGACGCCGGCAACGAAGACGCGATGACCGGTTTGGCCACCGTATACGCCGACCTGGGCGACAACAAAGCCGCCGCCGACATGCTGCAAAAAGTGGCCGACAAGGACCCTAATCCGCGCAGTCTCACCAGCCTCGCGAGCGTGTACGAGCAACTCAAGGACTATTCGCTGGCCGCCGAGATGCTGCGCCGCGCGCTCGATCAGCAGCCGGGCAATTCCGATTTGAAGAAAGGTCTCGCCGAAGATCTGCTGCTCTCCGAGCAGCTCGACGATGCCCTGAAACTGTATCAGGAATCCGTCGCGGAAGATCCCAAGGACGAACACTCGCTGCTGCGAATCTCGCAGATCTACCGGCAAAAGCGCGACTTCGCCAAGGCTCGGGAAGCCGCCGACAAGGCCAAGGAGATCGCGCCGGACGATTTGGAAGCGCAGTTCAATGACGTCAACTTGCTTGAAGCTGAAGGCAAGATTCCGGATGCCATCAAGACTCTGAAAAGCATTCTGGACGCGACCACCAAGAAAAGCTATAGCGCTTCGGAAAAGAGCAGCCGCAGCTTCCTGCTGCAAACCCTGGCGGAGTTGGACCGCACCATCGAGCAGTACAGCGCCGCCATCGATATTTTCCACCAGCTAGCCGAGCTTGATCCGGATTCCGGCGCGCGCATCGAAGCGGAGATCATCGAGACTTTCCGGGAAGCGAAAGAGTATCCCAAGGCGGAGGCCGAAGGCGAGACGGCGGCCAAGAAATATCCCAATGAACGCTACGTCATAACCGCGCGCGCATCCGTGCTTTCCGACTTGGGCAAAACCGATCAGGCCTTGGCGGAAACCCGCAAGCTGCTGGGCGGCAAGAACGATCGCGAAGTTTATTTGAGCCTGGCGGACATCTATGAAAAGTCCAAGAACTTCGCCGAGATGGGCAAGGCTATCGACGCCGCCGAGAAGCTCTCGGTCTCCAGCGAGGAGAAACAGAACGCGGCGTTCCGGCGTGGCGCCATGTATGAGCGCATGAAGAACTTCCCCGCCGCTGAAGCCGAATTTCAAAAGGTGCTGGCGATCAATCCGGACAACGACAATGCGCTGAATTACCTCGGCTACATGCTCGCGGACCGCAACGTTCGCCTGGACGAAGCGCGCGACATGATCGTGAAAGCGCTGCAGCACGAGCCCAACAGCGGCGCATATCTCGACAGTCTGGGATGGGTCTACTTTCGCCTGAACAAACTGCCGGAAGCCGAGGACAAGCTGCGGGAGGCCCTGCAGTATATGTCGCGCGATCCCACCGTGCACGACCATCTGGCCGAAGTCTACTTCCGCGAGGGCAAAATCCGGGAAGCCATCGCGCAATGGCAAAGCTCGTTGCGAGAGTACCAGGCCGGTCCCCCCGGTGACACGGACCACACCGAACTGGCCAAGGTGCAAAAGAAGCTCGAAGACGCCAAGGTCCGGCTGGCTCGCGAAAGCGGCGCCAAGCAACAGTAGACTCTCCACTCCGCACGCCACGCACCACCACGGCTCCGCACCGCGCGCCACCACGGCTCCAAGTGTGATAAATTTCCACCGATAGGAGAGTTTCAATGAAAAGCTACGTCGCTGGTCTTGTCTTACTGGTTTTCCCGGGTGTCTTATCACTGACGGCGCAGGAGAAGCAGAACTTCGTGTTCAATCCGAGCACCCCCGAAGGGCAAATCCTGCAGGCGCTGGGTCAGGAGACCGACGACGCCAGAAAGGTCTCGCTCGGCCAGGATTTTCTCGCGAAATATCCCAAGCACGAGGCCGCCGGCTGGGTGGCCGCGCAGTTGGAATCCGGGCTGCTCGCGCAGAAAGACAATGACAAGGTTTTGGAAGTGGCCGAAGCGGCTTACGCCAACGGCCCCGACATGGATGCCGCTTATTTTGCATTAAAAGCCGCAGTGGCCAAGGAGGATCTCGCCCAGGCGAAGAAATGGTCGGCTCGTACGTCAGAAGCCGCGCGCAAGATCTCCAGTTCAGCGAAAGCGACAACCGACGCCGACGAAAAGCAAGAACTGGAGTACGCCAAGCAAGTGGACGCGTATTCCGAATACGCGCTGTACGTGCTGGCGCTGAAGGCGCAGCCCAAGGACGAAGTGGATCTGGTGGAGACGTTGATCAAGCAGAATCCCAAGAGCCAGTATCTGCCGCAAGTGGCCAACAGTTATTTTGCCGCATTGAACAAAGCAGGCGAAGGCTCGAAAGTGTGTTCCGCCGCCGAAAAGTTGGCCGCGGATAAGAATGCGGAGGCCATGCTGGCTGCCGCCGACTGCAGTTGGCGCGGGAATCACGCCGATCGAGTTTTGAGTTTGGCCGCCAAAGCCGCGGAAGCGGTCAACACGCGCGCCAAACCCGAAGGCGTGAGCGACTCCGATTTTGCCAACCAAAAGGCCGCGCTGCTTGGAAGCGCCAACTTCTACACCGGCATAGGCTATACCATGCAGATGCGATACGGTCCGGCGAACAAAGCTCTCCGCGCCGCGTTGCCGACGGTCAAGAGCAACACACAGCTCTACGCGATCGCTCTGTTTGATCTAGGCTTGGCCAACTATAGCCTCGGCAAACCGGTCGGGGACAAGGCGCAAATGCGCCAGGGCTTGCAGTTCTTCCAGCAATCCGCCGAGATCAGCGGCCCGATGCAGGATCAGGCGTCGCGCAATGCCAAGCTTGTGCTCAACGAACTCGGCGGAAAATAGGCCGGCTAGCGGTTCGGATGCATGCGCTCGGTTTCGTGAGCGTTGTAGAGGCGCGGTTTACGATCCCGCAATCGCTTTCCAATTCTTTGACAAGTGCTCGGCCGTGCGCCACGCCAGCGCTTGCATGGTGAGCGTGGGATTGCGCGCGCCGCTGGTGCCAAACACCGAGCCTCCCAGCATCCCGAGGTTCGGCGCTTCATGCGAGAATCCCCAGCGGTCCACGACGTTAGTCTCAAGATTATCGCCCATGCGCGTTCCGCCGTAGGTGTGCGTCGATAGCGCCGGCCCGAACGGCTGGCCCTTCACCACTTCAATCGCCCCGGCCGCGCGGAACCACTCTTCCATTTTGTTCTGCGCGTAGACGGCCGCTCGCGTCTCGTTTTCCTTCGGCCCGCTGGTGACGCGGCACACTGGATCGCCCAGCGGATCTTTCACCTCCGGATCCAGATCCAAATACGTGTTCTCGTAAGGGAAGCTATTGGTCTGCAGATACGACGTGGTCCAGCGGCCCGCGTTTTCGTGCACGAACTGCTTCCATTTGGAACCCCACGCGGGCGCGCGGCCGAACGTGCTCATACTGGCCGCCGCTATCGGATGCTTCTCCATGAAGGAGCACAGGCTCGCGCCGCCGATGAATCCGAGTCCCGAATGATCGAACGAGTCGTCCGCCCACTCATCCACCACCACGCCTTGCGAGAGCATCGCGCCGTACCAGGTGTTGACGTCCATCGGAAACAGCGCCGTCACGCCCACGCCCGCCTGCGCGTCCCAGTGGCCAAAATAGTGCTTGCCCACCTGTCCGTGATTGTTCGAAAGCCCGTTGGGATAAGCCTTGGATTTTGAGAGCAGCAGCAGCCGCGTGTTCTCGTAAGTGTAGGAAGAGACCAGCACCACCTTGGCCGGCTGAAAATATTCCTTGCCGTCACGAATGTAGAGCACGCCGGTGACTTTGCCATTCCCATCCGCGACGATCCGCGTCACCTGCGCGTGGTCGAACACGGTCAGGTTCTTGGTCTTTTGCGCTTCGGGAATGGTGGTGAAGCAGGTGGAGTTCTTGGCCCGAACGTGACACCCGCCGCGATCGCAATAGCCGTGATACGCGCAAGCCGCGCGCCCGCGATAAGGCTGCGAGTTGATGGCCGAGGGCGCGTGAAACGGCTTCCACCCGAGCGATACCGCGGCCTTGTGCATGTGATCCAGAAAATCGCAGGTGCGCAGCGGAGGCATCGGATACTCGCGCTGCCGGGGGCCTTCGTAGACATTGCCCGCCGGATCGAGCGTGCCTTGAATGTTGCCCGCCTTGCCCGAAACGCCGACCTCGTGCTCCACCGTGTCGTAGTACGGCTCCAGTTCCTCGTAGCTGACGGGCCAATCCTCCAGCGTCGATCCCTGCGGCAGCAGGCTCGCGCCGTACCGTTTGATGGTTTCTGAGCGCGACTTGAAATCCCAAGGCTTCAGCCGCCAGCTTTGCGCGTGATAGTGAATGGACGTGCCGCCGATGGCGTTCATCATCGGATGCGTCGCGCCTTGCCGCGCTTGTGCGTCCGGGCTGGTGCGAAACGTCGGGATTTCCTTCTTGGCCTTCGGCACGGTGGTCACCAGGCCGCGCACGTTGTTGTGAATCTCGTCGGGCTTGAAATCCTTCGCCGGATCCATCCACGTTCCAGCTTCGATCCCGGCCACTTTCAATCCAGCACGCGCCAGCGGCAGCACCGCCACGCCGCCCGCCGCGCCCAATCCCACCACGGCCACATCCACCGGCTTTAGATTAATGGCCATGGTCCGCACTTCCGTAAGCAGAGTGGTGATAGGGCTTGATCTCCACGCCCATCTTCTGATCGTCGGCCGACGTCGCGAGACGCGGACCAGGGTACTTGATTAAATCCCAGCCTGCGAAATTTTTGTTGCCGCCGTAGTAGGGATCGCCGAACATTCCTTCCAGCGCCAGCCGCCGCGCCCGACTGAAGAACGCTCGCGCTGTGGGAAACCCTTCGGCCGAGCCATTGTCCATGGACGTCAGCAGCGCGTCCTGTTGCGCTGCCGTAAGATCGGCAAACGCGGCATTCTGCGTTCGGCGGGCCAACGCATCCGTCGCTTCCAGGCCCTCGACAAACGCCGTCTTCTCGCCCGCCAGATAGTCGCCGAGCGCTCGATTGATGTACACCGGTACGCCGCTTTCCGACGCACTCGGCCCGAGTTCATCTTTGGGAATCAGCCGATCCACGAAGGCGGCGACAAGCCGAAGTTGCGCATCCGAGAGCGCGGACGGTGTGGCTGTTTGCGCCAGCGCGACCACTGGAACCAGCGCCGCGCTGACAATCACCGCACGCCGTGAGATTTCGTCGGAGGCCATTAGCGATGGAACAGGCCGTTGTAAACGCCGCTCGCGAGAATGTGCCCGCCGAGCGCCTTTTCCAAATCAGCGCGGCCGGCCGTCGCCGGCAGATCCAGCTTGCTGTCGAGAGCATAAACTTCCAGCGTGTAGTGATGTGGCAGGCCAGGCGGCGGACAAGGACCCATGTAGCCGGTGCGCTGCGCGATGTTATTGCCTTGGTGAGTGCCGTCCGGCAGGTCCGCGGTACCAGCTACACTAGCGGGCAAACCGGTGGCGGTGGCCGGAATGTTCCAGGCGATCCAATGCGTCACGTCGGCAAACGTTTTGCCGGGATGCACGTCGCCATCGTGGAAAATCAAAGCGAACGACATCGTGCCAGCCGGCGCTCCGCTCCAATCGATCTGCGGAGAACCTCCCGGCGGCTTCGCGGCGCAGGTGTACTTCTCAGGAATATCGCCGCCATCGCTGTAACCGGACACCGTGAGCTTCAATGGCGAAGGAATCGCGCCTCCGCCTCCCTTATTTTGCGCAAAAGCGGCGCCGGCGCACATCGCCAGCGAAGCCGCGAAAATGGTCAAAGATCTCATTCGATGTTCTCCTATTTAGCGTGCCTATTTGCCCGTGTAGCTCACGCGCCAGATGGCCTTGTAACCATCGTCGGTGAAATACAGCGAGCCATCCTTCGCCACCACTACCGCCACTGGCCGGCCCCATGCGTTGCCGTCCGGCGTGACAAAACCGGTGATGAAATCCTCGTATACGCCGCTGGCATGGCCGTTTTCCAGAGGAACCCGGACAACTTCATAGCCCGCGCGCGTGGAGCGGTTCCACGATCCATGCTCGGCGCCGAACAGATCGCCGCGATACTGATTCGGGAATTGGTTGCCCTCATAGAACGTGATGCCAAGCGACGCGTTGTGCGGTTGCATCAACACATCCGGCACAATCACTTTGTCCTTCAGCTCGGGATGTTTCCCCTCCAGCCGTGGATCCTGATGGGCGCCCATGTAGAACCACGGCCAGCCATAGAAACCGCCCTCTTGCACGTGGCTGATGTAGTCGGGCACCAGGTTATCGCCCAGCTCATCGCGCTCGTTCACCGAACACCACAGTTCGCCGGTCTCCGGATTCACCGCTAATCCCACTGGATTGCGGATGCCCGCGCCGTAGATCTGAACAAACTTGCCCTCCGGCGTGTATTCGAGAATGTCGGCGCGATGGAATTCCTTCGGATGCGTGTCCGGATCATCCACGTTCGAGCCCGACCCCACCGCGACAAACATGCGCTTGCCGTCCTTGGAAAACACCACGTCGCGCGTCCAATGGAACCCTTGCGTGGGAAGCTCCGGAATAATCGTCTGGGCCGCTCCGTTCGCCTTCAAGTCTCCATTGTGGTAAGGGAGGCGCACTACCGAATCCGTGTTGCCAATATAAATCCACTGCGGATTGGCGCCGACCGGGTAGAACGCAATCCCGAACGGCCGCTTCAACCCGGTCGCGAATGTGGACACCTGCTCGGGCTTGCCATCCGCGGTCCGGCCGCGGAAAATCTTGATCTCTCCCGGCATGCTGTCCGCCACAAAGAAATCGCCGTTGGGCGCCAGGCGAATCTGCCGCGGCTCAGTGAGACCCTCATGAACGTAGAGCTCCACTTTGAAGCCGGCCGGCGACAGCGGCCACATGTTGTCCGGCTTCGATACCACTTTTGGAAAATTCGCGCTGGACTTGGTGTCGTACGGTTTCGGAAGATCGCCAACCGTGATCTTGTGGAATAATCCGGGCTTTTCCGAGCGGTAATCCGCGAAGGCCTGCTGGCCCGTGAGCAAATCCTTAGTGTCGATCTTATCGCTGTTCGCTCCAGCGCCCTCCAACATCCAACCCGCGCCAATCCCGAGGAGCGCGGCGGCGGCTATCCAGTGCAGCTTTTTCATCTTCCCTCCAGCGGCATTGCGTCACCGGCACGTGTTCCTGGGACGCGACCGACTATTATATCAGCCGCCTCCGGGAGGGAAGGCGGGATTGGGGGTTGGGGATTGGCCGAAGCGCTAAGTCCTGAAGCGCAAAGGGTGCGGCGCGCACCACAAGAGCGGCCAGCAACTGCTTCGCGCCACACTCCGTTTTGCGCGAGTTCCTGAGTAGGGTGGCGCAAGTGGCATGTTGTTTTGCGCGGGGAGGCGTTTTTTTCGCGAATTTGAAAAACGAAGCCATTAAGGACGGGGCGGATGGCGCGTTCAGGCATTCGATTCAAGCGTAAGCCCCCATGAGAGATGTGGAAGCGAGGGGGATGGGGAAACCGTTGACTGGGAGAAGAAAGTAAATCAAGCCGGACGGTCACCGAATGCCCCTAGTTAATGGCGTTAGGCTGGCGCGAACCCGTTTTGGATCACATGTACGGTTGGGCCGTTACCCGTCAAGTGATAACTTCCGAGTAGGCCGTCACTCGCCCGGGCGAGCTGCAACTTCCCACAACGCCGTTTCTCGGAGTTGCTGAACGCATACGAGCGCGGATTGGGTGAACACTACGGCGTTACACCGCGAACGATCCTGACTGGGTCGGACTATATCCGAACGTATAGCCCTGGAGTCGGCTTGCAATTCGTTCTTGCTCGGGGCCTGGAATTTTCATGTGCTGTCTCGCTAACCTTCGTCAGGTGGATTGGCGTCGGCGAGGGAGTCCCTTTGCCGAGGCCTCGGCTCCAGGTGGTTCACGGAACGGTTCCACCGAAATGCGCTCGTAACACACTTCCAGCACGGTCAGGTATTCTGTACCGCGCGGCGCTTGGAGAACTACGCGATCGCCCGCTGCCGACTTCATCAACGCGCGCCCCAGAGGCGACACCCAACTGATGTGGTTGCGGTTGAGATCGACCTCGTCGGTGCCCACGATGCTCACCACTCGCTCCGCTCCCGCGCCATTGGCATAGCGCACGGTCGCTCCGAAGAATGCCCTCGTCGCCGCTTCCCCCGCTCTCGGAGTTTCCGGGTCCACCTCTTGCGCGGCTTCGATTCGCTTCGTGAGAAAGCGAATCCGCCCATCGATCTGCCGCAGCCGCCGCTTGCCGTACTGATAGTCAGCGTTTTCACTGCGATCGCCGTTACTAGCAGCCCACGCCACCACCTCCGTCACGGCCGGGCGTTCCCTGGTGAGCAGAAAGCGGTGCTCGTCTTTGAGGCGCTGTAGCCCGCTCGGCGTTATGTAGTTCTTGAGTTGTTTCGCCGGCTCGTCCGGTTTTGGATTTCTCGTAAACCCTTTTCGCATCTGACTCTCTGAGCGCGACTCGTCGGGCAGGTCGCGCGATTAAGCAGGAACGTACGTCAACCGAATCAGGTCATCGGCGATTAAATCGCTGGCCACCAGGTGGAGCGGCGGCCGGGGGCCGGCGAAGAATGGCTTGCCACCACCAAGCACGACGGGGCGGAGGTAGAGTCGATACTCATCGATAAGACCGGCCTCGGTCAGGCGTTGCGCCAGGACTGGTCCGCCAACGTAAATCTCGCCAGACAACTCAGCCTTCAGCGTGCGTACCACCGTCTCGAAGTCGTCCGCGACAAGCGTGGCGTTGGGACCAACTGACTTGAGCGAACGCGACACGACCCATTTCGGCTGGCTCCGCCACGCCACCGCGAAGTCGCGGTCCTCCGCGTCCCAATCAGGAAGGTCTTCGTCCCAATANNTGGTTCAATCCGTAGACAAGTTTTGCCATGCTGCAAATCTCCCTCTCACGTTCTTCAGAATAGCTTGAGCCGACGGCCCCCTACCCTTTGCTTTGAATTAACGTTGCGCACTACTCGTGGCTCTTCGCATTGGGGTCAGGGGCCGGGGCTGGGATGCGTGGGAGCATCTCTGCGCGGGTGGCTGCGTTGTAGGCAAACCACGCTTCGATCGTGGAACTCTGCATCACATCGGCCTTCTGCACGCGGTCATAGGTGTCCGCGTTGGAGTGGTGGGTACGGGTACCGTACTCCAACCCATCCTGCTGGAAACCAATGCCGTTCAGGCCAATCCACGAAAAGGCGGACGAGTCCGTCCCACCAGGGCTCGCGGTGGGTCTGAACTGATCCCCGCCAGAAACAGCAACGATATGCTGGTCCTTGATGGGCTCAATCCAGGACTTGAAGATGGCCGCCATCTGCGGACTTCCCCCCGCCGAAACTCCTCGGAAGCGGCCGGAGCCGCCGTCGTCGTTGAAGTACACATCCAGCTTGTCGTACTCGGGGGTCTTCACCATGGTGGAGCGTTGAGCGAAGTGCTGCTGCACGTAGGCGGTTGAGCCGTAGACGCCCTCTTCTTCGCCGCCCCACAGGGCAACGCGAACCGTACGCGCCATGGGCTTGTGCAGCGTAGCCAAAATGCGCACCGCCTCCATCGCCACTGAAGATCCCGTGCCGTTATCGGTGGCGCCTGTGCCGCCCTGCCAGCTGTCAAAGTGTCCGCCGAGCATGACAACTTCGTCCGGTTTGGTGGTACCCGGAATCTCGCCGATGACATTGAATGCGTTCTGGTCTTCCCTCTGATAATCGACAGCGATATCGAAGTTCAGCTGCGGCGTGACACCGTGCTGCATCAGGCGGACGAGGCGGTTATACTGCTCTGCCCCGATGGCGACGATCGGAGGGGGAATTGGATCCTTGGGATTCTCCGACCCCCCATACGTGGAAAAGATCGTACCGCCGTCTCCGTTGTAGCCCGGTGTGATGGAAATGGCCACGCCCTCTTCCTTCAGGAAAGCGTTGACCTCGTTGCGCAGGCCCCCGTTCTTGGCATTGGCCAGGGCAAGCGACGTCGGCGTGTATTCCCACTCGCCTTCACCCGGGCGACCCCGCCCGCTGGGGTCGCGATTGGCTGTAGCGCCGGCTGCTGCTCCGCGCTCGCCGCCACCCGGGCCACGCTCGTCTCCGCGTGCAAGAATTTCCTCATCCGTTGGGGACGGCAGCGCGTCCGCCCGCGTGTGGAGCGTGAGTGGAGCCGGGTCAAACATCAGCAGCGCCTTGCCCTTCAGCTTGCCATGGTATTTGGCGAAGTCTGCTTTCGAGTGGATGGGCGCCCACACCGGCTCGACCGTGATCGGGCCGTTCGTTCCAGGCGTCCATGCCAGCGGGAACCCGGTAAACGCAGCATAGACCGGCGTCTCCATCGCGGCGTAGAAATGCTTGGTCTGCCACCCATAGCCGAAGGGCCACTTTTCCAGGTGGACGTTCTTAAGTCCCCACTCTTGCATCTGCCTCATAGCCCATTCGGCGGCGAGTTTGTGATTGCGGCTGTTGGTGACGCGCGGACCATACACCTCGGACATCCAGAAAAGGTTTTCCATCACTTGCGAGTGCTGGAAGGCCTCGGCCTTGATCTGGGCCAGGGCGTCCAGATCGACTTTGTCGCCTCCTGGTGCCTGCGCGAAGGAAGCCGGGATGAGTAAGAGGGCCGTGACCATCGGGGCAGCCTGCCTGAAGCGGAGTAGATTCATGGAGATTCTCGCTTTCTCCGGGACTTGGCCTCCCCTAAATGGCGTGCGAGGGAGCGTGCCCGGATTAGGAACAAGAAGTCATTTTCGCACGCTAATTGCCCAGAAGTCGCTTCTGGGAGTTCACCTGCTACTAACGGCGTAGCGTTCACCGTCGCCACTGGGTGGATCGTCGGCAAGTCGGAGA
This sequence comes from Bryobacterales bacterium, assembly GCA_003166865.1. Lineage (GTDB taxonomy): Bacteria > Acidobacteriota > Terriglobia > Bryobacterales > Bryobacteraceae > Palsa-89. Next base: position 299,971 of record PMUP01000097.1, read on the forward strand.
CTGGCGGCGCCGGGGCCGGAATGCATGCTAGAATTCGGCCCGACTTTGCCCGAAGACAGGGCGGTCGCGAAGTCTACAATGAAAATCATACAGACGACGCAAAGCTCCTGAAGGCCGCCGACATTGCAGCCCGGCGGCAAGAGGTGAGCCGATCGGCCCTCATCCGTCAGGCTCTCCAGGAACACCTCAAGCGTCTGCATGTCGCGGAACTCGATGCGCGTGATCGGCGGGGCTATCAAGCTCGGCCACAGCGCCTCGAAGAGTATCGTCCCTGGGAGGAGACTGCCGCTTGGCCGAACGAGTGAACTGCGGCAAGGTTCACCTGCTCGCGACGGGCGTTCCTTGACCGTTCATGCCGGCGCTTCCGGCCACAATCAGTCAGTCTGAAATCATGCCCAGCCGTACTGCACAACGCGCAAAACCCACAGGCTCCGAGAAGGCGATCTTGTGGAGGTGACAGCCCAGGACGGGCGCGTCTCCATGAAACCGAGGAAACTGGCTGACGTGGAGGACACACTCACACCGGTGGAGGCAAAGAAGGTGCGCCGCGGACTCAGGCAGGCGAAGGAAGGCAAAAACCTGCCCTGGAGCCATGTGAAGCATGACCTGGGCCTGTGAGCTTACCGAGGCGGCGGAGAAAGACTTGAAAGATCTCCCGCGCAAGGTCCAGGAACGTGTTGCACGCACTTTAGACCAGATGGCGGCCGATCCATTTCTAAGGAGACGTAAAGGCGCTCCAGGCGCGTTCCAGGGCCCTTGTTGTATACTTCTGCATGAAATCCAATTGTCCAAGGAGACCACGTGAATCGCATCTGGACCCTCACTCTGATGGGAGCTTTGCTCGGCGCCGTAGCCCTCAACGCTCAAAACCCTCTCTCAACCGATACCAAGAACTTTTACAACGGCATCAAGGGCACCTTGACCAAGGCCGCCGACGAGATGTCGGAAGCGGACTATTCGTTCAAAGCCAGTCCGGCAGAAAAGACTTATGGCGCGATGATCGGACATATTGCTGATGTGCAGCTGGCGCTCTGCGGCAACGCCAATGGCGAGCAGAAGATGGGCGACGCTGAGAAGACCAAGACCACGAAGGCGGACTTGGTTGCCGCGCTCAAAGCGTCCTTCGACTACTGCGATGGCGTGTATGGCTCGCTGACGGACGCCGATGCCGCAACCAAGGTCACGATGTTCGGCCCCAACAAGGCCACCAAGCTTGCTGTGCTCAACTTCAACATCGCCCACGACAACGAGATGTACGGCCAGTTGGTGGTGTACCTGCGCATCAAGGGCCTGGTGCCTCCGTCCAGCCAGCGCCGTCAACCTTAGCGCTACCGTTTCCCGGCAACGATGTGCAGGTGCGCAGGCATTTGCACGTGCGCTAGATCCAGATCGTCGCGAACGATGGGAACAGTGAGTGAGACCGTCGCGGGCGCCGATGGATAGTTCTGGCTAATCGAAATCTTCAACGCGCGCGTGGGAGTCTGTACCAGCGTCACCAAGCGGCTGGCATCCGCGAACGACCGCAGCGATTGCGCCTGTTTGGGATCGTCGCTCGTAATCAGCGCCTCCCGCAGAACGCGTTCCGCCGATGCGTACGTCAGCACCGCCACTACGTGCGGGTCCTTCAAGCGTGCGTCGGCTGCGTCATCCGCCGGAACTTCCAGTCCCACGTAGCGCATAGTCTGAATGTCCCGCCGGATCGAGAACCCGAGCAGCGGCACATACGTATCAAAGAGCCGCTCGCCCGTCCCCAGCTTGTACACCGACCACCACTCCGTATCTTCCAGCCCGCGCAGGATCACCAGCAGCGCACCGTCCACCGTCTTCGAATCCACGCCCTCGGCCTTCAGTGAGTACAGCGGCTTCTGTTTCGGGTCCACGCCCAGCGGCCAAGCCTCCACCGCCGTGGATGCTTCCATGCCGATTTCGTCCACCACCTGCTTGGTGCGCGTGGTCGTGCGCAACAACAATCGCTGGTCCTGCGGCCGGCCCGGCACGCCGATGCTGGTCACTTCATACGCGACATTCGTGATCTCGACCGTCTGCTGGCCGTCCTTGTTGACGCCATATATGACGCTCGCGGGCGACTGCGCTTGAAACGGCTGGTGCGTTTGCGCGATCGCCGCCACGGTGATCAAGAGAACCGCGATCGGCTTCATGTACCTTATTCGTAGAATTGCGGCGCTTTCTTTAGCTTCGCGTTCGCGATGAAGTCATGCTGGATCCAAAGCTGGGCGCCGCTCTCTTTCAGAAACGCCTCGATTTTCTCTCGCGTCGCCACCGTTTGCTGCTGATCGGTTTCGAACGTCGGCACGCGCTTCAATATGCGCTCTTCGGGATAGTGATACAGATCGCCGCTGAGCACGATCGGCCCCGTCTTCTTCAGCTTCAAGAACAAAACCTGATGCCCCGGCGTGTGGCCTGGCGCAAGCTTCATCACCACCGTTCCATCGCCGAACACGTCATAGTCGTCGGCCGGAATGAGAATGGTCTTGCTGTTCTTGAGCGCCGAGTAGTTCGCGGGATTGACCTTGTCTGGAGGCTTCGCTGCAAACATCGCGTCACGCTCTACCTTGCGCACCAGCCACGTGGCGTTCGCGAACTCGTTCGCATTGGCGATGTGATCGTAATGATAGTGCGAGAAGGCCAAATACTGGATGTGTTCCGGCTCGTAACCGATTTTCTCCATTTGTGACTCGAGCGTCTGCGTGATCGTTGCATAGCCCTCCATTACGGAAGGCGCGCCCGGCTTCAACGCGGCGTCGGGCACCGCGCCTACGTCCCACATCAGCGTCCCCTTGGGATGCACAATCAGAAAGCACGCCACCGACAAGTTTGTCGTCGCCAGCTCTTCTTTCTTGAAGCGGAACCGCTCCGGATCCGAAATGTTCAAACTCCCGCAGTCGAACACGTACAACCGCACCGATTTCGGCGGAGGCGGCGCCTTGTGGTGGGCGTGTGCGGCGAACGGGGCTATCCACGTGGCGAGAATAAACGCAGTTTTCTTCAACATGTGCTTCGGTCAATCATACTATTTTGGCCGCCACCTTCCATAAGGGCGGCCCTTGCACAGGGCGCCCAAACGGTTCCAAAATGGTCCCATGAACATCACGCTCAAGAACGTGCCCGACAAGGTCTATCGGACCGTGAAGCGTGCCGCCAAAGAGCAGGGGCGGAGCCTCAACGCGCAGATCATTCAGTTACTCGAAACCGAGGCTGCGCAGTTGGAGCGGCGGGGAAAGAGTCGTCAATGGCGGGCCGAATTGGAGCGATTTCGCAAATCGCTTCCGCCCATGGACGACAGTACCCCTTTGATACGTCATGAGAGGCAGCGGCGCTGAATCTTGCCGGAAACGTTCGTGGTTGACTGCAGCCTCGCAGCCAAGTGGGTGCTGCCCGGAGCGAGGCCATGTTGAGGCCTTGCGCCTGCTGGATGGATATGAAGCTTTTCGGCTGATGGAGGAATCCGAGCTTCAACTGTTCGAGACCCGTCCACTGCTGGGGCGCGCGTTGGATCTGATTCCTCGTATTCCTTGTATTCCTCGTCTTCCTTGTGTTCCCCTCCCTGCTATTATGAAGGCGGAGGTTCTAGCATGGGTCCCGTGGGTATGCAGGAAATGGTCGTCATTCTCCTGGTCGCCCTTGTTTTGTTCGGTCCGAAAAAGCTGCCCGAACTCGGCAAGACGATCGGTAAGGCGATCACCGAGTTCCGCCGCGCACAGAGCGAACTCAAAGCCACGTTCGACAGCCACATGCGAGAGTTGGAGAAGGAAGGCGAGTCAATCAAGGAAGTTACTCGCAGCTATACCAACGAAATCTACAACCACTACACCGCATACGACACACCTTCCTTTAGCGATTCGCTCACCTATCCAGGCGCCGAACCGCATTCCACCGAAGCCAATCCATCCATCGTAAGCGTACCCGCACCTCAGGGCGCCGAATCCAGCGTGTCTCCGAACGAGGCGCCAGTGAGTGGAACCGTAGCGCGAACAAACGGGCATACCGTCAGTGAGCCAGTCGCGCCGGAATCCATCAATACGTAAAAGACGGCACGTAAAGAAACGTAAATAGCATGGAAGACGATAAGCAGGGAGTTCCTCCTCCCGAAGGGGAAGGATCGCCCGAGGCCGGACGGCCGGCTTCCGACGCCGAAGTTGTCCATACTCCTACGGTAGAAGTGGTGGCTGAATCCGGTCTGATTCGCCGCCCGCCCGGGTTCCCTCCTCCGCCGCCGGCCGTGGACCCGGAAGACGAAGAAGAGGACCGCATGCTGCGCATGTCCTTCATGGAGCACCTGGAGGAGCTGCGCAGCCGCATCATCAGAGCCCTTTATGGCCTGGGAATCGCTTTCGTCTTGTCCCTCGGATTTGCTAACAAGCTCTGGGACGTCGTCAGCGATCCCGCCATCGACGCCCTGAAGCACCTGGGTGTAAACCCTCCGCGCCTGGCGCAGCTCTCGCCCATGGAAGCCTTCTCCGTAATCTGGGTGGAGCTGCCACTTTTGTGCTCGGTGTTTATCGCGTCGCCCTGGATCGTTTATCAGGTCTGGGCATTTATCTCCCCCGGCCTGTACAAGAAGGAACGACGGCTCGCTATCCCGTTCGTGCTGCTCACTGCCGGCCTCTTCATCGTCGGGGGATGCTTCGCCTATTTTCTGGCCTTCCGTTACGGTCTCGAGTTTTTGCTTGGCATCGGCATGAGCAACAACGTCCAGCCCGTGGTCTCCATCACCGAGTATTTCGATCTCTTCGTCAACGTCACGCTCGGCGTCGCCTTGGTGTTCGAACTTCCCGTCGTGATATTCCTCTTGACGCTGCTGCGCCTGCTCTCACCGCGCTTCCTGCTCCGCCACTCCCGGTACGCCATCCTAGCCATCGTCATCGCCGCGGCCATCATCACCCCAACGCCCGATGTCTTCAACCTGATGTTGTTCGCCGTCCCGATGTGTTTGCTCTATTTCGTTGGCGTGTTCGCGGGCCTTGCCCTGGTGATGCGCCGCGAAGGCCGCACGCTGCCGTGGCGCAAAGTGCTGCTGATCGCCTTCGGCATCCTGCTAGCCGCCGCGGCGGTCGTGATCGTAATGCTCCACTACCACGTACGTTTAGTACCGAAGTGGCCTTACTTCACCCGGTAGCCTCCCGAAGATTGAAAGCGTGGCGAAATCTATGGATTTTTTTCCCGGAGTCGTCTACGATGGAAGGACCCCGAAGTCAATCTGCGATGGACATCATAAAAGCGCTGCGTGAGCTACATGCAGAGAAGAAGCGTCTGGACTCCGTGATCGCTTCCCTGGAAGCGCGATTGGTTGCCGCGCGTAAGCAAGGCGCCGCGCGAAAAAGCCCCGGACGCCGGGGCAGAAAAAACATGAGCGCGGCCGAGCGTCTGGAAGTCTCCAAACGAATGACACTGTATTGGGAAGCCCGCCGGGCTCAGCTCCGCGAGCTCAGCGATAGCAGCCAAACTTAGCCGCGCGCCTAATTCCGAGCCGCGCGCGTGAGCAAGCGGGCGAGCCCCGTTATCGCTTGAAAAACCACAGCCAGAAATATTGCTGCCCAACTCCCCACCGATAGCGTGGATCAAAACCGCATCGGTACGCCATCTCCTCCGCCTGGCGCTCGGAGAACGCAACACCCAGCCACGTATCGTCTGGCTTCGTTTCCATAGTAGAATCGCCTTGCACCTGGAACTTGAACAGCGCTCCTGGCCGCAGCAGACGGTGCACCTCGCGGACATAGCTCTCTATGATCTCCCGGCTAGGGATATGCTGAAAGACGATCGAAGAAAACGCGAAGTCGAAGGGCAGCGCCGGCACCACCGTCAAGTCCTTCCCATTGTTTTGATATACGAACGCGTTCGGGCGGTCTCGGAGCGCCAGCGCCGCCTGACGCACCATTTCACCGCTGACATCCACCGCGTGAACCTCGCCGAACAGATCGGCTAGCGCACGGGTCATCCGTCCCACCCCGCAGCCAATCTCCAGAACTCGCAGCTCGCCGGGCAGCTTTCCCTGGCAGATGTTCGCCAGGTCCGTCCGAATGTCCTCCGCCACGGACCTCTCACCGGTAGCGAAAAATTCCTCGTCAGTCCACTCCGCGGTCACCGTGCAGACGTAGTAACGGGCGTTCTCGCGGGCGCGCTGGTCCCAATCGTCCCGCATCTTTTGGAGTTGTTCCTCGGGGCTGATCTTGCACATGTCGGCCAAGCTATCCCATTCTCCCATAGCCCCTTGAGGCCGATTACTGCCGTGTCGAAGCACTGAAAAGGTACTGGGCCGGAACCGCTCCAAAACGTTACCGAATGGTCCCAAACTGCGGCTACGCCTATTGACCGCGGGTGTACGATCAGTTTAGAGTCGAATGTGACAGCGAACACCATGGAACAGCGTAAAGCGCAACGATTTGAATTGAAACTGCCGCTGGAGCTAATCCGCAAGGGTTCCCAGCCGCTTTCCGAATACGGGGAAACCCGTAACCTCAGCTCCGTCGGCGTCTTGTTTGAAGCCGGCGCGGCCCTGCGAATCGGCGAACCGGTGGAGTACATGATCACTCTTCCCGGTGCGCCCGAGAACGGTGACAAAGTGCGCTTGCATTGCCTTGGAAAAGTGGTGCGTTTTACCCACGAAACCGGCGTCGCCGCCACTCTGGAACGCTACGAATTCGTCCGCTAATCCTTCAGCAGGCCTTGTAGCAGCCGCAAGGTAGCCTGCTTCCCTGTTTCGCCCACTTCCCCGACGGGGCCCACGCACGCCGGACACCCCATCTCGCACCCACAGCCATCGAGCACTTCCAGCGCCCCCGCCAGCAATTTGCTTTTCAGTTGAAACAGCGGCTGGCTCTGCCCGATGCCGCCCGGGTAATTGTCGAAAAGAAACAAATCCGGCTCGAAGCTTTGCGTGGCTCTGGAAATATCTTCCGATATGGCGATACCCAAATCCCGGGGATCGCACATCAGCAACAGGGCCGCCACGGTCCGCAGCACCTGCGCCAGTCCCGTAAGCCCGCTCTGCTTCTCAGCCGGCGTCATGTCCGGAAAGCGCGCCCAAAAGCTCTCGGGGAAATGCAGCCAAAACGCCGTCGTGTGCAACTCCTGTTCGGGCATCGAAAGATTGCCCGCGCCGATGTTCTCCATGGTGTAAAAACGCAGCTTCTTGAACCCCACCACTTGCGTGTTCACACGCACGTCTCCATGAGCCGCCCGCGCGCCATGCACGTCCTGGGATTCGTATTCCTCCAGCTCCTTCACCTGCGTGTAGTCGATCGCGTCGGTGAAATAGTCGCTGTCCACCCGCCGGACATACGCCTTGCGTCCCTCGTAGTCCAGCTTCTCCACTTGGAACTGCCGCGCTTCGTGCAAATAAATCGCCTTCTCATGCAAAGTCGTCAGCGCGGCCGTGAACGATACTTCCGCGATCACCTGATGATTCCCCGTGATGTCCACCACGATGAAGTTGTCGCTCGATATCGCCCGTAAGCTGACCGCATCGGCGGGATAGGTGTCGGACGTCCAATGCCAGCATCCGCCCGAGCGATGCAGCAGCCCCGCGTCGTCGGCCAAAAACCGGCACAGCTCCGCCGGATCGTGCGGCCCGAACTTCTCCCCATCCCGAATCGGCAGCTCAAATGCCGCGCACTTCAGATGGTTGATCAGGATCTCGAGATTGTCGGCGTTGATATGCGCGTGCTCGGGGGATCCCTCGAAGAAGTACTCCGGATGTTCCACCACATATTGATCCAGCGGCGCGCTGGATGCCACCATCACGGCTAACGAGGCGCTCTGCCGCCTCCCCGCCCGCCCGGCCCTCTGCCATACCGACGCAATCGATCCTGGATAACCCGCCATCACCACCGCGTCCAGCGACCCAATATCCACGCCCAGCTCCAGCGCGTTCGTCGCCACCACGGCCCGAATCTCTCCATCCCGCAGTTTGCGCTCGATCTCCCGCCGCTCGCGCGGTAAATAGCCTCCCCGGTATCCACGCACCGCTTCGCCTGGCAGAGGCCCGCGCTCAATCGCGTCGCGCAAATACTTCACCAGGATTTCCGTCGCCAGCCGGCTGTTCGCGAACACCAGCGTTTGCTGATGCCGCTCGATGAACTCCGTCGCGATGCGCCGCGTCTCCTGTAAATAGCCGCGCCGGATGCCGAGCTGTTTATTCACCACCGGCGGATTATAGAACACGAAGTATTTCTCGCCGCTCGGCGCGCCGTTGCGATCCACCAGCTCAACCGGGCGTTCGGTCAGCGCCTCTGCCAGCTCCTTCGGATTCGCGATGGTTGCCGAGCAGCAAATGAATTGCGGCGCCGATCCATAAAATTCGCAGATGCGCCGTAGCCGCCGGAGTACGTTCGCCAGATGGCTGCCGTACACGCCGCGATAGTAGTGCAGCTCATCGATCACCACGTAACGCAGGTTCTCAAAACACTTCGCCCACTTGGTGTGATGCGGCAGAATGCCGCTGTGCAGCATGTCCGGATTGGTCAGCACCACGTTGGCCCGTTCCCGAATCGCGCGCCGCGCGTCCTGCGGAGTATCGCCGTCATAGGTGAAGGCGCGAATCTGGGATCCCATCGCATCCACCGCCGCTTGGAACTCGTGCAACTGGTCCTCGGCCAGCGCCTTGGTCGGGAACAGGTACATCGCACGCGCTGCGGGATCGTCGATCAGCCGCTGCAACACCGGCAGGTTGTAGCACAGTGTCTTGCCGCTCGCCGTCGGCGTTACCACCACCACGTTCTTGCCCGTGGCGCAGTGCTCGAACGCCTCCGCCTGGTGAATATAGAGCTGTGGGATACCCCGCGCTACCAGGGCGTCATGCAAAGCCGGAGCTACGCTGGCCGGGATCCCTGCATACTGGCCCTCCCGCGCCGGTTGATGCCGGATCGCGCGAATTGGCGAGTCCGGAACCGCCATCCACTGCTGGAACCTCGCGACGGAACCCTCGATCCCGCCGTTCCGCCGCGCAATTCCAAACGGGTCAGATGATTCCGTGAGTCCAAGCGTCAGGTTCATTGGTTGTTCGCCTTTTCTTTGCCAGCTTACACGAACCGTGGCCCATTGTCGAGGCTAAATCCAGACGCGCTATCATCAAGGCTTATTCGCATGCCATTGGATGCATGATCATGGGCCAGGAACTGGAATGCAAAGCTCGGATTCGGCGCCGGGCCGCGATGGAGGGCAAGGCGCAACTGGAGACGGACTTCGTCCTGTTTCGAGGACCCGAGCGCTTCAAGGTCAGCTTCAGCGAACTCACCGGCGTGAAGGCGGAGGGCGGCGTTCTGAAGCTGGAGTTCGCGGGCGGCCCGGTGGAGCTGGAGCTGGGCGCGGCGGCGGAGAAGTGGGCGCGAAAGATTCTGAATCCGCCGTCTTTGATGGACAAGCTGGGAATAAAGTCAGGTCTAACAGTCCGCCTGATTGGCGGATTCGACGAATTTGAACCCGGCTTTAGAAAAGATATCTCGGAGCGCCAGGCAGTGGTCGCGGCCAAGGGCAAATGCGAGCTGCTCTTCTTCGCGGCCGGAAGATCCGCGGAATTGGAGCGGATTCGGAAGCTGAAGGCGAATCTCAAACCGGGCGGGGCCTTGTGGGTGATCTATCCGAAAGGTGTTCCAGAGATCAAAGAGATCGAGGTAATTCAGGCGGGACGCGCGGCAGGAATGAAAGACGTGAAGGTCGCCAGGTTTTCCGCCACGCACACCGCGTTGAAATTTGTGTGACAGCATTTGTGTGACACGATAGGAGGACCAACATGGCAAACAAATTTGGCGCGGATATTCTGATTCAAGCGCAAGATCCAAAGAGTGCGGCATTGTTCTACGTGAAGCAACTCGGATTCGAGATCACTGACCATAACCCCATCATGATCGGCCTCCACGGCGAGCACATCAACTTATTCATCGAGCCAGGTCCGGCGCTGGGTGGCCCGGTTTTGGAAGTCACGGTCGCGAATGTCGCGGAAGCCAAGCTCCGGCTCGTAAAGAATGGGTGCACAATCGTCAAGGATGAGCCGGATTTTCCGAGATGCTATATCCAAGATCCGTTCGGCCTGATTTACAACCTGACGAGCTAGCGAGCTCGAGGTGCAACCCACTGGCATGAATGTTCGCCTGGACCGGCAGAATCCCTACCTGCGCATTGACGCCGTCAACGTTTATGTTCGAGATCAGGATCGCAGCCTGGAATTCTACCTGAATCAACTCGGATTCCATCTGGCTCTCGATACCCGCCTTCAATCCGGTTATCGTTTGGTGGCCGTCGCCCCTCCCGACGGAACCACGGTGCTAAGGCTGATCGCGCCCGACCCAGACTCTGAAGACTACCAGCTTATCGGCCGGCAAACGCCGATCGTGTTTCTTACCGAAGATGTGGTCGCCAAATTCCGCGAATGGAGCAAGCGGGGGGTTCACTTTCCCTATACACCTCGCCTTAGGCGGATCAAGCACGTTCGGCAGTCGTCGGTCACCGAGCAGCCACCGATTTGGGGCGGAGTATTTACCCGCTTCGAAGATATCGACGGAAACTCGTTCTCGCTGGTGGGAATCGATGAGGTGAGCCAGGCACTCGAAGCGCAACGCCGGGCGACCGCAGAGAAGTTGGAATCCGAACGCCGCGCGGTCCAGGAACTGGAAATTGCACGGCTGGTGCAGGCCCGGCTTTTCCCACAGACCTTGCCGCCCTTCGGCACACTCGAGTACGCGGGCGTTTGCGTTCAAGCTCGCCAGGTCGGCGGCGATTACTACGATTTTCTGAATCTGGGTCAGGAACGCCTTGGGCTGGTGGTCGGCGACATCGCGGGAAAAGGAATCGCTGCCGCTCTCTTAATGGCCAACCTCCAGGCGAATCTGCGCAGCCAATGCGCCATCGCGTTGGAACATCCGCAGCGATTCCTGGAATCAGTGAATCAGCTTTTTTACGAGAACACCATTGAGAGCGCCTACGCCACGCTGTTCTTCGCCGAATATGACAGCCGGGCGCGACGCCTTCGTTATGCGAATTGCGGGCACCTGCCCGGTCTTCTCTTACGAAGCGATAACACGCTGGATCGGCTGGATTCCACCTGCACCGTTCTGGGGCTCTTCAAGAACTGGGACTGCTCGATCGGGGAAAGCACCCTCTTGCCGGGAGACACGCTGGTGCTCTACACGGATGGTGTCACCGAAGCCTTCGACCAGCATGGAGAGGAATTCGGAGAGCTGCGCCTCGTTGACAGCTTGCGGCGGCATCGTGACCAGCGCTCACAGGCGTTGCTCGATTCCATTCTCGATGACGTGAAGCGGTTCAGTCCGCACGAGCAGCACGACGACATCACGCTGCTGGTGGCGAGGTGCGAACATTAATCAGCGGATAACCGCATGGAACTTGAGAATCGCAAGCAGCAGGAATTCTTCGCTCTGGCCGAGCGTTTCCGTCGCGCCACCGACCCCGACGAAGCCAGACGGGTGGGCGATCAGATGGGCCGCATGGTCTTGGGTGGCTGATGGGAGGATCGAGAGTTGAGACAAGCTAGCTGCAAGGCCCTGTTATACTCGTCCCAGGTGCGTTAAACATGCATGCCCACGATCGCTCGCCTTGGACCATATCGTGTGTTCTTCTTCAGCAACGAACGCCTGGAGCCACCACACGTGCACATGCAGCGCGAGAGATCTCTCGCCAAGTATTGGCTGGAACCGATCTCCCTGGCATCCGCAACTGGTTTTTCGGCCCGGGAACTACGGCGGCTGGAACAGCTAGTAACCGAAAACCAGCAGAACTGGCTGGAGGCGTGGCATGAGTTCTTCAGTCGTCGAAATTCGCCCGAGAGCTCGTGAGGTCTCGGTCAGCGAGGACGAGTTAACTGTACTGCTGGCCGACGGCCGCAAGATCTCGGCCCCGCTGGTTTGGTTCCCGCGACTCCTGCACGCAACAACCGATCAACGCCGGAATTTCGAGTTCCTCGGCGACGGCGAGGGCATCCACTGGCCGGACATCGACGAAGATCTGAGCGTCGCTGGCCTGCTGCGCGGGCCAGCCTGAGCGATTGGACCTACCAACCGTACCTGTCCACCATCCGTTAGTCGAAGCCTCTCCTGTATTCGGTCTCCGCGTCTGCTCCGAAGACGGCCCTCGCTAGTCCTTGTCCAGCTTCGTGGCCGCTAACAGAGCTGACGAAAGCGGAGTATGCGCTCCTAAGATCGTCAATCGAGACAGTTCTGACGATGCGAAAGACCTGAGATCCTTCGCAACCAAACGAGATCTCATACCAGAGGGGCTTATCGAACGGAGCAGCGAGAAAAGCCCGAAATTGCACGGGGATCGCCATACCGCCGGGTGGGAGCCGATATCCCTGAGGAGCGATTATGTGGTGCCAATCCCGCATGGATTTGTTGTGAATCCACTCCCGGATGTTCGGAGCATACAACATGCATTTGGGGCCGGGCAACCGGAATGAGTAATTCACATAGAGGTCCTTTGCTACAGTCGTCCCATGATTCCTGAGGACGAGCCTGCCGAGCGCGTAAGGCGTTGAAGTCGGAAGAGTATTTGCACGCTCATGGTTTGCCGGCGAGATCCCTCCTTCCAGCTGCCACATGTGAAAAACGTAGGGAGCTGGTGTTCTTCCGAACATCCCAGCCAGGAGCCCATGGGGAGCCTGCTCGAAGTTAGATCCGACGCGAACATGGTAGCGGCCCTTGTGTTTGCCGACAATACATTGATGAGGAGCAAACATGCTCTTTGAGATGAGCGTGACAACAAATCCTTCGTCCGATCCGGACCGCGCGATGAGATGATGACGAACTCCGCCGTGAAGAGGAACTGTACAACCCGAGGCCGCGCCCTCCAGGTAACTTAGGAACCGCTTTGCGTTTCGGATCGGATGCTTCGCCGTCGGAACATCGCCGCGTTGAGGATCATTGCGACAATCGACGCCCCAAACGATGATGCCGCCCTCCGAATTGCCGAAGCCCGAGATCGCCCGCGCAAGATTTTCGCGGTCAGGCTGTTCCAGCATCGAACTCGCACCTTCCTTTGTGACGCACTTGTAGTCAACATACAATTCCTCTGAGATCCGTTCGGCTATGAATTGATCGATAGTCGCTTCACCACCGTTTATGAAGCGTTCAAAGAGCTCCGTGGCCCTGTTTTTTCCGTTCATGTCTCAGAGAACTCCTCGTCCTAATTTTCGCAGTGATTCACATTTACCGGTAGCCCTGTTGGTCCAAATTCCACTCGATGCCGCCGAGTGCGGGGCCGGTCACATGCCTAGTCTCCGAGCAGATCCAACCACTTACCTCCCACCCACCGCCCGATTCCCTTGACACCGCCCGTTACACTCGAATGGGCGGATGATCTGCATCCGGCTGGCTTCGTTTTGCGAAAAACGAAAAATACACCAGCAAACACAAAACTAAGCGACTTGCGCCACCTGATCCGCCCCCGGCCCGCGAAATTTTGTCGGCTACAATTCATTTGTGCAGCTCACCCCCATCGACTGGCTGGTGGTCGCCCTCTACTTCCTTTTAACCTCGCCATCGGCTTCTATTACAAGTCACGCGCCGTAAAAAACGTCAACGAATTTTCCCTCTCCGGCCGCAACGTACCCTGGTGGCTAGCGGGCACGTCCATGGTCGCCACTACCTTCGCTGCCGACACTCCGCTCGCCGTCACCGGCATGGTCGCGATGGGCGGCATCGCGGGCAATTGGCTGTGGTGGAACTTCATCGCCAGCGGCATGCTCACTGTCTGCTTCTACGCCCCCTACGGGTCTGCCTTATCAGCGCCTCTTTTGAGCCCTCGTCCGGCAAAGGAGGCGCGGGACCATTTGCGCTAAAGCCGCGCCAGCGCTCAACCGATCACTTAGTCAGGTACTAGAGTGGATGCCTACCGATGTGCAGCAAATTGAGGCGCCAGTTACATCACCCTCGCCCAGCGCCTCAGAAGCGCAAAGGGCGCGGCGCGCACCACAAGACCGGCCAAGAACTGCTTCGCGCCGCACTCCCTTTTGCGCGGGTTCCTCGGTAGATGAATATGTTTTCGAAATGGAAAGGCATTCTTTCCAACGCCACTATGTACCACCATGCGCGGCACTTGGTCACTGGCGGCTTGCCCTTCTTGCGGTGGACGGAATTGTACGGGTTGACGGATACGAATCAGCGGGTCGCCGACTTGGGCTGTGGCCCGGCGGATATTCTTCGCTATCTCTCCCGTGGGCGCCGGCCGGCGTTCTATCTGGGTGTTGACATCTCCGAGAAATATCTCCAAGCGGCAAGACAGCGGTCGGACGCGTGCGGTATTGATGCGGAATTGATTCCGATGGATCTCACCCGCCTGCCCACCGACGCGGAGGTGCAGAGGAGCATAGTTAAATTGCTCGAACAGCATCGCATCACCCGTGTGTTACTGCTAGGCGTGCTCCATCACATTGATGACGCCTCGGCGTTGCAGACGCTGAATCTGGTCGAGAGCGTACGGACTGTACAAACGATGATCACCCAGGACGTTATTCGCGTGCCCGGTTCATGGATCAACAACCGTTATTGCGATATGGACCGCGGCGGCTACATCCGCGACGAAGCCGGATACGATTCACTGATTTCGCGTAGTGACTGGCCGAGGCACGGCAAGTTCTGGAGTTCGCCGAGGCTTCCGTTTCTGCGCTACATTCATTACGAGCTGAGTAGGTAACGGGGCCACCTTAGCCCGCCTCCTGAGCCCTTAGGCAAAAGCCTAAAGCCGCGCCAACATACAGCCGATTACCAACTCAGGTACTAGAGTCGATGCCTACCGATGTGCAACAAATTGAAGTGCTAGTTACAGCACCATCGACCAGCGCCTCAAAAAGTTGGGCACGGGTGCTGTTGCCTTCCCTGTCCGATCTGTTCTTTCTCTTCATCATCGTATGGATGTTTCTCGCCAGTCCTGAAGGTTGGCAGAGATTGCTGAGAGACGCGGACACCACGCTGCACATTCGGATCGGCCAACAGATTCTTTCCAGCGGATCCATCCCCGCCATCGATTCGTTTTCATTCTCTAAACCCGGGCAAACATGGTACGCCTTCGAGTGGCTGTCGGAAGTCGCGCTCGCCGCGGCCTATAATCTGGCAGGCTTCAAGGGCGTTGTGCTCTTAGCCGGCATGGTGATCGCGCTGTACCTCACCTTACTATTGAAGTACGCGGTCTGGCGCGGCGCGAACGGGATGATCGCTCTGGTCATCGTGCTGCTCTCGACCACGGCGAGCACGATTGACTTCCATGCGCGGCCTCACCTGTTCACACTTCTGCTACTGACGGGCGCCCTCTGGATACTGGAATATAACCGGCGAGCCGGAGGGCGCCTGATTTGGACGCTGGTGCCTCTGACGATTCTCTGGACCAACCTGCACGGCGGCTTCGTTATCTTTTTCGTCCTGCTGGCGCTGCGCTGCGGAGGATGTGCCGCCGAGGCGTGGTTCTGGCCTCAGCTCAGGCCAGAACGTCTGAAGGAGGCCAAACAACTGGCAAAGGTGGGATTGGCATGCGGTCTTGCCTCGCTGGTAAATCCTTACGGAATCTATCTGCACCTGCATATCCTCGAAACGTTGCGGTCCACCTGGATCATGGCCAACGTCTCAGCGTTCTTGTCGCCATCGTTTCGCTCGGAAGAGATGTACTATTTCATGCTGCTGCTGTTCGCCGGTCTGATTTGCGTGGTCTCTCTGATCCAGACACGGCACATCGTTGAACCGCTTTGGATCCTGTTCCTCGCGTACGCCTCGCTGACCTCTGTGCGGCACGCTCTTATCTTCATGCTGGTGGCTGCGCCCATCATCTCGCTGGAAGCCTCCGAGTGGTGGAATAGTGCGGTGATTGGCCGATCTCGAGCCTCGCTGCTAGTGGGGCTACATGACATGACCGGGAATTTCTCGGCCAGGTTGCGTGGCACGAGTATATTTATCCCCGCTTTCATCGTGGTGTTGGCCCTTCTGCCCGGCCTTTCCTGGCCTCGGGAGTTCGCCGCCGATGCCGATACGATCCCGATCAAGCTCGTGGAAAAGCATCTGGACCTGCTGTCGAGCGGGCGGCTGTTCACGTCCGACCAGATTGCGGACTACCTCATTTTCCGCAATGCGCGACAGAAGGTATTTATCGATAGCCGCCATAACTACTACGGTGACAAAATTGGAAATGATTACATCGCCATTGCCGCGGGCGGCTCTATGTGGCGCAGTCTCCTGGACCGGTATCGGATCGATGTCCTGCTCGCGGAGGCGAATGCCCCAATCACGTCATTGGCAAAAACAACGGCGGACTGGGTCCTGGTCGACAGCGACAAGCAGTACGCGCTATTCGCGCGGCGCCGGTGAAACCACAAGACCGGCCGCAAACCCGGCACCTTTTGCGGCCCCGCGGCTACCCGGACCTGCTCTCCATCGTTATCCCCGTCTATAACGAGGAGGAGTCTCTACCGTTCCTGCAGGAACGGCTCACCTGCCTCGTGAATCGTCTGCCGTGCGCTGCGGAAATTGTGCTGGTGAATGATGGGAGTTCTGACGGCTCGGTCCAAATGTTGGCGCAATGGGCGGAGGCCGATGGAAGAGTGAGGCTATTCAATCTGGCGCGCAACTTTGGACACCAGATGGCGGCCACAGCCGGCCTGGATCGAGCTTCCGGCCAAGCGGTTGTCCTGATGGACGCCGACCTCCAGGATCCTCCGGAAGTAATTTTGGACATGCTCGAGGAATATCGCCGAGGGTACGACGTGATCTATGGACGCCGGACCTCCCGAGAAGGCGAAACCCTTTTCAAGCGGTTTAGCGCCTGGCTTTTTTATAGGGCTATCCGCCTGCTGGTACACGCCGATCTGCCAGCCGACGTGGGGGATTTTCGTCTGGTTTCGCGCGCGTGCCTGGACGCAGTGTGTTCCATGCGCGAGACGCACCGCTTCTTGCGGGGCATGATAGCTTGGGTCGGATTTCCTCAAACCGCGGTATCTTACGCCCGCAATCGCAGAGTGGCCGGCAAGAGTGCATATCCATTACGCAAAATGCTCTGGCTAGCCTGGACCGCCGCAGTCTCCTTCTCTCCCACTCCTTTGCGCCTGAGTTTTGTGCTGGGATTTCTGATCGCGGCCATCGGTATGCTCCAGGCCGCGAACGCGGTCGTACGCAGCGTCCTTGGTCTCTATGTCGTGCCGGGCTGGAGCTCACTAATTGTTGTTACTTGCCTGATCGGGGGCGCAATTCTGGTTAGTATTGGCGTGCTGGGGGAGTACATCGGCCGTATCTTCGAGGCGGGTAAGGAGCGGCCGCTCTACATAATTGCCTCCAAGATCGATCGTGCAAAGCCAATGGATTTGGACGTTGCCGCGCAACTAGCGTTCATATCGTCGAAGCAGCTCCCCGAAAGAATGCCCGCTGAAGTCAGCCATAAGCCATGAAAAGTAACGCAGCCGTACATAGCAGCGAAAGTGAGTTCCACGATCAATGGGCCCAGGAGACGCCGCTCGCCAAGATCGCAATGCGCGAATCCTTTGAGGCGCCCACCGCGGTCGAGAACCGAGCCATCCTGGCTCTGATGGGTGATCTGAAAGGCAAGCAACTGCTCGACGTTGGCGCCGGTTTGGGCGAATCATCTGTGTATTTCGCCTTGCTGGGAGCCAATGTCACGGCTCTTGATCTGTCACCTGGCATGGTGGAGTGCGCGATGGCGCTGGGTAAGGCGCACGGCGTTTCCATCCGAGGAGTGGTGCAAGCCGGCGAGCGGCTGGAAGTTCCCGAAGAACATTTCGACATTGTGTATGTCGCAAACACCATCCATCACGTCACCGACAAAGATCTCCTGTTCCGGCAGATCCACAGAGCCCTGAAACCGGGCGGACGCTTTTTCTCCTGTGATCCTATTGGCTACAACCCGGTAGTGGAGATCTATCGGCGGATGGCGACCAAAGTGCGTACCCCAGACGAAGCTCCGCTCACCTTCAGCGATGTGAAACTCGCACGCAAGTACTTTCCAAACTTACAGCACCGCGAATTCTGGATCCTGACGCTTTCGCTGTTCTTGAAGTATTATCTGATCGATCGCGTGCATCCAAACAGCGAGCGCTACTGGAAAAAGATTCTCCTGGAAACACCGCGGACGCTCTGGTGGTGGACACCCTTGGAGCTAGCGGACCGCTGGCTAACTCGGCTTCCGTTGTTACGGCGCTTGGCCTGGAACATGGTCATGTGGGGAGAAAAACCTGCCGGACAGTAATAAGAGCGGCAATCATAACCCTTCACATCCATTCCCATCAATCACTTACCTCCCGCCACCGCCCAATTCTCTTGACACCGCCCGTTACACTCGAAGGGGCGGATGATCCGCATCCGGCTGGCTTCGTTTTGCGAAAAACGAAAAAATGCGCCACCCAAACACAAAACACGCCGACTTGCGCCACCTGATCCGCTCCTGGCCCGCGAAATTTTGTCCGCTACAATTCATTTGTGCAACTCACCTCGGTCGACTGGCTGGTAGTCGCCCTCTACTTCCTCTTTAACCTCGCCATCGGCTTCTACTACAAGTCGCGCGCCGGAAAAAACGTCAACGAATTTTTCCTCTCCGGCCGCAACGTCCCCTGGTGGCTCGCGGGCACGTCCATGGTCGCTACCACCTTCGCTGCCGACACCCCTCTCGCCGTCACCGGCATGGTCGCGATGGGCGGCATCGCGGGCAACTGGCTGTGGTGGAACTTCATCGCCAGTGGCATGCTCACCGTCTTCTTCTACGCCCGCCTCTGGCGCCGCTCCGGCGTCATGACCGACATCGAATTCTCCGAAATCCGCTACTCCGGCAAACCCGCTGCCTTCCTGCGAGGCTTCCGCGCGCTCTACCTCGGCGTTCCCATCAACTGCATCATTCTGGGATGGGTCAACCTCGCGATGGTCAAAATTCTGCAGCTCGTCCTCGGCGTCTCGAAGCCCCAAGCCCTCGCGATCGTCATCGGAATGATCGCGCTCACATCATTCATCTCCACCCTCTCCGGCCTGTGGGGCGTGCTGGTCACCGATCTTTTCCAGTTCGTCATCAAGATGGGCATGGTCACCGTGCTTGCGGTCTTCGCGGTCCGCGCCGTCGGCGGCATCGACGCCATGAAGGCGAAGCTGGCCCTGGTGGATCACGCGCGCGGCGCGTCCCAAGGCTCCGTGCTCAACTTCGTCCCCGATCTGCACTCCGCCTGGATGCCGATGATCACGTTCCTGGTTTACATCTCGATGAACTGGTGGTCCACCTGGTATCCCGGCGCCGAGCCCGGCGGCGGAGGCTACATCGCGCAGCGCATGTTCAGCGCCAAGGACGAAAAGAATTCGCTGCTGGCGACGCTCTGGTTCAACATCGCGCACTACGCCGTGCGTCCGTGGCCGTGGGTACTGGTCGCGCTCGCTTCGCTGATTCTATTCCCCGGCCTGGCCGACCCCGAAACCGGCTACATCCGAGTGATGATCGCCTACCTGCCGCCGTCACTGCGTGGACTGATGATCGCGGCCTTCGCCGCCGCCTACATGTCCACCATCGCCACCCAATTGAATTGGGGCGCCAGCTACCTGGTCAACGATTTTTATCGCCGCTTTTTGAAGAAGTCCGAAACCGAGCGTCACTACGTCACGGCTTCGCAATGGGCCACCGTATTTCTCACCATCGTCTCGGCCGTCGTAACGTTTTACCTCGACTCCATCGCCGGCGCCTGGAAACTTCTTCTGGTCACGGGCGCTGGCACTGGCGGCGTCCTGCTGCTGCGCTGGTATTGGTGGCGCATCAACGCCTGGAGCGAAGTCTCGGCCATGATCTCGGGCTTCGTCGTCTCGCTTGCGATGCAAACCAGCTTTGGCCTCGATAGAGACCAGCCCCGCGATTTCGCCTGGATTATGATCGTCACCGTTTCCATCACCACCGTCGTCTGGCTGGCAGTGACATTTCTCACGCGTCCCGAATCGAAGGACACGCTGGTCGCCTTCTATCGCCGCACGCATCCATCGAAAGCCGGCTGGCGTCCCATAGCAAAACTCGCTCCCGACGTCCGCCCCTCCACCGGCGGCCTCTCGAATTTGCTCGATTGGATCTGCGGCTGTCTGCTCATCTACGGCATCTTGTTCGGCACCGGCAAATTGCTCTTGAAGGAGTTCGCGAGCGGCTCACTGCTTCTCGCCATGGGCCTCGCCGCCGGCGCAGTTATCTATTGGGACCTCTCGCGCCGCGGCTGGAGTACAGTAGTGGAATAGAGCCTCGTGAAGTCGCTAGCCCCAGCATTATTTCTTGCGTCCGCATGCCTTGCGATCGCGGCCGACAAACCGCTCGCCATCGTCCACGCCGTATTCTCGACCAGCGAAGACGGTCCTCCCGAAGCCTCCGACGAAGACTATTTCCCCGGCGAAACCATCCACTTCAGTTGCCAGGCCGAAG
The DNA here is from genome assembly GCA_003166865.1 of Bryobacterales bacterium. Lineage (GTDB taxonomy): Bacteria > Acidobacteriota > Terriglobia > Bryobacterales > Bryobacteraceae > Palsa-89. The sequence goes on from PMUP01000097.1 coordinate 320,362, forward strand.
GCTTCCGCAAAGCCGATAAGCCCAAAGATGTCGGAAAGCAAGACGTCTCTCTCAAATTTCAGATCGAAGTCCGCGACAAGAACGGCGCATTGCTCAAACCGGTGCAGGAGGGCAAAATCGAAACTACCGTTACGCCGGAGGACAAGAACTGGATGCCGAAGTTGCGCGAAACCATCTCGGTTCCGCCGCTGGCCGATACAGGCGAGTATGCGGTCCTGGTCAAGCTATCGGATGAACTCGCCTCCACCAATATAGAGAAGTCCGCCGTCTTTCACGTGAAAGCCCGCGATGTCGCGGCGAGCGATACCTTGATCGTCCGCAACTTCCGTTTCTTGCGCACCGAAGATGACGAGAAGCCTTTGCCTGTGGCCGCCTATCGTCCCGGCGATTCCGTTTGGGCCCGCTTCGACATGACCGGCTACAAACTCGGCGACAAGAACCAGGTGGACATCGAGTACGGCCTCACCGTTCTGCGCGAAGACGGCTCGGTCGCCTACACCGAACCGCAAGCCGCGAATCAAAAGACCCAGACCTTTTACCCGCAGCGCTATCAGCCCGGCGTCCTTAATTTGAACCTGGCGAAAGACCAGCCGCTCGGAAAATACACCATCGTGCTGGCCGTCCGCGACAACCTAAGCAAGCAAACGTACGAAACTCGCGAGACCTTTTCCGTCGAATAGCGCCAATCTCACCCCAGTCGAAGAAAATAGCCAAAAAAAACAGTTGACACGGGTGCCGACAGATGCGAACATACCGACAAGCAGGTTTTTCTGTACCGATCAGTGGGTCTTGAATGTCTAGCCGAAGCCGCGAATCCAAAGTCGTCTTCCTCGATGCTGCCATAGATGTCTTTCGCGCCAAGGGATATAGCGCGGCTCGGATAGAGGACGTTTGCGCAGCAGCGGATCTCACAAAAGGTAGTTTTTTTCATCACTTTAGCGGCAAGGAGGATCTAGCGCTGGCAGCGGCCGCTCACTGGAACTCCACAACCGGAGAGTTTTTCGCCAACGCCGAATACCATCGCCTTGCCGACCCACTCGACCGATTGATGGCCTACGTCGAGTTCCGCAAGTCCCTCATAAAAGGAGACCTGCCAGGATTTACCTGCTTCGCCGGAACGTTGATCCAAGAGGCCTACGGGACACATCCAGAGATCCGGGATGCCTGTGAACAGAGCATCAGCCAGCACGCTTCAATGCTGGAGCCTGACATTGGTGAGGCGATGCGTAAGTACCGGGTCAACGGAGAATGGACCCCGCGCAGCCTTGCTCTCCACATGCAAAGTGTCATCCAGGGCGCCTTCATCCTCGCCAAGGCCAAACAAGAACCCGCATTAGCGATTGAGTGCCTGGACCATTTACGACGTTACATCGAACTGCTCTTCAGCCGGAGCCGAGCCGAAGTGCAGAATAGTCAGGAACCACAAATGACTGCCACAAAGCACGTCCCGTTACAGCTCGCCCTTTCAACCGACACCCTGGTCTGGCCTGAAACCCACTACGTGTTTATAGAGAGAATCGGGCCTCCGCCAGCTATCGCCGCGCAAACCTGGATCGATCTTCATCAGCTCGTTCCGACCGTGGCTCGACACAACACAATCAGAGGGTTTCTCAGCCTCTACAAGATGAAGGAGCAGGTCTACCGCGCTGGTATTTCCCTTTCCCATGCGCCGTCGGGGATGCCGGCCGGGCTCGGTTACGAGATCTTTCGTGGAGGCAAATACCATCGCTTCATTTACACCGGCCCGTATCCAAGGCTTGGAGAAGCAACTACGCGGGCGCTCCAAACCATACGTGAACGCAATCTCTCTCTCCGGGACGATTACAGCATCGAGCACTATCTGAGTGATACAAAAACCACGCCCGAGGATCAGCTCGTCACCGAGATTCTCTTTCCGGCGAACTAAACTTTCGAGACTCCGCCCGCCAAACTGGCGAGGCGCTAACCAGGAGGAACAACTCACATGAAAGCGATCTCCACAGTCGCACTGATTTTCGCGCTGCTCAGTTTCGGCGCCTTCAAGGCCTTCCCTCAAGCGGAAACCGGCCAAATCGTTGGAGCCGTCACCGACCCCTCCGGTGCCTTTATTCCCGGCGCCAAGGTGACTGTGAGGTCGGTTGCCACTGGCGCCGAGCGTACCGGAACAACCAGCGACGCGGGTGCGTTTACATTCCCGAATTTGCAGCCTGATGTTTACGAGGTTAGCGTCACATCGCCAGGCTTTAACACCCTCCGGCAACAAACTACGGTCACCGTCGGCACGAAGGTTGGCTTGGAACTCAAACTCGAGGTCGGCAAGGCCGAGACCGTGGTGGAAGTCACCGGCACCAGTGCGGCCATCTCTGTGAATACCGAGAGCCAGACCATCGCTCAGGTGCTCAGCACCCAGCAGATCCTCGAACTTCCCACCCTCACGCGGAACCCTTACGCGCTGGTCGTCTCGTCGGGAAACGTCAGTGAGGACGACCCCTCCGGCCGCGGCGCCGGCGTGTCGATCAATGGCTTGCGCTCGGCCTCGACCAACATTCTGCTGGATGGCGTCGCCAATAACAATGAATTCACCGCAGGCATGGGGCAGCAAACGCCTCTCGACTCGGTCCAGGAAGTAGGCATCATTACAAACAACTTTACTGCCGAATATGGTCGCGCCTCGGCTGGCGTCATCAACGTCACCACCAAATCCGGAACAAACGCGTTTCACGGCACTGTGTACGAGTTCAACCGGGTTTCCGATCTGGCTTCCAACAGCTTCAATAACAATGCGTATGGAATAGACAAGCCCATCTTCGTGCGCAACCAATTCGGCTTTTCGGTCGGCGGCCCTGTCAAGAAAAACAAACTGTTCTTCTTCAGCAACACCGAGTGGACTCGCGTGCGAAGCGCGGCCGCCTTCACCGACATTGTTCCGGCCCCGCAGCTCATTGCCGCCGCCGCGCCGAACACCCAGGCCATATTTTCCACTTACGGTAAGCTCGGTTCCACGACGAATATCCTGGGAACCTTCAGCCGGAATCAGTTGGCCGCGTTGGGCTCCGATCCCTGCGGCGGATCCTCTCCAACCGGCGGGTGCGTATCCTACAATCCCAACGCACCAATGTTTGACCTGGTCGGCTACTCCGCGCCCAGCAACTCGGGCGCGGGAGATCCACAAAACGCCTGGTCCAACGTAAATCGAGTGGATTACAATCTCAGCGATAAAACGATGATTTATACTCGCTACGCGGTGCAAAGCGAAATCCTGCAAGCGGGCAGCGTCTCCGCCACCCCTTACGCCGGCTTCGATGTCGGCGAAACCACCTTCAACAATAGCTTGATCGTGTCCATGACCCACACCTTCTCGCCCAACTTCGTGTCGCAATCCAAACTCGATTTCAACCGGTTTAACATCGTACAGCCCCTGTCCGCGGACGGCGTGTCCTCGGTCTACTACCTCGGCAGCGCCAACGTCGGCACCGCGATCGGACCCTATAACGTAGCTCTGCCGGGCGATGTGCCTTTCAGTCCGGGCGCCGGCGGATTTCCCTTCGGAGGTCCGCAAAACTTCGGCGAGGCCTACCAGGATTTCAGCTGGACCAAGGGGAGGCACGAGATCCGTTTCGGAGGCGACATCGAATATTTGCGGGATAATCGCAGTTTCGGCGCGTACAATGAGGCAAGCCAAGTTTTCGGGCATACGGTCGGCGAGGGCTTGGACAATTTCCTGGCCGGCCAGCTTTATGAATACGAAGGCGCCATCTATCCCCAGGGTAAGCTCCCTTGCGTAAACGGAGTCCAGACCCCGGCTTGCACCGTCACCCTGCCGGTCGGACCGCCGACCTTTGAGCGCAGCAATCGTTATCACGAAGGTGCGGCGTATGTCCAGGATTCATGGAAAATTAGCCACCGCGTGACGCTGAACCTCGGCGTACGCTGGGAGTACTTCGGAGTTCAGCACAACGTCAATCCGAATCTCGACTCCAATTTTTATCCCGCCGGCGGCGCTGGCGGTGACTATGGTCCCGGTGAGTTTGTAGGCATGGAAAACGGCTCGGTCTTCACCACTCCGAACAGTCCAATCGGTGAGCTGTGGAAACCGAGTTGGCATAATTTCGCGCCCCGCGTCGGCTTCGCCTGGGATGTTTTCGGCGACGGCAAAACGGCCTTCCGCGGCGGTTACGGCATCGGTTACGAACGCAATTTCGGCAACGTGACCTACAATGTCCTCTTCAATCCCCCCAACTACGAGATCGTGGACTGCATTCAAACCTGCGGTGTGGGCACCATTGCGGCCTCGACCTCCAATGCGGGACCGCTCGCGGGAGCCAACGGATCGATCGCCCTTCCCCCAGCCGAACTCCGCTACGTTCAAACCAATATTCCGCAAGCCTATGCGCGCTTGATGAGCGCCTCCCTCGAGCATCAGTTCGGCAGTAGCATGCATCTCGAGCTCGACTATTCCGGTTCGATCGGCGAGAATCTGTATGACATCTCCTATATGAATTTCCCCGGGATGGGCAACTACTATCTGGGAATTCCCTGCACGCCGGGCGACTGTGAGGCTGTGCTCAACACTCAATACGGCCTCATCAATCGCCGCGGCGCCGGCGGCTACTCCAACTACAACGCGATGAACGTCCGCTACGATATCCAGAACATCAAAAACAGCGGACTCACGCTGCGGCTCAATTACACCTGGAGCCACGCCCTGACTGATCTGAGCAGTACGTTCAGTGCCTCGGAGACCCCCAACGGGTTCAACCTAGGTTACACCGATTTGGTAAATCCAATGGTCGATTACGGAAATGCCTACTTCGACAACCGGCATCGCATTGCCATCAGCGCGATCTACGCAATTCCGTACGCGCACGGTTTGAAGGGTCCTGCCAAGTACCTTTTGGACGGCTGGGAATTTGCTCCGGTCTTCACCGCGCGCACTGGCCCTCCCTACACCATCTACGACATCACCGACGATAACTTTATCTACACACGCGTCGCGGCGAATGAACTGATACCGGCGAACGGTACCGAATTTCAGAGCGGGGGCACAAATAGCTTTAACATCTTTAACTTCAGCAAAATCCCCGTCTCCGAGTACATCAACCCGAAGACCGGAGACTCCGACTTCGGTCCGTTTCCGGCTAACATGACAGGGAGCAACTATTTCCACACTCCCGGGATCTACAATCTCGATGTCGGGATTTACAAGAGCATTCGGTTCACTGAGCGCATGTCTTTGCAACTTCGCCTGGAAGCGTATAACGTTTTCAACCACTCCAACCTGTACGTGAACCAAGGTTCGGCCTACATCGCTGGCGGCGCCGGCAACATTACCGCGAGCTACGGGACCCCCACCAATGCGCTGATAGACGGCGCAGTGCAAGAGAATCGCAATATTCAGTTGGCAGCCAAGCTCATATTCTGATTCCTGGCCAAGACTGATCAGCAACATCCGAGATCCGGACCGGCGCCTTGCAGTTGGCGCTAGTCCGGATCACTTTTTTTCTGCGTACCGCGAGACCTTTTCGGTCCAATCGCCACTTCTCGATCGATGGCCCTTTTCCGCACTCGCAGTGCGGCTGTCTTCGGAATCGAAGCGCACCTCATTGATGTCGAGGTTGACATGTATCCGGGCGGCAACGCGCGAGATTTCATCACCGTCGGCATGCCCGACACCGCCGTGCGCGAAAGCCGCGAGCGCATCAAGTCCGCGCTGCTCAATTCCGGCTTCGGCTATCCCAACAAATCCGTCACCATCAACCTCGCTCCCGCCAATGTCCGCAAGGAGGGCGCGGGCTTCGATCTTCCGATGGCCCTCGGCATCCTGGGCGCCATGGGAACCGTCGGCCGTACTGACGAGCACATGCTGGTGGGCGAGCTCTCACTCGATGGAACGCTGCGGCCCGTGCGCGGCGTGTTGTCGATCGCGGTCTGCGCGCGCCGCCAAGGCATTCCCAACCTGCTGGTTCCCGCCGACAACGCCGCCGAAGCCGCCGTTACCGAGGGCGTGCGCGTGTTTGGCATGCGGCATCTCTCTGAAGTGGTGGCGTATCTCAATCAGCCGGACCGGTTCCAGCCCACGTCTTCGTCGCCCCCATCGTTCGCTTCTCCCGAGGAATGCCTTCCCGATTTTCGCGAGGTCCGCGGACAGACCACCGCCAAGCGCGCGCTCGAAGTGGCAGCCGCGGGCGGCCACAATGTGCTGATGATCGGGCCGCCGGGTTCCGGCAAAACCATGCTCGCGAAACGCTTCGCCGGCATTCTCCCGCCACTGACTTTTCAAGAATCCATCGAGACCACGCAGATCCACAGCGTCGCCGGCTTGTTGCCGCGCGGCGTCGGATTGCTGGCCCGCCGGCCGTTTCGCGCGCCGCATCATACGGTGTCGGACGCCGGCCTCATTGGCGGCGGCTCAGGAACGCCTCGTCCAGGCGAAGTCAGCCTGGCGCATAACGGCGTGTTGTTTTTGGATGAGCTGCCCGAGTTCCCGCGCAATGTCCTTGAGATGCTGCGCCAGCCGATCGAAGAGTCCTCGGTCACGCTCGCGCGCACCAACATGACGCTTTCCTTCCCCGCCGATTTCATTCTGATCGCAGCCATGAACCCGTGCCCCTGCGGTTACTTCTCGGACACCACGCGAGAATGCCGCTGCACCGGCGCAATTATTCAACGCTACCTGAGCAAAGTCAGCGGACCACTGCTCGATCGCATCGATCTGCATGTCGAAGTTCCGGCGGTCGCCTACAAAGAATTACGCGGCAAGGATCACGGGACCACGTCAGCCGAAATGCGAGCCCGCGTTCAAGCCGCCCGCGCTATTCAACAACGGCGTGGATTCTACAACGCCCGTATCCCCTCCCGCCTGCTCCGAAACTTCTGTGCTCTCGACGAAGCCGGCGAGCGGACGCTGGAAATGGCCGTGCGCCGCATGGGCCTGAGCGCCCGCGCGCATGACCGCATTCTCAAAGCCGCCCGCACCATCGCCGACCTCGACAATTCCGAATCCGTCACCGCCAAGCATCTTGCGGAAGCGGTGCAGTATCGCAGCCTGGACCGCAGTTACTGGAGTTAGTAACCCACAGCTAACCACATTCCCCGAAACACCGCGCTGAGAAGGGGCGTCGAAGAGGCATGAGGTTACTAGAAATGAATAAACTTGTCTTGGCATCTTTCTGTGGGTTTCTCTTGCTGGGAACCCTGAACGCACAGGAATTTTCCCGCTTCTCGTTCGAACTGGGGGCCGGTTTCACGCAGCCTGTGGGCAATACCGGCAGGTATCTGGATGATGGATGGAACCTCCAGGGCGGCGTAGGTTACAACTTTTCGTCCTACGTCGGTGTAATGGGTGAGCTCGGCTATAATTCGCTGGGCATCAACTCAACCACATTAAACAACATCGGGTATTCCGGCGGAGGGGTCAACATTTTCTCGGCCACTGTCGATCCGATTGTACACCTGACTCCAAAAAGTCACTTTGACCTTTATGCCATCGGTGGCGGCGGCCTTTATCACGTCTACGAGAATCTCTCGACGCCGGCGTCGGGCGCAGTTATCAGTCCCCTCTCCGGAGGCTCTTTCCAGCTCATTGAGCCGACGAACGGTCTTTCATATTCCGAAAATAAGCCGGGCTTTAATGCCGGCATGGGCGTGGCGTTTGGCACCAAATGGCACGGCAAGATTTTCGCCGAGGCCCGTTACGTGCACATCTTCACCAGCAGCAACATGCGGACCGATTATGTGCCAGTGACCTTTGGCTTCCGCTGGTAACTCGCAGCTAGCTGCCAGTTACAAACCGGGCGAATAATATCCGTGGCGGTAGTAGACACGCATATCGGGTATTTCGCTTTGTGGACTTACCGTAAGCCTGATAATTCGATACTTTCCATCGCGCTCCGGGTTAGCCGGCGAGTAACCTAACATATATTGGTTACGAAGCTGATTGCCGATCCGGGCGCTGATGGAAGGTAGATCGTTCAGGTTGGTTACTGAATATTCACGGCCGCCGCTCTGGTCGGCTAGCTCCTCCAGAAGTTGCGGCCCTTTTTGTTCCTCGGCCGACTGCTTGGGCGTATCCCCGGGATCGAAAATGCCCATCGCGTAGACTTGAACGTCTGATTCCAGCATCGCGTTCTTGATTTCTCGCTCGGTGTGACGGCTGCGATTGTCCCCCCCGTCGGACACGATCACCAGCGCTTTCCGCGTGTTCCGAGCGTGCTTCATTTCGCCCATGGCCATGTGGATCGCATTCAGAAGAGAGGTGCGTCCGAAAGGCTTGGTGTGGGCTATCCGATCGTACACCTCGTCCGGATCGGAGGTGAAAGGGACAGTCAGTTTCGGCCGGTCGCTAAACTCGATCAGGAAAAACTCGTCCTGCGGATTGGATGTCTTGAAGAACGCTGCTGCTGCTTCCATGGACTTTTTGATCTTGTTCCGCATGCTGCCGCTGATGTCGAACAGCAATCCGATGGACAGTGGGGCATCCTCAAAAGAGAAATTCGTAATGGGCTGCTCCACGCCGTCTTCGAAGACCTTGAAGTCTGCCTTGTGCAGATCGGTGATGGGAGTGCCGAGAAAATTCGTTACCTGAGCAGGCACCAACACCAGCGCCGTGTCGACGCGAATGTCCGCTTTGGGAAAAATGGTTTGGCCAGTGGAAACGGCTGGCCGGAAACGAGGCAGGATGGAAACCGCCGCGGTATCGACGCCGGACGCCTGGAACGCCCAACAGGAGGAGCACGCAAGAATGGCAACAGCGAGGCGCGCCGCGTATTTATGAGTGCGAGCCATTGGGAGATTGTATATCAGTTGGTGGTGAGCGGCGCAATTGCCCGCCTACGCTATTAGTACTAGTCGGGCTACCGTCGTCTGATACCCTGATCGTTACGTGAGGCTGCTATTCTCGATTCTGCTGCTCGCCGAGTGCGCCGCCGCGCAGGATTTCGGAGAGATCCAGTTGGAGAAGGTTGCCACTGGCTTTACTTTTACCGAAGGACCCACGTGGTCGCCGGCGGGCTTTCTGATCTTCAGCGACATTCCGGAGAACAAGCTGCTCCAATTCGCGCCGGGCGAGCCGGCTAAGATGTTTCGCGAGAATTCGAATGGAGCCAACGGGAATCGATTCGACGCGCAGGGCCGGCTGTACTCCTGCGAAAGCCATTCTCGCCGCGTCACGCGCACCGACAAGAAGGGCAAAGTGGAAGTTGTGGCCGAGCGCTGGCAAGGCAAACGGTTGAATGCGCCGAACGACATTGCCATCCGCAAGGAGGGCGACGTTTACTTTACCGATCCGGCGTTCGGAAACCAGCAGGACACGCGCGAGCTGGACTTCTTCGGCGTGTATCACATTTCGCGCAAGGGCGAGTTGGAAGTGATCGCAAAACCGAAAGGCCGGCCCAACGGCGTCGCGCTGGCGCCGGATGGCCGCAGGCTTTACGTCGGCAATTCCGACGAGCGCAACGTGCGGGTTTACGATTTGGACAAAAATGGTTCGGCGTCGAATGAGCGCACGCTGATTTCAGGAATCGAAGGCGTGCCGGATGGGATCTGCGTCGACGAGAAGGGCGATCTGTACGTGGCGGCGAAGCGGATCGAGGTGTTCACGGGCGAGGGCAAACCGCTCGGCCAGATCGTACTCGAAGAAACGCCTTCGAATTGCAGTTTCGGCGATCCGGACCTTGGATCGTTATACATCACGGCGCGGACCTCGCTCTATCGAGTGCGCTTGAACGTGAAGGGGATTTCCTATTAACGAGGAGACTCGAAGGTATCCTTCGCGCCCGTTCCTGGGAGTGGGCGCGTTGATTTTTGAGGACGGCATGATATTGCTCGTCGAGCGCGGCAAGGAGCCGCTGAAAGGCTTTTGGTCCATTCCGGGCGGCATCGTCGAAACCGGTGAGAAGCTAGAGGAGGGAATCCGGCGCGAGGTGCTGGAAGAAACGGGCCTGGACGTCGAACCGTACTCCATGTTCGAGATCTTCGAGCGGATCATACCGGATGTGGAAGGGAAGCCGGAGTATCACTACGTGTTGATCGATTATTTGTGCCGCCGCCTGAGCGGCGAGCCAGTAGCCGCGAGCGATGTGAGCCGGGTGGCGTGGGTTTCTGAACCCGAGCTGGGCGGTTATCGTATCACGGAAGGCACGCTGGGCGTGATCGAGAGAGCCTTTGCAAAGCTTCAGCGCTGATTTACTGGAATTCGAGCCGCTGCGCGAGTTAGTGGGGCGCTATGTCGGCAGCCCGTTGGGACGAGCCGAGTTGGAAAGGCTGGCTCCGCATTCGGATCGCGCCGCTCTCGAAGAAGCGCTGGCGGATGTTGCGGAGGCAATCGCGTATCAAGGCGCTTCGCGCCAGCCTCAGGCACCGTCTCGAGGCTCGGCCATTCGTTTGCGGTTCAATTCCATTCCAGACGTCGCGGCGGCGCTCGCGGTGTTGCGCATTGAAGGCGCGATGCTGGAGCCGAAGCAGATTCTGGAACTCGCCCGGCTGATTGAAGAGGCTGGTGAGATTCGCGCCGCTTTGAATCTGGCGGCGGAGAAGTATCCGCGGCTGGGGGCTCAGGTGGCGGCAACCGCTGACCCTCGGCCGATCCTGCGCGATGTGCGCGGCAAGATTCTTCCGGATGGAACACTGGCCGACGATGCCAGTGTTGCGCTGCAGCGTTTGCGCCGCGATATCGAGCGGCAGCAGAGGCAGATTCAAACATCGCTCGAGCGATTCTTGCGGACGCATCGTGACGACGGAACACTGCAGGAAGAATTCATCACGCTGCGCAATGACCGCTTCGTTGTTCCGGTGGTCGCGGGCCAGCAACGCAAGGTGTACGGCGTGATTCACGGGGCCAGCAGTAGCGGACATACGCTATTTGTAGAACCGCTGGAGACCATCGATCTGAACAATGAGCTGGTCCGCCTGCGGGAGGAGGAGCAGCGCGAGACGTTGCGCATTCTGCGTGAGCTCACCAATCTGTTGCGTAGCAATGGGCCGCAAATCCAAGTGCTGGTGGAGACCATCGGCCGGCTGGATCTGTTGTTCGCCAAGGCCGGGTTCGCAGCGGACTTCGAATGCGTCATACCGCGATTCAGTGCGGAAAAGGATCGCCGGTTGGTACTGCGGGACGCGCGGCATCCGCTGCTCGAAGACGTGTTGCGGCGCCAGAAGAAGCCGATTCTGCCCATTTCACTCGCTCTCGACGAGAAACAGAGGACGCTGCTGATCAGTGGGCCGAACACCGGCGGCAAGACGGTTTCGATGAAGACCGTTGGAATGCTGGCGCTGATGGCCCAGGCGGCGCTGCCGGTGCCGGCGGCGGACGCGGAGTTCCCGCTGTTCGAGCAGGTACTCGCGGACATGGGCGATCAGCAGTCCATCCAAGAAAGCCTCAGCAGTTTCTCGTCGCACATCGCACGCGTGCGCGAGATGTTGGAGACTGTCACGCCGCAATCGCTGGTTTTATTGGACGAACTCGGTCGCGCCACAGACCCGGAGGAAGGCGGGGCTTTGGGAGTGGCGATTCTCGAATCGTTCCGCACGCACGGCGCATTTGCGTTCGCATCCACCCATTTGCTGGCGTTGAAGATTTATGGCGCAACCACTGAGGGTGTTCTGAACGCGTCCATGGGCTTTAACGAACAAACCTTGGAGCCGACGTATGTTTTGCAGTTGGGCGCGCCGGGAAAATCCGCCGGATTGGACATTGCAAGCCGCCTGGGCCTGTCGGAAGACTTGATCGCGCGGGCCCGGCAGCGAATGTCCACCAGCGAACGCGACATCGCGGTGTTTCTGAACGAACTGCACCAGCGGTTGCGCAGGACCGCGCAAGAAGAGCAGGATCTGCGGGAACAGCGCCAGGCGTTGGAGGCGCGCGAGCAAACGCTGGCCAAGGAATTCGAGCAGCGCGAGGCGGCCAAGTTCAGAGAGCTGGATGAACGTTTGCGGTCCGCACTGGCCGAGTTCGAAGCGCAAAGCCAGGAGCTGATTCAACGGGTGCTGGCGGGAGCGGAGCAGCGCAAAGCCGCCGAGCAGGCCGAGCGGCGCATTGCAAAAACCAAGCGGGAGTTTGAAGAAAAGGCCCGAGTCGCAGTGTTTGGGGAAGCGGCCGCTCCGGAGCAGCGCTTCGTTGTGATCGAAGAGGGTGATCGAGTCCGTCTGAAGGGCGTGCGCGAGCCGGCGCGGGTTCGCCGCAAGCTTTCGGGAGGATTGCTCGAAGTAGAAGCCGGCTTGATGAGGATGCAAGTCACCACGGACGACGTCGAGGAGGTTTTGCCCGCCGCGCCCGAAAGCACGCGATTACCCAAGAATATTTCGTACGAGGCCGGGCCACGCTGGGACGTGTCGTACCGCGAGATCAACGTGATTGGAAAACGGGCCGAGGAGGCGCGGGAAGAAGTGGACAAATTCCTGGATAGCGCGTCGATGGCGTCGGTGGATCGCGTGCGCATCGTACACGGGCACGGCATGGGCATCCTGCGCCGGGTGATCGGCGAGTTGCTGGCGACGAATCCGCACGTAGAGAAGTATTATCCAGCCACGCCCGCCGAAGGCGGAACGGGCGCGACGGTGGTGGAGTTAAAATGAAGGATATGTCGGCCGTAAGACCCCTGACCATTGAAGATTTTGAGCGGCTTCCAGCCGAGCTTTCGCATCAGTCACTCCGTGATGAGTTAATTACGATGCTTTTGCCCTATGTCACCAAGCACGAGCTTGGCCGGGTCATCTGTGGACAAGACTACGATTTTGGAGGGAATGCACTGGGCCCGGATCTAAGCTTCTTCGGCCGGGAGAAGTTGAGGCTGTGCGAGGGGAAGCTGCGAGTGCAAAGATTCGTGCCCGATCTGGCGATCGAAATCGTATCGGAGAACGACACGTTCGCGAGACTGATGAAAAAAGCGGATCTGTACAGAAAGTGCGGCACGAAGGAAGCATGGATTCTCGATGCGGAGACGCGAACGACCTTCTTGTTTTCCGAGGAGCGCGACGCGATACTTGACGAAAACCAGCCGTTCCAATCCAGCTTGATTCCCGGCTTCTCCGTCCGCATCGGCGACCTGTTCGACCGGCTATGACGCTTACCCAGCAACAGGAGTTCGACGCGCTGGTGGAACATGCGAAGCTCGCTGGCCAGGCCCGCGATTGGCAGGGCGCACGACAAGCGTGGGTGAAGGCGTTGGAGCTGGTTCCGCCGGATTCCGAGGAATATCGCCTCACAAAAACCCGCATCGAAAACATCGATCTGCAGCTCTCGGACAAGAACGTCTGGAAGAAGTGGCTCGCAAGACTGGGCCCTGTCGGCACGTTCATATTGGTGACGCTGTCGAAATTCAAACTGCTCCTGCTGGGGCTCACTAAGATCACCACGCTCTTCAGTATGCTGGCGTTCTTCGCGGTGTATTGGTCGATCTTCGGCTGGCGATTCGCGGCGGGCTTCGTGCTGTGCATTTACATCCACGAAATGGGTCACGTGATGGCGCTGCGCAGGTACAACATCGCCGCGAGCGCTCCCATGTTCATTCCTTTCGTCGGCGCATTCGTGCGAATGCGGCAGTATCCGGGCAATGTGGGCGAAGACGCCCGAGTGGGCTTGGCGGGTCCAATTTGGGGACTGGGTTCGGCGGTGGTTGCTTGGCTCGCTGCGATCACCACCGGGCTTCCAATTTGGTTTGCGATCGCGCACACGGCCGCGTGGCTGAACCTGTTCAATCTTCTTCCCATCTGGCAGTTGGATGGCGGCCGCGGTTTTCGTGCGCTCACGCGGAAGCAGCGCGGCATCGCCGGCGCCGTGGCGATTGCCATCTGGGCCCTGACTCACCAAACGATTCTCCTGCTGATCGCGCTGGGCGCGGGTTATCGCCTATTCAGCCGCGATTATCCGGCCGATGACGACAACGTAGTATTGATGCAGTACGCGGGCCTGATTGTTTTGTTGTCGATGTTGATGATGATGACCGATCGAACGCTCCGCGCATCGTTCTAAGGCCCGAGTTCTAAGGCTCAAGTCCGGCTCTAAAACGCCGATTAGACTACTTGGTGCGCTCGCGAGCATTTCTGGTTAGCTCCCTCCTTTGGTTTGTCCCCACGGCTTGGGCTATCACGGTGCAGGACAGCCGTACGGCCGCGTCGGTCAGCGAGCAAACGTGCGTGGCGCCCAAAGCCGTCTCCCTGTTTCAACCGGTGGACCGGCAGGCCTTTATTTGGTTCGTCGCGTTGCAGGTGCGGGCGGGCGATCAGTTGCGGGTGGAGTGGCTGGACCCATCGGGCGCTGTGGCCACCTCGGCCGAGTATGGCGAACTGCCGACCGCGGGCGAGCTGTGTTTCACCTCGCAATTGCCGATCGCGGGCTTCGCGCCTGCATCGCAACCAGGGAACTGGACGGTACGCGGAGTTGCGAACGGCGCCGTGGCGTTCTCGCGAGCGTTCACCATCGCAGCCGATACCGACAATGGGGGGCCAGTGGTGACCAGCGTGACGTGGTCAGGGCAACGAGCGCAAGAGATCGACTTTACGGTACGCGGTAAGAACTTTCAGCCGAACTCACTGGTTTTCATCGCGCAATACAAACAAGCGGGTAGTTGGACGTATCTTGCGAGCTTACAGCCGCGAAGCGAGAGCCCGAATCAACTGGTGGTTCACTACGCGGGGCTGCCGGCCAACGAGTATTGGGTGATCGTGGAAAGCCCGGATCAACGCATGAGCCGGCCGATGCCGTTTGTGATTGCGACCGCGGGTTACAAACTGCCGACAGCGGCGGGCGTGCCGTGGATCATTACGCAGGGGCCCTACGGAACGTTCTCGCACTGGGGCAACAGCCTGCACGCTTTCGACATCGCGCCGCGCGCGGGAAGCTGCGTGGTGGCCATGAAGGCGGGGATCGTGTACACGCACGATTTGGGACTGGGGCAGGACCATCGGCATCACTCGTTCGGCAACTACATCAGCATCGATCACGGCAACGGCGAGTTCAGCCACTACGCGCATCTGGCCAGCGGCACGTTTGTGGTGAAGAACGGCGAGCGCGTGGAGCAAGGACAAGCGCTCGCGACGGCCGGCAACAGCGGCTACACGCTGGGCGAAGGCGGCGGCTATCACGTGCACGTGAGCGTGACGCGTGAGCTTCCAATAACGTCCGGGAGCGTTCCGTTTCAGTTCGAGGATCTGCCGGATTGGACGCGTGGGCGGGGCTATCGAACCGTGGTTTCGAGCAATGAATCGGCACTGTGCGATTGCCGTTCGCGGCGCACGATTGCCTCAGGTGGAGGTTCGTCCGAGGGGCAGTTCTCGGGCGCGGTTTCAGTGGAACAATGGTGGAGCGATATCGTCACGGTGGCGCGAGGATCGAAGGTGTTGGACGTAACGCTTTCGTGGGCGGGAACTCCGGGCGATCTCGACCTGCACCTGATGAGCCCGAGTGGAAGGCACTACGCGGCATATGCCGATACCACGGGGTACTCGGGCGAAACCAATCCGAAATCATTCCGCGTGCCGAATCCGGAAGTGGGCCTGTGGCGGATTTCGGTGCAAGGCATGCGCGGGTCCGGACCCATCAATTTTGGCGTCGAGACTTCGGGATCGAAGCCTGGCTCGAAGGGCCGCCTGCGCGCAGCACGGTAAATTCCCGGTAAAATTTGGAAAGCAATGACTGGGCTTGCCGCGGACCCACTGTGCAAAGAGCATCGGACCGGACCGCAGCATCCGGAAAGTCCGGCTCGATTCGACGCAGCCGTGGGCGCGCTACGGAGTCTGGAGCTTGTTCCGATTCCTCCGCGCCTTGCCAATTTCGACGAAGTCGCTCTATGCCACACGCGCCCCTACATTGAGCTTGCGGAACGCGAGATCTTAAGAGGCGAGCGTGAACTCAGCACCGGCGACACCATTATTTCGCCGGATTCTCTGGATGCGGCGCTGCGCGCGGCGGGCGGAGCACTCAACGCAATCGACGCCATCTTCGAGAAACGCGCCGCCAACGCGTTCTGCATCGTGAGGCCGCCCGGCCATCATGCGAATGCCGTGCGCGGTATGGGCTTCTGCATCTTCGATACAATCGCGATCGCGGCGCGCTACGCCCAGCACAAGTATGGAATCGGGCGAGTGCTGATCGCCGATTGGGACGTCCATCACGGCAACGGCACCCAGGATATTTTCTACACCGACGGCACGGTGTTCGTGTTCAACACGCATCAATCGCCGTGGTATCCGGGAACCGGCGCCCGCGGCGAGACCGGTGAAGGCGCTGGCCAAGGGATGACGCTGAACTGCCCGTTTCCCGCAGGGTCGGGCCGCAAGGAGATTCTGGGAGCGTTCCAGGAACAGTTGCTTCCGGTGGCCGCAAAGGTAAAGCCGGAGCTGGTGCTGATTTCGGCGGGGTTCGATTCAAGAGCCGGCGATCCGCTCGGAGGCTTTACATTAACGGACGCTGATTTCAGGGACCTGACGGGCGTGGTGCGCGAGATCGCGGATCAATATTGCGGCGGCCGATTGCTTTCGGTGCTGGAAGGCGGCTACAGCTTGACGGGACTGGCTGCGGGAGTGCGCGCGCATGTCGAGGCGCTGCTTTGATTTCCATCGAGCCGGCGAACGAACGCGATGTACCCATAATTCTGGATTTCATTCGCAAACTCGCGGAGTACGAAAAGCTGTCGCACTTGGTGATCGCCACCGAAGCGAACATCCGCGAACATGTGTTCGGCACGAATCCCGTAGCCGAAGTGCTGCTGGCCTATTGGGACGGCGTGCCGGTTGGACTCGCGCTGTACTTTCGCAATTTTTCGACGTTTCTGGGCCAGCCCGGCATCTATCTGGAAGATCTCTTCGTGGAGCCTGAACATCGCGGCAAAGGGATCGGCAAAGCGCTGTTGGCGCGCCTCGCGAAGATTGCCGTGGAGCGCGGCTATGGACGCCTGGAGTGGGCCGTGCTGGATTGGAACACGCCGTCGATCGAGTTCTATCGCAGCCTGGGCGCTGTTCCGCAGGATGCATGGACAGGGTACCGTTTGACGGGCGACGCGTTATCGCGGCTCGCTCTGGGTGACCGGAGCCGGCCGTAGCTGAGCGTCTTCCAGACGCTTGGCTTCCTGAAACGTAAAAACCATGCGGTGAATCACGGTGATGTTGGAAAGCACGGCGATGACCCACAGCACAGGCGCCATGCGATCGAACAGCGCGCCGATGATAAACAGCACCACCCGCTCGGGACGTTCCATGAACCCGACCTTGCAACTGGGAATGGTGTTTTCGGCGCGGGCGCGCGTATAGCTCACCATCACCGATCCGGTCATCACGATGGCGGTCAGCACCACGTAAAACGGCCGGTTGATCGTGCCGTAGTAAACCAGCAGGCCCATCAACAGCGCGAGGTCGGAGTAACGATCCAGGACCGAGTCGAAAAATCCGCCAAAACGCGTGACTCGGTTGGTTTCGCGCGCCACGCGGCCGTCCACCATGTCGAACAGTCCGGCGCCGATGATCACGAAACCGGCCGAGCGGAATTGGCCGGCGGCCAGTAGAACGGCGGCCACGATATTGATGACGAGTCCGAGAAAGGTGAGAACGTTGGGATGGATTTTCGAGAGGGCGAGTCCGCGGACGATCAGGCGAATTACCTTGTTGCACGCGACGCCGATCGCGCGAGTGTATGTCATGCCGGGCGGCCCTTTACGATTCTAGCTCTAAACCGGATCATCCGCTCACATCGTGGATGGTAATCAACTGGATAATCTCCATCTCGCGGGTACCGTCGGGAATCTGCACCTTCACCGTATCGCCCACCTGTTTGCCAATCAGCCCGCGGCCAATCGGCGAGGTGGTGGAGATGCGGCCCTGGGCCACGTCGGCGTCCTCGCTAGTGACCAGACTGTAGGTAATCTCCTCATCCTTGGTGAGATCGAGCACGGTCACCGTGGAGCCGAGGCCCACGCGGTCGCGCGGGATGCGCGCCATATCCACCATGGACAGCTCGCGCAGCCGTGCACGGACTTGGCCGAGCCGCATGTTGACGATGCCCTGGCGCTCCTTGGCGGCGTGATATTCGGCATTTTCGCTCAAATCGCCATGAGCGCGGGCCTTCGATATCTCGCGCGGGAGGTCGACGCGCAATTCGCTTTCCAGCGCTGCCAGTTCGTCTTCGAGTTTCTTCTTCAAATCGAGCATGCGGACGACTGCCTATATTATACGGGGGTAGAAGCCGTCTGGCACGGGTCTTCAGCGTGGAATTTGGCCCGGCCGTTCAAACAGCTCCACCACCACGTCGCCGAACAGTCCCAAGCGTTCCCGGCGCCACGCCGAAAACTCCGGCCGCACCGAAAACCAGTTGCGCCAATAGCGAACACTGCCGGAGCCTCCATAGATGAGGAAGCGTCCCGAGGCGGGAATCGGGCCCTCAGCCAAGCTGGTTACGTAGCGCTCGGCTTCCGGAGAGTCATCGAAAGGGAGCAAATACGGCTTGCCGCGGAATGGGTAAACGGGCAGATGGCAGTAGAGGAAACCAGGGAGTGCATAGGCCGGCTGCCAGACGGGCGGGCGGGCTTCAATGAACGGGCTGGGGCAGAGGACAGGTGTGTCGGGATTGCCGGCGGCCCATTGATCGACGGTCCGAGCAGCCAAGCGCCAATCCGAGCCGTGATGCATCGGCCAGAGGTGGAGCCATTGGCCCAGCAGCAGGAGAACTCCGGCTGCTAACGCGAGCGTCACCTGCTTCCAGTGGGCAGGCGGAATGAAATACGCGGCGGCCAAAGTAGCAGCGAGAGCGGCCCCGGGCAGTCCGATGTAAAGATAGCGCGCAACGAACATGCTATTGCCGGTCACCAGGGAGACAGCGAACAATGAGAGCGGTTGGATGAGCCACCAGGCGGCGATGAGCAGGACGGAAGTACTGGCGGAGAACGCGTGGGCGCGCGGCCATCGGAACAGGCGGCTCAGAACAAAAGCGCCACCGCCGCAGATCAAGATCAGACCGAATTTAAGCGAGATGCGCAGGTCGCGGAAGGTGGGGAGCGCGACAATGACGTGTCCCGTGGCTTGGCGAAAGAGATTCAACGCGTCGAGGAACACCGGGATCAGGGCAAAGCCGAGCAGCGCGAACATCACGAGTGTGGGAAACCAGCCGTTGCGTGTTTCGTGCCGCAATAAGCGCATGAGCGCGTACAGCGCTAGCACGATATAGAACGGCCAAAACAGCAGGTGTGTGCGCCACAGCAGGGCCGCGCAGACCACGAACAGCGCCGCATCCCACCAGCGGTCCGAATCCAGCCAGCGGATCAGGAACAACAGGCTGGCCGCCGCAAGGCATGTGCCCAGCGCGTAGGGACGGGCATCGGCCGCCTGGTCGTTGAACCCGCGCATGGATAGGCAAGCGAAGACCGCAAACCACGCCGCTTCCGGAGCGACCAGCCGGGCGGTGAGACGGGCGATGAAGAACAGGGCGATGCCCATCAACAAGACCGAAGGCAGCCGGTAAGAAATTTCAGAGAAACCAAGCAGCGATTCGGCGGCTTGGGGCAGGCGGTAGTAGATGGAATCCGGCACCTGCGGTGCGACGGCGAAAGACGGATCATTGGGCCCGTGATGCACTACAAAGACAGTGGCCATTTCGTCGACCCAGAAACTGGAAGGCAGCGGCATCAGCCACAGCCTCGCGATGCAGGCGGCGAGCAGCAGCCCGAGAAGCAGGTTGAGAATCCGTTCGCGCTGCACTTTCTCCAAGCTTACATGGTGCTTTCAGACGGCGTGTTATGGCGAATGTTGGAAAAACAAAATAGCGGATCTACCAACCGCGGTTTCACGCTGTTCTGTATAGCCTTCTGCAATCAGCGCAGCAATGGCGGACTCACGCTGCTGGTTTGTCGTGGCCGGTGTGATCGCCAGCACCATTCGCGGAGCACTGCAGCGCGCGTGTTCGAGCTCTGGGCGAAAGAATTCGTAGAGTCGAGCGTGCTCGGACGGAGCCACAATTAAGCAGGCGCCGCGTTGCACCTGATCGGAGATGAAGGTAGCAGCGGCCTGCCAGTTCTCGCGCGGCGCGGTGAAATACCGGACGCTTTGGCGGACACAGACGATGCCCAGCAACGCGTAGAGGACGACTGCGGTTCGCATGTGCCGCTCAATCGCCATCGCGGCCAGCATGGCTGCGGCGGGCAGTATCCAGATGAACTGGCGGGCAGCGACAAAGTAACCGGCCAGAGCGTCGGCCGCGAAAACGCACACCACAGGAACAACGAGCAGGAAGAGTAGAAGGTGCTGGGCGCGCGTAAGAGGGTATCGTCTCGCGACGGCGATTGCGCACAGGACCAGCAGTAGAGCCGATCCCCAGTAGCCCGCGCCCGCCACTTCGCGAAACAGCATGAGCAAAGTCTTGGCCGAGAAGGAAAAGTGAAAGCCCTCGCGCGCGATGCCAGCGGCCCATGCTCCTCTCGACCACAAGTACCACGGCAAGAACGCCAAAATTGCAAGTGCGAATGCCACGCCGCCGCGCAGTGCGGCTCTGAACTCACGGTGGACCGCGGACCACAGCAGATGTGCAAGCCCCACCGAGGCCGAGTACGGCTGGGTGTAGATGGCGAGCGTGAGAGCCAGCCAGTACCCGGCCGCGAGCACGGCCGTGGGCCGTTTCGCGAGAGCAACGTAAATGAGTGTTGAGAGCACGGAAAAGAATAACGCCTGGGAATAGACGCGGGACTCGGTCGCATAGCGGAGACTCTCCGGGAAGACGGCGAAAAGTGCGGCGGCAAGCCAGTAGTATCGGACGCCGACTTCGGCCGCGAGAAGAGCGACAGCGAGGACCGTGGCGATGCCAAAGAGAGCCGCGGGCAGGCGGGCTTTTCGGATGCTGTATCCCGTGAGCCCGAGAGCATAGTGCTGCACCAGATACCCCAGCGGGGCCGCACCGGAGTTGCGGGGCAGGCGAGCGATCATCTGCGTGGTCGAGGGGTCGCGGGTCTCGATAAGCTGCAGTGTTTCATCGAGCCACAGGGGGAGTGCACCGAGGAGAGCGATAGTCGCCAGCGCAAACAGCGCGGTGGCTAAAAGAGCGGCGCGCATTGGGTTATTTTCCGGGTTCTACGCGGTGTGCGCCACAATGTTACAATAATACTGAGGCAGCAGCAAATTCCCCTTATGGCATTCAAACCAGCTTTTGCGCAAGGCGCGCAGATTGAGCACTCCAAGTACGGTCTGGGTTCGGTGACTTCCTGCACGGAAGAGTACATCGTGATCAAATTCGACGATCACGGGGAAAAGAAGTTCGTGCTTGCCATCGCGTTGGCGGCGTTGAAGAAGAGCGATCGCCAGCCGCCGGTGGAAAAGCGCCGGGCCGCCCGCAAGAAAGCCACCCCCGCGGCAGCAGCCGCGAAGTAGCTAACTCAAGCGGAATACAGGTTTTTGGCCCGTATCCCGCACGTGAGTTGACCGCCTAGGCCGTCGGGGTCTTGATTTTGTCGCGCTGCTCGCGCAGCACGGCCTTCCGGCTCAATTTGATCTTGTTCCCCTCCAGCGCCAGAACCTTCACCAGGATCTGATCGCCCTCCTTGAGCTCGTCGCGCACGGCTTTGATCCGGTTTTCCGAGATCTCGCTGATGTGCAACAGGCCGTCAGTGCCGGGGAAGATTTCGACGAACGCGCCGAACTCGGCCAGCCGAACCACTTTTCCCAGATAGGTCTTGCCAACTTCAGCAACGGCGCAGATATCGGTAACGCGCTGGATCGCCAGCTTCGCCGATTCGCCGTTGGACGCGAAAATTTTCACCGAGCCATCGTCTTCGACATCGATCTTGACGCCGGTTTCTTCAACGATGCTGCGGATCATCTTGCCGCCCGGCCCGATGAGATCGCGGATCTTGTCGGTCGGAATCTGGAGCGTGTAAATGCGCGGCGCATATTGCGACATTTCGCTGCGCGGCGCGGCGATCACGGCCACCATCTTGTCCAAGATGAACAGCCGGGCGCCCTTGGCTTGTGCCAGAGCCTCCTGCATGATCTTGGTGGTGACGTTGGGGACCTTGATGTCCATCTGCAGGCCGGTGATGCCCTGGCGCGATCCGGCGACTTTGAAATCCATGTCGCCGTAGTGGTC
>PMUP01000097.1:342454-399888 GCA_003166865.1 Bryobacterales bacterium
ACTTCGCCGACGCTGAACGGCGGGAAATTGTAGTGCAGCATAAAGCGCTTGGAGGTTTGCGAGAGATCGAACATTTCGATGCGCTGTTCGTCGTCCTTGGTGCCGAGCGTGACGGTGACCAGGGCCTGCGTCTCTCCGCGCGTAAACAGCGCCGAGCCGTGCGTGCGGGGGAGCACGCCCACTTCGCAATCGATATTGCGGATTTCATCGAAGGCCCGGCCATCTGGACGGCGGCGCGCCTTCAGCATCTCATCGCGAAAAATGCGCTCCTTGAGCGTGTCGAACAGCTCCTTGGCTTCGGCTTGCTCTTCGGCGGGAAGCGCTTCCACGACCTTTTTCTTGGCTTCGTGAACGCGATGATAGCTTTCCAGCTTGGGATACTTCTTGGTGTCGAGCGCGTCGGTCAGTTCCTTGCGGATTTGGGACTCGATGCGCCCGTACAGCTCCTTGTTGACAGCCGGCGGCTCAACTTTCCACTTCTTCTTGCCGGCCTTGGCGGCCAGCTCACGGATGCCGGCGCCGATCTTCTTGCAGCACGTGTGGCCGTACTCGATGGCCTCCAGCACTTCCTCCTCGGTGGCATGCTGCGCGCCCGCTTCCACCATGACGATGCCGTCTTCGGTGCCCGCGACCACGATGTTGATTTTGGACTCGCGCGTTTCGTCGTAGCTGGGGTTCGCCACTAGCTTGCCATTCACGGAGCCCACCCGCACGCCACCTAACACGTGCTGGAAGGGAATGTCGGAGATCGCCAGCGCGGCTCCCGCGCCGATGATGGCCAGCGTGCTCGGGTCGCGTTTGGGATCGGCCGAGAGCACCATGGCGATCACTTGCGACTCGTTCATGAACCCTTCCGGGAACAGCGGCCGGATAGGCCGGTCAATCAGGCGGCAGGTGAGGATTTCCTTCTCCGAAGGGCGTCCCTCGCGCTTGATGAAGCCGCCGGGAAACTTGCCCGCGGCGTAAGTGTATTCACGATAATCGACGGTGAGCGGGAAAAACGCGGCGCCCGGCTTGGGCTCCTCATTCGCGCAAGCGCTCACCAAAACAACGGTGTCCCCGGAGCGGACCACGACGGCGCCATTGGCCTGTTTCGCGATCTTGCCTGTCTCCAGAGTAATTTTTTGACCATCCAGGTCAATTTCTACGGTATGTAGCATCTGAAATTCCTTTTAATCCAGACGAAGCTGTCTGCCTAGTCTGCTGTACGATTAAGAGGAGACTTTGGAGGGAATGAAACTGTGGGAACGCCGCCCACCGGGGCGGTTTACCTGTCCCCGAGCATCTAACGGCGGATGCCCAGGCTTAGAATCAGGCTCTTGTACCTTTCCGGGTTACGGCTTTTCAGGTATTTCAAAAGGCGACGGCGCCGCGCGACCATCGACAACAATCCCCGGCGGGAATGATGATCTTTGCGGTGCGTCTTGAAATGATCCTGGAGTTGCAGAATGCGCTGACTCAGGATTGCTACCTGTACTTCTGGCGAACCGGTGTCGGTTTTGTGAACGCGGAACGTTGCAACTACTTGCTGTTTTGAATCGGTCGCCAAAGCCATGCTCGAATCGATACTCCTCGTCTTACCTTAATCTTTTTTGTCCTTCACAGGATAGCACATTGGGGATTGGGTAGTCTGGTCTTAGCGGGGAGATGACAAGTTAACATCCCTCGCTCTTTGGGTTAGTTGGCCGGTTCGGATTCGGACTGCCCTTTCGTTTCCTCAGCCACTGCTGGCGGTATGTACGGACTTGTCCCAAAGAACTGATCGTGAATCCAGCCCAAGTACGCGACATTCGCCATGTTGGTGCCAGCCCATGCCGCATCGTTGGGGTTTGGGCGCGGCGGCACGATATCGTTCCTAAGAATTATCGGAATTGCAGCTTGTTGCACGAACACGTTTGCAACTAAGAAGTAAGCCATGATCTTCGCTTGTTGCCAACTGACCGTGATCGCGGTATGTTGTTTTACAAATCCTTGCGCTTGGTCAAGCTGTCCAAAAGTAAATTTTAGGTCCCACGCGCTCACTTCCATTTGAACGTTATTCGCGTAAAGCGACGCAAAGTCTTCGTCTCGCTTAGATTCCAATGGCTTGTTTTCTGGTTCGGCCATAATATGCAGCACCCCTTCCGCCTCTGTTGGTTCGCCTTGAATGTCTTCTTTGCTTAACATCGGAATCAATTGGTATCACCGGAGCTAGAATGGGCGGTACGGAAGTCCCTCCGCTTACGCCTTGGCTCTCGGTGTTTAATTCCGCCAGAAAATGGAAATCGGCAGACAGTCCGGTCTCTCGTTCTGCAACAGCCGGCCCAGGCGCGCTCCTGCTACTACCAGCAAGTCCCTGAAGCATTCCTCCTGCGGAATAAGCCATGACGCGTTCAACCATCGCGCGATTAGCGGCTTCCATGTAGCGCCTGACTTCATCCGATGGAGGACCGATGAGGCCGTTGAAGGAATGGAATGATTCGGAATTGGCTTTCGCCAGCAGTTCCTCTTCTCTGATGCATTTCTCTAACTCTGGCAGTTCTTCTTCAAAGCTGGGAACTTGGAGTGCTGAAGAATCGGTGTTAACGGATCTGTCGAGGATGGTCTCAAATGGCACAAACCTGACATCGAGCCCCACATCAAATGCTGAAGCCACTCGGAGCAATGTCTTCAAAGTGGGTTTTGTCTCTGCGTTTGGATCTTCGAGTATAGAGATGCGTTCTTGCGCCATCTTCGCCTTGCGGCCAAATTCCGCTTGGGACAACTCGCGGTGCTCTCGAAGCACACGAATTTGCGAGCACACGCCGGTATAGACATTCTCGAATACTAAAGCCTCCCGGTATTCCAAATTTCGGCAATTGTCCAGCAGGTCACGTTTAGCGGTAACGGTGTTCACAGGCTCGACTCCAATCTGTTTCTACAATTTGCATCCTCGTCGTGGCGATCTCAGGAGCACTTAGCGGTTGGAACTGGTCTCCCTGCTCCAACGCCGGAAAGAGAATTGTAAATTGCCGCTCATCAGGCCCCCGAAAGCCCAATATTCGATATTGGGTATTCATCCAACGCACCCTAATCTCCACGATCCCCGGATAGTCATCAAGATTGCTTGCCAATGGACGTACCCAAAGACGGGTTCCCGCCAACTGCAAAAGTATCCGATCTATTTTGGCTTTTGCCTTTATTGGAACTTGGCGAACATCCCTCAGCCAATCCTGGATGGGGCTTGTCCCGCGCTCGTCGAGATAGTCCATGAACGTCCACTCATTCATGAGTATATGATAAAAATGTTATCATAGCAAGCCTAAGCTCTTGACTTCGATCAATGATAAGTTTATCATGGATTAGTTGTATGATTCTAAAAGCAAAAAGCCAGTCAGAGACGGTTGCTAAACCGGAACTGCTGGCCTTTGCTTTTCCATGCGGGCCGGTACCTCAGCGCATAGAGGGGCCGATTACTAATCGGCTTGTTCTGGGTTGGAATCCCAGCCGGTCCGCCACATTAAACAGCCCCACTCGCAGCGCTAACTGCTTGCGGGGCCTAACCTCGGGCTTACGCCAAAGGCAGGGTTGGTACCACTGTCATTCTGGCCGCAAAGGCTCGAAGAAAGCAAGGCCCAAAATGACCTGTCATTCATGCAAAATCGAAACGTGAAAGCCGGACGTGGAAGGAATAACGTGCAGAGGTGGAAGTGCCAGCAATGTGGCAAGCGGTTCTCGGAGCCGCGAGAAACGCCATTCGGAGCCGACGTGCGGCTCCCGCAAGAGACCGTGTGCAGAATCCTCCACTGCCTTGTCGAAGGCAATAGCGTACGCGGATCGGCACGGCTCTGCGACGTGGAAAAGCGAACCGTGCTGAACATCCTGAAGTTGGCGGGCGAAAACTGCGAACGGCTGTTGACCGAGAGAATTCACAACGTGAAAGTACAGGACTCTCTAGAGCTAGACGAGGTATGGACGTACGTGGGATGTCATCGGAAGTGGCTGACGCCGGAGCGTGTAGCTAAGGACATGCACGGCGACGCCTACACATTCATCTGCCTCGAACGTTCCACGAAGCTCGTTATGGCCTGGCATCTCGGCAAGCGGGATCGCGTCAATACTGAGGACTTCGTTTCGAAGATCCGCTGGGCGACAGCGCCAGGCTGGTTCGACGTGAGTACCGATGGCTTTCAGCCTTACGAGACCGCGATTGATGCGGGCCTGTATGACCGCGCGAATCACGCGCAAGTAGTAAAGCTCTTCTCAACTCACTTGGATCGCATTCCTGAGAGTTACAGTCCGGCTCGGTTCGTATCAGTTGCCAAGGACGCGGTAAGCGGCAATCCTGATTTGGATCGCGCTGGAACCAGCCACGTTGAGCGCAAGAATGGGACGTTTCGCCAGTGGTGCAAGAGGCTCACGCGATTGACGTACGCCTTCTCAAAATCGTGGGACAACCTTAGGGCGGCACTTGCGCTCCATTTCGCGTATTACAATCTGTGCAGAGTTCATGGATCGTTGAGGATCACACCGGCAATGGCCGCCGGGATCGCTGATCATATCTGGACGTTGGACGAACTCATTGGAGCGTGAGTGAAAGAGAACGAAGGTAAGGCGATTTTGTTAGATCGCTTGGCACCCAAGAGGTGGGTTCATTACCGCTCATCGCTGTATGAAGTCGATGGACTGAAACTGCATGTCAGATGGTGTTCTACCTACCCCAAACGTCCCTCGCATTACAAGTTCAACATTAATGCCAGCACACTTCGTGCAGATCTTGAAATCTGGATCTGCGGTTCGCCCGATATGTACTACATTTTGCCGGTGAGCGAGATACGCAAAATGTACGGCCACCCGAGAGCCTATCACGACTACAGACATCCCAATATGCGAGTCGTGACGGTTAACACAACCGACCACGCCGTTATATTTGCAAGGGGAGGGACTGGCATCAACTTGCGGGACTATCTCTTGGCCAAACTACCATCTCCCCGCTAAGACCCCACTACCAGGGGCTGGCGGTCAACATGATCGCTCCAGACCTGCAGCAAAAGCTCTCTCGACCTTTCCTCAGTGCCCAAGTGTAGGCAAGTTCGAACTTTCGATATCAGAAGCCAAGTGGACTCAGACCTTCTCGGCAACGAAATCGAGCGCCGAGTCTGAGGTCACTCGAAACCAGTACCCGGTCCTATTGCCGTGGAGCCAAATAATGTGCGACGAGGCGCCATTCGCGCGACGCGCCGGACTGTCCGAAGATGGGATGCGCAGTCCCGCATCCGCTGCGGCGCCGCGCCCACCCTGGCGTTCTATCAACACTTTATAGTTGGCCCCCGGTGTGCCTACCGATTACCGTAATGGCTGCTTTTCTGTCCGATCTCCAGCACTCCTTGCGGATGCTTAAGAAGAGTCCTTTGTTCACCTCGGTCGCGATCACATCGCTGGCGCTGGGCCTGGGGGCAAATACCGCGATTTTCAGCCTGCTCGATCAAGCTCTGCTGCGCCCTCTGCCGGTGAGACATCCGTATGAACTGGTGCTGCTCACGTCTCCCGGCGTGGTCCGCGGGGCATTTGAGGGCGATAATTCCGACCGCCTCTTCTCGCGCCCGGGATACATTGATCTGCGCGATCGCAACCAGGTTTTTTCGGGCTTGGTCGCGCGCGCGCCCGTGTCGGCCAATCTGGTCTATGGAGGACAGAGCGAAGCCGTGACCGTGGAGTTGGCCACCGGCAATTTTTTCGACGTGCTGAGCGTGCGTCCGGCGCAAGGACGTTTGCTGTCGGCAGCGGACGATGTGATCAAGAACGCGCATCCGGTGGTCGTGCTCGGTTACGGATATTGGACGCGGCGATTTGGCGGAAATCCCAGCATCGTCGGCCAACCCGTACGTGTCAACAATTCGCTCATGACTGTTATCGGCGTTGCGCCGCGCGAATTTTTCGGGGTCGATGTCGGCCGGGTGCCGGATGTTTACGTTCCACTGGCGATGAAAACCGCCGTGACTCCCACCAGCGACGGCTATGACGACCGCAGTTATCATTTCCTGCACATCATTGCCAGACTCAAGCCGGGTGTGACGATCCAGCAGGCCAACGCTTCGCTGCAGGTGCTCTTCAAGCCGATGCTTGGGGCCGATCTCGCCGTCATGACCGGGAACATTTCTAAAAAATTCCGCGAACGGTTCCTGGCGAAGGCCGTGGTGCTGGAACCCGCCTATAACGGCGTGCCCACGTTTCGCGAAAATGCCGGAACACCGCTGTACATTTCCATGGCGATGGTCGGGCTGGTGCTGCTGATCGCCTGCGCCAACGTTGCCAATCTTTTGGTGGCGCGCGGCCTCGGCCGGCAGAAGGAGATTGCCATCCGGCTGGCTTTGGGAGCATCCCGAAAGGACGTGGTTCGGCAGCTGCTGGCCGAAAGCTTGTTGCTCGCGATTCTAGGCGGGCTGGCCGGGCTGCTCGTCAGCCTGTGGACCTCCGGCCTGCTGGTAGCGAGCATGCCCGGTACCAGCGGCGGCATTCCTGGGCTGAATGCATCGCTCGATCCTCGCACCGTTGCGTTCGCCTTCGTGCTGGCCCTGGTCACCGGCGTTGGATTCGGACTGCTTCCGGCCATGCAGTCGACGCGCCCGAACGTGTATCCGACCTTGAAGGATCAGGGAGGCAGCGTGATCGGCGGTTTCGGCCAGATCCGCTCCCGGCAGGCGCTGGTGGTTGGGCAGGTGGCGTTGTCGCTGCTGCTGCTGGTGGGCGCGGGATTGTTCACCCGCAGCCTATTGAATCTGCGCAAGCTCGATCCCGGTTTCCGCACCGCGAATCTGGTGGTATTCACCATCGATGCCGCGCGCAACGGGTATAACCAGGCTCGCGTTCATCAATTGTATGAGGATATCCAGCAACGGCTGGCTTCCGTGCCCGGAGTGGCTTCCGCATCGCTTGCCCAGATCGTCCCACTATCCGGCGACAACAGCATGAACTCGATTCATGTGCAAGGTTACGAGCCGAAGACGGACGAGAATATGAACCCGAATTTTAACGAGGTCTCGCCAGGATACTTCCAGACCATGGGAATCCCCGTTTTGCTGGGCCGTGGCTTCACGTTGCAGGATAAACTGGGTGCGCACCAGGTCGCGGTAGTGAATGAGACCTTCGCCCAGCGTTTCCTCGGGACCGGAAATCCGCTGGGACGCAGGTTCGGTTACAAACATGAAGGGCCGGCTGATGTGGAGATCGTGGGCGTAGTGAAGGACGGAAAGTACAACACACTGCGCGACAAAAAGACCAGCTTCATCTACGTCCCGTATCAGCAGGACGCGGATCTCAGCGGCATCAGCGCGGTCGTCCGCACGATGGGGCCTCCGGAAGCGCTGATGCCCGGGCTTCGCCACGAAATCGCTGCCATCGATTCGAACCTCGCCATCTGGGATTTGAGAACCATGGAGACGCAAGTGAACCAATCGCTGTTCGCGGAACGTGTGACCGCGATCCTGTGCGCCTGCTTCGGCGCGCTCGCGACCGTCCTGGCGTTTATCGGCCTGTACGGCGTGATGGCGTTCTCGGTGGCGCGGCGGACGCGGGAAATCGGCATCCGCATGGCCCTGGGCGCCGGGCGCGGACGCGTCCTCGGCATGGTGCTCAAAGAGGTTGCGTGGATGTGCCTGATCGGCATTGGACTGGGCGTGCCTCTCGCGATCGGCCTCAGCCGTTACCTGGTTTCCCAACTTTACGGCGTGGCTCCGACGGATTTGCCGACGCTGCTATTCGCCGCGCTGACGATGATATGCGTCTCGCTGGTGGCCGGTTTCCTGCCCGCGCGCCGCGCTGCCTCGGTCGATCCGACCATCGCTCTGCGATATGAGTAATTACGCCACGCGGCAATAGCCCAGTCCGCATCAAAATCCAGGGATTTGTGTTACATTGGGTGTCTTCGGGTTTGTGCCGGTCTGCTTTTCCCAACCCAGATACAGGAGATAGTTTATGAACCTTCGTCCGCTGCATGACCGCGTGCTCGTCAAACGGCTGGAAGAGCAGGAAACCAAGCGCGGGGGCATCATCATCCCCGACAGCGCGAAAGAGAAGCCGCAGCATGCCGAGGTGGTCGCCGTGGGCAACGGCAAGCTGCTCGAGGACGGCCATCGCGCGGCTCCGGACATCAAAGCCGGCGACAAGATTCTGTTCGGCAAGTATTCCGGGTCCGACATCCGGATCGAAGGCCAGGAGTATCTGATCCTTCGCGAGGACGAAATCCTGGGAGTGTTCGCAAATGAATAAGCTGCTGATCGCGGTGCTCGCACTGGCCAGCATGGGCACGGCCAGCGCCCAGATCAAGCTCGGCGTGATCAACACCCAGAAGGCGTTGCTCGAAACCGACGAGATCAAGAAGGCTCAAGCGGAAATGGAAGGCAAGTTCAAGCCTCGCCAGGATCAAATGGTCAAACTGCAAAAGGAGCTGGGGGACATCCAGACTCAGTTGAACAGCGGAAAGCTCAACGACTTGGGCACGCAGGAGCTGACCGCCGAGGGCCAGCGCAAACAGCGTGAACTGCAGCGCGACCAGCAGGATCTGCAAGAGGACGTGGAGCGCGAGCGCACCGAAATTATTCAGCGGGCCGGAACCCGAATGCAGGAAGTAGTGAAGAAAGTGGCGGAGGAAAAGGGACTGGACGTCGTGGTGGATTCGGCGAGTACGGTCTTTTTCAAGGCGTCTTTCGAGATCACCGCCGATGCCACCGCTGCATACAACAAAACCTATCCAGTAACAGCCGCGAAGTAAGAGCAGTAAAATAGAGGTAGCAGATGGCCAGCTACCTGGAAGCCTACGGAGCCGCCGAGCAACACCGCGCCCGGGTTATCGGACTGTTGAAGAAGTGTTCGATCGCGCTGGCCGGCGTATTGGTGGCGGGACTGATCCTCTACGCGATCTTCAAGAATCACGCCGAAGAGCGGCAGGCCAAGAACTTTCTCGGGTCGCTGGCGGCTCACAACTATTCAGTGGCGTACACCATGTGGGGCTGCACCGAGGCGCATCCGTGCCCGCAGTACACGTTCCCGAAGTTTCTGGAGGACTGGGGGCCGAAAAGCGCGCATGCGAGCGATCCCGCCGCGGCGTCGATCGGACTTTCGCAATCCTGCGGTTCGGGCGTCGTGATCCGGCTGGACTACAAGAGTCAGGAACCCGTGTCGTTATGGGTGGAGCACGATTCGGAAACCATCAGCTTCGCGCCGTGGCCGGAGTGCCCGGGAAGGCATCTGCATTTCGGCGCGTGGCTCAAGTCGCTTTTTGGCGGCGGCTAGCGGTAAACCTGCAGCTCAATGCAGGCTCCTACTTTGTAAATACCGAGTCCAAGACTTTTCCGGTGTGTTCGTCTATGACAAGCATGTAGCCTCCCCAGGTCCAGGCTACGAGTTTGCCGTCCCGCCAATCGGCGTCTGTTACTATACCCATCGCGTCGCGCTGACTGATCGTCCAGGCGACCGTACCATCTGCTCGAAGCCGGAAAAGATTCCTCAGAATGTCCGTTTGAGATGCTGTGTAGTAACCGAGGAGGACGATGAGATCTGCGTCAACGGGGAGTGACTTGGCAACCGGAGCGTTGAGCCTGCGTCCGAACTCAGCAACCACATCGTCCACGTGCCTATTCTCGCGCAGTTCTCTCTCCGAGTAATTCGCCCCTTATTAGCGGTAACCAGCGGCTTGCAGCTCGAACAACTCCGCGTAGCGGCCGCCCAGTGCGACCAACTGCCGATGCGTGCCCTGCTCTACCAGCTCGCCATCGGCCAAAACTAAAATGCGATCGGCCATGCGAACCGTGGAGAAGCGGTGTGAAATGAGCACAGCCATGCGGCCGCGCGTGAGGTCGGCAAAGCGCAGAAAGACTTCGTATTCGGCGCGCGCGTCCAAGCTGGCGGTGGGCTCGTCCAGGATCAACACTTGTGCGTCGCGCATGTAAGCGCGTCCCAGCGCGACTTTCTGCCACTGTCCGGCGGACAGCTCGACGCCGTTTTCAAAACGCCGGCCGAGCATCTGATCGTATCCGCGCTTGAACTGGGCGATCAAGGGTTCCGCCAGGCTTTTCCGCGCGGCGCTTTCCACACGGGTTTGATTCGCGAGCTCCTGGATGCGCCCGAAGCCGATGTTCTCGCGCACCAGCATGTCGTAGCGCATGTAGTCCTGAAAGATGACGCCAATTTCGGCGCGCAAGCTGTCGACGTCGTATTCCCGAAGGTCGATGCCGTCGAGCAAAATCGCACCTCCGGTAGGATCGTACAGCCGGGCGAGCAGTTTCACGAGAGTGGTCTTGCCAGCGCCGTTTTCGCCGATCAAGGCGATGCGCTCCCCGGCATCGAAACGAAAGCTCAGGCCGCGAAGCACCTGCTGCTCCGATCCCGGATAGGCGAACGACACAGCGCGGAATTCGAAGCCGGATCGAATGGGCCGAGGCGCCGGCAAAGCATTTGGAGCAGAAGCGATGTTGGGCTGCGTTTCAAAGAAGTCGAACAGGTCCTTGATGTAGAGCGCCTGTTCGGCGATGTTATTGAAGCTGGAAAACAGCGTCTCGATGAGCGAGCGCGAACGGGCGAAGGCGCCGGCGACGAAGGTGAGGCTGCCCACCGTCATGGCGCCCGCGAGGGTGCGGATCAGGATGAGAACGTAGGCGCCATAATAGCCCGCCGTCGGCAGCAGATTCAGCAGCGAACCAGTGACGGCCCGCTTAATGGCGAGCGCCTTGTTTTCCTCGTAGAAGCGATCGAAGAGGGTGCGGGAACGGTCCGCCAAATACTGGCCGAGACCGAAGATCTTGACCTCTTTGGCGCTCTGGTTACTTGCTCCGAGCATGCGCAGATAATCCAACTCGCGGCGTTCGGGCGTCCAGCGATACAGCATCGAGTAGGCCAACATCGCAAAGCGTGTCTCGCCGAGGAACGACGGAATCACGGCAGCCACCAGTAGCACCAGAAACCAGGGCGAAAAAGAGACCACAGCAGCCAATAGGGATAGAAGGGTGAGAAGCTGCTGGCCCATTCCGGCGATAATACCCAGCATCCCCAGACGGGCCGTGGTTTGACGCCTGGCCCGCTCCAGTTTGTCGTAAAACACTGGATCTTCAAAGGAAACCAGGTCCAGTTGGTTGGCGTGCTCCATCAACCGCAGGCTGACGTGGTTGGTGAACTTGTCGCCCAGGAGGCTGTCGGAGAGGTTCACTGCGCGCGATAGGAGGTCGCTCAGGACGGCCAGGGCGATCTCGTAGGCCAGGTAGACCCAAATCTTGTGGGGGTCCACCGCGCGCCCCTGGATCGCACGGACGACCTGATCAATGATCAGCTTCCCGACCCAAAGTTGGGCGACGGGGATCACGGACGAGACCAGCCGGAGAATGATGGTTGCCATCGTAAGGCCCGGGCTGGTGTCCCAGACCATCCGCAACAGCGGCGGGACATTGCGGAGTGCCCGCAGGCGTTCACGCCAGGTGGTAGGAGCGTCAGCCGACTTAGGGGGTGGGCGGTGGGGCGGAGTCAAGTACCAGTGTACCGCCGGATCTCTGGGGTATTAGTTCGGAACGGGGCCCGGAGGCCCCATTCGACACCATCTGCCTGAATCTGAACAGGCCCCTCGTTTAGCACAAGGGCGATGTATGGGAGAATCAGATTCGACGGAAACGCACCCGTCAAAACCTGTTTGTGATTCAGATGATAGGGCCACGAAGGTTGCGAGTCAAGTGAAAAACTGGTTCGTGAGGATTGGGTTCCAAGAGCCTGATCCAGAACAGCTTAGGGACTGGATTCGTTTCGGAAATCTTGTGCAAAACTCTGTGGATGGTACTGCGGTGGGCCGGGCTTTGGTTTGTAAGGTGGAGAAATCGGGGGAGTTATTTGCCCTCGAGATGGAGCGTGATGAGGCTTCCTTCAGCAGCTGAATAACCAAACCGCCGGGCGATCCGCAGGATTCCGCCGACCGCTATGCCGGAAAGCAGACAAAAACCGAGCACCAGGGCCGCCAAGCTGATGATGGCAAGGACCATCTGGCCCGCGGTTTCTGGTTTTAGTTCGAGCGGCTTCACCGGTGGGCGCTCATTCTCCGCGACTATCCCCTGATAATTTATCGTTTCGAGCAGCTTGGCCGAGGCTGCCGAGGGTCCAATGGCCACGGCTATGAGCGGGCCGGTACGTTTTGCCGCCGCTCCTTGAATCTTTTGAAACTCGGGGAGTTGCTGGCGAGCCATTGAGGGAAGCGGGAACGAGAAGATGGCCAAAGTTAGGGGCCCAGCTGAGGTTCGATAGTGGGCCACCTCACCTTCGGTACCGAACTCGAAGTTCACGGCGGAAGCCGGGATTCCTGGTGCCGCTCCTCTGAGAGTCCACACCCCCAAGATGTATTGGTTCGCGCGTGGAACCAGCCCTTTAGCTGGAAAGTAGGTGTTCAGTGTGGGGATGGACGTGTGCAAAACATGCGGGAGCGAAGCGTCGGCGAGCTGCGGCAAGTCTTTGGGACATTTGCCGTCGCACTGCATCAGGTAATTCCCGACGCGAACTCCGTTGAGTCCGAGCGAGGCGGCGTATGCCCCGGTGGTGTCCTTGAACCGCCACGCGGCCACGCGAAAAGGACCGTAGTCCGCGCGTTCCCCACCGTCGGGGCCATACTCGCCCCAGCTCGGATCGCCTGAAGCAGGGTCCAGAGCCGAGACTGAGTTGCGCTGATAGTTCCCGAGTTTGTCCGGCCACATCGTGCCGGCGCACGCGGAGGAAATAAAAACCGCGGCTAGAATCAGGCTCCGTGGCATTTCTTGTACTTCTTGCCGCTGCCGCAGGGGCATGGATCGTTGCGGCCGGCCTTCTTGGCGGAGACGGCTTGCTTTTTCTCGGAGGCGCTACCGTCGCCGCCGGCGAACTGCAGCTCGGCCATTTCCTTGTCCTTCTTGCGTTGGATGTTGCGCGTGAAGTTTTCCACGGCGCTTTGTGCTGTCCGGCGTTCCTCGGAACTCGCCGCGGCCACCAGCGCTTCCTCGTTGTCCTGGTCTTCGTCGTCCTCCTCGTCTTCTTCAGAGAAGGGCAGTACAGGTTTCGGTCTTTCCGGCAAACCACCCGGGCCACCACCATTGCCCGCTTCACCGGGAGGGCCGCCCGTGGTGACTTGCAGGAAAAAGAGATAGCGGATGGTCTCGTCCTCGATCCGATCCATCATGTCCTGGAACAGCTCGAAGGATTCCTTCTTGTATTCGATCAGCGGGTCTTTCTGCCCGTAACCGCGCAGGCCGATGCCTTCCTTCAAGTGATCCATCGACAGCAGGTGGTCCTTCCACTGGTTGTCGATAACGTTCAGCATCACGAAGCGCTCGGCTTCGCGCATGTGCTCGGGGCCGATCAGCTCTTCTTTCTCCTTGAAGCGGCGTTCCAGCAGATCGATGATATGATCCTCGATCTCCTGTTTCAGCAGCCCGTTCAATTCTTCCAGGTCGATTTTGACTCCGAACTGGCTGAGCACGTCGGACTGCAGCCCGGTCAAATCATAGGTGCTGGTATGTGCGCGCTCAGGACAGCGAATGTCGCTGAACGAGGCCACAATACCTTGGATGATCTCTTTGATCCGCGCGGTCTGGTCCTTGCCTTCAATCAACTGGCGGCGCATGCCGTAGACAGCCTGGCGCTGCTTATTCATCACGTCGTCGTATTCAAGCAGATGTTTGCGTGAAGCGAAGTGCTGGGCCTCGACGGCTTCCTGCGCGGAGGCAATGCGTTTGGTGATAAGCCGGGACTCGATCGGCACATCTTCTTCCATGCCGAGCCTTAGCATCAGATTCTGCATGCGCTCGCCGCCGAAAATGCGCATTAGGTCGTCTTGCAGCGAGAGGTAGAAGCGCGAGCTGCCGGGATCGCCCTGGCGGCCGGCGCGTCCGCGTAGCTGATTGTCGATGCGGCGCGACTCGTGGCGTTCGGTCCCGAGCACGTGCAGGCCGCCGAGGGCGACCACTTCATCGTGTTCGAAGGCGGTCTCATCCCGGAACCGCGAAAAGATCTCGTCCCATTCAACGCGCTCCGGCGATCCCGCGGGGCTGGTCTGGAACAGATCCGGATCCTTGTTCTGTTTCTTGAGATACTCCTTGGTCAGGAATTCGGGGTTGCCGCCCAGCAGAATGTCGGTGCCGCGGCCGGCCATGTTGGTGGATACCGTGATGGCGCCTTTGCGCCCCGCCTGCGCGATGATGAACGCTTCGCGCTCGTGGTTCTTGGCGTTCAAGACCTCGTGCTGGACGCCCATCTTCTTCAGCGCGCCGGCGAGCCTTTCGGATTTTTCGACCGAGATGGTGCCCACCAGCACCGGCTGGCCTTTTTCGTACAGCGTCTGGATTTCTTTGGCCGCGTTGCGGAATTTCTCTTCCTCGGTCCGGTAGACCATGTCCTGAAATTCCTTGCGGACCATGTTGCGATTGGTGGGAATCACCATCACGTCGAGCTTGTACGTCTTTTCGAACTCGGCCGCTTCCGTTTCGGCGGTGCCCGTCATGCCCGCCAGCTTCTTGTACAGGCGGAAGTAGTTCTGGAAGGTGATAGTGGCAAGCGTCTGGTTTTCGCGCTCGATCTTGACGTTTTCCTTGGCTTCGATGGCCTGGTGCAGACCGTCGCTCCAACGGCGGCCGGGCATCACGCGGCCGGTGAACTCGTCGACGATGATCACCTGGCCGTCCTGCACCAGATAATCCTTGTCGCGGTGGAACAGCACCAGGGCCTTGAGCGCCTGCTGGACATGATGCAGCGTGGCCCAGTTCTCGGGCTGATAGAGATTGCCGCAGCCCAGCAGCTTTTCCACTTTCGCGATGCCTTCCTCGGTGAGAGCCGCGCTGCGATGCTTCTCGTCGACGGTGTAATCGCCGGTGGTGTAGCTTTCGCCAGGCTCCTTGCCCTTGATCTCTTCGCCGCGCGTCAGCTTGGGAATGATGCGATTGATCTTGTAGTACTTGTCGGTGGATTCTTCGCTCGGTCCGGAAATAATCAGCGGCGTGCGCGCCTCGTCCACCAGGATGGAGTCGACTTCGTCCACGATCGCGAAGTTGTGGCCGCGCTGGACGCAATCCTCCAGGCGGAACTTCATATTGTCGCGGAGGTAGTCGAATCCGTATTCGTTGTTGGTGCCGTAGGTGATGTCGGCGTTGTAGCTGGCCTGGCGCTCCTGATCGTCCAGGTCGTGTACGATAATGCCGACCGACATTCCGAGGAACTTGTAAATGCGGCCCATCCACTCGGCGTCGCGCTTGGCCAAGTAGTCGTTGACCGTGACGACATGAACGCCGTTGCCTGCGAGCGCGTTCAAGTAACAGGGCAGCGTGGCGACCAGCGTTTTGCCTTCGCCCGTTCGCATTTCAGCGATCCGGCCTCTGTGTAAGACAGTGCCTCCAATAAGCTGGACATCGAAATGCCGCATGTTGAGGACGCGGCGTCCGGCTTCGCGGCAGACGGCGAAGGAGGGAATCAGCAGGTCATCGAGAGGCTCGCCGTTGGCGATGCGCTGCTTGAATTCCACGGTTTTCTGGGCCAATTCGTCGTCTGAGAGCTGCTGGAGCCCCGGTTCGAGATCGTTGATGGCGGCGACAATTGGACGGAGCCGCTTGACTTCGCGTTCGTTCCTGGTCCCGAAGATTTTCGCAAGGGTGGCGTCGAGCATGGGCGGGGGGCCTGCTTCTATTTTAGCGGATCTTGCAAATCGTGACGGGTTTTCTGGCTAACAGTGTGCCGCTGGGTGGCGGATCGTCGCTAGAATGACTGTACGCATGTTACTGCGACAGGTCAAGTTAGAGAATCTGCTGTCCTTCCGGAACACGGAGGTGGAGCTTCGGGGATTGAATGTGCTGATTGGGGCGAATGCGTCCGGGAAGAGCAATCTCATCGAAGCGATTGGTCTACTTCAAGCCGCGCCGGTGGATTTGAGTACGGCGATCCTCCGACTTGGCGGCGTGAGGGTGGTTTGTTCGCTCGCGACGGCAAGCCCCGATGCGGCCATCGAATGCAGCGGGATAAATGACGAACCTCTCCAGTACCGATTGGAGTTTTCCGAGGAGGCTCATGGGTTCTTCATCATGAGGGAACACCTTAGCGGCACGGAAAATGGTAGTGATACGACCTATTTTCAACGCGCAGCCGGAAGCGTTTACTTCGGAACTCGCCCCGCCGACATCTCTGCAGCTGAGTCCGTATTTCAACGGTCTAAGAGCCCGGCGGATACGACCCCCATAACGCGGGTTGGGCGCCAGCTAGAGGCGATTCAAATTTACCGCGAGTTCCGAACGGCCGGCGATTCACAGGCCAGAATCGGCACCTCGACATCAATGCGAAAGGAGTCCTTACGTGACGGCGGCGGCAACCTTGCTCTAGTGTTGTTGGACATGGATTTCAAGGGACTTCGTGAACGGGTGCGAGCGTATCTCTGCCGCTTCTATGATCGTTTCGAGGACGTCAAGGTTCGGCTCGATGGCCCGATTGCGAAAACGTTTATTAAGGAAAGCGGCTTGTTGGAACCACTACCGTCAGTGCGTCTCTCCGATGGCACTCTCAAGGTTCTGTGTCTACTTGCCGTACTGCTTGAGGCGGAGCTTCCTCCGCTGATCTGCATCGAGGAACCCGAAGTTGGCCTTCATCCTGATGCGATTCAGATCGTCGCTGAAGCCTTGGTCGAAGCGTCGGAGCGGACGCAACTCGTCGTCACAACTCACTCGGAGGCGTTGATCGATGCACTGTCCGACCGCCCGGAAGACGTTCTCGTCACCGAAAGAGATTTCGATAACGGAACGCAGTTTCGCCGTCTGGACAAAAAGCAGCTCTCGGTTTGGCTGGAGCGGTATTCTCTTGGCCAGCTTTGGAGGAAAGGGGAACTGGGCGGAAACCGATGGTGACGGAGCTTCGAGTTTACTTCGAAGGCGACGATCGGCTCCGACCAGGATTCAGGCAATTTCTATCGGAGATCGCAGAAGCGGCCAGAAGCAAGAGGTGCTACTTCGATCTGATCGCGACTGAAGGTACACCGGCCCAGGATTTTCAGGCAGCGCTGAAATCTCATCCCGACGCTTGGAATGTGCTGCTGCTCGATGGTGAAGATCCGCAAGAGTTTCAGCTTCGGAGGAAAAGCCTCGAAGGCTGTGACCCGGACTCCATTTTCTGGATGGTCCAAATAATGGAATCTTGGTTTCTAGCGGACGTTGACGCGTTGAAATCCCTCTTCGGGGGCAGCCTGTCGAAAGGCAACCCGAAGGTGGAAGAGATTCCGAAGGAAGATGTGCTTGAACGCTTGAAGAAAGCGGCGAACGGTGAGTATCACAAGGTCAAGCACGGGATCAAGTTGCTTGAATTGATCGATCCGGCAAGGGTGCGAAAGGCCGCTCGCAATTGCGACCGCATGTTTCGTCTAATCCTCGCCAGGCTAAGCTAGCGCGGCGCGCGGCAGCGCCCCGAAGCGGCGCTCACGGGAGTGGAATTCCCCGACTGCAGAGGCCAGGTCGGAAGCCTTGAAATCAGGCCACATCACCGGCGTGAAGATCAGTTCGGCGTAGGCGCATTCCCAAAGCAGAAAATCGCTCAAACGCTGCTCGCCGCCGGTGCGGATCAGTACATCGACGTCCGGGCCGCCGAGCGCCTCGGAAAGTTTCTCGCGCGTGGGTTTGCCTTTGAGCGCCAGAGCGGCGTCGAGGATGGCGTCGCGCGAGGAATAATCGATCGCCAGCCGCAAGTTCAGCTTTCCGCCCTGCGCGGTGGCGCTCACGCATTCGTCAATCACCGGCAGCAGCAAGCGCGGCAGGCGGTCGCGCCGGCCGATCACCGACACACGCACGCCCTTTTCGACGCACTTGGCCTGCTCGCGGCGCAGGTAAATGTGGAACATCTTCATCAGCGCGGAAACCTCCGGCTGCGGGCGCCGCCAGTTGTCGGAGGAAAACGCGTAGACGGTCAGTACTCCGATGCCGAGATCGGGCGCGGCTTCGACGGCCCGGCGCAAGGCTTCCGCGCCGGCGCGATGTCCGGCTACCCGCGGCAGTCCGCGCGCGGAGGCCCAGCGGCCGTTGCCGTCCATGATGATCGCGGCGTGCAGGCCGTTTGAAGTTCTTTGCGACATACCAGAGCTTTTTGTCATAAAGAATGGCTCCAAAAAAAGGGGGCTAGCGTTCCCGAATGGCTTGGATCAGCGCTTCCATGTGATTCAGATATTTCTCCAGCGCGCGCCGGCCGGTTTCGGTCAAACGGTATTGGGTCTTGGGCATGCGTCCCTCGAACGACTTGGTACAGACGATATATTCGGCATCTTCCAGCTTGCGCGCGTGAACGCTCAAGTTTCCATCGGTGGTCTCGAGCAGTTTCTTCAGCTCGTTAAACGTGAGCGACGGGTTGACGGCCAGGGCGCTTACGATCCGCAGCCGGATGGGCTCATAGATGAGGCGGTCCAGCCCCGCGAGCGCTTGGCCCGCGATCGCCTTCGTGCCGACCGGCTTCTCTAAGGCCGTGTCTTTTCGAGCAGTGTTTTGTCTAGCCACCGTACCTCCTGGCAATAATCGCTCCAAAAATAAGATGCAGCCCGCCGAAGCCCGCGGCCAGCAGCGCCGTTCCCCAAGCCAACGGACAGAACAGCGCCACCGCTCCGATGAACATAAAGCAGAGGCCCATCACGGGCACCACGCGCACTGAAAACGCGCCGCCCGTTACCACACCGGTTCCATACAGCAGCAGCCAAGTCCCGGGGATGGCGGCGGGAATTCCCGCGCGGTATAACACGGCGGTCAGGAGCCCTCCGACGATTAATGGCGGCGCAAAACTGAGGACGAATCGCCGGGCGGGCGCCGAGAGCACGGGGCCTTGCGCAGCTTTGGCCTTCCGCCGGATCGCAAGTCCCGCGAGCATCATCGCAAAGGCCGCCTCGAAGAGCCACGTGACGAGCCAGCGTTCGAGTGACGGCTGATGAGCGGCAACGTCCGCGGCGATCAGCGCGCTCACGCCCATCGCAATGCCACCCCAGCCGGGGACGGCCGTGAACGAGCCGGCACGTTCCATGGTTTCGCGAATGAACCGCAGATTGTCCATCGCGTGAGTCTGTAGGGAAACCGGTTCAGCGCGCGCCGCGCGAATGCTCCGGACGGTAGGCATATGGGAACGATTATAGGCCATTCACTTTACGATGTAAAGTGCGAATAGCTCCATCTGATCAGACGGGGGCGACTCCGCTGCTTGACGATCCGCCATTTTGTGGCGCGCCCGGATTTTCTCCACGCGCTCGGCGATCATTTCGGGATAGTGGCCCTTCAAGTAGGCAGATTTTTCAAAACGCTCGCGGTAACGGCGCACCAAGTGGGGAAAGTGCTGTTCGAGAAACGGCAGAAAAACCTTCCGGGCGCATGGCTTCAGAAAAAGCGGCGCGGCGCTGAACGACGTGGCACCGTTTCGAGCAGCCGCTTCGCACACACGATTCAAGCTGGCTTCGCTGTCGTTGATGAGCGGCATCACCGGATGCGCCAGAACGCTCACCGGCACGCCGGCTTCCGTCAGTTTCGCGACAGCCGCTAAACGAAGTGCGGGACGGGGCGCCAGAGGCTCCAGCAGGCGGGCCAGGCGCTCATCGAGCGTGGTGATTGTCAGGTGCACGCGAATCCTGTTCCTGCCAGCGATTCGCGCCATCAACGACGCATCGCGCGCCACCAGATCGGACTTGGTGGTGACGCCGATATCCAGCCCCCGCTCGTCCGCGAAAGCTTCCAGCATTCCGCGGGTGACGTTGAAGCGCCGCTCGGCCGGTTGATAGGGATCCGTCGCGGTGCCGATCCAGACGGTGTCACCGGCCTTGAGCCGCCGAAGTTCCGCCCGAAACACGGCAGGCCTAAATTGTTTGGCGTAGATCTTGCGCTCGAACAACTCCGGATCGCGCAGTTCCATGAACTCGTGCGCGTAGCGGGCGTAGCAGTATTTGCATCCGAACTCGCAGCCGCGATAGGGATTGACGGTATAGATGGAACGCATCCGGCCCGAGCCGCGCCCGATGAACCGGCGGGTTTCAAGTTCGAGGTATTCTACCTGACGCTTCGCTTCGAGCAAATCGCTGGACGCGGCCAGGCGTGCAATGCCGACCAGTTTCGGAGGAGGATCGTCGTCGAACAGCATGCTGGGTTACCACTATATTCGCCTTTTGTTCGCCATCTGTCAAGGCCCGACCAGTTATAGCACGGCCCGTAGATCTCCGTCGCGACGCGTGATTCGGTCGCGATCGAGATATTCGAGCAAAGGAATGGCGTACTTGCGCGACACGCCTGTCCAATCCTTGAACTCGGGGACGGAAAAACGCTGGCCCTTCTTCTGAGCCAGCAGCGCTCGGAGCGATTGCATGGCGGAGGC
Organism: Bryobacterales bacterium; assembly: GCA_003166865.1. Lineage (GTDB taxonomy): Bacteria > Acidobacteriota > Terriglobia > Bryobacterales > Bryobacteraceae > Palsa-89. The sequence goes on from PMUP01000097.1 coordinate 362,765, forward strand.
ATGAAACACCAGTTCGTCGCTGACGCGTACCAGCCGCCGATCGCGCAGCATCAACTGCAGCAGGGTGCGCGCGCGAGTGGGATCGACGCCCGATTTGGCCAGCACTTCGTGCACCGCCGGCGTTGCCAGACCGCCCGCGCGGAAGGCGTTTTCGATTTTCGCCGCGGCGTCCTCTTCGTCCTGCTTGAGCGTAACGTTATGCGACGAAAGACGCACCGCTTCGCCCTCGGCCGTCAATGTATTGGAGCGGGCCAGCAGCGCGTCCATAAGCCAAGGGGGCGCGCCAGCCAAGTGCTTACTACGCAGTTCTTCCTTCGAGACTCCAGCCAGCAGCGGGTTCTGCCGATGGAATTGCTTGAGATGCTCGTGCAACGCTTCCAACTGGTTTGTAACCCAGCCGGGGTCGAGCAGCCAGAACTGCGGCGATTCCAAAACGGTGACCGAAGCACTTGTTTGAGAGGCTGCGGTGGCCGAGGCTTTCCGAAGATCCGCTTCGAGCAAACCCGTGCGCGCCACCAGATCCGCCATTCCGATTCCGTAGCGCGACTCGCGTGCCAGCAGTGCAATGCGTTCGAGCAGCGGTGCGGTCTCCAAAATCCGCAGACGGTCAGGTTGGGAATGCCCGCGCCGGGGCGCGACACTCTCCAGACGCAGGTCCAGCACCAGTCCGCCGCCGATGGTGACCACCGGCGAAAACTTGCGCAGGATAAAGCGATCGCCCGGCAGCAACAGCAGCGGTTCGCGGAGCACCAGACGCACATATTCACGCGAGCCAGGCGCGAGCGGTTCAGTTCCAGTGAGCCGGCGGATTTCCGCTTCCACAACGGCCGCGCCGGCGTGAAAATGTACGGGAGCGCGATGCTTCAGTGGTTTGGCCGATGGCAGCAGTTGGAACGCGCAATCGATCCGCGAGGTTGGGTGAAAGCGGCCCGCTTCAGCCAGCACCATGCCGCGCGCGAGCTCGGAGGCGTCGATGCCGGCGAGGTTCAGCGCGGTGCGTTGTCCCGCGATGGCGGTCTCTACCGCCGCACCGTGCACCTGAATTCCGCGCACGCGGACGCGCTTGCGCGCCGGATGCAGCTCGACATCTTCATCCACGCGGACAGTCCCCGAGACCAGCGTTCCGGTGACTACGTTCCCGAAGCCGCGCATCGCGAAGGCGCGATCGATCGGCAGCCGGAAATACTGGGAGGCGTCTTTCTCCGGCACGGCCGCGGCCAGTTTCGCGAGCTCGGCGCGCAACTCGTCCAAGCCGGCGCCGGTTGTCGCGCTGACGGCCACCATCGGTGCGTCTTCCAAGAACGAGCCGCGCACGAATTCCCCGGCTTCCAGGCGCGCCAACTCCAGCAAGTCGCCAGCGGCCAGATCGGACTTAGTCAGGACCACCATGCCTTTTCGAATGCCTAACAACATACAGATATCGAAATGTTCCCGGGTCTGTGGCTTTATGGACTCGTCCGCGGCTATAACTAAGAGAACAAGATCTATGCCGCTCACACCAGCCAGCATGTTTTTGATGAACCTTTCGTGGCCCGGCACGTCTACTAAACCGAGGCGCACGTTTTCGGAGAGCTGCAGGTGCGCAAAGCCCAGATCAATGGATATGCCACGCCGCTTTTCCTCGTTGAGACGGTCCGTATCGATGCCGGTGAGGGCGCGAACCAAAGCGGTTTTGCCGTGGTCGATGTGGCCGGCGGTGCCGATGATGATGTTCTTCATTTCGACCGTTCTCATCCTAGCGCCTCTGGCCGCACAGGAGACGGCGGAAAATGTGGAGCAGGAGCCGACGGCGACGTTCAAGACGGGCGTGTCGGACGTACGCGTAGACGTTCAAGTGACGGACGGCAACCAGTTGATCAAGGATCTCACCAAGGACGACTTCGCGGTCGCCGACGAAGGGCAGCCGCAGTCGCTGGTTTCGTTCGCTCACGGCGACGAGCCGGTGACACTGATCCTGCTGCTGGATATCAGCGGAAGCATGCAGAAGTATATCGACGAGATTTCGACGGAGGCGCGCGAGTCGCTGGAGCATTTGCGGCCGGGCGATCGCGTCGCCATCATGGTATTCGCCAAGAGCACGGCGGTAGCGCAGAGCTTCAGCGACAATCTGGCCGAGACCGCTCGCAACATCGGCAGCGCGGTGAAGAACTGGGACGTGGGGTCGAGCACGCTGATCAATTCCGCTGTCATGGACGCGGCGCACTACATGGAAAAGCACGCGGGTCCCGGTGGCCGGCGCGCAATCCTGATCCTCACCGACAATCTCAGCATGAGTTATCAGCTCACCGACGGCCAGGTGATTCGCGAGCTGAACAAGGCGGACACGGTGTTCAACGCGATCATCACGGGACGGGCGATTCGGCCCGAGCCGCCGCAGCCCGGCAAGCCGTCGAATCCCGACTCTACTCCTGCCAACGTTTACGAGTTGGCGGAGCAAACCGGCGGTGAGTGGGTGAAGGCCGAAAACGCCGGCAGTTCGTTCAAGGAAATGATCGAGCGAATCCGCAGCCGCTACATGCTGGCGTATCACGAGCCGGCTTCGCAGCCGGGCAACTTCCGGCACATCACGGTGACGCTCGGGGAAATCGCACGCAAGCGATATCCGGCCGCTGAGCTGCACTCGCGCAGCGGATACTACGCTGAGTAGCGCTCGTGGTAGCATCGAAATCCGTGCCGTATGCGACCAGCAAGTTACGGAAACGGGTACGAGGCCTGTGGCGCCACTTCATCCTGCGAGAACCCCCATTGGCACGCGATGGAGACTGGTCCGAATATTACGACACTGCCGAGCGATACGCCGCCTCGCAGTGGCTGATCATCGAACCGTACCTGAGCGCATCGCCTAAGCCCGATCTCTCGATCGTGTTGGATTTTGCTTGTGGCCGAGGACGTATGGCTGAGCGTTTTGCGAATATCTCAGGAAAGCTCATCTGCGCCGATATGTCCCTGGATGCGATTGAAGCGTGCCGGCAGCGGTTTGCCAAGAATTCGAACGTAGCTTGCCTGGTCAACGGAGACGAATCCATTCCTGTTCCCTCCGGATCGATCACGTTTCTCTATAGCTGGGATGCAATGGTTCATTTCAGCAGCTCTGAACTCGAAGAATACTTCGTTGAGTTTAAACGCGTGTTGAAAGCAGATGGGATGGCCCTGATCCACCATTCCAATTACGCGGCGTTATCGAGCGTGGCGCGGCCCTGGCCCGAGAACCCCGGATCGCGTGCGTATGTTTCAGCGGAGGACGTACGACGCATCGGCGAAAAATGTGGACTGAGCATCGTAAAGCAGCAGGTGATTGATTGGAGTCTGGCGAACCTGGACTGCATCACAGTGCTGAAGAATCGGTAACTGCCGGCCTCCGCTGCTCACACACCTGCTACTGTAATTTCGTATGTCCACGGACCGGATCGCCGCTAACCGATTGGCCGAGGTTCGGCGCCGTCATGCCAATGCCGAAGCGGGCGGCGGCGCGGAGCGGATGCAGCGGCAACACGCCGAAGGCAAGCTCTCGGCGCGCGAGCGCATCGATCTGCTGCTCGACGAAGGCACTTTCGAAGAAATGGACAAGCTGGTGCGCCATCGCACCACCGATTTCGGAATGGACCAGCAGGTGGTGGATGGCGATGGGTTCGTCACCGGCTCGGGCTACATCCATGGGCGCCTCGCATACGTGTTCGCGCAGGATTTCACCGTGCTGGGCGGATCGCTGTCGGAAGCCAACGCGCTGAAGATCTGCAAGATCATGGACCTGGCGCTGAAGACCGGCGCGCCCGTGATCGGCCTGAATGATTCCGGCGGTGCGCGCATTCAAGAGGGCGTGGCGTCGCTGGCCGGCTACGCCGACATCTTCCTGCGCAACACGCTGGCGAGCGGAGTGATCCCGCAGATCTCGGCCATCATGGGGCCGTGCGCGGGCGGCGCGGTGTATTCGCCGGCGCTCACCGACTTCATCTTCATGGTGGAGCACACCAGCCACATGTTCATCACCGGGCCCGAGGTGATCAANNATGATTCGCGAGCTGGTGTCCTACATTCCATCCAACAATGTGGACAGTGCGCCGGTGCGTCCATCCAGCGATCCGATCGATCGCGCGGATGTGGCTTTGGACACCCTGGTGCCGGACGAGCCCCAGACGCCGTACGACATCAAGGACATCATCCATCGCGTGGTGGACTCGGGCGAGTTCTTCGAGGTTCACGAGCACTGGGCCAAGAACATCGTGATCGGCTTGGCGCGCATGGATGGCAGGAGCGTGGGGATCGTGGCCAATCAGCCGGCGTTTCTCGCGGGATGCCTGGACATCAACTCATCGGTGAAGGCCGCGCGTTTTGTTCGCTTCTGCGACGCGTTCAATATTCCGATCTTGACGTTCGAGGACGTGCCCGGTTTCCTGCCCGGCACCGAGCAGGAATTCGGCGGCATTATTCGCCATGGCGCGAAGCTGCTGTATGCGTACGCCGAGGCCACGGTTCCGAAAGTGACAGTGATCACGCGCAAGGCATATGGGGGCGCGTACTGCGTGATGGGATCGAAGCACCTGCGCACGGATGTGAACTTCGCGTATCCAACTGCGGAGATTGCCGTCATGGGGCCCGAGGGAGCCGTCAACATCGTTTATCGGCGCGAGCTGGCGGCTGCCAACGATCCAGAGGCGCTGCGCAAGGAAAAGATCGAGGAGTTTCGCGAGCGTTTTGCAAGTCCTTTTGTGGCCGCCGAACGCGGGTTCATCGACGATGTGATCGAGCCGCACGAAACGCGGCCCAAGGTGATCCGCGCGCTGCGGATGCTTCAGAACAAGGTGGACACGATGCCGCGCAAGAAGCACAGCAATCTTCCGCTCTAAAGGCTCCGGACGCCCATGGCGGCGATGTCGTCCACGCGCAGCATCTCTTTCACCACGAACGGCTCGCCATATTTCACGCCGATCAGGTTGCCATAGAAGCGGGCGATGGAACTGAGGCGTTCGCGAATTTCCTGCTGCTCCGGAAAGAGCTCGGCGGCCTCCGGCGATTGGCCGTATTGCGACTCATAACGAAACAGAGCAGTCATGCGGCGTTCGAAGTGATCGGAGATGTCCACAACGAACGACGGCGTTACGTTGGCGTAGAGCGACGAGTACAGGATCTTATGCGGGCGATGCGGCTCGGACTCCTCATCCAGCTTCTTCAGACCAGCCAGGAAACACGCTTCGAAGCCGATCTCGGATGTCCGGTAGTGATCGGGATGCCGCGCCTCCCAATAGGGAAGGATAACCACGCGCGGCCGAAGATTGCGGATCTCGACTGCCAGGCTCATGCGCACGCTGATGGTGTTTTCCAAACGCGCGTCGGGTAATCGCAGGTTGCCGCGCCACGCCAACCGCATCTCGCAGGCGGCGGCGTCGGCTTCCTTCAAACGAATCTCGGGCGTTCCGCGGCTACCCATATCGCCCGCGGTAAGATCGAGCACGCCGGTGCGATAACCTCGCTCGGCCATTCCGATCAGCGTGCCGCCGCAGGTCTGCTCGACGTCGTCGGGATGCGCGGCGATAGCGAGAATGTCGAGGGGCCGTTCAATCGCCGCCGATCCCGTTCCAACCAGCTCAAACATCCCGGTACCACGTGCGCGCGCGCTGCCTGGTGGGCATCAAGAACATGAGCGCCATTCCAGCGAGGAAGCCGCCAACGTGGGCGAACCAGGCCACGCCACCGCTCGATGCCGAAGAATAGCCCACCGAACCGACACCGCTGAAGAACTGAATCGCGAACCAATACAAAAGCAGAAAAGCCGCGGGAATGTCGATGGTCGTGATAAAAACGACAATGAACACCAGCGTCCGGATATAGGCGCGTGGAAACTTGATCAAATAAGCGCCCATCACGCCCGCGATGGCGCCGCTCGCGCCCACGGTGGGCACGGTGGAGTTGGCGTTCAACAGAATGAACAGGAATGCCGCGGCAATTCCGCAGGCAAAGTACAAGAACAAGTATTTTGCGTGGCCGAGAACATCCTCCACTCCGCGGCCGAATATCCACAGGAACCACATGTTGCCCAGGATGTGCAGGAATCCGCCGTGGATAAACATCGATGTGAGTATGGAGGCATAGCTGAGGCGATCCGGGACGACGCCGTGCAGCATGATGAAGCGGTTCAGAGCATAGTTTGGCATGCTGAGCTCGTACAGGAACACGGCCACGTTCAGGGCAATGAGCACCAGATTGACGGTGGGTCGCGTGTAGTGCGGCTCGGAGGATCGAAGGGGGATCATTTACGGATGCTGTTCGAATTCGGCGTTGGAGCGCCGCGCAGCGCTACGCGCGAAAGCCCGCGCCTCTTCGACGCTAGCGATGTACCCGCGCGCGCCTAAAGCGGTACAGTTCAGGGCTGCCATGGCATTCGAAAATTCGAGCGCTTCGCGCAGCGGCATGCTCTGGAAGACAGCATAACAGAACGCCCCATGAAACACGTCGCCGGCGCCGGTGGTATCGACGCACTCAACCACGAAGCCTGGAGAATAGATGTATTCGCCATCAAAGCGCCCGAGAGCGCCATCGGCGCCCAGTGTCATCGCGGCCAGTCGCATGCCATATTCGTCCTGGATCATCGCGAGCGCGCGCAAGGGATCGCTCTCCAGCGTCCAACGCGCGGGGAACTCGGAGCTCGCGATCAGGTAATCCACGTTCGGCAAGACGCGGTCGAAGCCAGGATAGATGGTGTCCACGTCCACCGTGACCGGGATCTGATGCTGGCGGGCGATTTCGGCCGCGCGAGCCACGGCGGCGGTATCGTGCCCATCGATGTGGAGCAGGCGCGCGCAAGTAATCTTGTCGGGGGTCAGGCTGGCGGGGTCGATGCGCAGAGAGTCGTCGCGTTTCCAGAAGACGGTTCGCTCGCCGGTAACTTGGTCCACCAGGATGTAGGCGCTTTGGTTCGGGCAGTCCGGCCGGACCTCGATATCGTCCAGGTTAACGCCGCTCGCGCGCAGGCTCGCCAACTGAACGGCGCCGCGCTGATCGTCGCCGAGCGTGCCGATGTATTTGGCTCGCATCCCGAGCCTTGCGCAGGTCACCATCGCGCTAGCCACTTGCCCGCCGGGACTCAACACCTCGCGCTCAAAGGGCGCTTTGCCGCCGTAGGCTGGGAACCGAGGCAGCAGGATTAGCGTGTCGGTGGCGTTCAAACCGACGCCGACCACATCGAATGACGACAACGGCGTCTACTTCTTCTTGGGGGGCATTTCGTAGAGAAAAATGGTGTGGCCGCGCTTCTCCGAATCCTTGTCCACCAATTTCGGCTTCCAGCCCGGAACCCGGTAATCGTGAGAAACGACACGCGCGCCGTTTCTCAGGTATTTCTCCAGGTTGGGGCGCAGCATTTCGTTGGCATCGGTAGCGAGGTAGAGGGTTACCACGTCGGCCGGGCTCAAGTCCGTATCCAGAAAATTGCCGTGGATCACGCGCGCGTCATTGTCCAAGCCGAGCCGGTGAATACGGTCGTTGGTGCTCGCGACCAAATCATCCGAAATCTCTACGCCGACGGCTTTGGCCTTGAAGCGGACGACAGCGGCGATCAGGATGCGCCCGTCGCCACTGCCCAGGTCATAGAGCATTTCGCCGGGCCTAAGATCGGCCAGCTCCAACATGCGATCGACGATTTCCTGCGGCGAGACTACGTAGGGCGCCAAGCTGTTGGCGTAGTGTTTGGCTTTTGATTGGCCGTACAAAGATTCCTGGGCAAACGCTTGGGTTCCCGAGAGACCCATTACTCCCAGAAAAACCGCCCGATTCAGTATTCTCATTAACCCCGGTAACCCCTACTGACCTGAGATGGATGCCGCTGGCCTTCCGTTCCTTGATTTTACGATCTTTGAGACCATTTCCGATACAGCAAACCACAGATCCCGCGGGCGGGAAATGGTGTACTCGTACCCGCGGAAGAACCGGACGGTATGGCTGATGGCGTCTCTCCAGGGCACGGCCTGGGGATTCAGGTTGTAATTCATGTAAAAGACGGGAAAATCGATACCGCCAGCGTCTCTCAGGGCTTCTTCCGGAGGATTGGCATCCAGCAGGATCTTCGGGCCGGCAAAAACCAGCGCGTCGGGATGGTCTTGAGGTCCGGGAACCATCTCCTTCCGCACCAGACCGGTCAAGAAGTCCGTATCACCATGCTTATCGCCCAAGCGCTTCAGATCCACTGTTCCGAGATTGAGGGTGGTCAGAGCGGTTCCGAGAGCCGGAAAATCGATCCGGTTGACACCGTCCTGGCGGTAGATCACCTTTTGTTCCTGCATGTTAAAGGCGACGATCGAGAACTTGCCGATGCGTGGGTCACGGGCAATGGTTCTGAGAATGGATACCAGGGCGGTGGTGTCGAGCGGCTGGAGGGCCGGGGAGAGCGAGTTCTGGGGCGCGAAATTCACCAGCACCTTCACGTTGAGGGGCGGCTCGGTAGATGCCCGCTGGACTGGCGGCTCGTCCTTAAACTCCTCGCCATCGGCCCGCCAGACCACTCCAGGGGCAATGGAAAGGCTCATCGGCCGGTCCTTTGGCGACAGGCTGGCCTCGGACTCCCAGTTTGAGGAACAGACCCGCTCGGTCCGGTCGCGCATCAGCCAGTCGATGTGATACGATCCCTCGCCTATATCGAAAGCTCCTTGAAGGTAAGCGTCGCCCTTGGCGTCTTCCTCGATCGGAGGGACGCGCAGGTGCTGGGTGAAATAGACGGGCTCGTCGCGATGGTCCTGCTGAGCGACGCGGAACACTATGTTGATCGTATTTTCGTCCCCGGCCAGCTCCTTGAGCGGCACGGTTACCTGATAACCAGCGTGGAATCTAAGGTCGAACCCGAGCGCCGGCTTACTGGGCGTAACGTTGCAGGGCAGATCCTTGCGCTGTTCGCCCTGTTCGAGCACCGCCAAGTCCGTATTGAAGATGTTCGCCGCGTGACTGGGGCCCGAGGTCTGGATCAGGATCTGAGCGCGCATCGGCGCAACGGTCAGGATCAGACCGGTCAGCATCCACCGGCCGCCAAATCGACTCAACAAGCAACAGGGCCTCTGCATACCCTTTCACTCATCGCGCGCGGCAAAACTCGTCGTGCGCTCACCCGCTCTGGATTGCTTACTAGTTTACATCCAGACTCGGCGGCTGCAAGCAAAAATTTAGCTTAGCCGCACCCGCTCACTGAGAAGTAATCGGGCGCCCTAGTACTTCTCAGTAGAAGATGCCGCGATATTCAGCCGACTCCATGAGACGCCGTCTTCGCGGCAACTGAGACATGATTTTCTATGGTACAGTGCTTGAATTATGGCATCGCGCAGCGTTAACAAAGTAATTCTGGTCGGGCACCTGGGAAGGGACGCCGAAACGAAATTCACTCCCGCGGGCGTCTCGGTCACTTCCTTTTCGGTGGCCACCAACCGCCGCTGGAAAGATCAGCAGAGCGGTGAATGGAAGGAAGAGACGGACTGGGCGAACGTCGTGCTGTGGCGCCAGGAGAATCTCGCGAACTATCTCACCAAGGGCAAGCAAGTGTATGTGGAAGGCCGGTTGCAGACACGCAGCTATGACGACAAAGATGGCAAGAAGCAATATCGAACGGAGGTCGTAGCCGAGGATGTGATTCTGCTGGGTGGCCGGGGTGGCGAAGGCGTTGAAGATGCGGGCCGCGCTCCGGTGTCAATGCCACGGAACGCACCGCGCCCGGCTGCGGCGGCCGAGCCGGCGGACCAGGGGATCACGGACGACGACGTTCCGTTTTAGGCGGCAGCGCTGCCCACCGCCGGTTGCTACCCGCCGGCCAGCGCCGCCACCAGCGCGCCTTTGGCCGAAGCATGCAATGGATCGGCGGCAAGCCGGATATCGCTGGCCGCGAACGGCAGTTCCGCCTCGTTCAGCACCTTCTCAAAGCGATCCCGGAAGCCTTCCGGCATGGCCGTGCCACCGCTCAGCACTATAGGCAGCGGGCGGTTGGACTTAGGCAAGTTGCGCGCGTTCGCGAAGGCCTGTTTCATGCCCTGCACCAGCGACTGGATCATTTCGTCGTAATACACGCCCAGCACCTGCTGCAGCTTGTCGGCAAAGAAGCCGTTGAAGTGGAACGAATCCTCCTTGACGATGCGGACGCGATTGGCGCGGTCGCCGGTGATGGTGGCGGCGCTCGAGTCAATGTAATCGCCGGCTTTGGGAATGGAGAAGCTCAAGACCGGCACCGACAGATAGGACACGCAAACGTTGCACAAGCCGCCGCCGCAACTGATTCCGATACCGGTNNGCCGGCACCGTGAAGCACAGCTTCTGCCGGTCTTTCACTGGATCGAGCAGCGATTCGACGATCTTGCGCAGCATTCCAAGGCTGTCCGCCTCGGCCGGATTCAACACGCCTTTATCCATGGTGCGCCGGGTCTCGACGTTCAACAGGTCGGCAAAGCGGTCCGATTCGTTGCCGTGCACCACGATCTCCGAACCGGTGACAGTGTGCGGCACCTTTTCTTTCTTGAGCACGTTCTCGGTAATCTTCGAGAACGGAATCGTGACGAAAGCGTTCAGCTGCGTCTCGTATTGATACTCCTCGCCTACGCGTTGCGCCAGGCAGATGCGGCTGGTGCCGACATCCAATCCCACCGCGGAATTGTTTACTTTGTCGCTATGTCTCATGATTGTTCGTTGGCGGTGGCCGCTGCCTTGAGCGCCGCCAATATCTCCTTGTATTTCTTCCGAAGAATGGCTCTGTATTGGGACACGGAAATGCCGCGCGCGGCGGCTTGCGTTTGCATCTGGTCTTCGGCCAGAGCGAGACCTTGCCAGAGGCGAACGCCGGTAGCGTGGATGAATACGGGATCGTAGTCGAACCCGAAAGCGAAAATGCTCGGCGGCGGAGCGGCGTAGTTGTCGTTCAAACCGATCTCGAGAAACGGAAAATTGCCCGCCCAGTCGGTGTGATAGCCCACCAGCATGTTGTCCGGATTCACTGAAACCTGCGCGTGCGTGACGCAGTTCGATTGGGGAATGCGGTACTTGTTGCGCAGCATCTCGGTGAGGATGCGCGCCGCGTGGACTTGGGCGGGATTGGCCGACGGTTGATCGCCCTGCTGCGTCTGCGTCTCGAAAGCGATCCCCAAGAAACTGCTGTTCAGGTTGACAAAAATGACCGAGTTGTCGGACCAGATCGAATAGCCGGCATGATTGGCGACGTCCCCTTCGGGAACAATCCGGAAGACCTGCCCAAAGCGATCGATCAGGAAATGATAGCTGTGATTCTGCTGCACCACGCCGATCACGGCCTTGCCGATGCGTTTGAGCCGTGCGTTTTCATCGGCGGTGAAACGCGCCTGGTCGCTTTCGGTGGTGTGATACACGATGCCCGCAGGCTCGGAACGCCACTCCGGCTGGTCGGCGTCAATATCGACGACGGCGGCGCCGCGTTGGTAGACGGGGTAAAACAAGCGCTTCTGATTGGGCGCTGTAAAGCGGTCGTCGATGCGCAGTCCGTTGCTGTAGGTTTCAAAATCGCTGGTCTTGTCCACTAGCCAAACGTCGGGGAAGACGTCCGCGCTGGCGGCGGAAACATGCGCTAAGGAACCCAGCGAGAAGCCGGGCCTGACGTGGGAAGCCTTATAGCCAGGGGTCAAAAGGCAGACCAAAAGCAAACCTATGCCGAGTGCAGGCAATCTGCGCTTTCGCCAGGAGATGGAGGGTTGGAGCCGGGGTCGACCGATTCCCGCACTACGCTGCAAGTAACGCAGACGCTCCACGGGGTCGATGATTTGGCCCGCTTTGCGCTCGATGAAGATTCGGGGAATCAGAGGCACGGTTTGCACCCGTACTTCTTGATCGGACGGTCGGCACGAAAGCCTTATAGTGCCTAAGGCGATATCGCGAGGGGCTCAGGCGAACCACTCAGGCCGGTCGGTAGTGTATCAGTTTGACTTTGGCAGGCTAGCAGTGTTGGCGAAACTTAAAACGCTTGCCTGTTGGGCTGAGCCGCGCCAGTATCGCGGATCTAGCGGCTGCCACTGAACCGAACGCGATCCATTGACCATTTCGCGACGTGCCAATGCGCCGCTTTGCAAAGTAGTAACAATGTGCGGTGTGCAACCTGGCGCTTCGGTAATGATTGTTGACGTAGACCCAGTACTTCATGGCACAATCCTATCATGCCTAGCCGTTCAAGCAAGCCAAAGGATCATGACTTCATGGCAGTCGGGCGCAACTCGGTCGAGCGGATCATCGGCGAGAAACTCTCTGGTGAGCCGCTGGACGATCCGAACGCTGGCAAGAACCCGGCTGCGGTGGCGTTGGGCAGGTTAGGCGGCGCTAAGGGAGGCGCGGCGCGGGCCGCTGCTCTTTCGCCAACCAAGCGCAGGGCGATAGCGAAGAAAGCAGCTAAGGCACGCTGGAAGGGTTAGGTACAACTAACTCCAATTCCTGCTGACCTCCGAACCTTTCAACAATCTTGGCCTCGTAGACGCTTCGGTTTGGGGACGACTCGGACATTTCAAGGACACGGCCCAACTGCATTCTTAATGCCCGCGCGCCAAGGTCGTTCAAGAACTGAAATAGCTTCTTCTGTCTGTCGCCGTCCTTCGACTTAAGGGCTTTTAGAAGCTCATAAAGTTTTCCGCTGCTCTTGGCTAGGGGATAGTAGATGTGTCTGACTGTAAGATGCTTGAAGTGCCACGGCTTGCCTCTATCGGGCACCGGTATGTCGTACAATCTGTGCCACTGCATGTAGAGTTCATTCGGGAACTCGCGCTCGTATTTCTTGGCTTCTTCCAGAACGTACAACTTAAAAGCCTCGATGACCTCCTGCGCGGTGGGGTTGTATCCCGCTAGAGCATAAACCAGACCCTTGATCCCGGCCTTAGCAGAGGCGCCGAGAATGATGTGGGCCTGCTTAGCGGTTTTCAGTTGCGGCTTACCAAGCTTTCCTTCGGCTTCGGCATCGACGATGGCCTTGCAAACGTCAACCAGTAGCGTCGCATCGAATCCATTGATGGTCGTGGGCGGAATTTCAGCGCCGCCGGTCCCCCATTGAAACTTAAGGGGGTTAGCGAGTTTTTCTCGAAGTTCCGCGCCGACGCCCGCCATCGCCTTAGTCGCGAGAAACCTCGGGAACGCGTCTCCACGAGAAATCATTCCTAATGCGCGCGCCATGCCAGTTTGGCTGATGACAGCGGTCTTTTGGGGATCGTTCAGAACGTAGCAATCAACATCCGTGCCAAACTCTTCTTTAAAGCTCCCTTTGTTGGTTGCCTGAAGCGGCTTGTCCCCCCAGCGTGCAGCAGCACCTTTGGCAGCAATTTCCCGGCGCTCTTTCGCCGACAGAATTTGAGCCCTCCGCACACCGCCTTTAGCTCGTCCCGTTACCTTATCTTCTTTCATGTAAGCATCCGTTCAAACACACATGCTTGCATTCTACAGCCACAAAGGGCACAATGCAAGCACATTCGTGATGATAACTGCTTGCAGAAACAGATTGACAAAGCGTGTACGTTCAAGCATAATAGTCAGTATGAACCGCTTGGATGCTAGCCGCAGAGTGCAGATCGTCTCGTCGCTGATCGAGGGGAACTCGCTACGATCCACCAGCCGGATGACAGGTGTTGCCATCAACACCGTAGTAAAGCTAGCGATCGACGCGGGCGCTGCCTGCTCGGAGTATCAGGACCGCGTGATGCGGAATCTGACATCAAAGCGGATACAGGTCGATGAGTGCTGGGCGTTTTGCTACGCGAAGGCCAAGAACGTAACGCCGGAGATCGCGGCGAAACATCCCTATGCTGGCGACGTGTGGACGTGGGCAGCAATTGATGCAGATTCAAAACTTATTCCGTGTTGGGCCATCGGACCGCGTGACGGCGTTACGGCCCGCATCTTCGTTAACGATCTTGCGGATCGGCTCGCTGATCGCGTCCAACTTACGAGTGACGGTCTGAGAGTCTATCTTGAAGCTGTCGAGCGGGCCTTCAAGGGCAACGTAGACTATGCGCAACTCGTCAAGGTCTACAGCAATCCGACCGAAGGCCAGAAGCGCTATAGCCCCGCTGATTGCATCGCCTGCGAGAAGCATGCGGTCACAGGAAACCCCGACCCTGACCACGTGAGCACGAGCTATATCGAGCGCGCGAACCTGACAATGAGGATGGGCATGCGGCGTTTCACGCGCCTCACAAACGCGTTCTCAAAGAAGATCGAGAATCACGCCGCTGCCGTGGCCTTGTTCTTTCAGTTTTACAATTTCGCGCGCGTCCACAAGACACTCCGATGCTCCCCCGCTATGGCTGCTGGTGTTGACAATCGCTTGTGGGAGATCAAGGACATCGTTGAGATGATCGCGGCCTATGAAAACTCAAACTGATACACTACCGGCCGGTCTGGTTGGCGCTATCATTCCGTAATAGGAGCACCGATCCCATGAAATACGTGATTCTCCTCCTGCCCCTTCTTGGTTCCGCCGCCGACATCCCCCAAGGGGCTCATGTGCTGTTGCGAATGGAAAACTCTATCAGCACCCGCACGGCGAAGGAAGGCGACTTCGTCTATCTGCGGACCGCGGTCCCGATCGCAAGCTCGGGCGACATTGCCGTTCCCTCCGGAAGCTACGTGCAGGGCGTGGTTTCGTTGTCGAAGCAGAGTGGACGGGTGAAAGGCCGGGCGCAGCTTGCGATTCGGCTGGAAACGCTGACGCTGGCAAGCGGCAAGGTGTACAAGTTCTCGCCGCATCTGAGTTCGGTGGACTCGGGCGAAAGCGGCCAGAAGGTGGAGGGCTCAGAGAACACCGTCGAGCAGGCGCCAGGCAAGGGTCAGGATGCCGAGCGGATCTCGATCCTGGCCGGCAGCGGAGCGGCCATTGGTGGCATCGCCGACCGGAGTTGGAAAGGCGCTGGGATCGGCGCGGGAGTGGGATCGGCGGTCGGGCTCGCTACGGTGCTGCTCACGCGCGGTAAAGAGGTGGAGTTGCGGCAGGGATCGACGCTGGATGTGGTTTTCGACCGGCCGGTGGCGTTGGAATAACGGCTCGGTGAGCCTGTCTTCATGCATCCCGGATCAAGGCGCACTGGCAACGTCACGGAAGTGGTACCGCTCCTCGGCGTTTCCAGCATGGAGCGCTCTCTGCGCTACTACGTGGACGGCCTTGGTTTCACGATGAAGAACAAATGGGTCGTGGACGGAAGTGTGCGCTGGTGCTGGCTGGCGCTTGGCGGCGCAGCGTTGATGCTGCAAGAGCTCGCCAAGCAGGGGCCTCACTCGCCGGCGCCGCACGGGAAATTGGGCGAGGGCGTGTCGCTCTGGTTTCAGTGCGAAGACGCCATAGCGATCTACCATGAGGTCGCGTCTCGCGGTATCGAGGCGTCGGAGCCGCAGGTTGGGAACGCGATGTGGGAAACCTCGCTCTCGGACCCGGACGGCTACCGGATACATTTCGGAAGCCCGACAAACACGGCGGAGGAAACGAAGCTCTCGGAAGTGAAGGGCTGAGGAGAATTGTGTCGAGATGAGTCTCGACACGGCACGCATGGGTGCGTGCGCCACGTCCTACCTCGCGACTTTGTCGTGCGTCGCGATGTATTGCTGCACGCGGCTGTGTTTGCGGCCGTAACTCAGGTAGATCGCCATTCCAATGATCAGCCAGACAATCAGCCGGATCCAGGTAGTCAGCGGCAGGCCGATCATCAGGGCCAGCGCGGAGACGATGCCCAAAATCGGCACCGCGGGCACCCAGGGGGTTTTGAAGGGCCGGTGCAAATCCGGACGGCGGACCCGCAACACCCACACGCCCGCGCAAACGATCACGAACGCCAGCAGCGTTCCGATACTGGTCATTTCGTTCAGAATGTCGATGGGTAGCATGGCCGGAAGAAAGGCCACGAAAACTCCGACCACGATGGAGGAGATCCAAGGGGTCCGGAAGCGCGGATGCACGGCGCCCGCCCACTTTGGCAGCAGACCGTCGCGCGACATCGAGAAAAACACGCGGGACTGGCCGAGCAGCATCACCAGCATCACCGTGCTCAGGCCCAAGATGGTTCCGACCAGGACCAGAAACTCGCCCCACTGCACGCCCGTTTCGGCCATGCCCAGCGCGATGGGCGCGCCCACGTTCAAGCGCGTGTAGCTGATGACGCCGGTGAGCAGGCCGGCCGTCACGATGTATAGGACCGTGCAAAGGGTCAGCGATCCGAGAATGCCCACGGGCATGTCCTTTTGCGGATTCTTGGCTTCCTGCGCCGCGCAGGAAACGGCATCGAATCCAATGTAGGCGAAAAAGATTTTGCCGGCGCCGCGCAAAACACCCGACCATCCGAAGGCGCCCCTCGTGCCAGTGTTGGGCGGAATGAAGGGCGTCCAATTGACCTTGGCCTGGGCGAAGTGATGGAAGACGAAGGCAGCCGCGATGGCGATGAAAACCAGCACGGTCCCAACCTTGACGAACACGATTACGCTGTTGATGGTGGCCGACTCCTGAATACCGACCACCAGGATGGTGGTCACCACCGCAATTACCAGAAACGCCACTATATTGAAGACCGCGGTAGCTTGAGGAAGCGTAGCTGGGTTGACGCCCATGGGCAGGGAGGCGATGGGTTGCCACATCTGCCGATAGTAAGCGAGATGCGTTCCCGGCGTGGCGATCCACTGCGGGGGCAGGGTGACGCCCAGCCGAGCGAGCAATTGCACGGCATTAGCGGACCAGCCGGAGGCTACGGTCGCGGCCCCGAAGGCATATTCGAGAATCAAGTCCCAGCCGATGATCCAGGCGATGAGCTCGCCCAGGGTCGCGTAGCCGTAGGTGTAAGCCGATCCAGCGATGGGAATTAGCGAGGCGAATTCCGAGTAACACAGGCCGGCGAAAGCACACGCAATTCCGGCAAAAGTGAAGGACAGCACGACGGCGGGGCCGGAGTTCAGAGCCGCCACCGATCCGGTCAGCACGAAGATGCCGGTGCCGATGATGGCCCCGATCCCGAGCGCGATCAGATTCGTGGCGCCGAGAGCGCGCTTGAGGGTGTGCTCGCCCACTTCGTCGCACTCCTCGCGGATCATGTCGAGGGGCTTCTTGACGAAAGGATCAGGCATAGTTTGTGTGCAGCGTAGCACAATGGGGATGCATCTGTACAAATCTGCCTGCCGGGGCTCGGCCTCTGACTGCTCTGGGTTAGCTTGAAGAACTACTTTCCAAAAAGGTCTTTGTAGTCTCGATTGTTCTCGCAGACGTATTCGTCCACCTTCTCCAAGTCGCCGCGGAGCGGGAAGGTGCGGCTCATGGTCCAAGGCTTGGTGAAGACGTTGGGGTCTTCAATGGTCGCGTCCCATTGCAAATGATCGAAGTCGATGCGGCGGAAATGCTCAACCACGTGCAGCGCTTCAGTGTGGCGGAAGCCGCCGGGCAGCTCGGTCTTGTCGTTGAATGCGATGGTATCCACCACCAGCGTGTCGCCTTCCCAATGACCGATGGAATCGCCCATCCATGTGGGATCGGGATCCACCGGATGCGGCGAGCCGTCGGTGGGGATCACGCGAAACAGATGCAGGTATTCGTGAAGGATCACCACCTTGTCGCGGCTCTGCACGATCTGCCACTGATAGGGCACAAAGTAAGTCTGCGGGACGCCGGTGGGCATGCAGTCGGCGTAGAGGCCGGCGTCCTTGGGCCCGCGCACCACCTTGAATTTCTCCGCGCCAGGCTTCAATTCGGGCGGGACGTCGGCGGCACGACCGGCCATGTTGTAGACGCCGGAGAGATCGGGCTTGCCGTCAAGCATACGGGGCGTTTCCTTCGTGGCCGCGGCCTCAACGCTCGCCGTAACTGGAACCGTTCCGGCGACGGTTACGGTGAGCGACTTCGCGACGACGCTATCTTTGGGACCATGCACGGTGATCGTGTACGTTGTGGTCGCCTTGGGAGTGACCTTACGCGTGCCGCGAGCAGTGACCGTGCCGATGTCGGGTGTGATGGTGATGCCGGCCGGGTTTTCGGTGGCCCAAACCAACAGGAACGACTGGCCGGGTTGGATGGAGCTTGGCTCGGCGATGAACTTGTTGATCCGTGCCGGCGGCGCAAAGCGCGCCTGGATTTGGCCGGAGGGTCCGAGCGGCTGATCGGGAGGCGGCGTTTGAGCACTCGCTAACGAAACGAGCACGGCAGCCACAGACGCAACGCCGATTCCTCTCGCGGTGGTCCCCATCTGAATGCGCGTTACGACTTGATTTCGCGCCCGTCCGCCAGCTTGATGATGGAGCTTAGCATGGTGGGCGCGCCGTTCTTGGCCGATCCGCCCGTGCAACTGATTACATCGCCGGGTTGCACCGTGTTTCGCGACCAGCCATAGGACTTCAAGTGATTCAAGGCCATCATCTCGACGGCCCATTCCACCGTGTTGCCCTTCTCATCCTTCACGTCCATGTAAATGAAGGCGTGCGGATTGGTCCACTCGAAGCGCTTCACAACGCCCGTGACCGTGACCGGATGGCTCATGTCGTACATGCCGGTGCCGTGGTGCGCCAACAAGGGCACAGCGACTCCCGCCAATCCGAGGGTGGTTAAGAACGCTCTGCGCGACGTCATCGAAGACCTCCCAGATCACACTACTGCACCACCCCGCGTTTGTCAAAAGAAGGCAATGCCCTGCGAAGCGAGGATAACGGCGGCCCACAAGGTGAGCGCCAAGACACGGGCGAGTTTCGGCGGCACAAACGCCGCAGGTACGAACAGCAGGAGCAAGAGTACCTTCACGCGGAACGAGATGCTGTTGTAGCATTTCAACGGTTCGAGCCAAAACAAAAGCGCGCCGGTCAGAAGCATCCACGCCAGTCCGATCCGCTTCCAAACTCGCATCGCCGGGATCAGCACGGCGCCTCCGAACCATGCGATTCCAAGCACGTGCAAGGCGCCCAGGATGGTGAAGCCCCAAGTGGATTCGCGCAGCATCGTACTCGATTGCGTGCCTTGGATCCAGCGGCAAAGAGCTAGCAGGGACATGGCGCTAAATGTCGAGATCGGCGATGGCTCGCGCGCTGATCACAACCGAGGACCACAAGGTGAGTGAAAGAATGGCAGCGCCTCGAGTACCCTTGCGATGAACGGTGAAGTGCGCGAGCAATGCGAGAGTGAGGAGACCCATTTTCACGAGGAATCCAGGGTTGTGAACGTAACGCGGCACGTTCGAGAAGAACAGCGCAGCGCCGGTGATCAGCATCACGGCGAATCCCACCCACGTCCACGGCGCCAATTTGGCATTGGGATGTTCCTGTCTTCCGAAGCCGAGCAGCCACAAATCGACGAGCACAATGGTACCCACTGACAGCGCGAGTCCCATCACGTGAATAGCTTCAAGAATCGGAAAGAGCACCTACTTGCCAAAAAGATCTTTGTAGTTTCTGTTGTTCTCGCAGACGTATTCGTCCACTTTGTCCAGGTCCGTGCGGAGCGGGAACGTGCGAGTGATGGTCCAGGGCTTGGCGAAGACGTTCGAGTCTTCGATGGTCGCTTCCCACTGCAGATGATCGAAATCGGTGCGATGGAAGCGCTCGACAACATGCAGCGCCTCGCTGTGGCGGTAGGCGCCAGGCAGCTCGGTCCGGTCGTTGAAGCCGACCGAGTCTACCACCAGCGTGTCGCCTTCCCAATGCCCGATGGAATCGCCCATCCAGGTGGGATCGGGGTCCGCCGGATGCGTGCCGTTGATAGACACAACGCGGAACATGTGGAGGTATTCGTAGAGAATCACTACCTTGTCGAGGCCTTGCACGATCTCCCATTGGTACGGAACAAAGTAGGCGAGCGGGACACCGGTGGGCATGCAGTCGGCATACACGCCCGCGTCGGTGGGGCCGCGGACCACCTTGTATTTTTCCGCTCCTGGCTTGAGCGTCGCCTGAAAAGGATCGCGGCCGCCGGCGGAATTGTAGACACCCGTCAGATTCGGCTTCCCGTCCGGCATCCGCGGCGTCTCGACGCTCGTGGGCACGGCAGCGGGCGCTACGTTCGCTGCAACCGTGCCGGCCACGGTCACCGTGACCGTTTGGGTAACGACCTGATCTTTGGGCCCTTTGACGGTGAGCGTGTAGGTAGTGGTCGCGCTAGGAGACAGCGTCTTGGTTCCGCGTGGCCGGACCTTTCCAACGGCCGGATCGAAGCTGACGCTTACCGGATTTTCGGTCGCCCACAGCAGTGTGACCGGCTGGCCCGGCTGGATGGAATCAGGCGTCGCGGTGAACTTCTGGATGCGCGCGGGAAGAGTCGCGGCGCGAGCGTAAGCAGGTGAGGGGCCGGGCGGGGGAGGAGGTGGCGCCTGTCCGAATGCTGAACTTGCGATTACAACAAAAGCCGCCGCAATGAACGCGCTTCGCATGCTAGCAAATATATCAGCGGCCGCCCGCGGTTTCCATCGCCTGCGCGGCCTTGGCGCGTTGCAGAGGCCACATGGTGAAAAAGTCGGCGTAGGCCACCAGGAATGGGAACGTGACGGACAGCAACGCGGAAGCGAGCCAGATTTCCGACTGATACGCAGGCGGGCCTGCATCCAGTTTTCCGGTCACGATCTCGGTGAGCTCCCGATACATGAGCGCGAACAGGCTGCCCAGCACCACTGCCGCGACAGTATTCAAGACACCCTTCAAAGGCTGTGTCAGCTTGGCGAACAGCGATCCCTGCAGCATATTCAGCACGAAAATGGTCCCGAAGATAAATGGAATGGGAACGGTGACCAGGAATGCCACCACGTCCATCTTCAGCACGTTGACGCCGATGTAGTACGCGCCGCCGCCGATCACCAGCGCCAGTATGGTCCACACCAGGCCGAGCACCGGCTGCTTCATCAGGCTGGGCGATTTTGTGAACGGCCACAGGTCGAAGCACAGGGACAGGAACATCACCGCGATCGCCGTTACATAGAACACCACGCAGCCCCAGGCGTTGAACATGCCGTGCGGATCTTGCGCGGGCACGTACACCGGCGCGCCTTTCATGAAGTCGTAGTTAAAGAAGATACGGAAGAAAATGTAGTTGATGACGTAGCAGGCGACCAGTACCGCCAATCCGGCCGCCATCGGATTCTTGATCAGCGCCGTAAATGGCCAGCCACCCCACATGATGGCGAGGCAGAACGTGATGACCACCGAAGCGATCAGGCACTGTGTCAACATCGGCGTGGGAGGGCTGATACTGCCGCCAACGCCGGTCCAGTGCGCGAGCACAACGATCACACCAGTGGCCAAGGCGATCAGGCTGAACAGAATGCCGCGGACGGGCTGCGAGCGCTGGGCCACAAAGGGAGGGTGCTTCAAACCCCACGTCACGCCCATGACAATCTCCATGGGAATGATGCAGAGCAGAAAAGTGGCGATCCATCCGGAAAACTTCGGGAAGTCAAAAAGCGAAATGAAACCCAGCGAAATGGCAATGATGAGAGCTGTGGCAAGGATACCGAGCACCGGTTGTTTGAGGCCAGACAAGGGACGCTCCTTTCGTGATTGCGGCTAGCCATCGTATCACAAGTGACCAGCTTCAGTAGGCGAGAGTCCAGTAGTATTGTTGAGGGCGCATGCCCAATATCAAACACATCCTTCTTCCACTCGATTTCTCGGCCGCAAGCCTGGCTGCCATCCCGTTCGTGCGCGCGCTGTCGAACCGGTTTCACGCCAAAGTCACGGTGCTGAGCGTGGTGCCTCCAGCGTGGGTTACGCCGCCGGGCCTGATTCCGCCGCCGGTTGGGTCGGATCCAGTGGCGCTGCAAAATGCCCTGCAAGAGCATTTGGACAAGCTGGCAATCGCCGGCCTGGAATCGCCGCCCGCGCGGCTGACGGCGGTGGGAGATCCGGCCGTGAAGATCGCCGAATTCGCGCGCGACAACGCGGTGGATCTGGTCATGATCCCCACCCACGGCCACGGTCTGTTTCGTTCGCTTCTGCTCGGTTCAGTGACATCGAAAGTCCTGCACGATGTGCATTGCCCGGTGTGGACCGCGGCGCACGCCGAAAAGCAGCATACCCAAGAGGTCCCGCGCAAGATTCTGTGCGCGCTGGACGGGACCGAGAAGAGCCTGGCCCTGGCGCAATGGACCGCGGACTTCAGCCGTCAGGTGGGCGCGAGCGTCCAGCTATTCCATGTAGTGCGGCCCATCAGCGACTGGCTGTCGCTAGAGAGCGAGCAAGCGCTGCAGGAGGAGTTGCGGACAGAATCGCGCACACGGATAGAATCGAGTTTGACATCGGCCGGACTGGATCTGCCGCTGCGTATCGCCGTCGGCGAGATCGTCGCCACCATCACAGAAGAAGCGCGGCAGGAAGGCGCGGACCTGATCGTGTTGGGACGCGGCGCGATGCACGAGACACTGGGCCGTTTGCGCACGCACGCGCACGCGATTATTCAGCGGTCGCCGTGCCCGGTTCTGAGCGTTTAATCGGCTTGAGAGTACAGCGCCCACGCGCTGGCCAGATCCTGCACGACGTGGCCAAGGGACTTGTAGACGGTGATCTCCTCCGCCGAGCGGCGTCCTTCGATTTCACCCGCCAACACTTGGCCAATCTCGGCGACGATGTGGCCGTCACCGACTAAACCCGCCTGCTTGGCCCGGAGAAATTCCGCGCCTTGGCTTAGAACCCCCTCCCGGCTGTCGGCAATGAAGCGCGAGCGGACCACCAAATCGTTATCCACCTCCGCCGGCCCCGCGAAGCCGGAGCCGACCAGGTTCAAGTGCGTACCAGGCCGCACCCAAGCGCCCTTCAAGATCGGCTCGGCGGCCGCGGTGACGGTACAGACAATGTCAGCCTGGGCGACGGCCTCTTCCACGCCCGCGGCGCTCGAGACCGGCAAGGCAAGTTCCGCTTGCATCCGTTCAGCGAAGGCCTGGGCGCGATCCGGCGAACGCCCCCACACAACTATGGACTCAAGATCGCGCACCTTGCCGATCGCCCGCGCGTGAGTGGCGGCCTGTTCGCCATAGCCCAGGATCGCCATGCGGCGGGCATCTTTGCGCGCCAACACATCCGTGGCCACGGCGCTGGCGGCCGCAGTTCGAATGGCGGTGATCTCGCCGGCATGGACCACGCAAACCGGAGCGCCTGTGCCGGGATCGAATAGAATGACGAGACCCTGGTGCGACTGTATTCCCTTGACGAAATTCTCCGGGAAGACGCTGATCAGCTTCGCTCCAAATGTCGCATTCGCTCCCATCGCACCTGGCATGACGCCGAACAAGCGGCCCTCCGACAACGGGATGATGGACCGCAGCAGTTGCTTCGTTTCGCCGCTCGAGAACGCGATCATCGCATCGCGCACGATTGGAATGCATACGTCGTAGGTCAGCCGCCGGGCGACTTCTTCACGGTCTATGAATCGCATGGGACGCTACTGCCGGGTGAACTTCACGCCATCCTTGAGTAGCTTCTCATAGCGCTCCGGATCTAAGTTGTTTTCGGCGCAGACGTACTCCTGCACACGAGTGCCCTCGCGCAACATGAGACTGGTATGAATGGTCCAAGGGTTAGTTAATACCTTGGGGTCTTCGATGGTTACGTCGTAGTTGATTCGGTCCTTGTCGACGCGCGTATACCGCTCGGTAACGTGCAGTTGGTCCGAGTGAAAAGTCCCGGTGCCAGTGAGCCATCCCTTGTCGTTAAAGCTGATCACATCCACCACTAACGTATCTCCCTCCCAGTGCCCCACCGAGTCTCCCATATAGGTTGGAACCAGATCGTCGGGATGCTTGGCATTCAGCGGAATTATGCGGAAGACGTTCATGTACTCGTACAGAATGATCACCTGCTCCGGAGTCTGGACGATCTGCATGGGAAAGAGCCCGGTAATCGTGAGGCGTGGTACGCCCGGCGGCAGGCATAGAGCGGATGGATCGTCGATGCCTCGCTTGTTATAGGACTCCAGAACTTTCTTGGCGGCCCACGGCTGGTAAGGCGCAGGGGATTGAACCACTTGCTGTGATGCCGGACTGGCTGGCGCCGTGGGATCGCGCCCGGTGCCGCCCACGCCCAAGCCGGAATTCGCCTCATCCCAAGATCCACGCCGTGTGCTGCCACCTTGCCAGACTCCCGTGAGGTTCGGTTTACCGTCGGGCATGCGCGGAACGGTGCTCTGCGCCCAGAGGCATGGCGAAAAACTGGCGATTGTCAGGATCAGCGGGAGCCGTTGCATCATTGAGGCACCTTCACCGCGGGAGTGTTTCCTCCGTCGCCGGTACCAGCCGGCGGCCCAAAGAACAGCTTCTTCCCATCGGAGAAAGTGATTTCCCGCGAATGCGCCCAGTTGGTTCCGTCTCTCGCGCGCCAGCCGAAGACTGTCACCGTGTCGCCAACCTTCATGGTGAGGTCCTTCCTCCAGCCAGTCCGGTAGAGGACCACCGGCGGATAACCTTCGAATTTCCAGTTCGCGACGTTGCCTTTGTCGTCCTTCACGTCCATAAACAAGTGGCTGTGCGGATTGGTCCAGTCAATTTTCGTGATGACACCCGTTATGGTGACCGGCTTGTCAGCGTCGTATTCCGCGCCAAAGGAATGATGCGCGAACAGAGGGAAAGCCGAGAGCCAGAGGGGGCAGACCAACCACCACACCCCGCGCGTCACACTTGCCATAGCCTTGCCATAGCTCACCTCGGCTCTCAAGTGTACACCGAATCCAGCGGCGCTTGTGAGGCATTCATCCGTTGAATTAGGGCTCTTGCGATACGCCGCCGTTTTCAGTTTTCCTCTTCGGCCCGATGTGCAGGAAATGCCCGATCGATTTGATAGCCCTCTTTGTGCCGTTGTCGTGAGGCGCACCGCTGGACGATTCTGCGGAGGGCGTCGTATCCGTGCTCTGGGCCGGAGTCGCGGGGGGAGTCGGAACAGGTTCAGTCGCCGCTGGCACTGAATCATCGACGATGATGGTCTTCCATTTCGCCTCGGGTTGCTTGGCTGCCCTAGGGTGAGGCGCTGCGGATCTCGTGGGCCGTGCAGCCGGCCTCGCTGCCGCCGGAGCGGGCTGGGATGTGGTGAAGCTTGGCGCGAGTGCCCGAATTGAACGCACCCTCGCATAAAGGTCCGGCCAGAAATGCCAGATCAAAAATCCGAGCAGGGCGACGCCGACGCAAATCGGGACTCCTGCGTTTCTCAAGCTCCGTGGAATTAATCCGTGGGCACTTCCAAACATCAGCATCGCCGCAAGCAGGAAAAGGCCGCCGATCTGATAGGCGAGAAGCTGATTCATAGGGACCGCGGCAATACGCGCTCTCGCTGACCTTATCGTCAGTTTTGGCAACCCCTTTAGCGTGTGGCACTTACTCACTCGTCGTCATTGCCGTCAGCCGGTTGCGGCCCGGTGCCCGGCCGGACGCTTAGCAGTCTGCCGTCCGCAGTGCCCGTTATTGGTAAGATGCTAATCGCGACGAACAAAAATGGAATTTCTGTCTAAGTTCATCAGACTGAGCCGCGGCACTTCGAAGTCGTTCCAAGAGGAGAAGTCATTCCAAGACGAAACGGGAATGGGCGCAGAGCCTGGCGATGGTTTCCCCATATTGAACGAGCAGCATTTGGAATCAGCGGGCGATATTCCCTGCGAGCTGCTAATCGGCAAGCTGAAGGAATCTGGCGCCGTGATTTTACGCAACGCCATTCGCAACAAGCGCGAGTTTATCCGGTTGACAAAGCGGCTGGCGCCCGGCGAGGAAAGAGGAGTCGTTGCCAGTGAGAACAGCCTCGAATTTCACGGTGAGCTTTACTCCTCGGGCTGCCCACCGGACATACTCTGGTTCTACTGCGTGCGGCCGGCTGAGATTGGCGGGCAGACTCTGCTCTGTGATGGAGTAACCATCGCAGTTAACCTGCTTCCGGAAACAACGGAGTTCTTTATGAAGACGCCACTCGTTTACGAACGGGCGGTCGGGCGAAAATCATGGGCGTATCGTTTTAAGACCAAGGATAAGCGGAAGATCCTAAGCGAGCTCCAAACTCTGAATGTGACTGCGAGTTTCGTGGGCGAGACATTGCATACCCGCCTCGAGACAAGTGCTCTCAGACAAACCAAATGGGGCCGCGAGCCGGCGTTTATCAATTCGCTACTTCACGCGCTCGATAGCACTGGCAGAGCCGACGTATCGAATTACGGGTTGAGGACGGCGATTCCGGACTCGATCGTCAACGAACTGCGGACCTTGACCGTTCGGTATGCCTATCCGATCCACTGGCAGCGCGGAGACACTGTCATGATCGACAACACGCGAGTGATGCACGGACGCCGGAGATTTCAGGGCCGTCGCGACATTGTGGCCGTCAATGGAATTTGCACGACCGAGACCCTTCTCATGGCAGCGCATCGCTAACCAGCCGAATTAGTTTGGCGTCCCCAAGGGGATTCGAACCCCTGTTATCGCCGTGAAAGGGCGGTGTCCTAGGCCGGGCTAGACGATGGGGACTTTCCGGAAGGAGCCTGCAGAAACTAATGTAACATGGCGTCCGGCACCGGCCTCAGAGGGTCTTTAAATAGGCGATCACGTCGTTCTTATCCTGATCCGACAATTGATCCCCGTAGGCCGGCATCCCGTTGCCGCCGTCGTTGATCTTCTCGCGCACGTTGGCTTCGTTCACCGGCTTGCCGTTGGCCAGTTTGGCGTGTTTGAAAAGCCCTTTGAGTCCCGGACCGACCTTGGTTTCCTCGGTGTCCGCGTTGTGGCAGACCGAGCATTGATCGAAAACGTCTTTGCCCTTCGCGGCGTCGCCCGGCTTGGCCTTGTCCTGTGCCGCTGATCCCACCACCAAAACCGCGCCCACGGCGCAGCCTACTATCCAATTCCGCATTCGGATTCCTCCACTGATTCGAAACTTACTAACCCAGTCTACAATCTTCGCGCGGGTTCGTCATCCGCGCCGTGGGACCGCTAGAATGTTCCTATGGCCAAAGCTCTGAAGGAAGGCGACGCCGCGCCCGCGATCCAGGTCGAGGATGATAAAGGACAGCCGTTCTCGCTCGCCACCGGAGTAAAGAGCGTCCTCGCACTGCTAAGTTAGCTCCCCCTCTCGCTAGCCTCCTGGTTCACGCTTACCAAACCACGCCCCGAGGGCCGGTGCAACAAATACCGAACAAGCCAGCGCCCACGTGCCCATCATCACCAGGCTCTGCTCAATGCTGTGGACCGTAAGGAGCACAAGGGCCATACTGCCGACCAGCCCCAGGTTCCATAAAAGAGAGGCAGCCAAAGCGATCGCGCCAGCGGTCCCCGCAGCCGGAGCACGCTCAGTGACCCGCCCCTGAGCGAAATAGAAGGCTGATATTACTCCGATGTAGGGCAGGTATAACTCACCTATACGCTGGATTCCTAAGGTCAGGTTGTCAGCCTCGATCCAGCGCAGGGCATACAAAACGATAAGCAGCACAACACATAGGAGGAACGAAGCCCACCAAACCCAGACCAAGACCTCTCTCATGCGCCGCGTGCTCATTCCACGGGTTGCCAGGAGGCGGCCATCGCTTTATCAGAACCTTAGCGCCGCCAGCCGATCGCGAACACGATCGGCTTCATCGCGGTAGAAATCAAGGTTGCCTTCGTCCCGCCATTGTTGTTCTGCCCGCCGTCGGTATTGAACCACGGCCTTGATGGCATAGGCCGCAGTCGCCGGTGTATGGTCCGCAACCTGTATCTCTACCGCAACCGCTACGCGCCTAGCCCGGATACCTCGATCGTCAGATGCCAATAAATAGTCCCTTTCGACGCACTGGGTTACAATCGACACCCGATTGTCTTTCAAGGGCGTCTGATAGACGCCATTGTAGTGCATGCCATTCTGCAGAAGATCGTGGATACCCTGCCATAACTTAACAAATGAATGCACGGTGATCACTCCATTAACGACTGGCCTAAACTTCTCGGATGGAAAAATACACTCTTCCGAACCTCTAGCACCTTCAACTGTCGCCGTGAAGGACTCAACATGGACGGACGCTCCCGCCTCTTTGATTGCCACAAACGATGTCGTACGCTGCAATGGGACCGACCGACATTCGCCCGGACGGAGCTGGGCCACACCAACGAAATAGATCGGCGTTTCATCGGCGGCGACGCACAAATTGACCGATTGGCCAAACGAGACAGTTCTGGGCTGTACATCAGCGCCACTCACTAGGACCGCAGTTAAGACCAGCGCGAGCGCTGCCAGGCTAAGGGATGCCAAAGCACACCTCGATTTGCGCAAGGCCGGACCTCACCGCCTCCCTGTACCAGAAGTATGTTCCGGCCTCCGGCCAACTATCGGGGTCATTGAATCTAAGCTTGGCGTCGGGGACAACGCTGCCCACAATGCGAAAGACGTCTCCCGCCGCCGCCGCGAGATCCTTCCGGAAATACCACACGACCCTAAGCTGCCGTCGCACAAGGCTCGCATGGCAGTAGCGCCGTTTGGTGCGGGCACCACATATCCGGTCCCTCCGGCGGAATAGCCCGCATCCGAAATGGCCTTCTTTAGCGCGTCGATGTGGGGATCTTTGAGAAGCTCAGAGTTTAAGGTCGGACATATTGTCACCTTGATTTTCGACTTGTCACCCACGTCGCCCGATGTAGAGCGGTCCTTTTGGTAGGCCATTAGGGACAGCGGAATCTCCGTGGAAAAATCGGGTGAGACAATGGGCGTCTGCTCTGCGAATTTGTTTTTTGTGTAGTCGGATACAGTGGCAACGAGATACCTGTTGAGCTCCCCTGAGGTCACGATGTTATCGTTGTTTCCGTACGGCGCTTGGTCGGCTGCTCCAGCCAGACCTTTGAGTAGAAAATACGTGAAGACACCGTGCTTGAGATCATCGTCCTCCCAGGAGCGCTGCACCGATGTAGCGGAGAAAAATCCCACCTCTCCCGATGGCGCGGCTTTGTGCAAACGCTGCCAAGCATCTATCAACTCTTTAGTCACTCCCTCTGAACCATCTCGTGGAGTCCCATTTTCGTATACGGAAGCAGATTGACAGGCGTCTATGAAGATAGCAATGGTTTTCGCTGTAATCCGTTGCCTCACCTCCAGAAGCAGCTCATCGGGCCTGATCCCAAGGGCGCTGGGGAGCATTACGGAGGCGTCGACCGGCATGAAGTACGCGCGTTCAAGATCATCGCGGATCGAGTGTCCGGCGAAAAACAAATAGAACTGATCATCAGATGTGACCCGCCTGCCGAGCAGGTTGATCGACCGGAAAATGGCTTCCCTAGTCGCTCCCGCATTCTTCAGTAGCGTTATGTTCTCGGAACGAAAGCCGCCTCCTACCGGTCGAGTCAAGAATTCCGCGAAGTCCTGCGCGTCAGCATCAGCCCATTTCAGTCTCTGTTCTTTTGGGAAGTTCGGATACGAGCTTATACCGATTACAAGGGCGTAGCTCTCAAAAGCGTTCGCGGCCATGGAAGAGCTCAGGACAACCGCAGCAATAGCTAAAACTCTGCAGGTACACACGCGCAGTAAGCCCATTGCCCCGACCATCAAGCGTCCTTAGATCCTCTTCCATTATAGGCGGCAGTGTTGGCAGGTTCCATTTCCCTCAGCGCATTTTTTCCTAGCGCATCTTCGCCGCGTGCCGCTCGCTTTGCCAACGCGGACGTGCAACTTGGGCGCCGCGCGTCCCGTTCCGTCATCCGCGCCTTCGTGCCGCTAGAATGTTCCTATGGCCAAAGCTCTGAAAGAAGGCGACGCCGCGCCGGCGATTCACGTCGAGGATGACAAAGGACAGCCGTTCTCGCTCGCCAGTCTCAAAGGCAAGAACGTGGTGTTGTATTTTTATCCCAAGGCGGACACGCCCGGCTGCACGAAGGAATCCTGCGAGTTTCGCGATCACTCGAAGAAGTTCACCAAAGCCGACACCGTGATCGTCGGCGTGTCGCCCGACAAAGCGGCCGCGCAGTCCAAGTTCAAGGACAAGTTCGATCTGCCCTTTACGCTGCTAGCCGACGTGGATCACAAGGTCGCCGAAGCCTACGGGACCTGGGTGGAAAAGAGCATGTACGGGCGCAAGTACATGGGCATCGAGCGCAGCACGTTCCTGATTGGCAAGGATGGCAAGATCAAGAAGATTTTCCACAAGGTGAAACCGGATGGGCACGCGGAGCAGGTGTACGAAGCGCTCGCATCGGCGTGAGGGACCCGCGCCAGTTCACCGCCGCAGGGCCTCCAAAGTGAAGTCCTCGTCCTTCATCGGCACGTTGTACTCGAGCTTTTCGAGCTTCAGCACCGTGCGGCTCTTGCGATTAGCGTCGTACACTTCCACCGTTCGCGGCGTCCATGTGCCGCTGACGTTTTGAATGTCGCTGTAGCGGATGCGGCGGACCAGCTTGTCTTTCGAGAAATTTTCGATCTGCGCCGCCAGGTAGTTATCTTTGCGAATCCAGAGCATGGACGACGTGTATTGCGATGACACCGATTGCCTCGGCTTCGATTCGATTTTCCAGCAGGCCAAACCCCCGATGGTCTCTTCGTCTTGAAACTTGTAATCGAACTGATCTACGTCGCGCTCTTCCAGATCTTCGAAGCTGAAATCGGTGCCGAAGAATCGCGTGGAACGGTCCTGCGCCGCGATGCGGCGGTCGCGCTGGATGGCGGGCGTCCACATCCATTGATCGGACGACCGATCGGTGTGATTCACAATCAGCAGCGCGACGCCCTTCACTTCGGCGGGAGCCGTGAAACGCAAAATGGCCTTGCTGGCGCCATTGGACCCGATGCGCCGGTACTCCCAACGCTTGATGCTGACTTTGTTGCCAGCGCTGATCACTTCGAGCGTGCCTTCGTACTGCTGCGTCCCCGCTCTCGAGCGGTTTTCGGACTCGTCCATGATTTGCAGCGAGAAATCGTATTGGGCCGAAGCCAGCGAGCAGAGCAGGAAAAGGGCAGCGATGAGTCTATTCATATTCAAGTGCTTCCACCAACGATCCACGAACCGCCGTTTCCGCGGGCGCAATCGCCGACAAGAACGCTACCAGCAAAATGCCCGGCAACAGCCACAGCGCGATGGGATACGGGTATTCATACCTGAGCCGCAAGCCGGCCATGTCTTCAGCCGAGATGTGCAGGCTGTAGTAGAGTTGCAGCGCGCCTAGCGCCAATCCCAGAATCAATCCCACGGTTCCCACCGCCAGCGCCTCCAGCCAGATGGTGCCCCGGACTTGATTTCGCAGACCGCCCACGGCCTGCAACACGCCCAATTCGCGCCTGCGATCCGTGATCGATACTGTCAAGGTATTCACGATCCCAAGCACGGCCACCAAAACCGCGACAGCGATCTGCACGTACGTGATGCCGAACCACTGATCGGTCAATCGCAGAATGTAGCGGCGCACGTCCCGATTGGTCAGCACAAAAAGCCGCCGCTGATTGCCGAATGTGTCCAGAATCCGCCGCTTCACGTCCGCTTCCGCCGCTCCGGGCGCCAGGTAAATCCGGAATATATTGACCGTACTGTCATTCCAAAAGCGCTTGTAAAGCGCGCGGTCCACTAGCAGGCTGCCTTGTTCGTCGGAATAATCGGTCACGATGCCGGCGATCGGCAGATGCAGCATGCCGCTCGGGCTCGGAATATCCACCACATCGCCCAGTTTGAACCCGTTCAGCAGCGCGAAGTTTTCCGAAGCCAGTACGGCTTTGCCTTGCGAGGCCAGACGAAACATTTCCTCTGTATTGCCGGCTACCGGCGGCAGCGTGGCATGGCGACGCAAGTCCGCGATGTCGGCCGCGACGAACATGGTCGGTTTGCCTTGGATCTCGATGCGCGCGTCGCGCACCAGTTGCACTTCGCCGATGCCAGGGATAGCGCGCAGTTGGGCACCCATCGATTCTGGAAAGCGAAAATCGCGCTGCGTGAGACTTTGCGATGGCGAGACGAACAGATCCGGATTTAGCGCCACGGTGAGCCAGCCAAAAATCGAATCGTAACTCGCGCGCGTCAACCCACCGAGGGCGACCACCAATGCGAGCGACAGCATCAGCGCCGCCACCGCGCCCGATGTTCGCCGAGGCGCTTGCAGTAAGCTATCGGCCGCGAGTGTCCCTTCCACCGGCCGCATCCATCGCAGAAGCGGACGCAACGCGCGGGCCAGCAGGAGCGCGAACGTGGGCGTCAGCAGCAACGCGGCGAGCACCGCGAGAGCGTCGCCGACATAGAAGAAGATTCGATACCGTTCGAAGAGTAAGCACGCCGCCGCCAAGATCGCGATTATCAATGCGGCGATTCTCCGCGCACGATTCTCACCCGCGCTCAACTGCTGGTACTTGCCCTTCTGCAACGCCTGCACCGGATCCACGCGCGCTGCGCTGCGCGCCGGAATCACCGCTGCTACCACGCTCGTGATCACGCCCAACACCACCGCGAACGTCATCAACGCCGGATTGGTCGAGATCTCGTCGGCCTTCTGCGCGATGCCGAAAATCTCGCCCAGCAGCGATGCGATGTAGCCCGTCATCCCGCGCGCGATCGCGATTCCCGCCAGCAGTCCGAGAATGGATCCGAACAATCCCGCCACCACGCTTTCGCCCAAGAACAACGTTCGGATCTGCCGCCGCGTGGCTCCGAGCGCCCGCAAAATCCCGATCTCCGTTCGCCGCTGTGTCACCGCAATTTGAAACGTGTTGTAGATGATAAACATCCCGATGAACAGCGCGAAAACGCTAGTGACGTTCGCGGTCAGTGTGTAAACGCGCGAGATTGAATCGAACTGCTGCGCGCGCGCCGACGGCACTTGCACCTGAAAGCCCGTGCCCAGCAGCGTCTTTAGCTTGGCCCTTACGTCTTCGAGGTTCGCTCCGTCTTTCAACGCGAGATCGATGCGATCGAATTTTCGGCCGCGCCCGAAAACCTTCTGCGCGGCGTAAACGTCCATCACCGCCAGGTTCCCACCGAAGGCGCTGCTCAGCCCGCCCGACTTCATGATGCCGCGAATGGTGAACAGCTTCTGTCCATCCATGGTGCTCATGGGCACCTTGGCGCCTGGCCCCAGGTGATTCTCGCGCGCGTAGGTGTCGGTCACCATCAACGAATCGGGCTGGGCGAGGAACACCAGCGGATCGTCGATGTCATCGTCAGCACCGCTCGATTCCAGATCGTAGTCGCGCAGGCTGCGATCGCCCGTCATGTCGACGCCCAGGATCAGGAGATTGCCCTGCCCTTGAACGCCGGTGCTCACCACCGCTTCGATCACCGGCACCGCGACGCGCACTTCCGGCACGGCCTGCACGTGGTCCAAAACAGTTTCGTCGAATCCGGTTTCGCCGGCCGAGATCTGCAACTGCGTGGATCCCGCGATGCGATCCACGGTCTGATGAAATGCGTACACCACGGATTGATTGGCGGTGTGGATGCCGACAAACACCGCGACGCCCAGCACAATTCCCGCGATGGTCAGCAGCCAGCGCGGCAGGTGCTGCCGGACGTACGGCCAGCTAATGAGTTTCAGCAGGATCATGGATCGGTACGCCTGGCACTCCGTACTTAAGACGGCCCGCGCGATCTTCTTCGATGCGCCCGTCACGCAACGCAACTAATCGCGCACAGCTCTCGGCCACGTGAATATCGTGCGTGACTATCAAAACCGTCGAACCCAGCCGCTCGTGCAGATCGCGAATCAACGCCAGAATCTCGGCGCCCGTGTGCGTGTCCAGATTACCCGTGGGCTCATCGGCCAGCAAGACCGGCGGATACACCGAAAGCGCGCGCGCGATGGCGCAACGTTGGCGCTCGCCGCCCGACAACTCGTCCGGCAAGTGCTCCCGGCGCGGGGATAAGCCCACCAGGTTCAACAGTTCGTTCGCGCGTTCCTCGATTTTCTTTTTGGGCCAGCCGCGCAGATGGAGTGGGATCGAGACGTTCTCCTGGCACGTCAGCGTCGGCAGCAAATTGAAGAATTGGAAAATGAATCCGATCTTGTCGCGGCGCAGGCGTGTCAATTCGTCGTCGGAGAGCCCGCTCAAACGCCGGCCGTCGATTTCGATTTCGCCCGACGATGCCGTGTCCAATCCGCCGATCAAGTTCAGCAGCGTCGACTTGCCCGAGCCCGACGGCCCCACGATCGACACCATTTCGCCGCGGCTGATCGATAGATCCACATTCTCGAGCGCCGTAACCGTGCGCTTCCCTAGAAAGACTTTGCTGACGCTGGCTAGCTCGATCACCCTACTGCTATCATGACCGAAAATCGATGCGCATCGGAATCGACTCCGGAGGAACATTCACTGACTTCATTGTTGTGCATGACGACGGCTCCCTCGAAACGTTCAAGCTGCGCTCGGATCCGCGGTCTCCGGCCAAGGTAATTCTCGCCGGGCTGGCTCAAGCGGGCGGCGCACGCGCCGAAGTCATTCACGAGGTCATTCATGGATCAACCGTCGCAACGAATGCCTTACTGGAGCGCAAAGGTGCACGAGCCGCGCTGGTCACCACGGCCGGCTTCGAAGACGTGATCCATATCGGCCGCCAAAATCGCCCGGAGCTTTATAACCTGACGCCCGTGCTGCGATCGCCCATCATCCCTCGGTCCATGTGTTTCGGCGTGCGCGAGCGAACCTGGTTCGATGGCACGATCGCTCAATCGCCATCGGCCGCTGAAATCGCGCGCTTGAAAACTCGCCTGCGCCGCGCCCGCGTGGAATCCATCGCCATCTGCTTCCTTCACGCCTATCGCAATCCTAAGAACGAAAAGCGCGTCGCGGCGGAGCTGGAAGGTCTGGGTTATCTGTGTACTTCGCACGATGTTTGCCCGGAATTCCGCGAATACGAGCGCTCCTCCACCACGCTGATCAACGCCTATGTCGGCCCACTGATGGACAAATATCTCGGCGAACTCGAACGCGCCGGTACGATGGGTGTGAAGCGCCATCGAATCGCGATCATGCAATCGAACGGCGGTTTCATGTCCGCAAAAGAAGCCCGTAAGCACGCGGTCCGCACCGTGCTTTCGGGACCCGCCGGCGGCGTGGTTGGCGCGCTCGAAGTAGCCAAGCTCTCGGGCTTCTCGCGAATTCTGGGCTTCGATATGGGCGGGACGTCAACGGATGTAAGTCTCTGCGACGGCCATCCGCGCGAAACTCTGGAGGCTTCCATCGGCGGACTTCCGGTTCGCATTCCGATGCTCGATATCCACACGGTGGGCGCGGGCGGCGGCTCCATTGCGCGCGTGGATGAAGGCGGGCTGCTGCGCGTGGGTCCCGAAAGCGCGGGCGCCGATCCGGGACCGGCCTGCTATGGCAAGGGCAGCAGTCCCACGGTAACCGACGCGCATGTGGTGCTGGGCCGCATCGACAGGGACCAGCTCATTGGCGGCGGGATGCGCCTGGAACCTGACCGAGCCGCAACCGCGGTGGATTTGATCGCGCACGCGCTTAAGATCAGCCGCATCGCCGCGGCGCAGGGTATTCTGCGCGTCGCAAACGCCAATATGGAACGGGCCATACGCCTGGTATCCGTTGAGCGCGGCCACGACCCGCGAGATTTTGCTTTAGTCGCCTTCGGCGGCTGCGGCGGCCTGCACGCTTGCGATATCGCGCAAGAGCTCGGCATCCAAACCGTACTTGTTCCCGAGCACGCCGGGGCCTTATCCGCTCTCGGCATGCTGCTCTCTGATCGTGTTCGAGATTATGCCGCCGGCGTACTGAATCGCGCGGATCTCGAACGCGAGTTCACGCGCCTGGAGCGGATCGCGCAAAAAGATTTACCCGGCGCGGAGCT
This sequence comes from Bryobacterales bacterium, assembly GCA_003166865.1. Classification (GTDB taxonomy): domain Bacteria; phylum Acidobacteriota; class Terriglobia; order Bryobacterales; family Bryobacteraceae; genus Palsa-89. The sequence goes on from PMUP01000097.1 coordinate 398,415, forward strand.
CATTCGCTCGGCCGATATTCGCTACACCGGCCAAAGCTACGAGCTGACGGTACCTTGGCGGGCCGATAATCCGGCGGCGCCGTTCCATCAAGAACACCAGCGCGTGTATGGTTACTCGAATCCCGAGCGCACCATCGAGATTGTCACCATTCGCGTCCGCGCCCGGCTGGCGGTCGAGAAACCAAGATTGATCTCGAAACGCACGGCGGCCCGCAGCGCGGGAACGCCCGCCTCGCGCCGCATCCACAGCGCCGGCGCCTGGCGCGACACTCCGGTGTACCCGCGTTTAAATCTCAGTGCCGCACGTGTTGCGGGGCCAGCGCTGGTACTGGACTACGGCTCAACCACGCTCGTCCCACCCGGCTGGCGATTCTCTTTGGACAAGTTCGGCAGCCTCAAGCTGACGCGCCTCCGCAAGCCATGAGTCAGGGCCAAGGCCAAGACTCCTGCCACCAGATGCCAGGCGTAGTTCGGCTCCGGCACGACGGCCACGGGGGGAGGCGGAGGAGGCGGAGGGGGTGGAGGAGGCGGAGTTATTGTCGATGTCGGAGTGGTTGGGCTGGTTGGGCTCCCGGGGTGGTGGTGGATCGGCGGGATGATGGGGAGAATCGGAAACCAGATGCCCCCGCCGGGCGTGATCGGCGTGCCCGCGCCGGTCGGCAAGATCGGAACCGCGGGAGTTAATTCTTCGGGTGGGGCCGGCAGCGCTGGAGTTTCCACGGGCAACAGCGGAAACTTGTACGCAAAAACTGGCACATCCACGGGTTCGTCCAGCACCTTCTGGGATGGCTCATTGGGGCGGATCGGCAACATCGGAAGGGCGGAATAGCAATTCAGGCAGCGCCCGCGGACCGTGTGTACACCGTCCGTGAAGACCGTCTCGCCGGCGCGGATCGTGAGCTTCTTGGCGGTCCAATAGATTTTGTCTCCATAGCGGTACGAGACGTATCCGGAAAGCTTGGTGGTCAACTTCACTTCGCGGAGCTTTGCAAAGTCCATGTTGGCGTAGTTGGCCCGGACGTCCGGTCTGAGCATGGCCAGCTTGGCTTCGTCCACCGTTCTCGCGCCACCTGGCACGATGGAGTAGGGGTATACCTTGCGTGTTTCTTCCTCAAGGACGACGGACCTTCGATAGACAATATTGCGATTGGATCGAAGGAGAAGCTTCGGCGGGTTCCGGGCGGCTTGCGAGCTGTGGTGCCGCACCACCCCTACCGCCAACGAGGCTGACACAACGCCGAGCACGGCCACGCAGATCGCCGCAAAATTCCAAACGCGGTGCAGCATGGTCGGTACCGCGGGTACTATTAATTGCTGCAACCCGCAACACTGACAGACCGCTGCGTCATCGACAATCCCCGAATGACAAGCCCTGCAAACCTTCACCACGTTGTAACCAGATTATCTCCTCTTCTACAAGGGAACTAAACCTTCTGCCACATCTAACCGTTAATACCTTCCTATCACCCATTTG
>PMUP01000042.1 GCA_003166865.1 Bryobacterales bacterium
CCGGAGGCACCGAGTAGCGCAGCATCTTCCGCACCGTCTCGCGAGCCAGCCCAAACTGCTTGGCCGCCTCGCGCTCGCTCATCTTGTCGACGACCACGGCTCGTCGAACGCGCGCATACAGCTCCACTGTGTACACCCCTCAGGTGTTCCACAAAACATAAGCCCGTGGGAATGTTCGATGGAACCAGTCTCCTGGCGGCCTGGTTTTGCTCCGCCAGCTACGCCGGTCACGCGGCGTTTACTGGTCTAGTTTGCCAGTGGCGCGTATATCGTCGTCCGTTCCTTTGTTCGTGTCGTTGTTCGCTCCGCCGAACGCCGTTTCATCTTCGGAAAGGACTGCGACGTACTTCAGATGGTATTGTTGATCGCTCAGGTACCGGCAAAAACGCTCCACGATAAGGGAATCGTCCTCCTGCGCAGTCCGGAAGTAGGACCCGTTCCCGTGCGTCTTTATCCATGCCTTGAACGACTGGTAACTGGAGCCCGAGGAGACCGTGCCGCTGGACACGTGCATTTCCATCTCGGGTTTGAGCACGGACTCCGGTCGCGCTGTAGAGAAGGAAGCGACCCGGAGAATGTCGGACCCAGAATGCGTAGTGGCCGTTGTTCAGAAAACCCTTCGAGCTGTTTGATCCACGCCAACGCATTTTCGAACTGTTTATCGTTTAAGCCACCTGTTGGCTGCTCGCCGACCAGAAAGATAATCAGCCCGTAGTCGTAGGGGTTGTCGGGGTCGTAGGGTTTGTCAGGCTGGTCCTTGTCTACCTTGCGTACCGACGGCCGAAATACCATCACGCCCGGCTGGTCTTGTTGGATGTTTTGCAGTTCCTTCGCTTTTTGCTGGTCGGCGAGTGAAGAATACTCTTTGGTGGTATCCTCCCAAGGGAACCATGACCCATCGTACGAGTAGTCGTCGTCCTGAGCAGCTTGCTGAATAGTCTCAACCAGTCGATCGAACAGCAGTGGCAGATGCGTCGAAACGGGATTAGGAACGGTGGCGACAGCAAAGCCGACGTTAGGCAAAGCTTCCACATTTTTGACTGCCGTGTCTGGACGTTTCCCATTCTTGTAGCAGGAAAGAGGGAGCTTCCAGGTTTCGATCGCTGTTGTGTCCGTGGTGTTTACAAAGCGCCGCAGCCGATCGCCGATCTCCATACAAGGAGAGTATGGCTCCGGCTTGGAATCTGCCGCCCTGTTACCAGACGGGAGGGTGGATTTCTTCGACTCCGTTGCACCCGGGCTTTCGGAGTTCTTCGGTAGATTCGAAACTCCGAGGAACGCCAGAACCACCGCTAACCCCGCGATCAATCCACCGTTAAGCTTCATGGAACGGCCTCAATGCCGCCGGCTGGACCATGCGCGTACTGGCGCCTGGCAAAAAGCCGCAGCCAAACAGACCAACATACGAGCGATTGTTGTGCTGTTCAGTGTATTCCTCACGACAATCGGCAAGAACTGGGCGTCAAATTGGCAAGCTAATCTACGTCAATTCACCCGTTCCTCGCCCTCCGAAAACAAAAACGACTCGGTGAATAATAGACCAAAGCAGTATCCAATGCAAGCGGAAAGCATTAACAGAGTGATTTGTTGAACGATATTTTATGACCACAGGTGCAAAACGCCGACAATAGCTCGGGGACGGATTACGCTCGTTGTCGAGGCGAGTCTCGGCGTGCAGGCACGAATGCGCAGGGTGCTGGCGAGACTCTTGGATCAAAGCCGGACCGGGGGTCCGGCGCGGACGAGGGCGTCCGCCCCACTGTCATTTAAGTATCGATTAGTTGGCGGACTCGGTTTTGCGGCTCAGGTCCTCGGCTAGAATGATCGCCTCGGCCAGTTCCTTCATGGGGCGGCGGAGCCGGCGGCTCTCATTGCGAAGGCGCAGGTAAGCCTCTTCTTCCGAGAGGCCGTGCCGCTGCTGCAAGATGCCTTTGGCGCGCTCCACCAGCTTGCGTGTTTCGAGCTGGCGCCGCATCTCGAGGGTCTCTTCCATGAGGCGGGCGTTGGTTTCCGACAGGCTCGATTTGGAGATCGCGCCGCCCATCTGCTCGCCGACGAACGTCAACAAGGAGATCTCCTCGCCGTTGTGATTGTGGGTCTCGCGATGGTGCACGTTGATGACACCGATGACATCGCCCCCGCTCACCAGCGGGACCGACAGGAAGGCTTCGTAGGTGTCCTCCACCAGGGTTTGAAAGCGTTTGAAGCGGGCGTCCGCACCTGCCTTGGAGGATAAGGCGACGACGGATTTGTGCTCCGCGACCCATCCAGTAACGCCTTCACCAACCTTCATGCGTAGATTGCCGAGCGCGGCCGCATGCGGCACCTGCGAGGCGCGCAAAACGACTTCGTCGGAATCACGATCCAAGAGGTAGACGAGACAAGCATCGCAGTCAGTCACCTGAACGGTAAGTCCAACGATCTCTCCGAGCATTTCGTCGAGAGACAACTCCGAGCTCACGATATTGCTAATGCGATGTAGCAAATCGACGTGCGAACTCACGGGCTCCATCATGTGAACGGTTGCCATAATTCAGGGTAGCGAGCCAAAGGAGTCAGGTCCAATCGAAATTTCCTATCGGGTCGATTGCCAGGGAGTCTAAGGGCGGGAAACATATTGATAAAACGGGGCTTGGCTCGCCGTCATGGGGCGAGCGGCAGCGCCCGATTCGAGTCCTACTACCGTCACTCAATAGTAACGAGTTCTTGCTGGACTTCGCCAGTGACTCGCGCCTCCGTGCCGCCGACGTAGACGTTTACTTCGGAGCGGATACCGAATTCAGGGAGATAGACGCCCGGCTCAACCGAGAAGCAGGTTCCGGCGATGATTCTGCGCTCGTCGTGAGTCTCCAGGTTGTCCATGTTGGCGCCGGTGCCATGCACCTCTTCGCCAATCGAATGGCCGGTGCGATGGACGAAGTATTCGCCGAAGCCCTGCTCCTTGATATAACTTCGAGCGGCGTCATCAACGTCGAAGCCATGCAGAACTTCGGCGGTGGCGACGGCTCTTTGGACTCGATGGATGGCGCGATCGCGGGCATCGCGGACGATTTCGAATATGTTTTCAAGAGCGGAGGGCGGAGTGAGGCCACAGTATCCAGTCCACGTAATGTCATAGAACACTGCAGACGGCTGATCCAGCTTGGCCCACATGTCGATCAGCACGGCGTCGCCTTTGTGGATTTGGCGGCTGCCTTCCGGCTCGGGCTCATAATGCGGATTCGACATGTTGGCATTGACCGCAACGATGGGCCCATGATCTGTGATCAAGCCGGACTCTTCGAAGCCGGCCCGAATGAAGCGGTTCACGTCCCACTCGGTGATGGTTTGCCGAGCATCGAGAGCGGCGGCGATCTTCTGAAACGCTTCCGCGCGAACGCGATCAACCCGGCGGCCGGCCTCCAGATGCATCTCGAGCTGCTCGGCTGTCCAGCGCGCTTCGAAAAGTTGGACCAGGTTGGCGGAGGTGACCACCTCGACACCCGCGGCGCGAACCAACTCGATGGTGCCTCCATCGACGAGCGAGACATAGGGGATGGAGCAGTTGGGCGAATACTGCATCGCGATCTTGCGGCTGCCAGCCAGCAATCGGTGCAGCCCATCTAGCTGAGCGCTCCAACTGGAATACTTGCGCACATCGCCCGGCAGTCCCGCCAGAACACCGGACTCGATGGCGTGAACCAAGCCTCGCGGATCGCCGTGGGCGGGGATGAAGTAATACCAGCGGCGGGTCACGACCTGTTTCGAATTCAGCTTCAGAATGCGGTAGGCGAGAGGATCCCGCTGGTGGTGGTCGAAAAACAGCCAGCCGTCCAAATGTTCTTCGCGCAGTGCCGCTTGGATATCGTCAATGTGCATGGCTTCGCTCGTGATTGGTGGCCGCGACAACTCTGTGATGGCGCACGCGCGTATTCAAGTTCAACACACCCGCGACATCCTTGGTATCTTCCACGCGGAATTCGAGCACGTCATCCAGCCAATCCTGGCTAAGACCGTTCCAATACTGCACGGCAACCGTCAGTGTATATTCTTGACGGCTGAGCAGGCAATCCAGTTCAAACTCGACTTCAATTTCTTCACCTGGTTCAAAGTCTCCGAGTTCGGCGCGTTCCAGGCGAGTGTTTGTTCCAAAAATATCCATGCCGATGCGATTGCGGATGAGGATGCCGACCACCGGGTTCGAGACCGGCTTTTGAAACGCGGCGCGGATACGGAGGATGATGGATTCTCCCGGGCGGAAAGCGCGGCAGACTTCGCCGGCGGAGTTGAGAATTTGCACGTCTATCACGCGGCTGGCGCCGTCTCCATGACGAAAGCTGCTCTTGGCTGCGAGTGCTTCTTCCGGCAGGCCCGAGATTCGTTCCTGGCTGGCACGTTCGCGATCGAGCACGAAGCCGACGTACTGATTGACGGCGTCCTTGGGAGCGCCTTGCATGACGATTCGCCCATCCAGCATGAAAGCCGCGCGATCGGCCAGGCGTTTGATCAAGCCGAGATCGTGCGAGACCAGGAATACGGTGACCTTCTTGCGCCGAAGCTCCTCGAACTTTTGCACGCACCTGCTGGCGAAGATCGCGTCGCCGACGGCGAGCGCCTCATCCACAATCAAGACCTCGGGGTCGACGTGAATCGCGGTGGAAAATGCGAGGCGCACATACATTCCGCTGGAGTACTCTTTTACAGGGCGGTCCATGAATTGCCCAATTTCGGCGAAGGCTTCGATGCGAGGAAAGGCCTGGTCCAGCTCCTTGCGGGACAATCCCAGGATCTCGCCATTGAGATACACATTTTCGCGGCCGCTAAATTCGGGATTGAAGCCGGCGCCTAGTTCGAGCAGCGCCGCGATGCGCCCGGAGCAGTGTACCCGGCCGCTGGTGGGCTGCAGGATGCCACTAATGATTTGCAGCAGAGTGCTCTTTCCCGACCCGTTCGGTCCAAGGAGCGCGAACACTTCACCCTTGTCGACGCGCAAGTTGATGTTTCGCAGAGCCCAAAACTCGGCCTTCTGTCTTCTGGAAATCGCCAATGCGCCAAGGACACGGTGGAAGGGATGCTGGTAAAGATGATAAACCTTGGAGACGTTTTGGACTGAGATCACGACGCACATTCACTGTAGCGCGAAGGCGCCGCGCGGCGCTGGGGTTAACCTAGATGCGCGCTGCGGTGCATACCAGTCGAGAGTGGCAGAGAGTAGCCCACCAGGCACATCTGGTCGAGCGCGAACAGCACGACGGATTCGAAGCCTTTTGCTTGGGCAAGTCTCACCTCTTTGAGCCACGCTGTGGAGGGGTCACTGACACCTACCAGATGACTCCGCTCGGAGGGTGTGAATCCGTAGACGTCTACGGAATCCATGGATTCAACAGCCATGTCTAAATTGCGGTCGTAGGTGTAAGTGAAGCTCTCCGTCTTCAGGCAATTCAGATTGGCGGGAATCCAGTCGGTGGTTGGATAATTGATGACGCTGGTGAGCGGGAAAGCGTTCACGTCGGGCGGATACAGCACCTCAAACCGGCAGCTCGGATAAGTGGCGCGAACGAAGCTGCGCATCTGGGCGGTGAAGCTGCCGATCAGGCCCGGCAGGAAAACAGCTTCCTGCGGAACTGTTGTGGGGTCGACGGTGTTGCTCGTGATCACGGCCATCGGCTGGCCATATTGCGCTTCAAACGTGCTGGTTGTGTAGGCGTCGTAGAACGGCATTCCCGAGCCGTCATCGGGAAAGTACCACCACTGCACTTCGCCGAATTGCAGATACGGTGTCAGTCCAGCGGCAGTCAGCACGGTCGCCATGTCCAGATATACCTGTTGCCAAAAAGCGGCGCTGGTCGGCGAGAAGTTGGTTTGCAGCGCGGGAGTGCTGACTATCACGGCGACGTTGTCGGGATAAACTTGCGCGATGCCGGCACCGGCGGATGGATCGCCATTGCCGAGTTCCATACTGAATGACGCGGTCGCATCGAATCCATAGCCGACCAGCGCTGTAAAATAACTCTGACTCCAGTCGCGCGCCGCGCGGTTCATGCGGGGCACCACTTCGAGGTCGGTGTACCAGTTGCCATCCACGCCGCCCGACAGTGCGGAAGCAGAGGTGGTGATGGTCAGGTCGGTGGTGTTCGCACTGGTAGCGAGGGTGATGGCATTACCGTCCGTGCCCATGGCGCGCGAATAAATCGTGACCTGGCTGCCGCTGGCTTGCGCCCAGACCCCCGTATAGCCGTTATTAAACTGAAGCGCGAAGGCTAACGCCAGGGTCTCCGTGGTGTCGCCGATAAGATTCAGGTGCTCGATGATGTTGTCGGTCGAAGAAGGTTGACCAGTTGTGCCGAGAATGATTTGAGTAATCAGATTCGGATCCGGGGACCCAGAGAAGGTAACGGCGGCGGACGCGTATTGCTGGCCGACGCAGTTCAGCTCATAAAACCACAGCGCGCCCGCATAATGATTCACGCGAGCCCGGAAGCCAAGAGCGTAAATCATACCGGCCGTGCGTTCCGGCGCCAGCGCAAGGGAATGGTTCGTATCCCAATCCGTAGCGGCGGCGAGCTTGATCTCAGTTGTCTCAGTGGGCAGGGTCGTCGACGGGATGGCGATCTCAAGAAAGTCAAAATAGAAGTAAGCTCCGGTGTCGCCAACCTGTGTAACGGTCACAGTATGTGTTCCCGAACCGAGCTGGCCTAGCAGAGTTCGAATCAGGACGTCTTCGCTGGGGACGTTCAAGTTCACGGTAAAGGGACTGCCCGCGTCGACAACAATAGAGATCAGCGTACCGGGGTCTACAAGCCTGGTTCCTAAGTATAGAGAGTGATCTTGTGAAGACGTGTAAGTGCAGCTAATACTCGATCCAGTCACGCTGGTGGAATGAATCGTGCCGCCGGAGTAGTTTCCATTCCCGGTGGTCCACGTACCCGTATACTGCACTTGATTCGAATCATCCTCGATACGCTGGCTTCCCGGACCGGCGATCGAGTAGCTCCGCCCACTGCCAGTGACCGTCCAGTTGGATACCACCACTTGAAATTCGCTGCGCACGAAGGCGCCGGCCTGGAGAGCAGCTGAATACGTCCATCGCAGCTTTCGGATTGCAGTGGCCGGAACGACGCCGAGCACGGGATCCGCCAGTGTCGCGAAGGGCAAAGTGATTTGCCACTGGGATGGCGACGTCCCACCCGAAAATAGCCTTGAGGGCGCATCCCATTGTTCTGTCTGGCTGCCCGAGACATACGTGTACGCGCCGACTATATTTCCATTCGCACCGGTAGTGCTGTTGGTGGGAAGGCCCGTACCAAGGTAGGTAATTGTGATCGTCGTACCTGAGGCTGAGGCCTGCATGGTTGGCGAAAAGGCATTAATTCCCGCGACGATGTTCTGAATCGCGAAGGCCAGCGTGTCACCCGTATTCATTAAATACGGATAATGCTCCGATAGAAATGCGATGCCGACATAGTCTCCAGCAGTAACTGTCCCGCCCAGGGTGAACTGCACGGTGGCGCTTTGATAACTGCCCTGGGTAGGTACCGCGTAAGTCGTCAGCGGGATTTGGTAGATTTGTTCGCCGCTGCCGTTGTTAGCCCAGATTCGAAGAGTGGGCCAATTGACCGTAGCATACAAATCGGAATCCAATGGGATGCAATTTTCCCGTGTCTCCTGGTAACTCAACGTCAATCCGCTGAGATCACCATTGGGCAAGGAGCGAAACGCGGGGTGCTCGAAAACGTTGTCGCGATTCCACTCGATTACCGCCCAGTCAAACTGCTGCCGCCAGGTGCCTGATACTGTGAACCCGGTTGCGCTGGTTGAACTCAGAGCGGCAATGGCCGATGGCTCGAAGAAGTAGCATTGCAGATCCCCATCGGGCTGCAGCATTTGCAAAGTCGCGGGCATGTTTCAGAATGTCTATAGTCGAATGGTCACGGTCAGATCCGAGCCTGGCTGTGTGTTTGAGGTCTGCACCACGGAAGTAATGTTCAGGCCGATGATTGCTTGAGCCTGCAACGGCCCGAGCGCAAAGCCGTCCACGACGTTCGATACGGTCGCGCCAGTAGCGATTGTGAGCTCGCAATAGACATTTCCGTTCTGGGTCACTTGCATGGTTACCGGCGCTCCGGTGGGCGCGTCCTGCACAACAGCGGAAACGTCCCGCACCGAACACGAAGTGTCCACCACAAGCGGAGGCGCCGCGTTGGTCTGAATCGCCAGAGGACCTTCCACTTGAATAGTCAGTTGCCCTCCCAAAAGGGTTCGAAGCCCGAAGTCCGTGGTGTCAGTGAACGACTCAGCGGCCACGCTGCTGTTGCCTCTTGAGTTAGTCATGAACAACTCGCCGGCTGCGATCCGGACATCGGGAATGGTGATCGGAAACGCATAGCTACCGCTGGCCGGACTCCCAAAGAAGTCCTGCGCGAACGGCATGATGAGGATCTTTTCCGCAAGAAGGTAGACGCCGGTTTGGGCCGTGTGAACCACCGCCGTGGTGCCGTGAGAGGCCCGAGTGACGGGAACAGTTGTGCTGTTTGTCAGGCTCTGTTGGATGATCATGACCTCCGTGTCAATCTGCAACAGAGCGCCGCTGGACGCCGACACTGCGGTAGCCACGGTCAACGACGTATCGCTCGTGCCCATCGCGGCGCTTAACAAAACGGTCGAAGGACCGTTCAACTCGTCCCAATATGCCAGCGTTAACGTGCCTGCGCTGATGGATAAGGTATTGTCTAAGCTGGCGAACGCAATTCCCAGCACCTCAATGCTGCCGGCGCCGATCGAGTAGAGGCCGAAAACGGGCGGTCCTGAAACGGCGGTATCGACCTCGGTGCCGGTCGAGCCCGTGATTGTCCAGCGCGTGAGGGGCGACAATGCATACGCGCATTCCTGGTTCAGGACGTTCGCGGCCAGCCCGGAAACATGAACGGTCACCCCTTGGCGATTCGGCACGGCAAACGAGACCGGCGATGCGTTGCTGGAGGCTCCAAACTGCCAAGCGGAGTCAGCTATCAGGAAGAAGCTCGTGGTATCCGGCGGGATGCTCCAGGGCGTCGTGATGGTGAGCGTGGTGGCCGTGTTGGAGGCTATAGTCTGCTCCTGTCCTGCTCCGGTCCCCGTAGTGATTCTCACAGTGGCGCCGTTGTACAGGTTCACCACCATGTTCAGCGTGCTTTTACCGACGGTGGTCGCCGAGAATATGTCTACTGGCTCGGGAGGTTGCAGCTCCAAGCGCCAATTGAAATTGGCGTGATCGTAATTAGGGTCTGGCGGACCCTGTAACAATGCAGTTAGCCCCGAGTCGATAAACTGGCCGGCGATCGCAACATTACTGGCGATTCGCAATATTTGCGTGGGATTAGGGCCACGATAAACATCAAAAGAGACAGCAGCCGGCGAACAGCTGAGACTAACCAGAGTAACCTGGTTCGTGTTGTCGCCTGCCGGTACGTTCACCGTTGCGATAAACGAGAGCCCGCCCTCGGCCCCGTTCGCGTCAACCGCGCTCACTCCGTAATACAGAACTTGCCCACCTGCCAAGGTTCCCCCACTGTTACTCACCTGAGCGTTCAGTCCCATCAGCGGTATGCCGGCTGAGCTTGCTGCCGGCTTTGCTGGGACGGAGAAGGAGACCGATAAAGTCTCGGTAACGCTGCCATCCGTGCTCTCCGTGGAGGTTTCCGAGATTCCAAACTGCTCCACTCCATTGCTATCGAGCACGCTGCCCACAAGCGGCCTCGGCAGTCCAACCTCGGAGCCAGGCTGGCGCCCCGATCCTCCCGCATCCGCGTTGACCACCGTGTACCATGCGTCGTCATGGATCTGTGCAGCGATGACAGCCGTAATGAAATTGACCCCGGGAGATAGCTTGGTGATCCTGAATGGCTGCCGACTGAAGCCTTCCCTTGCGTAAGTCAACGTGATGATGTCGCCGGGCTTTAGCCCCACGCCTTTCACGCTGGTCTCAAACTGGATATACGTGTTGCCGTTCACCGACTTATATAACTGAAGCGCCGCCGCGCGGTTGGCTTGATCGAAATTGGGAAGGCCAAGCGCCGTTAGTGTAGCGGTAACCTGCTGCCCCGTTAGCACGACATCATCGATATCCACTAACGATAGACTATCTTGCTGGTAATCATTGAACTCGTCTTGGAATTCAACGGTATATTGGTTCGGAGTATTGGCTATACTCTGCGACGTTACCGTGAGCGAGGGCGTCCCGTTGGCGCTGCGCACGATGCCTGAAAACGCATCGTCGCCGAATTCATAGGCCGGCCATCCGCCGTTCAACTCTGCGGTGCTATTGCTGCTTGCCGACTGCGTTGGCTGCTGGTTCGCCAGCGTGTCCTCCGCATTAAGCTGAATCAGTCCATTGGAATCAAAACTGAGATACGTCGCCGAGGCGGTCCGAATGCCGCGAACGATGTCGCCGGCGCTCCGGCTCCCTGTCAGCAGAAGATTACATTGATAGCGAGGAATGGTGGTGCTGTTCCCGTTAACATCCACTGTGGGGACCAGCGCGTTGCATCGCAGCGCGACGGCCGAAAAGGTTGCAAGATCCAATTGCGAGAGGTTCCAACCACTGCGCAGCAGTGCGTCTAGCATCACCCAGGCTGGATTGTTGGTAAAGACATTGCTTATGTAATTGCCGCTGGAATCAAATTGCGCGACTTGGAGACCTTGAATCAGGACCTCCACGTCGGGCAGTGAGGTTCCATTGGAAATCGCGTTGGGCACAACCACCGACATAAATGCCATGCTTCCGTAGGGATCGCCTAACGGCTGTCCGGCAGAATTGCTGAAGTCCGGATTGAAGCTGCCATTCCTGGTTCCATAACTGATGATGTTGTACCAGCCCGTCGCCGTCATATTTGTCCCGTTCACTCCGACCGGGATCTGAGTGTTGTTTACGATAACCGCAATGACACTGCTGATCTGCCCACTTCCCAACAGCACTTCGAAGTGTGTGAGATTCCCATCGTTTAGAGCCAGGACAATCGGCGGCTGATACCATCCGGTCCCGTAAATCAGCGGAACGAAGTCATTATAGAGAGCTTGATTCGGCAGGGGGCTGGATAATTGCGATGTTTTCGAGCCGTAGGTGCGCACAATGATCGACGCCGGCACGAATTCAATGCCGCCAAACCTTCGAGTCACGTTATTTTGATTGTCGGCGTTGAACATCCCCCTCTGTTGGCATTGCGCACGCGAATAATCGCAGGTGGTGTAAGGGGCGCCCGAATTCATGTTCCCCACGCCCCCGGTCTGATCCGGTGAATATCCACATTGATAGAAGGGCGAAAACACGCCTTCGATTCCTCCGCTGACTGCTTGCTGCCGCTGCGCCGCCGTACTTGGAAAGTTCCACGGGCACGTCTTTTGAATGCGGATCGCAGGCAAGAATACCCGCTGTAAGTTCAGGGTGTTGGTGAAACTGAGACGCAAGGTCGATTCAGTGGATTGATCCGGCGGGTTTGCGATTCCACGGAACACTACCTGGCTGTTCGACGCCGCCACTTGGCTCGTCAGGTCGAAAAACAAAAAGGTGACCACCAAGTCCGATCCTTTCCATCCAATGTTGCGCTCAATCGAGGAAAGAAACGAGTCCGCGTTGGCAAGTGTGATGGAGACAATGGAGACGCCGTCGGTCGCGGCTTCTGGACTGGAGTTCAGATCGAAGATATTGTGCTTGAGCACGCGGCTCAAGTATTGCTGGCCATTCACCGTGACGTTGTGAGTGCTCCAGTACTGAACGTCGCCGGTTGGCAACGTACAATTAAACAAAAGCAGTGGCGTGCCGGGAACCTCCAGCTCTTTCAAAACTTCGATCGTCGTCATTGTGCGAGAGGCTCTCCGTTCTGCTGTCGCGTCACAGACTGCTGATCAAGCCGATCTGACAGGAGTGCTGGTTCGGCGCGGTGGCCGTTACTGCGAGTAAGTCGGAAGAAAACCGCGTGCTCGAATAGACGCCGCCGAGGTCGATAGTCTGCTTGTACAACCCCGCCCCAGGCTGTGCTTCCACTTGAGCGCCGAACGCGTCCACTTGGACGCCTGCCGGAAGTTGCACGCCGAAGCCAATCCCCTCTTGCTGAACCGAGAGGCTGCCAGAGGTCGTCACCCGCTTCCACGAAGCTCCAGTCGTTACAGCCGTTAAAGTGGTTTGTCCCGTCGCGGTCACAACCAGCTGAATCGCGGCAGGCACATTGCTCCGTACATACACGCTGAAGCAGTACACGAACGAACTTGGTCCGCTTGTATTCTGAACGATCTGTTGCGTAGTTTGCGCGGTGTTCGTGAGTTGCATCGCCGCGCTGCCTCCTAGCGGGTCCGCCACTCCGCCGGCGAACTGTAACAGCGCATCGGGCGTCCACACCGATTGCGTCCAGTCCTCGCTCCACATCAACAGATTGTCGGTGGGATCTAGGAACGTAAATGTATTCAGTTGGCCAGCCGAAGCTTCAAACAGGCCCTCGAGGGAAGCTCGCTCGCCATCGGTGAGATCCGAATATACCAGCCGCCACTGCACCTTCTGCGCGCCGGTATCGGCCATCCGGATCGTGAAGCCGCTCGGAAGTTGATTGGCCACTGTCCGCATATTGACAGTGCGGGTAACCGGGAACTGTGAAATGGACCCAGTGGTGAGCTGCGGATAGTAGAGCATGTCAGCTTCCGTTCTCCAGCACAGTCAGTGACGTTTCGCCATTCCATTCGCCCACCAGCACAGCAGCCATGTTATTGCTTGCCAAGTTGCAGCTTGGATAGTTCGTGCCATCCAAAGGATCCGTGAAAGCGAAGTCTCCGGCTGGTCCC